>JAHAKD010000011.1 GCA_018371855.1 Clostridium sp.
TACACTTGGTGTTTTTAATCTATAGTAATATGTTACTACTATTTGATTTTCTGTCATTGTTCCACTTGCATTTGATGGTGTTGTTGCTAATTCATAATTATTAGCTATATTACTCGATGCACTTGTATTATATTTATCATCTACTTTTCCAGTTATTGTTTCATCTTCTACTACTCCACCATCTTTTGATGGTACTTTTGTTTCAGATCCTTCTATGTAGTGATGTACTATTACACTTGTTTCTTTTCTTACGTAATATACTTTTATTACATTATTTTCTTCTTCAGCACTTATTGTTAATGGTAAGTTTTCTGTTCTATCTAATTTATATTTTTCTGTTAATTTTTCTTCATACTCACTTATTTCTTGTTTAAAAGTTCCTACATATGTTTCTGTCTTACTGTCATCTTTTATTCCATCATAATAATATTCTACTTTATAACTTAAATCATCTCTTTTTGCATAATAGAATATTATTTCATTTTCCTCTACTTTTATTGTTATATTTTGTGTATTATTTGATACCAATCTATATCCCGGTATATCTATTGAAGTCTCTGTTATTGTTGCTTCAAATACTTGATTTGTTTCTATTTTTTCTTCGTGTACTACTTCGTTTGTTCCCTGTTCTAAATATTTTACTGTGTATGTTAAGTCTGTTCTTTTTGCATAATAGAAGTTTATTTCATTTCCAGTTAGGTTTATCGTTATTGTTTTATTTGTTGGATCTATTTTATTATAGCCATCTATTTCTATTGCTTCTTCTGTTATTTCTTCTCCTAATAATTTATCATTTACAATCTTACTCTCTGCTACTTTTGTTGTTCCACCATCTTCATAATAATTTACAGTATAACTATATGTTGGTAATTCAATTTTTTCTGTTGTTCCTATGTTTCCTGCTCTATCTACTGGCGCTACATATAAATATCTTACTTTTGTTAAATTATTTAAATCTATTTCGCTTGCTTCTATATACGTTCCTTCATCTTCTGTTATTTCTTCATTTATATCTTCCAGACTAGTTATATACCTATAACCTACAATACCTGACCCTTCTCCTAATGTCTCGTGCCTATCATTTGCTTCTACTTTTATCTTATTATCTTCTATTCTTAAGTTGGTTATTGTTGGCGCTGTATTATCTAATTTTCCTATATCTACTTTTTCCATTTTTTCGTTTCCTAATCCATCCTTTAGGTAAACTGCTGCTGTTACTTTATCATATACATCTCCATAAAAATTATATGTTCTTGTATAGTTATTAGTATCTGTTGTTGCTAATTGATAATCATCTGCATTATTAAATGCTATTTGTACTTCTCCTACACCTAAATCTTCTGCATTGAATGTTATTAATTTATTCTTACTCCAATCTTTTGTATAGTCTTCATCATTTAATAATGTTGGCGCTTTTGCATCTAGGTTTTGTACATCTACATTTTTGCTTGTTTCGTTTCCATATCTATCTTTTGCTTTCACTACTAATGTTTCTGTTTCTTTCGTTTCCGCTACTATGTCAAAACTTCTTGTAAACGTCTTATCTCCATTACTTGTTGCTGTTCCATAATCTGCTATACAATTTCCTTCTAAATCGTATAAAGCTACACTTAATGTATCACTATATGAATCATAACAATCTACTGTAATTGTTGCTTTTTGACTGAACCCATTTACTATCTCTGATTTATTTATCTCTATATTATTTATTGTTGGTGCTTCTGTATCTGGACTGATAGTGTAACTAATTGCATATGTTTTTCCATATTCATTTGGATTTCCATTTACATTTCCAAAACAATTATCAGCATTCATTCTAACTGGTGGGGTACCTTGATATCCATCTTTTATATATGCTTCATATTGAACCATATATAATCCTGATGATATTCCTTCTGTTCCATATTTCTTATTGTTATAGTAGTCATTTGGTAAATCTGTAACGTTTGCAGATCCCAGTTCTTCAAAGGCTCCAGAATTTAATAATTCTGACCATGTATATAAACCTTTTGTCTGTACCCATTTTGTATCTCCTAGTAATTGATAAATTCCTCTCATTGTCCAATGCAAATTATTATTTTCATCTTGCACAGCTTCACTATATAAAATTTTATATAAATCTTTATTGCAATATGCACAATAATAAGTCTTCTTATCCTCTCTCAGTGCAGCACTGTGATGTGATATCATTTGTAGTTTGGAATAATCATATCCACAAATACTACATATTCCTCTATTATCACATGAAATTCTTTTTCCCTCGCTATCATAACAACCTTGTGTAGTATTGTTTCCTTCCGAATCCGTTGCAGAAGCAGATTCACATTTTTTACACTTTCCTATCCTATGATAGTATGTATGTGTATTTGTATTTTTGCCACTCTCATCATATATCTCATCCTTAGGGAAATATTCTATTTCATGATCCACATATGTTTGTACAGAATACCCACATCCGTCTGTACAATAATCTGTTAAATATGTACCACATGTTCCAGTACCACTTGTTGTTTTATGATGTTCTTCTTTGTTCTGTATATCTCCACATATAAAGCATTCATCCCAATGATATGTATCATCATATTTTTTCTCATAAATATGAGTATGCATAACATCATCACCAGTTACTAGATCTGTTAAATCGATACTACTAATCCCGTTTTCAGTTTGGTAAACAGTATCAGAACTAAAAATTTTTATTGTGTCTCCTATTTTTTCACCTATTTGGCTAATATTATCTTTATTTATAAGCGCTACTATTACTGCTAATACAATAAGTACTAGCAGTATTGCTATTTTTTTATTAAATTTCCCGGTGTGTGTTTTGTGTACATTTTTATTTTTGTCTTTTTGTCTTCTCATCAAAATACACCTACTTCTCCTTATCATAACTTATTATATTAATTTTAATTTCTTATATACAATAAGTAAACACATTGATTTTACTAGATTTGGAAGTGATGCATACTCTCTTACGCTTCATAAATATTCAGTTTCTTTTCATCTTTTTTACTTTTTCTTATCTTTTTTGCTCTAAAGTTAGTATTATTTGTCATATTCTGTCCATTAGGTTTTTCCGTATATTTAACAAACAGAATAAAACCAAATTTCGTTTACACTGATATTAATTAATTTTATTGATTTTTCTTCTCAAATTTGTTATATCTTTTTTATCTTGTTTTGTTTAAATATTTGACTTTTCCTATACACTAAAAAACACACCTCCGAATGTTAAACTTTTTTGTCTAACATTCGAGGTGCAATTCAAAAACATAGTAATCTCTTTTTTGTTATATAACTTCTATATTCCTAATATCTCTTTTGCTTTTTTTACATCGCCATTTGTTGGCACTTTTACATTTTCAAATTCATATGGGACATTTAATTCTTCCCATTTAAATTTTCCTAAATTATGATATGGTAAAATTTCTACTTTAGTAACAGTTTTTAATGTTGCTATAAATTCTTTTAACTTTATTAAATCTTCTTCTTTATCTGTATAACCTGGAATTAAAACTTGTCTTATCCACATTTCTTTCCCATGTTCACTTAAATACTTGGCAAATTCTAATTCATATTTATTAGAAACGCCCACTAAATCTTTACAGATATCATCATTTATACATTTAATATCTAATAAGAATAAATCCGTAAGCTCAATTACTTCCTTAATTTTATCTGTAATAGGTAGATTTCCAGAAGTATCAACTGCAACTTTTATATTTCTTTTCTTCATTTCTTTAAATAATGTAATTAACGCATCTGGTTGAAGAAGTGGTTCTCCACCGCTAACTGTAATTCCTCCGTCTGCTTGCATATATGCTGTATATCTTTCAATTTTCTTAACTACATCATCTATATTATAGATAGCCCCAGACTTTACATCCCATGTATCACGATTTTGGCAATATTTACATCTTAAATTACATCCTTGTGTAAATATTACAAATCTTATTCCTGGCCCATCAACTGCTCCTAATGTCTCAAAAGAATGTATTCTCATTTGACTTTTCACGTCCATAATAATCCTCCAAATTATTTTTTGCATAAATATAGGGATTCTAGGAACGTCCCCAAATCCCTATTTTGATTATATTCTTTCATGAATAGTTCTGTTTATAACATCTAATTGTTGTTCTCTTGTAAGTTTTATAAAGTTAACTGCATAACCAGAAACACGAACTGTTAATTGTGGGTATTTTTCTGGATGTTCCATAGCATCTTCTAATAAAGCTCTATCAAAAACATTTACATTTATATGATGTCCTGTTTTTATAAAATATCCTTGTAACATACTTACCATATTTGTAATTTGTGTTTCTCTTTCTTTTCCTAATGTTCCTGGTGTAATTGCAAATGTATATGAAATACCATCTTCTGAATATTCATATGGTAACTTTGCAATAGTGTTCATAGAAGCTAATGCTCCATTTGTATCTCTTCCATGTAATGGGTTTGCTCCTGGTCCAAATGGTTCTCCGGCTCTTCTTCCATCTGGTGTATTTCCCGTTGCTTTACCATAAACAACATTTGATGTAATTGTTAAAATAGATAATGTATGTTTAGAATGTCTATATGTTATATGTTTTTGTAGTTTTCTTTCAAATGTTTTTACTAATTCTACAGCTATATCATCTACTCTGTCATCATCATTTCCGTATTTTGGAAAATCTCCTTCAACTTCATAATCTACTGCTAATCCTGTTTCGTCTCTTATTACTTTTACTTTAGCATATTTTATAGCAGAAAGAGAATCTGCAACAACTGATAATCCAGCAATTCCGCACGCCATTGTTCTTAGAATATCTTCTTCTCTATCATGTAATGCCATTTCTAAAGCTTCATAAGAATATTTATCATGCATATAGTGAATAGCATTTAACGCTTTAATATATATTTTTGCAACATAATCCATCATTTGGTCAAATTTCTCCATAACTTCATCATACTCTAAATATTCTGATGTTATTGGTGCAAATTTAGGTGTTATCTGTTTTCCGGATTTTTCATCTCTTCCACCATTTATTGCATATAATAAAGTTTTTGCTAAGTTTGCTCTTGCTCCGAAGAATTGCATTTGTTTTCCTATCTTCATTGCAGAAACACAACAAGCTATACCATAATCATCTCCAAGTGTAATTCTCATTAAGTCATCATTTTCATATTGAATAGAAGATGTATCAATTGATATTTTTGCACAATATCTTTTAAATGGTTCTGGTAAATTCTTTGACCATAATACTGTTAAGTTTGGTTCTGGTGCTGCTCCTAAGTTTTCTAATGTGTGTAATACTCTATAAGAATTCTTTGTAACTAATGTTCTACCATCAATTCCCATTCCTCCGATGCTTTCTGTTACCCAAACTGGATCTCCACTGAATAGTTCGTTGTATTCTGGTGCTCTTAAGAATCTAACCAATCTTAATTTTATTATAAATTGATCCATTAAAGATTGTGCTTCTTCTTCTGTAATAACTCCATTATCTAAATCTCTTTGGATATATATGTCTAAGAATGTTGATGTTCTTCCTAAACTCATTGCTGCACCGTTTTGATCTTTAATTGCAGCTAAATATGCAAAATATAACCATTGGATTGCTTCTTTAGCATTAGAAGCAGGTTCAGATATATCAAATCCATAAGAATTTGCCATTTCTTTTAATTGTTTTAATGCAACAATTTGATCAGCAACTTCTTCTCTTTGTCTTATAATTTCTTCTGTAAATTCATCTGTATTTAAAGATGTATCCATTAATAATTGCTTATCTGCTATTAATGCATCTACACCATATAAAGCAACTCTTCTATAATCTCCTATAATTCTTCCTCTTCCGTAACCATCAGGAAGTCCTGTTAATAAGTGTGAACTTCTTGCTGCTCTAATATCTTTTGTATATACTTGGAATACACCATCATTGTGTGTTTTTCTTAAGTTGTGATAAATATATTCAACCTCATCATCAACTTTATATCCATAGCTTTCTGCTGATTTTTCTACAATTCTAATACCACCGTTTGGCATTATGGCTCTTTTTAATGGTGCATCTGTTTGAAGACCTACAATTTCTTCTAAGTCCTTATCTATATAACCTGGTGCATATGCATTTATTCTAGAAGGTGTTTTACAATCTGCATCTAAAACTCCTTTTTCTCTTTCTTCTTTATATAAATCTAATACCTTGTCCCATAATTTTTTTGACTTGTCTGAAACTCCTTTTAAAAAGTTTTCATCTCCTTCATATGGAGTATAGTTAGCTTGAATAAAGCCTCTTACATCTATCTCTTTAGTCCATTCTCCATCTTCTTTAAAACCTTCCCATTGTTTGAATTTCATAGCATACCTCCTGATATATTTTTGCCTATTTTTTAGGCTCCTATACCATCATAACATAAGTGATAATAGTTATCAATAAATTTCATTAAAATTTCAGAATAATTTATCGTAATTTTGTAAAAAATATTATCAATTTATTAGTTAATATTTACTTTATGGTTTCTTCTAGCAAATTTATTTAAATGCTATATTGATTTTACAAAATGATTAGGAGGAGCACTATGGCTTTAGATTATTCTATAATTGGTGAAAGATTAAAAAGAGCAAGACTTGCTAAAAATATGACTCAAGAAATTTTAGCAGAACAACTAGATGTTTCTGTTGCTTTCTTAAGTAGAGTTGAACGTGGTCATTCTCACTTGAATTTAAATAGATTAACTCAAGTTTGTGAATTATTAGACGTTTCAGAAGGTTATATTTTGTCTGGAAGCTCAGAAAATTCAGAATCATACTTAGAAGAAGATTTCAAAAAACTTTTAGCAAAATGTTCTCCTGAAAAGCAAAGACTTATTTATAATATTGCCAAAACAATAGCCGAAGATGAGAATTAGTTATAATAATTCTATCATCTCCGGCATATTTTTTCCTTGTGTTTTTGGAATTTCTATAATCCTAAATTTAGATATCTTCTCTCCAAATTTTATTTCTACTATATCCCCTATTTTTACTTCATAACTTGGTTTTACTTGTTTTTCATTTACAAATATTCTTCCTTTGTCAGCCATTTCATTTGCTATTGTTCTTCTTTTTATAACTCTTGCTACTTTTAAAAATTTATCTATTCTCATAAAAAACTCCTCATTTATCTTCTTCTATAACATCCACAGAATGTTCCAGAATTATTCTGATTATTATTGTTATTATTATTGGAATCTAGTACTCTTACTCTTCCATTTACAGTTAATACTTGATTAGTATCTTCCTTATTGTTTCCATTATTGCAAAAATTACTACAATTTCTTAAATTGCAAATAAACTTACAAATAAATTTACTAATCAATGCGGCTAAGAAAGATAATATTGTATATATTACTGTTAAAATAAAAAATATAGTACTAGAAAATATAACAGCAATTAATAATAATATGGAAAATATTATTGCTGCAACAAGTATTGGACAATCTAAAAGTTTTTCTAATGCTATTGATATTACTATTACAGCAAGTGGTATTGCAAAAAATATTAATAAAACATTCATAATATATTTCAATCCTTTCATACTTCCTTTAGAAGCCATGTATAGAGAATTTTTCTTTTCCCTTTTTCTTTATATATATTATGAATGTTTATTTATTTTGTTACTAATTATAGTTAACTTCTACTAAATATAATCCATAAGGTGGTAACGTTTTACCCGCTTTTTGTCTATCTTTTGATTCAATTATTCCCGTTATTTTTTCAGGTTTTATTTTTCCTAAGCCAACCTCTACTAATGTTCCAGCTATTATTCTTACCATGTTGTATAAAAATCCATTACCAGTTAGTTCTATAGCAATTCGCTCATTATCCTTAATAACTTTTGCTGAATAAATTGTTCTTACACTACTTTTGCTGCTTGTTCCACTTGATTTAAATCCTGCAAAATCATGCTCTCCAACAAAGTAATTTGCCGCTTCTTGCATCTTATTTACATCTAATGGCATCTTTATATTATATTCTAAATTTCTATAAATTGCACTTCCTGTTTCAGAATTATTAATTACATATCTATATGTCTTTTGTTTGCAATTATATCTACTATGAAATCTATCCGAAACTTCTTCCGCTTTTTTTATAACAATGGATTTTTTCAACCTAGAATTTATAGCTATTGCAAATTTTTCTATTGGAATTGTAGAATTAGTTTTAAAATTTGCAACCTGCCCTAGCGCATGTACTCCTGCATCTGTTCTTCCAGAACCTATAAGTTCTATCTCTTCTTTTGTTATATCGGAAATAACCTTTTCTATAGTGCCTTGTATATTTAATTTATTTGGTTGCTTTTGCCAACCATTAAATTCTTTTCCATCATATTCTATAGTTAATTTTATATTTCTCATATTTCCATACGTCCTTCTAAAGCTTGTAACAAAGTAATTTCATCTGTATATTCTAGGTCTCCACCTATTGGAATTCCTCTTGCAATTCTTGTAACTTTAATTCCTAATGGTTTTATTAACTTAGACAAATACATAGCTGTTGCTTCCCCTTCTACTCTTGGGTTTGTTGCTAAAATTACTTCTTTTACTTCTCCAGTTTGTAATCTTTTTAAAAGCTCTTTTATTTTTATATCATCAGGTCCTACACCATTCATTGGTGAAATCGAACCATGTAAAACATGGTAAACACCTTTGTACTCATGTGTTTTTTCCATAGCAATAATGTCTTTAACATCTTCTACAACACAAATAGTTGATTTATCTCTTTTTGGATTTGCACAAATAAAACATGGGTCAGTATCAGAAATATTAAAACATACAGAGCAATACTTTAAATTTTTTCTTGCTTCTTGTATAGATTTTACAAATTCCTCTGCGACTTCATCACTGCAATTTAGCATATAAAAAGCAAGTCTTGTCGCTGTTTTATTTCCAATACTAGGTAATCTTTCAAAATTTTCTATTAATTTTTCTATTGATGGTGAATATATAGACATTTTTACTCCTTACATTATTCCTGGTATATTAAATTTTCCCATTTGTTGTTCTGTTGCACTATCCACTTTACTTAACGCATCATTTACACATGTTATAATTAAATCTTGTAACATTTCTACATCATCTGGATCAACTATATCTTTATTTAATTTTATTTCTTTAATAACTTTTTTTCCGCTTACCTTTACAGTTATGGCTCCTCCACCTGCTGTACTTTCAAATTCCTTAGCAGCTATTTCTGTTTGTGTCTTTTCCAAATCTGCTTGCATTTTTTTTGCTTCTTTCATTAAATTATTTAGGTTCATTCCTCCGAATCCACCCATTCCTCCTGGAAATCCTCCACGTCTTGCCATAATTATACCTCCTAATTTTATTCTATTATATCTATTGGAATATCTAAACCTTCTACTAAATTTTCGAATTCTGATTTTGTTGGTTTAGCCTCCACATGATTATCTATTAATTTTACTTTCATTTCTTTTCCAAAAGCCATTGATACTTCTTTAGTTATGGCTTGCATATTTTCTGGTTTTTCTAAAATTCCTTTTGCTAGTGGCTTTAGTCCATTATTAAAATTAATTCCTACTGTCATATCATTTATTTCTGAAATATTTGTATTTAATAAATTCGTATATAGCCCCATTTTTCCTTCGGTTTTAAATCTTCCAACAATGTCTTTCCAAAATGCATTATTTTTTAATTCTTCTGGCGTTAATGGTTTTCTTTCTACTTTTTTAACTATGGTAGATTCTTTTCTTACTTCTGTATTGCTTCCATTAACAATTCTAACCTTTCCAGCTTGACTTAAAAAACTTTCTATTTTAAATAATCTTCTTTGTAATTCTTGTAAATCATTATTATTTATATTTTGACTATTTGAAATATCCGCAGGAATTTGCATTACATTTCCTTTATCTGAATCACATAATTTTATAAATCCTGCTTCTAACATTATTGTCTTTTGAGAAGACCATTTCATATCATTTTCTAAATCTGATAATTGATAAATCAAATGAACTAATTCTTCTTTGTTAGATTTATCTGCGAGTTCTTTCAACCTTTGTTTTTCTGTTTCACTATATATACCTGTTTCGCCTGTTACTTTATATAATAAAACATCTTTTACATATTTTATTACTTCCCATAAAAAGTTATTTTGATCTTTTCCCTCATTAATTACAATTTTTAGTGTTTTTAGGCAATCATCAATATTTTTTTCCAAAACACTAGTTACAATTTCTTCTATATAGCTTAACTTAGGTATTCCTACTAGTTCTTTTACTTTATCTTCACTTATCTCATTATCTCCATCTTGTAAACATCTTTCCAAAATACTTAATGCATCTCTCATTGCTCCTTCTGACAAAGAAGCTACAATTTTTAATGCATTTTCATCTGCATCTATTTTGCTAGATTCACATACAATCTTCAATCTTTTTACAATGTTTTCTAATGAGATTTTTTTAAAATCAAATCTTTGACATCTTGATAAAATAGTTGCTGGTAGTTTTTGAGGTTCTGTTGTTGCCAATATAAATTTAACATGTGCTGGTGGTTCTTCTAATGTTTTTAGTAAAGCATTGAATGCCCCCGTAGATAACATGTGAACCTCATCTATTATATATACTCTATATTTTGCAAGAGTTGGTAAGAAATTAACCTCGTCTCTTATAAGTCTTATATCCTCTACACTATTATTTGATGCTGCATCCATTTCTACAATATCTGTTAAAGAACCTGAAAGTGCAGCCTTACATATTTCACATTCATTACATGGTTCTCCATTTTTTGGATTTAAACAATTTACTGCCCTTGCTAATATTTTAGCAGCTGAAGTTTTTCCTGTTCCTCTACATCCATTAAATAAATACGCATGCCCAACTCGTCCAGCTATTAATTGATTTTTTAATGTTTTAGTAATATGTTCTTGCCCCACAATTTCGTCAAAAGTTAAAGGTCTAAATTTTCTGTATAATGCTGTATATGCCATTTTACCACTTCCCTTTAATTTAAGTTTAGCCTCTCTATGGAAAGCAATTACCCACATAAATACACTACTTATTGCTGCTTCCTTCCGGACCTGACAAGGTTCATAGCTTTTTATTGGGATTGCCCTCCATACAAAGGCTAAACATTGTAACTTTATTTTATATCCGTTGTTATTATATATGCTTTCTTTTATTTTAGCAAGACATTTTACATTCTTTTAAAAATTACATCACTAAAATCTGTCTTTTCTAGTTGTGTTTTTCCTTGTGTTTGAACATCTCCAGTTGGTAAATCCATTGTTATAGTTCCTTTATATTTAATATTTCTACTAGTTTCTATTATTATATCAAAGCTTAATTTATACTTTAATTCTTCTGAATTTGCATTACCTTTTGCAAGTAAAGTTCCATCATGTACTATTTCTTCGTCATTACTTCTTACTTCACATACATTTTGATTAACTGAACGTAATAAAATTATGCTTCCTTGATTTAAAATTTTTAATTCATCTAAGTTTGTTTCTTTTTCGCCCTTATATGTTAATGAACTTCCTACTAAATGTGCTTCATCTTCGACAACTTTACCTTCAGAATTGGCTCTGTATAACTTTATGTTTTCTGCTCCGCTATTCTTTTCTATAACAAAGTTTTCAAATGTTATATTTTTAATATTTGTATTTTTAGAATATTCATCATTTTTTTGTATTTCTAAATATATATCATTATATTGGTTAACACTAAAATTCCATTTTGTATCTGCTGCTGCTTCTATTTCGTTACTTTCCGCAGTACTTACAACAATCATTTTGGAAATTTCAAATGGTAAATTAGTTTCACCTTCAACTTGATATCTTAACATTATTATTCCTGCTATTATTAAAATTAAAACTATAATTCCAAGTATAATACATATGTGAACAATTTTTTTACCTTTTAATTCACTAATTTTCATTAGTTACACCTCTATCTTTCTTCTTTTTTTCTCTTAATTCTTTAAAAAATCTTTGTAATATTTCTTTACTCTCTTCTTCTAATATATTTTTTTCATATTCTGGTATATGGTTAAATTTATATTTCGTTAAATCTATAACGGAGCCACATGCTCCAGCTTTTAAGTCAGATACACCATAATAAATTTTTCGTATTCTAGAATTAATTATTGCTCCCATACACATTGGACATGGTTCCATTGTAATATAAATATCACACTCTTCTAATCTCCAAGCATTTAGCTTCTTACTTGCCTTTTCGATAGCAATAATTTCTGCATGTTTTAGAGTATTCTTTTTTGCTTCTTTTAAATTATATCCCCTAGAAATTATTTTTCCATCTTTAACAATTACAGCACCAATAGGAACTTCTCCTTTACTATATGCTTTTGCAGCTTCCTTTAATGCTTGTTTCATAAAAAAATTTTTTTCTTCCATTTTTTCTCCTAATCGAGATTTAGGGACGTTCCTTTTTTCCCTATATTTTGGTGCACTTAGCTGGATTCGAACCAGCGGCCTCTCCCTTAGGAGGGGAGCGCTCTATCCACCTGAGCTATAAGTGCATATTTTTAATACTTTTGTATTATATCAATTTTACCACTTTTTTTCAAGCTAACTTATCATGAAATTGAAAACTATTGAATTTTATCCATTTTTTCGGTATAATAACAAGAGTTAAGAAAGGATTTTATTATGCAAAAAATATTAGGTTCAATGAGAAAAGCAATTGAAGAATTTCATATGATAGATGAGGGTGATAAAATTGCTGTAGCTTTGTCTGGTGGCAAAGATTCTATAACTTTATTAATGGCCCTTAAAAACTTACAAAGATTTTATCCCAAGAAATTTGACTTAATAGCAATATCTATCAATCCAGGATTTGAATTTTTTGACGTTAACATATTATATGGCCTTTGTCAAAAAATTGATGTTGAATTATATGTTGTAGATAGCTATATAAAGGAAATAGTTTTTGACATTAGAAAAGAAAAAAATCCTTGTTCTCTTTGCGCTAATCTGCGACGCGGAATTTTAAACACAACAGCAATTGAACATGGATGCAATAAAATCGCTTTAGGTCATAATGAAGATGATGTTTTAGAAACATTTCTTATGAATATTTTGTATACTGGCAGCATTTCTACCTTTGCACCTGTTTCGTATATGGATAGGTCTAAAATGACTTTAATAAGACCTTTAATATATATTAGCGAAAAACAAACACGAAGTTTTATAAAAAATAACAATATTACTATTATGCCAAAAGCTTGTCCAATGGATGGTAAATCTAAACGTGAAGATATAAAACAGTTGTTATATGACTTAAGTAAACAAATACCTCATGTAAGAGCTAATATGTATGGTGCCATAAAACGAAGTAAAATTAAAGGTTGGAATATTTAATTTAATTATAGTTTAATTTAAATGTCATTTTTTATTATTTAGTTCATTAAATTATTCTTAAAGTGCTGTTATACTTAATATAAATTTTTTAGGAGGATAGCACATGGATTTAAAAGAAGCAAATAAAATTATTGGTAATACGTATAAACAAATTAGAAAAAGTAAAAAATTTACACAAGAGGAAGTAGCTGAAAAAAGTGATTTAACACCTGAATATCTATCAAAATTTGAAAATGGCAAATATAATGCTAGCATATACAATATTATCTTACTTTGTAAAGCTATTGATACTAATCCAACACAATTATTTAACCAATTTTTTGATGACAATTCAGCAGCTATTATTACAACTATAACGGACGAATTAAAAGATATGGATATTTCAGATCAAAAATTAATTTTAAGTTTAATTAAACGTATAAAAAATAAAGCCAATATTTAATATTGACTTTATTTTTTGTTACATATTAGTCTTTTATTAGTTCTTTTAAATCTTCTTTTAATTTTTTAACTCTATTTTCTGCATCTGTCATGTTGTTTCCTTTTACGCCTACATAAAATTTTATTTTTGGCTCTGTTCCTGAAGGTCTTACACATACCCAAGAATCATTTTCTAAATCAAAATAAAGTACATTTGATACTGGTAATCCTGTTTCTAGTTCTTCTTTTGTTTCCATATCTATTATTTTCTCTGTTTTATAATCTCTAAACTTTTCTACTTTATATTCACCTATTTTTGAAGGTACATTATTTCTTAGATTATCCATCATTTCTTTTATTTTTCTTGCACCACTAGCACCTTCTAATGTTAATGATAGCAAGTCTTCTTTATAATATCCATACTTTTCATAGATATTAATCATTTGATCCCATAATGTTAGTCCCTTTTCTTTGCAATATGCTGCTGCTTCGCAAAGTGCCATAACTGCTGCTATACCATCTTTGTCTCTTGCATGTGTTCCTATTAAACAACCATAACTTTCTTCGAATCCAAATAAATAAGTATTTGCATTTGTTTGCTCAAATATTTTTATTTGCTCTCCTATATATTTAAATCCTGTTAAAACTTCTTTTAATTCTATATGATAATTTTTAGCAATACTGTCTGCTAAATTTGAAGAAACAATTGTCTTTATTAATACACCATTTGCAGGTATTAAATTTCTTTCTTGTTTTTGAGATAATTCATACTCTGCAATTAATAAACCAGACATATTTCCTGTAAATGATTTATATTCACCTGTTTTTGAGTCTTTAGCATATACCCCTAATCTATCTGCATCTGGATCTGTTGCAAGTACTATATCAGCATCTTTTTCCTTTGCTAATTCTAAAGCTAAATTAAAAGCTTTTGGATCTTCTGGGTTTGGATAATCAACTGTAGGGAAATCACCATCTGGTAGTTCTTGTTCTTTTACTATGTATACATTTTCGAAACCTAGTCTCTTTAATATTGTTCTAACTGGTATATTTCCTGTTCCATGTAATGGAGTATATACTATTTTTAAGTCTTTTTGTTTCTTAATAATATCTGGATTTAAAACAAGTTTTTGTAATGTATCCATATATTTCTCATCTATTTCTTTTCCAATTATATTATATAGTTTCTTGTTTTCTGCTTCTTCTTGCGAAATCTTTTTTATTTCTCCATAATCTGTAATATTATTTACTTCTGTAATTATATCTTTATCAACTGGTGGAACTATTTGTGCACCATCTTCCCAATAAACTTTATATCCATTATATTTTGGTGGATTATGGCTTGCTGTTATCATTATTCCCGCAATACATTTCAATTCTCTTACTGCAAAAGATAATTCTGGTACAGGTCTTAATGAATCAAATAAATATGTTTTTATGCCATTAGCATTTAATATTAACGCTGCTTCTTTACTAAATTCTGGTGACATATGTCTAGAATCAAAAGAAATTGCAACTCCTCTATCTTCTCCATGTTGTTTTTTAATATAATTTGCTAAACCTTGTGTAGCTTTTCCTACAGTATATATATTCATTCTATTAGTTCCAGCACCTATTACACCTCTTAACCCAGCTGTTCCAAATTCTAATTCCTTATAAAATCTATCTTCAATTTCTTTATTATCATTTTTTATATTTATTAGTTCTTTTTTTGTCTCCTCATCAAAAACATCACTTGTACACCATTTTTTATATTCATTTAAATATTCCATTTTTCCTCCTTCAAATGCAAAAATGAGCCATAAAGCCCATTTTTCATTTTTTTATATTTGATTTTTCTTATGAAAATTTATATATAATTCTCTTGCTGTTTCTGGGCTATCTACACCTTCTGCATTCTTTACAGGCGCAAATTCATCTTCTCTTTTTACTCTCATTACCGCCATACTTTCCATACTTTGGAATGCATCAAATATAAATGTTTCAAACTTATATGCATTTGGTTTATCCGCTACAACTAATTCACCGTTTGCATTTATATAGTTGGCTTTTTTAAATGCTTCATGGTATGGTAATTTGTTAGTTGCAATTTCATTTATTCTTTTAATATTAAATAAATTACAGTTAATATGAGATTCTCCAAAAACTAGTTCTCCATTTGCATCTCTCTTATTGCTCATTTCTTCTGAAATTTCTGTATACTCTACTACACTTGGTTTTGAATTTCTTTTGCAAAATACTCCAACTCTTTCTTCTGGTCTTGCTTTAACAACTGATTTTCCTGCTGCCATACATTTTTTGGTTGCTGCAATAGCAACAAAGATTGGATCTACCATATTTACTAATGGATTATCTACTGGTCCAATAAATACCCATTCAATATTCCTTTGGTTCATATCTTCCAATACTCCGCTTCTTAGCATTGATTCAAAAACTCCACCGTGTCCATCGGCTGCTAATTTTAGGAATCCTTCTTCGTTTACTAATATTTTTCCTTCTTTATCCATCATTGGTAATTCACCTTGAATGAAAAACATTATTTCTTCTTTTGGATATCCAAAATAATTATGGCTCTTAAAGAAATTAACTGTTTCAGCATTGTTCTCATGACTTGTCATAATATACCAAGGAATTGTTATTCCATATTTTTCATTTGCTTCTTTAATTGGCTTACAAATTAATTCGAATAAAGATTCATGCGTATCTAATCCGATATCAAATGTTCCTTTTGGTCCATTGTATCCAAGTCTTGTTCCTTGTCCTCCAGCCATTGTTAATACTGCTAGTTTGCCTTCTTTTATTATTTTATCTCCTAATTTTTCATAATTTGCATATTCTTCTTTAGATAATTTACTTTTATCTACATATTGGATAGGTTCAATTGTATCGTCACCTATCTCTACACCTTTTTTTGTTTTTTCATATAAATCTTTAATTAAATCAAAATCTACATTTAATATTTGATCTAATAGTTTTTCTTTTCCTTCTGCATTCAACTTATCGTAGCAAACTAACAATTGTTCTTGATTATTTTTCTTTAGTATCTCTTTTACTTCATCATATTTTTCCATCGATCTGCCTCTCTTAATTTTATACTATTATAAATGACAATTAATATATTATAATATAAAATTTTTTTAGTCAATATCTACGGATTTATTATTTAAGCTTTCTTTTTTACTTCTCTTACATATTCAGGAAAAATTTCCTCTATTTCGTGTTCCCCAGACGTATTTAAAATCTTATCTGTATTTTCTAAAATACTTCCTATATTCTTATTAAATTCTATAATGTCATAACAATTAATTAATACTAATTCATCGTCTTTATGGTTTTTCTTATACTTATTTAACATTTTGTTAATTTCCCTAACATATTTTTCATTTCCATTTATAATAATGTATTTCCTACTAGAATTATTAATTTGTTTTTCTAAATTTTTATAATCGTTCATTGTTTTAGCGTTCCAGTCTATTTCTTTAATTTTCTCTTTTAATTCTTCTTTTAAATTTAGTTTTGACAATAATAGTTTTACTGTTTTATCTAGACTGTTTTGTAAAACTGTGTAAATTTTGCAGTTTTCATGAATTTTTCTTTCCATATATGGAAGTAACATAGTTATTAAATGTACTTCATTTACATAGAAACTAGACATCCTTTTAAAATTCTTTTCATAATACATAGTATCCCTCCAATATTTTTGGCTACTTACAAATTTTACCATTCGTTGTTTTTAATGTCAATATTTTCCATTTTTGTTTTTGGTAATTTCATCGACAAATATTTTATATTCTTATGTATATTTTTTAAAATTTCAGTTCATATTCCTATTAATCATATATAGGAGGTTACATATGAAAAAGAAATTAAATTTTTTCTTAATTTTAACTTTACTAATATTTTTATATATTGTTCTGCTTTCGTTTAATTATAGCCAATCAATTTCTTGCAATCTATCAGATAGTGTACTTAGACTACACATCATTGCAAATAGTGATTCTTCTACTGACCAGGAGTTAAAATTAAAAGTAAGAGACAATATAATAGAATATATAAATACTTTAACTTCTAGCTATTCAGATAAAAAGGATGTTATTTCTATGGTTAATAATCACTTAGATTCATTTAAGGAAATCGCATTAAATACAATAAAAGAAAATGGATATAATTATGATGTTAATATCGAAATTGGAAATTTTCATTTTCCTACTAAATCATATGGCGATATTTCTTTCCCAGCAGGCAATTATGATGCTTTAAAAATCGAAATTGGTGATGCTATAGGACAAAATTGGTGGTGTGTATTATTCCCTCCTCTTTGTTTTGTGAATTCCTCTACAGGTGTTGTTCCAGATGATTCTAAAAATACATTAAAAGAAAATATTAATTCCGAAAGTTATGAAATTATAAGCGAAGGAAATAACAGTAATGATAATCCTTCTGCTATAAAAATTAAATTTAAAATAATTGAATTTTTTAATAATTTTACAAAATAAAAAAATATTTATTTATAATATAGTTGTCAATATTATTGTTTTATGTTATATTTTATTATGTATAGAGTGTATATCACTCTATTTTTCATGTAATAAATTACTATTTGATAAAAAATATTATGGAGGTAATTAATTTGGATAAATTGATAATAACAGGTGGCACTCCTTTAAAAGGTGAAGTTACAATTAGTGGAGCCAAAAATGCCGCAATTGCAATATTACCAGCAACACTTTTAATTAATGGTACTTGTACAATAGAAAATGTACCAAATATTAGCGATGTTAAAATTTCTTGTAAAATACTAGAAGAATTAGGAGCAAAAATTGATTGGATCAATGATAATACATTAACAATAGATACAACAAATATAACTTCTACACATGCTCCGTTAGATTTAACTAGAAAATTTAGAGCATCATATTATTTAATAGGCTCTTTACTTAGTAGATTTAAAAATGTAGAAGTAGGATTACCTGGTGGTTGCAATTTAGGTCCAAGACCTATAGATCAACATATAAAAGGATTTGAAGCTTTAGGAGCAAAGGTTGATGTTTCCCAAGGAAAGATTCTAGCTAAAGCTAAAAAATTAATTGGAAATTCTATATACTTAGATGTAGTATCTGTTGGTGCAACAATAAATGTTATGCTATCTGCTGTTCTTGCAGAAGGTACAACAACAATTGATAATGCCGCAAAAGAACCTCATGTTGTTGACGTTGCTAACTTTTTAAATACAATGGGAGCAGACATTCGTGGTGCCGGAACAGACATTATTAAAATAAATGGTGTAAAAGCTTTACATGGTAATGCTACATATTCAGTTGTTCCTGATCAAATAGAAGCTGGTACTTTTATGCTAGCAGCAGTTGCCTCTAAAGGAGATATAACAATAAAAAATTGTATTACTAAGCACTTAGAGTGTGTAACAGCAAAATTATTAGAAATAGGTGCTCATGTAGAGGATATTGATGGTGATACTTTAAGAGTATGGGCTTCAAAGAGACCAAATAAAGCAGCAATAAAAACGGCGCCATATCCTGGTTTTCCTACAGATTTACAACCTCAAATGGGTGTTGTATTAGCTATTGCAAATGGAACTAGTATAATTAATGAAAGTATTTGGGATTCTCGTTTTCAATATACTGCTGAACTAAATAAGATGGGAGCTAATATAACAGCTTCTGGAAAATCTGCTGTTTTCCAAGGGGTAAATGAATTATCAGCCGCACCTGTTTATTCTACAGACTTACGTGCAGGCGCTGCATTAATAATAGCGGGAACTATTGCAAAAGGGAAAACTGAAGTTTATAATCTAGAGCATATTGATAGAGGTTATGAGCACATCGAAGATAAATTTAGAAACTTAGGGGCTAAAATAGAAAGAGTCTCTGAATAAGCAAAGGATGAAATTAATATGTTAAATTTTAGAAGTTTATATAGTGGCAGTACTGGAAATAGTTTATTTATAGAAAGTGACAATACAAAGATATTAGTAGATAGCGGAGTTAGTTTGAAAAAGCTAACTTCTGCTTTATCTTCTAGTGATATATCTCTTAATGATATTAATGCCATTATTGTTACTCATGAACATTCTGATCACGTTCAAAGTTTAGGAATGGTTTCTTCTAAGTATAACATACCAGTATATGCAAATGAAAAAACATGGAATGCAATGCCTAAGCAAAAGGAGAAAATTTCAGATTTAAACCAAAAGTTTTTTAAATCATATGAAAAATTTGAAATTGGTGATTTAATAATAGATCCTTTTTCTATCCCACATGATGCTGCAGACCCTTGTGGATTTAACATTATAAATAAAAATGAAAAAATTAGCATTGCAACAGATATCGGACATATGACTAAGTCAATTGTAAATAAATTGGATGGTAGCTCTTTTATTTTATTAGAGTCTAACTATGATCCAGAAATATTAAAATCTGGAAAATACCCATATTATTTAAAGACAAGGATTTTAGGCCCAAATGGTCATCTACCAAACGAGATGGCTGGTAAAACAATTGCTTACTTATTAAAAGGATCTTTAAAAGAAGTAATGCTTGGACATTTAAGTAAGGAAAATAATTTTCCAGAGTTAGCTTATCAAACAGTTATAGAAGAATTAATAAGCAGTAATTTTGACGAAAATTCTATTAGAGTGTCTGTTGCTAATAGAAATGAACCAAGTAAAATAGTTACAGTTTCTTAACGTAGAATATTTTTTAACTGCTATAGATAAAAATATATAGCAGTTTATTTTTATACTAACTACTATTAAACATTTTTAATACCTTTCAAAAAAAATTTAAGGAGTTTACCATGTTATCAATTAATATAATATGTATTGGAAAAATTAAAGAAAGTTTTTTTAAAGATGCTATAAATGAATACTCTAAAAGACTTTCTAAATATTGTAATTTAAATATAATAGAACTTTCTGATGAAAAATTACCTTCTAAATTAAACGATAAAATTATTGACAATATAAAGAATATTGAAGGTAAAAAAATATTATCGCATCTAAAAAAAGATTCATATAAAATATGTTTAGATTTACATGGAAAACAATTTTCATCTGAAGAGTTTTCCTCTAAAATTGATTCAATATCTCTTAATTTTAATAGCTCAATTACATTTATTATTGGTGGAACTTTAGGAATATCTTCTGAAGTTTTAAACTACGCAGATGAAAAAATTTGTTTTTCGAAAATGACCTTTCCACACCAATTAATACGTGTATTTTTGTTAGAGCAATTATTTAGAGCTTTTAAAATTTCTAATAATGAAACTTATCATTGGTAATATATGGGGGCTACAGAAGGAACATTATATTATTTTTTTATGTAATTATTCATTTATTGGGGGAGCTATAATAATTATATACATTCAAAAATTGCTCCTTCTGTAAGATTATTAACTATTTTTTAATTTGTATTGGATTTTTTTCGAAATAATTTGTTGAATCGTTTTTTTTATAAAAAAATAAATTGAAATAAAAATTAATATTTTAAAAAACATATTTCCTCTTTGAATTAATTTTTTATATCTTACTCTCTTTTTATTTACTTGTCAACAAAAACTCTTCGACATTTTTCTACATATAGTTGAATATCAGAATAGCTGTAGCTACACCTACAAAATTTGCTATTAGTGATGAAATCAATGTAAATCTTATTTTTTTTACTCCAATAGAACTGGTATATAAAGCTATTGTATAAAAAGTTGTTTCTGTAGCTCCCATTATTGTTGATGCAATTAAACCAATCTTACTATCAACCCCATTTTCTTGCATAATATTTGTCGCAATTCCCATGGATGCACTTCCGGAAATTGGTCTTAAAATAGCTAATGGCATTATTTCTGCAGGAATATTTAATAATTTTAGCAATGGTGAAATTAACTCTATCACAAAATTAATTATTCCAGAACTTTTTAATAAATTAATAGCTAAAAATATTGCTAATAAAGTTGGAAATAATTCAATTACTATTTTTACTCCCTTCTTTGCCCCAACAATAAAAATATCATATACATTCTTTTTCTCTGCAATTCCATATCCTATCGCGAAAACAATTACAAAAGGTATTATAATCGTTGAAATATAATTTATAAAATTCATTTACGAGCTCCTTTTTTAGATAATATTTTTACAGATGTTATTCCTGCTATTGCTGCAACAATCGTAGCTATCCAAACAGGCAATATGATTCTAGAAGGATTGCTCGAACCGAAGTGAACTTCTTATTGCTATTACAGTAGTTGGAATAAGTTGTATTGATATCGTATTTAAAACAATAAACATTATCATTGAATCTGATAGCTCTTCTTTGTTTGAGTTTTCCTCTTGTAATGTTTTTATTGCTTTTAATCCTAATGGAGTAGCAGCATTACCTAGTCCTAATAGATTTGCCACAATATTCATAGACATTTCTTTATATGCTTTATTTTCTTTGTTTATATCTGGAAATAAAAATTTCATAAGTGGTGATAAACATTTAGTTATCTTATTAATTAGAGTCGTTTCTTTAATGATTTCCATTATCCCATTCCACATGCACATAACGCCAATAAAACTTAGAATCATTTCAACCGTTTGTTTACATGATTCAAAAATAGCATTATTTAATTCATTCATATTAAATTTAAATACTGCATAAATAAATGAAATAATGATAAAACCTGGCCATAACTTATTTAACATTCTATTTCCCCCATATTTTATTTTATTAATTCAGGTTTAAATTTATACAAACTATTTCCAAAAATAGGAAAATATAATTCTTGTTAAATTATTGACCAAAAAGATAAAATATGGTATTATTGTAGTATAATTTGTCGTTTAATTTGATTAGGGAGGATTGTAAATGAAATCAACAGGAATTGTAAGAAGAGTGGATGAATTAGGAAGAGTTGTTATTCCTATAGAGTTAAGAAATAAATTTGACATAAAAGAAAAAGATCCAATAGAAATATATGTTGATGGATCTTCCATAGTTCTAAAAAAATATGAACCTAATTGCATCTTTTGTGGAAGCACAAAAAAATTAATTACTTATAAAGATAAATTAGTTTGCCCAAAATGTATAGAAAATTTAGCTAAAACAGAAGATAAATAAAATATATATAAAAAAGATTGTAATTAACATTACAATCTTTTTTATGTCTTTATTAAATTAGTTTATAAAATGTTGATAAATTTCATTCTTTGGAACATTCCTATCTTTTGCAATCCTCTTTATTATATCTTTTTTATCTAATCCTTTTCTTTTATAGTATTCAAAATGTTCTTCTAATGTTAATTTGTTTAATTCATTTTCTTCATTCTCATCTATATCACCATTTTCATCTATAATTATTACATATTCACCTTTAGGTGTTCTTATTTTCTCTTGTGCTTCTTTAACGGTTCCTCTAATAAATTCTTCGTGTATTTTTGTTAGTTCCCTAGCTACTACAATCTTTCTATCTCCTACATAATTTTCTAAATCTTTTAAAGTATTTATAATTTTGTGTGGAGCTTCATATAAAATTATAGTATTTTTATTGTTTCTAATTTGTTCTAATTCTTTAGTTCTTATTTTTTTATTTAAAGATAAAAATCCATAAAAAGTAAAGCTCCTTGTATTTACTCCTGCTGCCATTAAGGCTGTTATTATCGCACAAGCTCCTGGAATTGGAATAACTTCTATATTTCTTTCTAACGCTTCTTTTACAATAAATTCTCCTGGATCGGAAATAACAGGTGTTCCAGCATCTGAAATTAAAGCAATATTATTCCCTTCTTCTATTTTATTTAATATCATATCTGTTTTTTCTTCTTCATTATGTCTATGATAACTTATTAAGGGCTTAGTAATTTCTAAATGATTCAGTAATTTTAATGAGTGCCTTGTATCTTCTGCTATTATTATATCAACTTGTTTTAATGTGTTAATAGCTCTTAATGTAATATCATCTAAATTCCCTATAGGTGTTGCTACTATGTAAAGTTTACCTTTCATTTTTCCCCCTATTTTTTATTATATATTTTTAATATTTCATCTGTATATGTATTATCTTCATTGTAAATAACTAATGGTCTTTCTATTTCTAAAAATGATTTAGCATTTTTTACTCCCTTTATCAAAATTAAATTAGGTTTATTATTAATTTTTGGATAAACTAATCTTAATTTTTTAGGTTCTATCTTATATTTTTTAAATAAATTTATTATTTCAGCTAATCTTTCTGGTCTATTTACCATATAAAATGCACCTTTATCTTTTAAGACATTACTTCCATAAGAAATAAAATCTTCTAAATTAGCTGTAATTTCATGTCTAGAAATTAATTTATTTATATTTTCATTTTTCACACCACAATTTTCTTTTTTATATGGTGGATTTGTAACAATTGCATTAATAGAATTTTTATCTAAATATTTCTCTATATTTTTTATATTATCATTAATTATTTCGATTGTATTTTCTAAGTTATTTAATTTAACACTCCTGCCCGCCATTTCTGAAATTTCCTTTTGAATTTCTAAAGCATATATTTTTCTACATTCTGTCTTTTTTGATAGTAATATACTTATTATTCCTGTACCAGTTCCTATATCTAATACATTACTATCTTTTTTTAAATCTTTTGCAAAATCACTTAATAAAATACTATCTATACCAAAACAAAAATAGTTTTCATTTTGTATGATTTTTAATCCTTTATATTCTAAATCATCTATTCTTTCATTTTCTTTTAAATCCATAATTATTCCTCAATATTAGAAAGTGGCTTTGCAATTGGCATAGCCCTATGAAACTTAATATTATTATTTCATAAAAATTTTGACATTTTTTCTGAAACAATATAAATTTCATTTCATATTATATAATAAATATTTAATTTTTTCAAATTTGGAGGTCATTATGAATATTCCTAAAAAAGATATTATAAATAAAAAGAATAATTTTATTTGTTCACTTTACCAAGTAGAAAATTTTTTAAATAAATTTACGGTTTTATTAAAAACCAAAAATTTTGCTGAATTTATTAAAAAACAAAATTAATAGTCTTCTCTTGAAAATTCTTTTTCAAAATTAATTTCTTCATTTTTAAAACCTTTATTTTCTTCTCCATCAATTAATATTTTTATGGAATTAACTTCATTTAATTCTGTAACTGTTTTTACTATTGTTTCTATTATTTTATTTTCATTTTCTTTTCCTTCTAATGCATTGTCAATAAATTCGTGTGAAAAATCAATATATAGAATATCCCCTTGTAATTCTACATTATTAATTTTAGTATTTTCTGGTATTACTTTCTGTAATTTTTCATTTTTTGGTCCTTCTATTAATTGTTCTAATAAATATTTATACGGATTTTCTAATAATAAATTAATATTTATTGTCCTAGCCTCGGGATTAATTTCTCCACTATCTTTATTAACAAAATATAATGAAATAATAGTATTTCTTAATTGCTCATCACTAATTTCTTCTGCCGGAACATATTCTTGTACTATTTCATTTGTCTCTTCTGATTTATTTTTATTAAAATAATATATTACTACACCTAAAATTACTACTAAGAATATTAAAAAAAATACTATTAAAAATCCTTCTTTCTTTTTCATTTTATCCCTCCTTTTTCTTGATTAATTATTATGAAAGACAAGTATAAAATATAACTCTTTTTCCTTTTTTTACAATTTGACAAAATTTCTTTTTCCGTATACAATTAGCTTGTAAAGTTATGCTTTTTTACAAAAGTTATGAAAGGAGAAACATATGGAAAATATACTTCATGTTGGTCTAGACGTTGGGTCAACAACAGTAAAAATTGTAGTTATAGATTCTAATAAAAAAGAAATATATTCTGATTACACAAGACATTTTTCAGATACTAAAAACACCGTTTGTAAAGTTTTGGAATCATTACCAGAAAAGTTTCCAACCAGTAAATTTACAATCGCACTTACTGGTTCTGGTGCAATGTCTGCAGCTACATTTTTAGGGCTACCTTTTATTCAAGAAGTTGTAGCTTGTAAAAGAGCTGTTGAAAAATTCATTCCACAAACAGATGTAGTTATAGAATTAGGTGGAGAAGATGCAAAAATTATATATTTTGATCAATCAATAGAACAAAGAATGAATGGAACTTGCGCTGGTGGTACAGGTGCATTTTTAGATCAAATGGCATCTTTACTAGATACGGATACAGCAGGACTTAATGAACTTGCAAAAGATTATACAACAATTTACCCTATAGCTTCACGTTGTGGAGTTTTTGCTAAGACTGATGTACAACCTTTAATAAATGAAGGTGCAGAAAAATCTGATATTGCTGCTTCAATTTTTCAAGCAGTTGTTAATCAAACAATAAGTGGTCTTGCTTGCGGAAGACCTATAAGAGGTACGGTAGCATTTTTAGGAGGACCTTTAAATTATCTTCCTGAATTAAGAAAAAGATTTATAGAAACGCTTCATTTAAAACCTGAAGAAATTGTTGTACCAGAAGAAGCTCACCTTTTAGTAGCTAAAGGTGCTTGTCTAGATGCAATTGATAATACACCAATATCAATTGATGAATTAAAACAAAAAATACTAAATTTAAGAAATTCTCAAGACAATACAACACATCCAATAGATACTCTTTTTAATTCTATAGATGAATACGAAAAATTTAAAGAAAGACATGAAAAAGCTAAAGTTCCAAGAAAAGATTTGGATTCTTTCGAAGGAGATTGCTTTATTGGAATAGATGCTGGTTCTACAACTACGAAATTAGTATTAACTGATAATGAAGATAATTTACTATATTCATTATATGCAAATAACGAAGGAAATCCTCTAAAGAGTGTTATGAAAATGTTAAAAGAGCTTTATTCTGTATTACCATCAAAAGCAAAAATAAGATTTAGTGGTGTTACAGGATATGGTGAAAAATTAATTCAAACGGCTCTAAATGTTGATTTAAATGAAATTGAAACAATAGCACATTATACAGCTGCAAAGAAATTCCAACCAAATGTTACAAGTATAGTAGATATTGGTGGTCAAGATATGAAATACATAAGACTTAAAAATGGAGCTATTGATAATATAATGCTTAATGAAGCTTGTTCTTCAGGATGTGGTTCTTTTATCGAAACATTTGCCAAAAGTCTTAATTTGTCTATAGAAAAATTCGTAGAAGAAGCAATCATATCTAAAAGACCTGTTGATCTAGGTTCTAGATGTACTGTATTTATGAATTCTAAGATTAAACAAGCTCAAAAAGAAGGATATAGTGTTGGAGATATTTCTGCAGGACTTTCTTACTCAGTTATAAAAAATGCTATTCAAAAAGTTATGAAAGTTAGAGATGTAAATACCTTAGGAGACCATATAGTAGTACAAGGTGGAACTTTCTATAATGATGCTGTTTTAAGAGCTTTTGAAAAAATAGTAGGTAAAAATGTAGTAAGACCGGATATTTCAGGATTAATGGGTGCATATGGTGTTGCTATACTTGCAAGACAACAATATGAATCTAATTTAGACATGGAATATTATTCTACAATAACTAAAAATGATGATTTAGATAAATTAGAAATAAAAGTTTCACATGCACGTTGTAACAGATGTGAAAATCACTGTTTATTGACAATAAACACATTCAATAACGGACACAAACATATTTCTGGAAATCGTTGTGAAAAAGGTGCAGGTATAGTTACTGGTAATAGTGAATTACCTAACCTGATAAAATACAAACAAGAAAGATTATTTAATTATAAACCTTTAGATGAAAAAGATGCCCCTAGAGGTACAATAGGAATCCCTAGAGTATTGAATATGTATGAAGATTATCCATTCTGGTTTACATTCTTTACTTCATTAGGATTTAGAGTAATTATTTCTGAAAAAAGTAATAGAAAAACTTATGAAAAAGGAATGGAATCTATGCCATCTGAATCAGTTTGCTATCCAGCCAAACTATCACATGGTCATATAATAAGTTTAATTCAAAGTGGAATAAAAACAATATTCTATCCTTGTATACCTTATTCAAGAAAAGAATATGAAAAAGCAGATAATCATTATAACTGTCCAATCGTTATTTCATATTCTGAAGTATTAAAAAATAATGTAGAAGAACTTAAAAATACAGATATAAAATTCTTAAATCCATTCTTACCTTTTGATGCTAAGAATTTAACAAAAAGAATTTTAGAATTAGATGAATTTAAAGAATATAATTTTAATAAAAAAGAATTAATGGAAGCTGCAAAAAAAGCAGAAGAAGAATACCAACATTTTAAAAATGATATTTATGAAAAAGGTAAAGAAGCAGTTGAGTACATTGACAAACATAATTTGAAAGGTATTGTTCTTGCAGGTAGACCTTATCATTCTGATCCAGAAATAAATCATGGTATTGATACATTAATTACAAGTCTTGGTTTATGTGTTTTAACAGAGGATAGTGTTGCAAATCAAGTAGAAGCAAAACGTCCTTTAAGAGTTGTTGATCAATGGGTATTTCATGCTAGATTATATGCTTCTGCTGAATTTGTAGGACACCATGACAACTTAGAATTAATTCAGTTAAATTCTTTTGGTTGTGGAGTTGATGCAGTAACTACAGACCAAGTTGAAGAAATATTATCTAGCTATGGAAAAATGTATACATTAATAAAAATAGATGAAGTAAATAACTTAGGTGCTGTTAGAATTCGTATTCGTTCATTATTAGCCAGTATGAATAAAAGATTAGCTGCAAAAAATGATGAAGCAAATGATGGAAATTATGGAATAAACAAAAAAATATTTACTAAGGAAATGAAAAAAGATTACACTATTCTTTGTCCACAAATGGCTCCAATTCATTTTGAATTATTGGAAACAGCAATGAGGACTGCTGGATATAATCTAGTATTATTAAGAGAATGCACTCAAAAAACTGTTGAGACTGGATTAAAATATGTTAATAATGATGCATGTTATCCTTCAATACTAGTTACAGGTCAAATGATAGAAGCACTAGAGTCTGGTAAATATGATCCAAATAAAACTGCTTTAATAATGTCACAAACTGGTGGTGGATGTAGGGCAACAAATTATATTGGTTTTATAAGAAAAGCTCTAAAAGATGCCGGATATCCAAATATTCCAGTTATTTCATTTAATGTAGTTGGAATGGAAAAAGTTCCAGGATTTAAATTAACTATTCCTTTATTAGAAAAATTACTAAGAGGTGTACTATATGGTGATCTTTTACAAAAAATGCTAACTAAAAATAGAGCATATGAGAAGAATAAAGGAGAAACTCAAGCTTTATTTGATAAATGGATGGAAAAATGTAAAGAAATATTAAAAAATGGAAATAGCAAAGAATTTAAACAAAGTATTTATGATATCGTTAATGACTTTGAAAAAATTGAACTAGACACATCTATTGAGAAACCTAAAGTTGGAATAGTTGGAGAAGTTTTAATAAAATATCATCCTTTTGGAAATAATTTCGTTGCTGACTTATTAGAAAAAGAAGGAGCAGAAGTTGTTCTTCCAGATTTTATGGGATTTATCAAATTTATGGCAACACATAAAGTTACATTTAATAGTTTATTAAGAACAAATCCAATTGTTGCAAAAATATCTAAAGCTGCAATTAGTTTAATTGATATATTAGAAAAGGATTCAAAAGAAGCATTAGAAAAATCTAAAAAAGATTATTTACCACCTTGTAATATTTGGCATTTAGAAAATACTGTAAAAGATATTTTATCTATTGGTAACCAAACTGGTGAAGGTTGGTTCTTAACTGCAGAGATGATTGAATATATTGAACATGGAATTCCAAATATTATTTGTGTTCAACCTTTTGCTTGTCTACCTAACCATGTGGTTGGTAAAGGTGTTATTAAAACAATTAGAGAAAAATATCCTAATGCAAATATTTCCCCTGTAGATTATGATCCAGGTGCAAGCGAATCTAATCAAACAAATAGAATTAAATTACTAATGACTGTAGCTAAAGATAATTTAAAAAGAGAAAAATTACATAAAAAAGGAATAGAAAAAGAAAATATCGAAACTTCAAATGTAAATTATTCAAATAAATAAATATAAAAAGTTGGAATAAAAATATTCCAGCTTTTTATTTATTATAAAAAAAATAATTGATACTATTAAACAAAAATAGTATCAATTATCCATAAAGCTAATATTATTCTTGATCATACCAATAAAAATAATATTTCAACCTATTAAATATTGCTATTTAACTAAGCTTAATACCACTAATATTAATAATTCACTCGAATATGAAAACACCCTTACTAGCTATCTTCTTCCCAGAAGGAATAGAAATAACCATTCAAATATCAACATATTCTTATCTCGAATATAATACATATAATTTAACCTTTCAGCTTACATACAAATATTATACTCTTAATACCAGTATATTATAACCATTTACTAGCTACAATATGCCAAGCATTCGAATGTAAAAAACCATATTTAAAATAGCTCATTACACTCTTCGATTAAATAATGTTAACCTTATATTATCATTATGTGTAATTTTATTTTTTTTATTCATCTTTTATTAATTTTTATTTAATAATTATTATTAATTAAATTATTACAACAATAAATTTTATTTTATATTTATTAAAATTAGATGTTTAACCTTTACTAGAAAAAATAATTAATTCTCAAATTTATATTTTATAACTTATTAAATTTATTTTAATATGTTATACTAAACTAATTATTTTTATTTTCTAAAATATTTTTTATAATTTCTATTATTTTAATTAATAAATTATTTTTTATATTTTATAATTTCGTTAGTAATAATTTTTATATATATTAGTTATAAAAATTTTATCATAATAATTTAAGTATTAATTTCTATTATTTTTAATACTATTAATATTTTTATACTTCATTAATAAAATATATTTATTTATATATTTTATATAATATGATATTTCAAATAATATTATATTATTTATTTTGTATTATATTTATTAATAATTAATTTTAAATTTAAAATGTTTATTAATTAAGTTAATAATATTTAATTATTTTTTAAATAATTTAAATTAATATATTTTTTTATTAGTTAATATATAATTATTATTTTCTCATTATGTCAAATTATTTATTACCATTTTTTATTAATTTTATCTATAATTGTTTTTAATAATAAATTATATTGTTTAATTTATTTTTTTACATATAAAATTCAATATTTTTTATTGTTTTTTATTATAAATTATAAAATATTTTTATTTAGGATTTATTTATTATTAATATTATTTTTTTTTAATTTTCTTTATTAATGTATTTATTTATTAATTAGTTTTTATATCATAAATTAATTTTATTTATTATGTTCATTAATTATTTATTTGCTAATTTTTTTATTATAAATTAATAAACTCTTATTTTCTATTTATTAAAATTTTTTATTAATAACTTTATTTCTATTAATTAATAGTAATTATTATTTAATTTATAATTTATATAAATAATTAATTTTATTAATATATTTATTTTTTATTTACTAATTATTTTTAATATAAATTAATAAATTTATATTTATAAGATTTATTTTATTAATTACTTTTTTATTTTCTAATTATTTTATTGTAAATTAATAAACTCTTATTTTATTTTTATTATTTTTTTATTAATAATTTTAT
>JAHAKD010000002.1 GCA_018371855.1 Clostridium sp.
GAAATACCTGTACCCATACCGAACACAGAAGTCAAGCTCTAATGTGCCGAAAATACTTACGAGTTACCTTGTTGGGAAGATAGGCTTTCGCTAGATTTTATATATTCCTCTTTAGCTCAGTTGGTAGAGCGCTCGGCTGTTAACCGATAGGTCGTTGGTTCGAGCCCAACAAGAGGAGCCAAAAACTGATAAGAATATAACTTATCAGTTTTTTTTGTGTCTTTATATAAGTATCGGTATAAATTTATGGGGCTTGGTATTAATTAAGCAGAAATTAGTTAGATTGAATAATATTGATAATCTATTATTAGTTGTATTTGGTGATAAGGATGAATGTATATTAACACAAGATATAGAAATTATAGAAAGATATTTAAATAATAACATAAAAGAATGTAATATCTAAATTATAAAGGGTGCAGATCATTCTTTTACTGATAAATATAAAGAATTAGGAGAAGTAACTAACTGTAATAGTGCCAACAGAAAATGCTGAAGATTTAAGAGAAGTACATCCATACGAAGAGCCATTAATAAATATTATACCTCTTATTGATGAAGAAAGTTTATAAAAATTCTAATATACTCTTGGATAAATTGCATATTATATGATATTATGTAGAAAAATGTTGAAAGGAGTTGCTGTTATGAATTTAGAGCTTCCAAAAAACAATGTTGTATTTGGCAATATGGGAGAGGTGAAAAATGGCATTTTGTATATCTATCGGCTAAATAGTTTCTACAATTTAATGTATGAAATCGCGTATGCTATTTATGGCACAGATAAATGTTGGTATTGTGGAAAATCCTGTAGAAGAGGAAAGGGAAAGCCAAACGATTCACGGGCAAAAATAACTTTAGACCACTTAATTCCAACAAGTATTGGGGGTCCAACGATAGTAAATAATTTAAGACCAGCATGCCATACATGTAATGATCAGCAAAAGGGGGATTTAACATCAGAGCAATTTTTAGAAATCATTTCTTTACAAAAGCAATTAAATGAATGTTCAAATCAAACTGATAGGAATTATTTAAATAAAAAAATTGCTATGAGACGCCTAGAGATGCGGGAGGAAAATACGAATAAGCGAAGAGGACTTATTCCATATTTACCGCAAGAATGGACTTCAAAGAAGATATCAGGTGATTTATTAGGGACAATATCACCGGACATACAGCTTGGTAGCCAATTCAAAAAACAAGACGAATTTTATAGGAAATATAAAAGAATAAAATTCCCATTGGTTATTAGCGATAACGGCTATTTATTGGCTGGATATAATTCGGTAGCAATTTCTAAGAAGTACAGAATACCATGGCAGCTTGAAAAAATTGTATTGGAAAATGTTGTTGTTTATCTTAGAAGAGGAACGCCATGTTAAGGCGTTCCTCTTGCATCTAATATATTAATTTGGTAGAATACGTATTATATGAAAATGGAGGTATATAAATAGTGAAAGAAGAATTTTTAATGTTATTAAGAAGCGTAAATAGAGAAGGAATGGATGAATTAATTAACTTTATTGATAAATCAGACTTTTTTAAGGCTCCAGCAAGTACAAGATTTCATGGGAGTTATGAAGGAGGACTTTTAGAGCATAGCTTAAATGTATATAAATTATTATGCGAAAAAGTAAAAAATTGTCCAGTGGAAATAAATGTATCACAAGACAGTTTAATAATAATTGGATTATTACATGATATTTGTAAAGCTAATTTTTATAAAGTTGATTATAGAAATGCTAAAAATAGTTTAGGCGTATGGGAAAAGGTACCATATTATACAATTGATGATACAATACCATATGGACATGGTGAGAAATCTGTAATGATGATTAGTGAATATATAAAATTAACTGTAGAAGAAAAATATTGTATTAGATGGCATATGGGATTTACAGAGCCAAAAGAGCTTTATAACACTTTAGGTCAAGCGTATAAGAAATATCCATTAGCATTATTAACTCATGAAGCTGATTTGGAAACTACGTATTTTTATGATGTATAAAATAAAAACTACTAAAATATATTTTAGTAGTTTTTTGATTTTAAATTTAATTTTTTTATTACAGAATTAGGCACATAGTTAGAGATATCTCTATTATTATTTATAAGATCCATAATCATAGTAGAACTTATAAAACCATATTTTCCAGATCTAATATAAATAGTATCTAAATTTGAAAGTTCTTCATTAATTTTTGCTATATTTTCCTCATAATTATAATCCATATCATTTCTAAGACCTCTTATAATATAATTACAATTACAAGAAATCGCAGCATCAATTGATAAATTATCATATGAAATTACATAAACATTTGATAAATTTTCTTCTATTAAACAATCTTTTATAGCATCTTCCATTAATTCTTTTGGAAAACGTCTATCTTTAACAGAATTTATACCAATACCTATAATTACTTTATCAAATAATTTGCTAGCAGATTTTACTACATGTAAATGTCCATTTGTAAAAGGATCAAAACTTCCTGGATAAAAGCCAATATTCATATTATTACCTCCATATAACTTTAATGTATTATACAATTATTAATTATTAATTACAATAAATAAAAAATATAATTGCATAAAAAAATTTTATAATATATAATCAAAAAAATGGAGGAAATAAAATGGAAAAATTATCGATAGAAGAGGCATATAAACTACTAGAAGAAGCACCAAGAAATAATAAAGAATTATGGATAAAGCATTCGGTAAATGTTGCAATAGTTGCTGAAAGATTAGCTGATCAATTAAATTTAGATGGCAAAAAAGCTTATGTATTGGGTTTAGTACATGATATAGGAAGAAGAGCCAGAGAGCATGTGGGATTAAGACATATTATAGAAGGATATAATTATTTAAAAGATTTGGGTTATGAAGAAGAGGGGAGAGTGTGTTTAACGCATACTTTTTATGCTAGAAACTTGGTAATACCAAATCTAACTAAAAAAGATACAAATCTTACTAGAAATGAAATTGTTTATATTGCAGATTATATAAATAAAAATGGATTTAATGAATATGATAAAATTTTGCAGATTGCAGATAATATGGGAAGTGCAAGTGGAATAAATACAATAGAAAGAAGAAGAACAGAAAGTATGTTAAGATATGGAATAACAGATGTTTCCGAAAAAAATTTACGCGGAATATTTAATGTGCAAGCTGAAATTGAGGCAAAATTGGGCTTTTCTATATATTATTTATTTCCAGAAGTATCAGATAACATTTCTAAAACATTAATAAAAGATGTTATAAAAATTAAAAATAAATAAAAATTTTTGAATAAAATCTTGCAAGAAAAAATATAATAGTATATAATACGAAATGTAGTAAATAGATTCCTCTTTAGCTCAGTTGGTAGAGCGCTCGGCTGTTAACCGATAGGTCGTTGGTTCGAGTCCAACAAGAGGAGCCAAAAATAGCAGATAAGGAATTATCTGTTATTTTTTATGTTCGCTAGTATAAATCAATTAAATGGTGTATAATGTATTTCAGTAAGAGGTGTTCGGTAATGATTAAAATATGCGAAAAGGAGGGCTTGATATGACTACTACAATTTATCTAGTAAAACATGCTGATGAACTTAAGGAAAATGGAATAAAAAACATAAATGATACTACACAAATAATGAATGAAAAATATATTTTATCAGTAAAAGGAGAAGAACAGTCAAAAAAATTAAGTGAAAGCCCAGAATTAAATAATATAGATGTTCTATGGTCTAGTAGTTATGCAAGAGCAAAGGCTACTGCTAAATATATAGCAGATAGAAATAACATTGAAATAAATATTGATTCAAGATTAAACGAAAGAAAATTAGGAAATTTAGAAGATTTAGCTAAATGGATGGAAAATAAGAAATACGGAGTAGTACAAGCATATTTACAAGATAAAAAATGGAAAGCAAGAGAAGGAGAAAGTTGTGAAGAAGCAACAAAAAGAGTTACCAATTTTTTAAATAAAATATTGAAAGAAAACCATGAAAAAAGAATAGTATTAGTAAGTCACGGAGCATTGATTAGTTTTTTATTAACAAATTGGTGTGAACTAACTGAAGAAGCGAAGCTTATATTCAATAATAAAATAATAGAAATAAAAGAGCCTAGTATTACAGAATTAACTTTTGATAATCAAAAATTAGTGAATATTAAAGCTATTGAATTATAAGATAGTATAAAGAGATGAAATCAATGGTAATAAAAGTAAAATTGAAAAATTTGAATAATCCTAAAAGACCATATTTAGAAGATAAAAATAAGAATAAATAGTTATTTACTTCTAAATATCAATTATATTTTATATACAAAAATATTTATAAATATAGAAAAACATGTTATAGAGTATTGAAACCTAAATATAAAAGATATAAATTATGTAAGTATTAAAATTATATTGAACAGTGATAAGCATATTAAAGATTGGTATGTGAGAACGATAAATGTTGTATAGTTAATTTAATTTTGGAAGATACAGTGACATTAACTAAAAATAAATGCATATTTTTAAAACAATGGTATATGGAGGTACAATTTATTTTATGGAAAAATTAAACATATTAGGAACAGGTCATGCTATGACATTAGATTGTTATAATACTTGCTTTACAATAGAGAATAATGAAGGAGAACATATATTAGTGGATACAGGTGGAGGACTACAAATAATAAAACAATTAAGGGATGCAAAGATAGATTTTAGAAAAATACATAATATTATTTTATCACATAAACATACAGACCATATATTAGGAATGTTTTGGATTATAAGATATGCACAAAAGTTTTTTGACAATAATAATTATGATGGAAATCTAAGTGTTTATATGCATAAAGAATTAGAAAGTACAATTAGAAAAATAATGTTTGAAGTATTACCAAAAAAATTTACAAAACTTATAGATAACAGAATTATTTTTAATATAGTAGAGGATAAAGAAGAATTAAAAATATTAAATTATAATGTTAAATTTTTAGATATTTATGCCAAAAAAGTTAAGCAGTTTGGATTTAAGACAATATTAGAAAATGGAAAAACATTTGTATTTTTAGGAGATGAAACTTTTGATGAAAGATTAAGAGAAAAAGTTGAAAATAGTGATTGGTTATTACATGAAGCAATGTGTATGGACTCAGAGGCAGATATATTTAAACCATACGAAAAAATGCATTCTACTGTAAAAACAGCATCAGAAATAGCAACGAGTTTAAATGTTAAAAATTTAGTATTATATCATGCAAGTGATAACGATTTAGAAAACAGAAAAAAGTTATACACACAAGAAGCAAAACAATACTTTAATGGAAATATATATGTACCAGATGATTTAGATGTTATTGAATTATAAAAAAGAAGAAAAAGTAATGGTAGTTATAGCAGGTTGTCTTAAAGTAAGAGATAATAGGATATTACTGGTAAAAGAGGCTAAAAAGAAATGTTATGGACAATGAAATTTCCTAGCAGGACATGTGGATGAACATGAGCTAATTACAGAAGCAGCAATAAGAGAAGCATATGAAGAAACTGGTTGCAAGGTAAACCTTACAGGAGTATTACCTATAAGTTGTGTTGATTTTGAAGATGGAAAAATATATCCACTAGATATCTTTAATAATATAAAATATATTAGATAAGCAATGAAAAAATTTATTAAAAAAACATTGTGAAACTTAAAATTTTATTTTAAATTAAAAACATAGTTATAGACAAAAAACACCGATTTGTACATACAATTCTTGCAATACATTGCTATCACTATATTTGAAACGGAAATAAGAACCTGACCCACTAACAAAATCACAGATTTTGAGTGGGTACCTCAGAACCTTGTTGTTTACACAATAAGTAACTTTTTTGCGATAGGTTTTTCGAAAACGTCTCTCGCAAAGGAGCCAAAAAAAAAAGTCCATTAAAAAATGGACTTTTTTGAATTTTATTTATAGGTCTTGAAAAGGAAGTGCCAAGCAAAGTGAAGGCAAAAACAGTTCTGAGGAATGTTTTAGGACGTTGCTTGCCGAGGCAGAAAGAAAAAACAAAAAAACGATAGGTACGTATCGTTTTTTTGTTACTTCATTATAAAAAAGAAAAAATATTTAAAAATTTTTAAACTTTTTTTGAAGTAAAATAATCTAATAAGTGTAAACAATGTTGAAAAAGAATAGGAGATAAAAATGAGCAAGCATAGTAAAAAAAGAAAAAATCTTAATAAAATAGTTGCTATAATATTAATTGTTATAGTAGCATCTATCATATTAGCAATATCGACCGAAATTACATCAAAGGAAACTATATCACAAAACATTCAAAATGTTACATCACAAGAGATACAAAATGTGAGTGAAAATATCATATTAGAAGAAAATAATGAACTAGAAAATATACTATCTAATGAAAACACAGTAGTATCTAATGAAGTAGAAGAGGAATCAACAAACAATACTAATGAGAATAGAGAGTTTGGAAATAATGTAGCGTTTATAGGTGATTCGAGAACACAAGCTTTTTTAATGTATGCAGGATTGAAAGATGTTCAAGATTATACTAATATAGGTCTTATGGTAGATACTGCTCTTACTAAGAAGTTTATTACCAATGATAATGGAGAAAAGATAACTATATTAGAAGATTTAGCAACTAAAAATATTGATACTATATATATAATGCTAGGAATAAATGAATTGGGTTGGATTTATAATGATATTTTTATTAAAGACTATGAGAATCTAATAGATAAAATATTGGAAGTAAAACCAAATTGTGAAATTATAGTACAATCTATTATACCTGTTACGAAAACGAAATCTGAAGGTGATAATATATATAATAACGATAAAATAACAGAATATAATAATTTGATTAAAGATATGGCAAATAGAAAAGGAATAAAATATATTGATCTATGTACTGTGCTTGCAGATAAAAGTGGTAATTTACCAAAAGAAGCAAGTACTGATGGAATTCATTTAAATAAAGAATATTGTCAAAAATGGCTTAAATATTTAAAAAATAATTAAAAATAGAAAAGGAGAAACAAAAGAATGAATAAAAAAATATTAATAATAGGAATAGTTTTAGTTGTAATTATAGTTTTAGGAATAAATTTTGTCTTTACAAGCAAAGATGAAAATGTTCAAATAGATATGCAGAAAATGTCTGAGGAATTAATTACCTCACAAATTTTTGAAGACGATTTAAGTCAAGTAGATAAAGATACAATAATAAAGAAATATAATTTTAATAGTGAAAAAATAAAAGATGTTACGTCATATGTAGGAACAGGAGCTACAGCAGAAGAAATTTTGATATTAGAAATGTTAGATAAAAATGATATAGAAGAAACAGAAAAAATAATTAAAACAAAAATAGAAGAGAGAAAAGAAGATTTTCAAAATTATTTACCTGAGGAAGTTTTTAAATTAGAAAATTATAATTTAGAGAATAAGGGAAATTATATAATTTTGTGTATTTCTAATGATTATAATAAAGCAAAAGATATAATTGATAAAAACAGTTAAAGGGAGTAAAAAAAGTGCAAGATGTAAAAGAGATATTAATAGAGTATATAAAAGATAATCAAGAAAAATTATATAGAATTGCTTTTAGTTATTCTAAAAACGAAGAAGCTGCCCTAGATATTGTACAAGAGGCAATAACAAAGGCTTTAAAAAATATTAATAAATTAAGTGAAGAGAGCTATATAAAAACATGGTTTTATCGTATTTTAATTAATGAATCTTTACAATATATAAGAAAGAATAAAAGAATACTTACTTATGAATTAGAAGCAATAGAAAATAAAGTAGATTGTAATGTTGACTTTGCAGAAGGATTAGATGTTTATAAATATGTTCAAGATTTGAATGAAAAGCTAAAAACAGTTATAATATTAAGATTTTTCGAAGATATGAAAATAAGTGAGATAGCCAAAATAACTAAAACAAATGAAAGTACAGTTAAGTCTAGGCTATATAAAGGATTAAAAGAATTAAAGAGATTAATAGAGGAGTAAAAGAAAGGAAGGTGATAACTTTGGATAGATTGAAAAAAGCAAAAGCTGTTTATAATTCAATAGAAATACCAGAACAATTAAATGCGATAGTAACAAAAACAATTGCAAATACAAAAGAAGAAAAAAGTCATAAAGCTAGATATGGTAAGTATATTTTATCAACAGTAGGTGGTGTATTCTTAACTTTTGTGTTAATGCTTAACATAAGCCCAAGTTTTGCAACTACGTTTTCGGATATACCAATTATAGGTAATGTTGCTAAAGTTTTTACAATAAGAGAATATACAAAAAAAGATGACGAAAAATTAATTGATGCTAAAATTCCTGCTTTAGAAAATACAGGGAATACAGATTTAGAAAAAAGAGTAAATTATGAAATTATGTTGAAAATGAATGAAGTTCAGGAAGAAGCGGAAGAAAGGGCAGCCCAATATAAAAATGCTGTTATAGAAACAGGAGGAAAAGAGGAAGATTATCAGCCTATAACTATACAAATAGATTATAAAGTAGGTTATTCAAGTGATAAAGTAGTTTCGTTTGTTATATTAAAATCAGAAACATTAGCTAGTGCTTATACAGAGAGATTCTTTTATAATATAGATATAGAAAGTGGAAAAGAATTAAATTTAAGAGATGTACTCGGTAATGATTACAAGCAAATAGTAGATGAAACAATATATAAAGAGATAGAAGAAAGAAGTAAGAATCCAAATAATTCATATTTTACAAAGGATGAAGGTGGATTTTCGGGAATCGAAAATGAATATCAAAATTTTTATATAAATTCTGAGGGAAAAGTTGTCATTGTGTTTGAAAAATATGAAATAGCACCAGGCTATATGGGAACACAAGAATTTGTAATAGATAAACAAATATTTTAAATTCTAACTCTTACTATATTATAAAATAGTAAGAGTTATTTTTAGGAGGACAAAAGTGGTATTTAGCAGTATTGTATTCTTGTACATTTTTTTACCTATTATGCTTATTATATACTTTATAGTACCAAACAAATTTAAGAATGCGGTAATGATTGCTGCAAGTTTAATATTTTTTGCTTGGGGCGAAATTCGTTATATATTTATTATGCTGTTATTGGCTGTAATGGATTATATATGTGGTAAGAAAATTAACCAATATTGGGAAAATAAAAAGAAAAAAAGATTATTTTTATTTATTGATGTAAGTGTGAATTTACTAATTTTATTCTTTTTTAAATATGCAGATTTTATAATAGGAAATATCAATAATATTACACATTTAGATATACCGCTACTACATATTCCATTACCAATTGGTGTATCTTTTAATACATTCCAAAGTTTATCATATATTATTGATGTATATAGAGGGACAGTAAAATATGAAAAAAGTTTTTATAATTATTTAGCATATACCACACTATTTCCACAAATTATTGCAGGACCTATTGTTAGATATGAAAATGTTGACGAGGAATTAGAGAACAAAAAGATTAGCATAGATAATTTTACTGTTGGTATAAAAAGATTTATCATTGGGCTAGGCAAAAAGGTTTTAATTGCAAATAATATAGGAGCATTATGGAATTTAATTGAAACAGGTACCTATGGAAATTTAACTTTTGTATTAGCATGGTTTGGAATAATAGCATTTGCTCTTCAAATTTATTTTGATTTTAGTGGTTATTCAGATATGGCAATAGGACTTGCCAAGATTTTTGGAATGGATTTTAATGAAAACTTTAATTTACCATATATATCAAAAAGTATAACAGAATTTTGGAGAAGATGGCATATTACTCTTTCTTCTTGGTTTAGAGATTACATATATATTCCATTAGGTGGAAATAGAAAAGGTCTCGTAAAACAAATAAGAAATATTTTAATAGTATGGTTTTTAACAGGAGCATGGCATGGTGCTTCATGGAATTTTATTTTATGGGGCTTATATTTTGGAGTAATTCTAATATTGGAAAAAATATTTATTTTAAAAATGTTAGATAAAGCAGGTAAAATTTTTAGCCACATATACGCAATAGTGCTTATTTTAATTGGTTGGGTAATCTTTGCTTTTGAAGATTTAAGTAAAATAGGAATGTATTTACAAGCGATGTTTAATGTTAATAACTTTATAAATAACGAAACTTTATATTATTTAAGAAATTATGGTGGAATAGCAATTATTGGAATAATATGTTCAACTGCATTAGTAAAGAAACTAATAGATAAGCTTAATAAATCTGCTAATAAGAGTTGTAAAGTGGTAGAAATAATTGTGTATATGATGATTTTAATACTATGTACAGCAAATTTAGTAAGTGATTCATTTAATCCTTTTTTATATTTTAGATTTTAAAATGAAGAGGTGAAAGATTAAGATGAGTAAACAAAATAAATATTTTTTTGCTATTTTTATTACTTTTTGGATAGTTCTTACAGTTTTAAATTTTATAGTACCAAATAGAAGTTTTTCCGAAAATGAAAATAGAATGTTAGCAAAATTACCTAAATTGGAAATTGAAGAATTACTAAATGGAAAATATGTAGAAAAACTAGATAATTACATAAATGATCAATTTGTTTTTAGAGATACTTGGCTAAGGATAAAGTCGATGGAAGAAATGTTATTAGGTAAAACAGAAAATAATGGTGTGTATATTGGAAAAGATGGTTATTTATTCGAGAAAATTAAGTATACCAAAGAGAGCGAAGAAAAAGTAAAAGCATTAGTAGAAAAAATAAATAACTTTAGAAAAACTACAGATATTTCTACATATTTTATGCTTGTACCTAATTCAATATATATAAATCAAGATAAATTACCTAAGTTTGCAGAAACTTTTGATCAAAAAGAAACAATAAAAAACGCATATAGCATGACAAGGGATATACATGTAATAAATACAGTAGATACGCTTATGCAAAATAAAGATAAATATATTTTTTTTAAAACAGATCATCATATTACAAGTGATGGAGCATATCTACTTTATTTAGAATTTTGCAAGGAAGCTAATATTACACCAGTGACAGATTATTCTAAGGAAGAAGTAACAACTAGTTTTTTAGGAAGCTTTGATTCAAAAGCGCAAGTAGCCAATCAAAAAGAAGATACAATAGTGGTATATAAGAATTCTAATAATACAGAAGGAATAACAGCTACTTATGATAAAGAGACAACAAATAGCATATTTAATGAGGATTTTTTGAATAAAAAAGATAAATATTCATATTTTTTAAATGGGAATAATGCAAAGGTTGTAGTAAAAACTAAACAAACTAATGGAAAAAAATTATTAGTTGTTAAGGATTCATATTCACATATAATGGCACAATTTTTATGTCAAAATTTTGAAGAAATACATTTTATAGATCCTAGATATTATACAGATTCTATAGAAGAATATTCCAAAGAGAATAATATAACTGATGTAATGTTTTTATACAATGTTGCAAATATTATTTAAAAAGAATTTATACAGTGAATGATTATGTAATAAAGGTATATAAAAATTTTTATGGAAAACAAAATAAGAATATGATAATATAAGAAAAAAACTTTTAGGAGAACTTATGTTAAAAATATATAATGTTAAAGATAAACCAGAATATATAGAAGAAGTTGCAATATTAACACAAAAAGAATGGGGAAAAACATGTAGTACTCAAGCAGAATTTAACCAGAAAATATTCAGAAAAATAGAAAAAATAAAGAACAACTTAGATAATAAAGATTATTGTAAATTAATTTTACTTGATAATGATGAATTGATAGGTTTTATATCTATATTTGAACATGATTGTGACGAAAGACAAAATTTATCACCATGGTATGCAACTATGTTTGTAAAAAAAGAATATAGAGGAAATGAGTATTCAAAGATTTTAAATGATGCAATTTTAAAAGAGGCAAAATCAAGAGGATTTAAAAGACTTTATTTAAAAACTACATTAGATAATTATTATGAAAAGTTTGGAGCAAAATATTTAGAAACTTTAGCTAATAATGAGAAAATATATTATTTTGAAATATAGAGACTAAAGGCTGTAAGATGTAGATCTTACAGCCTTTAAAAGAGAATTAATATTCATATTCGTACCACTTTTTTCGTGGAGTATGCATAGCGGAATTGCTATATGCTTCTTTAGCCAAAGAATTAATGGTGTTATTGTATAAACACTGCGTAAAGATTCTATCAAATTCCTTTGGGTTAAATTCTGGTATATCAATGGTACTAAGCATTTCATCAAATAATGGACCAAAAACATAATTTACAAAACAAGAGGAAAAATAAATATAGATAGCCTAATAACATAAAGTATGTTATACTTACGATGCAAAGGAGAGAAAGTATGAAATCAATAAAAGAATTATATAAAATAGGAAATGGTCCATCTAGTTCACATACTATGGGACCAAAAAAAGCAGCATTATTATTAAAAGAAAAATATCCAACTGCAGACTTATATAAAATCATATTATATGGTTCATTAGCGTTTACAGGGAAGGGACATCTAACTGATAAAATAATCTTAGAAGCTTTAAAACCAAGTAATGTAGAAATAATTTTTAATAAAGAAATAAAAGAACTAAAACATCCAAATACAATGGATTTAATAGCATTAAAAAATGAAGAAGAATTAGGCAAATTTAGAGCCTATTCAATAGGTGGAGGAAGTATACAAATAGAAGGTGAGGACTTCCAGGAAGAACAAGATATATATGATTTTACAACATATACTGATATAAAAAATAACTGTAAAGAAAAGAATATTTCATTATTGGAGTATATATATTCACAAGAAGATAAATATTTAATTGAATATTTAAAAATAGTTTGGCAGACTATGAAAAAAACATTAGAAGAGGGATTAGAGCAAGAAGGTTTAATTCCAGGAAGATTAAAAATACCAAAAAAAGCAAAAACGCTATATAGTAAAGAATTAGACAATGAAAATGCTGAACTAAAAAGGACTAGATTGTTAACAGCATATGCATATGCTACAAGTGAGCAAAATGCATCAGGCGGAATGATTGTAACAGCACCAACATGTGGTGCATCCGGGGTTTTACCAGCAGTATTATATTATTTATATAAACAAGAAAATGTTAATGAAGCTAGAATTTTAGAATGTTTAGCCATTGCGGGATTAATTGGAAATTTAGTAAAGACAAATGCTTCAATTAGTGGTGCAGAATGTGGATGTCAAGCTGAAATTGGAACTGCTTGTTCCATGGCGGCAGTGGCATATGCATATATAAAAGGTCATTCAATAGATGTTTTTGAATGTGCAGCAGAAATAGCAATGGAGCATCATTTAGGGTTAACTTGTGATCCTATTTATGGATATGTACAAATACCTTGTATAGAAAGAAATGCAGTAGCAGCGATAAGAGCAATAGATTCAGCTAATATGGCATCACTTTTATATAAAGACAGCAAAATTTCATTTGACTTAGTTGTAGAGACTATGTATGAAACTGGAAAAGACTTAGGAAGTCATTATAGGGAAACAAGCAAAGGTGGTTTGGCTAAAAAGTATTGTAGAAATAAATTCTATAATGACAATATGGAAGAGGAGTAAAATATGGAAGTAATTGAAGAATTTATAAAAGGAAAGTATGAAAAACAAGAGCTATGTGAAGATGCAATAGTAGTTTCTGAAAACTTTATTGCAGTAATAGATGGAGTTACATCACAGGAAAACTATTGCAGCGGAAAAGCTTTGGGAAAAATTATTTCTGATATCTTAAAAAATATTATACCAACGATACCAGAAAAAAATAGTTGTGAAGAAGCAATAAATTATTTAAATGAAAAGATATTAGAGGAATATAAAAAAGAAGGAATATATGATTTAATAAAAGATGATCCAAGAAAACAACCTGCTGCTTCGGTAGTGATATATTCTAAATTTTATAATCAGATTTGGATGATAGGTGATTGCAAAGCATTATATGGTAATAACATAATTGATAATGAACTTGAAGTAGATATTATGTATGCAAAACTTAGAAAAATACTAATAGAATATCTTTTAGAGACTGGATATACAGAAGATGAGCTATTAGAAGATGATATAACTAGAAAATTTATAGATGAAACAACCAAAAGGCAACCTCTTATTAGAAATAAGAGATTTTATGGTAAATATGATTATGTATCTATTGATGGATTTAGCAAATTAGATAAAGAGCTTATCGAAATAGTAGATGTACCAAAAGATGTTACTGAAATTACTTTTTGTACAGATGGATATAGAAAAATATTTGCTACTTTAAAAGAATGTGAAGAATATAATGAACATGTAAAAAAAGAAGATCCATTATGTTATAAAGAATATTGGCATGAAAGAGGTTTTGCAAAAAATCAAGAAAGCTATGATGATAGAGCTTATATACGATTTAAAATATAATTTATAGTTATACCTGAATGAGTATTATGTATTTTACATAATGCAATAAAAGTAATATAATCTTATTTATAAATTACTTATAAAGGAGAAGAAAAAATGAAGCTTTATGTAACAAGACATGGACAAACGGATTGGAATGTGCAAGGAAAAACACAGGGAAGAACAGATATTGAATTGAATGAGGTTGGAGTAGAACAAGCAAAACAGACAAAAAAAGAACTAAAGAATATAAATATAGATTTAATAATCTGTTCACCATTAAAGAGAGCAAGAAAAACCGCAGAAATAATAAATGAAGGAAGAAATATTCCAATTATATTTGACAATCAGATAATTGAAAGAAATTTTGGAGAATTTGAAGGCGAAAAAATAAAGTTTGATGAATTTTGGGATTATAATGTAACCCAAAAATACCAAAAAGCAGAAACTATCCAAGAAATTATCAGTAGAATTTCAAATTTTTTGGATAAAATAAAGGAAGAATATAAAGATAAAAATATTTTGCTTGTAACACATGGTGGTGTAAGTATTGCAATAAATTGCTATTTTAAAGGAATTCCAGCAGATGGGAAACTTATTAATTATTGCTTACATAATTGTGAAGTACAAGAATTTGAAAACTAGGTTGCAATTGTGGTATAATATTTTTGTTAACATAAGCCAATAGGCAGGAGGTATAAAAAATGTACACAGTGAAAACTTTTAGAAAACGGTGGACGGACAGAAGAGTGCTTAAAAAAGTGGACAGAACTTTTAGAATGTGGTATGGAATTACTACGAATATCATTTCTGCAGAGTATTTGCCTAAAGATATTACGGATGAAATGTTTATAGTATTGTCAGAAGATATTAAGAACTTTTTAAAAGAAAAAATGAAATATCTTCCGGCAGAAAGCGAAGAAAATGCAAAGATGGCAGCAATTCTGTTTGAAGAATATGACGAGAATCTTGTACTAGGTTTTCAGATTTTTGTTAAACAGGGAAAAAATGAGTGGTTTACAAGAGTCGGTAATAAACAGAGACTAATAAAGGTTGAGACTTTACAAGTTACCGAACAAGTGGAATACCATTCAATTTCCACGGAATGGATAGAACAGCTAAACAAGACTATTACAGGTCCTCAAAGGGGAAGGTTAACAATGAAACAAGTTAATCCACGAAAGACTAAAATTATATATTTTTCTTAAGCGAAAGTGGCAGGAAAGTTATACTAGACTTCCTGCCATTTTCACTGGCTTGATTTAATTATATTTCACCAAACGAAATCAAAGATTTCGATAGTGAATTAATTTGTTTTGATTATTTATAACTAAATAAATGAAATTTAAAATTTGATGATGAAATTAATTTTGACAAATTTAAATATTAAATATATATTTATCAAAAAGGAGAAAATTATGAATATAGGAATAGATGTAGATGCAGTTCTATTAGATTGGGAAAAAGGTTTACTTGCAATGGCAGAAATATTTGATATAGAAGAGTGTAGAGGAAATGGTATAGTAAATAATACATATTTTATTCAAGACCAATATGATTGGACGACTGATGAAAAAGAAAAATTTAAAAATAAATAATTTGACATTTGATAAATATTTTTGGAAAGAACATAATAAACTAAAAGTATGTAAAGAAGAAAATATTGATATTATGATAGATGACAGCCCATCTACATGCAAAAAGATGCAAGCAAATAAAATACGAGCAATCTATTTTAGAGGTATACGTGGACCAAAAATAGCTGAAGATGGTTATCTAAAAGAAGTAAATAACTGGGGACAAATTTATAGAATATTAAAAGAGGTGTAAGTATGAATTTTTCGAGAAATACATATTTAGAAGTTGATTTAGGAAAGATAAAAAATAATGTAAAAACAATAATAAATAATTATCCAGCATATAAATATTATTTTGGGGTTGTAAAAGCAAATTGTTATGGCTTAGATAATGAAAGCTTAGCTGTTACAAAGGCAATAATTGATGCTGGTTGTAATTATTTAGCAGTAGCAACATTAGAAGAGGCAATTGTAATAAGAAAAGAATTTAAAAGTATTCCCATATTAGTATTAGGTCATATAAATAAAGAACACATTAAAGAAGCAATAGAATATAATATAACAATAACAATTCATTCAGAAGACAGTTTAGAAGAAATACTAGCTCAAAATCTAAATGGTTTAAAAGCCCATATTAAGATAAATACAGGAATGAATAGGTTAGGAATAAATAAGAATTTAAAAGGTTTATATGATAAATGTATAAATAACAATATAAATGTAGAAGGAATTTTTACACATATATATAATGCATCAAATGAGACAGATTATAATAAGCAAATAGAAGTTTTTGAAAAGTTATTAAAAGAAATAGATATTTCTAAAGTTCCTATTATTCATATTTCAGCAAGTGAAGCACTAACAAATTATAAAAGACCAAAAGAGGCTAATGGGTGTAGATTAGGAATAATTATGTATGGATTTTCTGAAAAAATAAACTTAGAATCGCCAGTAAAATTAATTAGTGAAGTAGTTCAAATTCATAATTTAAAAAAAGGCGAAGTTGTAGGATATAATGGAATATTTAAGGCAGAAGAAGATACAAAAATAGGTGTAATTCCTGTGGGATATGCAGATGGAATAATTAGAAAAAATACAGGAAGATATGTGTATATAAATAATAAAAAATATAAAATTGTTGGAAATGTATGTATGGATATGCTATTTGTAGAAATTGATGAAAAAGTACATTTATATGAAGAAGTAGAACTTTTAAAAGATAATAAACATATAGAAGAAACAGCAAAACACTTAGAAACAATACCTTATGAAATATTATGCGAGATAGGTGGGAGAGTTCCAAGAATTTACAAAAATAATTAAAAGGTATTGACGAGCATAAAAAAACATTGTATACTATTACACAATAAAAAAGGAGAGCTTTTTATGAGAAATATATTAAACAATAAAGGATTAAATCATCATCACAGGTAAGCTTGTGTCTATTAGGCACAGGCTTTAACTGCTTGTGCCTTTATTGTTTAAGAAGACCTTAAAGGTACTAAAAATGTATCTTTAAGGTCTTTTTTTCGTATTTGTTAAAATTGGTCGCGACATTTTAACAAAAAGGTCTTCAAAATAACTAAAGGTGTAAACCTTATTAAATTAAAAATGGAGGTAAATGATATGAATAAGAAAATTTTAATTATTGTAGGAGTTATATTAGTAATTGCAATTATAGGAGTGGCAATTATATTTAACAAAAATACTCAAGAAGAAGAAAATATATTTGTATTGGGAATGGATGATAGCTTTCCACCAATGGGGTACAGAAACGAAAATAACGAACTAGTAGGTTTTGACATAGATTTAGCACAAGAGGTATGTAATAAATTAGGTATGAAATTAGAAGTTCAAACAATATCTTGGGCAGCTAAAGAACAAGAATTAGATTCAGGAAATATTGATTGTATATGGAATGGATTTGGATATACAGAAGAAAGAAATGAGGCAATGACATTAAGTAATCCATATGTTAAGGATAAATCAATGTTTGTTGTAAAAGGTGATTCAAGTTATACAAATCAAGATAATTTAAAGGGAAAAAAGATTGGTGTTCAGAGTGGCTCTGTACAAGAAAAGAGATTGAGTGAATCTGAATATGGTAAGGAATTAGACGAAGTAATAGGATATACAGATTATTTAACAGCTCTTATGGATTTAGAAACAGGAAACATCGATGCAGTTTATATGAGTCAAATCTCTGGAAATTATATTATACAAAATCAAGAAAAAGATTTTAAAACATTTGATGCTATTGGAATAGGTGAAGAATCAAAAGGAATGGTTATAGCATTTAAAAAAGGAAATACAGATTTAAAAGATAAAGTAGAAAATGCATTGAATGAATTAAGAGTAGAAGGAAAATTAAAAGAATTATCAGAAAAATGGCTTGGAGCAGATTTAACAGTTTAGGAATTTTGGGACGGTCCTTTTTCCTTATTTGGAAATTTAATTAAAAAAGGGATTTAAAGAACGTCCCCAAAAATCCCGGAGCTCTAAAACGATAGGAGGGAGAAATGGAAAACGTTTTAAATTTATTAAAGATTTTATCAGAAGGATTGGGAACAACTCTACTAGTTTTTTTGCTTACACTAGTTTTAGGAATTCCAGCAGGAATACTAGTTGCAGTTGCCAGAAATTCAAAAAATAAAATAGTTAAAACACTAATAAAAGTGTATATATTAATTATTAGAGGAACACCAATGATGTTACAAATAATTTTTATATATTTTGCACCATATTATTTGTTTAAGGTAACCTATGACAGGTTTGTAGCAATAATAATTGCATTTGTAGTAAATTATGCAGCATATTTTGCAGAAATATTTAGAAGTGGCATTTTAAGTATACCAAAAGGACAAAAAGAAGCAGCATTTACGTTAGGCTTTAGCAAAACACAAACTTTTTTTAGAATATTACTGCCACAGATTATAAAAAGAATATTACCAGCTATGTCAAATGAAGTAATATCATTAATTAAGACTACTTCATTAGCACAAATAATAGGAATTACGGAAATCTTTGCATTAGCACAAAAACAAGCAAGTTATCAATTTTCTATTCTACCACTATGTGTGGCAGGATTGATGTATTTAGTATTATGTACGATAATTACTTATGCATTTAATAAAGCTGAGAAAAAATATAGTTATTATACTATAACTTAAGAAAGGAGCGAGAAGAGTGAATAAAATATTAGAAATCGAAAATTTGGTAAAAAGATTTGGAGATAATTATGCAGTAAAAAATATTTCTTTTTCTGTAAATGAAGGCGAAGTATTAGCAATAATTGGTTCTTCTGGCTCTGGCAAATCCACAGTATTAAGATGTATAAACCAATTAGAAAAAATAGATGGTGGAAATATAAAAATATGTGGAGAACCTATGATAAAGGAAATTAAAACAGCTAATAAATTGCCTAAAAAATACAACAAAAAGAACAACAAAGTTATATATGCTGATAAAGAAATTCTAAATAAAATGAATTTAGAATGTGGAATGGTATTTCAAAATTTTAATTTATTTCCTCATTTATCTGTTTTAGAAAATGTAACTGAAGCAATGATACATGTTTTAAAAAACTCGAAAGGGAAAGCAGAAAAAGAAAGCATCAAAATTTTAACGAGAATGGGACTAAAAGCAAAAATAAATCAATATCCATGTAATTTGTCAGGTGGAGAACAACAAAGAGCTTCTATTGCGAGAACACTTGCAATAAATCCAAAGGTTATTTTTATGGATGAACCTACTAGTGCACTTGATCCAGAACTAGTAGGAGAGGTTTTAAAGGTTGTAAAACAACTTGCAAGTGAAAAGAGAACGATGGTTATTGTTACACACGAAATAAGTTTTGCACGAGAAATTGCAGATAGAGTTATCTTTATGAGCAACGGAGAGATTATAGAAGAAGGTAGACCAGAAGAGGTAATTGATAAACCTAAAAAAGAAAGGACAAAAGAATTTTTAAAAAGATATTTAAAATAAGGAGAGATAAATATGTTAGAAGGATTAAAACCATGTAAAGTAATGAAGTTCTTCGAAGAGATAAGTAAAATCCCAAGAAAATCAGGAGAAGAGGATAAAGTTGTTGAATACTTGAAAAAATTTGCAATAGAAAGAAATTTAGAATATTACAAAGATAATTATAGAAACATAGTAATAAAAAAAGAGGCTTCACAAGGAAAAGAGAATAGTCCTGCCATTGCATTGCAGGCACATACTGATATGATTTGTGAAAAGTCACCTGAAAGTAATCATGACTTTTCGATAGATGGTCTAGAGTTATATGTGGATGGGGATTTCATAAAAGCAAAGGGAACAACACTTGGAGCAGATAATGGAATAGGTGTTGCAATTATATTAGCTGTGTTGGATTGTGAAAAGATAAAAGCGCCTAAATTAGAATGTATTTTTACTTCAGAAGAGGAAACAACAATGTTAGGTGCGATAAATTTAGATTTAGCTAACATAGAAAGTAACAGAATAATTTCATTAGATAATGGAAAAGAAGGAAAAATTCTAATTAGTTCAGCAGAATGTAATGAATGGAAAGGAAAGGTAAATTTTACAAGAGAAAAAACAGATAAGCCAAGCTTTGAATTAGTATATGATAGTTTTAAAGGAGGTCACTCTGGCGGAAATATAGGTGATGAAACAAGAGGAAATCCGATAAAATTAGCAATAGGGATATTAAAAAAATTGCAAGATGTTCAAATTGCAAATATAACAGGTGGAAGTCAAGTAAATGTTATTCCAAGAGAGGTGTCTGTTAAATTTGTTACAGAAAACAAAAATGCAGAAGAAATTATAACAAAAGAAATAACAAAACAAAAAGAAATTTATGGAAGAGAGGTAAGAATAGAATTAAATAAGGATGCAGAAATTACAGAGGTAATAAATAAAGAAAATAGTAATAAAATAATAGATTTTATTGAAGAATTTCAAAGTGGAGCCATAAAGAAAGATGAGCAAGGAAATGTATTGCAATCAGGTAATATGGCAAAAGTAAAAACAAATGAAAAGGACATAGAGATAGAATTTTCAGAAAGAAGCAATATGCCAGCATTCGAAAAAGCATACTTAGAAAATTTAGAAAGTTTAATAAAAAAATATAACATAGAAATAGTATGGAATCAAAACTTAAAAGGTGTGCCAAAAAAAGAAAACAATACTTTAGCAAGCGAATGTGAAAAGGTATACAAAGAACTGTATAACGAAGAGATGGAAGAGATTGTATCACAAGGTGTAGTAGAAGGAGGTTTTTTTATATATAAAAAACCAAGATGTGAATATGTGTGTATAGGTCCAAACACATTTGACGTACACAGCCCAAGCGAAAGACTTTCTATAAATTCTACCAAAAAGATATGGAAATTTATTAAAGAATTATTAAATAAAATGTAAAACTATTGCGAAAAAATAAAAAATATAGTTTAATTATATTTGTATAGATTATCTTTTTTGGAAAGAAGTGATGGGATGAAAATATTAAAAAATCTTTTAGAAAATGATAATTGTATAAGAACTGAAAAAGATTTTCCTATAAAAGGAATGGAGTATTTAGATATAGTACCATTATTATCGGATGCAGAAATTTATAAAGAAATTACTAATATTTTTGTAAAAGAAATTAGTAATAAAAACGTACAATATATTGTATCACCAGAATCTAGAGGATTTTTCTTTGGATGTCCAGTAGCAGAGAAAATGGGACTTGGTTTTATTCCAGTAAGAAAGAAAGGAAAATTACCACCTACTACAGTTCAAACCACATTCGAATATGTTAAAGAATATGGCGAAGATGAATTGGAATTACCAAAATTAATAAATAATGGGGAATATAAAGATAAGAATTTTTATATTATAGATGACATTTATGCAACAGGAAATACAGTTCAGACATTAAAAAAAGAGATAGAAAAATTAGGTGGAAATGTAGTCGGAATTTCGGTTGTTATTAATATAAAAGAACTTAATAATGATGAGTTATTTTCAATTTTAGATGTAAACGAAGAATAGTAAAGAAAGGAATAAGCAAATGAAAAGAAAGATAATTACAAGTATAATTTTATTTATAGTAATAAGTTTATGTATGACATTTACAAAAGCAGATAATATAGTAGAAGTTAATAATTTAGATGATATAAAAGATTTAATACAGGCAAGTTCAGAAGGTAATGTAGATATTTATGATGTTTTACAAGCATATAAAGATTTAAGTGAAAAATATAGTAATGAAGAAATTGCAACAGCAATTGAAGAAAATAAAGACTTACTAACAGAACAAGGAATAAGTGAAAATGTTATAGATTCTGGAACTAGTGTGCTAAGATCTGTTGATGCAAAACAATTAAATAAGATTCTTTCAGAAGATATTAACATAGATGAAATACAACAACAATTAGAAGATGGAGCAACTCCAACAGAAATATTAAATAATATTCAGCAAGATATGAGTACAACAGATAAAATATCTTTAGGTGTAAATTTAATAATGGCTTTTACAGTAGTAAAGACTATCATGTGGATAATTGTTGTACTTATAATTTATAATATTATTGTTAGATGGAGAATTTATAAAAAAGCTGGAAAACATGGTTGGGCAGCATTAATACCAATATATAGAGATGTTGTTATGTATAAAATATGTGATGTATCACCATGGGTATTATTGTTATTGCTAGTACCAGTAGTAGGTTGGTTTGCATTAATAATTATAAATATTTATACTAAATTTACATTAGCAGAAGGTTTTGGAAAAGGAATTGGATTTGGTTTTGGTTTATGGATATTAGGACCAATATTCGAAGCAATTTTAGCATTCTCTAGAAAATCAAAATACATAGGATTTAATAGAAAATAGACTGTAGTTTATGCAGTCTTTTTTGTTGTCATTTAAAGCCAAAAATATTGATATTTTCGCCAAAATGTGGTATAATAAAAAGGTAGTATGGTGTAAGGAGAAAAGATATGTTTAATGAGAAAAAATTTAAATTTGATATAGAAAATTTAAAACAAGATTTAGCTATAGAAGATATGTATGTAACAGAAGAGGACATATCTTTATTAAGAGATTATCAGGAACAAAAAATATCAGAACAGGATATGATAAATAAAATAAAGAAAATGTCTTTATAAGGGGCTGGTTTTATGTATGATCTATATGAAGCTAGGAATTCTATATACTGTTATGAAAATACAGATATATTAAAAAATAAATTAAATATAAAAGATAAAGAAAAATTATATGATTATGAAAGAAAAATAGTTGTTGCAAAATTATTTATATTAAGACAAAAAGAAATAACAGGTAATTTTGATATTCATCATTTTGTTGGAATTCATAAATTTCTGTTTGAGGATATATATGATTTTGCAGGATTATTTAGAAGTGAAAATATTGCAAAAGGTAACTTTAGATTTGCAGAATGGGAATATATAGAACAAGAATTAATAAAATTATTGGATAAATTAAAAGAAGAAAATTATTTACAAGGATTATCTAAGGAAGAATTATCGAAGAAACTAGCATATTATATGGCAGAACTAAATGTTCTGCACCCATTTAGAGAAGGTAATGGTAGAGCAATAAGAGAGTTTATAAGGGAGCTCGCTGTTAAGAATGGCTACGAATTAGATTTAACTAAAACAACTCCCAAAAATATGTTAGATGCATGTATAGAATCGGTAGTTGACACAAGTAATTTAGAAGAAATTTTATATAAATGTTTAGTATAGTCACCATTAAAGCATGGTGACTATATTTTTGTGTTTAAAGCTTGTAATAAAAAAATTATAAAAAGGGGTATTAATATGAAAAAGTATTATTTTAGTTCAGAAAGTGTAACAGAAGGGCATCCAGATAAATTATGTGATTATATATCAGATAAGATATTAGATGAATGCTTAAGACAAGACGAAAATTCAAGAGTAGCAGTAGAAACATTTGCTTCTAGCAATAAGATTACAATTGCTGGTCAAATAACTTCAAAAGCTAATTTAGATATAGAAAAAATCGTAAGGGATACTATAAAAGAAATTGGCTTTGATAATAGCGAAACGGATATTGATTATAGAACTTGTGTTATAGACATGAATATTACTAAACAAAGTGATGATATAGCACTTGGAGTAGATATTGGTGGTGCTGGGGACCAAGGTATTATGTTTGGATATGCAACAAATGAAACAGAAAATTATATGCCATATGCAATATATATTGCACATAAATTATCTAAAAGATTAACAGAAGTTAGAAAAGAAAATATAGTGCCATATTTAAGACCAGATGGGAAAACAGAAGTAACTGTTGAATATGAAGACGAGACTCCAAAAAGAATAGAAAATGTATTAATTTCTACACAACATTTAGCTAATATTAGTATGGAACAATTAAAAGCTGATGTAAAGAAATATGTAATAGATGAAGTGATTCCACAAGACATGCTTGATGAGAATACAAAAATTTATATTAATCCAACAGGTAGATTTGTTATAGGTGGACCTTTAGGCGATACAGGGCTTACAGGAAGAAAGATTATTGTAGATACATATGGCGGATATGCAAGACATGGTGGTGGTGCTTTCTCTGGAAAAGATGCTACAAAAGTTGATAGATCTGCTGCATACATAGCAAGACATATAGCAAAAAATATTGTTGCAAATGGATATGCTGATAAATGCGAAATTCAATTATCTTATGCTATTGGAATAGAAGAACCTTTATCTATATATGTAAATACTTTTGGAACAAATAAGATTGAAGAAAAGGAGATTATTAATAAAATAAAGGAAAAATTTGATTTAACTCCAAATGGAATTATAAAATACTTGGACTTACAAAAACCTATATTTGCTACAACTACTAACTATGGACATTTTGGAAAATATTATTTACCTTGGGAAAAAATAATAAAAATGTAATTAGGTGATAAAATGGAAGAAAAAACAAATGTAATGAGGATATTAGATAAGCATAAAATTGTTTATACAAAACATACTTATGATCCATCAAAAGCTATTAGTGGAGTAGAAGTTGCTGATTTTTTGGAAGAAGACTATAACATGACATTTAAGACTTTAGTTACAGTTCGGAAAATCTGGTGAACATTATGTTTTTGTAGTTCCTGTTGCAGAAGAATTAGACTTAAAAAAAGCTGCAAAAGCAGTAAATGAAAAAAGTGTAGAGATGCTTAAATATAAGGAATTATTACCTCTTACAGGTTATATTCATGGCGGATGTTCTCCAATAGGTATGAAGAAACAATTTAAAACTGTAATTCATGAAACTGCAAAAAAATATGATACGATAATGTTTAGTGCAGGAAAAATAGGATATCAAGTGGAGATGAATGTTAAAGATTTAAGCAAAGTCATAAGGTTTGAATTTGCAGATATAATAAAGACTGAAAGTTGAAAATTATTATAGAATATGCTAAAATATAAGCATATAATTGCTAACAATTATATAAAAAATACACAAGGAGAGTATTACTCTTAAAAAGGCAACTAGAAAAGACATCAAGGAAATTACAGAATTAATATACATTACAGAGCCAGAATCAGAGCTCGAATGGGGATATGGTTCTGAAAAAGAAAGAAAACAAGTATTAGAACATTTAATAAAAATTAAAAATAACCGATTTTCATTAAAAAACTTTATTGTTGCAAGGAAAGATAATAAGTTAATTGGTATGGCATTATTAATTGATGGTAAAGATATTGACAGATTAACAATTAATAGTGAGAAAAAAGTAGTAAAAATTCAGAAAGGATTTTTAAACAAATTAGGATATATTTATTCATCAATAAGAGATTATTTCTTATTTAGAGAATGTGAAGATGATGAATTTTATATATCAAATATAGCTATAAAAAAGGAATTTAGAGGAAACGGATATGCTAAGGTTATGATTGATAAAATTAGCCAAATGGCAAGAAGAAAAGGTTATGAGAAAGTTTCTTTAGTGGCTAAAAATGACAAGTTAATTAAGTTCTATGAAAGTTTAGGATTTAATTTAATTAATAAGAGAATAAGAAGAATGGTTTCTGAAATATAAAATATAAATAAGCATGAATATATAAATTCATGCTTATTTTTTTAGTTTACAAAAGGAAAGCCCCACATACCGAAGTATGTAGGGCTCTCTAAGATGAACATCAGCTATCAATACGTTCGAAGTATGGGTCTGGAGACCACACAACCTGACCATCTGAAGTTAGAAGCATTTGAACGTTCAAACCTTCAAATGGTAATGTTATCGTCGTAGAAAAGGTATAATTACTTACATCCAATTCATAATCCTGAGTGCAATCAGAATTAGAATAGAGCTTTCTACCTTCTGCAAGACGGTAAGTGTTACCATCAGGTCTAAAATAGAGTGTCAGAAATTCGCGGAAGGTGATTCCACCATTTTCTGCTGCTTCTCCTGCTTCTAACTGCTTGATATGTTCATCTTTTGTGGCGATCTGCTGTTGCAGTTCGTCAATCTTGGCCTGCATCTCGTTAACACTGATGTTATCGGGGACAGGCTCTGTTGATGCATTCGCATCAGTTGTTGAGGAGTCTCCTGCTGAGTTAGATTCATCAGCAGAAGTTACTGTTTCCTGTGTTGCTGCTTGAGGTTCGGGTTTCTTACTATGGGTCTGGTCCCAAATCGTTGCGAATGCAAGAAATAGAACCAAGACACCACCGATAAGAATTCCCGCCTTAAGCTTATTTACGCTACCTGTTGTTCTCCGTGTTGACATACTAAAGTCCTCCTTAAATTGAAATATACTTTAATTATACCACTTAATTAACATAAAATCAAATCGAGGAGGTTTTGAGTACTATATTTCAAAGGAAGTCTAGTACATGAATCAAAAGGAAAAGTAAAAAATTGGATAAAATACTGAGTAATAGAAACGATTTTGATCCGCTGGATATGATTCCAAAAATAAGGGGAATTTTAGGCGGTAGTCTAAAGTACTTTGAGGAGTTTCTGACTGACAACGATATTTTGTTGATAGAAGCTGAAAAATATTTCAATCAGTGATATAAGAAAAATCGCTGATAAAAAGAGAAAAGAAATGAAAGAGAAAGTAGAAAAACTTTCTACAGAAATATAATCTGTTGTCACCTAAAAAACAGGCTTAAGAGACTTAAACCTGTTTTTTCTAGTATATTTTTTAGTCATTATCTTTATTGCAACCACAGTCAGAGTTTTGCATATTATCACAATTCATATAAAACTTCTTTTCAGCAAGTTTATCTTGAACTCCACGTAAAGCTTCACCAAATCTTTGGAAGTGAACGATTTCTCTTTGTCTTAAGAAACGAAGAGGGTCAACTACATCTGGTTCATCACGACATAAATCTATTAATTTTTCATATGTTGCACGAGCTTTTTGCTCTGCTGCTAAGTCTTCTTGTAAATTAGCAATTACATCTCCTTTACAAGCTAAACAGTTAGCGTTAAAAGGCATTCCACTAGCTGCTTGTGGATATACGTCAACACCATGATCTGTATAATATGGACTAAGTCCCGCTTTTTCTATTTCCTCTATAGATGCATTTCTAGTTAGTTGATGAACTATACTTCCTACCATTTCAAGATGCCCAAGTTCTTCGGTGCCTATATCGTTAAGAATTGCCTTAGATTTTTGATCTGGCATAGCAAATCTTTGTGATAAATAACGAAGAGATGCAGCAAGTTCTCCATCAGGTCCGACCATATTGAGAAATAATAACTTTAGCAAGTCGTGGATTAGTACATTTTATATTTATTGGGTATTGTAAAGATTTCTTATAAGTCCACATTTAAAATTCCTCCTTCCCATGGCCAAGGCTCTTCTAGCCATCTCCATTTATTACAAGGGTAATTAATTGTTAAAGGACCATATACTTTTTGATATTTATCTTCTAAATCTTTTAATTCTTGGCAATATTTTCTGTGTAAACATAAAGCTTTTTGATCAGTTGGATGTGTATCTAAATATAAAGCCAAATCATTAACTGCAAAAGCATAACATCTTATTTGTTGTAATAATCTTCCTTGCATTTCACAATCATTTTTTTGTGTGCATTCACATGTGCATTTGCATTCCATATTTTCATTTAACATTTATTACACCCCTTTCCAATTTCATTTCTAGATTCTATATACCTAATTTGTTGCATAGATTGCCCTGGCGAATAAGGACTAACTAATTCTGGAAAAATAGTTCCCATTTTAAGTCCTATACAAGGTTTAAAAGTCTTATCCATATATTGAATTGGAACATAACTTTGACCAAGCATTGGATTATCCGGGAAAACATTAGCTTCTTCAGCAAATCCACAAGAGCAATTATCATAATCGTCTTCTACATAAGAACTAACGGAATTACATTTAGTTTCTAACATATCTGTAGAATTGTCATTATTGTTATTATTCATACAATAACATTTTTGATATCTTCTGAACATATTTTATTCCTCCTTTTATAACATTATATGAGGTAAAAAATATTTTGCGACAAAAGTATACAAATAAAAACATAAATGATAGAATGAAGCAAAAATAAGAAGGTGAAAAAATGAGAAAATTAATAATAGAAGTAGGTTCTACTTGTACGAAATTAGATGAAGTAAATGATGAAGAAATAAAACGTATTAACGAAGTGACAATAGAATTTAAAAGACATTTTAATAAAACAAAGAAATTAGATGATAATGACGTATTAAAATTAATAAATCTTGTAAAAGAAGCACAATTAAAATATGATAATATTTTTGTTTGTGGTACAAGTATTTTTAGAATATTAGAACAAAAGACGAAAGAGGAATTTATAAAAAAATTTTATAAAGAAACTGGTTTGGAATTTAATATTATAAGCCAAGAAGAAGAGAATAAATATACAGTAGAGGGAACAACTAGAAATGTTAATAGTAAAGTAGCAGTGTTCATAGGTGGAGGAGGTTCCACAGAAATTGCTATTTATGATAATGGAATAAAAGAAATGTGCAATACAAAAATAGGTGTAATTGATGTAATGGAACAATATCCGGATTTGGGAGAGAATCTAGCAACAACAGATGTAAAAACAGTAAGAGAATGGGTGAAAACAAAATTAAAAGTTCCTACTCAAAAAGTGGATGTATTGATATTAGCTGGTGGAGGACATATGAAGTTTGCCAAAAATTCTGGGATTAGATTTGAAAAAAATATTTTATTCGAAGATAATCAAGAACCAATTATGATGGATATTAATACAAGAAAAATAGATACAGAAAGATATTATAAAGAAATTTCTTTAAATGAAATAAGAAGCAAGGTAAATGATCCAGAATGGTGGTATGCAACTCGTGCAATGTGTGCAATGGTGCTAGAAGTAGCAGATAGTTTAGATGTAAAATATATTATACCTACAGATATATCAATGGTGTATGGATTAGCAAATAAGTAATAAAAAAGCACTATGTAATTATTTGCATAGTGCTTTTTTATTATATTGTAACAATTCTTTTCGTATAGTCTAAATTAGCTACAGAATCATTTTCATATGCTAAGGTATAAATATTGGTTGCTAAAATATCTTTACTTAACATATGCTTATAAGTTTTATTATTAGAAGAATCGAAGAAATTCTTAACAGAAGTTATTAATGTTATTTTGGGATTAGCATTATAAATCTCGGAAATAAGTTCTTTGCCTTTTTGGCTATATCCAAGAATTCTAGCATAAGGTACAGTTTTACGAGAAATGTACATATCTTTTTTTGTTATATTTAACAAAATATATAATAAAATTCTTTGAATTCTAGTTTGTGTATATCTTTTAGATTTAATTATATTTATTAACTCTGCTAAAGTATTACAAGAATTAGCAGCATTTTTAATAGCGTTTTCTAAGCCTTCATTTACTTCTGGAAACTTTTTAAGGTCAGCTGTGGATAATCTTCTAATAGAATATAAAATTTCTTTTTCAAATTTTGATATATCTATAACATATTGATTATTCTCTATTTCTTGCATTAATAAATCGTAGGCAAGTCTAGGCATTACTTTTCTGATATCATTAAATTGATTATTTACAATCATATTTCTAATTGCTGTAGCACTTGCATATTCATCAACAATGCAATTGCTATTATAAAAAGCTTTTTCACGTTTTATAGATATTGGCATAATGTGAGATTTATATTTCTTTAAGGCTTTTAAGTATTCAATTGCTAAAGTATTATTGGGTTGATTTAAAATGTTAGAATATTTTTTGTCATTTAAATATAGCAATATTGCATTTTCTCTAGCTTTTGGAAAAGAAAGTCCTTTTTTTAATTCTTCATTTAAGAATTCTACATATTGTTTTGGCTCTTCATATAAAATACCAGAAATTCTATTTAATATATCTATATCGGAATTCTCGGAACCAAATGAAATTGTATCTACAATTTTTAGGGAGTTTAAAAGTTTTATAGCGCCCTCTGCAAAATTTTCTGCACTAGAAATAGAATATACTGTTGGAAGCTCTAGAACTAAATCTATACCACTTTTTAGAGCCATTTCTGTTTTTACCCATTTATTAACTATTGATGTATTACCTCTTTGGACAAAATTACCACTCATAATACAAATACTGTATTTGGCACCAGTTTCTTCTTTAGACTTTGTTAAGTGTAAAAGATGACCATTATGAAATGGATTATATTCAGCAATAATTCCTAAAACTTTTGACATATTTATCCCTCCTTATATTGTAGTATAAACAAATTATTGATATAATATCATAAAATGGTAAAAATTACAAATATAGGAGAAGAAAATGGAAGAAATAACAATATATACAGATGGAGCTTGTTCTGGGAATCCAGGTCCTGGTGGCTGGGGTGCTGTACTTATGTATAAAGGAAATAAAAAAGAAATATCAGGTGGAAAGTTAAATACGACAAATAATGAGATGGAAATTACAGCTGTTATACAAGCCTTAAAAATGCTAAAATATCCTTGTAATGTTAATTTGTATAGTGATAGCGCATACGTTGTAAATTGTTTTAATCAAGGATGGATATACAATTGGAGAAAGAATGGCTGGAAAAATGCATCAAAAGAGCCTGTAAAAAATAAGGAATTATGGGAAGAATTATATGAACTTACAAAAATTCATAAAGTTGAATTTATAAAAGTAAAAGGACATAGCGATAACGAATACAATAATAGATGTGATGAATTAGCAAGAACAGCCATAAAGAACTTATAAATTGTAGTTAAAGAGGAGTAAAAATGGTAATCATATATGATTTCGACGGTACATTAACACCATATTCCTTACCACAATATGAAATAATAAAAAAATGTGGATATAATGAAGAAATGTTAATGAATAGAATAGAAGAAAAATTAACCAATAGCAAAAGTCTATACGAAGCCTATTACAAATGCTATATAGAAATATTGTTAGAAAATAATATTTTATTAACTAAAGCAAATGTATGTTTAGGAGCAGATAAAGTAGAATTTAATAATGGAGTTATAGAATATTTTAAAAATTTCCAAAGTCAAACAACAGGAGTAAAACATTATATTGTTACTTCAGGAATAAAAGATTATGTGGATAAAACAGTAATTAGAAAATTGGTAGATGGTGTTTATGGGGTTACATTTAATGAAGAGAATGGAATATATAAAGATATAGATATGCTATTAACAGATAAAAAGAAAGTAGACTTCATTAAGCAAGTTCAAAAAGATAATCAGGAAACTAATAATATTATATACTTTGGTGATGGATTAACAGATGGCTTCGCATTTGAATATGTTCACAGCATAGGTGGTAAGAATGTATTTATAGCAACAAAAAATGAATCGATGGAAACGTATAAACAATTAAATGTTAAAGGAATTATAGATAAATATTTCGAACCAGATTTTAGTATGAGCTCTAAATTAAGTAAGTATATTCAAACACAAATAGGAGAGGAAAAATGTAAATAATTCTGTAGTAAAAACATGTGTTATGTTTACCCTAAATATTGTTTATTTATGCAAAATATGGTATAATAGAAACGTGGGAGGTAGGCGTATGAAAATAATAGGCATAACAGGAAGTTCCGGAGCAGGAAAAGATACATTATGTGAAATTCTAGAAAATAAATATAATGCAGAAATAGTAGATGCAGATAAAATTGCAAGGGAATTATCTAAAAAAGGAACAATGTATTTACAATCAATAGTAGAGAGCTTTGGATCTGGAATAGTAGATAGAAAAGGTGAATTAAATAGAAAAAAATTAGCAAGTATTATATATGAAGACGACAAAAAAAGGGAAGAATTAAATAAGCTTACCTTTATTTATGTTGTAGACGAAATAAAGAAAAGAATTAATAAAATAAAGAAGAAAATAATTGTTGTAAATGCTCCTTTATTATTCGAAAGCAATTTAGATCAAGTTTGTGACTTTGTAATTGCTGTTATAGCAGAAAGAAAAGTACAAATAGAAAGAATAATGAAGAGAGATAATATAAAAGAAGATGAAGCAGAAAAAAGATTAAATATGCAAAATACAGACGATTTTTATGTAGAAAATGCAGATTATATTATACATAATAAAGGAGATATAAAAGACATCGAAAAACAATTAAAAGACATAAAAATATAATTAAATAATTTTTCTTAGTAACGATTCTAAAATTTTTTAGAGTCGTTTTTTTCGTATTACAAAAATATTACATTTTAGTTATTTTATTGAAAAGAAGATAACTATGGCATATAATTAACAAAAATGTCATATAAGAGGAGTAATGAATATGTATAATGATAGCTTTGCAGATATGATGCTAAATGAAAGAAAATTATCTGAAAAAATGAAGATACTGTTGTATTTTAAGAAAAAACATAACTGTTTTTTTGATAATACAGTAATATTTAAAACAGAAATTTGTAGGATGTTTTTAGAGCATTCAAAACCTGATGTTGATAATAATTTAGTGCTAACAGCATGTTTATTATATGCCTGCAAAAAGAGTGTAATTTCATTTACAGAAGAAAAAAGAAAAACATATTTACATAAAGGAGCAGAATATCTTGAGGAATTAGGATTCGACAAAAAATTTTGTAGAATTTGTGAACAAGCTAATAGAATTGCTAACATTACACCAAGAGATAAAGAAGGAGACATATTGGAATTAATAGATAATTTTGGAATGCTTTTAGATAGAGATGATAGAAGGGCATTTAATCCTACAGAGGCTTTATTTATTCTTGAAAATGAAAACTTAAAAGGTTATGAAAATATATATTTACAAGATTTTAAAGAATTTGTTATGGAATATGAAAACTTAGAAACTCTTGGATTAGATAAAAGTAAAATAATTACAAGATGGCAAACTAAAATTAATATGATTCCAAAATATAATCTAGCACAAGGAATTAATGCTGCTATAGATTATAGAACTATAGCTAAAAAATTATATATAGAGGGCAAAAAGTTGCAAGTTAATAAAAATGGAATAAGAGACAATAAACAAGAAATAAATGCAGATAGAAGAATAAAACATGAAATAGCAAAACAAATAGATGAAGAGCATAAATTTTCTGACTTGTTGAACATAAGTGGGGAGGAATAAAAAATGAATGAATTTTTTGCAGATTTGCATGTACATATTGGTAGAGCAGAAAATAACAAGCCAATAAAGATTACTGCAGCGAAAAGTTTAAACTTTGCAAATATTGCAAAAGAATGTGAAGAAAGAAAAGGAATAAACATCGTAGGAATTATAGATTGTGCATCGCCATATGTTATTCAAGATATAGAAGAATTCTTAAAAACAGGTGATGCATACGAGCTAGAAGATGGAGGAATTATATATAAAGATAAAGTATGTATAATACTTGGAAGTGAAACTGAAACATCAGAAAAGGGTAGAAACGGTAAAAAAGGATCAGCACACAACTTGTGTTATTTTCCACATCTAAAAGATATAAAAGCTTATTCAGAAGAAATGAGTAAGCATATAAAAAATATAACATTAAGTACACAAAGGTCAGATTTATCAGGATATGAGTTAATAGATATTGTAGAAAAATATAATGGTATCTTGGTTCCAGCCCATGCTTTTACACCATTTAAGAGTTACTATGGAAATTGTACAGACAGGCTAAAAGATATATTTAAAGAAAAATATGATAAGATTTTTGCAGTAGAATTAGGTTTAAGTTCTGATACATATTTAGCAGATATGATTTCAGAATTAGAAGATAAAACGTTTGTTACAAATTCCGATGCTCATTCATTACCTAAAATAGCAAGGGAATATAACAAGATACAAATGGAAGATATATCTTTTAAGGAACTAGTTAAAGCACTAAAAAATGAAGATGGAAGAAAAATTGTTGCGAATTATGGACTAGATCCAAAACTTGGTAAATATCATAGAACATATTGTGATGCTTGCAATTCTACAATTCAAACTAAAGAACCAGTAGAAGCATGCCCTTATTGTGGAAGTAGTAAAGTTACATTTGGAGTTTTTGATAGGATAGAATTAATAAAAGATAAAAAAGAATCTGTAAGTCCAAAATCTAGACCTAATTATATATATCAAACACCACTAGGTTTTGTCCCTGGTTTAGGAAATAAAACAATAGAAAAACTATTAGATAATTTTGGAACAGAAATGAATATATTACATAAGTTGTCATTTGATGATATAGAAGCTGTTGTAGGAACTAAGTTGGCAACAATTATTGATGAATCTAGAAAAGGAAGATTACAAATAGAAGCTGGTGGAGGAGGAAATTACGGAAAAGTTTCCACAAAAACACTAGATAATTAGTTCTAAAAATCATTTTATTACATAGATATTATGTATAAATAATTCTATGGAGGATAAAATGAAAAAAACAAAAAATACATATATAGAGGTAATTTTAAAAAACTTACAAGAAAATAAAAAAATATATATATTATTATTAATTTTTCTACTTATAGGAATTGTTCTAGGAGTGTTTTTTATAAATAACTCTGATGAAGCACAAAAAAATGAGGTTAGTGAATATATAAATAATTTTGTTACAACATTAAAAAATAATAACTCAATAGATAAAAATGATTTAATAAATGTATCATTTAAAAGAAATATATTAATGGGAATAATATTATGGTTCATAGGTTCTACTATCATTGGTTTACCACTAATATATTTTTTTGTGTTATATAAAGGTTTATGTATAGGATATACAATATCTGGAGCAATAATTGCATTAGGAACTGGAAAAGGTGTATTTTTTTGCATAGGAAGTATATTATTTCATAATATTATATTTATTCCAGCATTATTTTTTATAGCGGTAAGTAGTACAAAATTATGTTATGCAATTATGAAAAATAGAACCAAAGAAAATATAAAATTAGAAATTATACGACACTCAATATTATCTATAATAGCAGTAATATTCTTTATGTTATCTTCTTTAACAGAAGTCTATATTTCAACAAATTTACTTACATTTATAACAAAATATATTTAATAATTAGCAAAAAGATATTTACAATTTTGAATATCTTTGATATAACATATATAGTTTATGTAAATAATATATGTACATAAAACTAAAAAAAGCAGTAGAGGAGATAGTAGCATGGAAAAGAAAATTAAACTTTTTTTAGAATTTTTACAAAAAGATAAAAAATTATCAAATAACACACTACAATCATATAAGAGGGACATTACCCAATATGAATCATATATAAATGAAGAAAATTTACAATATTTAAAAGTTACAAAAGATGATATAAAAAAATATCTTGAGAACTTAAAAAATATCGGTAAAAAAACTTCAACAATTTCTAGAAACTTAGCATCAATAAGATCTTTTTATCAATATTTAGTAAGAACTAAAAAAATAAAAGAAGACCCAACAGAGGGAATACAATCTCCAAAAGTAGAAAAAAGAGTACCAAGTGTTTTAAGTTCTAAAGAAGTAGAATTATTATTAGAGCAACCTAAAGCTGTTGACCTAAAGGGAATTAGAGACAAAGCAATGTTAGAATTTGCTTATGCAACAGGAATGAGAGTAACAGAAATAATAAATCTAAATATAGAAGATGTTAACTTAAAAGAAGGATATGTTTCTTGTACAAACGCTAATAAACAAAGAAATATACCACTAGGAGCAATTTCTATTAATGCTTTAAAAGAATACATAAAGAAAGCAAGACCATATTTAATAAAAAGCGAAGATGAGAAATCTTTATTTGTAAATATAAATGGTAAAAGATTAACAAGACAAGGTTTTTGGAAAATAGTAAAATTCTATAAAGAACAAGCTCATATAGATAAAGACATTACACCACATGTATTAAGACATTCTTTTGCAACACATTTATTGCAAAATGGAGCTGATTTAAAAGCAATTCAAGTTATGCTTGGTCATTCTGATATTTCTTCAACTCAAGTATATATGCAATTTCAAGATGAAGGCCTAAAAAATATTTATAAGAAAGCTCATCCAAGAGCATAAGTTATATATTAAAACCACCAATGCTAAAACAAAACATTAGGTGGTTTTTTTTGAATTCAAAGAAGGGAAAAAAGAACGTTCATAAATCCCTATTTTGCATTCACTTTTTTTTTATGTTATGTTATACTAGTAAGCATGAAAAGACGTGGAGGTTATTATGAATGAACTTACAAGTGATGAAAAATTAAAAATACAAACAAACTTAGAATATATAGGACTAGATTTAAATAATATACCAGAATTTATAAAAAATTATAGACCTCTTGAATTTAGACCTATTAGAGGATTTCCCGAGAATAAAAGTAGAGTATATAAATATTTAAATATAAAAGATATCCAAATATATATAACTCCAAAAAATAAAATGGATTTGCTTTCAAAAAAATATGAAGAATGTAACCAACTATATGATTATTTAAAGCTTGAATCAGAAGATGATATAGTAAAACATGGTGTGTTTTTAAAAATGATAGATAAGATGAATATAAATGAATTAGAGAGAATAGCTACCGAACAAGAGATTTTTAATGAAAAGATTCCATTTGAAGTAAAATATAGTGAAAATTACCTTTGGCAAATTTATTATTCTGACATAACAAAACAGTATTTTATGATGGTAACACTAGAAGATGAAGAGTTTGAGGCATTTTTCTACCTTCTAAAGAAACAAATAGAAGCATATAATGAAAATAAGGATATATATATTTATGTACCTGTATGCAATACAGAATATTCTGGTGAGCTATTAACAAGAAATGAGATTGCAGATACAGAGAATTATATATGGTTATTTACAAAAGATTGGCCATTTGTTTATGAAGTATATGACAAAAATGGAGTTATGAATGTATATATTATAGGTAACACAGTTTGTTATGAAAAGATTAATAGCCATTATAAAATTGTAATAAAACATGAAGAAGAAGCAATTAAGTTTTTTAAATTAATTAAAGCATTATTTATTTTACAAACAGAAACAAATGGCAAATATTTATTCGAGCCAAGAATAAAAAAAGATGGAAGCTTAGAATTTTTATATAATGGAGATATAATAGAATACGATAATTTGACGAATTTTATAAAATCAGAGTTTTATAAAATAGATAATGAAATTAATGATATCGTAGAAAATCTAAATAAATGCGAAAAACAAAAACAAGAACTATCAATAGAAGAAAAAAACAAAGTAAAAGAATTCCAAGACAAAGAAAAGGAAATATCAATATATTTAGATTGTAAGCGTAGTTTTTTTGGAAAGATTAAATTCTTTATGCAAAATAAGAAAAAATTAAAAGGAAGAGCAAAAGAGATATTAAATAAAGATAGTGAAGAAGAAAAAGAAACACAAGAAATAGAAGAAATTTTTAAAGAGAACGATGGTATAGATAGAACAAAAGAATTCTTAACAATAGAGGATTTAGTTTTACTAATTAAAGCTTTTGAAAGACAAGATAAAAGACTAAAAAATGATGAAATGGATGTACGAGCATTAGAAAATAAAATAAAAATTTTAAATAGTAAAATTCGCAATGCAGAGTCATATTTAAAAGAGATAGATGAGCATAACAAGAGTATTTTTGATTTTTGGAAATATACTAATAAGGACAATAATTTAATTTTATCAGAGATAGATGCTGAAGAGGAAGTTCCAGTTACAAATTTAGAAAAGACATTTGATTATTTAGAAGATTTAGAAGATCTTGGCAAGAACATGGATAAAATAATAAGGAAAAAGTTATCTAAAAAAGAATGTGATAGTATATTTTTAGCTACAACAGAGATTTTAGAATTCATAAACATTATAAAAGATAAAGATGACCTAAATGAGAAAGAACTACACCTAATAGAACAAGAACTTAATGATATAAAAGAGAAAACTACAATTGTAAGTTCATTATTTCCAAAAGAAGAATACGATATTTTTGGTGGACTTTCTGAAGATAAAACAAAAATTAGAGTATTAGCAGGAAGAAAACATCGTGAAATAGAGAAAAATATGTACAGAGTAATAGATGTAAATAAGAATACATCATTAGATAGGTTTGTAGAAAAATTAAAAGCAATTGTAAGTGATATAGAAAAAGCGTTATTACAAATAAAGTCACCAATGAATTTATCATTATATGTGGCAGAAAAAGATATAAATAAAACTAATTTCGAAATTTATCATGTGAATCCAGAAGAGGCTATAAATGATATAGAAAGTGCTGATGAGTATATTTGCAGGATAAATATAAAAAAGGGAATGCCACTTATATTTTTAACCAATACAGTTTATTATGACAATTATAATAAAACGCTTCCAGAAGGTATGGAGCTAAATGATTTAGTATTACTAGACAATTCTAAATTTGAGTTTTTAAAGAAAAGTGAAACTTTCTATAGAATGAATAAAGAAGTAGAAAAATTTGAATACCAAAATTGTGAGATACATGTAAAAGAATATAACTTAAAATTAAAAACTAAAAAGGAGGAAAGCAATGATAAATAGAGCTATTATTGTTGTTTTAGATAGTTTTGGAGTTGGAGAATTACCAGATGCAGATAAATATGGTGATGTAGGTGCACATACATTAGGACATATTTATGAGCTTGCAAAACCTAAACTAACTAATATGAAAAAATTAGGTTTATATAATATTGAAGGATTAACAATTCCAAAAAAAGAAGAAAATCCTATTGGAAATTATGGTAAAGCACAGGAAAAATGTGCTGGTAAAAATAGTCCTGTAGGACACTGGGAGATCTCAGGATTTGTAAAAGAAAAGCCATTTAAAACATATCCAAATGGCTTTCCAGAGAAGATGATAGAAGAATTTAAGAAAAAGACTGGAGTAAAAGGTACTTTATTTAATGGTGTTGGTTCAGGTACAGAACTATTAAAACAATATGGAGAAGAACATTTAAAAACAGGATTTCCAATTGTATATACTTCTGCAGATAGTGTTTTTCAAATTGCAGCACATGAAGACATAATTCCTGTAGAACGATTATACGAAATTTGTAAAATAGCAAGAGAAATGTTAAGTAAAGAAGAATATGATATAGGAACGGTTATTGCTAGACCTTTTGTAGGTGATAAGGCAGATAACTTTACTAGAACATATAATAGAAAAGATTTTGAATCGCCAGAATTTGGTAAGACGATGCTTGATGTACTTTATGAGAACAATGAAGAAGTAGTAGCAATTGGAAAAATTGAAGATTTGTTTTCTGGTAGGGGAATATCAAGAGCAATTCATACAGAAGGAAATGCTGATGGAATAGAAAAAACAATAGAAGAAATAAAAAATAGCAAAAATGCAAAATTAATTTTTACAAATTTAGTAGATTTCGACATGCTTTATGGTCACAGAAATAATGTAGAAGGTTATGCAAAAGCCTTAGAATATTTTGATAATAAATTACCAGAAATTATTGAAGCAATGAATGCGGAAGATTTATTAATTATAACAGCAGACCATGGGAATGATCCTTCAACACCAAGTACAGATCATGATAGGGAATATATACCTATTTTAGTTTATGGAAAAAATATAAAACATGGTATTAATCTTGGAATAAGAGATACATATGCAGATATTTCAGCTACTGTATTAGATATTTTTGATTATCCTATCTTAAAATACGGAAAGAGTTTTAAAGATTTGATAATTTAATTATTGCAAAATAAAAAAATATATGCTAATATGTATTAGCATATAATATGCCGATGTGGCGGAACTGGCAGACGCACCAGACTCAAAATCTGGCGGGAAACCATGTGGGTTCGAGTCCCACCATCGGTACCAATAAGAGCATAGCGAAGCTATGCTTATTTTTGTGCATAAAACACAATGATATTCCATTAAGTTATAACAACTTAACATTTATGTATTTCTAAAAATAGAATTATTATATTAAAATAATGTATAAACTTTTTTATTAACAGATACTAATTATTAGGAGGTAAAGTAGATGAAAAAACGGGTAACTTATTTGGCAATAGCGTTGACAACAGAGTGCAATTATAAATGCTTTTATTGTAAAAGAGGAGGAGAAAGCATATCAAAAGAAAAAGAAACTATTTCTTTTTCTGACATTAAAAAGATTATTACTAATGCACATGAAATTGGAATCACAAATTTTAGAATAACTGGCGGAGAACCAACAAGTGTACCTTACTTTGGTAAGCTTATTGAATACATCATGAAATTCAAAGATACTAAAATCAGAATTAATTCAAATGGATTTAAAATTTTGGAATACTTAGATGTACTTAGAAAATACAAAGCAAGAATAGATATTGTTTTTAGTGTAGATAGCATATCAGAATATGTGGAAGGTGTTCATTTTCCAAAATATCTTTCTAAAGAGGTTATAAGAATAACAAAACTGTTAAGGAGTAATGGACTTTCAATACGATACAACATTGTTGTGACTAGATTAAATCAAAGTGAAGTAAGATCACTTGTATTAAAAGCAATAGACGAATTAGATGTGAATGTCAAATTGTTAGATTTAAATAAGTTCTCTGAATACTTTGGCTATTCTAATAAAGTCAGCGGGGAAGCAGCTTATAAATTGTGGGAAGAGCTTTTTATTCCAATGAGCAACTTTTATGATTTTTTATCAGAAATTTCAAATCACTCAGAACCAGAGTGGACAACACAATTAATAAGCAAAGACAATGGAATTCCAATGAGTTGTTATTTTAGGGGCAATAATTGGATTCAAGTAAAAGATTCTACAAGAGGAGCAAAGTATTCTGAATATTGCATTAGTAATTGTTTACTATATAAAACAGGTAATTGCCAAGAAGGAGTATTTAGCTTATTTTTATCATCGAATATGGTATTGCACTTGTCTGGGTGTAAAAATACTTCACTCCAATATAATTTAAATGGAGAAGAGGGTGGGCAAATAAAAAGAGCCTTCGAAAATTTAATGGAATTATTTAAGTAATTTTAAGTGCAAAAGCATGGGACATATTGAATATCTCATGCTTTTGTGATATAAAAACATGTAGGAAAACATGTATGATACAGGAATGATGTAATATGATAGATTTTGAATTATATAGAATTTTTGTGGCAGTTGCAAAAGAAGAAAATATAACCAAAGCAAGTGAAAAATTAAATATTTCTCAGCCAGCTGTTACGAAACAGATTAAAAATTTAGAAAAACAATTATCACTAAAATTATTTGATAGAAAGAGTAAAGGTCTTTCTTTAACAGCAGATGGTAAAGCAATATATGAAAAGCTTAAGGATCCAATTGAAGAACTTAACAGAGTTGATGGACAAGTGAGCAAAGAAAAATTTATTAACATCGGAACACATAATCATATGGGAAGCTGTATCTTTGGGGATGTTATAAATAAATATTGTTTAAAATATCCAAATGTTAAATTAAATTTAATTTGTGAAGAAACATCTGAAATGATGAAAAAGCTAAAAAATGAAGAATTAGATATAGTGTTTTCAAAAAAGGATAGTAAAGATATATTGAATGGGATTAAATATATTAAATTAGGATATTTGCATGATGTAATTATTGCAAGTAAAGAATCACCATTTGTAAGTCAAAAACTAACAATTGAAAATATAGAAAATCAAATTATATATGTACCAAGAACATATGCACAATCTGTAGAAAGAATAAAAGAACTAACTCAAGGCAAGGAGTTAAAATTAAGAAATAGCAGTTATAAAACTATTTTAGAACTTGCAAGTTCAGGAAAAGCTTTAGGGTTAATAACACGAGAATATGTGGATAAGAAGGACTATGAAAAGTTTAATTTAGTTGAAGTAAAAACTACGATAGATTTAGGAAAAGTTGAATTTGGAATTTATATAAACTCTAATAAATTTAAAGAACTAAATGATTTGATAAAATTGATAAAAGAATATTTTAAGGAGAATTAAGATGCAAGAGATACAAATAATTAAAATTGTATTTGGAATATTTCTAACAATATTTTCTGTAGTTTTATTTATAATAGCATTTAAAATTTATTATAAATATCTAATTCAAGAAAAAAGATGCAAAGCAAAAACTAAAGGAATAGTTAAAAAATATACTTTAGCAAATAGAGGTGGAGAGCATAGTGGAGTACATCTTCCTATTATTTATTATATTGTAAATGGAAAAGAATATAAAGTGACAGGACCAGAGTACAAGTCATATAAGACGGTAACTACTAGTAGTCCATTAGAATCAAATTCCGAAGGTGAATATAAAGAAGATGAAAGACAAAGATTAATTATAAAGCAAAAAGTAAATTCATTTATTAGTATATATAAAAATCCAATGGAAAAAATATATCCAATAGGTTCAGAGATTGATGTATATTATGATGAAAACAATCCAAAATTAGCATATGTTTTAAGATATTGTAATAGAAAGTGGACATTTTGGTTAATTTTTTTAAGTGGTTTATTTACACTAGTTTTGGATATGGCAATTCAATTATTTATATAAAATGGAACAGACCAATGCAAATGAGCATTGGTCTGTTAATTGTGTTGGCAAAGACGAATGGAATCTTTGCCAACTAGAGGTCACGTGGTAGCAGGCTTATGCCGGGTCTATTTCGGAAAGGAGACCAATGTCATTTCCGTCCTCATCACATACCACATATTCGAGATAACTTTTCTCGGTTTTGGTAAGGATGTTTGCGTCCGGGGTACCGTCGGCTTTACTTCCATATCTTACCCAATATGCCTGTCCAGGAAATCCGGTAGACTCTCCCCAATCTGTTTTGATTGTCCATGAGCCATCCTCGTTGTGGCGAATGTCAGCTCCAGAAAGGAATTCCGGAAACTCGTCATCAACAGGCTGAGCCTGAAGTACGGTAGCTTTCTTGTAGAAAACTCCGTCAATCTCCACGAGATTGGTATCAGCATTGCCAATTACCCAACAGTTGAATCCTGTCGGAGTACTATTGGATTTTTCGTAGCCGACAACTACGCCAAGAGGAGCTGTTTCAACACCTTCGACGCAGATGAGAGTGAGCTTGTCACCGTTTACAATGATACTGTCCTGCAGGAATACAGGAATATCAGCTTCGTTGTTTACCCGAACTGCATCTTTCTTCTGTCCAGCTACTTTGTGAATAAAAATGTTTTTCATCATGTTGTATCCTCCTAAATTGTATAAAATTAATGGTTCATAATATTATTATAACATATTATGTAAAATTTGCAAATATTGAACACATAATACAAATAAAACAATAAATAATTATTGACAAACGATAATAAAAGAAATAAAATATCTTCATAAAATATTTATGGAGGTATTTTATTATGAAAAAAATAAATATATTTTTAGGAGCAATACTACTCAGTATATGGAGTGTAATATTATTTTTTGGAAAACAAATAGGACTTTCAATGTTATTATTTGCAATACCAATTACATATTACATAGTAATATTGCTAGAAAAAACAAATAAAATTAAAAATAATAATTCGAAATATTTAATAATACCAATCATTATTTTATCAAGCACTTATTTAATATTTAATAATAGTTTTTTCAATTTAGTAAATTTATTGGTAATACCAATACTATTAATCATAATGATATTAAATTTAACTACAAGTAAATTAATTCCAAAAATATTGCTCGAAAAAATTTTAGATATAGTAATAGAACCATTTGCATATATTGGCGAAACAATGGCAGAATTAAGGAATTCACTTGCTGAGAAATTTAATATAAAACAAGAAAAGACTAAAGATAGAAAATCAAGCAATATAATAAAAGGGATATGTATTACAGTTCCTTTAGTAATAATTATTATTGCAATTTTAGCATCAGCAGACTCAGTATTTAGTAATATGATTACAAATATAATAAATTCATTTTTCAATTTATTTAATAATGTAGATTTAATGGGAATCTTTATACGCGTAATTTTAATAGTATGTGTGTTTATATATTTATCAAGCTTTTTTTATATCATTACCAGATATGATGAATATTTTGTAGATGAAGAGGTAAAAGAAGAAAATAAAAGCGTAGATAGTACTACTTTTAAAATGGTATTAACATCATTAAATGTTATTTATTTAGTATTTTGTATAATCCAGATAAATTCATTATTTATGCAAAAAACGAATATTAATTATGCAGATTATGCAAGACAGGGATTTTTCCAATTAATGGTTGTATCAGTGATAAATTTAATAGTAATATTAGTTACAAAAAAATATGCAGCTAAAAATAACAAATATATAAACTTTATGTGTATAATTATGGTAATATTTACTTTTATAATAATAATATCTTCTGCACTTAGAATGTATTTTTATGAGCAGGCTTATGGATATACTTTTTTAAGGTTATTAGTGTATTGTGTATTATTTGCAGAAGCTATTTTGCTAATTCCAACAGTATTATATATATTAAACAAACAAAAACACTTATTAAGAACGTATTGTATGATTTTAATTGCTGTATATATAGGAATGAATTTTATTAATTTTGATGCAATTATTGCAAAAGGAAATATAGAAAGATATATAGAAACCGGAAAAATAGATTTAGAGTATCTAGAAGAAGAAACTGGAACAGATGCTATTCCAGAGTTTGTACAAATTTTAGAAATAAAAAATGTAGATGAACAAACTAAAAATGAGACTATAAGATATATAAATGATGTTTACGAAAATTTATCAAATGAAAAAATGGATTTTAGAGATTTAAATATGTCTAAGATATTAGCTAAAAAGTCTATAGAGGGGATTAAATAATGAAAAGATTTAGAGAAATTATAATAGCGTTAGCTATAATTATAATAATAGTTTTAATACAGCTTATTATTTTTAAAATTAGAACCGAGGTAAATATAAGCGAGAGTGACTCTACAAATACATTGCTAGAAGAATTTAAAATAAGTGAAGAACAAAAATTGGAGAACGAGAAAACATATAGTATGCAAACAGGAAGTAGTTTTGCAAAAATAGGTAATATCATTATATATAATAATTCAACGGATAATATATTTAAATATGATTGTAACGAAAAGAAATTAGACTTACTATATACTATGGAAGATGGTGTAAATAAACTTTATTTTGATGGTGAGTATGTATATGCAATGCCAAATTATTATAGGGGAAAAGGAATTTATAGAATAGATTTGCAGGGAAATGCAGAAAAAATTTATGAAGGGGCTTCTATCCAATTATGGCTTACAAGTGACAAGATATATTTTACAGATCAAATAGGATATGACAGAATAAACGGAACGCCTCAAGGTAATTTATGTGTTATGAATAAAGATGGTAGTAATAAACAAACAATTATAGAGAATGTTAAAAATTATTTTAAAATACATAATAATACTATTTATTATACAGATTTAACCTCAAGGAGTATATATTCTGCAAATATTGATGGAACAAATAAAAAAGAATTAGCACAAGGAAGAACATATATCAGTAATGTAGATGATAATTGTTTAACATATATTGACTTTGCAGATAATGAAGCGTATAGAGTAATATATTTAAACACAAATGAAAATCATAAATTAGGAATGTTTGGAAACGATGTATTTTCAGCAAATGGTAATTATGTGCTTACTAGAAAAGGTACTGATGGAAACAATATAGAAACAGAATTTAGTTTATATAAGATTAATCCACAAAACAATACAGAAGAAATTGTTTGGAAAGCACATGGTGGATTTGAAAGATTGGCATATATTGATGATGAATTTGCATATTTTACTTCAGGTCAAAGTACATATAAAGTTAATTTAAAAACAGGGGAAGAAACTGATTTACCAAAAAGATATTATTACTTTTTAAATGGATATGGATATACTTTTACTCAGGAGGATGGTGAAATAACTTCACTTGAAGTATGTAATTTAAAAACTATGGAGATAAAGAAAGATGATATAGTGTTATAAAAAATAGAGGAATACCTCTATTTTTTTTATAGAAGCCTTGAAAACTTATGTAAACTATAGTAAAATAATAGAGATTGAAAAGGGGGATAAATGTGAAAAAGAAAACGAACGTAAAAAATGTACTAAAAAAGTTGTATAAATTATTAGATAATAAGCAAAAACGTAATTTTATAATAATAATTATAATAATGATAGTATCTGCAGGTCTTGCACAATTAACACCAAAAGCAATAGGTTGGCTTACAGATGATATTTTAGTAGAAAATCAAGTGGATTTTATTAAGGTAATCCCATTTTTGGTTTTTATATTAATAGTAAATGTAGTAAATGAAATCATAAAAATAGTAAGAAGAGTAATGGTAGAGGATACAGCTACAAGAACAGAAAAAAAGGCAAGAGGAATAGTAATTAATTCATTGTTAAAAGCACCTTTATCATATTTTAGAGAGAATATGACAGGTAATATTCATGGAAGATTAAATAGATGCTTAGAGGGAACAGTAAAATTAGAAAAATTAATGTTTATGGATTTTGCACCAGCTATATTTAATAGTATTGCAGCTATAATAACAATATTTATAACTTTGCCAATATCGCTAGCATTACCTATGTTACTTGTTATTCCAATAGGAATCGCAATAGTATTTAGACAAATTAGTACTCAAAAAGGTATAAGAGTAGAATTATTAGAAACTAAATCTGCAATGGATGGTACAATTGTAGAATTACTAAATGGAATAGAAGTAATAAGAATAACAGATAGTGTTGAATTAGAAACAAATAGATTTAATAATAAATCAGAATTTTTAAGAAAAAAAGAAATGAAGCATCATAAACAAATGGCAAAATATGATTGCTTAAAATTTATAAATCAAGCTGTTTTTACAGTTTTAATTATAGGAATTTCAACATGGCTAGCAACTAAAAATGTAATTACTGTTGGTAATGTTTTAACAGCATATTTATGTTTTACACAATTAACAAAACCATTAGAGGAATTACATAGAATATTTGACGAATTATCAGAATGTACAGTTTTAGCTACAGATTTCTTTAAAATGACAGAATTACCTAATGACTTTTCTTATGCATTAGTAGAAGAGAGAGAACAAACTAATAAAGATACAAGCAAATCAATAGTAGAAGTTAATAACTTAAAATTTTATTATAATGAAAACAAAGAAAAAGTTATATTAGATAATTTTAATCTAAATATAAATGAAGGTATGTTTTTAGGAATTGCAGGTCCTAGTGGATGCGGAAAATCTTCACTTATTAAAGCTATATGCAAACTAGAAAAAGGTGATGGAGATATATTCATAGATGGTAAAAATATAAATTCATTAACAAGAAAAGATATTTCAGAGATTATTGCATTAGTACCACAAAGTCCATTTTTAATAGCGGGCACGATATATGAAAATATTTGTTATGGAATGGATAAAGAAGTAAGTTTGGAAGAAGTAGAAGAAGCTGCTAAAAAGGCATATATTTATGATTATATAAATAATTTACCAGATAAATTTAATACTTTAATATCAGAAGGAGGAAATAATCTTTCTGGTGGTCAAAGGCAAAGGATAGCTATAGCTAGAATCTTTTTAAGAAAACCTAAAATATTGATTTTAGATGAGGCAACATCAGCACTAGACAATACTTCGGAAAGACATATTCAAATTGAAATAGAAAAATTACAAAAAGAAAACAATACTACTATTATTTCTATAGCACACAGATTAACTACTTTAAAAAATTGTGATAGAATTATAGTTTTAAATAAAGGAAAAATAGAAGAAGATGGAAAATATACTGAACTAATAGAAAGAGAAGGTATATTTAAGGATATGTATTATGGAAAATTAAAATAAGAAAGTTTTTTGGACATGCGCTTTGCTTGGAGACATAGATGGTCTAACTTTCTTATATAAGTAAAAAATAAACTGTGGAATGAAAAATCATCCACAGTTTTATTTATTAGATAGACTTTATAACTTTACATGAATTTCCAACTGCGATTACATTTGAAGGAATATCCTTTGTAACAACACTACCTGCACCTATTATAGTATTATCAACAAATTTTACAGTAGCAGTATCAAGAATTACTAAATTATGATTGGCATAAAAGTTCCTTCCAAAATGAATATTATATCCATAATCACACATAAATGTTTGTTCAATAATTGTAGTTTCATCTGTAGTAGTTAAAATTTGCTTTAGAATAAAATTTCTTTCAGCAACATTAGATGGAAGAGTATTTTTGTATTAAAAACATAAGTCCTTAACTTTAAAACGTTCATTTGTTAATTCTTCATCATACATATGGTCATATAATTCACCATTTTTTGTTTTTACTTTTTCTGTCATAAGAAGCCTTCTAAAATTTAAATTAGAAAAATTTTAACATAAAAAAAATTCATATTGCAAAAAATAAAATTGTATATAAAAAACATCTGCGTTATAATAAAAAAGGAAAATATTATTAAAAGGTAGAGGAGGACATAATGAGTAATGTAATTATAGGGGTATTAATTCCTTTTTTAGGAACAGCATTAGGTTCCAGTTTAGTATTTTTTATGAGAAAAAAAGAAATAAATAAAAAAGTTCAAAAACTATTATTAGGCTTTGCAGCTGGAGTAATGATGGCAGCGTCAATATGGTCATTATTAATGCCAGCATTAGATATGACAGCTGGAAAATTTGCATGGGTTCCAGTTGCAGTAGGTTTTATGTTAGGAATTATATTTTTGCTAATTTTAGATACATTAGTACCACATCAGCATCTAGAAACAGAAAAGGCTGAAGGGGTGGAATCAAATTTAAAGAAATCTACAAAATTAGTATTAGCAGTTACCATTCATAATATACCAGAAGGAATGGCAACAGGTGTTGTTTTTGCAGGAGCATTAATTGGAAATACAGGAATGACTATAGCTGGTGCTATAGTATTGGCAGTAGGAATGGCTATACAGAACTTCCCAGAAGGTGCGATAATATCTATGCCATTAAAGGCAGAAGGTATTTCTAAAGGAAGAGCTTTTTTATATGGGACTCTTTCAGGAATTGTAGAGCCAATAGCAGCAACTGTTGCAATAGCATTTACTAATTCAGTGGTTCCAATATTGCCATATATTTTAGCATTTGCTGCAGGTGCAATGATTTATGTAGTAGTAGAAGAATTAATACCAGAATCACAAACAGGAGAGCATACTAACATTGGAACAATTGGTGTAGCATTAGGTTTTGTAATAATGATGATTTTAGATGTAGCATTAGGATAAATTTTATTATATAAAAAATAGCTCATTTATTTTATATAAATGAGCTATTTTAAATCTATTTTTATTCCAAATTTATCTAAAATATCGTTTAATCCTTGATTTATTTCTTCTCTTGAATAATTAGCTTCTTCTAAAGTTTCATCTGGTAATTTATTAAGTTTATCGTAAAAATTTATAGCGATTGCAAGATGCTTAGGATTTTGAACTTCTATTTTATCAAATAATAAATTTTCTGCTTCGTTTATTTTCTTTTCACAAATTAATTTATCAAGTGAATTATATAATTCATCAGAAGTTGAATTCACAATATTTTCTGGAAGATATTCTGTAGTGGTTTGATTTAAAAATACCTTTGCTAAAAATTCAACTAAATCATCAATTTGGTTTAATAGCCAATCTTTTTTGTACATATATGATCTGCTCCTTTCGAAACTTATTTTAACATTTATAAAACTAATATACAAGAATTAAGAAAACTTTAATTGATTTTTTTACATAATATATATATAATTAGAAAAAAATGGGAGGAAATTATATGAAATGTCCTAGATGTGGAAGCGAAAATATATCAAGCATTATAGACACTAAAACACATACTAAAGGCTTTGATGGCGGAGATGCATGCTGTGGTTATTTACTTTTTGGATGGCCAGGAGTATTGTGTGGCTTGTGTAATACTGGAGATACAACAACTACTACTAAAACTACAAATATATGTAATGATTGCGGGAATAGATTTTAATGAAAAAGAGTACACAAAGAAAAATATGGGCATGGTCTATGCGTTTAGGAAATAGATGCGGATGTCATCAAAGAGAAGATAGAAGTTTTAAAATTGGAGAATTTCAGTTTCCTATTTGTAGTAGATGTACAGGAATATTATTGGGGCAAATTATTTCTGTAATATTTATTTTTATAAAAGTTAATATTCCAATATATCTAGATTTTATATTTTTAGGAATAATGTTTTTAGATTGGTATATTCAATTTAAAAAAATAAGGGAATCTACTAATTTTAGAAGGTTAATAACTGGAACATTAGCTGGTATTGCTCAAATAAATATCTTATATCAAATAATAATATATATAATAAAACTATTTTAAGTATTGAAAAAAATATAGAATAGGGATAAAATAACAAAAACAAATGAAAGAAAGGTGGATTACAATGGAATTTCATGCTAATGAAGGAAAAAATGTAGAAATAGAGGTTAATGGAGAAGTTTATTTAAGACATGCAATTAAAACAAGATTTGTAAAACAAGGAGATAGTTATATAGATTTATTTAAAGAATATGTTTCACCAATATATCAAGAGGGAGATATAATATCAAGCAGTGAAAAAATAATCGCGTTATGTCAAAATAGAGTATTAAAAAGAGAAGATATAAAAGTAGGATTTTGGGCAAAATTTTTATCTAAATTCGCACATAAAACTACTGCAGGTGTAGGTGTTGGTGAACCAATCAAAATGCAATTTGCTATTAATCAAGTAGGACTATTAAAAGTACTATGGGCAAGCTTAGCAAGTGCGGTTACAAAATTATTTGGTAAAAAAGGAGTATTTTACGAAATAGTTGGACAAGAAGTAAGTGGGTTAGATGGTTTTTATGACCATGTATGGAAAGAATATGGAGATATAGGAATTTTATTACCAGAAAATCCATCAAAAGTGTGTAACGAAATACATGATGAATTAGGAATTTCTTGTATGATTGTTGATGCTAATGACTTAGGACAAGAAGTAATAGGTCATTCAGATGATATAAAACTAACAGAAGAAGAACTAAAAGGATTAATAAGGGATAATCCAACAGGTCAAGGACATGAACAAACACCATTGATTTTAATAAGAAAAAAAACAGCAAATAAAGAATAATTTAAAAATTAAAAGTCCATATGTAAATATGGGCTTTTTAAGGAGAAATACATAATGAAAAAAAAGAAAAAGAAAAATTCCTCAAAAGTAATTCTTATTATAATTTTTATTGGTATATTGGTATTTTTGTATCAAGAAGGTTATATAAAGTTTGATACATATGCTATAAATACAAATACTATGGAAGTAGAGGATAATATGAATGTTGTTTTAGTAAATGGAACTAATAAAATACCAGACGATTATACAGCAAATTTAGTAAAATATAATGGGGATTTGGTTGACAGTAGTATTATTAATGATTTAGAAGATATGTTTAAAGATGCTAAAAAAGATGGCGTTAATTTAAATATAAATACTGCCTATAGGGATAAAGAAGAGCAACAAGATATATATGATAGAAGAATTAAAGCATACAAAAATGAAGGAATGACAGAAAAAGAAGCAATAGAGAAAACAAATTCTGAAGTTCAAAAACCAGGTTATTCTGAACACGAAACTGGACTTGCAATAGATTTTAGTAATCCTAGCAATCCAGAAGATAATGAACCCATGTGGGAATGGTTAAATGCAAATAGTTACAAATATGGTTTTATATTAAGATATCCTAAAGATAAAATTGATATAACAAAAGTTTCTAACGAGGAATGGCATTACAGATATGTAGGAAAAGATGTTGCAAAAGAAATGAAAAACACAGGGGAATGTTTAGAAGAATATATAAATAGAGTATTGTAAAAATATTGCAATATTGGTATAATGGCAAAAAATGAGGTGGAAAATATGGAAAATAAAAAAGTCAATATAGTTCTATTTATTGTTCTAATAGCTATAATCGTCGCAATTATAGTTTTAATAGGTAAATATAATGAACAGATTGCAGAAAAGGCACAAGATATTATTCAAAATACAATTGCACCAGTTTTTACAGCAGAAGATGATGGTGTAAAAATAGTTCCTACTTTATCCGATAAGGTTAAAGGAAATACTATGTGGTGTGGTACATTCCAAATAGTTTGGAATGATTTAAAAAATGAGATTGTTAAGCAAGATATAGAATTTTCTCCTCAACTAGACTGTGTAGATAACCTTAATAAATCTACTTTTTCAGCAGATATGATTTCAGAAGAAGATTATTATAAAACTTATGGGGTAATCTCGCCAGAATTAAAAACACAAATAGAAACAGATTTAAATAATAAATTTGGAAAAACAAGCGATTTTATAAATAATTTTAATTGGAATACAGATGCAAATGCTAAAAAATATCTATTATATGCAATGCTTGTAAAAGACCTAAAATTTGCAACACCTTTTGATGATTTAGAAACAGGAGATTTTGCAGGAAAAGATACTAAAACAAGTTACTTTGGTTTAAAAGCAAACTCTAATTCAGAAGCAAGAAGCCAGATTAGTGTATTATATTATAACAACGAAAATGATAAAGCTATATCAATAGCAACTACAACAAATGATGAAATAATTTTGTGTAGAACAAATACAATACAAAATTTTAATCAGATTTGGGAAAAAATAACTAATGAAAGAACAAATTATACAGGAAATACTTTATTAGAAGAAGCTGAGATTTTGCAAGTCCCAGAAATTAGTATTAATTCTGAGAAAGAATATACAGATTTAGAAAATAAAGAATTCGAAGATGTTAATGGCGAAAAATTAACAATAGAAAAAGCAATGCAAACTATCGAATTTGAATTAAACAAAGAAGGTGCAAAATTAACTAGCGAAGCTGGTATGGCTGTTACAACAAATGCAGTAGAGCCACAAGATATTAGAGATTTTTCTTTTAATGATGAATTTATAATATTCTTAAAAGAAAAAGATAAAGAATTACCATATTTTGCATTAAATGTGTCTAATATAGAAGATTTTCAAAAATAAATTATACCAAAAAGACTATCTAATTTTTTAATTTAAGACTTTTATAACCTCTGCAAAATCACTTATTTCTTTTTAAGAGATAAGTGATTTTTCTATTTAATTATTTTACAACTAAATAAAATATGATAAAATATAAGACATAAATTAGAGCAAGGCAAATAAGAAAGGAAGAAAAATGACAACAGCAAAATTATTTGTTATAGTGAAAATACTATTAGCTATAATATTAATTGGAACAATATGTGCAGTAGTGTTAATTATATATTTGTTTAAGGGAGATATAAAAGCAAGAGTACCGGGATACGTCAAAAAAGGATATAATTTAAGTAAATACGAAGTAGAAAATAGACCAGTATATATAATGCAGCCAAAAGAAGGTGTAACAAATGATTTAGTAATAATGTATGTTCATGGTGGCTCATATGTTGCAGATTTAGAAAAAGAGCATTGGAAAACATGTGGAGATATTATAAATCAATTGGGATGTACAATCATACTTCCAGATTATCCACTTACTCCAAAATATCACTATAAAGATACTATTAACATGATGGAATCACTTTATAAAAAAGTTATACAGCAAGTAGAACTATCTAATTTTGTAGTAATGGGAGATTCGGCTGGTGGAGGTTTAGCATTAGCTTTAGTAGAAAAAATGGGAGAAGAAAATATAGCTATGCCAAATCAAACAATACTAATATCACCATGGTTAGATGTAAGGATGAATAATCCTAAAATTGCAGAAATAGAAGAAAATGATCCTATGCTTAATAAAGCAGCACTAAAATTAGCTGGCGAAAATTATGCAGGAAAAGATGGAATAGATAGTTATTTAGTAAACCCTGTAGATGGACCATTAGATAAATTACAAAATGTGTCTATTTTTACAGGAACATATGATATATTAAATGCAGATGTGGGAGTATTAAAGGAAAGAGCGGAAAAAGCTGGAACTAATATTAATGTTTATGAAACAGAGCAAGCAACACATATTTGGCTTTTATATAAATACAAGGATAAAGAAAATGACCCACTAGTGCAAGAGCCTTATAAACAAATGATAGAATTATTAAAAAATAATTAAGGAGCTAAAAAATGAGAAGAAAAGAAAAAAAGGAATTAGTTTGGAGAAGACTTGATAATTCTGCTAAGATATTCCCATTATCTTCTAGCAGAAAATATAGTAGTGTTTTTAGAATATCTGCTGTAATGAAGGATAAAGTTAGTCCAAAACTATTAGAAAAAGCTGTAAATAATGCACTTAATAAGTTTGAATTCTTTAAAGTAAGATTAAGAAAGGGATTTTTTTGGTATTATTTTGAGTATAATGATAAAAAAATAGTAATAGAAGAAGAAAAAGACTATCCATGCAAATATATTGATCCAAACACCAACAATGATTATTTATTTAAAGTTACTTATTTTGATAGAAAAATCAATATAGATATTTTTCATTCATTAACAGATGGAAATAGTGCGGTACAATTTTTTAAAGAAATAGTTTATCAATATATAGAAATAGAATATTCAAAAAACTTCAAAAATGTAGTAAGAACAGACAGAAAATTTGATTTTAATATAGAAGATAGCTATTTAAAAAACTATAATAAAAAAGCTAAGAATAATTCTATTAGTAAAAAGGCATATATTTTAAAAGGAAGAAAGATTCCATTTGAAGCCATAAGAGCAACGCATGAAATTATAGATTTAACTAAGTTAAAAGAAATTAGCAAGCAAAAGGGAGTTACTATTACTCAATTTTTAACAGCGGTATTAATAAAGTCTATTTATTTAGGCAATATGAAGAATACTACTAGTAATAAGCCTATAAAAATTTGTGTGCCTGTAAATTTGAAAAAGTATTTTAAATCCAAGACATTAAGCAATTTCTTTTCATATATAACAGTTACAGCAGATGGTAAAAAAGTAGATTTTGATAATTTAGATGATATTTTAGAATTAGTAAAATCTGATTTTGAAAATTTACTAAAACCAGAAGAAGTAATGAAAACAATGTCATTAAATGTTAAACTAGGAAATAACTTTTTTATAAGAATTATTCCTCTTGTTATGAAGCAAATATTTGTAAGATTAAGTTATTTAGAAATTAGAAAATACACAACAACTACTTTTTCAAATATTGGAAGAATTGGTATTATCGCAGACTACCAAAAATATATAGAAGACTTTTTCTTTTTAATTGCTCCAGAAAGAGTTGAAAAAATAAAATGTTCAACATGTTCGTATGAAGATAAAATGTTTTTTACATTTACATCGATATTAATGCAAACAAAGATAGAAGAAGAATTTAAAAAGATTTTAGAAGAATTAGGAATTCATGTTGAAATAGAAAGTAATGGTGTTTAATATGTTATATCCAAAATTATCTAATATAAAAAGAAATAATATAATCTTAATTGCATCAATAGCAATATCTATCATTATTATTAATATTTTGTTAATTATAAATGTTCTTGTAGATAAAACAAACCATTGGTCAATGCTTTGCATAGCAGGGATAATATATGTATACGGAACGGTAATTTATACTAAAAAAAGAAATATAAATATTGCCTCAAATGTATTCGTACAATGCTTATTAGTGTCACTATTAATATTGGCAATAGACTATTTTTTGGGGTATAGTGGCTGGTCAATAAATATAGCGATACCAATAGTAATTATGGTAGCTAATTCAACACTTATGGTTTTAACAATTGTAAGTAGAAAAAGATATATGAGATATGCAATGTATCATATGTTAACATTTTTATTTAGTATGGTTCAATTAATATTATTATTTTGTGGAGTACTGGAAAATAAAGTTTTAACAATTGTTGCAAGTGGAATAGCAGGACTTTCATTATTGCTAACAGTAATTTTATGTGGCAAGGCAATGTGGGAAGAAACCAAGAAAAGATTACACATGTAGGGAATGGGGGACGTTCCTTTTTTCCTTTTTCGGGATATAAACATCGTCCCAAAATCCCGAAGAACCTTAACAAGGCGAAAATCATAAACTACAATAAGTAGGTGAGTTTATGAAAAGAATTGTTAAGGTTATTTTTTTTGTTTATATAATTACTAATTTTTTAATTATATTTCAGCCTAATATTTATGCAATTGAACCTGCAGGAAGAGTATATGAAGGAATAGATGTTAGTGGCTGGCAAGGAAAAATAGATTTTTCACAAGTAAAAAATTCTGGTATAGACTTTGTGTACATAAAATCTAGTGAAGGTCAAAATACAGTTGATAGCTATTTTCGTAGAAATTATGAAGAAGCTAGAAGTAATGGGCTTAATATAGGGTTTTATCATTATGTAAGAGCGCGAACTACGGAAGAGGCTATATTAGAAGCAGAACATTTTGCAAATACAATAGCAGGAACTGTTCCAACTTGTAAATTAGCTATGGATTTTGAAAATTTCGGAAATTTATCAATAAGTGAAATAAATGAAATTGCTAAAGTATTTTTAGAAAGAGTACAAGAACTAACAAATAAAGAAATGATAATTTATAGTAATACATCATCAGCCAGAACTATATTTAGTTGGGAACTTGCAAACGAGTATCCTTTATGGGTAGCACAGTATTACGTAAATAATCCGTCAGATAATGGTAAATGGAGCGTATGGGAAGGATTTCAATATACAGATAGAGGAACTGTACCAGGAATAAACGGTTATGTTGATAGAGATAGATTTACAAGCAAGATATTATTAGATAGTAAAGAAGAAATACCAAGTAATGAAGAAAACAATGAAAATAGCGAAAATACAGGTGATGCTAGCAATTATATAAGATATACAATTCAAAGAGGAGATACATTATCAGAAATAGCACAAAGATATAATACAACTGTTAATGAACTTGTAAGATTAAATAATATACAAAGTCCTAATATGATTTATGCTAATGAAACATTATTAATACCAACTAAAAATAATTCTATAAGTACGGGTAGTGATGATAAAAATAATACAATTTATATTGTACAAAGGGGAGACACTTTATATAGTATTGCAAAAAGATTTAATACGACTGTAAAAAACATTGTAAATAATAATGGCATTTCTAACCAAAATCTTATATATCCTGGGCAAAGATTAATAATTGCTAAAAGTACTGCTAATATACAAACAAAATATATGAGCTATAGAATTAAAAAAGGAGATACTTTATGGGGAATTGCTAATAAATATAATACTAATGTAAATGAACTTGCAAATATAAATAGAATTATAAATGTTAATAGAATATATATTAATCAGGTAATACGAATACCTGTAAATATAAGCATAGGTGAATATGACTGTGGACATTGCATATATACTGTAAGAAGAGGAGATACACTTAGTACAATAGCAAATCGATTTGGAAAAAATATAAATGAAATAGCAGAACTAAATGACATAAAAAATGTAAATTACATTTATGTAGGGCAAAAATTAAGAATATAAAGGTGTTTTATTGACGAAAAAATTAGTTTATTATATACTAAAAGCAGAAAATTTTTCTATAAATTAGGAGGATGCTTATGCAAAAGATAAATAGAAAAATAAGTTTAGTTGTAATAATGCTATTAATGATTTTTGCAATGAATACTTCTTGTTTTGCAGCAAATACTGTAAGTACAAGAGCACGTAGTATAGCTAGTAATAATTCTACAGAAAATGAAGTAACAAATACTACAAATCAAGTTGCAAATGAAGTTGTAGAAAATACAGTAGCAGAGAATGATGATATAGAACTTGCTTATCCGGCTATAAAAAAAGAGAATACAAAATTTGGGCCATTAACAATGGAACAAGTAATTGGAGGAGCAGCAGTATTATTATGTTTTGTTGGCATTATTCTTGCTATTTCATTATATTCAAGGAGCAGAGCTGACGAAGATGATTGGGATGAAGATGATTATATAAATGAAGAGACAGAAATAGAAAGACAAGAACCAAAAGCTATGAAAGAGCTTAAAGATGAGGCAGCCGCTAAAAATCCAAAGGCTATACAGGAAATAGAAGATGAGAAAAAATTAGAAGAAATACGTAAAGCAAAGGAAGAAAACAAAGAAGATGTACTTAATAATAAAGAAATAGAAGAAAAAATAGAAAATAAAGAAGATACAGCATCTTTAAATTATAGACATCAAAGAGCATTAGATGATTTTTACAATTATGCAGAAGAGATAAAACAAGAGAAAAAGACAAAAAGAGGAAGAGGTAAACACTCAATGTAAGAGTTTATTAATACAAAAGCTACCAGATGGTAGCTTTTTGTATGTAAGAAAAATATTTAAAGAGGGAAAAAATGAAGTCTAAAGAAAAATTAATCATTGTATTACTATCAATAGTTATTGCAGGAATTAGCTATTGGTTTTTCTGGGATGGATATTATTCTATAGATACATATAGAATAATATCGCAAGGATATACAGATTATGCATTAAAAGATGCATATATAAGAGATGGAAGATTATTTCTTGCAGGAATTGTAAGTTTGGTTGGGATAATAAATCCAAGCTATAAGGTATGGTATATTATAAATTTAGCACTTACAATTTTTATATCTGCAATTACAGTTTTACAGTTGTATATGATTATAAATCATTATAAAAAAGCGAAGAATATAAAAAATAAATGCATATACTTTTTAGTTAGTCATACATTTATTTTTAATTTCGTTCAGATAGATACTATGCAATTCATTGAGGCTTTTGCAATTGCAACAAGTATTTTATTATATATATTATCACTAAAAAATACTGTAATAAATAAAAACAAAAAAACGGGACTTATATATGCTGTTTTAGGAATGTTATGGTATCAAGGAACAGTCACTATATATATAGCAACTGCATTTTTAATGTGCTTATTAGAAAACAAAAAAATTAATAAAGAATTTTTTAAGAAAATATTAAGTCCAGCAATTATTATTATAATCTCTGCAATATTAAACTTTTTAATAGTAAGTATAGTTCCATATATTACTAAATTAGAACTTACAGAGAGATTTCCAAGTGTAGAAAAATATATGAGCATATTGAAAAGAAACATTATGCAGATGGATGATTTTCTTATAGATTGCTGCGGATATTTTCCTAAATATATTTTTGTTAGTGCTAGCTTATTAATATTAATAGTAATATTCTTATATGGAATAAAGAATAAAAACGTTACACAGCCTATAAATGCATTAATAGTGTTTTATATATACATAGTTTCTATATTTATATTTTTCCCAATACAATCAATAGAATTATGCTTTAGATGTGCATTATCATTAGGAGCAGCTATACCAGCGTTATTTATTTATATGATATGTAATATGGAAATGTTAGAAGGTAAAAAAATATATATAAATATATTAACAAGTATGGTAATACTGTATTTTATATTAAGTATATTTAATACTGTAAAAGTAACAAGTGAATTTAAACTTGCAAATGAATTAGATGAAAGATTTGTAAAAAGAATAGAAACAGAAGCTAAAAATTTACAAGACCAAGGAATAAATGTACAAAAATATGCAGTATATTATACTACAAATGGCAATAGGTTAAATGAATTATACAATTCAGAAATTACATTTTATAATTCATATTATTTATTATCAAGAGATTTTAATAATATGTTTGGAATATATGGGGACAAAAATATTAAACTCGAGAAACAATTTGCGGATAAAGAAATTGTAGATAAGTATTTTGAGAACCCAAGCAATGAAGAAATACAAATCAAATATATAGATGAGATTCTTTATGTAGTGGTAGATTTATAATGCTACAGGTTTACAATATTAGAAATTTGTTATATAATAGGGCAAGATTTTAACAAGGAAAGGGAGATTTTAATGGACAATAATGTTAATGAGGAAGTAGATATAAATCAATTAATGAAGATTAGAAGAGAAAAACTAGATGAGTTAAGAAAAGCGGGAAAAGATCCTTTTGCAATAACAAAATATGATAGAACAGAAACTGCAGGACAAATTAAAGCAAACTATGATGCATATGAAGAAAAAGATGTATCAGTTGCAGGTAGAATAATTGCAAAAAGAATAATGGGTAAAGCATCATTCTGTACAATACAAGACAGTGACGAAAAAATACAAAGTTATGTAAGTATAAATGATTTAGGAGAAGAAAGCTATAAAGCATTTAAAACTTATGATATTGGTGACTTTATAGGAATAAAAGGTTTTGTATTTAAAACTAAAACTGGAGAAATATCTGTTCATGCAAAAGAAGTAACATTATTATCTAAATCTTTAAGACCATTACCAGAGAAATTCCATGGTCTAAAAGACCCAGATTTAAGATATAGACAAAGATATGTAGATTTAATTGTAAATCCAGAAGTTAAGAAAACTTTTGAATTAAGAAGTAAAATAGTAAAAGAGATTAGAAATATTTTAGATGAAAAAGGATTTTTAGAAGTAGATACACCAATGCTTAACACAATATCTGGTGGAGCAACAGCAAAACCATTTATAACACACCATAATGCTTTAAATATAGACATGTATTTAAGAATAGCAACAGAATTAAATTTAAAAAGATTAATTGTTGGCGGTTATGACAAAGTATACGAAATGGGCAGAATATTTAGAAATGAAGGTATGGATATAAGACATAATCCAGAATTTACTTCTATAGAGTTATATGCTGCATATCAAGATTATAATGATATGATGGATATAACAGAAGAATTATTCTCTGAGGTTGCAAAAAGAGTATTAGGTACAACTAAAATAACATATCAAGGACAAGATATAGATTTAACACCAAAATTTAAGAGAATTACAATGATTGATTCTATTAAAGAAGTAACAGGAATAGACTTTAATAACATAAATACAGACGAAGAAGCAGTTGCTTTAGCAAAAGAAAAAGGAATAGAAATTCCAGATAAAACTAAAGAAACTAGAGGAGACGTTATTAGTTTATTCTTTGATGAATACGTAGAAAAGACTTTAATACAACCAACATTTATATATGATTATCCAGTAGAAATTTCACCACTTGCTAAAAGAAAACAAGCAGATCCAAGACTTACAGAAAGATTTGAAATATTTATTGGTGGAAGAGAATATGGTAATGCTTTCTCAGAATTAAATGATCCAATTGACCAATATGAAAGATTTAAGAAACAAGTGGAAGCAAGAGATGCTGGTGATGACGAAGCAGGAATGATGGACGAAGATTATATTAATGCATTAGAGATTGGTCTACCACCTACAGGAGGTTTAGGAATAGGAGTAGATAGATTTGTTATGCTATTAACAGATGCCGCATCAATAAGAGATGTATTATTATTCCCAACAATGAAACCACTAAACTAAAATAATAAAACAAACTAAATAAAAATTTAAATAATGAAAAAACTGTTTGTATTTAAACAAACAGTTTTTTTTAGCTAAAAATGTATAAGATGTTATCTTATTGGAAAAATTAGTTTAAAAGAATAAGGAGGATATTTATGGAAAATTCAGTTAAAAATTTAAATTGTTTACTTGCTGACTTAAATGTATTTTATAGAAAACTTCAGAATTATCATTGGAATGTTAAAGGAAAAGATTTCTTTATAATGCATGAAAAATTAGAAGAATATTATGATGAAATAAATGAACAAATAGATGAAGTTGCAGAACATATCTTAATGCTTAACAGTGAACCTTTAGGAACAATGAAAGATTACCTTGGTAATACTTGTATTGTTGAGGCTAAAAATGAAAAAATAGATGGATGCGAAGTTATTAAAAATATTATAACAGACTATACTATTTTACTTAAGAAAGTAACTGAGATAAAAGAAGAAGCTGATAATCAAAAGGATTATGGAACATCTAGTTTAATGGATAATTATATTTCTTTATATATGAAAAATTTATGGATGTTAAATCAAAACATTAGTAAATAAAATTTAAAATAATAAAAATGAGCCCAAAATGTTATACAAAACATGGAGGGTTTATTTTTGTTCTGAGAGATATAGTACCATTTTATAAAAGCTATTATTAAATAATTGATATTTTAAATAATATATGATATATTTTTATAAGCGTTATAAACGTAAAAATTTGTAAATGTTTTGATAAAGTAGCATAATGAAAACATTAAATTAACAAAGGAGGTAAAACATGTTTTATTTTCCAGGGGGAAGTAGTTACTTATATATAATATTATTAATAATGGTAATTAGTAATATTATGACAGGAGGAGTAAGTTTATTAGGATTATTACTAAGTTTACCAGGAGTTTTAATAGCGATAACATTTCACGAGTTTGCACATGCTTTTGCAGCAGTAAAACTTGGAGATGAAACACCAAAAATGCAAGGTAGATTAAGCTTAAATCCATTATCACATTTGGACCCAATAGGTATTATAATGCTTATATTTGCTCATATTGGTTGGGGTAAACCAGTAGAAATAAACCCAAGAAATTTTAAAGGAAGAATATCTACAAGTGCAGCAGAAGCGATAGTATCAGCAGCAGGACCTATTATGAACTTTATACTATCACTAGTATTTTCGTTAATATTTGCAGCACTCGTAAAATTTGTTCCAGCAATATGGACAATAGCAAATGGTATTGTAGCAACAATAATATTAGATATTATCATTATTAATATCGGTTTAGGAGTATTTAATTTAATACCATTACCACCATTAGATGGTTCAAAGATATTGGCACATTTTTTACCTGTAAATGCAAGAAGATGGTTTATAGAGCATGAGAATATATTTTATATAGCTTTTATAGTAATTTGGTTAACACCAATTGCATCAAGAATTACATCACCTATAATAAATGCTATATTAGAATTTATACTAAATATAGCATTTGCAATATTTGGAATAGGATAATAATTAGGGACGGTCTTAAAATTCCGCTTTTATTGGAATTTTAGAACGGTCCTTTTTTATATAGTAGGAAAGTTCTACTAGTAGGAGAACTTCCTATAGTATAATTATGACAAATATAAGATTTCCTAGGTAAACATAAAAAGATAAGAGGGAAGACTTAGTAATCACTTTACTTAGAAGTAAATTAATGGTATACTTTTAAGCGATAAAAGGAGAAAAAAATGAAAGATATAATAATTTTAGGAATAGAATCAAGTTGTGATGAAACATCTGTAGCAATTGTAAAAAATGGTAGAGAAGTTTTATCAAATGTAATAAATACACAAATAAGTATTCACGAATTATATGGTGGAGTTGTACCAGAAATTGCATCCAGAAATCATGTAGAGAATATTTCACCTGTAATGAAAGAAGCGTTAAAAGAAGCAAATATAAAAATCGATGATGTAGATGGAATTGCATGTACATATGGACCAGGATTAGTAGGAGCGTTATTAGTAGGAGTGTCTTATGCAAAAGCATTAAGTTATGCAGCAAATAAACCACTTATTGGTGTAAATCATATCCAAGGACATATAGCAGCAAACTATATAACATATAAAGACTTAAAACCTCCTTTTTTAACATTACTAATATCAGGAGGAAACACACAACTTGTTTTAGTGAAAGATTATACAAAATTTGAGATATTGGGCAAAACTAGAGATGATGCGGTAGGAGAAGCTTTTGATAAAATAGCAAGGGTTATTGGTCTTGGGTATCCAGGAGGACCTAAGATGGATAAACTAGCACAGGAAGGAATTCCAAATATAGTTTTACCTAAAGTTCATATAGATGGTTTGGACTTTAGTTTTAGTGGATTGAAAACAGCAATCATAAATTTACATCATAAAACACCTGATATAAATAAAGCAAACTTAGCAGCAAGTTTTGAAAAAGATGTCGCAGAAATTTTATTAGATAATACAAGAAAAGCTGTAAAAGAGTCTAATATTAATAAAATAGCATTAGCAGGAGGAGTTTCTGCCAATAGCTATATTAGGAAAGCATTTAAAGAATTAGAAGAAAAAGAAAATATAAAAGTATATTATCCAGAACTTAAATTATGTACAGACAATGCAGCAATGATAGCATCAGCTGGATATTATAATTTCTTAAAAGGTAATTTCTCAGATTTAAAATTAAATGCTGTACCAAATTTAAAATTATAAAAATTAGAAAGAGGATGAAAAATGTCAATCTATGCAATTTCGGACTTGCATTTATCATTTAATGCAGATAAACCAATGGATATATTTGGTTGGCAAGATTATGAAAATAAGATACAAGAAGATTGGAAAAGTAAAGTAAAAGAAGATGATTTAGTAATCTTAGGTGGAGATTTTTCTTGGTCAATGCAACTTCAAGATACATACAAAGATTTTGAGTTTATTCATAATCTACCAGGGAAAAAACTCTTGTTAAAAGGTAACCACGATTATTGGTGGGGAACTTTAACGAGTATGAGAAAATATATAAATAGTATTGGTTTTATAGATATAGATTTTATATATAATAATAGCTATGAATTTGAAAATAAAATAATTTGTGGAACTAGAGGCTGGAATTTTAGTGGACTTCAAGATGAAGATGAAAAAATATACAATAGGGAAAAACAAAGACTAAAATTATCTTTAGAAGATGGTGTGAACAAATTTGGAAAAGATAAAGATATTATTGCATGCTTACATTATCCACCATTAAAGATAGATGAAAGCTCAGATTTTGTAAGAATAATGGAAGAATATAATGTAAGGAAATGTATTTATGGGCATTTACATGGTCCTGCACATAAATTTGTAGTAGAAAAAAATCTTGATGGAATAGAATATATTATGACAAGCTGTGATTATACAAACTTCAAATTGCTAAAAATTTATTAATTGTAGGAGGATAAATAATGAAAATATTAAAAGCTGGCACAGTATTAATCAATTTACAAAATAAAGAAATATGTTTGGTATATAATAAAAACGACAAGAGCTATGCATTTCCAAAAGGACATTTAGAAAATGGTGAAACTTTAAAAGAGTGTGCAATAAGAGAAACAGAGGAAGAAACTGGTCACACATGTTCAATAATTAACGAAAAAGAAATTGGAATTTTAAAATATTTAACTCCTGCCGGCGAGAATGTGGAACTTCACTTATATCTGGCAAAAGATACAGGATTAGTTACTAGAGAAATTAATCCTAAAGATAAGGAAGAAACACTATGGGTAAACATAGAAAAAGTTAAAGAAAAAATATTATATCAAGATTTAAATCAATTATGGTTGGACATGAAAAATAAAATAAATAAGTAATATATGTAAAATTATTGTAATATTTCTGCCTAAATGACTTGCAATTCACATAATTTGTGATATAATATGAAAGCACGAAAAAAACGATAAGTATTAAAAATGCGAAAGGGTTGAAAATAAATGAGTATAAAAGTAGAAAAAACAGATAACAAAAATGAATTAAAATTAGAATTTACAGTAGTAGCTGAAAAATTTGAAGATGCAATGAAGAAAGTGTATTTCCAAACAGCTAAATATTTTAATATACCAGGATTTAGAAAAGGTAAAGCACCAATGAAGATAGTAGAAAAATATTATGGAGAAAGTATTTTCTACGAAGATGCTTTTAACGAAATATTAAAAGAAGAATATGATAAAGAATTAAAAGAAAATGATATAACTGCTGTAAGTTATCCAGAATTTGATATCAAACAAATGGAAAAAGGAAAAGACTTAATATTTACAGCTACAGTTCAAGTAAAACCAGAAGTTAAATTAGGAAAATATAAAGGTATAGAACTAAAAAAAGTAGAGTATACTGTAAAAGATGAAGATATAAACCACGAATTAGGACATATGCAAGAAAGAAATTCTAGAATTGTTACAGTAGAAGATAAACCAGTAGAAAAAGGAAATATAGCTGTAATAGATTTCGAAGGATTTGTAGATGAAAAAGCATTCGAAGGTGGAAAAGCAGAAGGGTACGAACTAGAAATAGGAAGTAATACATTTATTCCAGGATTTGAAGATCAAATAGTAGGAATGAAAGCTGGAGAAGAAAAAGATGTTAAAGTTAAATTCCCAGATGAATATTTTTCTAAAGATTTAGCTGGAAAAGATGCTACATTTAAAGTAAAAGTAAACGAAATAAAGAAAAAAGAATTACCAGAATTAGATGATGACTTTGCTAAAGATGTTAGCGAATTTGATACATTAAAAGAATTAAAAGCAAGTATAAAAGAAAAATTAGAAAAAGAAAACGAAGAAAAAGTAAAATTCGAAACACAAGATGCAGCAGTAAAAAATGTTTGTGATAATACAGAAATCGATATTCCATCAGGAATGATAGATTCTGAAATAGATAACATGGTAAATGATATGAAATCAAGATTACAATATCAAGGTTTAACATTAGATAATTACTTAAAAATGGTAGGAAAAACAGAACAAGAATTTAGAAAAGATTATGAAGAACAAGCTAAAGAAGCTGTTAAATCAAGATTAGTAATCGAAGCAATAGTAAAAGCAGAAAAAATAGAAGCAGATGATAAAGATATAACTGCAAAAATAGAAGAAATGGCTAAAAATTATGGTAGAGAAGCAAAAGACTTAGAAGAAAACGAAGCATTAAAGAATTACATAAAAGGAAGTCTAGAAACAGAAAAAGCAATAGAATTTGTAGTAAAAAATGCAAAAATAAAATAGAGTAAAAAAAGGAGTTTAATATTTTAAGTATTAAACTCCTAAATTATTCAATGTGAAAGTAGTTACAGCTGTAAGGAAAGAAGCCTTAAATTATAATTTAATAAAAAAATTTGCATTTATAATAAATATGATATAAAATAATGTAAGTTTTCAAAGGAGGAGTTTTAATATGGATAAAAAAGAATTAAATAGTTTAGTACCATATGTAATAGAACAAACAAGTAGAGGAGAAAGATCATACGATATATTCTCTAGGCTATTAAAAGATAGAATTATATTTCTAGGAGAACAAGTTGATAGTTCATCTGCGAGTGTTGTAATAGCACAAATGTTATTCTTAGAATCAGAAGACCCAGAAAAAGAAATACATTTATACATAAATAGTCCAGGAGGTTCCATAACAGACGGAATGGCTATTGTAGATACAATGAATTATATTTCTTGCCCAGTTTCTACTATTTGTGTAGGTTTAGCTGCAAGCTTTGGTGCAGTATTATTAGCAAATGGTGAAAAAGGAAAAAGATTTGCAACACCAAATTCAGAAATATTAATTCACCAACCATTAATAGGTGGTCAAGGTGGAGGTATTTCTGGTCAAGCAACAGAAATAAAAATATATTCAGATCATATGATGAAAACAAGAGAAAAATTAAATAAATTATTAAGTGAAAAAACAGGTCAACCAATAGAAGTTATTAATAGAGATACAGAAAGAGACAATTATATGACAGCACAAGAAGCATTAGAATATGGTCTTATAGATGGAATTATGGACAAAAGAAGATAAAGGAAGTTGCTAAGGATAACATAAAAAGAAGGAGCGCTTTATTATGCAAAAAAATGATAATAATAAAAATATTAGATGTTCATTTTGTGGTAAAACACAAGATAGTGTAGATAAAATAGTAGCGGGACCAGGAGTATATATTTGTAATGAATGTATACAAGTATGCTCAAATATTATAGAAAATGAATATTATGAAGATGATGAAGATTTATATACAACTGTAGAAGAAGATGTTGTACCTACACCAGAAGAAATAAAAAAAGTTTTAGATGAATATGTAATAGGTCAAGAAGACGCTAAAAAAACCTTATCTGTAGCTGTATATAATCATTATAAAAGAATAAACAATGAAGACGAAAAAAATAATAAAGATGATGTAGAAATAAAGAAAAGCAACATTCTATTATTGGGTCCAACTGGTTCTGGAAAAACATTACTTGCACAAACTTTAGCTAAAATATTAAATGTTCCTTTTGCAATAGCTGATGCAACAACTTTAACTGAGGCTGGCTATGTAGGAGAAGATGTCGAGAATATTTTACTAAAATTAATTCAAGCAGCAGATTATGATATAGAAAAAGCTGAAAGAGGAATTATTTATATAGACGAAATAGATAAAATTTCAAGAAAGTCAGAGAACCCATCTATAACGAGAGATGTAAGTGGAGAAGGTGTTCAGCAAGCTTTATTAAAAATTGTCGAAGGAACAACAGCATCAGTTCCACCACAAGGTGGAAGAAAACATCCTCATCAAGAATTAATACAAATAAATACAGAAAATATTTTATTTATTTGTGGTGGTGCGTTTGAAGGGTTAGAAAAGATTATTGATCAAAGAACAGGTAAAAAAGCCATAGGATTTGGTGCTGAAAAGAAAGAAATTGCTAAAAAGAGTCGAACAGAGGTATTTAAAGAATTATTACCACAAGATTTGTTAAAATTTGGATTAATCCCAGAATTTGTAGGAAGATTACCAATTGTAAGTACATTAGAAGAACTAGATAAAGATGCATTAGTTAATATATTAACCAAACCAAAAAATGCATTAGTAAAACAATATAAAAAACTACTAGCTATGGATGGTGTAGAATTAGAATTTGCACCAGAAGCAGTAGAAGCAATAGTAGATAAAGCGATAGAGAGAAAAACTGGTGCTAGAGGCTTACGCTCTATTATAGAAGAGATTATGAGAGATATTATGTTTGATATTCCATCTAATCCAAAGATAGAGAAATGTATTTTAACAAAAGAGACTGTAGTAGATTTAGCAAAGCCAGAAATAATAATAAATGAAAATAAAGAACCTAAAAGACAAGTCGTTAAAAGAAGAAAAATTCAGCCAAATGAAATAGAAACTGCTTAAAAACAAAAAATAAAAATAGAAGGAGTAGTATTAATAGATTATATGCTAAAAATCCTTCTATTTTTTTCGTGTATAAGTTGAAAAAAAGATTAAGTTGTGATATATATTGTTTTACAAATAATAGGTGAAAAAGAGAAAAGAAAATGAAGAATATAAAAGATTATAATTTAGACGAACTAAAAAAAGAATTTCAAGAATTAGGAGAAAAACCATATAGGGCAGAACAAGTTTTTATGTGGTTATATAGAGAAAAAGTAAAAGAATTTGATGATATGACGAATATATCAAAAGAGCTAAGACAAAAACTACAAGAAAATTATACAATGTGTAATTATAAGATAGCAAAAAAATTAGTTTCAAAAGATGGAACTAAAAAATATTTATTTGATATATTAGATGGGAACATGATAGAAACAGTTTTAATGGAATACCACCATGGTAAAACATTGTGTGTTTCATCGCAAATTGGTTGCAAAATGGGGTGTAAATTCTGTGCGTCAACAGGAATTCCATTTGTTAGGAATTTAAGCAGTGGAGAGATTGTAGAGCAAATCTTAGCAGTAGAGCAAGAAGAAAATACAAAGATATCAAATATTGTTTTTATGGGAATTGGTGAACCATTTGATAATTTTGATAATGTAATAAATGCTATTGGAATTTTAAATAATCCAAAAGGGTTAAATATAGGTGCTAGACATATAAGTATTTCTACTAGTGGAATTGTACCTAAAATTTATGAGTTGGCAGACAAAAAAATACAATGTACATTATCAATATCATTGCATGCAACAAATGACGATAAAAGATCTGCTATGATGCCAGTTAATAATGCATATTCAATTAAAGAATTAATGGAGGCTTGTAAATATTATATAGAAAAAACAAATAAAAGAATTTCTTTTGAATATGCTTTAGCAAAGGACAATAACGATAATTTAGAAGATGCTAAAGAATTAGTAAAATTATTAAATGGAATGCTTGCACATGTAAATTTAATACCAATTAATAAAATAGAAAATGGAAAATTTGTAAAATCTACAGATAATAATATAATTAGATTTAGAGACTATTTAAATGCACATGGAATTGTAGCAACAATAAGAAGAGAGTTGGGTTCAGACATAGAAGCTGCATGCGGACAATTAAGAAGGAAGACGATAGAAGAAAAACGTTAGAGGTGATAAAATGAAATGTTTTGCTAAGACCGATTTAGGTAAAGCAAGAGAATTAAATGAGGATTCATACTATATTCCAACGGAAGAAAATGAATTAAGAATATATATGTTGGCAGATGGAATGGGCGGATATAATGGAGGAGAAATTGCAAGTAAACTTGCAATAGATTCTGCGAGAAAATATCTAACCAATAATTTTAATACAATACCACATGATAGAATAAATATTGAAGAACTAGTAAGAAGTAGTATGGAATATGCTAATATGGTAGTGTTCGAAAAATCAAAAGAAGACCCAGAATTAGAAGGAATGGGTACAACTTTGGAATTAGTTTTAGGTTATGGGAATAAAATATATATAGGTCATGTTGGAGATAGCAGAATATACAGAGTCAGAAAAAACATTATAAGAAAATTAACAACAGACCATAGTTATGTCGAAAAATTAGTAAAAGAAGGAACAATAACAAGGGAAGAAGCAGAGAATCATCCTAAAAAGAATATGCTTATGAAAGCTTTAGGATGTACTCCTTATGTAGAGCCAGATGTAACAACTAAAGGTTTTCTTAAAGGAGATAAAATTGTATTAACATCAGACGGGTTAACAAACATGGTATCAAACCAAGAAATATATGATATAGTAACAAATGATGTAGAAAATGCTACTACGAAGTTGGTCGAATTAGCAAACAATAGAGGAGGATATGATAACATAACGGTTGTTATTGTATATAATGATTAAGGAGAGATGGAAGAATGGACCTAGAGGGGAAAATATTAGGTAACAGATACGAGATAATAGAGAAAATAGGAAATGGTGGAATGGCAACGGTTTATAAAAGTAAGGACCGTGTTTTGAATAGATATGTAGCAGTAAAAATATTAAGGGATGAATTTACTACAGATGAAGAGTTTATTAAAAGATTTAGGATAGAAGCACAATCAGCAGCAAGTCTTACACATCCAAACATTGTATCTATATTTGATGTAGGTAATGAAGGTAGTTTATATTATATTGTAATGGAATTAATTAAAGGTAAAACATTAAAAGAGATAATTACAGAGGAAAACGGACCTTTACCTTGGAAATGGTCTTTAAATGTAGTAACTCAAATTGCATCAGCATTAGAAACAGCACATAAAAATAATATTGTTCATAGAGATATAAAGCCACATAATATTATAATAACAGAGGACGGAATAGCAAAAGTTACAGATTTTGGAATAGCTAAAGCTGTTTCAAATTCTACAATTACAGCTTTTGGAACAACAATAGGTTCGGTACATTATTTTTCACCGGAGCATGCAAGAGGAGGATATACAGATGCAAAATCTGACTTATATTCTTTAGGCGTTGTAATGTATGAAATGTTAACTGGTAGAGTACCTTTTGATGCAGATACACCTGTATCTGTAGCATTAAAACATATGCAAGAAGAGCCTGTACAACCAAAAGAGTTAAACGATAATATTCCACAAGTTGTAAATGATATTATAATGAAAGCAATGCAAAAGGATGTCAATTTAAGATATCAATCTGCAACAGAAATGCTAAAAGATTTGAATGCGGCCTTAAGAAATCCAGATGATAACTTTGTACATATTGGAAGTAACGTAGGAGCTGCAACCCAAAGAATTTCTACTCAAGAAATAGCAGAAGCAGAAAGAAAAGCAAAAGAAGCTAATAATCCTAAGAATGGAAAGAAACCAAATAAGTTTATAGAATTCGTAAAAAAACATAAAGCATTATCTTTTGTAATAGGAGCAATTATATTATTCTTTGTTGCATTTGGCACTACAATGGGAATTGTGGAATTAGTAAATCCAAAAGATGTACAAATACCAGATTTAGTAAATAAAACTCAAAATGAAGCAGAACAGATTGTAAAAGACTTAAAACTAAAGCTAGTTGTAAAATCAGAGGAATATAATGAGAATGTTGAAGAAGGTAAGATTATATCTCAAGATCCAGCATACCAAGAGAATTATACAATAAAGGAACATAGTGAAATTTCTGTAGTTGTAAGCAAAGGTACCGAAACAGTAGAGGTTCCAGATGTCGTTGGTAAAACAAGAGAAGAGGCAGAAAAACTATTAAAAGATGCTGGACTAGTAGCAGAGATAACCGAAGAAAATGACGAAAAGGTAGAAGCTGGAATAGTATTAAGTCAAGATATAGAAGATGGTGAAACTGTTAATAAAGGAAGTACTGTAAATTTAGTTGTAAGTAAGGGTAGTGGAATTGTAAATGTAGAAGTTCCAAGTCTTGTAGGAAAAACTGAACAAGAAGCAAGAAATTTATTAACAGAAGCTGGATTAAAAGTTAACGTAGTTAATGATGAAGATGAATCTAAAAATGATGGAGTTGTATTAAGACAAAGTAAAGATGCTGGTACAGAAGTACAAGAAGGAACTACAATTACAATTACAGTAAATAAAGTTTCTGAGTCAAAGGAGGCAACATTTACAATTGATGTAAAAGCAATTACAGGAGGTTACGAGGAAGAAACAGGAAATACTACAAGTAGTAATACAGCAAAAACAGTTGATATAACGATTACTGTTGGTGGAAGTACTGCTTTCCAACAATCAGGTGTTGATAAAAATCGTACTATAACTGCAAAAGTAAGTGGAAAAGGATCAAAAGAAGTTATTGTAGAATTAAAAAATTCTAAAGGAGAAAGTTATAAAAGATCTACAACATTTAACTTTAACAATGCAACAACATATACATTTGACTAGAAGTTAAACAGATAAAGCATTTTGCTTTATCTGTTTTTGCGTATATGATTAAATTTAAAAATAATATAAAAATATGATAGAATTGATAAGAAAAATTTGGTATTAACCACTTGTAAACAAACCAATAAATAATTTTAGGAGATAGAAATATGTATATTGCAGAGGCTAGGTTATATAATGATGGGATAGAGTTTTATCCTAAGAATGGCAAAGTGATTTTTGGTAAGAGATGTAATGGAAAAGTTGTAATAGAAAGTAGAAACAACTCTTATTAAGAAAAAGAAGAAAATAGTTTCAAACTAAAAATATTTTTACTACTTTTTTGCGCAGTAAATGTTGTGATTTTTTGCAAAAATTAGTAGTGCTACCACCAATATATGAAGAGGTTGAAGTAGCAGTGGAAGGAATTAAAGAATATTTAAGATTGAAGCAAAGCGAAGATTAAACGACAATTTGTGATTACAAGATAAAGGAGTAGTGTGTATCTGTTCCTTTGTCGTATATAAGATTGATAAATTATAGCATTTTTGATATTATAAAAAAGATTAATTAGAAGGTGATAAATGTGGAAAATGAATATAAAAGGAAATTCTTTATAGGATATTCAGATTGTGACAGAAAAGTAAATTTAAGTGTGTTAAATTCGTTATACTTAATACAAGATATGATGACAGAGTATTTTGGATTTCTGAAAAGTGATAATATAATTTTAAAAAGAGAAAATAATGCAATATGGGTACTAACAAAAACAAAAGTGCATTTTAATAAATATCCAACATGGAGAGATTTAATTGAAGGAACCGTTTTTACTATAGGAATAAAGCCAATTCGCGTAGAAACCGAAGCACAATTTAAAGATAAAGATAATAATGTATTGTTTTATGCAAATCAAGAAACTTGTGTTATAGATTTAACAGATAGAAAAATCAGAAAAATTAATACAGTTAATTATCCGGCAGATATTCAAATAAAGGAAGGAATAAACAAAGAAAAATATTTAAGATTAAACACAGAATTTACTGAAGCTGATAAAGTATATGAACAGAAAATACATTCAACAGATATAGATTTTAGTTACCATACAAATAATGTAGCATATGTTAAATATATTTTGAATTCATTAAATTCAGATTTTATAGATAGCCATAAGATAACAGACTTTGAGATACATTATATAAATGAAAGCAAAGAGGGACAAAAGTTAATTATCTATAAAAAAATAAAAGATAATGAAATAGAATTTCTTATAAAAGAAGAAAATAGAGAAATAGCAAGAGCTAATTTAAGATATATAAAATAATAGGATAATATTAGGAAAAAAATAAGTAATAAAGAAAGAAGAAATAATTCAAATAAAAAAATAAAACAATTAGGAATAGCTTGTTTAATATCCACTCAATTAGCTATAGATATATTTGAAAATAATGATTATGATAGTTCTAAGATTTTTTCACTAAATATGTTAAAACAATATGGCGTTCAAGATAATTTAATAGAAAAAGAAAAAAGAATCAATCCAGATACACCTATAGCAGATTTAAATCCAGATGTAGTTATTGAACGCATAAAAGGACTTGAATGGATAATTGATAGTGAAGAAGATTTTAGATACATAGGAATAATTAATTTGATTAATATCAAGTGTGTGGTAAGCTGTACTATGGGTTTTAAAATTATAAAAGGAAGTAATTGCTAATTACTTCCTTTTATGGTATTATTTTGAAAATTTATTAAAAAGGGGAAATATTATGAAATTAATAATAAAAGGATTAAAAAAGAAGTTTGATAAAAAAGAAGTGTTAAAAAACATAAATTTTGAATTTGAAAAAGGAAAAATATATGGATTATTAGGAAGAAATCGGAGCTGGTAAGACAACATTTTTTAATTGCTTAAATGAAGATTTAGAAATAGATTCAGGTGAATTTTTTATAGAAGATGGAAAGATAAGAAAAATAGAACCAGAAGATATTGGATATGTGTTGTCAACCCCAAATGTGCCAGAGTTTTTAACGGGAAGAGAATTTTTGAAATTTTTTATAGATATAAATAAAGAAAAAATAAAGAATCTGAAAACAATAGATGAATATTTTGAATTTATGAAAATAGCAAAAGAAGATAGAGATAAACTTCTAAAAGACTATTCACATGGAATGAAAAATAAAATGCAAATGTTAGTAAACATTATTGCAAATCCTAATATCTTACTATTAGACGAGCCATTAACATCTTTTGATGTTGTAGTGGCAGAAGAAATGAAGCAAATGCTAAAAAGTATAAAAAGTGAGCATATTATAATATTTTCAACACATATTATGGAGCTTGCCCTAGATTTATGCGATGAAATTGTCATATTAAATAAAGGTATTTTAGAAAAAATAGATAAAAATAATTTAGATAATGAAGAGTTTAAAAATAAGATTATAGAAAGTTTAAAGGAGGAATAATATGTTTAAATCATTTGTAATATCCTTTAAATTAAAAAATACTTATAGAGTAAACAGTATAATTTATTCTATTAAACAATTACCAATTATAAAAAAACTTCTACCAAATAGTTTATATAAAAATAGGGGACTTAAAGTATTTGCCAATATAATTAGTATCATAATGGAAATAATAGGCATTTTTATAGGTAAGTTACTATATATTTTGATAATGATAGTTGCAGTACTACAATTGTATAAAACGAATAGTGCAAATACATTTTTACATATTTTTATATTTTTAACATTATGTGGTGCATTATTAAATACATATATGTATAATCCAACTAAAGATAAATATTATGCAATGATATTAATGAATATGGATGCTAAAAAATATACATTATCGAATTATTATTATTTAATGTTAAAAGTAATTATAGGATTTATACCATTTACAACGATATTTGGAACAGTGGCAGGGATTCCTTTATGGATATGTTTAATTCTTCCTATATTTGTTGTGTTTTCTAAAATGATTGTAAGCTATTATGCTATATATAAATTTAAGAAAACTAAAAAAGCAACAAATGAAAACTTACCAACAAAAATAACATGGGGAGCAGTAGGAATATTATTGGTTGCAAGCTATGGACTACCATTTTTAGGAATTACTATAAATATACCTTTATTTTTATTAATATTTACTATAATTGCCATATTAGGAGTAATTAGTTTTATAAAAATAAATGGGTTTATGCAATACAAAAGAATGTATAAACAAATACTTACAAATGAAAATGTATATGCTGTGCAAAATCAAACTAGTACGCAAGTAATTAAAGATAATGTTTCTAAACAAATAGATTATGACGAAAGATATATAAGTAACAAAAATGGCTTTGCATTTTTCCATGAATTATTTGTAAAGAGACATAGAAAGATTTTAACAGAAGCTGTCAAAAAACAATTTGTCATAATATTGGTTATACTAATTGCTATAATTATTGGAATACAAATAAATGAAAACTTTAAGGAAAAAATAAATGGAATATTAATGGAATATTTACCATATTTCGTATTTATAATGTATATTTTAAACAGAGGAACAACTGTTACACAGGCAATGTTTATGAATTGCGATCACAGTATGTTAAGCTTTAGAATATATAGAACACCAAAAGTTTTATTAGGAGTTTTTAAAGAAAGACTAAAAACATTAATAACAATTAATTTGTTTCCAGCAATAGAAATTGGAGTAGGATTAGCAATTATGCTATTTTTAACAGGAGGAACAGATAATTATTTAAATTATGGAATACTATTTATATCAATTATAGCAATGAGTATATTTTTTTCGGTGCATTATTTGGTAATGTATTATTTATTACAGCCGTATAATGTAAATACAGAAATGAAGAGTAGTACTTATAAGGTAGTACAAGCAATAACATATTTTGTATGTTATTATATGATACAAGTTAAATTGCCGACATTATATTTTGGAATTTTTACAATTATATTTAGTATACTATATTGTATAATTTCATTAGTATTAGTGTATAGGCTAGCGCCACAAACATTTAAACTTAGAGTTTAGTTTAGAAAGGAAAATTATTATGATTAAAGCAATAATATATAATAGTAGTACAGGACATACTTTTAGATATGCAAAAATGCTAAGCGAAAAATTAGATATTCCATGTTATGCAATAAAAGATGCAAATAGAAAATTTAATTCAAATGATGAAATAATTTATTTATCATGGGTATGTGCTAATATGATAACTGGAATTAAAAAAATTAGAAATAAATATAATGTTAAATGTTATGGTGTGGTAGGATTGTATCCTAAAAGGGAAGAAAATACCAATAATTTAATTAAAACAAATAATATAGATAAACCTGTTTTTTATTTACAAGGAGGGCTAGACTATAATAAACTAAATTGGTTAAAAACTAAAATTTTACATATGGTGGGAAAATATTTAGAAAAAGAAAATAATAAGCAAAGTACTCAACTTGCCAAAATACTTGAAAATGGAGCAGATTTTGTAACAGAAGAAAATTTAAAAGAAATTTTAGAATTTTTAGAAAACTAGAAACTTTTATAAAAATACATGTTATAATATTACCATCAAAAAACAGGAGGTTGAAGTAATGAACGAATACAAATTTATTCCAACGCCAGTATTCCGGGAACCAATTTTTAGATATTGGATTTTTTTAAAGGGTAAGACTTTACCTATTGGTTATCTGGTAGAAGATATTGGCGGAGTTGAAGTAATAGTTTTCAAAAAAGAAAACTTAGCTTTAGCAGGTGATATTTTCAAAAAATATCTTGAAAGAAGTAGCACAGTTTAGGCTGTGCTACAGTCATTTATAAAAATATTTAAAAAATAAAACAAATATGGTATAATGTACAAAAAACATGAAAAGGTGAATTATGCAAGGAAAAATAATAAGTAATATTTCAAATTTATATTATATCGAAGCAAATGAAAAAATATATACTTGTAATGCAAGAGGCAAATTAAAAGATGAAGGAATAGTTGTTGGAGATATAGTAAATTTTAATGAGAATGAGAATATAATAGAAAAAATAGAAAAAAGAGATAATTATATTAAAAGACCTAAGATTTCAAATATAACCCAAATAGTGTGTGTATTATCTGCCAAAAATCCAAAGCCGGATTTATTAATGCTAGATAAACAATTAGCATATGCCGAATATGTTGGTATAAAGGCTGCAATTGTAATTAATAAAATAGACTTAGACAAGAAAATGGTAGAAGAGATAAAAGAAATTTATAAAAATATAGGTTATCCGATAGTAGATACAAATGCAAAAGAAAAAGAGGGAATAGATATCCTAAATAAGCTTTTAGAAAACAATATAAGTGTATTTGCTGGAAATTCAGGGGTCGGAAAATCTACTTTATTAAATAGTATTTTTGGAAAAGAATTAACTAAATCTGGATTAATAAGTAATAAAAATAAAAAAGGTAAAAATACTACAACAAATATTGCGTTATATAAAATTAAAGAAAATGAATATATTGCAGATACACCAGGGTTTTCAACTTTTGATATTTCTGAAATTGAATCTGATAAATTAGCAGAATATTTTAAAGAATTTAAACAATATATAAAAGATTGTGAGTATATAGGGTGTAGACATATTAAAGAAGAAAATTGTGGTATAAAAAATGCATTGCAACAAGGGAAAATATCAGAAAGTAGATATCAAAATTTTATAAAAATATATGAGAATTTAAAAGATAAGGAGGAACACAAATGGTAGAAATTTCAGCATCAGTATTAGATGCAAAGGAAGATGAAGCAGCAAAAATATTTTATAATTTAGAGGTAGCAAAAATAGATTACTTCCATATAGATGTTATGGATGGAAAATTTGTAGAAAAAAATACCGTAGACAAAATGAATAAATATTCAAATATATTAAAGCAAATTACTACATTACCATTGGATGTTCATTTAATGGTAGAAGATGTAGAAACATATGTAAAATTATATAGTGCAATTGAGCCAAATATGATAACTTTTCATTTAGAAGCATTTAAAGATAAAGAGAAAATTTATGAAATGATTAAACTAGTAAAAGATAATAATTGCAAAGTTGGTATTGCCATAAAACCTTCTACAGAAGTAAAAGAAATATATGAATTTTTACCATATATAAACACAGTATTAGTGATGACAGTAGAACCTGGTAAGGGAGGACAAGCTTTAATATCAGAGACGTTAAGAAAAGTTAGAATATTAAAAGAATACTTAAACCAACATAATTTAGATACGTATATTGAAGCTGATGGTGGAATAAATCTTGATACAATAGATGAAGTAAAAGAGTCAGGAGTAGATATAGCTGTTGTTGGAAATGGAATATTAAAGACTGAAAATTACAAAGTAACTGTAAGTAAATTACATGTATAAATAAAGAAAACGTAGCAACTAATTTGCTACGTTTTCTTTACTTTTAACTTCTTTTTGTTTATGTCCATTAAAAAATAAATTATAAATAATAATTCCAAATCCTAAAATAGAAATAAATATTGTTACTACAATTCCTACAAAAGGTATCATTTTTAAAGCACCAATTACAACTGCAATTAATATTGCTAGTAAATATTCTAATGGCATTTTAGAGAATTTTTTGTTATTATAAATTCTTCTAGCCAAAATTGATGCAAATATGTATGGAGAAATTCCAATCATAAATATGTATAACATTAATAATAATAATCCAGCACTAAATCCTATTTGTGCAGCAATAAGTATAATAGATAAAATAGGAATAGCAATTAAAGCAATTAGCCCAGCTAAAAATACTTTTCCAAATTTATGAGATAAACAAGAAGAAGATTTTTCTAAACTACTTTCTAAGAAAAATCTATAAAGCAAATATACTAAACTTGCTGCAAATATACTATTTACAATATTTATGATTATGCTCCAAATTGTAGTTCCTGTATTTGATGAGTTATTTGTAGTAAAATGTGTTATTTCTCCACCGATGGTACCACTTGGAAATTCTATTTCATTTTCAGAAACATATGTTAGTTTACCAGTAATAGAACCTTGTATTGAATCTGTAGATATGATAAATTCCGGTGCATATATATATGCATTTCTTCCTACACTACCCTGTAAAGTTAATTTTTTACTCATGGCATATAAATCTCTAAAAGGACCATAGCCTTCAGGTATGTTAAGTTCATTACAAACAGCATATAGTGAAGTTGCTGAAGTATGGAAGTCTATTTTATCCGCTACTATATAAGCATTTGAATTTATGTAAGATTGTTCGCCAAAAGTAACATTACTTGCACAAACAAATAAATCTCCATCAACTTCGCCATTTATTGTAACATTCTTTCCAAAAATATAAACATTTCCATCTACGATTTGATTCATATTAATATCATTTCCATATAAATATAAATCATCATCTACTACAGTAGTTGTATTTTCAGAAGAGTCTGCTACATATGGTGTTGCTGTTACATCTTCTTGCGTTTCATTTGTATCTGCAAAACATGTTGTAGTAATAGATAATATAATAACTAGAAACAAAGTTATTATAAAGTTTTTTAATTTTTTCATTGGTATACCTCCTAAAATTACTTTAATCAAAATATATATTATGAGTTTTGGTTTGTCAATACAAATTAAACTTTGTGTTCTGCTTTATATTTTTTGCAAAATTGTTTAATTGTACAATTATCACAATTTGGCTTTCTTGCCATACAAGTATTTCTACCATGCCATACAAAAAGATGATTAATATCTTTTAAGTATTCTTTAGGAAAGATTTTTAATAAATCTTGTTCTATTTTTGTTGGTTCTTTTTCACTTGAAAGGCCTATCCTATTGGAAATTCTTTTTGCGTGTGTATCAACAGCGATACCGTTTGCGATACCGAAAACTTCTAATAAAATTACATTTGCACTCTTTCTACCAACACCTGGAAGAGTTATAAGTTCATCCATAGTATTTGGAACGATTCCATTAAAATCATTCAGAATTTTATTAGCGCAAGCACGTGCATTTTTTGCTTTATTTTTATAAAATCCACAAGGATGAATTATTTCTTCTAATTCATGTATATCACAATTTGCAAAATCTTCAATTGTTGGATATTTTTTAAATAATGCGGGTGTAGTTAAATTAACTCTTTCGTCTGTACATTGTGCTGATAACATTACAGCAATTACTAATTGAAAAGGTGTTTTAAAATCTAAACTACAAGTTGCATCAGGATAGGTATCTTTTAATATTTGAACTAATTCTATAGCATCTTTTTTTCTCATAATTAGCCTCCTTTTACGACAAATTATATCATAATAATTTATCAACATAAAGTAATCACATGAATAATTATTTTTTCATATTATATAAAAAAAGGAGGTAATACTTTATGTGTAAAATATTAAAAAAGACTTTGGCTGTAATATTAATAGGCTTAGGAATTGGAATATTATTGGTGTTATTACTTCCTTTTGCTGGGTGGCTTTTCGTAATAGGTGTTGCAATTATTATAGTTGGAATTATATGGCTTTCAAATTGACAACTATAAATATAGAAAACAATTGAAAAGGAGGAGATAGGAATGACAATTGTTGTAAAAAAAGTTCCAAAATTTTTAAGAGGATTTGTTAAATTAATATTTAGGATTAAAGATTAATACATAAAAATATCGCCAGAGTAATTTCTGACGATATTTTTAATGGTAATATATATCATGAAAAAAAGGGTTATTCTATAATAACCCACAAATAGTATATAAACTAAGCTCTTTTAACTTTTCCAGAACGTAAACATTTTGCACATACTTTAATTTTCTTTGGTTGACCATCTACTATAGTTTTTACAGTTCTTAAATTTGGTTTCCAAGTTCTTGAAGCTCTATTACTAACGTGAGAACGTGTTATGCTAAGTTTGTTTCCATGAGATAATGTTTTTTCACAAATTGCACATTTTGCCATGATTTATTGCACCTCCTATTAAGATAATAAATTGACTGTTTATAATCTTACCATATAATAACAAAAAAAACAAGACTTTTTATAAAAAATAGTATATAATATACAAAATTATACTTCAATTAGGAGGTAAAAATGGCTGATTTAAGTAAAGAAGTACAATATATAAAAGGCGTTGGTCCTAATAGGGTAAAGCTCCTAAATAATCTAAATATTTTTACTTTAAAAGATTTAATTACATATTATCCAAGAGATTATGAAGATAGAAGTAAACCTGTAAAAATAGAAGATCTAGCAGATGGTGAGGAAGCTTTAATTGCAGCCATACCAGTTGCTAGAATGAATGAAACAAGAATAAGAAATAGGAAAATGGTTATATATAAACTTATAGTAGAAGATGAAACAGGAAGATGTTTAATTACTTGGTATAACCAAAGTTATTTAAAAAATAAATTTAAAGTTGGAGAAATTTATCACTTTTTTGGTAAAGTAAAAAGAATTCAAAATAGGATCGAAATGGTATCACCTGTTTTTGACGAAGAAACTAAAAATAAAAATACAGGAAAAATAATACCTATATATCCACTAACATATAATTTATCTCAAAATGTGTTAAGAGGAATAATAGAGAATGCAATTACATTAGTAAATAACTCATTACCAGAAACATTACCAAAATATATTTTAGATGAATATAAATTATTAGGAATAAATGAGTCTATACATAAAATACACTTTCCAGAGAATTTCGATGAATTTGAAAAGGCAAGAAAAAGGCTAGTATTTGAAGAATTATTAGGTATGCAATTAGCTCTATTAAATTTAAAGAACAAATATGAAGCAGATACTAATGGTATTCAGTTTGATAAAAATGTAAAGATGTCAGATGTAATTAATGTTCTTCCATTTAAATTAACTAAAGCTCAATTAAGAGTTTTAGAAGAAATAGATAAAGATATGGAAAGCAATAAAAATATGAATAGGCTATTACAAGGAGATGTTGGATCTGGAAAAACAGCAGTTTCAATTATTGCTTCATATAAAGCTGTTAAATGTGGTTATCAAGTAGCAATTATGGCTCCAACAGCAATTCTTGCAAGTCAACATTTAGAAAGTTTTAAAGAAATGTTAGATCAGTTTGGAATTAGATGTGAGCTTTTAATTTCTAGTATAACTAAAAAGAAAAAAGAAGAAATTTTAGAAAAATTAAAAAATGGAGAAATAGATATATTAATAGGTACACATGCTCTACTAGAAGAAAATGTAGTATTTAAGAATTTAGGATTTGTAGTAACAGATGAGCAACACAGATTTGGTGTAAAACAACGTACTACAATAGTAGAAAAAGGGCAAAATCCAGATGTATTAGTTATGACAGCAACTCCTATTCCAAGAACGCTAGCCTTAATTTTATATGGTGATTTGGATATTTCTATAATTGATGAATTACCGCCAAACAGGAAGAAAATTGATACTTTTGCAGTTACAAAAGGAATGGAAGAAAGAGTAAATAACTTTATAAAAAAACAAGTTGATGAAGGTAGACAAGCATATATTGTATGTCCATTAGTAGAAGAAAATGAAGAAATGAATTTAAAATCTGTAACAGCTTTGGCAGAAAAATATAAGAATGAAGTGTTTAAAGACTACAGGGTAGAATATTTACATGGAAAAATGAAAAATAAAGAAAAAGATGAAATTATGGAAAGATTCAAAAATGGAGATATTGATATTCTGATTTCTACTACTGTAATCGAGGTTGGTGTAAATGTTCCAAATGCAAGTTTAATGGTTGTGGAAAATGCAGAAAGATTTGGGCTTGCACAATTGCATCAGCTAAGAGGAAGAGTCGGAAGAGGAGAATACCAATCTTATTGTATTTTAAAATACCAAGGAAATTCAGATGTTATTAGAAAAAGAATGAAGGTAATGACAGATACAAATGATGGGTTTATAATTTCAGAAAAAGATTTGGAACTTCGTGGTAGTGGTGAGTTTTTTGGAACAAGACAACATGGACTTCCAGAATTTAAAATTGCAAATCTTTTTGAAGATATGCCAGTATTAAAACAAGTTCAAGCATTAGCAATAAACATAACAGAAGAAGACCCTAAATTAGATTTAGAAAAAAATAAAGAATTACGATTGTTAATTGAAGAGAAATTTAAAAATAGAGTAGAGATATAATTAATTTGACTAGTCCGTATCGAATTGATATAGGGCTAGTTTTGTGGTATAATGAAATTTATATACTATAAAATCTTATAGTATAGTAACTATAAGAAAGGAGGCTTTTTATTCAAGATAATTGCTTTGTAACTCGTTAATACAGATTCAAAAGGAGAAAAACGTTATGAAAAAAATTGCACCGTGGTTAACTTTATTAATTCCACCCATTATATGGGCAATAATCGCATATTGGTTCGGAACCAATATTTCGCTTGGCTTTTTCGAAGGATCACTTTTTTGGTCTTCATTAGTCATAGTAGAACTAGTCATAAGTGGGATAATTCTGTACTGTCAAGAGATTAAAATTGTGCCAGTAGTAGTAATTGGAGTAATTGTAATATTATTAAACATTATTGGCTTGGCTGGAGGAACAATGCTCTTTCAGTCTAATAATGCATATAAGCAACTGGGAGAGGTAGAAGAGAGTTCTTTTACAGATAGTATTATACCTATCGACAACACCCAAATCCCTACTGTTGACGCTGATTTAGCATTAAAACAAGCAGAGAAAAAGTTGGGTGAGGAACCAGGACTTGGCTCTATTGTGGATGTTGGAAAATTCACTTTGCAACAGATAGATGGTAAACTTACCTTTGTAGCTCCTTTAGAGCATAGCGGAATGTGGAAATATTTCGACAATAAAACCACACCCGGCTATATTACTGTGAGTGCAACTAATCCTGATGATGTGCAGTTGTTTCAGGAGCTTGATGGAAAAGAAATTAAGCTTCGGTATTTAGAAAGTGCATGCTTTGGAGATAAGCTTTTAAGACATATTAGAAATTCTGGCTATAGGACAACTGGTCTTACTGATATGTCATTTGAGCTTGATGAATCAGGTCGTCCATATTGGACAGTGACGACCTACGAAAACACAGCTTTCTGGGGATTGCCAGAAGCCAATGGAGTACTAGTTTGTGATGCGCAAACTGGTGAATGCAAATTATACTCTATAGACGAAGCACCGGAATGGATTGATAAGGTTCAGCCAGAGGACTTTATTAATGAACAAATCGATAATTACGGTAATTATGAAAAAGGATTCTGGAACTCCATTTTTGGAAAGAATGGTGTTATAAACAAAACACCTGGACTTCTTACCGTTTATAATAACGGTGAGTGTTACTATTATACTGGTATGACATCTGTAGGAAATGATGACGCAACAACTGGATTTATGATGGTAAACACAAGAACTAAAGAAGCTAAATCTTTCCAGATGGCAGGAGCAACAGAAGAGTCTGCACAGGCAAGTGCAGAGGGTAAAATCCAGGAGAAAGGTTATAATGCTACTCTTCCTGTACCAATTAATGTGCAGGGAATACCGACATATTTTATGACATTAAAAGATAAGTCCGGTTTGATTAAAGCCTATGCAATGGTAAATATCGAGAATTATTCGATAGTTGCTACTGGTGAAAGTATCGACCAAGTTCAGCAAGCATATATAGATGCAATGTTGGCGAATGGCAATGATACTGTAATAGGCAGTGATGAGTCTTACAGTTACAATGTGGAAGGAACTGTAACTAGAATTTCCGCAAACATTTCTGAAGGAAATACCGTTTATTATATGATAATAAACGGAGATACAACAAAACTGTATGTGGCTGTAAGTAAACTTTCTGAAGAACTTCCAATTACAAGAGAGGGAGATCATATAAAGATTTCCTATATTGACGACAGTAATGGAACTGTGAATGTATCTAAATTTGACAATTTGGATTTTAAACAAGAAAAATCGAAAGACCAGCAAAAGAAGGATGAGCAGACAACTGAAGAAGGAGTATTAGAAGATGATGCGAATAAGGTTTACGAAGTAGACCCTGAAAAAGCTCAGAAAGAGTGGAATTCATTGACTGACGAAGAAAAAGCAAAGCTTCTTGAAGAACAATAGGAAGCTGTAAACAGTAGAGCGCGGTATACCGTGCTCTACACATTTTAGGATAATAATAGCCATATTTACAATATTATGTAAATATGGTATAATATAAGTTGTAACTAATAAAAAATACAACTCTGAACAATACAGAGGACACAAAAGAAAGGAGCTATAAAATGGCTAAAGAAACAAAAGAAAAAATATTAGAAGAAAAGAGAAGTCGGTATTCAGCTGTAAGCATAATATTGCGTCAGATGTATGGGACAAGAATGGCAGGGATGCCAGGGTATATATTGCTTCAGGATGTAGTGTATAAGCATCTTGAAGATAAAACCCTAACAATGGATGAGCTTGTCGAATGGGCTTGTAAGCACTTTTCATTTCAAATTAGTGTAGATGATGCGTATGATGAAATACTTCAGGTGGTTACACAAAATTTACCTGAAGCAGAGAATGGTGAGGATAATATAATGTTAATTTTACCAGATGTCTTGGCAGAGGCTACAAACTTGTACGAGAAAAAAATCATCTTCGAAAAGGTAGCGAAAGCAGTCCGCTCCTTGAAAATTCCTGCAATGATTGAGCAGGATGTTATTTCAATCCTATTTGAAATAAAGAGAGGAAAAACAATCGAAGAAGCATTAGAAAAGCTGGCGGACGAGGATGTTTTAGAGTTTGCAGAAGCGCTAAAAATGAAGGAAAAGCGGAGAAAAATAAAAGAGCTAAAGAATACAATTCTTCTAGCATTTCCATCAGAAATGGAAATGCTAGAATTCGCAGAGAATATCGATTAATGCTAGGAGCCTACAGGATATGTTAAATATCTTGTAGGCTTTTGGCATTTATGCAAAATATAAAGAATTAAGTATTAATTTATTGACTTTTATAAATAAAATAAATAAAATAAAGATATAGTTAAAAATATAAAAAAGGATGTAGAAAATGGATGTAAAAATAATATTATCAATTGTAGGAGCATTAATATCACTAGCAGCAGTAGTTTTAATATATAATGCTCGAAAAATTGTAAGAGAAAGATTTAGTTTTGGAGACCAAAACAGCGGAGCGTTAGCTGTAAAAACTATTGGAATGGTCTTATTTTGTGTAGGAATGTTAATAATATTTTTTAATTTAACATAAGAAACGAGGGGGAATTTACAAATGAAACAATTAAGTTCAATTCTATCATTACTTTTTGCAGGATTATTCTGGGTTTTTAGGGTAGTACTTGCATATACAACTGCAACAGGAAAAGATTTAGGATTTCCAGTGCAAAATTTTACAACAGAAGTAATTTTATTATTTGTTGTATTAATATTACTTGTATTTATTTATAAAAGAAATTTAATAGCCGGAATAATTTATTTATTAGTATATGCTGGTTATTTTGGACCACAATTATTTAATGCGATTATGACCGTTGCAACATCTGATGGCTTAGCAGATATTTATACTTATGATACAATAATAGCTTCTACAATAGGTATTGCAGTGGCATTATTTGCATTCCTAAATATATTAGTAGATAAAAATAGAGCAGCACATCCAACAGATAAGAAAACAGATTGGTTTTATAAAGGCGAAAAATATGATAGAAAAATGGATGAAAGAGCAGATAAAAACAATTACAGAACTTTATAATAATATGTCAAGCAAGCTAAATATGATAGCTTGCTTTTTTATGTAAAATAGCATATAATATTGTCGTGTAAAATAGCAGAATACAAGAAGAATTATTAAGAAATTAATTAGAGGTTATAATAAATGTTTAATAAATATGCTATGGAAATTAAAAAATTAAAAAGCTTTAATAAAAATGATATATTAAATGAAAAATTTTTACTAGAAAGTAAAGATAAGATGAAAATTTATTATGCTCCACATAACGAAATTATAAATAAAAAAGCAAAAATATTTATTGTAGGGATTACTCCTGGATGGACGCAAACAGATATTGCATATAAAACAGCAAATAAAGGTTTAATTAATAACCTAGAATATGAAAAAATAAAAATGGAATGCAAGAAAAATTCAAGATTTGCCGGAAGTATGAGAAAAAATTTAGTAGAAATGCTAGATGAGTTGAAATTAAATAAGAAGTTATATATTAATTCTTGTGTAGAACTATTTGAAAATAGAGATGATCTTTTACATACAACTTCTATAATTCCATATCCAGTCTTTATAGACAATAAAAATTATACAGGTTCTAATCCTAAAATATTAGATGATGAATTATTATATTCTTATACAAAAGAATATTTTTATAAAGAAGTAGAGGAGATGAAAGATACATTAATTATACCATTAGGTAAATCTGTGGAGGAAGTCTTAAAGTTTATGATAGAAGAAAATTTAATAAAAAAAGAACAATGTTTATTAGGTTTTCCTCATCCTTCAGGTGCGAATGGACATAGAAAAAGACAGTTTGCAGAAAATAAAGAACAATTATTAGAGAAAATTGATAAATATTTTAATAGCAAAGGAAGTGATAAATTTGAACATTAACTGGTACCCAGGCCATATGGCAAAAACAAAAAGACAAATACAAGAAGACTTAAAATTAATAGATGTAGTAGTAGAACTATTAGATAGCAGAATACCAATATCTAGCAGAAATCCAGATATAAATACAATAGTAAAAGGAAAAAAGAAAATAATCGTATTAAACAAAAGTGATTTAGCTGATGAAAAAGAAACAATAAAATGGGTAGAGTATTTTAAGACACAAAAAATTCCAGCAGTAATAACAGATTCGAATAGTGGAAAAGGAATAAAAGAAGTTATAAAACAAGCAGAGTTAATTATGAAAGAGGAGTTAGATAAAAGAGAAGAAAAAGGAAGAACTGGTAGAAAAATTAGAATAATGATACTAGGAATACCAAATGTAGGAAAATCATCTTTTATAAATAGATTAGCTAATAAAAATTCTTTAGAGGTAGGTAATAAACCAGGTGTTACCAGAAAAAAACAATGGATAAAAATTAGTAATAGCATAGAACTTTTAGATACACCAGGGGTTCTATGGCCAAAATTTGAAAGTGATGAAGTAGCACTTAATTTAGCATATACAGGAACAATAAAAGATGATGTATTAGAAAAGACAGATGTAGCATTCTATTTTCTAAAATATATGCTAGAAAACGAAATAGATAAATTAGTAGCAAGATATAATTTAAGCAAACAAGAATTATTAAATTCATTAGAAAATCAAACGAGACCAGAAAATGAAATAATATATGATATAATGTTAAAAATAGGAAAATTGCGTGGAGCAGTTGTTTCTGGTGGAAATGTAGATGATGTAAAAACTGCTAATATAATATTAGAAGATTTTAGAAGTGGTAAACTAGGAAGAATAACATTGGAGAAGGCTTAAGTCAAATGAGAAAGGTAGGAAAACAATGAGTAATATAGCAGAACCCAAAAGAACTCCAGATGAAGTCAACTTTTTAAATCCTTTAGTTTGGGCATATGTAGGAGATAGTGTTTATGAATTATTTATAAGAACAAATTTAGTAAATAATTCGAATGAAAAAGTACATAAATTACATGTTAGTGCAATTAAATTTGTTAAAGCAGCAGGACAGGCTAAAATTTTAAAAGCAATAGAAGAGGAATTAACAGAGGAAGAGAAAAATATAGTTCGAAGAGCAAGAAACACACAAAACCATCATATAGCAAAAAATGCTACACCAGCAGAATATGCATATGCAACAGCATTCGAAGGACTAATTGGGTATTTATACTTAACAAAGCAAGACGAGAGATTAAAATATATATTAAATAGAGCTTTAAAGGAAGGGAATAAATAATATGAATGAAGAGAAAAAAAAATATTATTCTAGGATATTGTTTAAAACAGTAGTTTTAATTTTTACTTTAGTACTATTATTTCTTGCATATAAACTTGCAATGTTTTATGTGCCATTTTTAATTGCATTTTTAATAGCTACAATGATAGAACCATTAATAAAATTTTTTATGAATAAGTGTAAACTAAAAAGAAAGCCTTCGGCAACTATTTCATTAATATTCGTTGTTTTAATAATAGGCTCTTTGTTAGCAGTTTTAATTTCTGCAATTATATCTGAATCAAAAGTGTTATTAAATAATTTAAACTCATCAATGGATGGAGTATATAATTGGGGAATGGGGCTTATAAACAATTTGGCAAATGGAGAAATTGTTATACCACAAGATTGGATTTCAGCAATACAAGATTCATTAGGAAGTATAGTTGAAGTTGTAAAAAATGTGTTATATAGTTTTGCTACTGGAATAATTAATTTTGCAGGAAGTATACCAGGAATAATTACATCTACAATTATAACAATTCTTGCAATAATTTTTATGTGCTTTGATAGGGAATATGTAAAAAAATTATTAAAAAATCAAATTCCAAAAAAATGGCTAGAAAAAGCAAATGAGATAGTAGTAAAATCATTAAAGATAATTTGGAATTACATAAAAGCAGAAGCAAAATTATCTTTATTATGTTTTGTTTTAGTCTCAATAGGATTGTGTATATTTAATTTATGTGGATTAAACATAGAATATGTTGCTATCATGGCAATATTAATAGGATTTGTAGATTTATTACCACTATTTGGTGCAGGTTTTATAATGGTACCTTGGAGTATTATATTAATAATACAAGGTAATAGTGTTGCCGGAATTGCGGTATTTGTATTATGGCTTGCTTGGTCTGTTATAAAACAATTCTTAGAACCAAAATTTGTAAGCAAACAAATGGGAATGCATCCAATATTCACTTTATTAGGAATGTATACAGGATTTAAACTATTTGGTGTAATTGGATTATTATTAGGACCAATTATATTCTTAGTTATAAGAGAGGTATTTTCTAATAATGTTAATAAGGGAATATTAAAAGACTTTTTTGAATTGGAGTAAAAAATGGATAATAAAGAAATACGAGCTAAATTAATAGAACTAAGTGATGCAAAATATAAGGAATTTCATTCTGGTCTATGCCCAGGAATGGATACAGAAATGTTGGGAGTAAGTATTCCAAAAATAAGAAAATTGGCAAAAGAAATTGTAAAAGATAATCCGGAGGAATACTTAAAAAATCCCGAAGAAGACTATTACGAAGAACTAATGCTACAAGCATTAGTAATTGCAAATTTAAAAATAGATTTAGAAAAAAAGAAAGAATATATAATTAATTTTGTACCAAAAATAAATTGTTGGGCAGTATGTGACAGTTTTTGTGCAGGATTAAAAGATGCAGACAAAAATCCAGAATTTTTTTGGAAAATTATAAGTAAGTATTTTAAATCTAAAAAAGAATATGAAATAAGATTTGCAGTAGTTATGTTATTAGACCATTATGTAAAAGAAGAATATGTAAATGAAATTTTTAAAGTAATAGATAATATAAAAAATGAAGAGTATTATGTAGAAATGGGAATTGCATGGCTTGTGGCAGAATTGTATATTAAATTTCCAAAACAGACAATGAAATATTTAAAAAATTGTAATTTAAATAAATTTACATATAATAAAGCTTTACAAAAAGCAAGAGAATCATATAGAGTAAGTAAAGAAGAAAAAGAAATTTTAAATAAAATGAAGAAAAAATAATAGGAGGAATATATAATGAAAAAGCCAGAATTATTAGCACCAGCAGGGTCATACGAAAAGGCAAAAACAGCATTTAGATATGGAGCAGATGCTGTATATTGTGGTACATCATCTTTATCTTTAAGAACAAGAGCAGAAATGAATGATGAAGCACTTGCGAAGACAATTGAATATGCACACAGCATAGGAAAAAGAGTACATGTTGCACTTAATATATTTGCTTGGGATAATAACTATGAAGAGATAAAAAAACAAGCAAAAATGTTACAAGATATGAAAGCAGATGGAATAATTGTTGCAGATGGTGGCGTTGTAGAAACAGTAAAGGAATATGCACCAAATGTAGATATACATATAAGTACACAAGCAAACGTAGTAAGTTTAGAATCAGCTAAATTTTGGTACAAAAATGGAGCAAAAAGAGTAATCTTAGCAAGAGAATTAAATAAAGAACAAATAAAATATATGATGCAAAATAAACCAGAAGATTTAGAAGTAGAAATGTTTGCACATGGTGCAATATGCTTTGGATATTCAGGAAGATGTTTCTTAAGTGATTTCTTAGCTTGCAGAAGTGCAAATTTAGGAGATTGTGCACAAAGTTGTAGATGGGCATATAACTTATATGTAGAAGAGGCTAATAAGCCAGGAAATTTAATGCCAGTAGAAACAGACGAAAAAGGAACATATATATTTTCATCTAAAGATTTATGCTTAATACATGAAATACCAGAAATCGTAGACATGGGACTTGATAGCTTAAAGATAGAAGGAAGATTAAAAACAGAATATTATTTAGCTACAATAGTAAATACATATAGAACTGCAATAGACGACTATGTTAAAGATCCTAAAAATTATAATGCAGATAAGTATATGCAAGAACTTGAAAAAACTAAAACAAGAGGATTAACAACTTTCTATTTTAATGATAGAAATAATAAAGATTTCCAAGAATATGAAGGAAAACAATATAATCCAAATTTTGAATTTGGTGGAAAAGTAGTAGAGACAAGTAATGGAAAAACTTCTGTAGAAATAAAGAATAAATTATCTGTTGGTGATGAAATGGAAATTATAATTCCAGGAAAAATAGAAGTAGTAAAATTTACTATAGAAAAATTATGGGATTATGAAACAGATGAGAAGATAGAAACAATAAACCCAGGAGTAAAAGATCAAAAAGTAAAAATGGAATTACCAATAGAAGTAGAAGAAGGTTGGATTATAAGAAGAAAAAAATAGGGAGTTAGGGAAATTGGGACGTTCCTTAAATCCCGCTAGAAGAAAAAAACTAAAGATAAGGTGATAATATGGTTAGTCTGGATAAAGAAAAAATATTAGCGGAAGTAAAAAAAATAAAAGAAGGAAAAGAAGATCGAAGCAAATTAAAAGAATTAATAGGTGGAGAAGAACTAGAAGAGATTTTCGATGAACAAACAATAAGTAAATTGCAAGATATGTTAATACGAACAAATAAAGTTCATGATTTGTTGGAAGAACAAGAAGGTTTTGATATCCTGGAAGGTTTGTTAAATAAAAGAATAACGGGAAATTTAGGAAAGTTTTATAATATTAAACCGGAATATATATTAAGTTTAAAACCAGAAGAGCAAGCTAAACTTGCGCATAATTTTTCTGAAGGAGAACCGGTCTTAGAAGAACTTTTAAAAAAATTATGGTCACAAAATATAAAGACAAATGCTTGTGCAGGAGAAAAAGACAATGCATATTTATATGTAACGTTCTCAAAAAGTGATATAAATAATATTTCTAGAATGGAAGAGGTTTCTTCTAAGGATGAAACAAATGTTGATATAACTACATATGAAGATAGTATTTCTATAACCTTATATGGAAAGAAACCAGATTTATATAAAGATTTATTAGCAGAATTTAGTAAAGAAGACAAACCGAATCAGTTTATAAAAGAATTAATGGATTCTCTGGCATTCGAAAGAGAAGTTGCAGAAGCTACAGTCAGAAATAATAGCACTGGAAAATATTCAGAAGAAGAAGTAGAGGAAATAATAGCAAATACTGCAAAAGAACTCCATGACCAACATGAAGAAGAAAAGATAATTTTAACTGATGTAATTAATAGGGGACAAGGAGAAATTAATAGATTAGAAGAAGAAAACGAAAAATTAAAACAAAAATGTGATAAATTACATGAAACGAATGGAAGATTAAAAAATTTTGTAGTGCATAGAATTGGTAAAATTCCGTTTTTAGGTAGAAGAGTATTAAAACTTATGAATGCAGAAGTAAAAGCTTTACCAGAAACAACAGATAAGCTAGATCATTCTGAAAGGGATTAAAATTATAGATATTGTTAAATAAAAAGTCTTAAAATAAATTTACTAAAAGATATTTAAGCTTTAGAAATTTAAATTAAGACTTTTTTATGGTTCTATTTATATATGTAATCTCATATTTTTTGCATTCCAGATTTTTCAGGGAATGCGAATTTATATGTTATATGAATTTCTTTATCATTAATTACAATTTTATCAATTAATTTTAATAAAATATTTCTATCAATATTATCTTTATCAAACCTTAATATACTTTCTATTATTTCTATTATAGAACTTTCGTCATATGTATTACATTGTTCTTTTATCTCAATTTCTTTTTGGATTTTAATTTGTTGTAAAAGGTTATACTTTTCCTGTTCATAATCTTTACTTAAAGTGATAAACATATCATCACTAATTATGTTGTTTATTTTATCTTCATATAAATTTTTTAATAATTTGTCTAACTGCTCAATTTTTTTATTAAGTATAGAGGTATTATTAATAGATTTATAAGGTTGTTCTTTTTTTATTTGTATTTTATCTATGGATAAATAATTATTAACAATTCTTCTTAAATCTTCTAATACTTTATTTATAAGCCCGTCTTCTGTCATATGCACATTGGTACAAAATTTTTCCCATACCTTTTATAACTAGAGTATGCACATTTAAATATTTTTCCATGATTTTTAACATAAGTAATTCGAGAGACACAACTACAAAATGTAATTCCTCGTAACAAGTGAGGTTTAGCAGCTTTAAAAGTCTATTCGTTAGTTTGTTTATCAAGCATATCTTGAACTATGTTAAATGTATTTCTATCTATAATAGCAGGAAAACAGTTTTCTATTATTATCTGCCTAGATTTATCTACTTTTATATGTTTATCAATTTTATAATTTACTTTAGTAGTTTTATGCTGAACTAAATCTCCTACATACGACCTATTATATGTTTTGTTGTTATTAGGGTTATGATAATTACCTTTTAATTCTTTGTACTTTAGAGGAGTAAGTACATGATGTTTTCCTAAATAATTGTAAATTTCTTTTTTACTCATTCCACTTGTATACATCATGAAAATATTGTATACATTCTGGCTTACTTCTTCATCTATTAATACATTATTTTTATTGTCAGGGTCTTTTTTTAGCCCATATGGTTGAAATGCTTTTATGCTTTTTCCATTTAAAGCCATTGTCATAAGAATAGACCTTAACTTTTTGGAAGTATCTCGGGCATATGTATCATTTATTACAGACTTAAAAGGTGTTATATCGTTATTAGTATTATTTGTATCGAATGTGTCGATATTATCATTTAAGGCTATATAACGTACATTTTCTAGTGGAAAAAATTTTTCAACATAATAGCCAGTTTCGATATAATCTCTTCCTAATCTTGATAAATCTTTGATTATTATTAAATTAATTTCTCATGATTCAATATCATTTATCATACGTTTAAAATCGGGTCTATCAAAATTTGTTCCACTATATCCATCATCTATGTATGTTTTTAAGATATGCCAACCTTTAAACTTTACAAACCTATGTAGTAATTCGATTTAATTATCAATACTTTCTGATTGTTTTAGGTTTTCATCTTTTTTATCTGCATTGGAAAGTCTTGTGTATATACCTATTTTCCAGTTTTGAAAATTATCAATTTCACTATAGTTATTATGAAAATCTTTCAATTTTTCCTCCCATCTAGAGCATATTTATATAATAACTTATCTAATTTGATTTTGATTTTATATTACTTTTGATTATTTGACAAGATAAGTTATTTATATTTTTATCGACCCATTCTTGAACGAGTTCCAATAATTCTTTGCTATCTTCGGTATAACTTACAAAGATATTTTTATCCAAATTATCATCTCCTTAATTTAATATATTCTTATAAAAAATTATGATGATAGAAAATATTTGTGAGTGTTCTATAATATAAAACACTTTTTAATAAGAAATATTGGAATGAACATATATAAAACTTAAAAAAACTAATTAAAAATTATTATTTAAAAGATTTACAAATAATATAGTTAGTTTTTTAGGAGAAATATAAAAATTCCAAATACATTAGAACAAAAACAAAAAGTAGTGGGAGGTCTAATAGAAGTAGTTCCATATAAAGATTGCTTAATTATTTGTAACGAGGAAGGTAAATTGTTAAATTTAAAATAAAACTATATTGCCGGAGATTGTTTTTTAGTTGGAGATGACTACGTACATGGAGATTTTAAAAGCTTAACTAGTGAGCAAATAGAGAGATTTACAAGTAATTTTATTCATAGGAGTTGTGATAAACTACAAGAAAGAGGAGAATAAATAGTATTTTACTACTATTCAATTTATATTGTTTATGCTATAGTTATACTAATGATATAATTATGAGGGGGAAAAATGAAAAAAATATTATTAGTAGAAGACAATAAGGAGATTCATGAGTTAATAAAAAATGTTTTAGAAAAAGAGCGATATATTGTTATAAATGCATACTCAGGAACAGAAGCACTAATTATATTAGAAAAAGAGAAGATAGACCTTATATTATTAGATTTGATGTTACCAGGGATAAATGGAGAAGAAATTATTAAAAAAATTAAAAATATACCAATTATAGTTATAAGTGCAAAAATATCAAAGGAAGATAAAATAAATTCGTTATTAATAGGAGCAAATGATTATATTACTAAACCATTTGATATAGATGAATTATTAGCAAGAGTTAAAGTTCAATTGAGAATAAATAATACTAGTAAAAATAATGATTTAAAATACAAAGAAATGACATTAAACCGTATGACCCATACATTAGTTTTAAATGACCAGAAAATTAGTTTAACTAAAACAGAGTACAATATATTACAAGAGCTTTTATTAGAACCTAATCGAGTTGTGACGAAATCAAGATTAATTGAATTAATGAGTAATGATACACTAAATTTTGACGAAAATTCTTTAAAAGTACATATAAGTAATATAAGGAAAAAAATAAAGCAAGTAACAGATAAAGAATATATAGAATCTGTCTGGGGAATTGGATTTAAGATGTTTGATTAAATCTTAACTATTTGTTTACTATTTCTTAACGGTTTTCTTAACTATTTAATGATAAAATCTTTTATAAAGGGAGGAGATTATATGAAGTATGTTTTAGAAACATTTGATATAATGAAAAGATATAAGCATTCAATAGTTCTAGAAAAACTTAATATGCATGTACCAATTGGTAGCATATATGGACTTATTGGAAGAAATGGTGCGGGAAAAACAACACTAATTAGGCTTTTATGTGGGTTGCAACAGTTAACTTCAGGCGAATATAAAATTTATGGAATAAAAAATACAGATAGAAAGATATGTGAAGTAAGAAAAAGGATAGGTGCTATAATAGAGACACCATCGATTTGTATGGATATGACAGCAAAAGATAATCTCAAAGAACAATATAAAATTGTAGGCTTACCTAATTATGATGGAATATATGACCTATTAAAACTTGTTGGGTTAGAAAACACAGGGAAAAAGACTGTTAAACATTTTTCATTAGGTATGAAACAGAGATTAGGTATTGCAATTGCTTTAGTTGGAAGTCCTGATATACTTATTTTAGATGAACCTATAAATGGATTAGATCCAGAGGGAATTATTGAAATTAGAGAATTAATTTTAAAATTAAATAAAGAAAAGGGAATTACATTTATAATTTCTAGCCATTATTTAGATGAATTGTCCAAAATTGCAACTTGTTATGGTTTTATAAATGAACATAAGATAGTCAAAGAAATTGATAGGGATGAATTAGAAAAAAAATTTAGAAAAAGAATTATTTTAAATGTAAGTAATTTAAATGAATGTGTTAGATATTTAGAAGAAAATGGTTTATCTTATAAAGTGATTTCCGATGAATCTATAGAAATATATGAGAAATTAAATATTTCGGAATTTGTTATTGCACTTTCAAAAAGAAATTGTAATATTAATAATTTTCAAGAAAAGGGAGAATCATTAGAAAATTATTATTTGAATTTAATAGGAGGTGCAAATAATGGTTAAATTGTTGAAAGCAGGTCTTTTTAGATTAAAAAAAGATGTTATATTTTGGCTATTTGTATTTTTAACTATTGGAATAGCAGGATTTACATTGTTTAGATATACATCTAATGAAGGGGTATCTTTAGATAAAATTATTAATGAATTTATAATATATATAGGATTTTTTATTGCGATATTTGTAAGTATTTTTGTTGGCAAAGAACATTCGGAAGGCATTATAAGAAATAAAATTATTGTTGGACATAATAGGATTTCAATTTTTCTATCAAACCTTATAATTAGCATAGTGGTTTCACTATTATGTGAAATAATTTATTTATTAGTAATTTTCGTAATTGGAATACCTTTATTTGGAAAAATGCAAATGACATCAACTCACTTTATGATGGTTTTGCTAAATACTATTTTGATAATTATATCATTTTGCTCTATTTATAATTTTATATCGATGATATGTTCAGAGATAACAATATCTACAACGATATGTATAATTATTTTTATAGCAATGTTTATTGTACAAGGAGCATTTAGCTTAACAGTTCACACTGATGAGTATATTGAGAATACTTTCTATGATGAAAATGGAAATAAACACATTATTAGCCAAGAACTTAATCCAAACTATCCAGGAGATGAGAAAATTAAACAAGCAAGATTGATTTATCTTTCAATTCCCCAAGGACAAGCTATGGAAATTAGTAATAACAATTTAGATTATTTAAAACAAATGCCTATTTATTCCATTGCTTTAATAGGTATAGTAAATATTTTGGGAATTTATATTTTTTCTAAAAAAGAATTAAAATAGGGGGAAAAAGTGAATATTAGTTTAGTATTTATAATAATATTAGTTTTTGTATGTATATTTTTAATTGTAAGAGTATTCCTAATAAAAAAGACAATTAGAGAAATAGAAAAATCTTTTACATATATACTAGAATCAGATACAAACAATATAGTAACAATATCTTCATTAGATAAAGATATTAAAAATTTAACTATAAATTTAAACAAGAACTTGATGGAGTTAAGAAAACAAAAACTACAATACAAAAATGGAAATCAAGAAATAAAAAAAATAATAACTAATATATCACATGACCTAAGAACACCATTAACTGTAATTAACGGATATATAGATTTATTGCAAAAAGAAAATAAAAATGTAGAACAAGAAAGATATATAAAAATAATTAAAGAGAAGATTTATGAATTGAAAGAACTTACAGAACAATTATTTGGATTTTCAAAAACAGTCGATATTGATTTAGAAGTAAAAAAAGAAGAATGTTGTTTGAATGATATCTTAGAAGAATCTTTAGCCAATTATTATAATCAATTTAAGGAAAAAAATATTATACCTAAGATATCTATTAGTAATAAAAAAATAAATAAAATGGTTAATAAAATTGCTATTATAAGAATATTTGAAAATATATTATCAAATGCATTAAAATATAGTAATGGAAATTTCGAAGTTATAATGAATGATGATGGCATAATTACATTCTCTAATAAGGCTAATTCTTTAGATGCAATAACGGTACAGAAAATTTTTGACAGGTACTTCACAGTAGAAAACGCAAAAGAATCTACTGGAATAGGACTAGCTATTGCAAAACAACTAATTGAACAAAACATGGGAAAAATTACAGCAAAATATGTGAATGGATATCTAATTATAAATCTTTATTTGTAAAAAAATTATTATAAAGAAAAAGAAAGCTACGAGTATATTTCAACTCGTAGCAAAAGAAGGTTCCTATCACTAAAATATTAAGCTACATAACTAGTAAATCTTAATAAATCTGTTCAACCTAGCAAACAATTTCGCCGTTGTTTACACCAGATGTAACAGAAGCGGTAAATGTCCATGTTCCACCACTCTGTGCTACAACATACTGCTTGTCGATATAGTGAAGTCCGTATTTACAATGAAATAAAATTAATAAAATCGTTAGTACTGTAAGAAAAAACTCGAATAATGTCGAATGACGTCGAAAAAATAAATGAAAATAGATTGAAAATATTTGTAATAAATAAAGCACTATTTTAACTTGGAATTTTGTAAAATATTTAATATTTTTTTTATAGAAATATTAAGATATTGGCTTATAATAAAAATGATATTTTTAATTTCTATATTTAAGCTCTTAATTTTATCTTTTAGTTTTAAATTTTTTATTTTCTGCAATAATGAGTTCAAGAGAAGTATTATTACTTTCTTTGATAGGAGTTTTTTCATCCATATGTACTTTGGCAGAGAGTATGTATTGTCCTCCTAAATCTTTATAATTACATACAAAAGAATAAGCTGTTTTGAAAAATTTTTTTGTTTTTTCTATTCCTATACTATCAAAAAAATCTTTATCAGAAGTAATGATATATTCGCAAGCTACATTGCTTACACTTTTAATCTGTCCCTTTAAATTATATTTTTCTTTAATTGAATTAAATAATTTTTCATAGGTACTAGAAGGAACTTTTAATGAATAATTTTTTATATTGGAATTTTTACTAATGTCTTTATTTGAATAATTTGTATTTTTTCTTTCTATATGCCTATATATGCCATTTAAATTTTTGGTTTTATAATTAGTATTTCTTATGATTGCATAACTCATAGTTAAAAAACTCCAATCAATAAAATAATTATAAAATTTTAAGTGTTCTAACATACTAGAACACTTTTTTCAAAAGTGTTCTTTTTGGTAGGGCAAAGCCCTACATTTTTTAGATAATATATAAAAAATATTGCTATATATTATAAAAAGTGATATATAGAGTTTAAATAAAAAGGAGATGGTAATAGATGAAAAAGAAATATGTAATTGGAATTATTATATTAATTTTAATAATTGCTATAATTTTGTGCGCTTTTTTGTATAATAAAGATAAAACTAATGGTGATTCTAATAATGAAAAAGAGAAATTTATAGTTGCTAATGCACTTGATAATAATGTTGTAATTGAGGATAAATACGCAAATTTAACTACAGAACAAAAGAATGCATTAATTGAAAAAAGGAGTGTAGGTAAAGTCAGTTTACAGATTAAAGAAGGCACACTAACAAAAGAGAGAGCTACTATTGTAATTACAGATAAGAATGATTATCCTTATAGTTATGGCGAATATTATACTATAAAAAAATTAGAAAATGGCGAATGGAGAGATTTAAAATCAGAAAACTATAATATAAATGATTTACTTCATGAAACCGATAATAATGGAAAAGTTACAATGGAATTTAATTGGAAAGATAGATATGGAGAGTTAGAAAATGGTAAATATAGATTACTTATGGAAATAAATCCAGGTAATCCAGATACAGCAATCTACACAGAGTTTGAGATAAAATAAACATCTAATAAATATAATCTTTTAGATTATGTATAAAAATTATAAAAAATTAATCTCTCTTAATTGAATGTGGAGATTAATTTTTTTGCTTAAAAATAGATAAGTTATTATATGTATCCCAGAATGAACGAATGCCAACTACCGACTAGCCACCATTCCAAGTCCTGACTAGTTACCGTACCCAAAAACCGATTAAAAATCCGATAATGCAAAATATAATTGATAATATACCCGTTGTATTAAAACTTATGTTAGGGAGAAGAATGAACACAGAGCCTAAAACAAATCCTAATATAGAATAATATGTTTGGGAATGATATTTATTAAGTAAAAATTGTATTAATTTCATACATAAGAATCCACCAATAAGCAAACCAATTCCCATAGGAAGTAATATTCTCATATTTATTATAGATACTGCATAAAGATATGTTTCATAAACTCCAAGTAGCATTAAAATAACAGTGCTACTAACGCCAGGAACCACAATGCCAAGACTCATTAAAAAGCCGGCTAGTATTAAAAATTCAAAACTATAGTTATCACCATAATATATTCCAACATTACTAGACAATTTGTTTTCTAGTAAAAGTAATAAAATAGCAATAATAAATGATACTATAAAAAATATGATATATCGTAATTTAAATTTTTCTTTTGAATTACAAACTCTAAATATAGAAGGAATACAGCCTAAGATAAGACCAATAAAGGTAAAAGATGTAATTTCTGGATATCTTTCGAATAAAAAGAGAATAATATTGCTAAAGATAATTATTCCAGTAAGACCACCTAATATAAAAGGAGTAAGAAATTTAATATTATTCTTCCAATCTTTAAAAAAGTTTAATATACTATTTAAAAGTGTTTCGTAAATACCAAAAATAACACATAATACACCACTGCTTATACCAGGTATTATTGCGCCAGCGCCAATAAGGATACCCTTAATGTAATTAAAAAGAAATTTCATAATACACCTCTGTTATATGTATATGGAAGGAAGTAAAGAATATGACAAATAAAGAAGTTATTGAAGCTTATACAAAAACTAAAGAAAGCCTAAATCCAATTCTAGATGAACTTCAAGAATTGAATGGATTTGTATCTAGTAATGATATTATAGAAATTGCTAAGTATCTAGATATTTCTGAAAAAGAGATAATGGTACTTTTAAAATATAAGAAAAATATTAAACTAGAAAAACAAGGCGAAAATATAGTAATTGTATGTAAAGGACCAAACTGTTTAAAGAAGGGGTCATTAGATATAATAAAAGAAATTGAAAAAGAATTTAATGTAAAAGAAGGTCATACAAGCAAAGATGGAAAAATTACATTAGAAACAAAAAATTGTTTTAAAAAATGTGGTTTTGCTCCAAATGTAGAAATAAATGGAAAATTATATAGTAATTGTTTAAAACAGGATATTGTTAAAATTTTAAAAGATATGATATATTAATAAAGAGGAAGGAAGGGAAGATTATGAAAAAAGTAGCTGTAATGATTGCTGATGGAACTGAAGAGATTGAAGCTCTTACCGTAGTAGATGTTATGAGAAGAGCAAATATCAAATGTGATATTGTAAGTGTTAATGGAAGAAAAATAAAAAGTTCGCACAATATAGAAGTATTGGCAGATAAAGTAATAGATGAATCTATTAAAGAGTATGATATGATTGTATTGCCAGGAGGTTTACCAGGAGCATATAATCTAGCTGAAGATAAATTATTAATAGAAACTTTAAAAGAATTTAGTAAAAATAGTAACAAATATATTGGTGCAATATGTGCATCTCCAGCTATTGTTTTATCTAAAGCAAACATAGAAGAAGGAAAAAATATAACATCATATCCAGGCAAAGGATTTGAAGATTTATTAAAGAAAGCAAATTATACTGAAAATTTAGTAGAAGTAGATGGAAATATTATAACAAGTAGAGGACCTGCAACAGCAATGCTATTCGCATATAAATTATTAGATGTTTTAGGTCATAATTCTAAAGAAGTAAGTGATGGAATGCTTTGGAATTTATTATAGGAAAAAAGGAACGTCACTAAATCCCGAAGGAGGATGAATAATGAAATTTGAAAGAGGAATAAATTATTATGAATTAGATGGAATGAATGTAGTTCATCATTCAAATTATATAAGGTATATGGAAGAAGCAAGGATATATTTATTAGATAAAATAGGATTACCATATAAAAAAATAGAAGATAATGGAATAATGATTCCAGTTTTAGAAGTTGATTACAAATATAAGTATCCTGCAAAGTTTGGAGATATAATAGTTGTAAAAGTAGATATATCTGAATTTGATGGAATAAAATTAAAGATGAAATATGAAATAATAAACAAAGAAACAGAAAAGCTTTTAGGAACAGGAGAAACAAAACATTGTTTTACAAATTCTAATATGAGACCAGTATCATTAAAAAAAGTAAATAAAGAATTTTTTGACATATTTGAAAGTGCAACTAATTATATTGAAGAATAGAATTTAAATATAAATAAGTGTAACGAATAAAACCATCTAGAATATTATATTCTAGGTGGTTTTATGAAATTAGGATTATGTTTGTCAGGTGGAGGAATAAAAGGAGTAGCTCATATTGGTGCTATAAAAGCTTTAGAAGAAAAAGGAATAAAGTTTGATTATGTTTCGGGAACATCTTCTGGAAGTATAATAGCAACTTTGTATGCATGTGGATTCACCACAGATGAGATGTATAAAATATTTACTAAATATGCAAAAAGTATTAGATATATAGACTTTGAAAATATAAAAAGGTTTTTTAAAAATATTTTTACAGGAAGAGGTGTACGAATAGATGGCTTAAATAGTGGAATAAAGATAAAAAAATTAGTTAAAGAAGTGTGTATGCAAAAGGGAATAAAAAATATAAAACAAATAAAAATGCCAATATTAATACCAGCAGTGGATATTTATACAGATGAATTATGTGTCTTTTCGAATAATATAAATAAAGAAATAAAAAGTAGAGTAAACTATATAAATGATATAGACATAGGTACAGCAGTACAAGCAAGTTGTAGTTATCCAGGTATATTTTCGACATGCCCATTTAATAATAAATTATTTGTTGATGGAGGAATTACAGAAAATTTACCATGGAAAGAAACAAAAAAGGCAGGAGCAAATAAAGTATTAAGCATAGTTTTTGAGGATAAAGAACCTAAAAAATGTTGTAATAATATTTTTGAGATTATAAATAAATCTTTTTCATTGTTATGTAAAGAATTGGAAAGATATGAATTGGATGGGACAGACTATTTGTTAAAAATAAAAACAAATAGAGTAGGGCTTTTAGAGAAAAGTAAAATGCAAGAATTATATGAGGAAGGATATTTACAGCCTAAAAAGATGTTGCAAAATAACATATTAATAAATTGAAATATATGGGTTAATATGTTATTAGTGGTTGGCAACTCGATAACCAATTTTATATTATATAACTGATAATATAAAGATAGCTTCTAGAATTTAGGAGGATAAAAAAGGTAAAATTGACTGGAAGATGTTTATACTTGAAATATTTATTGTAACAGCTGGTGCCTATTTCGTATTAGCTTTTGTTACAGGAATATTATTTGAAGTAAAAACTTGGGAAGATATAGTGCGAACACCAGTAATATTTTTTGCATGTACATATATAGAATGTCTATATAAATATAGTAAAATCAAGTAATAATTCTTAAGACGGTGTAAATTTAAGTTTGCACCGTTTTTCTTTTTGACATAAAAAGAAAAATTTTACAATTATTTTGTAAAAATATATCACAATAAAAATATTAATGGTATAATTATGGAAAAAGTGGATTCATCATATGGCAGGTTGCTTAACAACCGGATATACTAAGGAAAATTAACCTTGTTATATAGCAAAATCTTCAATTTTTACTATATAATAAAAATATCAAGGAGAACTCTTATGCTAAACGAAGTATTAGAAATTTCAAAGAATGAATTAATGCAAATAATCCAAAAAAGCGAAGGCTTGCAAACAAGAAAAAGAAAGTTAGAAGAAGAAATGCAAGAAACGAAAGAGGCTATATTAAGCTTAAATCGAGAAAATAGAGGGCTTTCTATATATAGAAAAAGAAATCCTATAGTAGAGTTTTTTATGAAGACTTTTTCTAAACAATATAAGCAAGAACTAAAGACTTCAGCTAACAATACTAAAAAATTAAAAGAATTAAATGAAAAAATGACAAACCTTAGGTCAGAAAAGAGAAAATTAGATTTAGATGAACAAACATTAAATCCAGAAAGAGCAAAGGGTCAACTTGAAAAAATGGAAAATACAGATGTAGCAATACATATGTTAGTTAATGAAAAACCAGAACTAACTAAAAATCCAGAATTTATGAAGGATTTGCTTAATAGAAATATGCGATATATAGAATATGATAATTCTGATGAACCAGAATTATATATACAATATATAGAAAAAATGATTCAAAAATTAGAAGAAGCCAAAGAAACACCTAATGCAAACGAATTTGCAATAAATATGCCTATAAATACTGCAAAAAAAATATTAGAAGAATTAAATTCACCAAAAGAAGTAGAAAAAGGAAGATATAAGATACCTAAAAGATTTTTGTTCGAAGGGTTAAGAAAATCTAGTAAAAGGGACTTAGAATTATTAGAAAAGGGCGAAATGATAGACATTTTATCAGTTGGAAGAGATTATTTACGTGAAGATGGATGCTATAAATTAGAGTATGGCAAAAAGTTAGAAGAATTATATGAGGATAAAGATAGGTTTTTGATTATGCATTATATAAATGCGTCATGTCATTTTAGAGGAAAAGACGAAACTATTGAAATTAAAGATAATATATATAAAGAAGGTCTACATTCTTCAATTCAGGGAATGGATTGTATTAATGCTTTAGATAGAACAGCTCATGGGAATTTTGAAGACGATAAATCTTTTATGGAATTAATGGCACTAGAACATAAAATAATTATTATGTTGCCTAAAAGATTATTAGCTAAAAATGCAGAAGAACCAATTTGGAATTCTGATTTTCCAGAAGCAGATATACAGCATCCGGGATATATTTTACCAGAATATGTATATGGATATATTAATCCAGATACAGAAGAAATCGAGGAAAATACAATTCCGATATCAGATAGAAAAAAATATAAGTATCAATTCTTAAATGGCCAAACAACTTGTGTAGATGATAGAATTAAATATTAGATATATAAGAAAAGTGGCTTCGCCACATGTGCAGATTGCTTTGTAAGCGCAAGGACATAGATAACTTAACCTTGTTGTATAAGTAAAAATCTTAGATTTTTCCTATATAATAAAAAAGGACTCTTTAGTCCTTTTTTAGCTTTGCTTCTAACTTTTTTATAGCTTTAGTTTCTATTCTGGAAACATATGACCTGGAAATTCCTAAATCTTTTGCAATTTCATTTTGAGTTTCTGGCTTATGACCATTAAGCCCGAATCTCCTAATAAGTATTTCTTTTTCTCTTTCTTTTAATATTTTATCAATATTGGTATAAAGTTTTTCCTTTTTTAATCCTAAATCTACTTCATCTTCTATGCTCTTAATATCAGCTTCTAAGACCTCTTGCAATGTTACAACATTATCATCTTTATCTTTACCAATTGGATCACTTAGTTTTACTTCTGCTTGAAGTTTTTTAGAAGAACGTAAGAACATTAGTATTTCATTATCTATGCATTTGGCAATGTATGTAGAAAGTTTTACACCTTTATCGTGTTTAAAACTATTTATCCCTTTTATAAGACCAATAGTACCTATAGAAATTAAATCGTCTTGCTCTATATTAGAGGTGGAATATTTTTTAGCTACATGAGCTACTAAACGCAGGTTTTTTTCTATTAAAATATTTCTGGCTTCATTATCACCAGCTTTAAATTTATCTAAATAATATATTTCTTCTGATGGTGAAAGAGGTTCTGGAAACAAACTAGAACTTTGAATATATCCAACAACAAAAACGGCGGAACTTAAAAAAGAAATAAATCCAGCCAACGAAATAGTAGAGAACATACATATACCTCCATAAAAATCACTATATGAAAAGTATATGTCTAAAAACAATTTTTGTGCCTGGACCATTGAAATTTAAATATTTACACATAATTATAATAATTTTATCATAAAATTTAAAAAAGTACAAATTCTAGAATTATATAAACAAATTAAAATTAATAACTTTAACAAAGCATTCATAAGATAAAACAGAAAAAACACAAAAATTGCACAAAAAAGATATTGAAAACAAATTAATAATATGTTAAGATACTATTAAATTAAATAAACGACAAACAAAAACTTCCCTGCATAGTGCGTGTAGACTGGAATTTTAGAACCAACAAATTTTATAAGGGAGTCCGCCTTTAAATGTGGCGTGCAAGCTTACACTTTTATTTAGTAGTAAGAAGCCCACAAACATTTAACAAGACACCCACCTACGCGAGTAGGCTCTTAAAATTTCTAAACTTCTTACGGCTAAGGCGGGGTAAGTTTTTTTATGTATATAACAAGGTTAAGTTACCTATGTCCGTGCAATTGCAAAGCAATCTGTACATGTGGTGAAGCCACTTTTCTTATTATTTAGAAAAAATGGAAGGGTTATTTATGACAATAAATGAAATAGTAAAAAATGGAATAATTAATTTAAAAGAAAAAAATATAGAAGAACCAATATTAAAGATAAGAATGTTGGTAGCTTCAGTTTTAAATAAACCGAAAGAATATGTGATAGCTCATAGTGAAGATGAATTAGACGAAATTCATGAAAAAAAGATATTAGATGGGATTGAACAGCTAAGAAATTATATTCCAATACAATATATAACTAATAATCAAGAATTTATGAAATTAAACTTTTTTGTCAATCAAAATGTACTAATTCCAAGAAGCGATACAGAAATTTTAGTAGAGGAAGTTATAAATATATATAAAAATGAACATGTAAAAATATTAGATATGTGTACAGGGAGTGGCTGTATTGCAATTTCTTTAAAAAAATATATACAAAACTCAGAAGTTTATGGTATAGATATAAGTATGGAAGCATTAAAAGTTGCACAAATAAATGCAAAGAATAATAATGTTGATGTAAAATTCAAATGTTCAGATATGTTTGCAGATATAAAAAATAAAGATTTTGATGTAATTGTATCAAATCCACCATACATAAAAACACAAGTTATTAACACACTAGATAAAGAGGTAAAAAATGAGCCAATTATTGCGTTAGATGGTGGAGATGATGGCTTATATTTTTATAAAAAAATTATCAATGAAGCATTTAATTTTTTATCTGATAATGGTATGATCTTTTTAGAAATTGGATATGACCAAAAAGAAGAATTGGAAAAATTAATAAAAGCAGATAAAAGATATGAACTTGTAAAAACTAAAAAAGATTTAGGAGATAATGATAGAATAGTAGTTGTAAAGAAGGTGTAAAAATGTCTTTTTCATCTGAAATAAAAGAAGAATTGAGTAAACTGAATAATTTAAAGGATAAGCAAGCTGTTTATTATGAACTAGTTGGTTATTTAATAACTAAAAATACAAAAGTAGAAAAAAAGGTAAAGTTTTCTACAGAAAACGAATTTAATATTAATAGATTTAATAAACTACTAAATAATATGGGGATAAAATATAAAATAGAAATGCAAGGGAATTTTTATGTAATTACATTTAGCAAACCAGAAAATTTAAGCAATTGTTCTTTTAATTCAAATTACGTCGAATTTAATAAGTCAAAAGAAATGGAAGACAAAGATATAAAAGCTTTACTTAGAGGAGCTTTTATGGGAGCTGGATTAGTAAGTGAGCCAAGTAATACATATCATTTGGAAATTAATTTTAGTAATTTAGAAAATTTATTAATTATAAAAGATTTTATGAAACAATATAATATAACAGCTAAAACACTTAATAAAAATGGAAGTATTGCATTGTATATAAAAGAGGGAGAAGATATATCCAATTTTTTAGCTTGTATTGGTGCAAGTAGTGCTATGCTTAAATTTGAAGAGATAAGAGTAATAAAAGAAGCTAGAAATAATGTAAACAGAATGGTAAATTGTGAAGTTGCTAATTTAAATAAGACAGTTAATGCAGCTACTAAACAGATAGAAGCAATCAAAAAATTAAAAGCTAGTAAAAAATTTACAAATTTATCCGATGAATTAAAGGAAATTGCAGAGCTTAGATTAAAAAATCCAGATGCTAGCTTAATAGAATTAGGGAATATGCTAAAAATACCAGTAGGAAAATCTGGAGTAAATTATAGATTGAACAAATTAATAAAAATAGCAGAGGAAATATGAAATGGAAAATATAGGTATATATGTGCATATACCTTTTTGTATGCGCAAATGTTATTATTGTGACTTTTGCTCATATCCAGGACAATTGGAAAAACAAGAAGATTATGTACAAGCACTAAAAGAAGAAATAAAAGAAAGAAGTAAAAGAGTAAAAAATTATATAGATACAATATATATTGGTGGTGGAACCCCATCAATTATAGATGCGACATATATAGCAGAAATTTTAAATTGCATAAGGGATAATTATAAGGTAAAAAAGAATGCAGAAATAACAATCGAGGTAAATCCAGGTACTGTAACAGAAAACAAGTTATTACTATATAAGGAAACAGGAATAAATAGATTAAGTATAGGATTGCAATCTACTAAAGATAAGTTGTTAGAAGAAATAGGAAGAATACATAAATATGAAGATTTTTTAAATACATATAAACTAGCCAAAGATATTGGATTTAAAAATATAAATGTAGATTTAATGATTGGACTTCCTGAGCAAACTTTGCAAGATGTCGAAGATAGCCTTATAGACATTATTACTTTAAATCCAAAACATATTTCTGTATATTCATTAATTTTAGAAGAAAATACAAAGCTAGAAGTTTTAGTTAATTTAGGAAAACTTGATTTACCAACTGATGAAATAGAAAGAGAAATGTATTGGAAAGTTAAAGAAGTTTTGGAAGCTAATGGTTATGAACATTATGAAATCTCTAATTTTGCCAAAAAAGGATATAAATCTAAACATAACTATAATTGTTGGAAACAGCATAGTTACCTTGGTTTTGGTGTGGCAGCACATTCTTATTATAATAACACAAGATATTCTAACACAAATAGTTTAGAAGAATATTTGCAAAATCCGGATAATAAGAAAATAGAAGAGACACAAACAATAGAAGATGCAAAAAAAGAATATATGTTGTTAGGCTTAAGAACATTAGAAGGTGTAAGTATCTCGGAATTTAAACAAAAATATCTGGACAACCCATTGTATCTTTTTAAAGAAGAACTTAATAAACTTACAGAAGAAGGTTTAGTGGAAATAGATTTAGATAATATAAAACTTACAAACAAGGGGTTAGATTTAGCAAATTTAGTGTGGGAAGAATTTGTATAAGGAATTTATATAGGTAACTTTACATAATTGAAAAAAGACGAAAAAAGTGGTAAAATATACTAAAATTAGTTTGTTTAGCTAGAACAATTAATCTGGCAGATAAATTAATTAGTCAAATGGCAATAGGAGGATAAACAGAATGAAAAGATTTGAATTTTTTTATCAATCAGCAGACAACAAGACAAAGATTCATGCGGTAAAATGGATGCCCGAAAGAGAGCCTGTTGGAATTATTCAGATTGCACATGGTGTAACTGAATATATTTTACGATATGAAGAGTTCGCAAGATATCTAACAGACAGTGGTTTCATTGTGGTTGGAAATGACCATTTAGGTCATGGAAAATCCATTGCCGATGGAGCAAAAACAATGTACTTTGGGCCAAAAGGCTCATGGAAGTGGGTAGTTGAGGATATTAAGATGCTTAAAAACATTACGGTGGAAAGGTATCCTGACTTACCTTATGTTATGCTCGGTTTCTCATTAGGTTCATTTGTAGTAAGAACCTATTTAATCGATAATCCGGGTGATTTAGATGCTGCTATACTAATGGGAACCGGCCAGATGCCTTCGTTAGCAATCAAGATTGCAAAACTTGTAGCAAATATGGAGGCAAAAAAGGCAGGAGAAGAAAACTCAACTCCGACAATCCATAATTTGACTTTCGGGACATACAACAAAATATTTGCTCCGAACAGAACGGAGTATGACTGGTTATGTAGCGATGAAGAGGCTTTGGATAAGTACATTGCGGATCCGCAAAAGGGTGGCGATTTTTCTGCTGGTCTTTTCAGGGAACTGCTTGATGGTATGCTTTATGTATCACATGAAAAACATGTGTGGTACATGGATAAAAACATGCCTATCCTACTTATCTCAGGTGAAAAAGATCCTGTAGGGGATTGTGGAAAAGGTGTGTTGGCAACAGAGAAAGTAATGAGAAAAGCAGGAGTCAAGGATATCACCGTAAAGATGTATCCTGGCTTAAGACACGATATTTTGCATGAAAAAAGCAAATACCAGGTATATGCTGATATATATACTTGGTTAACGGAGAAACTATTTAACAAAAAAGCCATTTGACAATGCAAGGGGGCAATGCCCCCGTTTTTTTATGCAAAAATATATTTTTAACTATAATTTAACAAAAGAAGAGTTTAGTACATTGTACTAGGCTCTTTTTGCGTATAAATTAACAAAATAACAAAAACTTAATTCACAAAAAATTCACAAAGAAATTTTAGCAAAAGGTATTGACATTTGCTAAAAATGAATATAATATATGTAAAGAATTTAGCAATCACACATAAAGAGTGCTAAAGAGGTGAAAATATTGAAAAAGAAGGATTTAGACGAAAGAAAAAAGAAAGTATTACAAGCAATAGTAGAAGAATATATTAATACAGCAGAACCTGTAAGCTCAGGAAGTATAACAAAAGGTCATGGACTAGACTATAGTAGTGCGACAATTAGAAATGACATGGCACAATTAGAGAATATAGGATTTTTGGACAAACCACATACTTCAGCAGGAAGAGTACCATCGGCAGAAGGTTATAGGTATTATGTTAATGAATTATTAAAAGAAGATAATTTAACATTAGAAGAAATTAAATATATTCAAAACAAATTAAAAATTAAAGTTAACGAAATAGAAGATTTAACTAAAGTTGCAACAACTACTTTATCAGAAATAACACATTATACAACTGTTGCAGTTGGTCCAAAAGCGGATAAACAAATTATAGAGGAAATAAAATTTGTATCTTTAGGACAAAGAATGCTAATGGTTGTAATAGTAACAGATACGGGGTTGGTAAAAGAAACAATTATAAAATTTGATGAAGATATAACAGAAAGCCAAGTAGATACTTTAAATAATTTATTTAATACAAGATTAAGAGGAAAACCATTATCAAAAATAGATAAGCCAATGGCAGAATATATTTTTTCTGAAGTTCATTATAGTATAGGAATTATGAATGCAATAATAAATCAAATAAATAAAATTATAGAAGAAGAGAATAATAATATATTCCTAGAAGGAGCTAAAAGATCATTTGATTTACCTGAATTTAAAAGCATGAAAGTTGCTAAAAACTTTATCAATTTGCTAGATGCAAAAGATGAGATGTTAGAAATTTTTAATTCTGGTGAAGCAGAAGATATTAATGTATTTATTGGTAATGATGATGAAAATAGTAATCTTAAAGATTTTAGCATAATAACATTTAAACATACTTTAGGAGATAAAGATTTGGGAACAATAGGAATCATAGGACCAAAAAGAATGGATTATGCGAAAGTTATATCTGTAATGAAATATATAAGTAAAAAATTAAATGAAGATAATAATAAGAAAGAGGGTATGTAAATTGGCAGAGAAAAAAGAAAATACAAAGGAACCAGAAGTAATAAAATCAGACGAAATGGTAAAAAAAGAAGAGCTAGTTAAAAAAGAACAAGAATATGATGAATTAATGGACAGATATAAAAGAGTACTAGCAGAATTTGAAAATTATAAAAAGAGAAGTGCAAAAGAAAGAGACCAATTATATAACTCTATTATGGGAGATATAATGACAGGAATTTTACCAGTATTAGATAATCTTGAAAAAGCAGTACAAGTAGAAACAAAGGATACTGGATATAAACAAGGTGTTGAACTTGTATATAAACAATTACAAGATTTACTAAAAGCAAATGGAGTAGAAGAAATAGAAGCAGTAGGAAAAACTTTTGATCCAGAATTACACGAAGCAGTAAGCTCTGTAGTAGATGAAAACTTAGGAGAAAAAGAAATAAAAGAAGATTACAGAAAAGGATACAAAATTGGAGATAGAGTTATAAGACATTCTATGGTTGTAGTAGCAAACTAAGTTAGTTGTACGAACGAAGAGAGTTACAGATAAATTATGCAACCGAACAAAGTGAGGTTGTTAACCTATAAAAAAGGAAAATAAATATGAATAAAGAAATAGAAAGAAAATTTGCTGTAAAGTATTTACCAGAAAATTTAAATATAGAAAGCATTGTACATATAAAACAAGCTTTTATATATAGGGATAAATTAACACTTATAAGAATAAGAGAAATAAAGGAAAGTTATCCCGCAGATAAGCAAGTATATATTTATACACTAAAAACTAAAGGTGATATTGAATATAATAATAATTATGATGTTGCTAAAAAATATGAATTAGAAAATGAAATTAGTAAAGAACTATTTGAAAAATTAATGAATAATAAAATTAGTAACATAATAGAAAAGACAAGAATCAAAATACCAATAGAAAATAATCTAAAAGTTGAAATAGATATATATTATGATTATTTAGAAGGATTGCTTACAGCAGAAGTAGAATTTCCAAACGAAGAATTAGCTACTAAATTCCAAAAGCCAGCTTGGCTTGGTGAGGAATTAGGATATAAAAAATTATCAAATAGAAAATTAGCAGAAATGACAAAAGATGAATGGCAAAAAGAAGTTACAAAAGAAATGATAGAGAATAATAGTATTATAATTAAACAATTAAAGGATAATTATAATATATAGTAAGTTATTAAGTTTTAAAATTTATATATTTTTTAGGAGGAATTTAAAATGGGAAAAATTATAGGAATTGACTTAGGAACAACAAATTCATGTGTTGCAGTTATGGAAGGTGGAGAAGCAGTAGTTATACCAAACGCAGAAGGAAATAGAACTACACCATCAGTTGTAGCATTTTCTAAAAATGGAGAAAGATTAGTAGGACAAATAGCAAAACGTCAAGCTGTTACAAACCCAGAAAACACAGTTATTTCAATTAAGAGAAAAATGGGAACAGCAGAAAAAGTTAAAATAGATGGAGACGAATTCTCACCACAAGAAATATCAGCAATGATATTACAAAAATTAAAAGCAGATGCAGAAAATTATTTAGGACAAAAAGTTACACAAGCTGTTATAACAGTTCCAGCATACTTTAGTGATAGCCAAAGACAAGCAACAAAAGATGCAGGAAAAATAGCCGGACTAGAAGTTTTAAGAATTATAAACGAACCAACAGCAGCATCACTTGCTTATGGAATGGATAAAGAAGACCAAGATCAAAAAATAATGATTTATGACTTAGGTGGAGGAACATTCGATGTTTCTATTCTAGATATTGGTGATGGAGTATTCGAAGTTTTATCTACAAATGGTAATACACATTTAGGTGGAGATGACTTTGACCAAAGAATTATAGATTACCTAGTATCAGAATTCAAAAAATCAAATGGAATAGATTTAAGCACAGATAGAATGGCTATGCAAAGATTAAAAGAAGCAGCAGAAAAAGCTAAAATAGAATTATCTGGAATGCAACAAACACAAATCAACTTACCATTCATTACAGCAGATAGTACAGGACCAAAACACTTAGATGTAACATTAACAAGAGCTAAATTTGAAGAATTAATTAGTGATTTAGTAGAAGCTACAAAAGTTCCAGTAGAACAAGCTTTAAAAGATGCAGGAATTACAGCTAACGATTTACACAAAGTTTTATTAGTTGGTGGTTCTACAAGAGTTCCAGCTGTACAAGAAGCTGTTAAGAAGATAACAGGAAAAGATCCAGATAAAGGAATAAACCCAGATGAATGTGTTGCTATTGGTGCAGCAATACAAGGTGGTGTACTTTCTGGAGATGTTAAAGACCTAGTATTACTAGATGTAACACCATTATCATTAGGTATCGAAACATATGGTGGAGTATTTACAAAATTAATTGACAGAAACACAACAATACCAACAAAGAAATCACAAGTATTCTCTACAGCAGCAGATGGTCAAACAGCAGTTGAAATTCACGTTCTTCAAGGTGAAAGAGAAATGGCTTCTGGAAATAAAACATTAGGAAGATTCCAATTAACAGGAATTCCAGCAGCTCCAAGAGGAGTACCACAAATCGAAGTTACATTTGATATTGATGCAAACGGTATAGTTCACGTATCTGCAAAAGATATGGCAACAGGAAATGAGCAAAATGTAGCTATTACAGCTTCTACAAATCTATCAGATGAAGATATAGAAAAAGCTGTAAAAGATGCAGAAGCACATGCTGCAGAAGATAAGAAAATGAAAGAAGATATCGAAGTTAGAAATAACGCAGAAAGTTTAATCTTTAATACAGAAAAAACAATGAAAGATATTGGAGATAAAATAAGCAACGAAGAAAAATCTAAAGTAGAAGCAGAACTTGAAAACTTAAAGAAAACATTAGAAGGAAAAGATACAGAAGCAATTAAAAATGCTACAGAAAAATTAACATCTGTATTCTACGAAATAACAGAAAAATTATATAAAAATGCAAATCCAAATGGTGCAGCAGCTGGAGCTAATGCAGATGCTGGAACAAATGGAACAGCAGAAGGTCCAAAAACAGATGAAAATGGAAATGTATATGATGCAGATTATAAAGTAGAAGACGATAATGACAAAAAATAATGTTTAATATTGGAGGTTTAAAAGCCTCCAATAATTAAGCTTGTTATAAATTGGAGGATATAATGGCAGAAAAAAGAGATTATTATGAGGTTTTAGGAGTTAATAAAAATGCAACAGATGATGAACTAAAAAAAGCTTTTAGGAAAATGGCTAAAAAATATCATCCAGATGCAAATCCAAATAATAAAAAAGAAGCAGAGGAAAAGTTTAAAGAAGTAAATGAAGCTTATGAAACACTTTCTGATCCTCAAAAAAGAAAGATGTATGACCAATTTGGGTTTAATGGTCCACAAGGATTTGGTGGTCAAGGAGCTGGACAAGGTGGATATTATTCATATACTTCTAATGGCTTTGATGGATTTAGTGGCTTCGGAGATTTTGGTGATATATTTAGTTCATTCTTTTCTGGATTTGGTGGTTCTTCTGGAAGAAGTAATAGAAACGGTCCAAAAAGAGGTAGAGATTTAAGACATAATCTAGAAATTACTTTTGAAGAAGCATATTCAGGAATAAAAAAGGAATTTGTTATAAATAGAGATGAAAAATGTACAACTTGTAACGGAAGTGGTGCAAAACCTGGAACAAATCCTGTAACATGTCCAAATTGCCATGGAACTGGTCAAGTAACACAAGTTCAAAATACAATATTAGGACAAATGCAAACAACTAGAACTTGTTCTGAATGTCATGGAACTGGTAAAATTATAAAAGAGCCATGTACAACTTGTAGAGGCAAAGGTACAGTAAGAAAACAAGCAAAAGTTACTATAAATATTCCAGCAGGAATTGATGACAATCAAACATTAATCTTAAAAAAAGAAGGAGAGCCAGGTGAAAGAGGCGGAGAAAATGGTGATATTTATGTAACAGTACATCTAAAAAGACATAGTATTTTTACTAGAAAAGATAATAATGTATTGTGTGACATTCCGATTACTATAACTCAAGCTACACTTGGTGCGGAATTAGAGATACCAATGGTAGATGGCGAAAAAGTAAAATATAAAATACCAGAAGCAACACAAACTGGAACAAGATTTACAATACGAAATAAAGGATTTAAAGCTATTAATGGAAATTGGCAGGGTGATTTTATATTTACTGTTAATGTACAAACTCCAAAAAAACTAACAAAAGAACAAAGAGATTTATTAACACAACTTGCTAAAACTATGAATGAACAACCTCCAGTAAAGAAAAGAGGATTATTTGGATAAAAAGAAAAAGGTCAAGAAGAATTTAGATATTCTTTCTTGACCTTTTTGGACTTTTTTGAAAATTAAGGCTTAGGAATGTACAGCGATTTTTCGTGGCTGTATCCAGAAGCCTTTAGACAAGCTATTAATTCAGACAGAGGCATACTTAATTTTTTTGTGTTAATTAAGTACGTATTTCCATTACCGGCATAAATAATAATTATGCCAGAATCGTCTGAATTGTCGAAACTTTCAGAATTGAATTTCCCAAGCTTCCAAAAGTCTATGTATGGAAATTTCATACTTGCCATTGGATAAAAGGAAGTACTAGCTTCTGAGTCATATATTCCACTAAATGGGATAATGGTGGCAGAATCGAAAAAGTCTAATATTTTAAACTTATCCTTTCCTGCATTTGCCAATAGCTCATGTGCAATGCTTGCATTATACTTTCCAATTACAGCAAGCATATGATACCATTTAGCCTGATTTCTTGTGCCAAATGGTACATAATTCGAGTCAAGCTCAATTGGCAGAATTTCATTTGTGACTTTTTTAAAGCCACACTCTTCTAGAGTATGTTCCACTCCCAATATCATTGGAAGTATAAAAGTTCCGAAAGGTGTTGCAAGAATATAAAAAGAACCGTTTTGTGTGTAATTAAATATTCTATCATTCGTTTTTACGGGTTCAAATTTAATATTCTTATTATTTGCCTTGAAAACAATTCCTTCATCGGGAATTCTAAAACTCCGTCCAATAATTTCCATTGCATCCATTTCTTCTGTCATCTTTTTTCCTCCATTTTTTAATTAATTACTGGAAACTAAACAATTTGCGTCACGAAAAATTATAACATAATTTACATAAAAAGACAATATGATGAAGGAATTATAGATGCTAAAAAATGTATATAAATAAATTAAAAAAAGAAAAATTTTTTGCTTTTTGATATGATAAAAATATATATTGGCAACAAAATAATCTAGTGATATAATTTAGAAAAAAGATTTAACGAGGGAAAAATGAAATACAAAGGACAATATGAAAGACTAAGTTTGCCAGCTTATATGAAATTTGGAATAGAAATAGAAGCTAATAATGTTCAAACGAAAAATGGGTTATATGCTGGTGAAAGTGCGAAGTTTATAAGTGACAAAAACTGGCATATGGCAACAAAATGGGAAGAAAGTTTAGTTGGAGCAAATGGAGCAGAACTTGTTTCACCAATTTTAACAGATATAGAAAGCACATGGAAAAATATAGCAGAAATTTGTAGTAAGATTAAAGAATTTCCAAAAGATAAAAGTAAAGATGTTAAGGCAGACGATAAATGTGGATTACATGTGCATTTTGATGCAAAATGTTTAGCCAGTGATCCTAAAAAAATGAAAAAGTTTCTTCATATATATGCAGAAGCAGAAGAACTTATATATAAAATGTGTAATGATAAAGATGACCCAATACGACCTAAAGCTATAAACAAAAATTTTCACGGATTATCAAATATTATTTCTGCCATTTGGAGAAATGGTATGGCAGCACCTATTAGCAAAAAAATATTGGAAAAGATTAATAATGGAACGTTAAAGGTATCACATAAAAAATTTGGAAAATTAAGAATGATTGCTAGTAAATTTAAGCTAGACGAAAGAAGATATGCAGGACTTAATCTAACTAATATAGGAAATAGCAAGAAGAATACAATAGAATTTAGGATGGCTAATGGAACACTTGATCCAGAAGTAATAAAACAAAATGTATTTTTATATGCTTCAATTATCGATACAGCTGTGAAGATGACAGAGGAGCCAGGAAAATATGAACCAAAAATGCAAAAATTTTTAAAGCATGATGTTACAGAGCAAGAAAAAGCACAAAGCTTTTTAGATTTAATTATGGATTCAGATGAGGATAAAAAGATATATTTAGATAGATGGAAATCTGTAAAAGATGCAAAAGTTTTTTCTAAAAATAATAAAAAGGGATTTGCAACAACATTTAAAAGAGAAGAATTTAAAGATATAGCAATAAGAACTAAAGGAAGTAAGATACGAGCAACATTTAGTAAAATAAAAGATTTTGTATATACAAGAGATGAAAGAGGAGATAGAGAAGATAATGTTAGAACTTAAATATAGAAATGCTTTTAAAGAAGTATATGAAATATTAAAGTATACAGATATAGATTTAGTAAACAAGATTCCTAAGAAGTTTATTAATTTTTTGAGAGCGAATATGAATAATGACTACGAATTTAATGTACAAGAAGGAATCTGTTTAAATAAACAAATCCTATCTGAAGAAACTAATAACATCTTTGCTTTAATATATAGAGATTATTGGGCAACAGAGGAAGAAAAAGAAGAATTCAGAAAAAAAGATGAAGAAGAAAGAAAATTAAATGAAGAAAAATTAGAGCATATATTTGACAGAAAAGATAAAGAGATAATAGGAGAAGAAGAGAATAATCAACTTATTAAAATAGAACGTGAAAGTTTTATAAAAAGATTATTTTCGAAGTTAAAAAGATTTTTTTTTAAGAATTAAAAGTTTTGAAGGCGTAATTATTTTTACGTCTTTTTTTATTATGTCAAATGAAATTATTGTAATTAGCAAAAGCGTGATTTTCTACTAAAAATATTACAAAGTTATGTCAAATTATTTTACAGAATTAGAGTTTATATGATATAATGCAAACTATAAGAGCATAAAATAAAATAGGAGATATTATATGGAAATAATATTAGGAAAAACAGCAGGTTTTTGCAATGGAATTACACGAGCAGTAGAGACTGCTAAAGAAGAATTAAAAAATACAGAGAATATAGAATGCTTAGGAGATTTATTACATAATGAGCAAGTTTTATCTAAGCTAAAAGAAAATGGACTTACTATAATAAACGATATAAAAGAAGCAAAAAAAAGAGTATTAATAAGAGCACATGGTGTAAAAAAAGGAGTTTATGAATATGCAAAGCAAAACAATATAGAAATAGTAGATTGTACGTGTCCAAAGGTACTAAAAATTCATAACCTAGCAGAAGAATTATCAAATAAAGATTATTATATAATAGTAGTGGGAGAAAAAACTCATGCAGAAGTTATTGGAACATTTAGTTTTTGCAAAAATGGCGAAATAATAGAAAACATAGAACAATTACAAGCACGAATCGACGATTTAAATAAAAAAGAAAAATTGGCAGTACTAACACAAACAACATATAACTTACAAAAGTTTTTAGAAATAGAAAAATATTTAAAAGAACATATAAAAACACAATTAGAAATAAATAATGGAATATGTAATGCAACAGAAACTAGACAAAAAGAAACAGAAGAAATTTCGAAAAATGTAGAGTTTATGGTTATAATAGGAGGCAAGAAAAGTTCAAATACAAACAAATTATACGAAATTTCACAAAAAAATTGTAAAAAAGCTATTAAAATAGAAGAGGTATCAGAACTATATAACGAAGATTTAGATAATATTAGTAAAATAGGTGTGATGGCAGGGGCTTCAACACCAAAGGAAAGTATAGAAGAAGTTATAAAATATTTAAAGGAGAGGAATTAACTTGAATATAGAAAAAGCTTCAAGCGAATTAGAAAAATGTATATCAGAAGAGTCAAAAATATATAAAAATGAATTAATGTCAAAACATACTTCATTTAAAGTTGGAGGTATGGCAGACATATTTATAAATGCTAGAACAGAGCAAGATATAAAAAGTATATTAGAATATGCAAATAAAAATGAAATTCCTATAACCGTTATTGGAAATGGTAGTAATCTACTAGTAAAAGATGGTGGTATAAGAGGAATTGTTTTAAGAATAGATATACAAGATTTTAATATAGATCAAATTAATGATGAATATATAATAACAGTAGGTGCTGGTGTAAAAAACGGTTTTGTAGCACAGAAATTGCTAATAGAGGAAATAGAAGGGTTCGAATTTGCAGCTGGAATTCCAGGATCTATTGGCGGTGCGATTAGAATGAATGCAGGTGCACATGGTGGAGAAATGAAAGATATCGTTTCAGAAACGAAATGTATGGATATGAATGGTAATATAAAAATATTATCTAATGAGGAGCAAAAATTCGAATACCGAAATAGTATTTTTAGTAGTAATCAATATATAATTTTAAGTACAAAATTAAAACTAAAAAAAGGAATATATAAAGAAATAAAAGCAAAGATGGATGAATATGGAGAGTGGCGTAAAGAACATCAACCACTAGAATATCCATCAGCAGGAAGTACATTCAAAAGAGGAACAGATTTTATTACTGCAAAATTAATAGATGAATGTGGTTTAAAAGGATATAATATAGGTAATGCAGAAGTATCAACAAAACATGCTGGTTTTGTTGTAAATAAAGGAAATGCAAAAGCAAAAGATATATTAAATTTAGTAAAATACATTAGTGAAAAAGTCTATGAAAAATCTGGCAAAAAAATTGAGCTGGAAGTACAAGTAATAGGAGAAGATTAAGAAAACTGAACTTGAAAGGATGTATTAATAAAAAATGAAAGGTTTTATAGAATGGTTTAGACCAAATGCAAGAATAAAAAGATGGATATTTCTTATTCTTGTAGGAATAATACTGGCATGTTATGGAATATCTAAAATTATTGTAAGCGAAGAACTTGAAATAGCACAATTATTATTAATTATTTTATCATTTATTGTAGGTTTTACTTGCATAGTTTTGGGTATTGTATTTATGCAAAAAAGAACTATGGAAATGTTAATAGAATCTACAGATTCAAGAGTAAAAAATAATAGAAAACATATAAATATAAACTCATTAATATTTAACAAAAAAATCTATTCAGAAGGACCTAAAATTGTAGTAATAGGTTCTGGCAATGGGATTGAAACAGTTGTAAGAGGATTAAAGCAATATACAGATAATATAACAGCAGTTGTTACGGTATCTTCATATGGTAATATGAAGAAAGAAAACATAAATTCTATGCCTATAGAAGATATAAAAAATACAGTAATTGCATTAGCTAGGGATGAAGAACTAGCAAGTAAATTAATGTCTTATAAATATAAAAGTGGGGATTTAAAAGATGTTAGTTTTAGCGATTTGTATTTTGCTACAATGCAAGATTTATCTAAAGACTTTACAGAAGCTATAGCAAATTCCAATGAAATTTTTAATATTATAGGAAGAGTTTTACCTATTACAAATGATGAAATGAGAATATGTGCAGAACTAGAAAATGGAATGATAATAGAAGAAAAAGATGAAATAAAAAAAGTAGTTTATGACAAAATTACAAAAATTAATAGAGTATTTATATCACCACCAAATTGTAGGGCAACTCCAGAAGTTGTACAAGCAATAAAAGAAGCAGACTGTATTGTAATTGGTCCAGGAAGTTTGTATACAAATGTAATACCAAACTTGCTAGTTAATGGTGTATATAAAGCAATGAAAGATAGTAAAGCAATAAAAATATATGTAAGCAATATTATGACAGAACCAGGACAAACAGACTATTACACATTATCTGATCACATAAAAGCAATAATAGAACATACAGGTAAAAATGTTATAGATTATTGTATTTATGATACAGGAGAAATAATTCCGGAATATATTAAAAGATATAATTTAAAAGGTTCAGAATTAGTAGCACAGGACGTGCCAAAGGCAAGAACTTTAGGAGTACGTTTGTTACAAAGAGATTTAGCATGTATAGAGAATGGATATATAAGACATAATCCAGATTTAGTTGCTAAAGCAATTTCAGAATTAATTTGTGACGATTTAAAATATAGGGATAAACAATCAGACCCACAATACATGTTATTAAAATCTAAATTAGAATATGAAAAACAATTTAATAAAATAAAAAATAAACCTAAGAAAAAAAGAAAGACAAACGAAAATAAAAAAGGAAGAAAAAGTAAATTCTTATCTAAGTATGGTAAACGTATAGAGGCTATGCGTAATACAGAGGAAGTTAAACTAAAGAATAGAGAGATTTTACAAAATGAAAATAAAGATAAGGAAGAGGAATTTATAGAAAAGTTTATAGAAAAAGTTGAACAAAATAAGAAAAAATAATAATTGGAGGCTTACAAATGAAAATAATGGTAAATAAAGGAGATTTTAAGAATTTAATTCAAAGAGAATGGTTAATATCTAATGGAATAGGAGGATTTGCAGCATCTACAGTTACAGGTGCCAATACAAGAAAATATCATGGACTGCTAGTTGCAGCACTAACACCTCCAGCAAGAAGATTTTTGGTATTATCTAAAGTAGATGAATCAATAGAATTTAATGGATGCAAATATCCTTTATATACTAATATTTGCGATAATTATATTTCAGATGGATATAAAAGAATAGAATTATTTGAGAAAAAATATGTACCAACATATGCATATAAAATAGACGATATTTCTATTAAAAAGACTATAAGTATGCAATATGGTAGGAATACTGTTGTTGTATTATATAATATTAAAAATGGAAATTATAATTCAAAGTTAACATTGGCTCCAATAATAAATTATAGAGATTTTCATCAAGTTAATAAAGATACAGAGTTTAAGCTAAAGGAAAATATAACTGGAACAAAAGTAAGAATAGTTATAAAGAATGAAAGCCAGACACCATTTTACATGAAATGTTCAGAGGGAACATATATAGAACATCATAATGATATATTTTATAGAATGTTTTATATGGAAGAAGAAAAAAGAGGTTTTGACCCAATAGAAAACCATGCAATTCCAGGTAGATATGAAATAGAATTAAAACCAAATGAAGAGAAAAATATATCATTTGTATTTTCATTAGAAGAAAACATAGATGAAATAAAAGCAGAAGATATTATTAAGCAAGAAGAGGATAGATTAAAGAAAATAGTAACAGATACAGGCTTAATAAATGAAAATACAGAGGATAAAGAATTAATAGAAGATTTTATAATTACTGCTGATAGCTTTATTGCCTACAGACCATCATTTGGGATTCACACTATAATTGCAGGTTATCCATGGTTTTTAGACTGGGGAAGAGATAGCTTAATAGCATTTGAAGGGTTACTACTTAAAACAAAAAGATTTGATATAGCAAAAGAAGTTTTATTAACATTTATTAGAGATATAAAATATGGTCTTGTTCCAAATGGATACTCAGGATATGATAATAGACCTTTATATAATAGCGCAGATGCTTCATTATTGCTTTTTGAAGATATAAAAAAATATATTAATTATACAAATGACTATAAATTTATAAAGGACAATTTATATATTTGCTTAAAGAAGATAATAGAGGCATATATTACAGGAATAGATGTTGATGATAATAATATTTATATGGAAAGAGATGGATTAATTCATTCCGGCACTATAAATACTCAAAATACATGGATGGATGTAAAAATTGGAGATTTTGCAGTAACTCCTAGAAATGGAAAAGCAGTAGAAATAAATAGTTTATGGTATAATGCTTTAAAAATAATGGAAGAATTAGCAAAAAAATTCGAAACTAAAAAAGTTGCAGAAATGTATGCAGAATTAGCAGATAAAACACAAAAATCATTTAATAGAAAATTTTATAATTCAGATAAGAGATCATTGTATGATGTATTAGGTGATGATAGAATAAGACCAAATCAGTTATTTAGTTTATCACTTAGTTACCAAGTTTTAAATCCAGCAGGAAAAAATGCTAGAGAAATTTTAAAAACTGTAACTAATGAATTATATACAAGACATGGGTTACGTACTTTAAATAGAAAAGACAAGCAATATATTGCTACATATGAAGGAGATTCATACAGAAGAGATATAAGTTACCACCAAGGGATAACTTGGCCATGGTTATTTGGACTATATAATGATGCATACAAAAATGTAATAAATAATACAAAAGAAGGTAAAGTTAAAACAGAACTACAAAAACAATATGATCAATTTATAAAAAATCTAAAAGCAACTACAAAAACAATGATGTATAAAGAAGGTTGTGTATTAAGTATTTCAGAATTATATGATTCTAAACCTCCATATTTACCTAAAGGTGCTTTTTCACAAGCTTGGAGTGTTGCAGAGATATTTAGAATAATATTAGATTCAAAAACAGAAGAAGAGGAAGAACGATGAGAATATTAGGAATTGACCCTGGGTTTGCAATAACACGGGTATAGCATAATAGATTATATAGGAAATAAATTTAAATTAGAGACATCTGGTGCAATTTTGACAGAAGCTGGTGAATCTTTTCCATTAAGGTTGGAAAAGATTTACACAGATTTAAATAATATAATAAATACTTATAAACCAGATGCGATGTCTATAGAAGAACTATTTTTTAATAATAATGCAAAAACAGCTATTAATGTTGCCCAGGCAAGGGGAGTAATATTAATAACAGCAAGAATAAATAAACTAGATATATTCGAATATACACCATTACAAATAAAGCAAGCAGTTACAGGATATGGTAGAGCAGATAAAATACAAGTACAGAGAATGGTAAAAATGATATTAAATACTGAAAAATTACCAAAATTGGATGATATAACAGATAGTATGGCGATAGCGATTTGCCATGCACATTCATCTAAATTTTCATCTCAATTTAAATTATAATAGGAATAGGGATTTTGGGGACGTTCCTTAAATCCCGAAAAGGAAGATGAATATGTTAATAGAAGAGTTAGAAAAAGAACTTCGGACAAGGAATTTTAAAAAGTATATATGTTTTATATGGCGAAGAAAAATTTTTACTAGAGTCAATAGTAAAGAAAATAAGAAAAAATTTTGGAGAATGTATAAATGGGATTAATTATATTAGTATAGATGAAACGAATATTTCAGAACTAATAGCAGATATACAAACTCCAGCTTTTGGCTATCCAAAAAAATTAATTCTTGTACGAAATTCGGAAATCTTAAAAAAAGAAGGAAAAAGAAAGAATCCAGAGCTTGCTAAAATTAAAACTAGCGTTGCAGAATACATAGAAAATAATATAGCCGAAATTAACGAAAGTGTAATTTTAGTATTTGTAGAAGAAAATGTAGAAAAACAAAAACTATATAAAGTATTAGAAAAAAATGGAGAGGTATGTGAATTTACATATCAGAAGCCAAATCAAATTATAAGAAGGTTAAAGTCAATAACAAATGCGTATAAAGTTAATGTAGCAGAAAATACATTGCAATATTTAATAGAACAATGTGGACAAAATATGCAGGACTTAATTAATGAGATAAGAAAATTAATAGAATATGCTGGCGAAGGTGGAACGATAAATAAAGTAGATATAGATTTACTGTGTACTAAACAAACACAAGCCATTATATTTAACTTAACTGATTATTTAGGAAAGAAGCAAATAAAACTAGCATTGGAAGAACTAAATAATTTGCTTTATAATAAAGAACCAATTCAAAAAATTTTAATAACATTATATAACCATTTTAAAAAATTGTATTTTACAAAAATAGCAGAAAGATATAAACTAGATATAGCAAAATCTTTAAATTTAAAACCTAATCAGATGTTTTTAGTAAATAAATATAAAATGCAAGCAAAAAGCTTTACAGATTTAGAGATTTCTAATATTATAAAAGAACTAATTGATTTAGACTATAATTATAAGGTTGGTAAAATTGATTTAAATATAGGATTAGAAACAATTTTATGTAATAATTGCTCAAAGTAAAAGAGGGATGATAAATGGAGTCAAATGATGAATTAATAGAAAATTTAAAAAAAGAAGTAAAAGATGAACTTAAAGATAAGTTTAACGAAACAGCAGTTGGATATATACATGTTTTTAACAAAAGATTAGAAGAAAAATTAAGAGAACAAGGTATAGAATATAACAAAGAAGAATTTAAAGGTAAACAAATAGACTAAACATAGGAGAAGATTATTATGTTAGATACTAAATTAGAAGAAAATAACGCAGAAAAAAATAATTTAAAAAGAGCAATAAATGCTATAGATGGTGAAAATAATAAGGTATCATATTTAGCAAACCAGAAAGATAATGAAGATAAATTAGAATTTTTAAAGAATTTTACAGAAAAAGAATCTAGGGATAAAATAATAAGTAGTCTAGAACATAAAGTGTCTCCAGACTTATTTAAGATTGTCTATTTAGCCCAAAGAATGATTAAAGAATTTATAAAAAATGTATATACAAGTACTCCAGCAGATAAATTAGAAGCACTAGAAATTGCTTTTAATAGAACAAATATTATTTTTAATAAATTACCAGAAAATTATAACATGGAAATTGACGAAGAGGCTAAAACAATAACAATAGCAGAAAAAAGAAGCCGTAATCAAAATAAATTATTAGGTTATGTTTTACATGGATATGCACATTGCTTTTCAAATATGAATAAAAATGAAGACAAAGATGAAATACTAGAAGAAGGAAATGCAGATATATTTGTTGATTTAGTTGTAAATAATTATGTAAAAAATCATCCATTCGAAAACTTTGGATTTCATATAGATAAAAATTATAGTTTAGAAAGTACATATACAGAAGCAAATAGCATAATAAGAAGTAGAATGTATGTACTAGAAAAGTTAAAAATTGACAAAAAAATGTTGCTAGAATTTTTATTAGGGGATAAAGAAAAATATTTAAAAAATATATTTAATGGCGCTCAAAAGAATGATGAGTTCAATTTAAATGAATTTTATGAAAAAAACAAATTTGCGTTACAAGATATAAACAGAGAAAGTATATATTATAGGAAAAATACAATTTTACCAATGTATATATTGCAAGAAAAAATACCGGCTGAGAATATTTTAGAAAAAGAATATAGTCAGTTAGATTTAATTAAAAAACGTTTTAACTATGAAAGAATAAATAAAATAAATGCAGATGAGCTAGATGACTTTATAAATATTATGCAAGATACAGATAGAATAAAAGATAATTTAGAAGAATTTTTAGCTACAGAGTTAAATGGACTAACAGATATGGAAAAAAGAATGTCTGCAGATAATATCATAGAAAATGTTTTAGTTATTTGCAAATATAAAAAAATAAATAATGATATTGCAAAACAAACTTTGGAGATTATTCAGTATTTAATAAATGATTTAGAAAGAAATGTGAAAATAGAAAGAAATAATGAATTACTTCAAAGGATTTGTGATATAAGTGATAATATAGATATAGAAGATAAAAAAACAGAAGATGAACTAAAAGATTCATTATCATACTTAAAGATAAAATTAGAAATGGCAAATGGGGGAAGTCTAACTCCAGACATATTTTTTAATAGATTACAGACTTCTTTAAAAAATGGTAGTAAGATAGAAAGAAATGAAGAATTAATAGCTTACCAAACTATTAAAGATGAATTAAATATTAGTAAAAAATAGGAGAGAGTTATGGAAAACGAATTAGCACAAGCATATTCAGAAGTATATGAAATATTAAAATATATACCAATGGCATATCTAAATAAAATACCAAAAGATGTATTAAATATTTTTAAAACTAAAAGAGATAAGAATTATAAAGTTAATATTAATCCAAATCTTCCTTTAGAAGATCAAAAACTACATAGGAAAACTTTAATATTATTATCTGTATTAAATTTAGACTATTGGTGTGATCCAGATGAAAGGGAAGAAATCTTAAATATATATTGGAAAAACGAGAAAGAATCTTATGTAGTATTAGATGAAGAGAACAATTTAGTACCTAATTCTGCTGATACAAGTTTAGTCTTGTACCAAGAAGAAAGCTTTATAGAAAGAATATGGAATAAATTAAAAAATTTCTTTAAAAGAAGTTAAACGAAATAGTATAAAATAATCTTTTTTTCTTAAAATATAAATAGATGTTGTTTAATGCAACGGAAATTTTAGGAAAGGAAGGTTATTTTTTTATGTTGGATTTTAGAACAGACCTTGCTGATGAAAGAAAAGATTTGTATAAAAAAGCAAACAATATAGAAAACGAGATTGATGGAATAGAAGCAAATGAAGAACAAATAAATAACAATATAAAAGTTACACGAGTTAAAATAATGAATGAACAAGGCGAAAGAGCACTAGGAAAAGTAAAAGGAAATTATGTAACAATAGATATGAAAAATATGAAATATATGGGAGAAGAAGAAATTCAAAAAGCAAGTGAGATATTATGTGAAGAATTAAAGAAGATGATAGATGAATATGTAAGTAAAGAACAAGAAATATTAGTTGTAGGTTTAGGAAATATATATGTTACACCAGATGCATTAGGTCCAAAGGTAATAAATGAAATAGATATTACAAGACATCTATTAAAATATGTACCACAATATTTAGACAAAAACACAAGACCAGTAAGTGCAATTTCACCAGGTGTTTTAGGAACGACAGGAATAGAAACAGCAGAAATTTTAAAAGGAATAGTAGATAATGTAAAACCGAAACTAGTTATCGTTATAGACAGTTTAGCTTCTAGAAGTATGGAAAGAATAAGTAGTACAATTCAATTAGCAGATACAGGAATTGTTCCAGGGGCAGGTGTAGATAATGCTAGGAAAGAATTAACAGTAAATACATTAGGAGTGCCAGTAATTGCATTAGGAATACCAACAGTTGTAGAAACTGCAGTTGTGGTAAACGACTGTTTAGATGTTTTTATAGAGAAATTACAAGAAAAAGCAGAATCTAATGAATATTTAAATAAATTAAAAGAAGAGGATAATTATTTAGAAATAAAAGAAGCATTAATACCAAAAGATTTTAATTTTATAGTTACACCAAAAGAAATAGATTCATTAGTAGAAAATATGAAAGATGTAGTTGCAAGAGGTATTAATATGAGCTTATAGTGACTAGAGGGGGCGCTTCTTAGGGATTAGGAGACGTTCCTTTTTAACTATTTTTGTTTTAGAGACAAAAAAATATAGCAAATTGGCTAAATTGCCAATTTGCTATAAAAATTCCTATTGCAAATAGGGATTTTTGGGAACGTCCCTAGATTCCGATATAAGTTCTATTCTATTTTCGAAAATGCATATCAAAGTTTTTATAAATTCATCAGGTTCTTTTTCTAAATGAATTATTATCTTTTGGGGTAAAAGAGTAAGCAGGGTATTAAGTACTATATCATTTTCTGAAAAGGAAACATCAGAAATATAATTTAAGTTAGCTAGGTCATCTGTAAATGGTATTTTTTTGTGCTTACTGTCAAGTAATATAGAAGAAGTATTTTTATAAATAAAATGTACAGTATTTATATTAGAAGGTTTAGAATTTACATATGATTTTAGTAAATTAATAAACTCCTTGTATTCTCGATCTACTACTAATTCATTTACAAAAGTATCTACAACATAGTCTAATATTTTCATATAATTTGAAAGCCTAAAATGAATAAAGCCACTTAGAATCATAGATTTATTGTTTGTAATATATTTAAGTGCTGCTATATAAATATGTTCAATTCTTACTTGGTATTCAACTGTAGATTTATCTGAAAGGTAATTTAAACACTTATCTAACACACTTTCTTGCTCACTTTCGGAAAAATAAAAATAATTAGATTTTATAATTGATTTTAACAATTTTTCTTCATAAAAATTTAATATTAGTGAAACTAAATTATTTGAAAGTTCATTGTAAAAAGCAGAACTATTTTCACCAGTGTAGTGAATAATTATGTTTTCATATATTTTGAATTTTCTTATAGAAATATATGTGTTAGGAAAATTGAAATTATTTAGCAGATAAGCTAGTATCTTTTTGTTATTTGTCTTAATACAAAATGATTTCATAGAAAAAACTCCTTTCACATATATGTAATATTATCTACTAAATAAAGTATCATTATACATATAATATGAAAGAAGAATTGTTTTGCAACTTGTATATTAGTAATAAATCATATAATCAATTTCATCAAAGATTCTATCTTTTCTATAAATTTCCTCTAAATAATCTTTATCAATTTTATCATTTTTTAGTTGTAAGTAAAGTTTAGTAAATCTACCAATATGATCTTTAATTCTCTTTTTAGCATAGTCTACCATTGTTTGATTTGTTATTATAAATAGCCAATCACTACTCTGAGCAAGTAAAAGTTCTCTTGCACATTGATTTAAAGCAAATCTCTTTAATTCATCTTGTTCATTAGGGAATAGATGAGCAAGTTCTACCATTCTATCTCCTGCTTTATGAAGGTGTCTATGTACATAATCATTTAATGGATTAAGCCATACATAATTATACCCATTAGCACCCCAACTAGATCTACAAGGAGAAGCAACCTGAATGTTTGGATATTTATCAATATACTCACCTGGTGTAATAAGTTTAAAATTACAATCATCATAATATATTTTTTTGAATAGTACATATAACCAATCTGGACCTTCGTACCACCAGTGACCATATAATTCTGCATCATAAGGACATAGAATAATAGGTGGGTGATCCATATAACTTGAGATATCATTTATTTGTTTTACTCTACAATCAAAGAAATGGCCTGTTTGTTTATATATTGAATCTTGAGCCCATTGTAAATCATAATAATCTTTTTGATCTGTTTTACCAGTAATTCTATAATATTTAATACCAGTATTAACTCGCACACCGTCATGAGCGATGTATGGTTTAATGTAATCATAGTCGGCTTCGTAACCAATATCTCTGTAGAATTCTCTGTAATTATAATCACCCGGATATCCATTTATAGAACTCCAAACTTGTCTTGAAGATTCCATATCACGTCCAAATGCAATTAACCCACCAGGAGATACGATTGGTGCGAAAGTACCATATATTGGTGTAGGGTCCGCATATAATATACCATGAGATTCGACAATAGCATATTCTATACCAAATTCTTTTAAATATTTATCTGCTTCTGGAACATAACCACATTCAGGAAGCCAAATTCCTCTTGGTTGTTTTCCGAAATACTTCTTATATGTTTGGACACCAACAGCAATTTGAGCTTTTACTGTTTTTTCATTAACATATAAGATAGGGAAGAAACCATGTGTTGCACCACAAGTTATTATTTCTAATACACCAATATCTTGGAAATGTTTAAATGCTTGGATTAAATTACAATTAAATACTTTTTCAAATAAATATAGGTCATCAGAATATCTATTTAAATAATATTTAGATAGTGCATTTAATCTAGAGTCATAAGCTGTTCTTTTTACTTCTTTTTCACAAAGTTCAATATGCTCTTTTAAATAATGAATATACTTTTTTTGAAGTAATTTATTGTCTAACATCCAAAGTAAAGGTGGTGTCATAGACATTGTTATTCTAAATTCGACTTTTTCATCTACTAATTTTTTAAAATTTCTAAGAAGAGGAAGGTAAGTTTCTGAAATTGCTTCAAATAACCATTGTTCCTCTAAATAGTCATCACTTTCGGGATGATGTATAAAAGGTAAGTGTGCATGTAGTACAAAACTTACATATCCTTTTACGTTCTTGCTCATTTTAATACTCCTTTAAATTATTATTTTAGAATAAACATTAATATCACCCATAAGAATTTTTCTTAAAGGTGATATTAAAAAATTCTATTTAAATCTTGAAGAACTTAAACTATTTGATGATGGATTCTGTATTTTATCAAAAGAGTCTAAATCTTCATCTTTATAAAACTTCTTATAGAAATCATTAACTTTATATATTTTTCCAATACTTTTAACAAAATGAAGACTAGCTATATTTTTAGCAGTTACTGTATTGTCTTTTATATTCTTAAAATAAACCATTTCTTGTTTCTTCTCGAAAAGAATATGATCATTAGGAGATTCTATTTCGTTAGATGATGTTATAGGAATATAATTTTGAGTTATCTTTGGAGTTGTTTTAACTTCTGTAACTTCGCCATTATACATAACTTCGAAAGGTTTTCTTCCTAATTCTATTTTATATTTACATTTACTATCATTAACATTTAAATACCAACAATTAGCAAAATCATTTATTTCTACTTCGAAACTGTAATTTTTTGTTTCATTATGAACTATAAGTACAGGTTTTGTTTTTTCGAAAAAGTCTTTTCCATAAGTTTCTTTATATTTTTCTCTGTCTTCATCAGATATATCCCAATAAATAAATAAAGTTGTAGGTGTTTGGTAAAGTAATTTAACTATTGTTTGGTTATACCTATATGGCAAATCGTAATATTCTGCAATAGAGAATTTATCACCACTTATAGTAGTTGGATTTTTTACTGTCTCTTCTTTTTCTGTACTTTTTATAGATTCCTTAGTTAATGTTTTTACAGCTTTTTTAGCTGTTTTTGTAGCATTTTTCTTTGCGGAAGTTTTCTTTTTTTTTGGAGCAATAGAATCTACTACTTTTTTTATAATTGTAGAATTATTGGTTGATTTTGTAGCTGTCTTTTTTGCAGTTGTTGCTTTTGTAGATGCCTCTTTTTTAGTTGCTTTTGTTGTTTTTGGAGCTACTTTACTTGCTTGTTTTACTTCTATATCATTTTTTCCTTCTTTTGCTTTTCTTGGCATTTAATTTCCTCCTTTGTGTCAAACCATAATTAATATATATACTATATCAAAATGGAAATAAATTCAATAGAAAAAAGACAAAAATATTATAAAGAAAATATTAAAAATTATTTGACAAAAATAAAAGTATAATGGATAATATAATAAGTTAAGTACGACAGATAAAACACGAAGAAACTAAGGAGGAAATATTAATGTATATATTTAATAAAATTACGGTGAATCCACAATTACCAAAAAGAGTAGGAAAATTATTAGATATTGCAAACAATTTATGGTGGTCTTGGAATTCAGAATTTTTAAGACTATTTAAAGAAATTGATTCTGACTTATGGGAAACAGTTGGAAAAAATCCAGTTAAATTTTTAAAACTAGTTTCTCAAGATAAATTAGAAGATATAGCAAAGGATGAAGAATTCTTAGCAAAATATGATGAAGTTGTAAATCATTTTAATTCATACATGCAAACAAAAGAAACATGGTTTTCTAAGAATTATCCTAATAATGCAAATGATTTAATTGCATATTTTTCAGCAGAATATGGTATAGATGAAATAATACCAATATATTCTGGGGGATTAGGAATACTTTCTGGAGACCATTTAAAATCTGCAAGCGATTTAGGTTTACCTTTTGTTGCTGTAGGTTTGTTATATAAAAATGGTTATTTTAACCAAAAAATAGATGGATATGGAACACAAAAAACTGAGTATACAAATATAGATTTAGATAATTTACCAATTTTACCAGTAAAAGATGAGAATGGTGAAGAGTTAATAATAGATGTAGATTTTCCAGACAGAAAATTATATTTAAAGATATGGAAAATTGTTGTAGGTAGAATTTCTTTATATCTAATGGATTCAGATATAGATAAAAATATTGCAGAAGATAGAGTTGTTACACTAAGATTATATGGCGGAGATCAAGAGATGAGAATAAGACAAGAGATTGTCTTAGGTATGGCTGGTATTAAATTATTAAAACGTTTAGGATTAAAACCAAGTGTATATCATATGAATGAAGGTCATTCTGCATTTTTAACATTAGAAGTAATAAAAGATGCAATCGAAGAAAAACAAGTATCATTCGAAGTTGCAAAATCAATATGTTCTGCTAGAACAGTATTTACAACACATACTCCAGTTCCAGCTGGAAATGATATATTCCCAATAGAACTAATGGATAAATATTTTTCTAACCTTTGGCCAAAACTTGGAATTTCTCGTGAAGATTTCTTAAGATTAGGAATGAAAAGTAGCCAAGGTTTAGAGCAAGGATTTAATATGGGAATGCTTGCATTAAGAATCGCAGGTAAAAAGAATGGTGTAAGTAAATTACATGGTGCAGTATCAAGAAGATTATTCTCAGATGTATGGCCAAATATAGCACCAGATGAATCACCAATAGACTATGTAACAAATGGAATTCATACATGTTCATGGCTTGCTCCATCAATGAAAAAATTATTTAACCAATATTTAAAACCATATTGGCAAGATAATATTCAAGATGACGAAACATGGAATGATATTAAAAATATTCCAAACAAAGAGTTATGGGATACACATACAGATAGAAAGAAAAAATTATTTGCTTTAGTAAAAAATAATATAACAACTAGACTAAAATCTAGTGGATATAATTATGAAGAAATAAATGAAATAGTTTCTAAATTAAATCCAAATGCTTTAACAATTGGTTTTGCAAGAAGATTTGCTACATATAAGAGAGCAACATTAATATTTAGAGACATAGAAAGATTAACACAATTATTAAACAATCCAGAAAGACCGGTTCAATTAATTTTCGCTGGTAAAGCACACCCAGCAGATAAAGAAGGTCAAGACTTAATAAGATATATCCACGAAGTTTCTATGAAACCTCAATTTAAAGGAAAAATATTCTTATTAGAAAATTATAATATTGCTATGTCAAGATATTTAATAAGTGGTGTTGATGTATGGCTTAATAATCCAAGAAGACCAATGGAAGCTTCTGGTACAAGTGGACAAAAAGCATCTGTAAATGGTGTAATTAACTTTAGTGTACTAGATGGTTGGTGGGCTGAAGGATATAACCAAAAGAATGGATGGACAATAGGAGATAATACAGAATATCAATCTTATGAAGAGCAAGATATAGCAGATAGTGAAAGTTTATATAATACATTGGAAAACAAAATTATTCCTTTATATTATGAGAACAAAAAAGAAGATGGAGTATCTGATGCATGGATGGAAATGTTTAAAAATTCAATAATTTCTACTGGTGGAAGATATTCAACTTCAAGAATGGTAATAGATTATACAAGAGATTACTATATGGAACTTGCTAATTTATCTAAAAATCATTACCAAAACTTAGATGAAGTAATTGACTTTACTAACTGGAAAAAGAATATGTATGCAAGTTGGAAAGACATTATAATTACACAAAATAATAATTTAGATAATATTACAATAGATGCAGGAAACCAAATAGAAGTACATTGTATAGTAAATTTACCAGAAAATATAGATTGTAACTCAATTAGAACAGAAGTATATTATGGTAAAATATTAGAAAATGGAATTATGGAGCAAATTCAAACTGTTCCAATGAATTTAGTAGAACAAGATGACGAAAATAGAGTATGTAAATATTCTGCTAAGATAGAACTAAAAACAGGTGGTAACTATGGCTATACATTCAGAGCTATGCCACAAACAGATATGATGTTAGATACAGCTAATTTAGATTTAATACAATGGGTAACAAGATAGATATTGGGGATTTTGGGGACGTTCCTAAAATCCCGATATAATATTAAAATAACCTTCAAACTGTTAAACAAAAGTTTTTCAATTTGGTGGTTATTTTTGTTTTTCTATATATTTTTTTCACATTCAATGTTTATAATTAAAACTATTATTTCATGCTCTTGTGTTTTACGAATTAGACTATTAAAATGTAAGCATTTATTATACTTGGCTTCAAAGAAGTAACAATATTCATAAAATAACAATCTCAAAATCCTTGCATAAAATACTAATATGATATAGAATAAACTCATAAAAATAGGAAAAGAGGTATGCCATATGAAAGATTTAAAAATTGACTTAAGCAATACAAAATTAGACGAGGAAGAAATATTAAAATATTCAAAAAAAGTAACAGATATACATAATGAACTATATAAAAAAGCAGATAACGAAAAAGAATTTTTGGGATGGCTTAAACTTCCAACTGATTATGATAAGAAAGAATTCAAAAGAATAGAAAAAGCTGCTAAAAAAGTACAAAGGGATTCTGATGTATTCCTTGTAATAGGAATTGGAGGCTCATATTTAGGTGCAAGAGCAGTAATAGAAGCTATGAATAGCAACTTTGCAAATGCTGTACCAGATGAAAAATCAAAATATCCAAAAGTAATATTTGCTGGAAATAATTTAAATCCTGACTATATAAATGACATAATAGAATTTATAGGTGATAGAGACTTATCTATAAATGTTATATCTAAATCTGGAACAACTACAGAACCAGCAATTGCATTTAGAATATTTAGAGAGTTTTTAGAAAATAAATATGGTATAGATGAAGCAAGAAGCAGAATCTATGTTACAACAGATAAGAAAAAAGGAGCATTAAAACAACTTGCAGACAAAGAAGGATATGAAGAATTTGTTATTCCAGACAATGTTGGAGGAAGATATTCTGTTCTAACAGCTGTAGGGTTACTTCCTATAGCAGTAGCAGGAATTGATATAGACAAATTAATGCAAGGTGCATTATCTGCACAAAATAAATATGCAGAAGAAAACTTAAAATATAATGATTGCTATAAATATGCGGTAGCAAGAAATATTTTATATGAAAATAAAAAAGATATAGAATTATTAGTAGATTATGAACCAAAATTACACTATTTCATTGAATGGTGGAAACAATTATATGGCGAAAGCGAAGGAAAAGATTTAAAAGGAATTTTCCCAGCAGGAGTAGAATTTACAACAGATTTACATTCTATGGGACAATATATACAACAAGGAAGACGTAATTTATTCGAAACAGTATTAAATGTAGCAAAATCAAAAACAGATATAAAAATAGAAACAGATGAAGATAATTTAGATGGATTAAATTATCTTGTAGGAAAAACATTGGACTATGTAAATAAAAAAGCTATGGAAGCAACAATTGCAGCACATGTTGATGGAGATGTTCCAAACATTTTAATAACAATGGAAAAACTAGACGAAGAAAATTTAGGACAATTAATATATTTCTTTGAACTTGCATGTGCAATGTCTGGTAAATTATTGGGAGTAAATCCATTTAACCAACCAGGAGTAGAGGCATATAAAAAGAATATGTTTACACTACTTGGAAAACCAGGTTATGAAAAATAATTGTAGTTAATACTAAAAACGGGGGCACTTTAAAAAGTGTACCCTAATTTTTTTGTGATTTTTTTTGTTAATGTTATTTGCAATGTTTTGCCCAAATCTTGATAAAAAGCCCATTGTAATTAGTGGAATAAGTACAGCGAAAACATCTGCAACTTCCATAAATTTTAAAAAATTCATATATTCTCCATTTCCCAAGAAGTTTTTTAAAAGCAAAATTTCTTATTTGTAGAAATTATATTAACGGCTTTTGTAAACTTAATTATAGCGTAATTTACATAAAGAATCAATTAGCACTAATTGTATAATATAATTGAAAACAGAAAAATAATGAGGTATAATATACAAGAATTAAGTATAAATATAAGTGAGAAGAAAAATAAGAGGAGAAACTATGGATAATATTAAAGTATATGCTTTTGTAGGACCATCCGGGACTGGAAAAAGTTATAGAGCTCAAATGGTTGCAAATGAAAATAATATTCATTATATAATAGATGATGGGCTTTTTATAAATGATAATGAAATTATTGCTGGTGAATCTGCAAAAAAAGCACCAACTAAAATAGAAACTGTAAAAAAAGCTTTATTTTTGCAACAAGCGCAAAAGGATGAAATAAGAAAAGCAATAGAAAAATATAAACCAGAATCAATTCTAATCTTGGGAACATCTGATGGAATGGTAAATAAAATTGCTGCCAATATAGGCTTGCCACCAATAGAAAAAATTATATATATAGACGAAATAGCAACTCCAGAAGAAATTCAAGAAGCAAGAAGAAGTAGAGTAACAGAAGGAAAACACGTTATACCAGTACCAACATTTGAAATAAAAAAAGATTTTTCAGGTTTTATATTAGATCCACTTCAAATATTTAAATTTAAAGGAGAAAATAATAAACCATATATATCAGAAAAATCAATAATAAGACCTACATTTAGTTATTTAGGAAATTTCACAATATCAGATACAGTATTTAGGCAAATAATAGAATACATAGCTTATAAAGACAAAAATATTCATAAAATCATAAGAACAAGAATAGATAATCAGCCAGAAGGGCCATATGTGTATATAGAACTTAGTGTTGAATACGGAGAAAATGTTAGAACCATTGTAGATAATTTTAAGAATAAAGTTATAAAAGAATTGGAGAAATTAACAACAATGCGTGTACGAACAATTAAAATAATAATAAAAGAAATATATGTAAATAAAGAAGAAAATAAATAGTGGAAGGTAGAAGAAATATGGCATATATAGTTGCAATAGATGGACCGGCAGGTTCTGGTAAAGGCACAATAACAAAATTAGTTGCTAAAGATATGGGGTTAGTAAGTATAGACACAGGAATGCTTTACAGATGCCATGCACTAGCAGTACTTCAAAATAATATAGATATATCTAATGAAAAACAGGTAGAGGATATTCTAGACAAAATAGATATAAACTTAATAAATAAAAATAACAAACAGAATGTATTTTTAGATGGAGAAGATGTAACTGGAAAAATTAGAACTCCAGAAGTAACTAACATTGTTTCTAGAACATCTAGTATTTTAGGAGTTAGAGACAAGATAACAAAATTAGAAAGAAAAATAGGTTATGAATGGTTAAAAGAAGGAAAAAACATTATAATGGAAGGAAGAGATATTACAACAGTAGTATTTCCAGAGGCTAAAGTAAAGATATATTTAGATGCAACACCCATAGAAAGAGCTAAAAGAAGGTGTAGACAAAACAAAAGAAATGGAATTAACCAATCATTTGAAGAAGTCTTACAATCAATAATGGAAAGAGACAAAAATGACATGAATAAAAAAGTAGGAGCTTTAAAAAAAGCTCCAGATGCAATATATGTAGACTCTAGTAAGTCAAGTGTAAATAAAATTAAACATAAAATAATAAAAATAATAAAAGATAAAACTAAGGAGAATAAAAATGAACATTATAAAAAGAATATTAAGAGTAATAGTTAGAACTGCAATATATTTATATTGTAAGGTTGTATACAGATTAAAAGTAATTGGAAAAGAGAACATTCCGAAGGAAGGACCTGTAATATATTGTGGAAATCATAGAAGTTATTTGGATCCACCTTTAATTGTAGTAACCGCAGGAAGACATGTAAGGTTTATGGCAAAAGAAGAATTAACTAAAAATAAATTTTTAAAATTTTTAGGATATGTATTTGATGCTATATATGTAAAAAGAGATAATAAAGAAATAGCAGCATTAAAAACAACATTAAAAGCTTTAAAAAATAAAGAAAGTATAGCAATGTTCCCAGAAGGAACAAGAAATGGATTAGAAAAAGGAGAAAGTGTAAAAGAAGGAGTAGCATTTTTCGTACTACAAACAGGTGCAAAGGTACAACCTGTTGGAATAGTAGGAGGAGAAAAACCTTTTAAAAAAGTATATGTTAATTATGGTAAGCCATTAGACTATAGTGATAGAGTTAAAAAAAAGCCTACTAAGGAAGAACTAGAGCAAGTAAGCAAAGAGATAATGGATAACATAATTATGTTGACAAATATAAAACAATAATATATAATAGTGTCAGTTTACTGCGTAGAAGGCGTTTTTCATTTATGAAAAACGCCATTTATAAAGATAAACCAAACGAAAGAGGATGTTACAATGTAACAAAGATTTAGGAAGGTGAAATTATGTCAGAACAATTAAATTTTGAACAAATGATAGAAGAATCAATGAAAAATATAAATGTAAAAGAAACAATAGAAGGAACAATAATAAATATAAATAAAAAAGGTGAAGTAATTATAGACATCGGGTATAAAGCAGATGGAATAATTCCAAGAAATGAATATTCATACAATGAAGCTGCAGACCCTAATAAAGAATTAAAAGTCGGAGATAAAATAACAGCAGAAGTAATAAAAATGAATGATGGTGAAGGTAATGTATTACTTTCTACTAAAAGATATAAAATGAAAGAAGCTCAAGAAGAGCTAGAAGAAAAATTTAAAAATAATGAAGTTTTAGAGGAAAAAATTACAGAAATCACAGACAAAGGATTTATAATTTCAAAAGAAGGATACAATATATTTATTCCAATCTCTTTATCTGGAATAACAAGAAGTGAAAACATAAAAGATTATAAAGATAAAGTAGTTAGATTTAGATTAATAGAATGCAAATTTAGACCTAGAAGAATAATAGGGTCAATAAAAGCAATTTTAGATGAAGAAAAAAATAAGAAAATAGACGAATTCTGGAATGAAGCAGAAGTAGGCAAAAAATATAAAGGAAAAGTTACAAGTATAAGTACATATGGTGCATTTGTAGATTTAGGAGCAGTACAAGGCTTATTACATATTTCAGAAATTACATGGAATAGAAATACACCACCTAACGAGATTTTAAAAGTAGGACAAATAATCGATGTAATAGCAATCGATGTAGATAAAGAGAATAAAAGAATTAAATTATCTTATGCAGAAAAGGGACCAGATCCTTGGAAATCTGTAGAAAGTAAATATAGTATAAATGATATTTTTACAGTAAAAGTAGTTAAAATGATGCCTTTTGGAGCTTTTGTTGAGCTAGAGCCAGGAATTGAAGGTCTAGTACATCTTTCTCAAATATGTGAAAGAAAAATAACAAAACCAGAAGAAGAACTAAGAATAGGACAAAAAGTAAATGCAAAAATAATTGATATGGATTTAGCAAATAAAAGAATCGAATTATCAATAAGAGAATTAGAAAATACATCAAACGAATATAAAGAATAAAGGAGTAATAAAAATGATAAACGAAAATATTAGAAACATAGCAATCATAGCACACGTAGACCATGGTAAAACAACATTAGTAGATGCATTATTAAAACAAAGCCATGTATTTAGAGACAACGAAAAAGTTGACGAGAGAATTATGGATTCTAATGCTTTAGAAAAAGAAAGAGGAATAACCATTCTTTCTAAGAATACAGCAGTTATGTATAATGGTGTAAAAATAAATATAGTAGATACACCAGGACATGCTGACTTTGGTGGAGAAGTAGAAAGAGTTTTAAAAACTGTTGATGGAGTTTTATTATTAGTTGATGCATTCGAAGGACCAATGCCTCAAACAAGAGAGGTTTTAAAGAAAGCATTATCTTTAAATTTAAAACCAATAGTTGTAATAAATAAAATAGATAGACCAGGGGCAAATCCATCAAAAGTATTAGACCAAGTTTTAGAACTATTTATAGAATTAGATGCAACAGATGAACAATTAGAATTCCCAGTAATTTATGCTTCGGCTAAAAACGGAATTGCTAAAATGAACATGGAAGATAGCAGTGATAATATAAATTGTATATTTGAAACAATTATAAAAGAAATAAATCCACCTGCTTGTGATGAAGAAGGACCTGCTCAAATGCTAGTATCTAATATTGACTATGATGAATTCATAGGAAGAATGGCTATAGGTAGACTAGAAAGAGGAATTTTAAAAGTTAATGACCCAGTAGTTATCTGTAAAAAAGATGGAAAAATGGAAAATGCAAGAATAGGTAAAATTTACACACATATGGGACTTAAAAAAGTAGAAGTTCAAGAAATAGGTGCGGGTGATATTATCGAATTATCTGGTATTCCAGATATTAATATTGGTGAAACAATATGTGATATAGAGCATCCAGAAAAAATAGAATTTATAGATATAGATGAACCAACAGTTACAATGACATTTAGTGTAAATGATGGACCTTTAGCTGGTAAAGAAGGTAAATTTATTACGTCAAGACATTTAAGAGATAGATTATTTAAAGAGCTTGAAAGAAATGTAAGTTTACGTGTAAGTGAAACGGATTCTGCAGATTCATTTGAAGTAGCTGGACGTGGAGAGTTACACTTATCTGTATTAATAGAAACAATGAGAAGAGAAGGATATGAATTCTTAGTTTCTAGACCAAAGGTTATTATAAAAGAAATAAATGGAGTAAAATGCGAACCAATAGAAAGATTAGTAGTTAATGTTCCTGATGATTGTATTGGTAGCGTTATAGAAAAATTAGGAAAAAGAAAAGCAGAAATGATAAATATGGAACCAGCAGAAGCAGGACATACTAAAGTAGAATTTAAAATTCCTTCAAGAGGATTAATTGGTTATAGAACAGAATTTATGACAGATACAAAAGGTAATGGTGTTATGAACCATGTATTTGAAGATTATGAGCCATACAAAGGAACAGTTGTTGCAAGAACAAGAGGAACAATTGTAGCTTTCGAAGCAGGAACATCTATAACATATGGATTATATAATGCACAAGACAAAGGTGATTTATTCATTGGACCAGGTGTAGAAGTATATGAAGGTATGATTGTTGGTATAAATTCAAGACCAGAAGACTTATCTATAAATGTATGTAAAGAAAAACATTTAACAAATACAAGAGCTTCAGGTTCTGATGATGCCTTAAGACTAGTACCACCAATTCAGATGTCATTAGAAAAAGCTATAGAATTTATACAAGATGATGAATTAGTAGAGGTAACTCCAAAGAGCATTAGATTAAGAAAAAAAATACTAGATACAAAAACTAGAGAAAGAGAAGCAAGAAGAAAAGTTAAAGAAGACTAAAATAAGATGAAATAGGATAGGGATTTGGGGACGTTCCTTGAAATCCCTATTTCTTTGGTTTGATAATTAAAGGAGAAGGTATATGAACGAAATAGAGTTGAAAATAATAAAAGAAAAAGCGTTAGAAGACCATATTCCAATAATTATGGATGATACTTTAGAAGTAATAGACAAAATTTTAAAAGAAACGAAACCAAAAGCAATATTAGAGATAGGAACTGCTGTTGGGTATTCTGCTATGTGCTTTTCAAGATATTTAGCTGAAGGTGGCAAAATAGATACAATAGAAAGAGAGCATGAAAGAGTAGAAGAGGCAAAGATAAATATACAAAAGGTAGGAGTAGCAGACAAAATTAATATTTTAGAAGGAGATGCAGTAGAAATATTGCCTACATTAGATAAAAAATATGATGTTGTATTTATAGATGCTGCAAAGGGAAAATATCCATTCTTTTTAGAACAAGCTAAAAGAATGTTAAACAAAAATGGAATTATTTTTGCCGACAATATTTTATATAAAGGCTATGTTATGAGTGATTATAACAAACATAAACAAAGAACCGCTGTAAGAAATCTACGTGAATATATAAAAGAAGTAACAGAGGATGAAAATTGTACAACAGAAATATTAGAAGTTGGAGATGGACTTGCAATAAGTAGATTTTAAAAATATAGTGTTAGAAGAAAAAAGACGTGATTAAAAATTAAAATCACGTCTTTTTGGTTATCTTAATTGTATAGCTCTCATTTTCATAAATTCATCAAAGTTTATACCAAAATAATATTTGAAATTGGCCTCAAAGCTATCTAAAACTACAATATCTTTTCTAGATTTTTTGTCGAATTCAAAATGCATATATTGTGGTAAAAAATATGTAGCAGAATTTATGCTTTCTATTTTTTCTAAAAATAAGTCCCTATTGTTTTTATATACAGAAGAATGACCAGCTGTGCCGTTTTTTTCGGTTTCTCTCATTCTAAATGTTTTTATTTGTGTTTCACGATAAAATTTAATATCTTTATCTGGAACATGAACAATACGAGTTGTATGTAATGATGAATAACCATTTTTTTTAGGTTCTGCTATATAATCTTTTCTTTTTCTAGAAAGTTCAGTTATATTTGGATCATGTGTAACTAAAAAATTTCCTATTTCGTAAGCTTTTTGAATTAATAAATCTTCATCTGTTTTACCATCTACAGCTAAGATAATTATTTTGTCTCCAAATATATCTAAAGCTTCTCCTTTTTTATCTAATTTTTCTATATAGTTATGTTTAGATTTTACCCTAGACATAATATAAAAATCTACATTTTTAAAAGCAGCTTGTAAACTCGCATTTTCTGCTTCTAAATTTTGTATATAGTATTTAAGGTAATCATTTTTATATGTATCATATAATCTTACTAGATTATTTCTATTATCTAAAGCTGCCTTGTTTTCTGAACTTAAAATAAATTGAGCAAGTCCAATTTTTTGCGCTGGAACAGCAAGAACCTCGCTATTTTCGTTGGATTCTAATGAGTTTGTCTTTTGAGACAATGATATCACCTCTAAAATAAAGAATATTTGCGCGCGAAGAATATTATACCAAATTTTACTAAAAAGAGCAATAAAAAAGGGTATAAATCGTTCGACCTATACCTTCAAAATTCGACATTATAATATACCTAGATATTTTAAACTAGAAAAAATAGTATCAATAATTAAAATTATTGGCATTAAATATATAAGGACTTTTAAAATATAGGCTGGAATAGCAGTTAAGGATTTTTCTATTTTTTTAGAGAAAAATGGATGAATATGATTAATAAATAATAATCCGATAAATCCCCATGCTATTGTATATAAAATACTAATTCTACCATTCAAATTAAAAAAGTCATATGTATAATCCCACCATTTGGCAGCAAAAATTGCCTCTAATGCAAAACCTACTACATATTCAAATGCAGAGAAAATAAAAGCCGAAGCTAAAAATAATTTAATAGAATTCTTCTTATATTTGCTAATAAATAAAATCATTAAAATTGCTCCAAAACCATAAATAGGACAAATAGGACCAACTAAAAATCCACGGTTTGTGAAATGCCCTAATACAAGTAATGAATAAAATGTTTCCATTAACCATCCAATAAATGAGTAAAGGAAAAAGTATAATATTATATATTGTATATCTGTTAATTTCTTTTTTATAATTAAAGCTTTTGATGCTTCCATAAAAAAACCTCCTATAACAAATGTAGGAGGTAGTATATTTAAATTTCATTAATAGCATTTCGTATAATATTAGCAGAATTTTCGAATTTATGAATTTCTTCTTGGTTTAAAGCCATAATTCCAGTTTTTTCGACGCCATTTATTCCAATAACAGAAGGTGTACTAATAAATATTTTTTGAACAGGATCATAAGAAGAAACACATATGATTGCTTTTTCATCTGCTATAATTGCACTAGTTATTCTTGTTAAAGCAGAAGCTATTCCAAAACAAGTGTAATTTTTCTTCTGAGCAATTTTAAAACCAAAGTTTCTCGTTTCATCTTCTATATTTATCATATCTTCGTGTGATAAATAATTAGAAATTGGTTCTAAACCGATTTTTGCATTGCTCCAAGGAACGAATTGACTATTTCCGTGTTCTCCAATTACATAAGCGTGTACACTTTTTGGTGAAACTTCAAGTTTATTTGCAATAATATTTTGAAGTCTTGCAGAATCTAATGATGTTCCAGAACCAATAATTTTATTTGAATTTAGTCCTGAATATTGCCAAGTAAGATATGTCATAACATCTAATGGGTTACCTGCGACAAGTATAATTCCATTAAACTTTGTAGCTGCAATACTTTTTACAATTTCTTTAAAAATATTACTTGCATTATGCAAATCTTCCATTCTAGATGCAATATTTGCTCTTTGACTAACACCAGCTGTTATACATATAATTGATGCATCATTACATTCTTCATATGTTCCAAACTTGATTTTAGAAGAAGTGTTAGTAAGTGGAATACAATTTAGTAAATCTAATGATTCTCCTTCAGCTTTTTGCATATTAATGTCTATTAATACAATTTCATGTATATTTATATTAGAACTTAAAAGTGAATAGGCATAACTAACCCCAACGTTACCAGTACCTATTATAACTACTTTATTTTTCATTTGTAAGAGACCTCCTAATAATTTGTCTGCCAATATAGTATATAGCAAAATGGCTCTGCTGTAAAGATATTAAGAGAATTTTAATATATTATATCTTAATAATTTATAAATAGTATTGCTAATAGAATAAAAAAAATGTACAATCATGAAAAATATAATAAAAGGGGGATAACCATGATTAAATTAGAAAATATTTCTAAGTCATATGTAAAAGGAAAAAAATCTGTAGATTCCCTAAACTTAGAAATAAAAGATGGAGAAATTTTTGGCTTTTTAGGACCAAATGGTGCAGGAAAAACAACAACTATCAAGATGATTACAGGCATACTAAATGCTGATGAGGGAAAAATATTGGTAGATGATAAAGATATAAAGAAGGATAGTATTTCTGCTAAGAAAACTATAGGATTTGTACCAGACACGCCAGATATATTTTTAAAACTTAAGGGAATAGAATACTTAAATTTTATGGGAGATATTTATGAGGTTCCAAAAGAAATAAGAAGACAAAGAATAGAAGAATTAACAAAGAAATTTGAGATATATGATAATTTAAATGAAGAGATGCAAGGGTATTCACACGGAATGCGTCAAAAAATAATACTATGTGGAGCTCTTTTAAATAATCCAAAAAACTGGATATTAGATGAGCCAATGACGGGGTTGGATCCAAAGGCATCTTATGATTTAAAAGAAATGATGAGGAAACACGCAAAGGAAGGTAATTGTGTTTTCTTTTCTACACATGTTTTAGAAGTTGCAGAAAAATTATGTGACAGAGTAGGAATTATAAATAAGGGGAAATTAATTTTTGTGGGAACATTTGAAGAGATGAAGACAAAATTAAAAGACAATGGAACATTAGAAGAATTATTCTTGGAGATTACACAAGATGAATAAGATTATTTCACTTACAAAAGTTCTCCTTAAAAATTCCTTCCAAAAATATAGCGAAAATAATAAAAAAACAAGCAAAGTAGGAAAAATAATACTTTATGGGATTTTGTTAGTATATTTAATGGGAATATTTGGATTCCTATCATATGGGTTAATTACAACACTACAGCAAGTGCATCAAGAAGCAATGTTTATTGGAATATTTCTATTAGGGTTAGCGCTACTTACAATAATACAATCAATTATATCAGCAACAAATGTATTCTATTTTTCAAAAGATTTGGATTATATTTTGCCATTACCATTAAAGCCTAGAGAAATATTAATTTCAAAATTAAATGTAATATTAGTAACAGAATATGTAATGGAATTAATATTTGCGGTAGCACCGATAATTGTTTATGGAATTCTTACATCAGCAGGGGCAATGTTCTATATAGTTTCATTATTGGTATTAATAATATTTCCAATAATTCCAATACTTATTGCAACTTTTATAATAATGGTAATAATGAGTTTCTCAAAAGGTGTAAAAAATAAAGATAGATTTAAACTTATAGCACCACTATTAGGAATTGCATTAGCACTTATACTTTCATTTGCTTTTTCTGGAACATCAGAATTAAGCGAAGCAGATTTATTAAATGCATTAACACAAGCTAATAGTATGGTAGAAATGGTTAGTGATAGTTTACCTATTATAAAACCAGGAATTAATGCGATAGTAAATGCAAGTTTTATTGAATTTTTAAAATTATTAGGAATTACAGCAATATGTTATATTGTATTTATATTAATAGGAAATAAATTTTACTTTAGAGGGGCAGTAGGTAATTTATCTTCTGGAGCAAAGAAAGGGAAAAATATTACAGGTAAAGATATAAAAATAAAATCAGTAGGAAAATCATATGTAGCTAAAGAATTTAAAATGCTATTTAAAAATCCAATATTTTTTGTGCAATGTGTATTACCATCTGTATTAATGCCAGTAGTATTTTTAGGAATATTTATTGTAAGTATAAATAGTAATAATTCGCAAGAATCAATAAATGAATTTCAAAAAGTATTAGGTGGTTTTATAGAGACGCCAATTGGATTGGCAGCGATTCTTGCAATTACAGAATTTTTAACAAGTATGCTATATATTGCTCCAACTGCTATATCAAGAGATGGACAAAATGCAATATTTATGAAATATATACCAGTGCCATATTATAAACAATTAATTTATAAAGGGATACCAAATGTGGTTTTTGGAACTATAACATCACTAATTGTTTTAATATTTATTTATGTAGTAGCAAAACCATCACTAGTATTTTTATTAACAGCATTAATACTAAATTTAATTTTATTAATTTTACAAACTTTATTAATGGAATTAGTAGATTTAAGAAAACCAAAGCTAGAATGGTCAACAGAATACGCAGTAGTAAAACAAAATATGAATTTATTATGGCCTTTTGTATTAAATTTAATAGAAATTGGAATAATATTTATAGTATCTATACCATTAAGCTTTACGAATTATTTAATAACAGCTGTAATTTTAGTGGTTCTACATATTATAATTACTTATTTTGTAAATAGATACATGTGTAATAATCAAGATAAATTATTTGACAAAGTAAGTTAGTAAACTAAGGAGGAAAAAATGAATATAGGAATTGACCTTGATGGTGTATTAACTAATTTTAATGAATTTTGTATGAGCTATGGAACAAAATATGCTTCTGAAATAGGAAAGGGAAAGATTGTAAATTCTAAAGGATATGAGAGTATAGAGATTTTTAGTTGGGATAGACAAACAGACATGGAATTTTGGCAAAAATACAACTCACAATATGCTTTAGAAGAAAAGCCTAGACCTTTTGCAAAAGAAGTACTAGATAAATTTAAAGAAGAGGGACATAAAATATATATTATTACAGCTAGGGCAAGTGAGTTTGAAGATATAGAAGCACAAAGTAAGATGCATGACATGGTGAGAAATTGGTTTAAAAAAAATGAATTGTATTATGATGAATTAATTTTTTCTACAGTTAATAAATTAGAAAATTGTAGAGAAAATAACATAGATATAATGATAGAGGATAGTCCACACAACATAAAACAACTTGCAGAATTTTTACCTATTATTTGTTTTGATACAAGATATAATAAAGATTGCGAAGGCAAGAATATAATTAGAGTATATAGTTTTTATGATATATATGAAAAAATAAAAGAATTTGAACAACAAAAGAATCCAACTGATTAAGTTGGATTTTTTTGTTAAAGAATAGTTAAATTTAATTTTCTTTAATTATATTTTTTTTGGCAAGGTCAACACCTAATGCTAAAACAGAAAGTGAATCTATTGCTAAGTTTATACATAAAATGTAGATTACAAGAATTGGTGAATCCTAATTATAACAATACTAACAAAAAAATAAAAAAAATATTGCAATTTAGCAAATTTATTATTAAGATAGGTAAAAAGGGATTTGGGGACGTTCCTTAAAATAATTATATAAGAAAAGAGGATTTTACCCAAAGAAAAGTTGTATTTATATATAATTAAAGTAATAGTTAATGGAGGAATTAATGAAAAATAAAAAGGAAAAAGCAAAGAAGAAATTTACGATTTTAGGAATGAGCATTTGGAGAGTTTTAGCTTATTTTATAATTTATAGTATTTTAGGATATTTAATCGAAACATTATTTGGATTAGTTACCAAAGGTGTTATAGAAAGTAGACAGAGCTTTTTATATGGACCATTTTGTGCTATATATGGGTTAGGAGCAGTAATAATGATTGGGCTTCTACAATATTTTAATAAAAACAATTTTTCATTGTTTTTTGGTGGTTTTTTAATTGGATCTGTAGTTGAATATTTAGTAAGTTTATTTGGAGAAATGATGTTACATGTAAAGTGGTGGGATTATTCGAATATGCCACTTAATATAAATGGTAGAATATGTGTATATTTTTCTATATTCTGGGGAATCCTTGCAATCTTTTTAATGACATATATTAATAAAAAAGTAGATAAATTATTAATTTGGTTAAAAGAAAAAATTAATATAAAAGCATTAAAAACAATTACTATAATAACAATAATTTTTATGGCTATTGATTGTGTATATACTGGAATGGCTTTAAGAATGTTTTATGCAAGAATTGAACATAGTGGTTTAATTAAAATGCAAAATGGAGAACAATATTTGTTAGATTACGAAGAAATACAAAATAAACCTGGAGTAAAAGAATTTATGGAAAAATATTTAAGTGATGAAAAAATGCTTAAGACATTTCCAAATTTAAAAGTTACAGATATTAATGGAGATATTGTGCTTGTAAAAGATGTATTCCCAGATATACAACCTTACTATGTTAAATTATTTACACCAAAACAGGTACAAAGGATTAATGTAGAAAACTAATTAAATTAAGAAATAAAGGGGAACAAATGATGGCAAATAATAAAAGAGTTCTTACTCCAGCAGAGTTTGAAAAATTAACTGAAAGTGTAAATGAAAGAATATATGAATTATCATCAATATACATAGCGATTTTAGCAAGAGATGCAGGAATTGATTTTGAAACTATATGTACCGAATTTGGAGATCAGGCCGATCAAACAGAGCTATTTTTAGAGGAGATAAATGAGGAATATGATGTAGATCTTAGAAATATTTCTGAAGAGGCTTTTTTAAATAAAATACCTTCACGTTATGAAGAAACATTTAAGCAAATTAAAGAACAATATTTAAATGGTGATGTACAAGAAGTAAGTGAAGCTGATAGCGAAGCATATAATCTACTGCAAAAAGAAGTTGACTTAGAGGAAGAAAATGTGGCAAGGGATATAAGTAATTATGATTTAAGTCAGATTCCTTCATATATGTATAATGATTTAAAATGGATACGCAAAGTGAATTTTGAGAATACCGGAGCCAAATTGGATTTAAAGCAATTCCAGTGGGATGTATATATAACAGGTAGCATTAAAGGATGTGACTTAATTTCTTTTAAACAATCTGCATATAAAAAAATTATTAATGATGGTACAAGGGAAGATACAATGTACATCTGCCCAACTAAGGAATCACTAGACGAAAATCAATACGAAACTGTTATAGAAGGCTATAAGGATGATAAATCACCATATATTGCAAACGGATTATATGACTTATTAACTGATCCTGAATTACAGAAAAAGAATGAATGGTTTTTTGATAAAGCTTTTAAATCAGATGTTACTTATTATGAGGCATGGAAAATTTTAATACCAGAACTAAAAGATAAACATCCGGAATATTTTGAGAACATTAAAAATAGTCCTAGAATATCTACTTATGATTTAAGTGTGATATTACCATACACTTCAACAAATTTATTAGAAGAAAATATTAATTGGCTTACTAGTATTTTTAGAAAAGCAGATGGCACAGTAGATATGAATGAATACTTGAACAGGGTTTTTCAACATTGCAATAGTGAATTTCAAATGAATCATTTTGATGAAATACTAGGCGAAATAAAAGATAATGACAAATTGGTAGAACAACTTTGGGCATATTCTAAAGAAGAAGTAAAAGGAAAGAATATGTTAAAAATTTTAGATGTTATTATGCCAGAAGGAAATGTTAAAGATGGTTTTACATTTTCTCAAATTTTACAATATTCACCAATGAATATGCCACAAGAATGTTTAGATAAAATATTTAGACTATACGAGAATGAGAAATCAAATATAAGAAATTATATTGATATTTTTTGGAGAAACATAGGAAAAGAAAATCAAGAAAAATATTTAATACCATTTATACAAAAACAGAAAAAATTAGGAGTAGACACATACAAAATATATACATTATGGAAAAATACAGATACTGAAATTAAATATAATACTTTTGATACTATTTTAGATTATGTTGAAAAAAACATTCCAGAACTTGCACATAAAATTAGAGGAGAAGGATATATTGATATTTTTCTTAACTTATCAAAGGAGCAAGCAGAGCAATATATCGGTAATAATATTCCAAAATTTTTAAGTGCATTAAGAGAGACATATAATGTATCTACAGAAGGAAGAAAAAAATTTGATGCAAAATATGATAAATCATTTGCTATGGTTCTATTTGAATTAGAAAAGCAATCTAGATTAAATGAGGATAATTTAAATATAATAATAGATAACCTTCCAAAATTAGGAAAAGACACAATTAATAGAATATTCAATAGTAATTCGGAGATGGTAGCAAATTACGCTCCGCAATTAATTTCAGCTGTAGCTAATTTAGATAAAAAAGAAGCTATAGAAACAATAGAAAAAATTGAACATATATTTTCACAAGATAATTTACCAACTTTTATGAGAATGTACAAATATTTTGAGTTGGTAGTCGATAAAGATAATGGTAATCTATTAAACCAAATCTCTTCTGGACAAAAAGAAGAGATGTCACCAGTACTTTCAAGCACAAAAAGTGCAAAATTAAGTAAAAGAATTATTTTTGCAGATTTAATGAAAATATCTATGGATTCTAATAATAAATCTTTAAGAAAATTTGTAGATAGATTGGAAAAAGGAAATGAAGTATATGTTAAGTTTGTAAAAAATGGTAGAAAAATAACCGGGCTTACAGAAAATGAAAAGCAGGAATTTCAAACATATATAAAAACTATTCATTCTTTGTACGAAGAATCTGGCGCATATAACCGCGACAAAGAAAAAGGTATGGCAATAAGTTTAAGTGGCGATATTCAAAAAGATGCAATAGCATTGGGAAATAGATATGCAAGAGAAGGTCTTACAAATAAATTGCCGGATTTAGCACTGCAAAGTATTATAGGACCATATCAAGAACTATTTGGAGGTATTACAACAATATCACAAATTAGAGAATATATGGATAATAGGCTAGAAGAATCAAACAAAAGACACAGAGAACTTGCTAAACAAAAAGTAAATCTACAAGAAGGAGACTTAGTTAAAGGGGTAAAAGGAGCAACAGGAATTTTGCAAGATTTATTTGAAGAAGGTGTACGAGCAGGAGAATTTCTTGGCGTAGATTCTCATTCTGATGCAACTCCTTTAGATACAGATTTTTCGCTTATTTTACCAAAAAATAATGGAACAAATTTGTATGAAATCATAAGAAATACTTCATCATCTGGTTATGGAAATTTTTTTGTAGTGTTAAAGCATTCTCCGGAGAAAATGGAATTCACTAGAACAAATCAAAGCACAAATATAGAAAGCGAAAGCATGTCTATAGATAGTATAGATAAAAGGAATAATCCTGAACAGATACGCTCAAGAATTCAAAATAGGGTAAATAATAGTTATGCAAATAAAAGATTAGAAGTATTTGCAAGTAATGCAGTTGGAGAAGATCATTATGGTATAAGAACTGGAATTGGAAGTACAGACATAGATTATATTGTTGTAGAACAATGGGATAAAAAAATTGGATATGAACTTGCGATGAATGGAACATATATTCCGGTTGTAAAGGAAAATACAGAAGAACTTTTATTTAGTCCAGAACAGTATGATGAAATAAGAACCAAAATGCAAGGGTTGTCATATTATAATACAGGAAAATTCGTAATTGACGAAACAGCTTATGTAGCAGAGGCAAAAAACGAAATAGAGCAATTGTTTACTTCTAATGATTCAAATGTATCAACTAGTGAGTTGGAAGCTACTAAAAATAGGAATGCTATAAAAGAGCTTGTGGAAAAAGCTTTAGCAGAGAAGATGGGACTTGAAGTAGAGGATCATGTGACAGGAAATTTACAAAATGGATTTGTAGAGCTTATAGATACTGGCTCAACTGGACGTGGAACGAATTTACCAGGAGATGGAGATTTTGATTTTACTTTAAAAGTAGATAAAGTGATTTTAGAAGATCCAAAGAAAATGGAACAATTAAAAAGTGCGTTAAGAGAGGTTCTAGCCAAACCAAGTTCTGAACAGGATTCAAAAGTTGAAGAGCCAAATGGTCAATTTAGATATAAAAAAGTAGCTATTGAAGGTGCAGAGAAGCCTCTTGATATAGATATAACTTTTATGCAAAAAGACGGTAAAGTTACATATTCTACAGATATGTGTGTACGAGACAGACTTGAAGGGTTAAAAAGAGACAATCCAGAAGGTTATCAATATGTTATTTCTAATATAGTTTTGGCAAAAAGGGTTTTAAAAGAAGAAGGACTATATAAAAAAGCCAGCAGTCCTGGAGCGACAGAATATGGTGGCTTTGGAGGAGTTGGTGTAGAAAACTGGATTTTAGAAAATGGAGGTTCTTTTGCAAAGGCAATGGACACATTTATAGAGGCAGCCAATAAATCTCAAGACTTTGAAGAATTTAAGGATAAATATCCAATATATGATTTTGGACAAAATCATATGGCAAAAAGGTATCAGCACGATTCTTTTGTAAATGGACTTACATTACAAGGTTATGCTAGAATGCAAGAGAGATTTAAAGAGTTAAGAAAAGATTTAAAACCGATTCCTAGAGTTGCAGAAAGTAATATACTGACAATGAAAAATTTAGTAAAGAATGCATTACAAAATGAAAATTTAGGAATAGAAGATGTAGAAAATGCAGATAGGGATATGGCTAATAGGTCAAGAGATATCGGTGTAGATGCAAGAGAAACATAGTAAATAAGGAGATAAACATGGAAAAAAAGAAATAATAGAAATAAATAAAAATGGTTGGAATGAACTAGTAAGTTTGAAAAATAATGCCATTACAGACAAGGAGAAACCAGACTATTGGGAAAAGAGGTTAAGGTCAGTACCGAAAATTGTATACGAACGAGTATACAGCCGGATACTTATGGTTATACAAAAAACTGACCAATACAAGGAGCTATTTAAGAAAAGATTTCCTTGGAGTTGGCCAATTATTAGGATTACAAGGATATCCAGTTTCTTTGAGGGAATTTTCCCTGGTCCGCAAAATCCTATTCCACGCAATGTGGAATGGTTAATAGATACAAAAAAGCTATCTATCCAAAAAAATGTGTATTCAAAGTACACAGATTGTAACTAATAAATCGTCCAAAGGCCAATTCATTGGCAATATTTTAGACAAAGAAGCTTTTTAGCAGAATGCTATAGGCTTCTTTGTTGTTTTAGATTGAAGTGCATTGATTTTAAAAATACATATTGATATAATAATCCAAACAAAGGAGGATATTATGGAAAACAAATACGAATGGAAATATACAGATATTTATAAAACAAAGGAAGATTATAAAGAAGATATTAAAAAGGTAAAAGAAAAACTAGAAGAAATCGTTCAATATAAAGGAAAATTAAAAGATTCATCAGAAAATATATATAAATGCTATAAAATATATGAAGAAATAGTAGAGATGGATTGTAAAATATATGCATATGGAATGTTACAATATCATAAAAATATGACAGATCAAGAAGCAATAGAGCTATTTAAAGAAGCAGAAGAATTAGACAACAAAATTGATGAAAAGACAGCATTTATGGTACCAGAGCTTACAGATATGGACACAAATACATTAGAGAAATACATGAAAGAAGATAAAAACTTACAAAGATATTCAAGAAGAATAAATGAAATTTTAGAAAACAAAAAACATATATTAAGTAAAGAAATTGAAGAAGTGTTATCTAAATTTTCCGATACATTTAATGGATGTGAAAATGCATATAGTGTATTAACAAATGCAGAAATTAAATTTCCATCTATTAAAGATTCAGACGGAAATGAACTAGAAGTAAATGAAGCTGAATATTCTAAATTATTAGAAAATAAAGATAGAGAAGTAAGAAGAAAGGGAGCTATAACATTAGTATCAGAATATGGTAAATATATAAATACAATAACAGAACTATATCTAAATACAGTAAAACAGGATACAAAGATCGCTAAATTAAGAAATTATAAAAGTTCATTAGAAAAAGCAGTAATAGATGACGAGGCAACAGTAAAAGTATATGAAACTTTATTAAAAACAGTTAATGAACATATAGAAATCAATCATGAATATACATCATTAAAAAAGAAACTTTTAAATTTACCAGATATTCATATGTATGACATGAGTATAAATCCATTTAATCAAACAGATACTACAATGGATATAGAAGATGCAGAGGAACTAGTGTTAAAAGCATTAGCACCACTAGGAACAGAATATGTAAACAAATTAAAAGAAGCGTTTAATTCAAATTGGATGGATGCATTCCAATCTCAAAATAAAAGAGGAGGAGCTTATAATATGCCAGTATACGGAGTTCACCCATATGTACTTTTAAATTATACTGGAACAAATTTTGATGTATCATCAATTGCCCATGAGTTTGGACATGCAATGCATTCATATTATTCTGACAAAAATCAAAATGTGTTAGAACATAGCTATACTCTTTTATTAGCAGAGATAGCCTCAACAGTAAATGAAATTTTACTTGCACAATATAGACTAGAGAATTCAACAGATAAACAAGAAAAAATAGCACTATTATATGACAGAATAGAAACAGTAAAAAGTACTTTATTTACACAAGCTATGTTTGCAGAATTTGAACAAGAAGTACATTCAAGAATAGAAAATGAAAAAATATTAAATGCAGAAAAACTAGGAAATATATATGTAGACTTATGCAAAAAGTATTATGGCGAAGACCTAATTATAGACGAATATAACAAATACAATTGGACTAGAATACATCATTTCTTTAGCTGTTTTTATGTATATAAATATGCAACAGGAATATCTTGTGCAATAGATATAGCAAGCAGAATTTTAGCAGGAGAAGAAGGTTTAGTAGAAAAATATATTAATATGCTAAAAATGGGAGGAAGTAAAAAATCATTAGATATTTTAAAAACAGTAGGAATAGACTTAGAAGATAGCAGAACATATGAAAATGCACTTGAATTTTACAAAAACGATATAGAAAAATTAGAAGAATTAATATAGGGAAAAAAGAAACGTCCCCAAATCCCGATGTTTCTAAATCCCGAAGGAGATAAAATGAGCGAAGTTAAATGGACAGAAGAGCAAAGTCAAGCTATACATGAAAAAGGTTCTAATATATTAGTTGCTGCAGCAGCAGGTAGTGGTAAGACTGCTGTTTTAGTGGAGCGAATAATTAATAAAATAATTGCAGAAGAAATTGATATAGATAAATTATTAGTTGTAACTTTTACAAATGCTGCTGCAAGTGAAATGAGAGAAAGAATATTAAATGCGATTTATAAGAAGATAGAAGAAGAGCCAACTAATTTACGTTTACAAAAGCAAATTACGCTTTTAAATAAATCAAATATTTGTACAATACATTCTTTTTGTTTAGATGTAATACGAAATAATTTTTACGAAATAAATATTTCACCAAACTTTAGAATTGGTGATACAGCGGAAATAGAACTTTTAAAAGAAGAGGTATTAGATGAACTTTTCGAAGACTTATATTTAAAAGAAGATGAAGGCTTTTTAAAACTTTTAGAAATCTATACAAGTTATAAAAATGATGATCCTCTAAAAGATATAGTAAAAAGCATATATAATTTTATTCAAAGTGCACCATTCCCAGAAAAATGGCTAGCTGAAAAAGTAAAATTATTTGATATAGATATCGAAAATACTGATTTTGCAAATACAGTATGGGGTAAAATCATCTTAAATAATTATAAAGAATGTATAGAAGAAAACATATTAGGCTTAAAGAAAATAAAAAAAGAATTAGATGGAGAAAATGAATTAGAAAAATTTTCGCAAGCAATAAGACTAGACATAGAAAACTTAGAAAGTCTATTAGCAAACTTAAATTCATGGGATAAATCATATGAACTTGCAAAGAATTTTTCTTTTGTTAGGTGGCCAAGTAGTAAAAAAATAAATTCAGAAACACCTGTACTTGTAAAAGAAAAAAGAGATATGATAAATGCAAAATTTAAGAAATTAAAAGATAGCATTTTTATATATACTTCAGCTGAGGTATTAGCAGATTTAAAAGATATGTACGAAGTCCTAAATCTACTACAAGCAATAATTTTAAAATTTAATGAGAATTATAAAAAGGCAAAACTAGAAAGAAATATAATAGATTTTAATGACATAGAACACTTAGCCTTAAAAATATTGATTAAGGACGAAGATGGAAAATATGTACCTTCAGAGATTGCAAAAAAATATCAAGATAAGTTCGAAGAAATTGCAATTGACGAATATCAAGATAGTAATATGGTTCAAGAATACATATTAACTTCAATCTCTAAAGGCAACAACATATTTATGGTAGGAGATGTAAAACAAAGTATATATAAATTTAGGCAAGCAATGCCAGAACTATTTTTAAATAAATACAAAACATATAAATTAAAAAAAGAAAAGTCAGAAGCTGATGATTTAAAAATACAATTATTTAAAAATTTTAGGAGTAGAAAAAACATACTAGATACAACTAACATTATCTTCCAAGAAATTATGAGCAAAGATTTAGGAGACGTTGATTATAATGAGGATGAATATTTAAATTTAGGAGCAAATTATGAAGAGCCTCAATTGGAAAATATAGATTTTGCAGGAAAAACGGAAATAAATATAATTAATTTGGAAGACACTACAAAAGACATACAAGAAGATGAAGAAGATAATGTAAAAACAGAAAGAATCGAAAACTCTATTCTAGAAGCAAGATATGTAGCACAAAAGATTAATGAGCTTATAAATAGTAATTATTATGTGCTAGATAAAAAAGAAGGTTATAGAAAAGTTACGTATAAAGATATAGTTGTGTTGTTAAGATCAACAACAGAATTATCACCAATATATGAAAAAGAAATATCAGATTTAGGTATGCCTGTATATAGTGAAACATCTACAGAGTATTTAAATTCTGTAGAAATTCAGGTGGTTATGTCATGTTTAAAAGTTATAGATAATCCAATGCAAGATATACCACTAGTTACAGTTATGAGATCAATGATTGGTGGATTTACAGATAATGATTTAATAGAAATCAGATTGGCAGATAAATATGAAAACTTTTATGAAAGTGTTGTGAAATCAAGAATTCAAGTAAATGAAGAGCTACGTAATAAGATTGATGCTTTCTTAGAAATGATAAATAATTGGAGAGAAGAAAGCGAATTTTTAGCATTAGATGAGTTGATTTGGAAAATTTATATGGATACCGGTTATTACAATTATGTTGGACTAATGCAGAATGGAAAGTTAAGACAAGCAAATTTAAAAATGCTTTTTGAAAGAGCAAAGCAGTATGAGAGTGCATCATTTAAAGGTGTATTTAATTTTATAAACTTTATAGATAAGTTAAAGCTTCGTAACAATGATTTAGGTGCAGCTAAAATAATTGGCGAGAACGAAAACGTAATTAGAATTATGAGTATTCATAAAAGTAAAGGTTTAGAATTCCCTGTAGTATTTTTAAGTAGTACAGGAAAAAACTTTAATTTAAAAGATTTAAGAGAAAAAATATTAATACATCAAGAAATTGGATTTGGACCAAATTATGAAAACAGCGAATTAAAAATAGAATACCCAACACTTGCCAAAGAAGCCATCAAGATGATAAGCAAAAGAGAAAGCATTTCTGAAGAAATGAGAGTTTTATATGTTGCTTTAACAAGGGCTAAGGAAAAATTGATTATCACAGGAATAGAAAAAGACTTACAAAAATCTATCGATAGCAAAGAGAAAGAACTACAAATTTATGAAAGTGAAGATAATTCAAAAATAAATCCTAAAATACTAGAAAGCTATAAATCATATTTGGATTGGATAGAACTAGTTTATTTAAAAAATAAGATAAAAAATTCGGATATATTTGAATTTAATATAGTAAGTAAAGCAGAAATATTAAATGCAAGTACTGAAAAAGAAGAAGAAAGAAAAGATGTATTAAAAGATATAAAAAGTAAAAAAACATCAAAAGAAAATATAGAAAAAATAAAGAATATTTTGGAATGGGAATATAAATATAAAGATTCGACAGAAATGCCAAGTGAACTTTCTGTTTCAAAAATTAAAGAAATATCAAAGGATAGAACTGAGGAAAAGATTGGGATAACATTGAAAAAGCCAAATTTCCTAATAGGAAAAACAGATCTAACACCAGTGGAAAAAGGTACAATAATGCACTTATGTTTGCAAAAATTAAATTATAAAGAAGAGTACAATTTAGAAAAATTAAAAAATATGGTTAGCAACCTAGTAAACAAAGAAATAATTTTACCAAAAGAAGCTGAAAGTGTGAATTATAATAAAATATTAGCTTTTCTAAAATCAAATATATGGAAAGAAATGCAAACTGCAAAAGTAGTAGAACAGGAAAAAGCATTTTATCTAAATTTAAAAGCAAATGAAATATATAAAAATAATGCAGAAGATGAAATATTAGTACAAGGTATTATAGATTTATACTATATAACTAATAATAATGAATTAGTTTTGGTAGATTATAAAACAGATTATGTAGAAAATAATAATGAACAACGTTTAAAATATAAATATAATATTCAACTAGAAATTTATAAAAAAGCCTTAGAAGAATCATTAAATAGAAAAGTTGATAAGGTATACATATATTCAACATGGCTTAACAAAGAGATAGAAATTTAGGGATTCGGGGGACGTTACTAAAATCCCGGTAAAAATAGGTAGCTTATGCTACCTTTTTTTGCTTTCCATTTAAATAAGAAAAACAAGGAACGTCCCCAAAATCCCGAAAAAATATCGCTGTAAACCTTGATTTTTGGAAATATATGTTATATAATACCAATATAGCAAAATACATTACATAAGGAGTGGGAACAAATCCCACTCCTTATGAGTGTAAAGGGAGGTAAAATCTTGTCTAAGATAGAAAAAAATGTAGAAGAATTAATAAATCCAATAGTAACAAAATTGGGATATAAACTTTATGATGTCATTTACGAAAAAGAAGCAAAAGACTATTATTTAAGGATTTTTATAGATAGTGAAAATGGCATAAGTTTAGAAGATTGCGAAAAAGTGAATAATGCTATTACAGAGATTTTAGATGAAAAAGATTATATTAAAGATCAATACTTTTTAGAAGTATCATCACCTGGGATAGAAAGAGTATTAAGAAAAGATTGGCAATTAGAAGAAAATATAGGGCAAGAAGTAGAGATAAAACTATTTAAGCCATTTAATGGTGAAAAATTAATAACAGGAATTTTAAAAGGATTTAATGAAGAGACAATAAATATAGATGAACAAGAAATACCTAGAAAAGATATTTCATTAATAAAAATAAAATATAATTGGTAAAAGGAGTGTAAGTAATGAGAGAGGAAGGAATAGACAATAAACAATTAATAGTTGCAATACAAGAATTAGAAAAGGAAAAAGGAATAAAAAAAGATTATTTATTAGATTCTATAGAATCAGCATTATTAACAGCTTATAAAAGAAATTATAATTCACAAGAAAATGTTAAAGTAGTAGTAGACAGAGAAACAGGTGCATCACACTTATATTCTGTAAAAGAAGTTGTAGAACATGCAGAAAATCCAATTTTACAAATATCATTAGAGGAAGCAAGAAAGATAGATAAAGAAGCACAAATTGATGGAACAGTAGATGTAGAATTAGTTCCAAAGAACTTTGGAAGAATTGCAGCACAAACTGCCAAACAAGTAATCATTCAAAAGTTAAGAGAAGCAGAAAGAGAAATTATATATAGTGAATATAGCGAAAGAAAAGGTGAAATTGTTTCTGGAATAATCCAAAAGGCAGATCAAAATATCGTAGTTATGGATTTAGGTAAAGTAGAAGGAGTTATGCCAGCTAAAGAACAAATACCAACAGAAAAATATCATGTAAATGATAAAATAAAAGGATATATCCTAGATGTAGAAAAAGGAGCAAAAGGAGTTCCACAAGTTATAATTTCAAGAGCATGTCCAGAATTTGTTAAGAAATTATTCGAATTTGAGATACCAGAAATTTATGAAGGTGTAATAGAGATAAAAGCTGTATCTAGGGATGCAGGTAGCAGAAGTAAAGTTGCTGTATATTCACCAAACGAAAATATAGATCCAGTTGGTTCTTGTGTAGGACAAAAAGGAGTAAGAATTCAAAATATAATTAATGAATTAAATGGTGAAAAAATAGATGTAATAGAATGGAATGCAGATTTATCTATTTATATATCTTCAGCTTTATTACCAGCACAAGTAATGGCAGTAGATATAGATGAAGAAAACAGAATTGCACAAGTAATTGTACCAGATGACCAATTATCATTAGCAATTGGTAAATCAGGACAAAATGCAAGACTTGCTGCTAAACTAACAGGCTTATCAGATTGGAGAATAGATATAAAATCAGAAACTCAATTTAGAAATATCTTAATGGAAAAACAAGCTGAGATGGAAAAAGCAGGCGAAGATAATGATGCAGAATAGTAAACATATAAATAGGAAAAAGCAAGTATAATATAAGGAAGTGTTAGAATGAAAAAGATACCACAAAGAACTTGCATAGGTTGTAAAGAAAAAAAAGATAAAAAAGATTTAATTCGTATAGTAAAAGATAAGGATGGTAACATTACATTAGATAGAACTGGAAAAGCAAATGGTAGAGGAGCATATATTTGCGACAATATTCAATGTCTAGAAAAAGCAATAAAAACTAAGGCTTTAGCAAGGACTTTTGAAATGAATATAGATGAAACAGTTTATGATGAATTAAGAGGTGTAATTAGTGAAAAATAAAATTTTAAATTTACTTGGGTTAGCGACAAGAGCCGGGAATTTAGTTGCTGGGAATAATGCATGCGAGAATGCATTAAAAATGAAGAAAATAAAAATGCTAGTAATATCTGAAGAAGCATCAGAAAAAACCAAGAAGAATTATAAATTTTATGCAGAAAAATATAATATTCCAATTATTTTTATAGGATCTATAGAAGAATTAAGTAAAGTAATAGGTCAGAAAAATAAAGCAATAATAGGAATTAAAGATATAAATATAGTAAAAGGAATACAAAAATTAATTAACGGGGGTGAAGCTATTGGGTAAAATAAAAATACATGAAATAGCAAAGAAGATGGGGCTTGCAAGTAAGGATGTTTTGGAAAAAGCTAAATCTTTAAACTTTGACGTAAAAAGTCATTTAAGTGCAGTAACTGACGAAGAAGCTAAAAAATTAGAAGAAGAATTAAAGAAAAACAACAAAAGTAATCAAAAAAATAAACCTGCCAAAAAACATCAAGCATCAAATAAAAAAGATGAACCTGTAATAATAAGAAGAGAAGTTATTATTTCTGATGAAGAAATAGTAAAAAAGGAAGAAGAAGAAAAACAAAAAAGACAAAAGGAAAGAGAAAAACAGCTAGGATTTGTAGAAAGAAATAAGAGCAAAGACTTTAATATTGTCTATAGAAACAAACAAACAAAACCACTTACTGTAGAAGAATTATTTGGATTAAAGAAAAAAGAGGAACCAAAGAAAGAAATTCCAAAAGTGGAAGAAAAAGTAGAAGAAAAACAAGAGCCTAAAAAAGAAGAGGTAAAAGAGATAGTAAAACCAGAACAAAAAATAGAAAATAAAAAAATAGAAAAAAGTGAAAGAGAGAATATGATAGGAGTACAAAACAGTAAAACAACAAAACAAATTGAATCAAATAAAAATGAAGAAAAAGACTTTTCAAAGAGAAATAATAATTTTAATAACAGAAAAGATAATAAAAACTTCAGAAATAACAATAATAATAGAGATGGTTATAGAAATAATAATTACAAAAACAACAATAATAACTTTAGAAATAATAATTATTCTAAAGGTCCTAGACCAATGGATGAAAGAACTATCGAAAAGAATATTAAAAATATAATGTCTTCAGAAGTAGCAGAAAAAGAAGTTGTAAGAGAATACAACAAATCAATGGAAAAACAAAAAAATAGTAAATATGAAGAAAATAAAACAAGAAAATCTGCAAAAGCAAGTAAAAGATTTAGTGATGAAGATATAAACGAAAAGAAATTACAAGACTTAAAACAAACTAACAGCTTATCTACAATGTTTTCTGATCAAGATGGCGGAATGTTAGACTATTATGATTTATCTACAAGCAGAGGAAAGAAAAACAAAAGAAAAAACGCAAAAAATCAAAAGCCAACTGAATCAAAACAAAAAATATTCAAGCTTACAGAAATTACAATACCAGAAACAATTTCTGTTAAAGATTTAGCTGCAGAATTAAAGAAAACAAGTAGTGAAGTAATAAAGAAACTATTAGGCTATGGTATTATGGCAACAATAAATAATGATATAGACTTTGATACTGCTTACTTAATAGCTCAAGAATTTGGAGTAACTGCTAAAAAGAAGAAGATTGTTAAAGAAGAAGATATTTTATTTGATGAATCAGAAGATAAAACTGAAGATTTAGTACCAAGAGCACCAGTTATCGTAGTAATGGGACACGTAGACCATGGTAAAACATCATTACTTGATGCAATACGTTCAACTAATGTTATAGAAGGAGAAGCTGGAGGAATTACACAACATATAGGTGCATATCAAGTAAAAGTTAATGGAAGAGACATTACTTTCTTAGATACACCAGGACACGAAGCTTTTACAAGTATGCGTGCAAGAGGAGCTCAAATTACAGATATAGCTATATTAGTTGTTGCTGCAAATGATGGTGTTATGCCACAAACAGTAGAAGCAATAAATCATGCTAAAGCTGCAAATATACCAATAATTGTAGCTATCAACAAAATTGATTTACCAGGTGCAAATGTAGAAAAAGTTAAAGAAGAATTAATGAAATACGAATTAGTTCCAGAAGAATGGGGTGGGGATACAATATATGTTCCAATATCTGCTAAAACACATCAAAATATTGATCAACTATTAGAGATGGTATTATTAGAAGCAGATATGTTAGATTTAAAAGTAAATCCTCATAAACAAGCTAAAGGTACTGTAATAGAAGCTAGACTAGATAAATCAAAAGGTCCAATTGCATCACTATTAGTACAAAGAGGAACTTTGGATGTTGGAGACACAATAGTTGTAGGTTCTTCTATAGGAAGAATTAGAGCTATGAAAAATTATAAAGGACAAAAAGTTAAAAAAGCTGGTCCTTCAATGCCAGTAGAAGTTATGGGACTTACAGAAGTTCCAGTAGCAGGTGAAACATTCTACGAGGTAAAAGATGAAAAGATGGCTAAACACTTAATAGAAAGAAGAAAGAGACAAGAAAGAGAAAAATCAATAAATAATGTAAATAAAGTTACATTAGACAACTTATTTAGCCAAATGGAAGAAGGAAAATTAAAACAATTAAATTTAATTATAAAAGCAGATGTTCAAGGAACAGTAGAAGCTGTAAAACAATCATTAGAAAAATTATCTAATGAAGAAGTTAGAGTTAAAGTAATACACTCAGCAGTTGGAGCTGTTACAGAATCAGATGTTACTCTTGCAAATGTATCTAATGCTATTATAATTGCATTTAATGTAAGACCTGTACCAACAGCAAAAGCAGAAGCTGAAAAAGATCATGTAGAAATAAAACAATATTCAATTATTTACCAAGCTATAGAAGATGTAGAAACAGCTATGAAAGGTATGTTAGATCCTAAATATGTAGAAAGAGTTATAGGAACAGCAGAAATAAGACAAACATTTAGAATCTCAAGCGTTGGAACAATCGGTGGAGCTTTTGTATTAACAGGAAAAATAGAAAGAAATGCAGGAGTTCGTGTAATACGCGATGAAGTAGTAATTCACGAAGGAAAACTAGCTTCATTAAAAAGATTTAAAGATGATGCAAAAGAAGTTAATAAAGGCTTCGAATGTGGTATGCAAATAGAAAATTACAATGATATAAAAGAAGGAGATATTATAGAAGCATTCGTAATGGATGAGGTAAAAAGATAATATCCAAAGGAGGTATATATGCCTAAGAAAGACTCAAACAGATTAAACAGAATTGATGAAGAAATGAAAAAGGAAATAAGTCATATTATAACATATGACTTAAAAGATCCTAATATAACTGGTTTAATAAGTGTAACAAAAGTAAAAGTTAGTGGTGACTTAAAATATGCTAAAGTTTATGTAAGTATGTTAAATGCAAAAGACAATAAACAAGTACTAGCAGCTTTAAAGAAGTCAGCAGGTTTTGTTAGAACAGAAGTAGCAAAAAGAATTAATTTACGTACAACACCAGAAATTATATTTATATTTGATGATTCAATAGAATATGGTGCAAGAATAGATACAATTTTAAAAAATGTTATAAAAGACATTAAGCCAGAAAATAAAGGAGAATAGCTATGACAACATTAGATAATATTGTAGAGGAGATAAAAAAAGCAGAAAGCATAGTTTTATTAACACATGAAACACCAGATGGTGATGCAATAGGTAGTAGTTTGGCTATGTATAATGCGTTAAAACAAATTGGAAAAAAAGTAGATATAATAATTCCTGAATGCCCTAGAAATTTTGAATTTTTAGCCGGAGCAACAGAAATAAAAAAAGAAGGAAAAACAGATAATTATGATTTGGCTATTGCATTAGATTGTGCGACAATAGATAGATTAAATGGCTGGAAAAATTATTTTGACGAAGCAAATGTAACTATTAATATTGATCATCATACAAAAAATGGAATGTTTGCAGATTATAACTATGTTAATCCTGCATCACCTGCTTGTGCGCAAATATTAATAATAGTATTAGAAGCATTAAATATAAAAATAACAAAAGAAATTGGAGAATGCTTGTTAACTGGTATTATAACAGATACAGGTGGGTTTAAATATCAAGGTGTATCAGCAGAGACATTTCAATTTGTTGCTTGGCTTTTACAAACAGGAGTAAATGTTTCAGATGTATATAAAAAGGCATTTCAAATACGAACAAGATCAAGCTTTGAACTAGCAAAGATTGCAATTAATAGGTTAGAATTTCTAGAAGATGGAAAAATTGCATTTACATATATAACAAAACAAGATGAAGCAGATGTTAATGCAGAACCAGGAGATCATGAAGGAATAGTAGAAAAAGGTAGAGATATAGAAGGAGTAGAAGTTTCTGTTTTTCTAAGACAAAAAGAAGAAAAAACATATAAAATATCATTACGTTCTAATGACTATGTAAATGTATCTGATGTTGCATTAGTTTTTGGTGGTGGAGGTCATGTAAAAGCCGCTGGATGCAAAATAAGTGGAACCCCTGAACAAATAAAAAGCACATTAGTAAGTATAATAAGAAAATATTTAAAATAAGGATTGAGGGGCGTCTAAGATAGGGATTTTGGGGACGTTCCTTAAAATCCCTATTTGAACTTTAGGGATTTTCCTTAAAGTTCATTTTTTATTGTATAGGAAAATCGAATTTTATAAATATTAAAGAGGTCAGATATGGATGGGATTATAGTAATAAACAAAGAAAAAGAATATACATCACATGATGTAGTAGCAAAATTAAAGAAAAAGTTGAATATATCAAAAGTTGGGCATACTGGAACTTTAGATCCAAATGCCACAGGAGTTTTGCCAATATTAATTGGTAAAGGAACAAAATTTTCTAAATATTTAATTAATCATGATAAAATATATGAAGTAGAATTAGAGCTTGGGAAGAAAACTGACACTGCAGATATAGAGGGAAAAGTAATAGAAGAAAAAAATGTAGATGAAAAATACATAAAAGAAAATTTATTACAGGTTTTAGAAAGCTTTGTAGGGAAACAAGAACAAATTCCACCAATGTATTCTGCAATAAAAAAGAATGGCAAGAAACTTTATGAATATGCACGCGCAGGAGAAAAGGTGGAGATAGAACCAAGAAAAATTGAGATTTATAAAATTGATTTAAATAAATATGATAAAAATATTATAAGTTTTGTTGTGAGTTGTTCAAAAGGTACATATATTAGAAGTTTATGTGAAGATATTGCAGGAAAATTGAATACAGTAGGATATATGAAGAATCTAAAAAGATTACAAGTTGGAAAATTTAATATTAAAGATGCAGTTTATATAGATGATATAGACTTAAAAAATGTTAATGAACATTTAATTACATTAGAAGAAATTTTAAGAGAAACACCTTGTATAAACTTAAGTGAAAAGAAACTTAAATTATTTATAAATGGAGTGCAATTAACTGCTAATAATATTGATGGACTTTATAAAATATATGTGACTAATAAATTTATTGGAACAGGAACTATAAAAAAAGGATTATTAAAAAGAGATATTATATTGTAATTTCGAAAGAGGTATGTTAGTGAATATAGAAAAAATAAAAAGTGCTAAAACAAAAGTTATTGGAAAACAATTAGAATATTTTGATGAAATTGACTCAACACAAGTAGAGGCAAAAAGAAATGTAGCGAAATATAAAAATGGAACAGTAATTATGGCTGATATGCAAACAGCTGGAAAAGGAACACATGGTAGAGTGTGGCATACAAAAACAGATAACATTGCAATGACTATAATACTAAAACCAGAAATTAATATAAGAAGATTAGAGGGTTTTACTGTTGCGATTGCAGAAAAAATACAGCAAGCAATTAAAGAACTATATGGCATAGAATTAGAAATTAAATTACCAAATGATTTATTATTAAATAAGAAAAAAATATGTGGAATATTAACAGAGGTAGTAACAATAAAGGAAATAGTCAAAGAAATTTTTATTGGAATAGGATTTAATGTTAATGAGAAAGACTTTTCAAGTGATATTTCTAATATTGCAACATCACTATATAAAGAGACAAAACAAGTCTATTGCAGAGAGAATATTATTTGTAAAATTTTAGAAAACTTAGAGATAGAATTAGAAAAAAGAATATAAGAATAATTTAAAAATTCCTTCATAATATGAAATATGGAGGAATTTTTATGATTAAGAAAATAAATTTAGAATATCCGTTAGATAGTTTAGAACCATATTATAGTAGGGAAACTTTAAATATTCATTATAATACTTTATATGTAGGCTATGTAGACAATACAAATATAACATTAGAAAAGCTAGAAAAGGCACGAAAGGAAAGAAATTTCGAAAATATAAAATGTTTAGAGAAAAATTTATCCTTTTTTGGTTCAGGAGTAATTTTGCATGAATTGTTTTTTGAGAATATGGGACCTGCGATACCATCTTCACCAGATATTAATTTAATGGAACAAATAAATAAAGATTTTGGTAGTTTTGAGCTATTTAAAGAACAATTTACAGAGAGCAGTAAAGTTGTAGAAGCATCAGGATGGAATCTTCTTGTATGGGTACCTAGATTTAATAAGTTAGAAATAATACAGTGCGAAAAACACCAAGATTTAACACTATGGAACTGCAAACCTATATTGGTATTAGATATGTGGGAACATTCATATTTTTTACAATACAAGGCAAACAGAGGAGAGTATATTAAGGCCTTTTGGAATATAATAAATTGGAATAATGTAAATAAGAGATTTAAAAATACAATAAAATATTAATATCTTTTGGTAGAAAAGAATTGACAAAAGCCTAATGAAGATATATAATAGTTAACATTGTTAACTATTATGGAGGCAAGTATGAATTGGAAACAACTATGCAAATATATGCAAGAAATGAGAGTATTTAATAGATTAATACTATATCAAAGATCATTAATAGAATTATCAACAAACGAACTTGATTTATTATCAAGAATAGCAATATCGGAAAAATTACTTTCGGCAAAAGAATTATTAGATCAAATGAGCAGTAATAAAGTTATTATTAGCAGACTAATAAAAAAGTTAATTAGTGAAGGTTTTTTAATTAAGGTTGAAAACTTACAAGATGAAAGGAGCTACTATTTAAAAATAACAGAAAAAGGTAAAAAAATATTAGAAAAAGATTATGAAAAGATAATATTACCAATATCAGTTTTAGAAAAAAAGATGGGAGAAAAAGATTTTATAGACTTTATGAATCAAATTAGTAATTCAAATAAAATATTAAAAGGATATTATGAAAATAGAGGTGATAATAAAAAATGAAATTTTATGATTTACTTCAATTAAGTACAAAAAATTTAAAAGAAAAAATAGATAGCTCGGCACAAAAAGAAAAGAAAAGATATTGGAAAGCACTTATTGTAAAAGATATATTATGTGTAGCATTTGCTATATTATTTATAGTTGTTATGAATATGATATTTGGAGAAAAAAACAGTAGTTTTGCAGTAGTAATATTTTGCATATTGCTAGGAATAAGATTTGTTGATTTTGATTATAAATTATCTACATCTATAATAAATCTTTTTATATGTTTTGTATTAATAATTTTAGGACCATATCTAAATACCATTTTAAATCCATTTTTTAGCTTTGGAATAAATTTAATTTTTCTTATGACTATATTAATAATGACATGTGAAAAACCAGCATATGGAAATAGCAGTTTGTATGTTTTCGGATATATATTACTTTTTGGATCACCTGTAATGGGGCATGACATGACAATGAGAATATTTGAAATGATTTTTGGATTTTTTATATGTGCATTTATATTATATATAAAAAACAAAAACAAAGAATATAAAAAGAGTTTTAAAGACATAACAAAAAGTTTTTCTATAAAAAATAAAAAAACAATTTGGCAATTGAAGTTAGCAATCGGAATTAGTTTAGGAATTTTAATTGGAAATTTACTTGATTTAGAAAGGATTATGTGGATGGGTATCGCAATTATGTCCGTATTAACCCCTTATTATGATACACCACATGAAAGAATTAAAGAAAGAATAATAGGCGTTGTAATTGGATCTTTTGCATTTTTTATTATTTATTCTGTTTTACCTAACAGTTTTGTAAGTTTAATAGGTCCAATATCTGGTCTATGTTTAGGATTATGTGCAAGTTATAAATGGAGTAGTATTTTAAACTGTTTTGGAGCACTTTTATTAGCCTCAAGTATATACGGTGGGTATGGAGCGACTTTATTAAGAATTAAAAATAATATTTTAGGCTGTATTTTTGCATTAATATTTTATTATATATGTGAAAAGTTATTAAATAGCGAAAAATATCAAAATTATGTAAATGAAAATGCATAATATTAAACATACATATTATATACTGAAAAAATATATAATATGTATGTTTTTATATTATACAAAAGATTAAATATAATATGAGAAATTTTGATTTATATTGACAATTAATAAGGTAAAATATAGAATGCTAAAAGTAGGAGGAATAAATTATGATATATAAATATAATAAACTTGTGAGAGATAAAATTCCAGAAGAAATAGAAAAACAAGGCAAAAAATGTAAATACGAAATTTTAGATGATGAGAAATATAGTAAAGAATTGGATAAAAAATTATTAGAAGAAGTTAATGAATATATATCAGACCATAGCGAAAAAGAAATGGCAGATGTGCAAGAAGTTTTAAAAGCAATTATTAAGTATAGGGATATAGATGAAAACAGAGTTGAAGAATTGAGAAAAGCTAAAGAGAAGCAAAAGGGCGGTTTCTATAATAAAATATATTTAACAGAAGTTCTAGAAGGTAAAAATGAAGAGCAGGAACAAAACAAAATAAATACACAAGAAGGGCTTCTAACAAATATAGATAAAAGCAGTACTTTAAACGAATTGCAAGAATATATAAGAAGCGTAATTAGAATACGTGGATTTGAAAAACAAGAGATAGAAAAAACGATGCTTTTATTATTGGAAGAAACTGGTGAACTTGCAAAAGCTATAAGAAAAGATTATACAAATATGGGAATAGATAGTTCTAAATTAAGCCATTATACAAATATAGAAAACGAAATTGCGGATGTTTTTATAGTACTCACTTGCGTATGCAATAAATTAAATATAAATTTATTTGATGCTGTGTACAAAAAAGAAAAAGAGAATGTAACTAGAAAATGGGATAAAAATGAATAGAATTATAATTATTATGGAAATAAAATATTAAAAATAGGAGCATTGCAGAAAAATTGACTTAAAATCTGTGTTATGATAAACTCTTTTTAAGAAGGGAGTGGCACAAATGAAAGATATATTTATGAGTCCGATTTTATATACAGTAATTGGTGTATTACTTAATACAATTATAATCTATGTAAAAAACTACAAAGAAGCAAAAGCAATGCAAGGAACAGGAACATTTAAATATAATTGGAAGGCATTTTCTGTTAATGCTAAATTTCCACCTTCAGTGCAAAATGTTGTAAATCTCATTTTACTTATTGCTACAATAGTTACTTATGTAATGGGTGGAAGTAAGATAAATGATGCGATTGCGGTTATATTAATATATGTTATTGTAAATATAATAAGACCTATAGTAGGAGGTATAATATTCTCCAAAATAGCTTTAAAAAAACAATAAAAGGAGAAAAGTATATTTTCTCCTTTTTTGTTTTTTATAGATTAATATTGCAATCATAAAATTTTCCTTGCCATAAATTTTCATCTTTTAAACGTTTTGCAAAACCATTTAGAATCCATTTTTTATGCAAATTCCATTTTGGTGCAACAAGTAAGTCCTTTGGTGCATCACCAGAAATTCTATGTATAATTAAATCTGGCCTTACATGTGTTATAACATATGTAAGTGCATCTAAATAATAGTCTAATGTGATTGGTTCATATTCTTTGTTATAGTACATACTTGCAAGTACAGTATTTTTTACAATATATGTTGAATGTATTTTTAGTCCTTGAATGTCATGGTTATTTATAAACTTAACCGTGTCTTTTATATCTACAAAACTTTCTTTAGGAAGACCAATCATCATATGTGTAATAATTTCGATATTATATTTTCTTAAAATATTAACAGCTGTTGTAAATTGCGTAGTTGTATAATAACGATTGATTATTCTACCAATATTATCATTTGATGTTTGTAACCCGAGCTCAACAGATACATCATATTTATCAGCGTATGATGCAATTAATTTGGCAATATCTTCTGTAATGCAATCAGGTCTTGTTGCAATAGAAATACCAACAATTTTATCACTAACTAAGGCAGCATCATATTTTTCTTTTAAATTTTCTAAGGAATCATATGTATTTGTAAAGTTTTGAAAGTATACAATAAATTTATTAGCACGCATACCACGATAACTATTTAAAAAATTATTTACTTGCTCCGAGATATGTAACTTAGAAAATTTTATTAATTCACCAGCCCCTTTTTCGCTACAAAAAATACATCCAGAAGAGCTTAAAGTTCCATCGCGATTTGGACAAGTAAAACCTGCATCAATACATATTTTTAATGTCCTTTCACCAAATTTATTTTTATAATATTCATTTAAATGATTATATCTTTCTTTATTTTCCATAATGTATATATTATAACAAATATTACAGAAGAAAACAAATATGGAAAATAATTGACATAAAGTAACAAAAAAGAGTATAATTATATTGATACTTGAGTAAACTTTTAACTTTAGGAGGGTAGCCTATGAAACAGATTTTCATAAGAGGCAAAAGAACATCGTTGGAACGGGCTAGACGAATAGCAAAGCGGGCATATGGTTCCAACAACTTTAAAGCGAGATATAAAAGAGGGGAAGTACAGCTGTATTTTCCAAATTATATTTCTGCTAAAGAAGTAGAAATAATTGCAAAGGAACTGAGACTTAAAGTGATTAGTCTTGGAACGAAAGCAATTTTAGATGTCGACTAACCCTTTGAAACCCTTGGGATGTGCAAGCAATAAGAACATGTCCTAAGGGATTTTACTTTTATACAAGAAAATGAAATTGTAATTTCATGTTGTAGTAAGAAAAGTTGACTAAGGTAACATAATTTGGTAAAATATAAGATGAAGTTTTTTGAATTTAGCAAATACTTGTATAGAAAATAGGAGGACAACAAGATGAATATGTCAGATAAGATATTGGAAGAAGATTTGTTAAAAGCTAAATTACCAAATAAACGTAGCCGGTATTTTTATAAAAGTGAAATAAAGATACCAAAAAAATCTTTGGTTATGATGTGTGGTACGCCTGGATCTGGGAAGAGTACACTAGCTCGCAAAATATGTATGCAATCAAACAAGAAAACTCATATTGATATTGATTACCTGTTTGATACTACAACAAAAGATTTATATCCAAATGCTAAGTATTTAACTGCAGAGAATATAGATTTAATTGCGAAAGAGGCCTATGATAAAGCATATCGAAAAGCAGAAGAGGCTTTAGCACAGGAAGAGAGTGTATTATGGGATAATTTAGGAATATTCCCAACAGAAAGAGCAGAGGTGCTAAATGGCTTAAGAGCTAAATATGATTATTCAATACTGCTTGTAGTAAATTGTGATAAGCTACAGGCTATTATCCGGTCAATTAATCGAGGTGACACACAGAATAGAACCAACCTAATTCTAGACACATATAGTTATTTGCAGTTTCAACTTAAAAATCCAACTAAATATTTTATTGGGTTTGATGAAGTTTACATCATTGACGGAACACAAGAAGTAACAGTAAAGGAGCCATAAGAGTGGCTCTTTTATTGTGTTAGATAATTTTTATCAGAATGTAAAACGATACTTGAAACATTATGTAAATTATGATAAAATACAAAAGTCGCAAAACAATGTTGAGTTTTAGCTACCATAAGGTAGAGAAAGGAGTTGCCATGATAGTTAAAGTGGCACTTAGAAATGGATACAATGTCTATGGAAGAGTTGTAGAAGAAAATTCGTCTTCCATAAGATTGGTGGCACAGCGGGAGTTAATTCCAGAGATGAGAATTGCTCATATCCGTTGTTCGAAAGACATCGGAGAAACAATTGTCATTGACCGGAGTCAGGTTGTAGAAACAGAAGAAGTCTCATATGATGAAATGGAGTTTGTTGGTGAACCTGAGACAAAATGGTCTTTCTGGTTAGGTTTTAGTGAGCATTTGTCTGATGACCAGCTTGAGCCGGAAATTACGCAATATGATGAAGGACCGGTACAAAATTCTGTCGAAGAAGAGGCTTCAGATGAGATACTTAAAAATACAAAGGAAGAAGACCTAGAAGAAGAACTCGACAACGGAATTGACTTTTAAAATAATGACCACAGTGAATGTATATGCACTGTGGTCATTATTCTAGAGAATATAATTATATACTAGTTTAAAAAATTACTAATATCGTTTTTTAAACTTTCAAAATCAGTAAAATGAATACTTTTTATTCCAAGAGTACGTGATACTTCGATATTTGGTAAACTATCATCTATAAAAATACATTCTGCTGGATTAAGCTTATATTTATCAAGTAATATTTTATAACATTCTTTTTCGGGTTTAGCATACCCGTACTTCTGCAGAATAAATAGCTCCATCTATTAATTCAAAAATTTTAAAATGTTCTTTATCATATTTTAAATCAAATTTATTAACATTAGACAAAAAATAAAGTTTATATCCTTTGTTTTTTAAATCTAAAAGATAATTGTATGCATATGTTGCTTCAAATAAAATATAATCATTATTTTTATTATCCAATATATATCTTAATTTGTCAGAGTGTTTGGGATTATTTTTACATATTTCATCAATAATTTCAGGATATGATAGTGTTCCTTTATCTCCTAAATACCACTCTTTACTGCTCCATATCATTTTTTTATATAATTTTATTTCTTCATCATTTAGTCCTATATTTTTTAAATATCTTTCAGGTATAAAATCTATTAGAACTCCTCCTAAATCAAATATAATATTTTTTATCATAATTATTACTCCTTATTTAAGTTTAGTTAACGTAGATTATAACATGCTATGGTTAATTAGCCAATATACAAAAATAAAATACTATGCTATAATAACCATGGTAATCCGAGGTAGATAGAACTTGCAAAATATGTAAGTATAAGGAGGTTCTTTAACGATGCAAAAAATGGATGGAGTAATTAACAAAAAAGAAACTTTGTTGATTTCTTACATCTCGATGAAAAATCTGACCGGTCGGTCAGATACAAAAACGTGAAAAGCCTTGAAAATTAAGACTTTTACTATTTACTAAATTATTTTGTTACTAATTTGTTACTAATTTATATTAAGCGTTCTTTATAAAATCATCATAAATTAATACATTATTTACCAATTTTACGTTCTTTTTTATAGTTCTATCATATTTAATTAATTCGATTGTATTAATTAAATCTTGTAGAGTTTTCTTGTTGTAAACTTCATCTCCAATATTTTTAGATTTATGGCCAAGTATTAAATTCCTACATTTTAAATTGGCATTTTTATTATCTAATTCTGTAACAACAGAATGTCTAGCATCATGGCTAGTATGTTTCATATTTAGTTTATTCATATATCTATTAAACATTATTCTATATTTAGGGTATTCTAAATGAGTACCATTATAATTAATAAGAAATTCATTATTTACGTTAAAATATTTTTTTATAATTGGTTTAATTAAGTGATGTATAGGTATAATTCTGTTTTTTCCACTTTCAGTTTTAGATCCTGTTATAAAATAATTTAAATCTAAGAATATGTTTTTGTTAAATGTATTTAAAAGCTCATCAATTCTTAATCCAGTATAAAGCAAAATTAAAATTATATCTTTTACTAATATTTCTTCGTCATTAGTTGGAACATCTGACCAAATCTTATGAATTTCTATATCAGAAAAAGGTATTCGTGCTTTTTGTGGAGAGTCTATATTATCAATTTTTACATATCGTGCATATCCTTTATTAATAATATCTTTCTGTTCAGCAAGTTCATCTAACTCTTCAAATAAATAACGTAATCTTATTAATGTTTTAGTAGAACCTTTTGTCGTATTTATTACTTGTTGAAAATCTAATGTTCTTAAGTTTTTATAAGGTATATCATATAATGATTTTGATTTTTTAAATGCAGCTTTTCGAACATACATTGTATCTGCAGATAATTTACCTTGTGTTTTAGTATGATTCTTTTTCTCTAATAATATTTCATTTTCAGTAGGAAAATATAATTTTGAGTATTCTTCATAGACCTCTTTAAAGGTATAATTAATTAATAGATTTTCTTCAACTTTATAATTTTCTTTTATTAAGACTTTAGAAGGTAAATCAACGAATGTAGTAATTTTATTATATTTAGTTTTATCAATATAAATATCATAAGGAGAGTTACTATATTGTCTTAAGCATAAAATGCAATCTAGCTCATCCTCGAAAGAATCTAATATATGAGTGATAGGGTAGCCATTAGAATCATATCCAAGATTTAGCCTTGCAAGCCATGGCTTTTTTCTACCATCTTTAACAAATACTTTAGTTCCATAGTTCCATTTTTTATCCATAAAAAAATCTCCTTTCAAATATCACAAAATACTTGAAATGAGATTGCATTTAATATATAATTAATTTGCAAAATCTTTCAAGGTTTTGTGTTGTGGGAAATGTGTAGACTGCGAAATCTATTTAAACACATTTCCTCTTTTTTATTTATATTAATTTAAAACTTTTGTTTTGTCAAATTTTAATGTTATAATTATTTTATGTTGAAAAATATATTGTTATTAGTAGAATCAACAAATTGAATACTCATATTTTTATGAAACATATTATATATAAAATTTTTTATTAATTCATAATTATCATTTCTTTCTATAATTGCTTTACAAAGATTAGAAATTCCATTAACAAAATTAATTGACACAGTAGTGTCGTTAACTAATATTAATTCTGTATTTAATAAATTAATATATAAGAATACTTTTTTTATATCTTTTAAATAACTTAAAAATTCTGTCCAAGTTGTGATAGATTTGAAAGATGAGGATAAAGTATTAACCTTATTTTGTATTGGTTGATTTTCAAATTTTTCAATAGAATTGTTAGAATTTTTAGATAAAATAAATTTTAATTTTTTATGGTGTTTCATATAAATATCATTATATGAAGTAATAAAAATTCCTCTTTCTTCTTGAGCTCTTTTAGAAAGAAACTCTATATTTTCTATAGGAATGCCTTTTTCGTATTGTTCAATCTCATATTTTAATCCGGATATGCGATATTCTAAAACGGCAGTTGAAACTGTATATTTATCGGATAAATATGTAAGAAAATCAATATAATCATTTTGCGTATTGCAATTTTTAATATTTTTTACAAAGATAGGTATAAATTTTTTATACGGAACTAATAGTTCAGCAGCACCTTCGTTAGCTTGCCATTCGAAATTATCGATATCACATAAGGAAGATGAAATATAGTGACGTCTATTCTCTGGATGTAGCAAAAAATGAATCATTTCATGTGTTAAATCAAATAGCATACTAATACGTTCTTTAGAAGAATTAATAGTAATAAAAGATTTTTCGGGAAGAGTATTTTTTACAAGAAAACCACCAATCTTATTGCTTTTAAAGTTGTGAAAATCATAAGTGATTAATTCGCTAAAATTATTTTGGCAAAAATTAGGAACATTAAAGACTTCATTAATATTTATATTAAAGTTATTCCTAATATAATCGATAATTAAATATAATTCTTCTTTACTTAAAAAGTTAATATTTCCATATTGTTCTAATATATTTTTTAAATTTGTACAAATGTTTATTACGTCTGTAGTTTTCATATGAAATAAAACCCCTTATTTTTTATTTTTCTTATAAAATTGTAAAATATAATTTATATCTTCTTCTTCTAATTCTAAATTTTGAGCTTCTTTTGCGAGATGCATATAAATATCTTTAATTTTAGGTTCATTAGTGTGAATAATTTTGCTTTTATTTAATGAAAGTAATAATTTTTTAGAAGAATTTAAAGCTTTATCAAATTCTGTATAAAACTCTTCCTCATATTTTTCTTTTTCTTGTTTATTAATAATAGATTCTTGAGTTGAATGTACTTTTATATTATCTGGAACAAATATAAGCACGTATTTCATGATTGTCACAAGTATTTGTTTTTCCCTATTCAGTTTTTTATCACTAAACTCGGGAGTAAAAAATAAAGTGAATGCTAAAGATTGAATTTTTTTACTATCATGCATAAAACAATTAATAGCATCATAATATTCTTCTTCAGATAAATCAAAATCATATAATTCTTTTTCCAATTCTTCTTTGGGATTTTTTATTGGAATAATACCCATTAAGTAATCCATAGAACAATTAAAGATTTTACATAATTTTATAAGTAAAGAAGAGTTAGGTTCTCTTTCGCCTCGCTCATACATTGCTATAGCAGAATAAGAAACACCTAATTTTTGTGCCAATTCTTCTCTACTTAAATTCAATTTTTCTCTTTCCTTTTTTATAATATTTCCTAAAATATTCATAATAATTACCTCTAAATTATTTTAACACAATATGTGTAAATAATCAATCAAAACAAATACACGTTTTGTGCAAAATAATGAAAAGTTGAGAAAAAAAGAGCTAAAAAGAGAAAGTTGAATAAAAAGTAACTATAAACGGTAAAAAACAGACTTTATATTGCACGTTTCGTGCAATATAATTATAAAAAATTTACAAGAAGGAGGAGAGAAAAATGGAGGTACTTAAAAAATTTAGAAAAGGACTAAATATGACACAAAAATTATTTGCAAAAAGTATAGGAGTATCAGAATCATTATATATAAAAATAGAACTTGGAATTAGAAAACCAAGTAGAAATTTTATAAGTAAACTAAAAAGTAAATATCCAGAAATAAATACAAATGTATTTTTTTTGGACAAAAACTGCACGAAACGTGCAAAGCAAACAGTACAAAGTAATTTAAAAAATGAAATTTTAAGTTACTCTCAAATTGAGGAGGATTGAATAAGGAGGTAAAAAAAGAATGAACAATTTACAAATATTTAAGAATAAAAAATTTGGAGAAATGAGAACAGTGGAAATTAATAACATTCCATTTGTTTGTTTAGCAGATGTATGCAAAATATTAGAAATAAAAAACATAAGTGATTGTAAAGGAAGATTAAAGCAAGATGGGGTCGTTACTAACGAGGTCATCGATAATTTAGGAAGAAAACAACAAGCTACTTTTATAAATGAAAGTAATTTATATAAAGTAATATTCCAAAGCAGAAAACCAGAAGCAGAGGAATTTACAGAATGGGTAACAAATGAAGTATTGCCTAGTATAAGAAAAAATGGTGGTTATATAGCAGGGCAAGAAACATTAAGCGATGATGAATTAATACAAAAAGCATTGTTAGTAGCAACTAATAAATTAAAAGAAAGAGAAAAGCAATTAGAAGAGCAAAGACCAAAAGTACTATTTGCTAATTCAGTAGAAACAAGTGCAACAAGCATTTTAATAGGAGATTTAGCCAAATTAATTAAACAAAATGGACATGATATAGGGCAAAATAGATTGTTTAAATGGCTAAGAGAAAATGGATATTTAATTAAATCAGGGGAAAGAAGAAATATGCCAACGCAAATGTCTATGGATTTAGGATTATTTGAAGTAAAAGAAAGAACTGTTAATAATCCTGATGGAAGTATAAGAATAACAAAAACAACAAAAGTATCAGGGAAAGGCCAGGTATATTTTGTAAATAAATTTTTAAAAGAGGTGAGTTAGTAATGAAACAAAAATTAAAGAAAATATTAGATTCGCAGTCTACACTAAATAATTAAGGAAGGAGCATAAAATGAATGTTTATGAAATAGCAAAGATATTGAAGAAAAGCCCACAATTAATAAGATATGGCTTACAGCAAAATCGTTTTCCGTTTGGAACAGCTATACAAAAGCCAGATAATAGATGGACATACATACTTATCGAAGAGAAATTTGCAGATTATGTAGGAATTACATTAGATGAATTAAATAATAGGCTAACAACAATACGAAAGAGGTGAAAAATGTAATGAGAATAAAAAATAAATTTAAATTTATTAGAAGCACAATAATTTTAATGCTTATAATTTTAGGAATATTTTGTATGTCTATATCTAAAGAAAAAATAGAATATGTAGACTATACAGTAGGTAAAAGTGAAACATTATGGAGCATAGCAGCAGATCATACAACAGATGGAGATATAAGAGATTACATTTATACAATTAAAAATATAAATGGAATGACAACAAGTAATTTACAAGAAGGACAAACAATAAAGATTTTGAAGGAGGTGAAATAAATATATGAATAAGTTAGACAAGTTATATTTGGACAATACATTAAGAAAAGCAAAACTTGAAAATAGTATAAGAAGTTTAAAACAAGTATCCGAAAGAGCTATTAAGAAATACAAATATGATGAAGCAGAATTAGATGCAAATATAGCAAAAAGTTTATTTGAAATGGAAGATACAACTAAATTTTTATTACTAGTTAGTAATTCAAAACACAATGAAGAAGAAGAAAGAAAAAAATTAGAAATAATTCACGACAAATTAAAAATGCTATGTATCTATCCGCTAAAACAGAATACATAGCAAAAAAGAACATATCAAAACATTCTCTATAATAATATTAACATAATTATAGAGATAAATCAAGGAGGTAAAAATGAGTAATATATATGAATTAACAAGTAATTATGATCATTTATTAAATATGTTATATGACGAAGATGTAGATGAACAAGCAATATTAGATACATTAGAAAGTATCGAAGGAGATATAGAAGATAAAGCAGATGGATATGCAAAAATTATAAAAGAATTAGAAATGCAAAGTAATGCAAGAAAAATGGAAGCTAAAAGATTAATGGAAAGTGCAAGAGTATTAGATAACAGAATAAAAATGCTAAAAAGTAATTTATTTAATTGTATGAAATTTACAGGAAAAACAAAATTTACTACAAATTTATTTAGTTTTAACATTGCTAAAAATGGTGGTAAACAACCATTAACAATAGATGGAGATGTACCAAAAGAATATACAAAAACAATTACAGAAAATGATACAGATAAAATAAGACAAGCATTAGAGAATGGAGAAAATTTACCTTTTGCACATCTTGAACCAAGAGGAGAAAGTTTGAGGATTCGTTAATGGAAGAAAATTTAAAAAACTTTGTTGTACTTTCTAAAGAAGAATATAACGAATTATTAGAAATAAAAACAAAATATACTCAATATAAAAATTACATATTAAAAACAGCTAATAATAACAATTTGACTAAGATGATGATAGCTATAGAAGGTAAAAACTTATATGAATTAATAGAAGAGGATAGGAGGGAAAAATAGTGGCTATTCCAGTATTAATAATAGGAAAATCAGGAAGTGGAAAAAGTACAAGCTTAAGAAATTTTAACGAAAAAGAATTAGCATTTGTAAATGTTATAAAAAAACCACTTCCTTTCAGAAAAAAATTTGAAAGTACATTAGAAACAGATGACTATAAAACAATTGCAGAAAGTATTTTTAAAACGAAGAAAAAGGTTATTGTAATAGATGATTCTGGATATTTAATAACAAACCAGTTTATGAAGAATCATTCAAAAGCAGGAGGAGGCAACTCTGTATTTAATTTATACAATGATTTAGCAGATAGATTTTGGAATTTAATTGAATTTATGAAAAATAAAGTTGACCAGGATAAAATAGTTTATTTTATGATGCACGAAGATAAAAACGATGCAGGAGATATTAAGCCAAAGACAATAGGAAAGCTATTAGATGAAAAAGTATGTATAGAAGGAATGTTTACAATAGTTTTAAGAACAGATATAGAAGATGGAAAATACATATTTAAAACGCATACTGATGGTAAAGATGTAACTAAAACACCTATTGGAATGTTTAAAGAAGATACAATCGAAAACGATTTGAAATATGTAGATGGAATAATAAGAAAATATTATGAAATTGGAGGTTAAAGTAAATGGCAGATTTTGAAGATTTAAAATTTAATTCTAAAGTCTTTGAAGAAATTAGAAATCAATTAGATAAGATGATACAAGCTTATACAAATATAGCTATGCAATCTAATAAATCATCTGAAATTAATTTAAAAATAAATATAGATGTAATCAATACTTATGATGAAGAAAATAAAAATCTAATTAGACCTTTATATGAATGCAAATTAAATGGAAAGATTAAAGAAACAAAAGACGAAATAAAGGGAACATTAGGAGATAATTATATATTAAAAAGAGATGAAGAAAGTGGCGAATTATATATAAAAGAAATAAATGAACAATTAAATTTTGATGATATAGAAAATATGGAAGGAGAAAATGAAGATGATAGATTTTAATGAAGAAGAATATAAAAAAGCACAAGCTTTTGATGGAGAAACAGTTAAATTACCTGCAGGAGGATATATTTGTAAAATATTAAACGTAAAAAATGAAAAGAGCAAAAATGGTAAAAAAATGTTAAGTGTAGCATTAGATATTGCTGATGGAGAATTTGCTGGATTTTTTATGAATCAATACGAAAATAGAAAGAAAACAAGTAATCCAGAAAATCCAGCAAAATTTCCAAACAATGCAGTAGTTAGATACGTATTAGAAGGAGATTACTGGTTAAATAGATTTAAGGGATTAATGACATCACTTGAAAAATCAAACGATAACTTTAATTGGTTAGAATGCAATCATGATGAAAATAAAATAAAGGGATTACATGTTGGAGCAATCTTTGGAGAAGAAGAATATGAAAAAATGGATGGTTCTATTGGTACAACTACAAAAGTTACTCAAATTAGAAGTACAGAAATAATTAGAGAAGGAAACTATACAGTTCCAGAAAAAAAGAAAATAGAAAAAGAAGAAGATCCTTTTGAAAATATAGGAAATAGCGTTAATGACCTTCCTTTTTAGGAGGTTCACCATATGAACAAAATAAAAGAAGTAAAAGAATTAGTAAATATAATTAATGTAGCAGAATTTCTAGGACTAAAACTAAATAGATCACATTTTTGTAAATGTCCATTTCATAAAGAACAAACGGCAAGCTTATCAATATCAGAAAAAAAACAGGTTTGGAAATGTTTTGGATGTGGAAAAGGTGGAGATGTAATTAACTTAGTAGAAGAATTATTACATATAAATGCTTATCAAGCAGCAAAGTATATAAATGATAATTTGGGTTTAGGACTAGATTTTAAAGGAAAAAATGATGAAATAAAAATTAATAGATATAAACAAAAACAAATAGCTAAACAACAATTTAAAAAATGGGAAAATAGAAGCTTTCAAATTTTATGTGATAGCATACATAAAATGAATTTTGTAGAGAAAGATCAAGAATTAAGTATTATAGATTATTATTTGGAAGCTTTTATTTATGGAACAGATGAAGAAAAAATTGAACTATATAAAGATAGTTCTTTTAGAAAGAAGGTGGACCAACTTGCAAAAAGATATGGCTGATGAATTACTAGATACAGCAGATATATTTGAAATTAATAAATTAACTGCAGAAGAATTATTAAGTGAAGAAAAAATAAAATATATTTTTGCTATAGATAATCAAGTACAAAAGCAAAAAGTGTTAAATCAATTTGAAGAGAGAGCAAAACAATTAAAAATAAAAAGAAATTTTTCGAACTTATTAAAAGCATATCAAGCTGAAATGGTAATTCAACAAAAGTCTACGAATAGTAAAAAAAGTAATTTTACAGATTGTCCATATCCTTCGATGAAAACAGGAGAATGGGAAGCAAACGATATCGAAATATTTAAGCATAAATATGACACGACAATGACTCCTATTAAAGTAAAAGCATGTAGTCATCCAATTATACCTATTGAACGTTTAATTAATTTAGATACTAATTTAGAGAAAATTAAACTTGCTTTTTATAAAGATCAAAAATGGCAAACAGTTATAGTTGAAAAAACAACTATAGCAAGTAAAACGAAGATATTACAGTTAGCTAATTTTGGAATAGAAGTTAATGAGAATAATGCAAAAGAATTAATTACATATCTATCAGATGTATTAGAACTAAATGACATAAAACCACTTATTTCTACGAATCATCTAGGTTGGATTGATAAAGAATTTATTCCATACACAAGTAAATATGTCTTAGATGTAGATAAAGAATTTAGACAAAAAATAGATTCCATAACAGAAAGTGGAGATTATGAAGAGTGGAAAGATTACATAAGAAATTTAAGAAGAAATAGTAAAACATTAAGATTTATGATCGCAGCTAGTTTTGCAGGAGTTTTGGTAAGAATATTTAAATTAAATACTTTTATAGTTCATTTATGGGGAAGAAGTGGAAATGGAAAAACGGTAGCAGAGATGGTATGTGCTTCTATATGGGGTAGACCAGATAATAATATGATTAGCAATTTAAGTAATACAGCAATAGCAAATGAAAGATTATGTAATTTTTATAGGAATATGCCAATATTTTTGGATGAGTTACAAATAGCAAAAGCAAGATATAAAAGTTTTGATGAATTAATTTATGTATTAACAGAAGGAAAAGGGAAAGAAAGAGGAACAGCAGATACAGGAATTAGAGAGCAAACAAGTTGGCAAACAATAATAATTTTAAATGGAGAAGAACCAATAACATCGGATACTTCTAAAGAAGGAGTAAAAAACAGAGTAATAGAAATAAATGATGACTCTCCTATAATAGAAGATGGAAATGCAACAGTTAAATTTATTCAAGACAATTATGGATTTGCAGGAAAAGAATTTATAAAGCTTATTGAAGATAGAGAAAAATTAGACAAAGTAAATAGTAAATTTGTAAAAGATATTTCTGAATTAACAGAATACAAGAAACAAGTAAACGCTTTTGCTTGTATTATGACAGCTGATTATTATTGTAGCAAATTAATATTTAATGATGATCCATTAAATTTAAATGATATTAAAGAATATATAAGAGAAGATACAGACGAAGCAGAAAGATACATGAATATCATAATTGATACAGCAAATGCTAATATTAACAATTTTTATGATAATGATAGTGCATTTCCACCATCTGGACAAGTTTGGGGAAAATTAGAAAAAACAACAGATGGAAAAGGAGCTATTATGTATTACGATTTTATTCCCACAAAACTACATGAGATATTAGATGAAAATGAAATCAGTTGGAATAGTATAAAGAAAAAATTATTAAATCAGGGATATATTGAAGTTGATAGAAAAGGGAAATATCAGGTTAATGCAAGGATAAATGGAACACAACAAAGAGTAATAAAAGTAAAAAATATATATTTTAATAATGATGATTAAGTGTTACACCTGTTACACCTTGTTACACCTAAGTTACACCGAAAGGTGTAACACCAAAAATATTAGAGTATCAAGCATTTTAATTAAATAATATATATATGTTACACCTAAATAATATTTATATATACGTATAGGGAAAATAGATATATGTATTCTATTAATTATATATATATGTATTAAATTCAAAAATAGGTGTAACGGTGTAACAAATCTTTGAATAGCTAGAGCGATAAGCGTTTTACTGTTACACCTGTGGTGTAACAGAGGTGCAACAGAACAAAAAAGGTGTAACAAGAAAGGATAAGAAAATGATAATGGATATAAAAAAATATAAAGAAATGTATAATCATCTATTAAAAAGATATCAAGATGGCATAAATTACATAACAGATCATCCAGAAAAAGCTGATGATTATGTAAAAGATATAAATGAAATACAATCAGTAGCGGAGTTCTTTCTAAAAGAAATAATGCGAAGACAAAAAGTATCTAAAGATGAAATTTTGGGAGGATTTAAAATTGAACAATAAAAATATAGGAAATAAATTCGAAAATGAATTAGCAGAAAAGTTATCTAAAAAAGGATATTGGGTTACTTTACTAACACCAAAAGCACATATAGGGAGTCAACCATGCGATATTATAGCAATAAAAAATAATAGGTCAATATTGATTGATGCTAAAACAGCTTCTACATATTTATTTCCTATTGAAAGAATAGAAGAGAATCAAAGAAATGCTTTTAAAAGATATAAAGAGTGTGGAAATAAAGATTTTATTTTAGCAATAAAATATGAAAATAAAATTTATTATAAAAATTTAAAAGAAATTAACTTTAAAGATAAAAGTTTTGATATACGAAAGGAGCGAATATGGAATTTATAGTAGCAAATAATATTCGTGTAAAAAATCCAGATAAAAAAATATTAGATTATGCAGAAAGAAAAATGGTAATTGCCAATCCAAATTATATCAAAAATCAATATTTAGGATATTCAAACTATAATACACCACGAAATTTAGTTTATTATGAATTAGATGGTAACGATTTAATTTTGCCATTTGGCTGCTTAAGTGATTTGTTTAAATTATATCCTAGCCAATTATTCAAAAATTATATTGTTTTAGGAGAAAAAATAAAATACAAATCTAATATTAAATTATTTGATTATCAAGAAAAGGCATGTAATGCAGCAATAAAATTAAAAAATGGAATATTAGTTATGCCAGCAGGTTCTGGAAAAACACAAACAGCATTAGAAATTATTGCGAGATTAAGTTATAAGACACTTTGGATAACACATACTATAGATTTATTAAATCAAAGCTATAATAGAGCAAAAAGTAATTTCGAAGGAATAGGACTAGGCAAAATTGCAAATGGCAAAATAGAAATAGGAACTCATATTACTTTTGCCACAGTACAGACATTATCAAAAATTGATCTAACAGAATATGCTGACAAATGGGATTGCATAATTGTAGATGAATGTCATAGAGTATGTGGAACGCCAGCAAGTGCAGGTATGTTTTATAAAGTAATAAATAAATTAATTGCAAGATATAAATATGGTTTAACAGCGACACCATATCGAAATATAAAAGGAACAGAAAAATCTATGTTCGATTTACTAGGAAATATAATAATAGAAATTCCTAAAGAAACAATAGAAAAAAGATTAGTTTCTGCAACAATAGTTAAAGTCAAAACAAATTATATTATTTCAGATGAATGCTTAAATACAGATGGAACATTACAATATGCTAAATTGACAACAGATTTAGCAGAAGATAATGAAAGAAATAGAATGATAGTAGATATTTTAAAAAAAAGAAAAAACAACTACTGTTTAGTTTTATCAGACAGATTAAATCAACTTAAATTTCTAAATAATAAAGTTCCAGGATTAATTATAGATGGAAAAATGACAAGTATAAAAATGAAGAAATACAGAGAAGAATGTATTTCAAAGATTAGAACAGGAGAGGTACATATATTATATGCAACATATGGTCTTGCTAAAGAAGGATTGGATATACCAAGATTAGATACTTTAGTTTTAGCGACACCACATAGAGATAAAGCAACTATAATTCAAGCAGTTGGTAGAGTTGAGAGAAAGTTTGAAGATAAAAAAGATCCTATAGTATATGATTTAGTAGATGGAACTTTATATTTCGAAAAAATGTATAAAACTAGAAAAAGATATTACAAAGAAAATAAAAATAAAATTATTGAAGAATGAAAGGAAATATTATGGAAAAATGTTTACATTGTGGAAAAGGACAAGCTAAATATTGTGAAAAATGTTATCAAGATTTGATAGCTGAAAATACAAACTTACAAATAGATAGAAATAAACTTTTTGAATATAAATACTATGATGAGCAAAATAATTTAATAGCAATAATTAATAAAAAAGAACTAGCAAACCTATTAAAAGTAAGTGAAGTAAGGTTAGGTGAATAAAGAATGATAGAAATATTATTATTTATAATACTTGTTTACATATCTATTGCTTGTATATTTTTTGTGTATATTGTTTTTAACAAAATCAAAATAACTTGTATTATGGAAAATATTAAAATAACATTGGAAGGGTCAAAAAAATATTTAGTCTATGTAACAATGAGTTTATTATGGCCTAAAACATTTATTGATTCATGGAGGAATTAGGATGGATATAGAGGATGATATAAAGAAAGTAAATAAATACATAGAACTAGTTATAGATAAAGATTATTGTGATTGTAACGAATTAAATGTAATCTGTGGAAGACATTGTGATGGAAGTAAAAATGTAGCTTATGCAATTAAAAATATCTTGGCAGAAAGACAAGAAGATAAAAAGAAAATAAGAGAGCTAGAAGATGAAAACAGAGTACAAAGACATCAAATAATGGAAGTATTTGATAGAGGTTATATACATAAAGACAAAATAAGAGAAATAATAAATAACAGAAAAGAAAGACTCTTAAAGGGAAAGAAAACATATACAAACAAGATAAGAATAAATGAATTAAATTTGATAAGTAAATTAATGGAGGATAAATAATATGTTAAGTTTTTATATTAAAAGTACAATAGTTTATTTAATAATATATTGGGCATTAAAGAAAATGACAAAAACAATAGTTTTAAATAGAAATGATGTTAATTATAGAAATTATGCAGCTAAAGGAAAAGGAATGTATTATGCATTTTGTTTTATTCCGATATTGAGATTATTAGTAATATTTATAGTGTTTTTTATTACATTTGCTAAAAAAGAAAGTTTAGATAAGTTATTTAATAAAACGGAGGATAAATAATATGTGTGAATATTGTAAAAACGAGAAACATATTGAGGAAAGAGAAAAAGACAATATTTATTTTAAAATAAGGAATAAAAATAATTAATAATAAAGAAAGCTAGGTGATTAAATGTTAATACCAACAGTAGACATGAAAGAATTTGAAAAAATAGGATTTAAAAAGTGTAAGAAACCTTATGATGGATGTTATTATTTATGTTTTTCGAGAGGTGTACAGTATATATTCTTAAGTCCTGTAATGGTAGATATTGTTGGATGGGAAGACGATGATCCAAGAATACATAAAAGAGCTAATTGTAGATATAGAGATAATAGAACAGCACTAGAATTTTTAGTTGAGATGGCAAAAAAAGATATGATTACTTGTAACTATTTGAAGAAAGTAGGGAAATAATATATGAGTGCAACTAAAGAATATTTAAAAGAATGGAGAAAACAAAACAAAGAAAATATAAAACAATATCACAAAGAATGGAGAATCAAAAATAGAAGCTTATATAAACAATATTATTTAAATAATTTTAAAGGTAGAAGTTTACCAAAAAATCCAGATTATATTTCTCAAGAATCTAATTTAATTGGAAAAAAATATGGAGAATGGACTGTATTAGATGAATATATAGAAAAAACAAACAAAAGAAGATATCTTCTAGTAAGATGCAGTTGTGGTTTAATAAAATGCATTCAAAAATATACAGTTACAAGTGGAGAATCAACTAGCTGCGGACATTGGAGAAGAAAAAAATATCATGATAAATTGGAGAGAAGAGTTATGACAACTGATAAAAAGATAGAACAGCTTATAGCAATGGGAGTAAAGTCAATAAATATAAGCAAAGAAAAGTATGAAAAATTAAGAACAGAAACGAAGAACTTAATAAAGTTGAATGATGTTAAATTAAATTTTGAGGAGGAAAAATAAATGAACGATAGAGCAAAATATATTAGCGTAGATGAAGAAAAAAATAACAGAATACAGCATATAAGAGAATGCTTTTCAATAATTTATGATGAAATTGATTTGAAATGTAAGAATAGTAGAGAAACATCACTAGCATTAACTAAACTAGAAGAGGCACAATTTTGGGCAATAAAAGGAATTACTAGGGAGGGATAGATATGAAGGTAATGATAAGTCAACCAATGCTTAATAGAAACGTAGAAGATATACTAGAAGAAAGAAAAAATATAATAGAAAAATTCAACAATATGCACATAGAAGTTATAGATACATTTTATACAGAAGATATAAGTGAAGAATGCAATAATGATGGTGTATATCTTTTAGGTAAATCAATAAAAGATATGTCAAAAGTAGATGCTTTATTTATGTGTGAAGGTTGGAGAGATTCAAAGGGATGCAGAATAGAAAGACAAGTAGCACAAGAATATGGAATTAAAATATTGTATGAAGATTTCTTTGTAAACAAACCTGAGATTGAAACTATGAAAGAGGTGAATAGATGAACGGATATTGTAATTATTTTAATTGTTTTTGTGATGATGATTTATTAGAAAAAGAACAAGATGAAACAGGAGAAACTTGTATGATAGATTGTCAAGATTGTGAATGGTATGAAGAATAGAAGGTGGTTAGATGACTAAAGAGCAAGAAGAGGCTATAAAGTTTTTAGAATTACATACAAATTTCATGGGAAAATTGGATAAAGGTAGATGTATAAGAATACCAGAGGAAAATTTTACAAAAACAAAACAAAGCATAGAAACAGTCTTAAATATGCTGAAAGAAAAAGATACAGAGATAGAGAAGAAAGACAAGATGATGGATTTAATGGCAGAATATATAGATGAAGATGATACAAGTTTAGCAAATTATTTATACAGAAAAAATGGCAAATGTAACAAGGAAATGATAAAACAATATTTTGAAAGGAAAGCGACAAATGATGGTTAAGACTGATAAAAAATATTAAAGTTAGGAGGTACAAATGAATAGAAAAGAACTTAAAGATTACAAGTATAATCAAGAATGGATAAAAGGACGTTTAGAGTACATAGAAGAATATAGAAGTACAATAAATAAGTTAACAACAGTTTTGTCAGATTTACCTAAAGGAAGTAGAGCCGTTTATGATAATGAAGCCGAAAAGATAGCAAAGTTACAAGATAATGTAAAAGATTTATTACTTTATATAAATGAAGAGCAAGAAAAACAAAAATTAATATTAGCACAACTAAATAAAGTAGAGCAACCTTATAAAGTAATATTAGAGAAAATATACATATGTGGTAAAAGTATTGTAACAGTAGCAAGTGAAATGAATTATGAATATAAATATATGTGTAAACAACATGGGATTGCATTAAATAAATTTGATGAATTAGACGACAAAAGAGGTTGAAAGACGACATCAAAGGTTGTTAATATATATAATAGCAAATAAGTTAGATAATAAATATTTAATACTGTTTGCCCCTATAATTTATTGGGAGTAGATGTTCTAAATGTCTGCTCTTTTTGTTTGAAAAAATCAGTAATTCGTGCTAAAATTATAAGAAAAAATAGGAGGTATTACTGATGGAAGAAAACAGTGTATTAGAAAATTTATATAATGAATTAAAAGAAAAATTTGAGCCAAAAGAAGAAAAAGAGGAGATTGATTTAGATCTAGAAGTAATAAAAGAAAAAGCATTTAAAGAATTAGTAGATGAATATGAAAAACAATATAGGGAAACCAAAAGAATGCTATTAGAAGTAAAAATAAAAGATGTAAAAGAACTACAAAGGAAAAAATTAGCTGATTATTGTAAAGGTTGTAAATATCTAGATAATCCAGAAATAGATGTAAAGGCATTAGCAACTGAAGAAAAACAATTAGAAGAAAGTTTGAAAGATATTAAAAAAATATTAGATATGTTAAAAGGCAAAAGCAGTATAGGTGAAGCAGCAACTAGAGATATAAAGAATTTTGGAGATTTAAGAGCTTATTAAAAATAAGCTCTTTTATTTTATGATAAGAGAAAAAGGAAAATAGTTATGAATACAAATGAAATAATAAAAAAATATGAAAAGGAAATATGTCCTAATTGTACACATTACAATGATATAGAATATAACAGAAAACAAGAATAAAGCAGGTGGGAGTTGATGGCAAATGAACAAAACTTAATACCTTTTACTAGTAATCAAAGCCGAGAAGAAGCCAAGAAAAATGGTGCAAAAGGTGGAAAAAAATCAGGAGAAGTTCGTAGAAAAAGAAAAGCAATGAAGGAACAAATGGAAATGCTTTTATCATTGCCATTTAAACAATCAGAATCTTTAAATTTCATGAAAGATTTAGGAATAGAAGAAGATAATTTAGATAATCAAATGGCTTTAATAGTTGCAATGTATGGTAAAGCCTTAAAAGGAGATGTACAGGCATTTAATACAATTAGAGAAGTTGTTCAAGATGAAAAAACAGTAAAAGATGAGGATAGGGTACAAATAATAAATGATCTTCCAAACGAGGAGGAAGAAGATGATTAGAGTTAGTATAAGAGATATTATTGCTCCTCATTTTTGGAACACATTTAATAGTAAAAAATCAAATCAAGTCTATAAAGGTGGAAGAAGTTCTACAAAATCTTCTATGATATCAATAAAAATTGTTTATAACTGTTTAAATAACGATAACTGTTCTTCAGTAATATTAAGAAAGCATCAAAATCAATTAAGAAAATCTGTTTATAAAGAAATAAAGAGAGCATGCAAAAGATTAGGTTTGCAAGAAGGTATTGATTATGAAGCTGGATTATCTCCGATGGAAATACGATTTAATAATGGAAACACTATATATTTTGCAGGTGGAGATGATTACGAAACAGTTAAAGGTATGATAGATGAAAATACTCTTATAAAGATGTTATGGTTTGAAGAGTTAACAGGATGGGATAATCCAGAAGATATAGAACAAATAAAAGCAACATTTGTAAGAGGAAACAATAATTGGTTTATTACATTTTATTCTTTTAATCCACCAAAAAATAAATTTGATTGGGTTAATAAATGGGTAGATGAAAAAAGTAAAAGTAAAAGATATTTAGTTCATCAGAGTGATTATAGGACAGTTCCTAAAGAATGGCTTGGACAAATGGCAATAGAAGAAGCAGAAGAATTAGAACAAAACGATGAGAAAAGATATAGATGGATCTATTTAGGAGAAGTGATTGGACTAGAAGGACTTATATATAATCCCGATTTAATAGAATATGTAGATGAAGATTATATAGAAAGAAATAAAGTAAAAATATTATCTATTGACTTTTCAATAGATAGTGGACATCAAACATCAGCAACTACTTGTGGAGCTTATGGCTTGGGAAATGACGGATATTGGTACTTATTAGACACTTATTACTATAGCCCAAATGAAAAGCCAAATAAGAAAGCACCAAGTGAGTTAAGTCGAGATATATTTAACTTTGAGTTAGTGATTACAAAAAAATATAAAACAGGAATAGATACAGAAACAATAGATAGTGCAGAACGGAGCATTAAGAAATCAGTTTTTTAAAGATTATGGTAAAAGATTATGCCCAGTTGATAAAGGAACGAATAAGGAACAACTAATAGATTATTCACAAGATTTTTTATCAAAAAAGAAATTTAGAATATTAAACAATAATAATAATCAAATATTTAAAAAAGAAAATGAAAATTATATGTGGTTAAAAGATAGTGTAGAAAAAGGAAAGCCAACTCCAGATAAAATGGAGAAGGCTTTTTTAAGTTCTGAAAAATATTACAACACTTATACTAAAGATTATGCTTACAGCTATGCAGACCACACACAAGATCAATTTCAATATTGGATAAAAAGAAATCTACAAAAACTTGGTTTGAAAAACTAGGAGGAAATAATGGAACTATATAACAATATACAAGAAACGCTAAGTAAAAAAGGAGTAAACTTAACAGTTGGGACAATATATGATTTTATGGCTATTTGGAAAAGTTGGTATAGAGGGAATGTAAATGATTTTCATTATTATAATGAAATCATAGGCGGAAAATCAGTGCAGTGTGAAAGACTAACAATGAATATGGCTAAAAAAATGTGCGAAGATATGTCAAAGTTATGTTGGACTGAAAAAACAAGAATAGAATTAAGCAATAAAAAAGCAACAGAAAGACTATGGGAAGTATTAGACAGTAAAGAAAATTCTTTAACTGTTAATCTTCCTGTTTTTCTTGAGAAAATGTTTGCACTAGGAAACGGAGCTACTGTTGAATATAAAGATGAAAACGGAAAGACAATAATAGACTACATAGATGGAGATGTAATAATACCATATAAGTTTACAAACTCTTATATAAGCGGAATGATAACTATAAGTAGATTTGCAGATAAAAAAGGAAAGAATAAAATCTATTATACCCATATAACATATCATGAATTTATAGGCGATAAATATATAAAGTTAAATGAATTATATAAATCTAATATTGAAACAACATTAGGAAAGCAATTAGATTTTAATTCTATGTTCCCTAATATCAAAGAAAGTGATGTGATTATAACTAATAATCCTCATTTTCAAATATGGAAACCAAATTTAGCAAATAACTTTGATACATCAAGTCCTATGGGAATAAGCATATTTGCTAATAGTGTTGATAGATTAAAATCATTAGATGTTAAATACGATAGTTTTTATAATGAGTTCATTTTAGGTAAGAAAAGAATACTAGTAGATCAATCAGCAATGAAAGGAAAAATGGAAGTTAATCCGGATACAGGAGATAGCCATTTTGTACAGTATTTTGATAAAAACGATAGAGTCTACGTTGGTATAAATGCGGATATGAAAGACCCTGTAAAAGAAATAGACATGAAATTAAGATATCAAGAACACATTGATAGTATAAATGCTGACTTAATGTGGTTGGCCGGTAATATAGGGTTAGACGAAGGATATTACAAATTTGATGGAACAGGTGTAAAAACAGCGACAGAAGTAATAAGTGAAAATAGTAAGACTTTTAGAACAAGAGAACATTATTTAGCAATAATAAATGATTGTGTCTATGCCTTGGTAAAAGCAGTATGTGAATTAGAAGAAATAAAAACAAATAAAATATCAGTTATACCAGATGATTCAATAATTGAAGATAAGAACGTACAAGCAGTAAGGGCTCAAACAGAGGTAAATCAAGGATTAATGAGTAAAAAGAAATACTTAATGGATATAAAAGGAATGTCTGAGCAAGAAGCTGAAGAAGAACTACAAAGGATACAAGAAGAAAAAATGAGTAATCAAGAAGCTTTTGGATTTATTCAAAATATAAAGGAGGAATAGAAAATGGGATTAGATAGAGTATTTAGTACACCAACAATAGAGGTGGATCAAGACAAGTATGATGAATTAATAAAAATTAAAACATTATATGAAGAAAAGAAGAAAGAAAATAATAGAGAAAATGAAACTATGGATTTTGGACAAGCAATAAGATTATTAAAAGATGGCAAAAAAGTTGCAAGACAAGGTTGGAACGGTAAGAAGCAATATATTGAATTAGCAACTAATATTAGTTTTAAAACTGCAAAAAGTAAAATAATAAATGCAGAGCATGATGCAATAGGAAATAAAGCAATAGCATTTGTAGGAACATCAGGAGTACAAATTGGATGGCTTGCGAGTCAAGCAGATATGTTGGCAGAAGATTGGAAAATAGCTGAATAAAGGAAATTGGTCTATGTTAACGGAACAAGATTTTATAAGAATAGAAAAGAAAGCTAATCAATTATATGCAAATTTAGAATTAGATATAATAGAAGAAATAGCAACAAGAATAGCAAATTTTGGATATGCAAATACTGTAGTTGTAAATGATATAAAAATTGCTCAAGAAATGGGCGTTTTATATCAAGACATAGTAACTTTAGTAGCAAAATATAACAATACAAGTTATGAAGAAGTAAACAGAATATTTACAGAGGCATCTGAAACATCGTTGAATTATGATGATGAAATATATAAGAAAGCAGGACTAAATCCTAAACCTTTAAGCAAAAGTGAAAGCATAAAACAAATTATGAATACTACTATTGAACGAACAGCAGGTAATTTGCAAAATTTGTGTATGACAACAGCAAATACAGCACAGACACAATTTTACAATGCTATAAATAGTGCATATATGTTTACTAGCACAGGAGTTAAAAGTTATACTCAAGCAATTTTAGATGAAATTAAAAATATAAGTAAACAAGGAGCAATTATACAATATCCAAGTGGAGCAAGAAGAAGTGTAGAGAGTGCAGTAAGAACAAATATAGTAACTGCTATAAATCAAAATTGTGGTAAATTACAAGAATTAAGGGCAGATGAACTTGAATGGGATTTGATGGAACTAACTGCTCATAGTGGAGCAAGACCAGAGCACGCACGTTGGCAAGGAAAAATAGTTAGTAGAAGTGGAAAAAAAGGATATTTAAGTTTTCGAGATATAGGATATGGAGAAGCAACAGGATTTAAAGGAGTAAACTGTAGGCACGATTGGTATCCTTATTATCTAGGTAGTACAAAGACATATACTCAAGAGCAGCTGAACGCTTGGAAAAATGAAAAAGTAGAATATAATAGAAAGAAGATAAGTAAATATGAAGCAACACAAATACAAAGAAGAATGGAAAGAGAAATAAGAAATGATAAAAAACAATTAGCAGGATTACAAGGTATTCTAAAATCTAATATAAATGATAATAAGCTTATTTTAGAAACAAAAACTAATTTTGCAAAGCGTTCATTAATTTATAAAACACATCGAAATGAGTTAGATGATTTTATAAAACAAACATCATTAGTTAAAGATAATAGTAGATTATACATAGGAAATCAGGATAAAAATATTAGTACACAAATAGCTAATGTAACTAAAATAGCTAACAAGTATAATAATAGTGATATTATAGGAACTAAAGTAAATGGAGTAAAAATAACAGAAATTGGAGAACATATAATATCAAGGACTTATGCTAGAAATGTAACATTTGAAGATGTGCAAGACACATTGAAAAATCCAATAGGATATGGTACAATTAAAGAAGATTCAAAAGGTAGAAAGAGTTTTTATGTACATGGTAAAAATATAACAATAGCAGTTAATCCAGAAACAGGAAAACTTGCAACAGTAAGACAGACAAGTAGAAGGGAAAAGAAAAAATATGGAGTTGAAGAATAGATTAAAACAAGAAGAAATAGACCTACTAAATAAGGTAGGAATAAAAATAAAAGATGGTAAGTATACAATAGATGAAACAGGAGATATTATAGAAAGATTAGATAGCGTAATACAAGAGAATTTAAATGAGAATGGAGATATGACAGAAAAAGCAATAGAATATGAAAGTATACAAGACAAGATACTAGAATTTGAAAAAGAAATTTAACGGTAAAAATATGTTTTTAATAAAGAGCTAGAAATAGCTCTTATTTTTATGCCTTTTTTACGGGAGCAGGCTTAAAAGAACAACTGGGAAAATGTCGACGGACGATAAACGGGAGGTAAAAATGGAAGATAACAAAGAATTAGAAAATCAAAACACAAATACAGCAGAAAACAAAGAAGTTGAAGGAGCTGGGAATGTAGATACTCAAACTACAGAAAAAAATGAGGGGAAAGCTGAAGTTGATATAAAAGCAGAGGCACAAAAAATAGCTGATGCAATGCTTGCTAAGAAAATGAAAGGTATGCCTACTAAAGAAGAATTAAAGGAATTTAAAGATTGGCAAGAAAGTCAAAAAACAGCAGAACAAAAACAAGCTGAAAAAGAAGCTGAATATCAAAAGACACTTAATGAGCTAAACACTTTAAAACAGACAAATGCAGTTTTAAAAGCAGGAGTAAATAAAGATGATGCTGATTATGTGCTTTTTAAAGTAAGCAAAATGGAAGGCGATTTTGAAGAGAATTTAGCTAAGTTCTTGAAGGATAATCCTAAATATTTAAAACAAGAACTTGAAAAAGAGGAGCCTAAAGCTACTGGTGCACCAGTTAGAACTATGAGCTCAAATGAGAGTGGTGTAAGTGCAATATTAAAAGCTAAACACCCAGAATTATTTAAAGGAAAGGATGATTAATTATGGCGAATGCATTAGGAACAGGAACACATAAAAGAAAAGAAACATATGCTAACGAGGTATTAGCAATTGCAAGAGCAGAAATGAATATATATGAGGATTTCTCAACAGATTATGAACAAGATGAGGTCACAGGACAAATTATGGTCCCAACTAGAAATGGAGAAGTCAAAGTATCTGATTATGATATTTTACAAGGAATAGAGTTAAGTCAGTCAGCAACAGATTATTTACCATTACCAGTTGATAAAGATTACGGAATAAATGAATTAATAGATGGTTATGAAGCAGAAGCTGTACCAGATAATTTAAGAGCACAAAGAGTTGAAAGTGCAGGCTATTCAATAGGGCTAAAGAAAGAAAATATGGCGATAGAATGTTTAATGACAGGAACAGTCAGTTCAGATACAAATGCATTAACAACTGATGATGTATACAAAAAAATTGTAGCAGAAGTAAAAAATATGAAGAAAAGAAACATGAAAGTAAATTTAATGAGAATAGTTGTTAGTGCTGATACTGAAGAACTATTATTAACAGATGAAAAATTCTCTAATTCAGCAGGAACTTTAGGAGCTGAATTATTAAGAGAAGGAGTAATTGGTAAAATAGCAGGAGTTCCAGTAAAAACTAATTATTTAATGGCAGAAGATGTAGAATTTGTAATCTATGATAAAAGATTTTGCCAAAAATATGAAGTATGGAAAGCTGAGCCATCTATTGAAGATATCAAAGACGGTAAACATATAAAAGCATCTGCTTTACAAGGTAGACAAGTTGGTGGATTAATGGTAACAAATAAATTAGGTGTTCAAATAAAAAAAAAAGTAGCATAATAGACCCAGAAATAACAGGATTAACAATAACACCACAAGAAGGACTACAAGAAGGTAATGCAAATGTCAATGCTGACGCTGTTGTTGCGATTTTATCTGCAGAGGGAGGAACAGAGCCATTTACATATACATTAGAGACAGACGAAGTAAATGGAGTTGATAATGCTTCATTTAAGATAGATGGAACAAATGTAAAAGTAAATACTACACCTTTAACCAATAAAGATTACAAAATAAATATAAAAGTAACAGATAGCAAAGGTAAAACATTTACAAACCATGCGACGATAAGTGTAGCAGCGGCTACAGAATAGGAGGAATAAGGTATGCTTAAATACATAACAGAAGAAGAATACAAAGAGTTGTTAGGTGCTGAAAGCATACCTGATAACTTTAATAATTTAACAATAGAAGCAAGTAATTATATTGATCATAAAACTTTTGGAAGAGTTGATGAAAACAATGTACCAGAGCAAGTGAAATATGTTACTTGCTTAATTGTTGATTTAATCAATGAAGAAAACGACAAATTATCCAAAATAGGAAATCTAAAATCACAAAACATTGAAGGATGGTCAGAAAGTTACTCTACACCAGAAGAAGTTAAGTCTGATTATGAAGATAAGAAGTATTCTACATTAAAAAAATATTTATGGAATGTAATAGGAATTGATGGAAATCCTTTATTGTACTGTGGGGTGTGCTAAATGAATGATAGATTTTTTATACATCAAATAACAGTTTATCATACAGAAGATGATGAAAACTTTACAATACAACATTATGATAAAGTATATTTTAGACATAATAAAAAGACTAATCTAGTGGACAAAGGATTACAAGAAGGAAGTACAGGTTCTATTACAATACCTACTACAGAAAAGCTAGATATTACTACTAATGATTACATAGTAGAAGGAATTGTAAATGATAAGTTTGATTTATTTACATTACAAGAAAAATATCAAGTTTTTAAAGTAGTAAGTGTAGATGATAATAGAAAAGGTAATCTACAGCATTACAAAATAGGAGTTAGTGAATAATGGCTAGTAGTGGATTTAAAGTAAAAGTAAAAATAAATAAAACAAGTCAAATATTGAAAGACCATGGACTTGATGAGAGTGGTAGAGTAATAAGATATGCTACGACTAGAGCAGATGCTTTAATGATGCCATTTATTCCAGGAGGTTCAGGAGGACAATTAGCAAAATTAAAAGCTTATCCTAAAGCAAATGAGATAAAATATATCAGTCCATATGCACATTATCAGTATACAGGATTGCTGATGCTTGCAAAAAATGGTTCTTCTTGGGCAAAAAAAGGAGAAAAGAAACATTACTCTGGTAAAGATTTAAAATATCATACTTCTGGAACTGGACCAAAATGGGACAAAATGATGATGCAACGAAGAGGAAATGAACTAATCAAAGATGTAGAAAAATATATAAAATCAGGAGGCTAAAAATGGCAGAAAAATCAAAAATGGAATTAATTAAAGAATTTATAGAAACTTGCCCATATTTAAAAAAAGGCAAGGTAAACGTAGATTATATAAAAGATAAGCCGCAATCTTATAGTATAGATGAAACCCCAGTAGATCCAGTTTTAGTAAATTTTAAAGATGGTGGAAGAAGATTACAAATACAGTTTGATTTTTCTATAAAATCTAATTTTAGTGTTTTAGAAAATATAAAAAACTCAAAATTTTGTGATGATTTTACTGATTGGATATATGAACAAAATAAAAAAGATAATTTACCAAAGATAGAAGGAGCTGTTTGGATAAAGTGTCTTGGAAGAGGAACAATTTTACAGACAACTGAAACAACAGCAATATATGTTATACCAATGCAATTAGCATATGAAGAAGACTTTTAAAAGTCTTTTATTTTTTTATTAAAAAGGAGGAGAAAAAGTGGAAAAATTAGTAAAAAGAAGTGGAAAAGTTGCTTTTATGGATGTTTCTACTACATCAATAGCAAATTTTTTAAGAATGACTAAATTTACTGAAATATCTAAATCTAAAAATCCTACTGAATATAGTAGAACATATGTAGATGAAGATGGAGAGGTAACAGACGTAACAGGATATTCAGAAGAAATATCTTATGCATTTGATTTATATCAAGGAAATTTAGTACATCAAAAACTAGTAGATATAACAGATAATGAAAAAACTGGAAATGATGCTCTAGTAAAAATATTACAAGTTGATTTCAGCAAACCTATAGATGATGGATATGAAGCTAGACTTAGGACATATTCTACGGTACCAGATGCTGAAGGAGATTCTACAGATGCTTATACATATAGTGGGTCATTTAGAAAAAATAGTGGTTTTACAATAGGTAAAGCTGTAGTAAGTAAAGATGGAAAAACAGCAACATTTACACCAAAAGAAGAAGTTGCAGAATATCCAGTAACTTTTGTAGTTAAAGATAGTTCAAGTGCACCCGTTGAAAGTGCTAAAATCACAATAGAAGATGAAAGTGTCTTAACAGATGCTACGGGTATAGCAACCATTGATTTACAAGCTAAATCATATTCAAATATTAAAATAGAAAAAGAAGGATATACGACACAAGATGATGTATCTGTTACTATATCTACAAGTGCAGTTTTAAAAGAAATAACATTAGCAGAGGCTTAGAAATAAGCCTCTTAAATAATTTGGAGGAAACTTATGAAAATATTGAATAAAGAAATAGACTTTGATTTTTTTGATGCAAAACAAATGGAGATTTACGAAAAAGAATCTGAAATTGCTTCTAAAAAATTAACAGAAGTTATAGCTAATATAAAGAATTTAAAGCAATCAGAAATGATTAATAAAACATTTGATGTTGTTGAAAATTGTTTTAACAATATTTTTGGAGAAAATGTTTCAAAAGAAATCTTTGAAGAGAAAAGAAATTTAAAATTATGTTTTCAAGCTTTTAAGGATTTAGTTGCAGCTAGAAAAGAACAAGAAGATGAAGTAAGCAGAGAAGCTGAAGAATTAAATAAAGAATTGAAGTCTATAGGAGTAGAATATAAACCTAATAGAGCTACAAGAAGAGGAAAGAAATGATAAATCTTTTAACTGATGATATTGAAAAAATTGTTAAAGATAGAATAAAAATAAATTTTGATACAGACTATAGAGTTTGTGTATTATTTGAAACTATGATGCAAGATCCTAATTATTCGTTGAAAGCTAAAACGTATCAAGCAATCAATCTTTTTTATCCTAAAATAGAAGAAATTAAAGATATGAATAAAGCTTTAAAAGATATTGTATGGTTTTATACAATAGGAAAAAGTGAAGAAGAGACTAGTCGAAAATTTACAAACACAAAAACCAAACAAATATATAGCTATGTATTTGATAATGAATTAATTTATAGTGCATTCAAAGACCAATACAATGTCGATTTGCAAGATGTAGATTATCTTCATTGGTGGAAATTCAAAGCAATGTTTGAAGGTTTAAAATCAGATAACAAAATTGTTGAAGTAATGGGATATAGAGCAACAGAGTTAAACACAATAAAAGATAAAGAAACAAAGAAGTTCTATAAAAAGATGAAAAAAATATACGCATTACCAGATATGAGAACAGAAGAGGAAAAAGAATATGATTTTGGAGAAGCTTTTTCATAGTTGTCGATATTTGTCGAATAAGATAAAATTATGTTGAAAGAAAGTTGTTGAAATAATCCTTTATTATGCTATACTAGTATAAGTTAGAAAAAATAAAGGAGGATTGAATATGTCAAATCATGCAGAAGAGAAGAAACCAGTTTATAAAAAATGGTGGTTTTGGCTAATAATAGTGATAGTAGTTATTGCAATCATAGGTGGTTCACAAGGAAATAATAGTACACAAACATCTAGTCAACCAGAAAATACAAATAATGAAACAGTAGTAGCTACTGTAGCAACTAATAATGGAAAAGAAGAGGAAGATACAAGTGTACCAAAAGAATATAGAAATGCTTTAGAAAAGGCTAAATCTTATTCTGATATGATGCATATGTCAAAACAAGGAATATATGATCAATTAACCTCTGAGTATGGGGAACAGTTTCCAGCAGATGCTGCTCAATATGCTATTGATAATTTAGATACTGATTATAAGGTAAATGCTTTAGAAAAAGCTAAATCTTATCAAAATACTATGAATATGTCAAAGAACGCAATATATGACCAACTAATTTCTGAATATGGAGAAAAATTTACTGCTGAAGAAGCACAATATGCTATTGATAATTTACAATAAAGGAAAAGAAAATAAAATGAAAAAATGGTATTTTTGTCCTTTTTGCAATAAAAAAATAGTAAAATACAGTAAAGACGCTGAATGCAAAGGCGTCTTTTTATTATGCAAAAAATGTGGCAAACAAGTAGAAATAAAAATAAATAAAAAATAGTCTTCAAACTGAGCCAATGAGCCTGACTAGAAAGGAAAAAATAAGATGGCAGATGGCTCAGTTACAATTGAAGTAGAATTAACTAAAGAACAGATAGAACAAGGATTGAAATCGTTAAAAACTGATTTAGATAGTTTGTCAAAGTCAAGTAAGAGCATAGACAAATTATCTAAAGGTTTTAGTTCTGTTGGAAAAGTTGCAAGTAAAGCTGGAAATGCATTAACAGTAGGTTTAACTACTCCTTTAATTGCATTAGGAACTGCAGGAGTTAAATACAATGCTCAAATGGAAGATTTCCAAGCAAATTTGACAACATTGTTAGGTAGTGCAGATAAAGCAAGTGAAATGTTAAACACTTTAAAGCAAATGGCAAATACAACTCCTTTCGAAACATCAGATTTATTGCAAGCTACACAAATGATGTTAGGATTTGGGTTACAAGCAGACAAAACCACGGGATATTTACAGACTCTTGGGGACATTTCAATGGGAAACAGTGAGAAGCTTATGAGTTTAACAAGAGCTTTTTCACAAATTGGTGCATCAGGAAAAGCTACAATGGAAGATATAAATCAAATGATAGATGCAGGATTTAACCCATTACAAATAATATCTGAACAAACTGGAAAGTCTATGGCAGATTTAAGAGACGAAGTTTCTGAAGGAAAAATATCTTTTGAAGACATAGCAGGAGCAATGCAAACAGCTACATCTGAAGGTGGAAGATATTATCAAGCAATGGATAAAGCTTCTCAAACTATGAATGGAAAAATGTCAACTGCTATGGATGCCTTAAAAACAGCTTTAGGTAATGTAACACAAAGTTTATTACCCATTGTTACAAAAGTAGTTGAAAAAGTAACTGAATGGGCAAATGCATTTTCAAACTTAGACCAAGGAACACAAGAAACAATATTAAAAATTGCTGGTATAGTTGCAGCTGCAGGACCTGTACTTAAAATAATAGGAGGAATTTCTGGTGGTATAGGAAAACTTATAGATGTTGGAGGTAAAATTAGTACAGCATTTACAACAGGAAGTAAATCTGTAAAATTACTGGGTTCTGCTTTTAGTTTTTTAACTAGTCCAATAGGAATAGTTATAGGAATAATTGGAGCAATTGTTGGAGCTATAGTATATTTATGGAATACAAACGAAGGCTTTAGAAATGCTATTATAAGTGCTTGGCAAGCAATATGTAATTTCTTTAGTTCAATACCTGGATTTTTTCAAAGTTTATGGGAAAATATCAAAAATTTCTTTATAAATGGATGGAACTCAATAGTTGCATTTTTTACAGAAACGATACCAGCTTGGATACAAAGTATTATTACTTGGTTCCAACAGTTACCATATAATTTAGGATTATTAGTCGGCCAAATGGTTGGACATTTAATACAGTTTGGTGTAAATGCTTGGAATTGGGTTACAACAGAATTACCTAAAATCATCTTAGGTATAGTACAGTGGTTTATGGAACTTCCAGGTAGAATATGGAATTGGTTATTAGAGACTGTAGTGAAGATAAATCAATGGGGAGTTGAAATGTGGAATAAAGCAACAACAGCAGTTTCTAATATGATTAATTCTGTTGTAAATTGGTTTAAAGAGCTACCGGGTAGAATATGGAATTGGTTAGTAGAAACGGTAGTAAAAGTTAACCAATGGGGCATTGATATGATAAATAAAGGGAAACAAGCTGCTAGTGATTTAGTAACTAATATAGTTGATACAATTAAAAATTTACCAAGTAAAATGCTAGAAATAGGTAAAAATATAGTACAAGGAATCTGGGATGGTATTACTGGTATGGTATCTTGGCTTAAAGATAAAATTTCTGGATTCCTAGGAGGAATAGTCGATGGTGTTAAAGGCGTTTTAGGAATACATTCTCCTTCCAAAGTGTTTAACAAAGAAGTTGGACGATTTATGGCTATGGGAATTGGAGAAGGCTTTGAAGATAACTTAGACAAAGTATATAGACAAATGCAATCTGCAGTAGACTTTGAAACACAAAAATTAAGTGCTAATTTAAGTACAACAGCAACTAATAATAAATTATTCACAGCAAATATTTTAATGAAACCTAGCGATATTTATTTAGATAGTACAAAAGTAGGTAGAGCAATAACACCTGCTGTAACAAAAACACTAAGAGGGGCAGGTGCTTATTAATTATGATAGCAAGATGGAATAATAAAAATTATAGAATAATTGATAGTATAGAAATAAAAAAGTCTAGTAGAGAGGTTACATATACAGACCTTAATCTAGACTTTTCTAAATGTACTATGGAGGATTTACCTTATGCACAGCAAGAAGTACAAATAATAGATAAAGATGGAAAACTTAAGTTTACTGGTTTTGTGTCTAAGTATAAATTACCAGAGCTTAAGAAAATAATTACTACAGAAAAAGAGCTTAATTTAAGCTTATATACTCCAAGACAAATGACAACAATTAGAACAGTAACAATTATGAGAACAGCAATGTTAAGTGAAATTATTACACAAGTGTTAATGCCGCTTTATCAAGATGGTTTTGTATTAAAAACATTAAATATAGAGGACAAATCTGTAACGTTAAAATTAATAAGTAAAACTGTAGAAGAGGTACTTAATTACTTATCTAATAAATATAGTCTTTATTGGAATATAAACGAATTTAAAGAAATAGAAATAGATGATATTAATTATTTATTTAATAAAGTGCCTAAAAAAACTATTAATATAAATAACTATAAGCAACAAATAAATGGTTTCTTAAGCATATCCCCAACTGTAGAAAATTTAGATTATGCAAATATTATAAATATTAAAAATGCAAGAATTTTCTATGATAATACACAGAAAGTTAATGTAACACTAAAAAATGGAGATAGAATAGATTTTGAAAATCCAATTGATATAAGTTTAGGAACAGCAGAAAGAATAGTTGGAGAATTAGCAGTTAATCAAACGACAACATGTACAAATTTAGAGCTAATATATAATGATTCTTCCCAAGCATATGTAGTATGTGGATTTAATGTAGATGGTGAAGTTCAAGATGGACTTAATATGAAGGATATTGCAACAGACGATAGTACAGGTGCTTTATTTGTTCTTACAATGGATAGTACGTTTAAAAATTTAGCAACAGGTATTACATATAAAGGAGAAAATGAAATAACAGTAAATTCTATTAGAAGCCAAACTTTTTTGAAATATGCAAATATGAGATTAATAAATTGGCAAGAGATAGAACAAAACGAAGGTAAAATAACAACTTCTGGACAAATAGAAAAAATATTAGATGTAGAAAATGGTTGGTTTACTGTTCAAGAGTTGATAGATTATATAAGAAATACATTTATTATTAATAATAAATATACAAATCAGGTCACATTAAAATATGATAAAGAAAACGATATAGAAATAGGAGATAGAATAGATATAAACCTTCCAGAATATTTTACGGAAGGTATTTTTATTGTAACAGCGATAAATGAAAGCAAAGAAGCTAATAATCCAACCAATTACTCTGTAGAACTTAGAAATACAAACTTATTAGAAAATTATATAGATCTATTTAGAAATAGCTCTGATACAGAAGAACAAGACAGCCAAATTGAAACAGAATACGTTGTAGAATACTCTGGCGAAGAAAAGATAAACGAGATATATGAAATCGAAATGAATGAAGACTACAACGATACATTAAATACGATTTTAAGAGGTTAATGCTATGAAGATAAAGAATTTAGAAGTAAGTATAAAAGTAGGTAATAAGCAACATAAATTTACCAATTTAATATTAAATAAATATTTAGATTTATTTGCAGATAGCTTTTTAGAATTTAAAGATAAAAATTTAGACTTCTGCTGTGTTAACCTAACAAACGAAAAAACACTTGTAACAGCAGAAAGTACAAAGATGCCATTTGATACAATATTAGAATTTAATTCTGCAGAAAAAAGTGAACTGTTAACAGAGAATACAGTAATAAATAAATATAACTACGAAAGTCCATTGGCTGGATATCAACCTTTGAGTAGTTACATAGGTCAATATATAAAGCAAATTGGATTTGGAATTTATGATTATGAAGCAAAGAAATTTGAGTTATATGCGTATTTAGATGTAAGCAAATATAATATAGTTGTTCAAGAAGGACAACCTATTATAATAAGCCGAATGGATAAGGTTTCCACTGACATGAATTTCTGGAGTAATGCTAATGCTGTAAAGTGTCCATACCACCTTACAACTAAAGGATTATTAGAAGTAAATGGATATGAATATGATACAGTAATACCAAAGCTTTATAGTATAGGATTTGGAGCATTACCATATAAATTTACAGATGAGTATTTAGTAGAAGATTTGGATATATCTAAAACTGGAGTGGGAGAAATAACCATAAACAATGTATTGAATAATTATGCAAAAAATGACCTATTTCCTCGAGAAGATTTATATCCAAGAGTAGATTTGTATCCACAAGAAGGAACAGCTAATTTATTAATTTACAAGTTTAAATTATTTAGAAAAGTATTTACAGACCCAGAGCAACCTCCAACGTTGCAAGATACGGGTCTTTTTTATGTGCAATATAAACAATTAGAACGATTTGGACAGATTATAAAATTGAAAATCCGTTATGAAAGAGGTTAAAAAATGAAATTAAACAAAGTAAACTTTACTAATAATCAATATCCTGGAATTTCTAAAGAAACATTAGAAGCTTTACAGGAAAACATAGATGAAGCAATAAATACAATTCCATTAATGAAAGTTAGAATTAATAGACAAGATATAAAAACGGATGGAACATATGGAAGTACAACTGTACCACTTAATGCAGTAGAAATAAATAATGATAATCTTGATAATTATTTAATAAAAGAAAATAACGAAATAGTTATAGGAGATGATGTAAATCTTGTAGAAGTAGTTCTATTTACAAGAGGTTTAGGTTTTTATGGAGGTAGTGGAGATAAAGAATTAATGATTGTGAAAAATGGACAAAAAATAGATGGATATTATCAACAAGCTACCACGGGTTGGTGGGGAATAGCTATTCCAACAGCAATCTCAGTAAGCAAGGGAGACCGTTTAAGTGTTGTATTGCAAAGTCAAGCAGAAGGAACAACGGAAATACTAGAAGGCTATTTACAAGTAAAAGTTTTAAAATAGGAGGGTATAGAAATGGCTGAAAAAATACAATATGGCAATAAAGCCCCATATCAAACTTTACCAGATATTCCAGAGCAAAATAAAACAACAGCAGAGAATATGAATGAAATAAAAGAGGTAGTAAACAACAATGCCACAGAATTAGATAATGCGAAAGATAAAGTTGAGGAACTAGACAAAAAAATGAATATAGTCGTTGCTCCTGCTCTAACATACAGAGGTTCTGTAACAAATTATAGTGATTTAAGCACAATAACAAATCCTAATCCTGGAGATATATATTCTGTTTCAAGTGAAAATAAGAATTATGCATACGGAGATGAAGGATGGAATGAATATACTCCACAAATAGATTTAACAGAGATTAATGCTCAAATTCAAAACTTACAAATACAAATAAATAATATTCCGACTATAACTAATAAGATTACGTCTTTAGTTACAGAAGAAGAAATTCAACAAAACACAAACTATGAAGTTTCAGAATATATTTTAGGAAATAACTCTATAGAAATCTATTTTGAAGGATGTAAATTAATCAAGGATGAAAATTACATAGAAGCAGATGAAACACATATTCAATTCAAAGATTGGAATGTACCAATCGGTAGCCACTTAGAAATAATAGTAAGAAAAGAGGAAGAATAATGAGCGAACCAAAAATCTTAGAATTAGAAAAGAAATTAAATAAAATGCACGATATAATAGCTGTTGGATTTAGTGCAGATTTTTCGATAACTAGTTCGAATTGGCAACAAAAGAGTTTGATTTTTGATAAAACTATTAAGAAAATAGGAAATGATTTAACTTTAGAAAGTGGAAAAGTAAAAATAGGAGCAGGAGTTAAAGTTGTAAAAGTTAGTTTTCAAGGACTAGTAAATGCGTTGGCCAACGATACATTTTACGATATACAGATAAGAAAAAATTCTACATATATTACAAGCTGTTCTGGGAGAAAAACAGGAGACCCTCAAAGTTGGTCTTTTGGGATATCTCCTGTTGTTATCGAAGTTACAGAAGGAGATATAATAGAAATGTCTGCTTTTGTAACTTCTGCAACTTTTGTAGCTAATAATGCAACACAATTTCTTGTAGAGATAATTGAATATGAAGATTAGAAAGTATAGGAGGACATTAATAAGCTTATTCTTAATAAGGTTCTTTAATTTATTTATATAGGAGAAAAAAGATGAATGAAATTATAAACGTAATAACAAGTTATCTTATTCCAACTATTTTAGGTGGAATATTAGGTTTTATTTCTACTAAATTAAAAAAGAACAAAAAGAAAGATTTAGCAATAGAACAAGGTGTACAAGCATTATTAAGAAATGAAATAATAAGAAGATATAGAGAGTTTGAAAGTAAGGGGGAAATCTCTATACTAGATAAGGAAAATTTAGAAGAAATGTTTGAACAATATAAAAATTTAGGTGGAAATGGAACAGTTAAGAAGATGATGGACGAATTATTAGAGTTAAAAACTAAAATAATTAGATAGGAGGAAATTATAATGAACAACAAAGTATATGATGTATTAAAGTGGATAACACTAGTATTTTTACCAGCTTTTACAACTTTAGTTGGTGTAGTTTTAAATTGCTTTAATATAGGTTGTACAGAGATAGTTTTAACAATAATGACAGCTGTAACAACATTTTTAGGAGCAATTTTAGGAATTTCTAATATTAATTATAATAAGAAATAAGGAGGAATAGTATATGTTAAAAGGAATTGACATTTCAAAGTGGCAAGCAGGAATAGATTTAAATAAAATTAATTGTGATTTTGTAATAATTAAAGCGACAGAAGGAAAAAGTTATGTAGATCCATCATGTGATATATTTTTTCAAAAAGCGCTAAATTTAAATAAAAAACTAGGAATATATCATTTTGCTAATAATTCTGATAATACAGCTGAACAAGAAGCTGATTGGTTTATCAAAAATACAAAAGGATATATAGGAAAAGCAATACCAATTTTAGACTTTGAAGATAAAGGAGCTACACATGATGTAGCGTGGGCAAAAAAATGGCTAGATAGAGTAGCAGAAGCATATGGTTGTAAACCTTTAATATATATGTCAGAATCTGTTGTAAATAGCTATGACTGGTCTAGTGTAGCTAATGCTAATTATGGATTATGGGTTGCTAAATATCGAGATAATAATGCAGATTATAATTATGATATGTCTAATGCGGGAAGAAATCCAGCAGTAAGACATTGGAAATTTTATGCATTATGGCAATGGACAAGTTCTGGAAGATTAGATGGCTATAATGGTAATTTAGATTGTAATGTTTTTTATGGTGACAAAGAAGCTTGGGATAAATATATAGGAAATGAAATACCACCACATGAAGAAAACAATACAGATACAGTTGTAACTCCACCTGTTGAAAGTTCAACAGTATCATATGAAGTACAAAATGGAGACAATTTAACAAAAATTGCTAAGAAATATGGAACTACAGTAGATGAAATAGTTAGACTTAATAATATTAGTGATCCTAACTTAATATATGTAGGACAATATCTAGTAATTCCAACTACTTCAAACGCTCAAGTATCTACAGATAGTACATATGTAGTAAAGAGTGGAGATACTTTATCTGGAATAGCCAACAAATTTGGAACTACATATCAAAAACTTGCAGAAATAAATGGAATATCTAATCCAAACATTATATATCCAGGCCAAGTTTTAAAAATAAATGGAACTACTGCAAACTCTACTAAAACTTATACGGTACAAAGTGGAGATAATCTAACAAAGATTGCAAAACAATTTAATACAACTGTAGATAGCTTAGTTTCTAAAAACGGAATAAAGGATAAAAATAAAATATACGTTGGACAAGTATTAAAAATATAAAAAGGAGAAGAGGTCTAGTGTAACGCTACACCTCTTTTTTTTATATAAAAAATATGATAAAATAAGTACAGTTTGTTACTAATTTGTTACTAATTAGGTAAAATTAGATAGTGTTAGATGTGATTATAAAAATAGAGATAAACATAGAGTAACAACGTATACATTGAAAATAGTATATTTACAAAAGATGTGAAAAATTGAAAAAATCTGACCGGTCGGACTAATTAAAAATAAGCTAAAAAACAGTAAAATATTATATAGACTTTATATAGGGAGTAGATATGAGCAATATACAAATAATTTCAAGCGGAAAATATATTCCTGAAATAAAAATAACAAATGAAGAATTAGAAAAAAAATATCAAGTAGAAGAAAATTATATTTTTAAAAGAACAGGAATAAAGCAAAGATTTTATGCTAATGAAGAAATAGAGCAATTAGCAATTAAAGCTTCAAAAGAAGCTCTACAAAATATAAAAGAAAATATAGATTTAATAATAGTAGCATCTATATCAGGAAGATGCCAAATGCCAAGTATATCTTACGAGATACAAAAATATTTTGATATAAAGAATTGTATATGTATGGATATTTTAGCAGGATGTGCAGGTTTTATAAATGCTTTAGATATAGCAAAGTTATATATAGATAGTAATAGAATAAATACTGCGTTAGTTGTAGGAGTAGAAAAATTATCAACACATATAGACAAGAATGATATAAATACAGAAATATTGCTTGCAGATGGTGCAGGAGCAATTGTTATAAAAAGATGTGATCAATCAAAACTATATGATTCATATATAGAAAGTAAAGGTCAAAAAGGTGAAATATTAACATGTGTAAATAATGAAAAAATATATATGGATGGTAAAGAAGTATATAAATATGCTGTTACAGATACAGTAAAAAATATGACCAAGCTTTTAGAAAAAAATGAAATAACTATGGAAGATATAACTTATGTAATTCCACATCAATCTAATAGAAGAATTTTGTCATCAATGGCAAACAAATTAAAACTTCAAAGTAACAAGATGTATTCTAATGTAGAAGAATATGGAAATACATTTTGCGCAAGTATTCCAATAGCACTAGATGATATGTTTAAACAAAATAAACTAACAGAAAATGATAAAGTTATTTTAATAGGATATGGCGGAGGTTTAAATACAGGAAGTATCTTATTAGAATTATAAGACAAAGGAAGGAAGATTGTAATGAAAATAGCTTTTATGTTTCCAGGTCAAGGATCACAAACTGTAGGAATGGGAAAAGATTTGTACGACAAGTATGAAGAAATAAGGGAAGTATATAAAAAAGCTTCAGAAATATCAGAAAAAGATATAGCAGAGTTAACATTTAATTCTACAATGGAAGAATTAAGTAAAACAGAAAATACACAACTTGCAATAGCAACAATGAGCTTAGGAATTTTAAAAATATTAGAAAATAAAGGAATAAAACCAGAAGTAACAGTAGGATTAAGCTTAGGAGAATATCCAGCATTAATAAGTGGAGGATATTTAAGTTTTGAAGATGGAATTACATTATTAAACACCCGTGGTTATTTAATGGGTAATAAGGTAGAACCAGGAAATTACAGTATGGCTGCAATAATCGGTTTAGAGAGTAAAATTATAGAACAAGTATGTGCAGAAATTGCAGCAAAAGGAATGTTTATTTCACCTGCAAATTATAATTATTCTGGTCAAACAGTAATTTCTGGAGACGAAGAAGCTATTAATTTAGCAATAGAAGCATTAAAAGAAAAAGGTGCAAAAAGAGCTTTAAAACTAGCAACAGGTGGTCCTTTCCATACAACAAAGTTAAACGAAGCAAAAGAACTATATACTGAAAAATTAAAAGAAGTAAAATTTAATACAGAAGCTCCAAAAGCAAAAGTAATAAAAAATCTAGATGGAACATTTTATAATGAAAATGATGATATGGTTGATGTCTTATCAAGACATATTGTAAGTTCTGTAAGATTTGATAAAGCAATAAAAACAATGCAAGACTATGGAATAGATACATATGTAGAAATAGGTCCAGGAAAAACATTAACTGGTTTTGTTAGAAAAGAAAACAAAGAAGCAAATTTAGTTAACATTAACAGTTTAGAAACGCTAGAAGCTTTTTTAGATGGTTTAAAATAATAAATTTAATAAAATTTAAGTAAAGGAGAGTAAAAATGGAAAAGAAAGTAGCTTTAATTACAGGTGGTTCAAGAGGAATTGGAAAGGCAATTGCAGAAAAATTTGCTAAAAATGGATATGATTTAGTAATAAATTATGTCTCAGATAATACTGATTTAGATGCAATAAAAGAAGAGTTTAAACAATATGGTTCAGAAGTATTAATGGAAAAAGCAGATGTAAGTAATTATGCAGAATGCGAAAAAATGGTAACAGCTGCAATAGAAAAATTCGGAAGAATAGATGTATTAGTAAACAATGCAGGAGTTACAAGAGACAATTTATTAATGAGAATGAAAGAAGAAGATTTTGATAAAGTAATCTCTATTAACTTAAAAGGAACATTCAACTTAACAAAATTAGTAACACCATATATGATGAAAAGAAGAGAAGGAAGAATCGTAAGTATTTCATCTGTAGTTGGAGTTATGGGAAATGCAGGACAATCAAATTATGCTGCATCAAAAGCAGGAATTATAGGATTTACAAAAAGTGTTGCAAAAGAACTTGCATCAAGAAATATATTAGCAAACTGTGTAGCACCTGGATTTATTGCTACAGATATGACATCAGTATTAAATGATAAAGTAAAAGAAAGTATTAATGCACAAATTCCTTTAAAAAGAATGGGAACTGCAGAAGAAATTGCAAATGCAGTTTACTTCTTAGGAGGAGAAGAAAATACATATATAACAGGTCAGACATTAAATATAGATGGGGGTATGATTTAGAATGGAAAGAAGAGTTGTTGTTACAGGTATAGGAGCAGTTACACCAATAGGAAATACTGCAACAGAATTTTGGGCAGGAATTAAAGCTGGAAAATGTGGTATAGACGAGATAACAAAAGTTGATACTAGCGATTTAAAAGTAAAATTAGCAGCAGAAGTAAAAGGATTTAATCCAGAAGATTATTTTGACAGAAGAACAGCAAGAAGAATGGATTTATATTCACAATATGCTGTAGTAGCGTCAAGAGAGGCTCTAAAAGATAGTGGAATTACAGAAGAAAATACAGATATGACAAGAGTAGGAACTGTTATAGGTTCTGGAATTGGCGGACTAAATACTATGGAAAAAGATATCACTGCATGTGCATTAAAAGGACCAGATAGAGTATCACCAATGTTTATACCAATGGGAATACCAAATATGGCAGCAGGAAATGTAACAATAGATTTAGGTATTAAGGGAGAATCTGTGGCAATGGTAACAGCATGTGCAACTGGAACACATTCAATTGGAGAAAGTTATAGAATGATTAAACATGGTTACCAAGATGCAATACTTGCAGGAGGAACAGAAGCTCCAATCACAAAAACAGGTATAGCAGGTTTCCAAAACATAAAAGCACTAACACAAGCTACAGATAAAAACAGAGCAAGTATACCTTTTGACCTAGAAAGAAGTGGATTTGTTATGGGTGAAGGTGCTGCTGTTTTAGTACTAGAAGAATTAGAGCATGCTAAAAAAAGAGGAGCACATATATATGCAGAAATAGTAGGATATGGAGCTTCATCAGATGCATATCATATTACATCACCATCACCAGATGGCGAAGGTGCTGCAAGAGCAATGGTATCTGCAATAGAAGATGCTAAAATAAAACCAGAAGATGTTACATATATAAATGCACATGGTACATCAACACATTTAAACGATGCTGGAGAAACTATGGCAATAAAAAAAGCTTTAGGAGAAGAAGCAAGTAAAAAAGTTTTAGTAAGTTCTACAAAGAGTAATACAGGACATATGTTAGGAGCCGCTGGAGGAGTTGAAGCTATTGTTTGTGTTAAAGCAATAGAAGACGGTTATGTACCAGCAACAATAAACTATAAAGTAGAAGACCCTGAATGTGATTTAGATATAGTTCCAAACGAAGGAAGAAATTCAGAAGTTAAATATGCAATGTCAAATTCATTAGGATTTGGTGGACATAATGGATCAATAATATTTAAAAAATATGAAGACTAGGGGGAATAAAAATGGAATATTCAGATATTAAAAGATTATTAGACGATATGGGAAATTCTAAAGTTGATAGTTTAGATATCGAATTCCCAGATGGAACTAAAATCAAAATGAAGAAAAACGAAGCAAAAATTATAGAGACAATAGAACCAAGACCAGTACCAACTATAAAAGAAGTTACTTTACCAGCTGAGGCAAAAGAAGAGTCAAAAGCAGTAGTTGCTACAGAAAATTACAAAGAAGTTAAATCACCAATGGTAGGAACATTTTATAGTGCTCCATCGCCAAAAGACGAACCATATGTAAAAGTTGGCGACAAAGTAAAAAAAGGTGATGTACTTTGCGTAGTAGAAGCGATGAAATTAATGAACGAAATAGAATCAGAATTTGACGGAGAAATAGTAGAAATCTGCGTTAAAAACGAAGAGATGGTAGAATATGGAACTACATTATTCAAAATAAAATAGGGATTTGAATAGGGATTTGGGGACGTTCCTTTTTTCCCTATTTAGGATTAGAAATTTTATAAGATAAGTGCGTTTGAAAATTTTATAAAGGAGAAAAAATTATGCTAAATATAAATGAAATAATGGAAATAATTCCACAAAGACCACCATTTTTAATGATAGACAGAGTAGAAGAATATGTTCCAGGAGAAAGCTGTGTAGCATATAAAAATGTATGTATAAATGAACCACATTTTCAAGGACATTTCCCTGGAAACCCAATAATGCCTGGAGTTCTTACAATAGAAGCATTAGCGCAAACAGGTGCAGTTGCAATTCTTTCTATGCCAGAAAACAAAGGTAAAAATGCGCTTTTTGGTGGTGTAGACAAATTAAGATTTAAAAGACAAGTAATACCAGGAGATGTATTAAAATTAGAAGTTAAAATTATTAAGAGAAAAGGACCAATAGGTGTTGGAGAAGCAATAGCAACAGTAAATGGTGAAGTAGCTGTAAAAGGTGAACTTACATTTGCAATAGTATAATTGTAGATAAGAATGAAGCAAGAAAGGATTTGAAATTGATATGTTAAAAAAGATATTAATTGCAAACAGAGGAGAAATAGCTGTAAGAATTATAAGAGCTTGTAGAGAAATGGGAATAAAAACAGTTGCAGTATATTCAGAAACTGATAAGACAGCATTACATACAAAACTTGCAGATGAAGCAATATGTATAGGACCTGCTCCTTCTGTAAAAAGTTATTTAAATGTAAAAGCTATAATAGAAGCAGCTTGTTTAACTGGTGCAGATAGCATTCATCCAGGCTTCGGATTTTTATCAGAAAATAGTAGCTTTGCAAAAATGTGTGATGAAATAGGTTTAAAATTTATAGGCCCAAGACCAGAAATTATAGAACTTATGGGGAATAAATCAAAAGCAAAAGAAACAATGAAAAATGCAGGTGTTCCAGTTGTTCCAGGCTCAGATGGATTAATATATACAATGCAAGAAGCAATAAATATATCAAATCAAATAGGATATCCAGTAATACTTAAAGCATCTGCTGGTGGTGGCGGAAAAGGTATAAGAGTTGCATACAATGAGGATGAATTAAAAAAAGCGTATGAAGTTGTAAAACAAGAAGCAGCAATATCTTTTAATGATGAAAGCATTTATATAGAGAAATTTATAGAAAATCCAAGACATATAGAAATTCAGGTAATGGCTGACGAACATGGAAATGCAATCCATTTAGGTGAAAGAGATTGTACAGTACAAAGAAGAAATCAAAAAATGCTAGAAGAAACACCATCAGGAATAATAGATAGCAAATTAAGAGAAAAAATGGGAGCTGTAGCTGTTAAAGCTGTTAAAGAGGTTGGATATACAAATGTTGGAACAATAGAATTTTTAGTAGACAAAAATAAGGATTTCTATTTTATGGAAATGAACACAAGAATTCAAGTAGAACATCCAGTAACAGAAATGGTAACAGGCTTAGATTTAGTAAAAGAACAAATTCGTATAGCTTCAGGAGAAAAAATGAAATATAAACAAAAAGACATTATATTTACAGGACATAGCCTAGAAGCTAGAATAAATGCAGAAAACCCAGCTAAGAACTTTATGCCATGCCCAGGATTAGTAGAAGAGTTACATCTTCCAGGAGGAAAAGGTATAAGAGTTGATACAGCTGTATATGCAGGATATAGAGTTCCTCAAAATTATGATTCTATGATTGCAAAAGTAATTGTTCACGGAAAAGATAGAAAAGAATCAATTGCTAAAATGAAAAGTGCATTATCAGAACTTGTAATTTCAGGAATAGAAACAAATACAGACTTCATATTAAAAATATTAGACAATGAAAAATTTAAAGCTAATGATTATGATACATCATTTATAGAAAAAGAATTTGGAAAATAGGGATTTGGGGACGTTCCTTTTTTCCCTATTTAGAAAGAAATATCGCACCTTTAGGAATAAGTATAAGTTATTCTTAGAGGTGTTTTTATTGACGTTTTAGCCTTAAAAAATAACCATCATTCACGGATGGTTATGGTTGCATGTGCTAAATCATAAGTAAATAATAATGGAACGTCAATCCTAGTAAAAGGATACTATCTTTTTACTGGGATTTTTCTATTTATAATTAATGGAACAAATAAAATTAATGTTGCAATTATTAAAAGAAATTTAGCTATTGTAATAAAGATATTTTTGATATAGAATAAAATCGTAGAAAACGAAAAAAGGATGTGATGTAAATGGCATCTAGTTATGACGCAATAGTTATAGGAATGGGACCTGGAGCAATATTTTTTGCATACGAGATGATTCAAAAAAATCAAAATAAAAAAATATTGTTAGTAGAACAAGGAAAACGAGTAGAAGATAGGAGCTGCCCTATAGAAACAATAGGAAAATGTGTAAAATGCAAACCATTTTGTAATATTACAAGTGGATTTTCTGGGGCAGGTGCATTTTCAGATGGAAAATTATCTTTATATAATAAAGAAGATGATGATTTTTATGTTGGAGGAGAATTACATAAATATTTAGGAGTAGAAGAAACAAAGAAATTAATAGATTATACAGATCAAATATATCTAGATTTTGGAGCAGATCCAAAACTAGAAGGAACGAAGTATAAAAAAGAAATAAACGAGATAAAGAAAAAAGCTAAAAAAGAAGAAATAACATTAATAGACATTCCAATAAGACATTTAGGAACAGAAAAAGCACATGAACTATACAAAAAACTAGAAAAATATTTAGAAGAGCACAATATAGATTTAATGTTCGAAACAGAGGTAAAAGATCTAATAATAGAGAAAAATGAAGCAAAAGGAATTATTGCACATAATGTAAAAGAAGATACAGAAGAAAAAATATATGGAAAAAACATAATAATAGCAGTAGGAAGAAAAGGTGCAAATTGGCTAGTAGACATGTGTAATACTCATAATATCAAAACAGAAGCAGGAGTAGTAGATATAGGTGTAAGATATGAACTTTCAGATGATGTAATGAAGAATATAAATACATATATGTATGAAGGAAAGTTTATAGGATATCCAGGACCATTTAAAGATAAAGTAAGAACATTCTGCCAAAATCCAAGCGGATTTGTTTCATCAGAAGTATATGATGAAGGCATAAATTTAGTTAATGGACACTCATATAAAGACAAAAAAAGCACACATACAAATTTAGCAATACTAGTATCACATCATTTTAATTATCCATTTGATAAACCAATAGAATATGGAAGAAATATAGCTAAAAATATAAATGAGTTAGGAAACGGAAACATTGTAGTCCAAAGATTAGGAGATATTTATAGAGGAAAAAGAACCTGGGACGAAGAACTACAAAATAATAAAATTAAACCAACATTAAAATCAGCAGTTGCAGGAGATATTACTTTTGCACTTGGATATAGAACTATGACAGATATTCTTAAATTTATAAGAAGTATGGACAAAATAGTAGAAGGATTTGCAAATCCAGAAAATCTATTATATGCACCAGAAATAAAATTCTATAGTAATAAAGTAGTAATAGACCATAACTTTGAAACAAGTGTAAAAGGTTTATATTCTATAGGAGATGGTGGAGGAATGACAAGAGGACTAATGATGGCATCAGCATCCGGAGTACAAATGGCGAGAAATTTAATAGATAAAGGAGTATAATATGCATATAAGCGTAAGAGGAGTAATAGAAAAAGATGATGGAATCATCTTAATACATAGAATAAAGCCAAGAGAAGATGGTACATTAAGAGATTATTATGTTGTACCTGGAGGAAAGCAAGAAAAGGGAGAAAGTAATTTAGAAACATTAAATAGAGAAATAGAAGAAGAACTAGGAATCACAGTAGAGGTAAAAGAAAAATTAATAGAATATGACGACCAGGCGTATAATGATAGCATTCAAATATTTTACATATGTATACATAAAGATGGAATAATAGGAACTGGAAACGGTCCAGAAATGACTAATAAAAATGAATATAAAGGTATATTCGAACCATTAGTTGTAAAATATGAAGAAATAAAAAATGTAAATTTAGTACCAGAAGCTATTAAAGATTTACTAGTAGAAAGATATGAGGCAATAAAAAATGAAAAGAAGTTATAGTTATTTCATAATAAAACCAGATGGAATACGATATTTGGATGAAATATTAAATGATTTAGAAGGGAAATTTCAAGAAATAAAATATTATGCAGTAGATGATTTTGAAAGTATAATTAAAAAACTATATCACAAACATTATGAAAAGAAAGGTAGCAATTTCGCAAGTGCATATGCTTCATATTTATATGGAATTAAAGAAATTTTCGGTAATAAAGCATTATTAGCATTAGTAGGAGATAGAGAAAAAACATATACAGAATTATCTGAAGAGATTTTTGATGCGAAGACACTAATTAGACAAAAATATGTTAACAATAATATAGGGTTAATTACAAATTTAGGAGATGAAAGAGTTAATTATATAAGATATGTAGACCAAAGAGGAAATCTAAAAGAACCAAGAATCTTAAACGAAATGGGGAATATTAGAATAAGTGATATGAATATTATTCATTCACCAGATCCTGATGAGGCTACAACAAAAGAAGAATTGCAAATTATAATAAATAGTGATATTTTACAAGACAAAAATATGTTAACACCAGATACTATAAAAAATATAAGAGAATATGGAACATTTAATTTTTTTAATGATATGAAAAAAGAAGAATATCAAGGAAATATAGGACCAGATATATCAGGCTTTATAAAATCAGATATAGAAGAAAGATAACATACGAGGGGGATAAAAATGGAAGAAGAATTAGAAAATGGAATATCGTTAATGGAAGGAATATTACAAAATTGGGCAAATGAGAATAAAGGGAAATATCATATATTTTTTCCAAGATGTGCAAAAGAAAATGATAAAGATGTAGTATTATTTCCAATATTTGAAGAAAATAAAAACGGAACTTTAAATTTAAAAGTATGGGCTAAATATAGTTTAGAAAACTATTCTTTAGAAGATTATTTAGAGGCAAAGAATAAAGTTATATTATTTGACAAAAAATTAATAAATTATAAAAAGAAAAAATTTGCACAAAATGTAATTGCCTTAATAGAAATATTTTATACAGCACAAGAATTTATGGAACTTTCAGAAGACAGTATAGAATACATAGCAAATCAGGAATTACTAGAAGAAAAAATAGATGAATACAAACAAAAATTTAAAACAATTCTTGCAGAAGAAGAATTGGCTATTGCATATGGAGTAAAAAAGAACGAACCAGTAAAAACAGAAAAAGCAAAGCTTCCAGTTACAAATATACAGCCTATTGAGTCTAAGAAAAAGGAAAAGGAAGAGAAAAAAACAGTAAAAATACCAGATTTAACAATAAAAAAACTACAAGAAAGTATATCTAAAATAGACCATAAGAATAATTCAAAGGAAAAATATATGTTAAAACTTATGGAAGAAGTCGGTGAACTTGCAAAGGTTGTTAATGAAGATGTACGAATGAAAGATAAAGAAATAAAAGGAACAATAGAAGAAGAATTACAAGATGTATTATATTATGTAACATGCTTAGCAAATATATATGGTATAGATTTAGAAGAATGTATATATTTAAAAGAAGAATTAAATTGTAAAAAATATAATAGAAAAAATATGTTTAAAGAATAAATTTGTAAATAATAGATTTGCATTAAGTCTAAAAAGACTAAAAATTATATTAAGGAGTAATTAATGAGCAAAGTTGCAAATATGCTAAATATGGTAAAAATACTAGAAGATGGAAAAATACATACAATACAAGATTTAGCAAATAAATTAGAAGTGTCTACTAGAATGATAAGAATATATAAACAAGAATTAGAACAAGCAGGAATATATATTCAAGGCAAGCAAGGAGTAAATGGTGGGTATATATTAGATAATATGAAAAATACTATTGATATTGGGCTAACAGGTGAAGAAATATATCAACTAAAAAACATGCAAAAGAATGAATTAGATGAAGCTATAATAGATAAAATTATTAAAGCATATATGACTAATGAACATAGAAAAGATAATACAAAAAGTGAACAGCTTATGCCAGAATTTACAGAGATTTATAAAGATTTTAGACTTGCAATAAATAGCAGAAATAAAATTTTTATAGAATTCAAATCGATTAATTCTGGAATAACTAAGAGAACAATACATCCAGCAGAACTATTTACATATTTAAATAATTGGTATGTTGCAGCTTTTTGTGAACTAAGAAATGAAATTAGACTATTCAAATTAAACGATATAATTTCATATAAAATATTAGACGAAAAATATGAAAAGGAAGTAAATTTTAAAAGATGGTAAAAAAAAATAAACTGACAATTATATTTCCTCTTTTTGTGATAAAATAATCACAAAAGGAGGATTTTTATGTATAAAACAATAATATTTGATTTAGATGATACCTTAAATGATGATACAAAAAATGTAAAAGAAGCATTTAAAATAATAATGAATACAGATTATACAGAGGAAAAATTCGAAATATTTCGTGAGATAGATAAAAACTTATGGAGAGATAGAGCAGCTGGAATTATTAAGGATCCTAGAGAAGGAATGTCAAAAGATGAAAAAACAGAGTGGATCAGAGCACAGAGATTTATACGATACTTTAAGAATATTTCATATGAAGAAGCTGTTGATATAAATAATAAATATATGGAAGGTTTAAAATTAAAGGTGCAAGAAATAGAAGGTGCAAAAGAAGTTATAAAATATTTAAAAGATAAACAATATAAAATTATTATTGCAAGTAATGGTCCAAGTACAGCGATACCAGCTAAACTTAAGGGCTTAGGTATAAATGAATACATAGATGAAACATTTGCAGCAGATGAATGTGGAAGTATGAAACCACATGCATATTTTTATGAAGCATTATTTAATAAAATAAATAACCATAATACGAAAGAAATGTTATTTATAGGAGACGAATTAGAAAAAGATATTAAAGGTGGAAATGAAGTAGGAATGGATACATGTTGGTTTAATATAAGGAATGATGATACTAGTGTTTATAAGCCAACATATGAAATACATAAGTTAGAAGAATTAAAAAATATATTATAAAAAGGGAGAAAAAGATATGGAAGAAATAGTATTTGTAACACATAATAAAGGAAAGATAGCATCAGCACAAAGACAACTAGCAGGAGTAAATGTAAAAATATTCGAATACGAGTTAGATGAACCAAGAAGTGATGATATAAAATTCATTTCAAAAGCAAAAGTAGAAGAGGCATATAATCTAGTAAAAAAGCCATGTATTTCTTTAGATTGTGGTTTTTGGATAGAAGAATTAAATGGCTTCCCACGAGCATTCGTTAACTTTTCATTAGAAACATTAGGATTAGAAGGAATACTAAAATTAATGGAAGGAAAAGAAAACAGAAACTGCAAATTCACAGAATGTTTATCATACTATGATGGGGAAGAAGTACATCAATTTATGGGAGAGCATAAAGGAAAAATAGCAAAAGAAATATTAGGAAATGATACAAACGAAAAATGGTCAGACTTATGGTATATCTACATACCTAGCGGATATGAAAAAACATTAGCACAGATGACAAAAGAGGAGCGAGCTACAAGGAAAAAGTATGAAAGTAAAGATGCAATGAAAATATTCGCAAATTGGTATTTAGAAAACAAAAATTACTAGAAAAAGTAGTAAAATAGAAGCTTTTATGATATAGTTCTTTGTAAAATAGGTAGTAAGTTTATTATGTAATAATAAAGCTATTATAAGATAGTATAATTTACATATATACTGGTAAATAAAGGAGTATATTATGAGAGCTAATTTTTTTGGAAGTACAGCATGTTATTTAAAGAAAGAAAACAAAATATTATTTATAAAATTTAATAAAAAATGGGGACAAGTATATGCTCCAATAGGTGGAAAAATGGAAGCTGGGGAAACACCTACAGAATGTTTATTAAGAGAATTTAAAGAAGAAACAGGACTAGAATTAAAAGATCCAAAACTTAAAGGAATATCATTTTGGAAAGATAGCACAGAGGGTATAATATTTATATATACTGCCGAAAAAGTTGATGGAAAGCTACAAGAATCTGAAGAAGGAAGATTAGAATGGATAGATATTAGCGAGTTGGACAATATAAAGCAATTTGATATGAACAGTAAATTTACTAAATATATATTTGAAGACGGTATGTTTGAAGGAAAATTTATTTTAGATGAAAATGCTAAAGTAATTGATTATAAAATAAGAAAGATTTAACGGGAAAGGATAAAGGTATGATTAAAAATATAATATTTGATTTAGGAAATGTAATATTACAATGCTCAACAATAGAGACAATGTATAATTTTACAGCTAGTAAAGAAATGGCTGAAAAGCTAATAACATATATATTCAAATCAGAAGAATGGAAATTACTAGATTTAGGAAATATAAGTAAAGAAGAAGCTATATTAAGAATACAAGAAAGAGTACCAGACCAATATAAACCTTTAATAAAAGAGGTTATGGATAACAGAGCAAAATATTTAAAGTTGAATAAAGATACAATAGAAATTGCCAAGAAATTAAAAGATATTGGATATAAAATTTATGTATTATCAAATATGTCAACATTTACATATGAATATTTTAAAGATAACGAATTTTTTAAGTTATGTAATGGAATAGTAATTTCAGCATATGAACACATAAAGAAACCAGATGAAGAAATATTTAAAAGATTATTAGATAGATATAAACTAGTTCCGGAAGAATGCTTATTTATAGATGATGACGATACAGGAAGAAGTTTTGAGACAGCAAATGCGTTAGGAATAAATGGAAGAAGAGTACTTCCAAATGATAGTGAAGATGTTCTAAAATTATTAGAAGAATATAATATAAAATTACAAGGAAAAATGGAGGAAATATAGAACAAATAATATAGGGGGAAAGACATATGCTAAGATTTGAAGAAATAGATGACAAATATTGCAACCAATATATAGAGATGTTACAAGAATGGAAAGCGAGCAATACATCTTTAACACCAGATATTTTAGAAATACCTTGTAATAATGAAACAGAATATAGAAATATAGTTAGGACAGCAAAAAATGCAGCCATTGGAATACACGAAGATAGAGACTGGTATGAAAAATGCAACTATTATTTAGTCGTAAACGACCAAGATAAATTAATTGGAATAACTGCAGTAAGAAGCAATTTAACACAACTAGGAAAAGACACATTAGGAAATATTGCATATGGAATACGTCCATCAGAAAGAAGAAAAGGATATGCAAAAGCTGTTGCAAATATGCTTGTAAATAAATGCAGGAATTAGGAATGAATGAAATTGTTGCATGCCATTATATAGAAAATGATGCATCAAAAAGAGTTTTAGAAAGTGCAGGAGCAATTCCTACAGGAGTATTGACTTCAGAATATTCTGGTAAAAAGATAAAACGCTACATAATAAGAACAAATACAAGTAGTGAAATAAACTTTACAATGGCAAAACAAGTTTTTAATGACTACGTAAAACAATTTGACAGGGAAGATGGAAGTATTTTATTAAAAATAACACATACATACCATGTTGTAAATTTAAGTGAATATATAGCAAAAGAACAAGGGTTAGATGAAGAAAATGTAGTTTTAGCTAAACTAATAGCGTTATTGCATGATATAGGAAGATTTAAGCAGGTTACATTACTTAGAAATTTTTCTGATAAAGGATTTGATCATGCAGATTATGGGGTTAAAATTCTATTTGAAGAAAATTTAATAAGAAAATTCATTCAAACAAATAAATATGATGAAATAATTAAAAAGGCAATATATACCCATAATAAATATAAAATAGAAGATGGATTAAATGAATTAGAAGAGCTACATTGTAAAATTATAAGAGATGCAGATAAATTAGATAATTTTAGAGTAAAAGAAGAAAATAAATTTGAAGATAGTTTCCCAGAAACTAAAGACGCATCAGGGGAACTTTCTTATTCTGCAATGTCTGATGTAGTATATAATGACTTTTTAGCACATAAATGTATCAAATTAGAAGACAGAAAAACTTTAATAGATTATTGGGTTTGTATACTTGCCTTTATATTTGACTTGTATTTTAAAAGCTCTTTAAAATATATTAAAGACAAAAATTATATAGACACTTTAATCGATAAAATAGAATATAAAAATGAAGAAACAAAAGCAAGAATGGAAGATATAAGAAGATGTGCAAAAAAATACATAGAAGATAATATTTAAGGAATGTAAAATATGATTAGAAAAAGTACTAATAACGATTTAGAAAAAATTATGAAAATATGGTTGGATACGAATATTTCGGTGCATAATTATATTACACAAGAATATTGGAATAGTAATGCAAAATATGTTAAAGAAGCAATACAAGAAGCAGAAGTATATGTTTACGAAGATAACAAAGAAATAAAAGGATTTATCGGAATAAATAATGGGCATATAGAAGGAATATTTGTAGAAGAAAAATATAGAAATCAAGGAATTGGAAAAGAATTATTATCTTATTGTAAAAACAAATATGATAAGCTAACATTAGAAGTGTATAGTAAAAATACTAAAGCTATAAACTTTTACGAAAGAGAACAATTTAAGATAATAAAAGAATATGTGGAAGCAACAAATAATGAAGCAGAATTACTTATGGAATGGAAGAAAGATTAAAAGAGATTGCTTTAATTGTAATATATTCAAAGGGTAAATCTTTTCTGGTTATATATAATAAAATAAAAAAAGGAAGTTAATATGAAGATACGTTTAGAAGAAGAAAAAGACTATTTTATGAATGAAAATTTAACACGAGAAGCGTTTTGGAATGTATATAGACCAGGTTGTTATGAACATTACATTCTTCATAAAATTAGAACAGATAAATGCTATGTAAAAGAATTAAGTTATGTAATGGAAGACAAGCAAAGATTAGTAGGAAGTATAGTTTATGCCAAAGGAAAAGTAAGAAATGAAAATGGTATAAATGAAGTTTTACTATTTGGGCCAGTAAGTATACTTCCAGAATACCAAGGCGCAGGATATGGAAAGAAACTAATAAAATTTACTCTAAAAAAGGCAAAGGAATTAGGATACCCTGCAGTAGTAATAACTGGGAAACCAGAATACTATGAAAAATTTGGTTTTAAGCCTGCATCAAAATATAATATATTTTATGAAGGAATGGAAAATGAAGAAAATCTATTTTTTATGGTAAAAGTTTTAGATAGACATAAAATGAAAGGTATATATGGAATATATTCAGATCCAGAAGTATACATGGTAGACCAAAAAGATGTAGAACAATTTGATAAGAAATTTCCTAAAAAGAAAAAGGAAAAAAGAGAAGGGCAATTAGAGTAATAGGGATTTAGGGACGTTCCTTTTTTCCCTATTCGGGATTTAGGGACGTTCTTTAAATCCCAATTTCGAAAATTAATGAAGGTGATTAAATCCTTATTTTGAAATTATGTTAAAAGCCATCAACGACATCTTGTATTCGTTGATGGCTTAGTACTTGGAACTTATAAAGTTAAACTGTTCCAAAAATCCATGTATATGTTTATATCTTGTTTATGATATTTTAAACATCTAGCCATTCTGCAATATAGAACAATAATTAACATAGCTTTAATCTTTTGATGAGGTTCAGAAAGTAAGCTATAAATTTTATTAAGAGAAATATTTTTTACGACACTTGCATTACTAACGATAGCAAATAAAGTATCATATAAACTATCTCCAATCACAGGCATTGGATCAATAACGCCAGCAAATTTACCATTAACTTTTATAAAGTTATGAGTACCAAAATCTCCATGTATTAATTTTTTATCAAATTTATAATTTTCTAATAGTTTTACTTGCTCTAAAACAATAGAATTATCTGGAATATAAGCCGCTAAGGTTTTAGAAGAATCAGTTATTTCATCAAATAAAAAATCAGACCACGTTGAAACTTCTTCATAAAGGTAGCCATATCCATAATAATCTACAGTTTTATAATTACTTGTAATATAAAGAATATATTCTAAAAAATCATAAATATCATCAACTTGTTTCATAATATCTCCGTGAATAAATTCATAAACAGCAAATCTATATGAAGGGTCAAAATAAATGATTTTTTGCATTTTAGGACTAGGATTTAAACTTAAAAATTTGATTTCAGCTTTTATGGCATATGGAGTACTTCGTTTAATCAAGTATTTGTTGTTTAATAAAATTACATGACTTGAAACACCATCTGTAAAATATTTATGGCTTTCATATGGTATATTTAATAATCGTAAAACAAATTCAATTATATTTTTATCTATTTTATTATCAATATTCATACTTTACCTCTAGATATATTTTAAAAATCCTTCTGGATAAATAATTTTTTTGCCAGATTTAAAATCATCAATGTTTACCCATACAGCATTATACTCATCAGCTTCATCATCAATTTCATATTCATCTTTGTAAGTATCCTCTGGAATTTCTATGGAATAAAGAAATACAATTTCATGTCCTGTTTTTCCTTGATAGGTAAAAATATTCTCTGTAACACCAAGAAGTTCTTTTACTGTAATATCGGCATGAATTTCTTCCTGAAATTCTCTTTTTACAGCAGCTTTACTTGTTTCGCCAAATTCGATACCTCCACCTAAGGCACGGTAAAAGGTTTGCTTTTTAATTTTGTCATATCCGATGCCTACTAAAATTTTGTTGCCTTTTTTTGCAATACCTAAAGCTATAGGTCTTATAGAATCAGATTTAAACATTTTATACACACTCCTTTTATTTTGGTAAGCAAGTGTTTATATTGTCTAAGTGCAGTTAAAGAATGCTAATTTTTGTGTAAACCTATAAAAATGATTATTGCTTGCCAATTAAATTATGTTATTAGTGTAGCATATGGAAATGTGTAGTACAAGAAAAATTTGGAAAATGTTGAAAATAAATGGTATAATACGGTAAAAGTTTTTATATATGGAGCAACTGATATGAATAAAGAAAAACATTTAGTATTAATAGACGGAAAAGAAAAAACAGAAGAAATAGAAAAGCTAGAGCAAACAGAAAAATACTATCTTATAAAGTTCTATAATGCAAATAAAACATATAAATATAATTTTTCAAAAGTAGTTACAGAAAATACTACACAGCAAATAGAACTTAAAGATAATCAAATAGTAATGATAGATAATATCATAATTTCTAATGTAACTAAAATTATAAAATATATATCAAAGATAAGAATAATATTTAGTGATTCAAGATATTTGAAAGTATTTTATATGAAAAATATGAAAATATGAATTATATTCCATCAAAAGAAAACTATAAAAAGGACTTTAAAAAGTTTAATGAACGTTTTCCTGTAATTCTTAGTACAGCATTTTCTTTAAGATATTGTACACCAAGTGGACATTTATTTGATTATTTAATTATAGATGAAGCATCACAAGTTGATTTATTAACTGCAACTTTAGCATTATCATGTGCTAAAAATGTTATAGTAGTCGGAGACGAAAAGCAATTACAACAAATAGTGAATAAAGAAATAAAAACTAAAGTTCAAGAGATAAGTGATGAAAAATATAGTTATTTTAAGGAAAATATTTTGACATCAATTTTAAAAATATATAATGGAAAGATACCAACGCAAATATTAAAAGAACATTATAGATGCCATCCAAAAATAATAGAATTCTGTAATCAAAGATATTATGATGGAGAATTAATTCCCTATGAAAATAAAAATCATGTGGCACAAAAGAACCCATTATACATATATTATCCAGCACCAGGGAATCATATGAGAGTTCTAAATAACATGGTAGAAAGAGGAAACTATAATCAACGCGAATTAGAAATATTAAAGAAGGAAATTGCTGAAGGAGAATTATTAAAGAATGTAAATAAAAACGATATAGGATTTACAACTCCATATAGGAAACAAGCAGAAAAAGCAGCTTTGCAGAATAAAGAGATAGAAAGTAAAACAGTACATAAATATCAAGGCAAAGAAAAGAAAGTTATGATTTTATCTACTGTTTTGGATAATTCAAATGCTGGGAAAAGGCGCATGAATTTTGTAGATGATCCATGTTTAGTTAATGTGGCTGTTTCAAGAGCAGAAGAACAATTTATATTAATTACAAATGAAAAATTATTTTCGGAACAATCTAATGAAATAAAAGCTTTAATCCAATATATAAAATATAATTCTTTGGATAAAAATATTATAAACAGCCAGATTGTATCGGTGTTTGATTTATTATATAATGAATATTCTCCAAGATTGAAATGGCTAGAGTCAAAATTGGTACATACTTCAAAATATAAATCGGAGAATATTATTGAAACAGTTTTGATAGAAGTATTAAAAACAGAGAAGAGTAAAGGCTTGTCTTATTGCTCCCAAATGTATTTAAAAAATATATTTAAGGATTTATCTAGACTTACAGACGAGGAAAGAAGATATGTAAATAATAATGCTTCTGTAGACTTTATAATATATGAGAATGATAGAACACCTAAATTTTGTATAGAGGTTGATGGATTTGATTTTCATGCAAATAATCCAAAGCAGTTAGTAAAAGATAGGATGAAGGAATCCATCTTTAGAAAGTACGGATTGGATTTGATTAGGTTAAATACTGATGAAGGTGGAAATATTGAGAAGATAAAAGAAGAGGTTGAGAAATAAAGGAGTTAAGATTTATGATAAAAGCGATATTTATAGATATAGACGGAACTTTAAGAAATAGTGAAAGAGAACTTTCAATAAAAACTATAGATACAATTAAGAAAGTTACAGAGAATGGAATTTTAGTAATATTGTGTTCTGGAAGGCCAAGAAAATATACCGAAAAGATAAGTAGAGAATGTTTTGCGAGTAAATATATTATTACATCAAGTGGTGGGAACATTTTTGATTATGAACAAAATAAAGTGCTATATATAAACAAAATGGATAAAGAAGCAATAATAAAGCTTTATGAGATAGCTAATCCAACAGATGCTAGATTTATTATGAATGTTGGAGAAGGAAGAGTTGTAAATAAAGTAAAGCATCCTGATCAAGAGATAAAATTAGGAGAGGATATAAAAAGTTTTGTATATAATAATGATGTTGTGCAATGCACAATAGCGGATAGTGATTTTGATAAAATAAAAAATTTGATACCTAAAATTGAGCAAGTAGAAAATGTTGAGATAAAAAATAGACATAAAAGTTTATTAGATATTAAATTTAAAGATGATAAAACTATCTTTTGTGATATTGCAAATATAGATTGCAATAAGGGAACCGCAATAAAAAAATTATTAGAAATTTTGAATATTAAGAAAGAAGAAGCAATTGCAATTGGTGATGATAATAATGATCTATCAATGTTTGAACAAGTGGGGTACAAAGTTGCAGTAGCAAATGCAATTGATATTGTAAAAGAGAAAGCTGATGAAATAACGTTGTCTAATGATGATGACGGTGTTGCAGTTTTTTTAGAGAAACTAATTCATTAAAAAGGTAATTTGAAGTTATGTCAATAATATGCTATAATATTTATGTGTTTTATTTGAAAGCGAGGTAGATAGTTATGAAAATTACAAATGAAACATCAAAAAGAGTTGAAATTAGCTATTACGGAAAGAAAGCAATTATCGAAGCGAGAAAAAGCCTAGATATTGCATTTGAACGGATAGGTGATTTCATAATAGTTCGATCAGAAGAGGGAGAAGCTTCGATTTATCGAGGATTCGATTCACGAACTGTAACTGAAATTGGAAACTTGAAAGCCTCGAATGGCAAATTACTTATGGAGGTAATCATCCATAACTGATTTGCTTTTACATTTTATCCACCCCATGCTGAAGTTATTAGATAAAAGTTTTTGCGTTTACTTTTTATTGACTAGTTCAATGCGGGGTGGTATTTTTTGTTGCAATTAATAAAGATGTGAAAAGTAGTAAAGTTAATTATATAACTTGGTAGGAAAAACTTGTAATAGAGAAATATTAATATTAGAATGTTCATGAAAGCATACAAATAGTGCTGATTTTATAGAAGAAGATAAAAATTATGGAAAAATATATTAAAGTAATGGATGAAAGAGGAGAATTATGGAAAGATATTCAAAAATAGTAGATAAAGATAAAAGAGAAATTGTTTTATTAATCGGTAATGGATGCAAATGGAGTAAGTGTAAGTTTTGTAATTATCATTTAGACAGAAATAAAGATGAAGAGGAGCAATATAAGATAAATGCTGAAATTTTAGATAAAGTTACAGGAGAATTCGGTGTACTAGAAGCTATTAATTCAGGAAGTATATTTGAGTTGAACGAAAAAAGTTTTAATAAGTTGCTAGAAGTTTGTAAACAAAAAGAAATTAAAAGATTAATTATAGAGAGTCACTATATGTATAAATCACGCATAATAGATTTAAGAAAAAAGTGTTCAAAATTAGGAATAACTTTACAGGTTAAAGGTGGGGTAGAGACTTTTGATGCTGATTTTAGAGAGAAAGTTTTAAATAAAGGTTTTGGATATCCTACTTTATCTGATTTGCAGGAAGTGTTTGATATAGTTAATTTGTTGGTTGGAGTTGAGAGACAAACATTAGAACAAGTAAAAGATGATATTAAAATTGGAATGGAAAATTTTGATAGGGTTTGTGTTAATTTGTACAAGGAAATGGATGATATTATGCCTGCTGATGAAGAATTGAAGAGAAAGTTTATGCAAGAGGTTTATCCGTTATATAAGGATTTTGAGAATGTTGATATTTTGGTTGAAAATACGGATTTTGGGGTTGGGTAAAGAAAGAAGGAGAAAGATATATGGAAGAAGTGTTAAAGGAACAAATAAAAAATGATATTGCTAAAATAGTAAAAATCCTAAAAGAGATTGATTTAAATTTAAAAGATAATGTTGCGTTAAACGAGAAAAATGTAGAAATACATATAAATCCAGATTGTAAATTAGAAGATGGAAAAATGGGAATATATATGTTTTGTTATAGATATAAAGATAAAGAAGTGTTTTTAAAAATAGGAAAAGCTGGTGAAAAAACAAAAGCAAGATTTTCTACACAACATTATTGTATAAACAAAACTAAAAGTACGTTGGCCAAGTCATTGATAAAAAGTATACAAGAAGATAGAATAGACAATGAAGTGTTAGAAAAAATAAAACAAGAGATTGCTGTAATTATAACTCAAAAAGAAATGAAGCAAATATTAGATCATTCAGATGCTTGCAATTTGAAAAAAACGAAGGAAAACATTAAAGCTTGGATGAAACATAATTTAACGAAGATTAATATAGTTTTGGATGCGAACTTGGGAAATAGAGTCTTAAGTTTTTTTGAAGAGTATTTTCTATTTAAGTATAATCCAATTTTTGAGGGAAAGCTAATAAAGACTTAGCAGAAAAATTAAGTATATATGGAAGAAAATGTATATAGCTAGAATAAAATGAGATAAGAGCATAAGACTTTTTTCAATAAAGTGTTTAAAATTAATTATCTATTCGAGAGGAAAAAGTCAACAAATCATTAAACTCATAACCCGAAGGTCGTAAGTTCGAGTCTTACCCCCGCAACCAACGAATATATCGTTACAGCTCTAAAGGTTGTAGCGATTTTTTTGTACCTCAATTTGGTTTAAAATAATGCCTAAAAATAGCACTTTTATGTCAAATTGGGGAAAAGTTGGGGATGAAATCCTCAAAAAACGTTTATATTTCTAATAAATTTTCAGTAAAAGACTATGGGAAACCTAATTTTATATTTAGTAGTCTTTTACTTTTTTTATCGTGAAAAATTTAATGACTTTTAAATCACTTTAGTGAAATTTGAAAAAAGATTTTAGACTAATTTTTTGATGGTAGCAACAAATTTTCTAGTACACTTCCTGCTTTTTTATTATGAGAAATAATAGGGTGTACATAGAAATTAAATGTTGTTGTAATTTGTGCATGTCCTAATCTTGCTGCCACAACTGCTACATCAATATTTTGTGATATTAAAAGTGTAGCATTTGTGTGTCTTAATCCGTGAAAGTTAATTACAGGTAGTCCTATTTGAGCGACATATTTTACAAACCATTTGCTAATTGTAGAAGGGTGCATAGGTTTGCCATCAGCTTGTACAAATAACCTATTAGAATTCGTCCATAATTCGCCACAGAACGATTTTTGTTCATCATACCATAACTTATATTCTTCAAGCAAAGAAATAACGAAATCAGGAATTGCTACTTCTCTAATAGAACTTTCTGTTTTAGGTGTTTTGGTAAATACACCTTTGTCTGCTAAATATTGACTAGAACGATTTATACTTATTATACCAGTTTTAAAATCTACATCTTGCCATTCTAGCCCCATAAGTTCACCAAGTCTTACACCAGTAAATATTGTTAAGATGATTGCAACTTTGTATTTTATTTGTTCTTCACCAAGTTCTGTTAGATTTTCTAACAATACTTTACATTGTTCATCATCATAATATCTTCTTTTGGGTTTCATTGCTTTTGGTGATTGAACTCTTTCAGCAGGGTTAGATACGATCAATTGCCAATATATAGCTTTGTGTAACATTGCACGAAGTAATCTGTGATGTTCTAATATTGTCTTACCAGATAAAGGTTTTAAAGTTTTCTTACCATTATTACTTTTTTTTCTAACTAATTGAGTATCCCTACTAAGTAAGTCATAAAATTGCATAATATCAGTAGGCTTAATCTTATTAATATAGAAATGTCCAAAGTATGGAAGAATTCTTGTTTCTAACATTCTGCAATATCTTTTGTAAGTTGAAGGTGCAAGTTCTTTTGAACCATAATCTCTTTTCCATATTTCGGTAAATTCAGAAAATTTAAGAGATTTACCATCTATTACAAGACCATTTTGAACTTCTGCAACAAATTTTGCTAGTTCTAATTGAGCTTCTTTTTTAGTTCCGTGAACTGTTTTAGTGTGTTTAATTAGCTTTCCATTTAAGTCATATCCACCTGTACAGACTAATCTGTAACTATCTTTTCCTCTTTTTTCAATACTCCCAGCCATTACCTTTTTCACCTCCTTTCAGGCATACCTATGGGTGGGAGGGGATTTAATATGCTGTTAACTGAAATTATTATACTACAACTGTTAACAAAACGCAAGAGAATAAAACAAAAAAAGTTGTCCAATTATATTGATTTTTGTCCACAATAATGATACTATAATCATGGAGGTTATACATATGAAGAAAAAAGATGTTTTAAATTTAATAAAATTGCATTTTGAAAATGATAATGAAGGATTTATTAATCAAACTAATGAAATAGCTAGAAGTTTTGAAAAAGACGGTGACTATCAATTATCAGAATATATTCTTGGTTTAGTCTCTAAGACAAATGTTCTTTTGCCTCAAGAATTTGGGTATAACACTAATTTTTTAGAAAAAGTAAATTTAATCAGTGATAGTTTATATTTACCTAAAAAGTTAGAACAAGAAACAATAGGAATAATGAATGCTATAAATGGTAATTTAAAAATGAATAAATTTTTATTTGAAGGAGCTCCAGGAACTGGAAAGACTGAGACTGCAAAACAAATTGCAAGAATATTGGAAAGAGATTTATTTGTAGTGGAATTCAATTATGTAATCGATAGTAAACTAGGACAAACTTCTAAGAATATTAAAGAGCTTTTTGTTGAAATAAATTCATTACCTAATCCAAGAAAGGCAATAATTCTATTCGATGAAATAGATGCAATTGCATTAGACAGAATTAATTCAAATGATTTAAGAGAGATGGGAAGAGTAACATCTTCAATTATAAAAGAATTAGATAAATTGAGTAATGACATTGTGATAATAGCAACTACAAACTTATATAAATCATTGGATAAGGCACTAGCAAGAAGATTTGATACAATTATAACATTTGATCAATATGAAAAAAATGATTTAATAAAAATTGCTGAATTATTATTAGATAAATATATTTCTAAGTATTCTAACATACGTAAAAATAAAAAACTATTTTATAAGATATTAAATTTATCACAAAACATACCATATCCAGGAGATCTAAAAAATATAATAAAAACTTCAATAGCTTTTAGTGATACGTCACAACCTTATGATTATTTAAGAAGACTGTTTAAATCAATAGTAGAAAGTGAAAAAAATGTTGAATTAAAGGATTTAAGAGAATATGGATTTACCCTAAGAGAAATTGAGATTTTGACAGGAGTATCTAAGAGTAATGTTTCAAAGAAATTGAGGGAAAAAGATGAATAATATTTTAAAATTAAAAGGAACTTTTCAAGATAAAGAATATGATGGTAATTATGGGAATAGAAATATAGCTACTAATGGATTTGTTACATCTGATAATTTAAATGAAAGAATAAAAGAGTTAGAAGCTTTACAGAAATTTTGGGCAAAACAAAATTATTTTGAGGGAGCATTAGTAAGTGTACACTATAATCGTATGATAGCAAAAAGTAATAGAATTGCAGGTATACTTTCAGAAAAAGGAAATCCACCAAACGAGTCAGTTGTTGGCGCAAGATATTCTAATGAAAAGAAGCATATTATAACTCATTATGTAAAAAAAGAAACAATTACAAATTCAATAAATGATTTAAAAGAGGCTATTAAGATATTAAACGAACTATATGATGGAAAAATAACATCTAAAGAAATAGAAATAATTAATAAAGATAATTTCCCTAATAACTATCAAATCGGTTGTACTAAATTCAGAAATTTAATAGTGGATACTTTTTATGTAGAATATATAGGTATAGATAGTAATAATAAGAAATATACAGAAAGGACAATTGTATCATTGTTTGATACAAAATCAGAAACTATCCAATTATTAAAAAAAATGAATATTAACATTCTTGAAAATAGAATACTTGAAAATAATACAGTATTATTGGATAAAGAAGAAATTGATTTACTTAAAGCACAAGCACCATATTTGATTTCAATGACAATGAGAGATTTTTCAACAATAACAAAAGAAGATGTAATAAAAAATGAGGTAAAATATACAAGAAAAATTCCAAATCCACTTAATGAACCAACAATTGGTGTAATAGATACACTATTTGATGAAAATGTATATTTCTCAAAATGGGTAAAAACTAAGACATTACTTAGTAAGGATATTCCTGACCTTGAAAATGTTCTAAACTTTGACCATGGAACCAAAGTATGCTCAATAATTGTTGATGGACCTGCATTAAATCCTAAGTTACAGGATAATTGTGGAAGATTTAGAGTTAGACATTTCGGGGTATCTTTGCATAATGGATTTAGTTCATTTGATATAATTAAACAAATTAATAATATTGTTTTGGAAAATAGAGATATAAAAGTATGGAATTTATCATTAGGATCTGATTCTGAAATAGAAGAAAGTTTCATATCTCCAATAGCTTATTTGTTAGATAAGATTCAAGTTGAAAATGATGTTATATTTGTAGTTGCAGGCACAAATGACAGAAGAGGAAAGAATAATAAACTTAAGATCGCTTCTCCAGCAGATTCAGTTAATGCATTAGTTGTAAACTCAGTTAATAGTAATAAAGAACCAACTACATATTCAAGAAGAGGACCTGTATTATCTTTTTATATAAAACCAGATGTTAGCTATTATGGTGGAGATTCAACTAATATAAATGAATGTATAAATACTGTAGGAGCTAAAAATTATGAGTATCTTGAATCCGGTACATCATTTGCTGCACCATGGATTGCAAGAAAATTGGCATATTTAATCTATATTTTGGGTTTTTCAAAAGAGGAGGCCAAAGCACTTATTATAGATTCAGCAGAACAATGGGGAAATAAGTATACAGAAGATGAAATTGAATTATTAGGACATGGAATTGTACCAATTGATATTAATGATATAGTCAAATCTCAAAATGATGAAATAAGATTTGTGATTTCTGGATATGTCGAAAAATATCAAACATACAATTATACATTGCCAGTACCGATACATGATGATAAATTTCCATATATAGTTAAAGCTACAATGTGTTATTTTTCAACATGTAGTCGAGAACAAGGAGTTGATTATACAAATGAAGAAATAGATTTGAAAATAGGAAGATTAAAAAATGAAGATGGAGTTACCCCAATAAATGGAGATGGACAAGGAGAGATAGGTACATATGTTACTGAAAAAAGATCACGTAATGAATTTAGAAAGTGGGACAATTCTAAAAGCATAAAAGAACAATATAGTACGCGAAATGGCGAAAGAAAGTCGTACACAAACAAGTTGTGGGGAATAAAGTTAATAAAAACTAATAGATTTGGCAAAAATAAAAACAGAGATAGGATAAAATACGGATTAGTTGTAACATTAAAGGAAATAAATGGAGAGAATAGAATAGATGAATTTATTCAAAGATGTTTTTTAAATCAATGGTTTGCTGAAAAAGTTGAAATAGATAATAAAGTGGAAGTATATAACAAGGCTGAAGAAGAAATTAAATTTGAATAGTAATAATTAAGCGAGTGAGTATAAAGAATTTTACTTACTCGCTAATAATTTATTTGCTCTCATTTAACCACTTATCAAATTCAGCATAAGTTTTAGTTCCTTTTTCAATATCATCTAAAAATTCACTAGCTTCTTTTTTCCATTTTTTATATTGTTTTTGAACAGAATCAATATCAGAATTTCTTCTAGCATTCATAGCTTTCTTTGCATATATACTTCTATATTTTTGATATACAGGATTATCAGCTTCTTTTTTCTTTTGTGCACGGTTACTTCCAACCTGTTTACAGGTTTTATTGTCTTTAAATATATTATCACAATATACAGTATTATTTTTGTTAGATAAGAAATATTTACCGCAATTTTTACATTTCTTTATATATGTATTGGGAATAAAGGTTAAATAATATAAAGTAATATATAAAGCAGAAAATATATTTTTACTTCTATAATAATTATTATTAGTTAATTTTTTTCCGTTAGGATCAAAGTTTATCATTCTATCTATATATTGTTTCTCAGTTTTAAGCTTTGTAGAATAAAATTCATTAGGATATGTAAAAGTAAAACTTGGCTGATTTTCTAAATCTATTGCAAGATCAAAAAAGTTTTTATTAAAAATACAAGTTAAATAAAACCTCTGTTGAAAATTCAATGGCTTTAAGTCATTTCTATCTTGTATATTATAAATATATTCTATAGCATTTCTAAACACCTTTTGTACTTTTTTTACTTTTGACTTATCAGTTCTATATTTTTTTTTCGCAAGTAAAATAACCTTGTCAGGGTTATAACTCGGTGAAGATTCTATTTCGTATAGTTCATCAACAGTTAATTCATCATAATATTTTCCAAAGTACTTTGTAAAATAGATAAAGTAATCCTTGAATTCGTCAAAATTAAAGTTTAAAAACTCTATCAAACTACTTCCAATAGGATTTACAAAGCTAGTAGTGCCTAAATCAAAACTTTTAGTTATTTTATCAAGGCTATCATTATATCCAAATAAATTTATATCTTTATTATAAAAATCATCTTTTGTATTGAAATAACAAATAGATGAAAAGAATAAATTTTCTTCTTGTTTAAATAAGTCTAAAGTTAAATCTATATAGCCTAAATTATGATCTGAATCCATAAATACCTCCTTGTTAACAATTTTTATTATACATTTCATAAAATATCTATTGATAACTAAAAAATGCAAAACATATTGATTAACAATTAAAATTATAGTACTATTGTTAACAGAAGTCAATACTTCATATCAAAAAAATAAGAGGAGGTGATTTTATGGAACTACAAAAAGTACAAAGGACAACACTAACAATGAAAGAAGCATCAGAGTATTTAGGAATATCTTACTGGTTAATTAATCAATTAGTAAGAAGAAAACAAATACCATGCTCCAAAGTTGGTGGAAAATTTCTATTTAGAGTTCAGGTATTAGATGAATATTTAAATAGAAAAGAAAAAGAATCAATTGGTTCTTAATTCAAAAGAAAGCGAGGAAAGGAGGCTATGTATGAAATCCAATGGTTCAAAGTTGAATCTAATATTTTTTCAAATAGGAAAATTCAAATAATTCTGAAATTTCCTGATGGAGATACTTATTTTAGAGTATGGATGCAGTTAATTGCCTTAGCAGTTGAATGCAATAACAAGGGAAGATTAGAAATAGGAGAAAATAATCCTATGACAATAGAAAATTTTTCAAAGATTATGGGAAAATCTAAGAAAAAAATAGAAAAAATTTTGAAAAAGTTTTTGGAATTAGAAATGTTAATTAAAGAAGGGGAAACATTTCTAATAAAAAATTGGGACAAGTATCAAAGTATTGAAAAATACGAAAAATATCAAATGCAAAACAGAGAAAGACAAAGAAAATATCGTGAAAAAGTAAAAAGTGAAGATGAAAAAAGTAACGTTATTAAAATATTAGATAACGGACAAGAAAAGAATACAAAAGATTTAAAAATAAGAAAAGAAGAAAGTACAAGAAAGGAGAGCCAAAATGGTTTTAGAGAATATAAAATATAGCGAATCTATCCACAATAAATTGAAAAAATGTGAATTTTGCAATAAAGAATTAACTCCAATAGGACTGGACTATCTATATGCTAATTTTTCTCCAGATAATATTGAATACGAGCGATGCACTTGTAAGAAAGCACAAGAATATTGGAATGAGAAAGATAAGCAAGAATATGAAATTGCAAAAAGAAAACATTTTAGAGAGGTCATAAACAAAATATATAAACAAAACTATATTGACAGAAAATTTCAGAATTTGAACTTTGAAAATTTTAATATTAATCCACAAAATGAATTAGCTATAGCAATTGCTAAAGACTATGTAAATAAAAATATTACAAGTGCAGAATCTAATGGACTGATAATAATGGGCGAGTCAGGAGTTGGAAAAACACATTTAGTAGCATCAATTGCTAACAAATTAATTGAAAATGACAAGATTGTATTAATGGGAAGATTAACTACTTTGCTAGACATGATAAAGGAAACATTTAAAGATAATACAAAGTCAGAAAATGAATTAATTGAGCTATATTCAAATGTAGATATGATAATAATTGATGATCTAGGAACAGAAAAAATAAGCAGTTGGGCATTAGAAAAACTATATACAATACTTGAAAATAGAAACGAGAATAGATTACCAATAATTATTACAACAAGATTTGATAAACAAGGATTAATTGAAAGATTTAGTCAAAGTAAAGATGAACAATTAGTAGATGCAATAATTTCAAAATTATATCAAATGTGTTATGGTGTAACACTAAAAAGTATAAAAGAAAAAGAGCTAGTATAAGTCGCCAAACAAAATACTAACTCAAATGATTGTAAATATATTTTAATACAAAAACTTAAAAAAGTAAATACAAAAAAGAAAGGATTTGATAATATGAGAATTTATAAAGAATATAAAGAAATAGCAATAAAAGATATAAAAGGGTGCAATATTAATGCAATAAACAAAAATAATGTAGATATGATTTATTTAGAAAGAAAGGCAATAAAAAGAGATGGTATAAGAAAACCAATCGAAGTAATTGAAACAGAAAATGGTTACCAAATATTAAATGGAAGGAAAAGATTATTAGCAGCAAAAACACTAGGATATGACAAAGTACCATGCTTAATAAGAGACAGAATGAAAGAGATTTTATTAAGAAAAGTAATGAAAAAATTAATGTTAACGGAGGAAGATTTGACAATTAATTATACAAATTAGATAATTAATATTATCTAATTTTGAAATTATAAAAGGAAGAAAAATACTTGGATTTAGATTAAAAAAGTCCAAGTATTTTTCAAAATATAAGATGCATTTGATAGAAAAAAGTAATAATTTTAGTACTGAGAATAAGTATGTTATTGTCCCAACAAGCAATGAATTTCGCCAGCTCGAAATTCTAAATGGGGAAATTCCCCAATCCCCTTTTTAAAGAGAGGAGAATGCAATGGCAACAACAAAAATATGGAAAGTACAAAAGAGATTAGATCATGTAATTGACTATGCAACAAATGAAGAAAAGACAAAGAATAATCATATTGAAAATGAAAGTGATGAGTTCGATAGTATAGGACAAGTATTGACTTATGCTACTAATCTAGATAAAACAGAAAAGCAATTTTATACAACAGGAATCAATTGTGATGTTAAAGATGCAGTTAAACAAATGCAATTTGTAAAAACATTATACGGAAAAGAAAATGGAATACTTGCATTCCATGCATATCAATCTTTTGATGAAGGAGAAGTTACTCCAAAGATTGCTCATGAAATTGGAGTAAGACTTGCTGAAGAAATGTGGGGAAATAGATTTCAAGTTGTAGTATCTACTCATTTAAACACAAAACATATTCATAATCATTTTGTAATTAATTCAGTTTCATTTAAAGATGGAAAAAAGTATTATAGTAATCTTACCAATACAGCATTATTAAGAAAAACATCAGATGAAATTTGTGAGGAATATGGATTAAAAGTTTTAAACGAGAAGACTTGTAAATCTGGAATTAACTTTGAAAATTTTTATAGGAAATCTATGAGAGAATCAGACTATTATAAATTTGCAAAAGAGGATATAGATTATGCAATAGAACATTCATGGACATATCAAGAATTTATAAAAAGATTAAAGAACTTGGGATATGAAATATATTTTAGAGCAAATAAAATTAGTGTAAGGATGTATCCGCATAAAAGAAATATTAGAATAGAAAGAGCTTTTGGAGAAGAATATTCTATTGAAAATATTAAGAATAAAATTTGTAGTAGATATCCAAGTAGAGAAGAAGTAATAAAACCTAGAACTTATGATAAAAAATTATTTTATAAAGGTAGTACAAGAAAATTAAGAAAACCTAAAGGAATAATTGCTTTATATTATTACTATTGCTATTTATTAAAAGTCTATCCAAAGAAAAACTTAAGTTATAAACTTACTCCAGAGATGAGAAAAGCAGTTAAAAAGATGGATAAGTATTCAGAGCAAATAAGGTTTATAAGCAAGTATAAGATAGAGACTATAAATGATGTAGAAAATTTAAAAGAACAGAAAAAAGAAGAATTGAAAAAGGTTTTGAATACAAGAAATAGGTTGTATTATAAAAGACAGAAATTAGATAATGGAAGTGAAAAGGATGTTGTAACTAAAGAAATAATTAGCGTTACTTCTGATGTAGAGAAAGTTAGGAAAGAGATTAGGTTATGTGATGAAGTTGGCGATAATGCTAGGAAGATGAAAGAGCAGATAAAAGAGATTTGTAAAAAAGAACAGGAAAAATCAAGTGAGAAGCAAGAAAAGAAATTAAAAAAGAAGAAAGATAGAAGATATGAAAGATAATATTGTAATCAATTTGTAAAATTTGTAAAATTTTTGTAAAAATATTGAAATAAAAAGAATTTTAATGTATAATAAGCTTGTCCTATAAAAGAAGTTATAGGAGATTTATATTACTGCAATGTCAAGTACTATATTAATATTTATATTGACAATTATGTCAACTTTAATATTGCATAGTATTTCAATTGCATAGATTATGAATATATCAATTAACGAACTTGATTTGTTCATATATCTAACCTCCATTGTATTATACCATATCATTTCTTTGGTATTTGAGGGTTGCAGATAACATAGAAATATGTTAGGAACAATTCAGGTCTGCCAATCTTTTAAGGATTTCTGCATTCCGATTGGTAGGCCTTGAAAAGGAGAAAACATGAAAAAAAGGAAAGTATATAAAAATAAAGGATATACTCATTTTGACACAAGAAAACCAGAGTATTGGAAATATATAAATAATATAAAAAATCCGAAGTGGATAGAAAGGCATGCCTTTTATCCATTTATTTATTATAAAGAAGGAAAAAATAAGTTTAATGGTGAAGAGATAATACCAAAATCAAGAGATATAAGATATTCTTCTCATATTGATAGATACATTTATGAGTATTATAATGATATATTATCAAAAAAATACAATAGATATGCAAAGCAATTAGGAATAAACCAAGCAGCTATTGCTTATAGAACAAATTTAAATAAGAATAACATACATTTTTCAAGTGATGTTTTTAAATTTTTAAATAAGCAAGAAAATGCATTTATTATAGTATCAGACTTTACTAATTTTTTTGATAGTTTAAATCATCAGTATTTAAAGGATAGATTAAAAGAAATTCTAAAAGTTGATACATTACCAAATGATTATTATAAAGTATTTAGAAGTATAACTAAATATTCTTATATTGAGTATAATGATATATTAAATGAATTGAATTTAAAGCATAAAGAACTAACCAAATTACATAAAGAAAGGTTATTTGAGATAGAGCAGTTTAGAAAATTCAAAAAAGGAAAAGTTCATGTTAATAAAGAAGAATATGGAATGGTTCAAGGTTCAGCCATTAGTTCAGTAATGTCGAATATATATATGATAAAATTTGATAAATTAGTAAATGACATAGTAACATCAAATAACGGAATTTATAGAAGGTATTCAGATGATATTATTATAATAATACCTAATATAGCTAAAGCAAAAGAATTATATAATAAGATTATGAGTATAAAGGAACAAATACCTAATTTAATAATGAGTCCAGAAAAGACAAGTTGTTTTATAAAAAGTAAAGATAGTATTACTAGTATAGATATTGTAAAAAATAAAGTTTTAAAAGAAAATACCATTATTAATTACCTTGGATTTTCTTATGATGGAAAGTTTGTAAAAATAAGAGAGAAAACAGTTGCAAAGTATTATAGAAAAATGTATGCAAGAATAAAAACAATAAACAAATGGACTGTAAAAACAGGTAGGAACATAGGCAGAAAAAAGTTATATAAACAATATTCTTATTTAGGAAAGAAAACAAAAGATGTTAAGAAAGGTAATTTTCTAACTTATGCAGATAGGGCACAGAAGGAATATGGAGAATTAGGAAAAATAAATGAGCAAGTAAAAAATAGTTGGAATAAAATGAGTAAAAGATTAATAAAAGTAAAAAAGTAGGAGTAGAAATACTTCTATTTTTTTGACTAAAATTATACCAATCTATTGTACATTTTTAAATAAAATGATATATAATATATAAGCTTATAGTTTATATAAGAAAGGAAAGAAAAATTGAGCACATTTAGTGATTTTTTAAAGAAAGAAATATCAAAAAATAATTATAGTCAAAATAAATTTGCAAAAGAAATAGGCATATCATCATATTATTTGGGACAATTAATAAAAGGTGAAAAGAGACCACCTAGTAGAGAAATACAAAACAAAATTGTTGTAGCATTAAATTTCGCTGAAAACAAGAAAAATGAATTTTATGATCTGATTGCAAAAGAAAAGAATGATATACCAAGTGACATTTATGATGAAATAAAAGATTCAAATAACTGGAATGAAATTAGAAAAAAGATAAAGGAGTAATGATATGGAAAAGAAAAATAAAAAAGGTGTTATATATATTTTTACTAATCCATCATTTCCACAATATGTGAAGATAGGATATGCAAATGATGTTAATGAAAGATTAGATATATTAAATAGTTCTACAGCTCTTCCATTTGCATTTAGAGTTTATGCAACATATGAAGTGGAGCATGAATTAGAAGATAAAAAAGTACATAAAATTATTGACACTATAAATCCAGAGTTAAGAAGTGTTGAAAATATAAATGGGAAAATAAGAAAAAGAGAATTTTTTCAAATGTCAAAAGAACAGGCATATACACTTTTGGAATGTATAGCTGAAATATCTGGAACAAAAGATAAATTGCATTTAATTAAAGCAACTGAAAATGATATTAGAGAAGAACAGGAAGCTAATGAAATTAGGGAGATGGAATTAAATAGACATCATTTTAAAGATATTGAATTTTATTCAAGTTTAACAAATAAATATTACTATACAAAAACAAGCAGTCAAGGAACATTAAGTATATTTGAAAAGGAAACTAATGCTGAAGTTCCTAATAATAGTAATCCATCTAAAAAGCAAATAGTATTACAAGCGTTAAGGGATCTAGAAGAAGATGTAAATGAAGGATTAACTCTATATCAATTAGAACATAGATTAGAAAAGAAAATATGTAACAGATAGGAGCGTATAAAAATGTTGAAATTTAATGAGGATACAAGAGTAAAAATACCAGCTACAATTCAATTTTTGAGAATAGGATATAATTATCAATCATTAAAGGATGATAAACTAGATATAGATTTTAATACTAAAATATTTATAAATAGATTTAAACCCGCAATTGAAAAGATTAATAATAAAAAATTATCATATGATGAAATAAAACAATCATTAGATGAAATAAATAATTTAATAAAAAATAATGATTTAGGAAAAGAATTTTATTATAGGCTAATAAATCCTCAAGATAAACTAAAACTTATTGATTTTGAAAATATTGAAAACAATGACTTTGCAATTGTAGATGAACTCCCATTTAGTATTACTCCAGATTCAGATATAGGGTCTTTCAGACCAGATATTAATATATTAATAAATGGTATGCCTTTGGCATTTTTTGAAGTAAAAAAACCGAATAATGAGGGAGGAATACAAAAAGAATTTGTTAGAATGATTAATGATAGATTAAAAAATACAGAATTTAAAAAATATTTTAATCTTATACAAATGGTTTCTTTCTCCAATAACATGGAATATGAAGAGTCGGATGAAGCAGAAGATGTAAGGGCTGGATCGTTTTATACTACACCAAATGGAAATAATACAAGTTTTTCATTCTTCAGAGAAGATGATGAACTATACCATATAAACTATAAATATAAAGAAATAAAAGAAGAAGAAGCAAAAGAAATTACAAAAGATTTAGGTTATGACAAGAGAGTAGTTGATACAGAAGAATTTAAAGAAAATATGAAAATTACAACTCCTTGCAATAAATTTATTACATCAGTATTTGATAAAGAAAGGTTTTTATATTTTTTATATTATGGAATACTATACGTAAATGAAAAAATACCTCAAAAACATATAATGAGATATCCACAATTTTTTGCAACAAGAAAAATTATTGAAAGACTCGAGAATGGTGGAAAAGGAGGAATAATCTGGCATACTCAAGGAAGTGGAAAAACAGCCTTAGCAGCATATAGTAACAGAGTTATAAAAGATTATTATGCAAAAAAGAACATTGTTGCTAGATTTTTCTTTGTAGTTGATAGAATAGATTTATTAAGACAAGCTAGTACTGAATTTGAAAACAGAGGATTTAGTGTTATAAATTGTAACAACAAGTCTGAATTTTCTGATGAATTAAATAAATCACTTTCAACTAAGAACTTAAATGACTCAATAGGAGAATATTGTGTAGTAAATATTCAAAAATTTGAAGGTGAAATGCCAAACGCAAAAAATGATTATAATGCTAATGTTCAAAGAATCTTCTTTGTAGATGAGGCACATAGAAGTTATTCAACTAATGGAGAATTTTTTAAGAATTTAATGGTTTGTGACAATAATGGCGTATATATTGCTTTGACAGGAACACCTTTGCTTTCAAAGAAAGAACGTTCTAATTTGAAATTTGGAGATTATATTCATAAATACTTTTATGATAAGTCTATTGCTGATGGGTACACATTAAGAATAAAAAAAGAGGATATTGATACAGTTGCAAAAAAAGAAATAAAGCAAAATCTTGATATAGAAGATAATAAATTAGAAAATAAAGATGTATATGAATCTGATGCTTATGTTTTAGCACTAGGAAAATTTATAGAAAGAGACTTTAAAAACTTTAGATTTCAAAATACAGATAGTACAATAGGTGGAATGATAGTTTGTAGAACCAATAATCAGGCTAGAAAAGTACATAAATGGTTTGAAGAAAATTCAGAACTAAAAACGGGGTTAGTTATTACTGATACTACAGATCCTGCACAAAATAAGATTAACAAAGAAAATCAATTAAATTTTAGAAATGACAATTTTCCAGATTTATTAGTTGTTAATTTAATGTTAACAACTGGGTACGATGTAAAAAGATTAAAGAAAATGTATTTATTAAGAGGACCTCATGCTCAAAGTCTCTTACAAACAATTTCAAGAGTAAATAGACCTTATAAATCACCAAATGGAAAGATTTATAGATATGGCTATATAGTTGATTTCGTAGATATAGAACAAGAATATAACAATACTATTGAAGCATATATAAGAGAACTTGAAGCAGACATGAATGATAATGGAGAGAATGAAGGATCTTTGGCTGGCCTTGTTGTTGGAATAGATGATATTAATAAGAAATATCAGAAATATTTAGAAGAATTAAAAGATATTATAGATATAGATAATCTTGAAAAATTTTCAAAGCACTTAATAAATTTAAATAGGGATGCACTGTTAAAGATTAGAAGACTTTTAAATGGAATTAGAGATTGTGAAACAGAATTTATTATTTCCAGAGTAAAAGAAAAATATATAACAGCAGAAGAATCAGAAAAATATAAAGCATTAAAAAGAACCGTTCAAGAAAGAATAGACTTTACAAATTTATCTTCCGATACTGTAGGAATGATGGATGTAATTTCTAACGAAGAAGTAGTTGAGATTTTATATGACTTTATAAAAACCAAAATAACAATATTGGATTTATCAAAACTAGATATTGAGAATGATCCGAGAATAAGAGAATTTGTTGACACAGCCACAAAAATTCAAGATGTTATAAAAAATAATAAAAATAAAGAAGATATACAAGTTAGAAAACTTAATGAATTACTAGAAGAAGTATTTGATAAATTAAATATATCTGATTTAGATAATATGGATGAACTTACAGAACAATTAAAAGAAGCTCTTGAAAAAGCTAAAGAAATTAATGAGAAGAATGATGAGCTTTCAAATACTTATGGAGGAAACTTTGCTTTTGTTAAGACATATCAAGATTTAACTGAAGATGAAGATATAGACCAATCAATAATTCAAAGAGTACTAAGGATTGTTTATGAGGAAGTAGCAGTATTTTACAATAGAGATATATTCTTAGTACAAGGTAAGAAGAATTTTGTCGATTCTGTAAAACAGAAAATAACAATAAAATTATTACAAGAAGGTTTATTTGAAAAAATAAGTGGTATATATGATCGAATGTTAAATGACTTGTATAAAAACATTCAATTATATAAATAGGGGGAATATATGGAACAAATAGTTACACAGCTTGAAAATAAGATTAAAGAAATGATAGATGAATTGAAAGGTTTGTGTCAAACAAATGGATTATCAAACCAAGCTAGCGAAGAAGTAGTTATAACATCAGTATTTCTTTATAAATTTCTAAATGATAAATTTATGGCTAATCTAAATGAATTTTCTGAAAAAACAGGAATGTTATTAGAAACTATATTAAAAAATGAACACCAGGAATTAAATGCTTTTTATAATACATATCCTCAAGATGTAGCTTTTAAGTATGAGGATACAATTGAATACCTGATTAATAAAAGCACAAATAATAAATTTTATGAATTATTTGATGACGCATTAGAAAGAATTTCAAATTATCCAGAAAATGATGAATTTAGCATTGATACGGCAGATGGAGGAAGAAAACCATTATTTACAAGAATAACTGAAAATGTTGAATCGGCTAAAAGGAATAACTTTGCTAAAAATATTTTTGGAATAATAAGCCAAGATAAATTTTCATTTGGCGAGGCATTTAAAAATAATTTTGACTTTTATAGTGCAATATTCGAGTATTTAATAAAAGATTACAATGTAGCAAGTGGCGTTTATGCTGAATATTTTACACCACAAGTTATTTCAAGTACAATTGCTAAAATATTAGTAAATATGTCACCTGTGGAAGATAAAATATATGAAGTATATGATCCAGCTGCAGGTTCAGGCTCTCTAGTTTTGCATTTAGCAAATGAACTAGGAAAAGGTAATTTTGGAGATAAAGCACAAGTTTATACACAAGATATTTCAAATAAGTCCTCAAGATTTTTAAGAATTAACATGATATTAAATGGCCTAACCAATAGTTTAGACAACATAATTGAAGGAGATACTCTTTTAAGCCCTACTCATTTTAGAATACCATTAGATCCTGATAGTGGACTAAAACAATTTGATTATATTACTGCAAATCCACCTTTTAAAACAGACTTTTCTTCAACTCGTGACGCAATAGAAAGAAGATGGGATGATACAAATAGATTTTTCGCAGGTATACCAAAGATTCCAAATAAAGATAAATCAAAAATGGCTATATATTTATGTTTTATTCAACATATTTTATATAGTTTGAAAGATGATGGTAAAGCTGCGATTGTTGTACCAACAGGATTTTTGACAGCACAAAGTGGAATAGAAAAGCAAATAAGGACAAAACTTATTGATAATAAATGGTTAAAAGGTGTTATATCAATGCCAAGTAATATATTTGCAAATACAGGAACTAATGTATCAGTTTTATTTATTGATAAAGTAAATAAGTCTGAAAAAGTAATATTAGTAGATGCTTCTAATTTAGGAAGTAAAGTAAAAGAAGGAAAGAACCAGAAGACAGTTTTGTCAAATGATGAAGTAAAAAAAATAGAAGATACATTTATTAAACAAGAAGAAGTGGATGATTTTAGTGTTTTAGTTTCATTTGATGAAATAAAAGAAAAGAATTATTCATTTAGTGCAGGGCAATATTTTGAGATAAAAATAGAATATGTTGAAATGACAGAAGAAGAATTTAAAAACAAAATAAATTATTACAAAAATGAATTAAATGAGTTATTTGAGAAAAATAGAATATTAGAGAAAGAAATAAAAGATAATTTGGAGAAATTAAAATATGAATAAATTAAAAGAATATAAATTAAATGAATTATATATCATGTCATCAGGAATAAGCTCTTCAAAAGACCAAGCAGGTGTAGGTTATCCTTTTGTTTCTTTTAGAGATATCTTTAATAATACGATTTTACCCGAAAATTTAACTGAATTAATGAACACATCTGATAAGGAAAGGATAAAATATTCTGTAAAAAAGGGAGATGTTTTCATCACTAGAACAAGTGAAACTCCAGATGAATTAGCTATGAGCAGTGTAGCATTAAAAGATTACCCAAATGCCACATTTAGTGGATTTGCAAAAAGATTAAGGCCAATTGATAATAAAAAGGTTTATGATAAATATATGGCATTTTATTTAAGAAGTAAATATTTTAGAAAAATAATAAATGCTAATACAATTATGACCTTAAGAGCTAGTTTTAATGAAGAAATATTTTCTTATATAAAAATACAACTTCCTGATTATGAAACTCAAGTTAAAATAGGAAATACATTGTATAAAATAGAAAAGAAAATACTTATAAATAATCAGATAAATAATAATTTAGATTATAAAGGAGTATAAAAGTTAGATAAATAATAATTTAGAAGAATTGGCTTATACAATTTTTTTACATGATTTTGCTA
>JAHAKD010000012.1 GCA_018371855.1 Clostridium sp.
AACAGGAAATGTACCAGGATTTGTAGATAACAATGATAAAGATAATACATCAAATGCAAATGTAATCATAAGTGTAGAAACTGGAGAATTACCAATAGGATTAATACTTGCACTAGTAGCATTAGTAGGATTAGAGACAATAACATTAAGATATGCAGTAGTATTAACAAAAAGACAAAAGAAAGAAAATAAGAAATAAAAGTAAAAAATGGTCTTAGCCAAAATGAAGTGCACTCCAAATGTTAGACGAAAAAGTTTAAGATTTGGAGGTGTATTTTTTATGAGTAAATGTTCTCAAAAATTTAAATCAATAGAACATTTTACGAAAGCATTTATAGATTATAAGAATAAAAGGATTAAAGGCAAATTAAAAGGAATGAGTACTGTAGACTACAGAATTCATTCCTTAAAAGTATCTTAGTATAAATTTAATCAAGAAGTGTCTAACTTTTTGAATCCAGTTCATTTTATGAAGTAATCTCTTTTTTGATGTAGTTATATATTAAAACCAATTAAATCAAATATAATTCCGAAAATAACACCGATTGCGAATAACAATACTGTTATCTTAATATTTTCTTTTAAATCTTTATTAGTTCTAAATAAAATTAATAATCCAACACCTGTATTAACAAGAAGTCCTGCAATCATTGTAGCAAAATTAAGCACGTTAGAAAGATATAGTTGTGTAATAATTACAGATGATGCACAATTAGGGATTAATCCAACTAATGAAGCAATAATAGGTCCAATTACCGGTGTAGAATTTAAAATATGTGCCAAATTATTTTCTCCAATAAAATATATGATTATATTTAAAACTAAAGATATTATAAAAATGTATAAAGTAATATTTATAGTATGTTTTAAAGCAGACTTAAATATTCCATGTTCACAGTGGCAATGTTCATGCTCGCATAAATCTTTTATTTCAGGTTCATCTTCAGAAGTTTCAAATTTTTTTCTAAAAAATAGGTCAATTATAAAACCAACAATAACAGCTATAACAAGTTTAATTCCTAGTATTGAAAGAATAATTCTTATATCTACTGCTTCAGAAATTAATATTGGTAACATTTCATCAGAAGTAGATAAAAATACTGCAATCAATGTACCTAAAGTAATAATTCTAGCTGAATATAAGCTAGAAGCTGCCGCAGAGAAACCACATTGTGGTACGACACCTAAGATACCACCAATTAATGGACCAAAATGTCCAGATTTTTTAATAGCATCTTTAGTTTTATGACTAGTTTTATGTTCTATAAATTCCATTATTATATATGTTATTAGTAAAAATGGAATTAGTTTTACGGTATCTATTAAACTATCTAAAATTGCATCCCACATAATAATACTCCTATCTATAAAATAATATACAAATACGTATATATAAAAATAAGGATTTTAAGGAACGTCCCCAAATCCCTATTTATTTTACTATAAAATGTCAATTTTTTCAAGTAATCAGTTGCAAAACAGGAAAAAATATGATAAAATACCTGTGCTGAAAAGAGAGATCTTTTCTCCTTACCCATTTAGTTGATGGGTTATTAAACCATGAGGAGGTGAATATAATGAATAAATACGAGAGTGTTATCATTATTAATCCATCTATTGAAGAACAAGCTATAAAAGATTTAGTAACAAAGTTCACAGATTTGATTAATAATAATGGTAAAGTAGAATCTGTTGATGAACGTGGTACACAAAGATTAGCTTATCCTATCAAAAAGAAAGAAGAAGGATACTACGTAGTAATTAACTTCGAAGCTAAACCAGATTCAATAGATGAATTAGAAAGAAATTACAGAATAGAAGACAACATCATGAAATTTATCGTAGTAAGAAAAGAGAAATAATAATACGGGGGCCTTTAAAAGAAAGGTAAGGGATAAAATATGAATAAAGTAGAATTATTAGGTAGATTAACAAGAGACCCAGAAGTAAGATATACACAAACAAATAATACACTAGTTGCTTCTTTCTCATTAGCTGTTAATAGAAGATTTGCACGTCAAGGAGAAGAAAGACAAGCGGATTTTATTAATATAGTAGCATGGAGCAAATTAGGAGAATTTTGTAGTAAATATTTTAAAAAAGGTCAACAAGTTGCTATCATAGGAAGAATTCAAACAAGAACTTGGGATGATGACCAAGGTCAAAAACATTATGTAACAGAAGTTGTTGCAGAAGAAGCTTATTTTGCAGAAGGAAGAAGAGATGCAGAAGCTTCAGGAGGTTTTGATAATGCATTTGGTGCTATGCCAACAGGCGGAGATTCAGACTTCGAAACTACTTCTAATGACGATTTACCATTTTAATCAGAAAGGGGGAGAAATAAATGGCAGACAAAAAACAAAATAGAAGAAACAATAGAAACGATGACGATTTCAATCCAAGATTTAGAAAAATGAGAAAAAAAGTATGTCCTTTATGCGCAGATAAAGATTTAGAATTAGATTATAAAAATGCAGAACAATTAAGAAAATTTATAAACGATAAAGGTAAAATCTTACCAAGAAGAGCAACAGGAGCTTGTGCTAAACATCAAAGAGATATTACTTTAGCAGTAAAAAGAGCAAGACATATTGCTGTTTTACCATATACTCAAAACTAATTAATTGGATAAAGATACCGTAGCTTTTAGCTACGGTATTTTTTGAATAGCAAAATATAAAATTATACGTTCATGTGATTGGCTATTAACTTGAAAAATTACGATATAAAGTGTATAATAATTAATACAAAAAATAATATAGGAGGTCTGGATATGCTTAATTTTTATCGGCATGTTGAAATCCAGAAAAGGAGGGAAGATATTTTCTATGCACATTATATTGAGGGAATGTCAGTAGAGCTGATTTCCGAGTGCAGTGGTCATAGGGTTCAAACAGTTCGCAGAGATCTGGATTATATCAAAGAAAATCCGGAAGAATTTAACAGCTGTGCTTTGCCAGAACATATTTTAGCAGAAGCTGAAGACCAATATAACTAAAAAATATTAGACCTCAGAAAAATTAATGCCACTTGAGTACCAAAACTCAAGTGGCGTTCTTGTGAAAAAAGAATATTATATGTTTCTAATTTTAAACCTAATATCATCACCAAAAAACTTACAGATATTATAATAACCAACTATTCTTGAAACAATTCTTTCATCATAGATAGAAAATAAATTTTGGATAGAAAGATTTGTTGAGATGATAGTTTTTTTATTGCTCAAAATACGAGTATTAATAACATTAAATAATTCTGTAAATTTTATATTATTAATTGACTCTGTTCCTAAGTCATCTATAATTAGAAGGTCAGAATTAAATATATTATCCAAAAAATCTTTAGAAATATTATTCTTTCCAAATTTACAATCAATTATATTATCAAGCATTATTGGTGCAGTTTGATATAAAACGATTTTACCATTATCAATTAATTCCTTAGCAACGCAATTAGAGAGAAATGTTTTACCAAGTCCAGGACTACCTGTAAATAATAGATTTTTTCCCTTAGGATTATCAAAGTCTGCTAAGAAATTATCTACAATCTTTTTTATTATTAATATGTTTTGTCTCGGAGAAACAGAAGAATGATACTTTTCTTCATTTACTTCATCGGAATACATATTAATATCAAAATTACTAAAGTTTTCGAAATCTAGTTTATTTATATTAGATTTATTATAGGAAACATTTATTAATTTTTGCTTTAAACAAGAACACATAGTAAAATTATTATTTTCAGTTATATAGCCAGTATCATTACAAATAGAACATTCAAATTTTGGTAATAAATCATCTTCGCTAATCTTGATACTTTTTAAGAAACTATGTTTTTTTTCTTTTAATAATTCTAATTCTTGTTTTAATACATCAATTTTTGAATTATCATGTGCCTGCAATTTTTCTCTAGAAAGGTTAAGCCCACATTTAGCAATTTCAGAATTTATTTCCTCAAATTCTGGATACTTCTTAAATAGTTGGTCTCTTTTTTCATCAGCAAGTTGCTCAGCATGTAATCGTTTAATTTCATATTCTTTTAATAAATCTTTTAATATACTATCAGACATAAACTAACTCCTTAATTATTTGCATATAATGAATCTAAATCATTATATGTTCTTTGATCGAAACTTTTGTAATTTGTTTGCTTTTCCAAAGTCTTTTTGTTTTGATTTTGAATTTTCATTTGTGCAAGATAATTATTAACATCAGTTGTAGTATGTAAATTATGCTCATGCCAATTAGAAATTAATTTATCTAAATAATCAAAATTAAAGTTAGATTTAGATGTTGTTTTCTTTAAAGCAATTTCTATTATATCCATAGTATATGAATAATCTACCACCCATTTTTCTATATAAGCACTTTCATATTGTGTTAATGGACGAGATAGACCAAGTTTTTTAGAAATTTGCTTCTTTATTAATGACAATTTTTCTTGTTTTGCATAATAATTTTCTAAATCTGTATATGTTTTAATATTGTTTTTATGCCAACCTTCTGCAACAGCTTGAATATAATTTCTATGTAATGCAGAACGTTCTAAACAATATCTGAATAATGCAATCATAACTGGTTCATCAAAACCATATTTATTAAACCATAAATCGATATCGTTATACCATGAAGGTGACATCATACCTTGGAAACAAGTGTTATTGATGTCTTCAATAGCTTTAGCTCGATATTGATTTTTTGCATTAGAAAGGGCTGTTTCTGGAGATGAAGTTAATCTAGGAGAATATAATTTATTCAACTCTTTTTCTTGTAAATCAACTACAATATATCCATTATTTTTCTTTATTAGAACTTCTTGCTCTTCCCAATACGCTATGGCTTCTTGAATTGTTTTAAAAGGGATATTTAATGTTTTTGAAACATCGTTTATTTTAACTTCTTTGTTATATTTTGAAAGAAAAACGATGTATAAATATACCTTTATATAATCACCATTTGCTTGGGACATGTATTCTGTAAAGAATACATCTGGTAATTTGGTTTCAGAAAATAAAAAGTTTTTGTCACTTTGTTCTAATTTCATGGTTCCCCTCCTACAATTACAACATTATAGCATTATAAAAAATTTTTTACAATAACAAGAATCGACAAAAAATTACAAAATTAAGAAAATATCTGAGGTTACATGTCAAAAAAATTTTTTCTATAGAAATATATATTTTTGTTCTTAAAAAATTTAATAATATAATATAAAACATATACAATATTTTCGTTATAAAAGCCAACTATAGAAAGTAAAGTAAGAGGGACATTAAGTAATATAAATATTATTGTTTTGGTATAAAAACTAGGGAATATAAAATTAATGATTAAATAAGATATTAGATAACATATAATAAGAAATATTAAAGTAGAATAATCTATAAAACCTAAAAATTTGTTTTTAAAATTAAAGTTTTGAGGAATTATAAAGATAGATATCACCTCGCTCTAAGAAATGATTTTAAGGTAGATAGATTTGTATTAATTTCGGTAGAAATACCACCTATTAAACTACGAATACAAGTATTTGATTTTGTAAGTGCATAAATTGAACCAACATATAAAAATTTCGAGATAAGATTAGATGAAAAGTCTAAAGATAATGTAACTATTAGTATAATAGTTATAAAAAACTGCATAAATAGAAGTGAAAAAAATGATCTAAACCAGCTTCTAAAGAACCAGTTAAAGGAATCAATAGAACAACTAAGAATTGCAAATGGGGCTAAGATAACAAATACTTTCACCATAATAAGTCGTATAGCATATGAAAACATTAAAGAGATAAGTCCGATACTGCAAAAAGATTTTATTATACCAGTTAAAGAAAAGATGTCTAAAGAAGTTCCAGATATAGAGATTATAGAATTTAATTCGGCTACCAATGTTTTAAATGAAATTGTTTTAGAAGTAAAATTACTACCAATTTCTTGCAATGCCTGTGTAATTAAATTTGTAATGTTAATTAATTGTTCGCAAATAAAATATGAGCTATTCATGATGATTGCACATAAGATTAATTTGAAAATAAACTGATAAGGCCTTTGAACTTGTGTACCAGAATAATAAGATAAAAAAAGTTTTACACAATAATATAGTAGATAAGCTAAAATTAAAGCATTAGCGATAACCAATATACTATTAGAAGAAGTAGTAAATAAATCTTCAAAATTATTACTAGAGATACTAGATGGAGTTAAAAAAATAATATCATCTATGTATGAATAAATATTATTATCTATAGAAGAGAATAAATTTTGTATAAGTTCATTTATGGTATTGGCTATCGTTGTAGACAAATTATCGGCTTCCATAATATTAACCCATAAGTGACTTTATGGCAGCCAATATTAAATCTAGAGCTAATATAAAGCCATAAGAAAATAAAGAGTTTTTTATTAGCTTTTTTCCAAGTCTCATTCTTTCGTCATCACCAAAACTAAATTTCTTCATAAAAACACCTGTACCAACAGCTACAGCAGCTGCAGGAGTTGCTAATTTTAATAACCATTCTTCGATAGATTCAAATGCTGAATTTAGCTTACCAACAATTTTAGGATCAGCAGCATAAGTTTTTGAAATGAAAAAAACATTAAAAGATAACAAGAATATAAATATAAATAATAATTTTTTGCTTTTAATAAAATCACTACCTTTCTTTAAAATAAGGATACATGTCTATTTTTTGTGGAGGGATTGTGGAAGTCCCCTTAGAAAGAAATGCTAAACAAGAAAAAGTTTCTAATTCTTGGGTAAAAAAACGAGAATCATATATATAGTCATGTTGATAATAAGTGTTTATGCTCTCAGAAAGATTGGAACTTCTAGACTTAAATTTTCGAATAAGATAGTTATAATTAGATTCTTGAGCATTTTCCGAAATGGTTTTAGAAACTTTCTTTTTGTCTTCTTTGCCAATTTGTTTTTGGGCATTTTCTATAGTAAATATATCATCTGTTCTAAACCAAAGTTTATTTACTAAATTCTGAAGTATTACCTTTAATGCAGATTCATCTTTTAAAGTATTTAGTAACGATGAATAACTTTGAGTAGAAAGAATATTTATACATTTTGCTTCTCTACTTTCTGATAAAAAATTAGCATCTGAAGCTGTAATGTATTCTTGATATTCATCACAAACAAAAGCGACAGTTCTAGTATTTTTATAATTTAATCCAGACATAACTTCTGATTGGAAATCTAATTTTAAATATGTTGCAATAATTTTGGAAAGGTTAGTAAATTCTGCAATATTCATAGAAAGTACTACGATTTTTCCGGATTTGATAAGATCTCTAAAGCCTGTAAAAGTAATTTTATTTTTTGATGGAGAAAAGATCTTAGAAATTTTATAATCAGATATGAAAGGTAGAGTAATTCTAGAGATTTCTGATTTTAAAATAGAGATAGTCCTTTCATCTAATTTTAAAAATTCATTCTCGAAAAAATTAATTGCAGAAGTTAAGTTATATAATTCACCAGTAGAGAATTTATTTTTTAAGAACGAATTTCTTAAGCAGCTTATCTTGTCAAAATAATATGTTTTATTATTAATTAATTTGTGTATTTCCATAAAATTTACATAGTTATTATTATATAGGCGACATAGTTTTATTGACTCTGCCAGTATTTGTTCTGCTTTATCTAACCAAAATGATTCACTATTGTTAGGAGAAAGCAAAGTTAGAATTGTTTTTAGCCTGTTTGCAAGTACAAGTGGGTTTAAATTTGGTTTATTTAATGGATTATAAGTTTCGTTAGAATTTAGTCCAATAATAATCAAATCCTTTAGGCGATTATATTTTTTTGCATAAAACTTAATTTGCTCATAAAAATTACCTTTTACATCTAAACATAAAATACCAAGTTTTTTAGAAGGGTTACTATTTTGATATTTTATTAATTGTTCTGAAAATGGATATATTGCAGAACTAGTTTTGCCACTGCCAATAGTACCAGTAATTAGAATGTTCTGATATAAAGATTTATCTGGAAGGATAATATCTTGATTTTGGTTTTGGCTATAACCTATAGTTAAATATAAATTAGAAGTAAGTTGTTGATGTGTTTGTGCTATGCCAGGAGAAGGAAGATGAACGAGGTTTTTTATTAGCATATAAGAAATAGAACAACTAGCTACTACTAGCGTAAGTACGTAAAGTATTTTAAAAAAATGCCAAAATTCTGGATACTTATCGCAAATATTAAATGGATGAATAGCAAATGAAATAATAATATTATTAGAGGTAAAAATAGGATAGAATATAGCTAAATTAAAAATAGTAAAGCAAAATGAAGTAATAAAAAACAAAATAATACTTTTTTTGGGCATAATACCTCCACTATTTAGAATTGATTTTTTTACTTAGTTTGACTCCTTGAATATCTTGAGAAGTAATAAAACTAATAATTGAATATATTGAATAAAATGAAATAAAAAAGTTAATAATAAATGAAATAAAAAATAGATTGATTAAAATTTTTATACAAATCACCTACCATAATGGAATTTTACTATAATTTAGAATGAATGTCTATACTTTTATAAAAAAATATGTTAGAATAATATCATTAGAGTAAAAAGGAGGGTAAAAAAATGCAAATCGAAAAGACAACAAAAATAGGAGAATTATTAGATACAAATCCTGAGAAGGCAGAATTATTATTAAGTGTAGGAATGCATTGCTTAGGTTGCCCAGCATCAAGAGAAGAAACATTAGAGGAGGCTTGTATGGTGCATGGAATAGACGTTGAAGAACTATTAAAAGAGCTTAATAAATAAAAAAGTGAAAAAATTTTTAAAAAAATTTAAAAATATGTTGACAAACGTAAAAAAAAATAGTAATATATAAGAGCACTGCGGATACAGTGCATATGGGCTATTAGCTCAGGTGGTAGAGCACTTGACTTTTAATCAAGTTGTCCCGCGTTCGAGTCGCGGATAGCTCACCAAATGAATACTAAACTAATCTTTAGTATTCATTTATATTTATGGCCCGTTGGTCAAGCGGTTAAGACATCGCCCTTTCACGGCGGAGACATGGGTTCGATTCCCGTACGGGTCACCATAAGACCATATGCCACTTTAGCTCAGTTGGTAGAGCAACTGACTTGTAATCAGTAGGTCGTCCGTTCAAGTCGGACAAGTGGCTCCATTACTTAAAGCTAGACTTTCTTTAAAGATTGCCTAGCTTTTTGTTTTGCCCAAAATATTTTGATTTTTTAACACAAATGAGATATACTAAAATACAATAATAGAATATAGAAGGTGTTATAATGAAAAAAGTAATTTTAGTAACGGGTGCTTCAAGAGGAATTGGGAATAATATAGCTAGAAACTTAGCACGTGAAAATATTGTAATTGCAAATTATAATAAATCTGAAAATGAAGCCAAAAAATTAAAAAGTGATTTAAAAGAAGAAAATATAGATATCGATATAATAAAAGCTGATGTTTCTAACAGAACAGAAGTTAAAAAAATGATAGATAATATAATATCTAAATACGGAAAAATAGATGTTTTAATTAATAACGCAGGAATTTCACAATATAGATTATTTACAGATATAACAGATGAAGACTGGGATAATATAATGAATGTAAATTTAAAATCAAATTTTATTGTTGCCCAAGAAGTAGTAAAAAATATGATAGCAAATAAAAATGGATTAATAATAAATATTTCTTCAATATGGGGAGTAACAGGAGCTGCAATGGAAGTAGCTTATTCTACATCAAAAGCCGGAATAATTGGATTAACCAAAAGCTTAGCTAAAGAATTAGGACCTTCAAATATAAGGGTAAATGCAATAGCTCCAGGAATTATAGATACTTCAATGAATAATAAATTTTCAGAAGAAGAAATAAATGATATAAAAGAAGAGATTCCATTAGAAAGAGTTGGTAAACCTGAAGAAATTACTAAATGTATAGAATGGTTATTAGAAGATAATTATACAACAGGTCAAGTGATTTCTATAAATGGCGGATGGAATATATGATAAAAGGATGGTAAGTTACTTACCATCCTTTTTACGTTAATGAAAAAAGGGATTTAAGGAACGTCCCCTAAAAATCCCGATTAATTTATCTTAAAGAATTTTCGTCTTCTACTGCTTCCGAACTTGTGTTGAATGAAAATAATTTTGGTAAATATTTGATTGCAGCAACAACAGAATATTTTACTTTTTCCCATATTTGCTTAATTTTATGCTCTTTTTGTGGTTCAGCTAAACTTGATTCTTGAACTACAATTAGATCTTTTGGTAATGGTGCAATTTCAAATACATAATTTTTACCTTCGTTATTATCCCATTCACCTTTTCCGTTTTTAAAACAGAAATTTAATGAATCTTGACCATTTAAATAAATTAAAGCTTGATAGCCTAATTCTGTTTTTTCCATTTTTATTTCATTTACATTTTCCCATAATAGGCCAAATCCATAATGAATATATAGTTCTGTGTTTGAATTATCTTGGAAAAACTTTCCTGTATACGAAATTTTAACAACAGAGTTTTCTATTAATTTATCTGTATTAAAAAAGATATTTTTAATTAATTCCATATTGCATTTCTCCTCATTTATCTTTTGATTAGTGTTATAACTTTTGCAACATAAAAAACAAAAGCTTAATTAAATTAGTACCATTATATATTTAACTTTAACAATATTCAATAGTTTTTTACAAAAAAACATAAAATTATTGCACAATTTTTCCAATTATATAAAATGTGTCTTTTTCTTTTACTCGAATTTTAGGATATTTAGAATTATCTGGATATAACGAAATATGATTTTTTCCATAAATAAATAATCGTCTTACCAAAATTTGTCCATTGTAATAAAAAAGACCAATATCCTGGGGTTTTACTGGTGCCCCGAAATCTACGAATACATATGAATACTTGTCATAGATTTTATCCATAGAGTCATCATTAAGTCTAATACCAAAGGAAACAGAATTAAGACCTGGTGGACATTTCATAAAATGTAAATCATTTATATCATCTACTAAAAGAATCCTATCTTCAGCAGTGTGCTTAAAAAGTTCGTAATCTATTGCTTCTTGTGGTATTTTATGATTATATGCAGCAAAAAACTTTTGGTAAGGAACATCTATTGCATTGCATATTTCTTGCAAAACTTTAACTGTAGGTTTCCTATCACCATTTTCTATATGTGTTAAATAGCCAGTATCTACCCCTATTTGTTTAGCAATACTAGTCTTTGTCATATGTTTTTTTGTTCTAATACTTTTTATTAAATTACCTAACATATCTAACATATTTTCTACCTCGTTAGCATTATATAAAAGCATTTGAAAAAAGTCTACTACTGTCGAAAAAAATATTGAAAATATAGTAATATTGTGATATACCTTTTAATATATTATAAGAGATTTAAGGGGAGTATATTTATGATTGAAGAAAAGGAGAAAATAGTAAAAAAAGAGCCAACGCCTGCTAAGGAACCTACGAAACATTCAAAGGAAAAAGGCAGTAAGAAAAAGATTATTATAATTAGCGTAATTGTTATTATTTTATTAGTAATAGCGATACTTTGCACAATTTTTGCATTGCTTAACAATAATAATGATAAAATATTAAATGGTGTTACTATAAACGGAATTGAGATAGCAGGAAAAACAAAAGATGAAGTAAAAAACATGTTAGAAGAAAAGATTAGTGCTAAACAAACAGAGGATTTAATTGTAAAATTAGATGCTCAAACAGAGGATGGTACAGAATATAAAGGGGCAATTAGTTTTGAACAATTACAGTTAAATTATAAATTAGATGAGGCAATAGAAAAAGCATATAATATCGGAAGAGATAGCAATATATTTGTAAATAATTTTAATATTATAAAAACATATTTTTCCAAAAATAATGTAGAAATTTCATACGAATATAATAGCGAAGAATTAGAAAAACAGATAGATACTCTTAATGGGCAAATACCCGGCGGAGTTGTAGAAAGCAGCTATGATATAGATGAAGAAAATGCAGAGTTAGTTATTAGCAAGGGGAAAGCCGGTTTGGAAGTTGATCCAGAAAGATTAAAACAAGAAGTGGAAAACGAAATAAAAAATGTGGAAAACACAGAAAAAGAAATAAAGTTATCAACAAAAAATAAAGAACCAAATCCAATTGATTTAGATAAAATTTATTCAGAGATACATACAGAGCCTAAAGATGCATATTATACTCAAAACCCGTTTACATTATATCCACATGTAGATGGAGTAGATTTTGCGATATCTATGGAAGAAGCAAAAAAATTATTAGAAGAAGATAAAGAGGAATATGTAATTCCATTAAAAATTACACATCCAGCAGTAACAACAGATAAAATCGGTTCTGAAGGTTTTCCAGATTTATTAGGAGAATTTTCTACAACATATAATGCGGGGGCTACAGCAAGAACTACTAATTTAAAATTAGCATCTAATAAGATTAATAATACTGTTGTTATGCCAGGAGAAACTTTCTCATATAATAAAGTTGTAGGAAAAAGAACAGTTGCAGCAGGATATAAAGAAGCACCAGCATATGCAGGTGGAAAAGTTGTTAATGATATTGGTGGAGGAATATGCCAAATAACTTCTACATTATATAATGCAGTTATTTTTGCAAATTTAGATATAGTAAGTAGAAGTAATCATCAATTTGTTCCATCTTATGTAAAAGCTGGTAGAGATGCAACAGTTGTTTATGGAGCAATAGACTTTAAGTTTAAGAATACAAGAAAATATCCTATAAAAATTAAAAGTTCTGTAAGTGGTGGAGTAGCAAAAATCCAAATATATGGAATGAAAGAAGAAACAGAATATGATGTAAAAATAGAAACAAAAATTACAGGAAGTATTCCAATGCAAACAACCTATGAAGATGATCCAACATTAGAACAAGGCAAAGAAAAAGTAGTACAAAAAGGACATAATGGTACATATAGTGAGGCATATAAAGTAGTATATCTAAATGGAAAAGTAGTATCTAGAACATTACTTTCAAAAGATAAATATAACCAAATGTCAACAATAATAAAAAGAGGAACTAAAGGAACTACTACACAAACACCACCGGCAACAACGCCTGAACAGCCTACAGAGCCAGAGACTCCAACTCAGCCAGAGACTCCAACAGAACCAGAAACGCCTACTGAACCTACAACACCAGAAGAGCCGGAAAGTGCACCAGCAGCTTAAATCTAAATAAGAAAAAGATATGAAATGAAAAAAAGGGGTGCATTTCATATCTTTTTTAGTTTTGGACTTGACAAAAAGTAAAATTCGGTATTATACTATTTAAGTACTTAAATTAAATATTTGCACCACTAGCTCAGTTGGTAGAGCAGCTGACTCTTAATCAGAAGGTCCGGGGTTCGACCCCCCGGTGGTGCACCAAAAAGAAAAAAAGCACTTTTAGGAAGTGTTTTTTTTATACGTAATTTAAGATATAAACTTTTATCTACTAGATTTTCTTTCAAAACTTTTGCTATAAACTTGTTTTAGATTTCCATTTCTATTTATTGTAGTGGTTTTTACCACTAGGTAAATAAATACTTGCATTTTTAATATTTATATTAGAGAATGCAGAAATACTGTCTAAAATTTGCTCTTCAGAACAATTATTTTTTTGCTTTAGTCCATTAAATTCAATTTTTCTCATAGTTACCGCGATTAACCATTTTGGATATTATATAAATCTTTTATTAAAAATACAATGGTATCAAAAATAGATTTACAATAAAATAAAAATGTGATAATATTATGGCAAAAAGATAAGGAGAATTAGAATGACGTTAGAATTTGTAGATAATTATTTAAATGCAAAACTAGCACAGAATAGAGAAATTATAAAATTTTCATTTTATGAAGTAAGAATGAAATTAAATTTGTCAGAAGAAGATTCTATAACATTTTTAAGTCTAATATCTCAGAAGTTGATGAATACAGGATATTTAGTATATAAGACAGGTGAAGAATATGTATACAAAGGCAAAACATTTAATATACAAGAAAATGAGTTATTAGTTGCAATATTAAAAGAAAGTACAAAATAAAGCAATATAATACTTATAAAGGAGAAATTTATATGAAACAAATGTTAAAAAGGATATTAGCTATTATACTAGTATCAATAATGATTATGACAAATATATCTTTAGGAGTTTCATCACAGGATTCAAAAGATTTACAAGATAAAATAGACAAAACAAAAGAAAAACTAAATGATGTAACTACAACAAAAACAGATACGGAAAAACAAGTTGATGATATTCAAACAAAAATAGATGAATACCAAGGGTCTATAGATACTTTAAATGATAAATTAGATACATTAAATACTAACATAAGCGAAAACGAAAAGAAACTAGAAGAACAACAAAAAGCGTATGACGAGAATTCTGAATTATTAGATGAAAGATTAGTAACAATTTACGAAAATGGAAGTGTATCTTACATAGATTTATTGTTATCTTCTAGTAGTTTAACAGAGTTTATATCTAATTATTACTTAATATCTGAATTAGCTTCATATGATCTAGAATTATTAGAGAAAATACAAGAAGAGCAAAGACAAATAGAAGAAATAAAGAAATCTTTAGAAAATGATAAAACAGAAGTAGAGAAATTAAAGGGTGAAAAAGAAGTAAAAACTCAAGAGCTAAATGCTACAAAACAAGAAAAAGAAGAATACATAGATGATCTAGAAGGCGAAGCTAAAAGTTTACAAGCAGATTTAGCACAATTTGAAAAAGATAAAGCAGCAATCGATAAAAGACTTGAAGAAATAGCAAATTCAAATAATAATAATAACAATAATGGAAATAATAGTGGTGGTGGATCATCAGGAAGTGGAAATAATGGTGGTTCAGGTAATTCTAGTTCAAAAGGATATATATGCCCAATACCAGGATTAAGTAAAGCAAATATTACATGTGGATTTTATGGATACCCAGGTCATGGAGGAGCAGATTTTGGAGGCAACTATGGAAAGCCAATAGTTGCAGCTAAGAGCGGAACAGTAGTTATTTCAGAAACATTAACAGGAACGATTCCAAATTATGATTTAAACGGAAGTTTAATAGGAAAATATAGAAGTTATGGTGAATATATAGCTATATTACATGATGATGGGAACATTACATTATATGCTCATGGAAAACCAGGAAGTAGATTAGTAAAAGAAGGACAAAGAGTATCACAAGGACAACAAATAATGACAGTAGGTAATACTGGAAATGTAAGTCCAAGACCAACACCAAGCAATCCTAAGGGGGGAGCACATTTACATTTTGAGGTAAGAGTAAATGGTTCACAAAGAGTTGACCCTGCAAAATATTTGCCATAAATAAATGTAATAAAAAAATAATATAAAATACTAAATATAATATCCGTAAAGGAATAGAGCAATAGTCTACTTTTGTAGACTATTGCTCTATTTACTTTATTATAATAGAAAAATATAATAAGGTAAATATAAAGTAAAAAGGAGAAAAAAATGCATTTTTATATTAATAAGACTTTAAGCCCTGGCACTATGAATATACACATATATAGCATTAAAAAAGAAAAAATAAATATAATAATATAAAGCAAAAGAAAATTCAATAATACAATTTTTATTGTATCTGGATTTCCTTTTGCTGTTTTTATCACATAGGAAAAATTGGCGGATATTTCATAAAAATTAATTTGAATATAGGTGAGGAGGAAAATATGGACAAGAAAAGAATTTCTAAAAATAAAATTAATTTAATTTCTTTATTACTTGTAATAATGCTTATTGTTAGTGAAATTTGCTTAATACCATCTAATATTCAAGCAGCAACAAGCAATCTTGAAAAACAAAATAAATATACAAACAATAAGAATGTTAAATTTGATAGTTTTTTTGTAGAGGAAAATAAAAATGTTCACGAAATAGAAATAAAAGAGGAAAATGTAAACAATATTAATTTTGAAGTAAATGTAGAAAAAGGATACTTTACTAATGGGAAAATTGAATTAGAAGATCCAAATTTTATTATCCAGTCTATTAATAGTGAATTAGTTAGTAATATAGCAAATAATACAATAAATTTAAAAGATATAAGTGATATAAAAAGCTTTTCTATTCCTATAAATATGAATAAAACTGATTTAATAAATAAAAACTATTTAAATAAAGAAACAAAGATTGTATTATCTGGAACATATATAAATGATAACGGAAAAGCAGATGAAATTAAAAAAGAAATATATATAAAAGTTAAATGGAATTTAAATACAGATTTTGATCTGTTTTCGAATATAACAGCTGTTATACCAGATGGCGAAAAAACAATAGTGCAAGAAAAAATAACATTTAAAGAAAAGGAAAGAAAAAATCCTATAGAACAACTTAAAATAGCTTTAACTGCCCCAAGGGTAAATAATAATCTACCATCTGAAATAAGAGTTTGTGCTAATAGTACTAAAGCTACAAATGGAGATGAATTTGGAAAAAATTTTACAACTAATAATTATACTTATGATAATACTACAGGAAATATTGAAATTACTGTTGCTAATAATGCAAATCAGAATGGTGAAATTGCATTTTATGATGCAACAGATGAATATGTACTTACATATATTTACGCACAAAATATTACAGAATTGTTAAAACAAAACATAAAAATAGATACATCTTTTAAAGCAGATATAAAATTATATTCAATGGATACTTATATTACTAAAGAATATAGTAACAGCTATAATATTACAGCACAAATGGGAGCAAACGTAACAGCAGAATTGTACACGACAGATGTTATAAATAAAGGTTTTCTTTATGATAATTACAATGAAACAGGCTATAATTTAAATTATAAATTGAATATAAATAATAAAAATTTAGAAGAGAATATAAAAGTAGAATCTTTATTACCTTCTTTTGTTATTGATAAAAACAATTTGGAAACAAACCAAATATATTTTAAATCTATAGCAGTAAAAGAAGAACTATTTAATAAGATGCTTGGTACGGAAGGATATATAAATATATATGATAATAATAATAATTTAATAGCTACGATAAATAAAAATACGCAGAAAAATTCTAATGGTGAATTAGAAGTAGTATATCCAAATGCCCAGACTAATATAAGGATAGAAATTAGTAAACCTCAAATAGAAGGTGTATTGCAATTAAGAAACTATAAAGTAATAGAGGCAAAATTAAATTATAATTTAAGCCAAATTAAGGATTTTTATGCAATAAGAGAAAAAGTTAATATATCAGAACAATATGAAGGATTATTAAATTTAAATGAAACTTATACTAAAATAGACTTACAAATGGATAATACAGAATTAATGCCTTTTGTAGATAATAATGTAAATTTAACATTAAATTTAGTGACAAACAGTAACGAATATGATTTATTTAAAAATCCAGAGATAAGAATTAGATTACCAGAAGAAGTTGAAAGTATTAATATAGGAGAAATTTCTTTAGTATATAATGAAAAATTAAAATTTGAATATGCTCGTTTAGAAGAAAATGACAGAGTATTAGTTTTAAAACTAACAGGAGAAGAAACAAATTATAAATTGGGCATTCAAGAAGGAACTAAAATAATAATCCCTGCAGTAATAAGATTAAGAGATACTGTTCCAAGTAAAAGTAGTAGCATAAAACTAACATATTCAAATGAATTAGCTAAAGCTACGGAGTATAGTAAACAAGGGAAAGATAGTTCGGAAGTATCATTTAATATTGTGGCAAAATCCGGATTAATCACAATAAGCGAATTGAGCGGATATAATGGAAATGAAACAAAAAGAACTCTAGATGAAAATGCTATTAATGGACAATTAGAAATAGGAGCAACAGAGAAGGAAGCAAAAATCGAAACAAAAGTAGTAAATAATTTTAATGTAGATTTAGCCAATGTACAAATTATTGGGAAAATTCCATTTAAAGATAATAGGGATATTCATGGAAATAATTTAGGAAGTACATTTGATGCAACGTTAAAAGAAAATTTAAAAATACAAGGTGTGGATGCTAAAGTTTTTTATTCAGAAAATGATGAAACAGATGCTGAGAGCAGTTCTTGGAACGAGAATGTATTAGACATTAATAATGTAAAGTCGTTTAAGATTGTATTAAACAATACATTAAAAAAAGGCGAAAAATTCAGCTTAGGATATTCAATAAATATACCTGCTAATTTGCAAGCAAATGAAAAAACTTATGCAAGTGCAACAATTAAATATGAATTAAATAATCAAGAAAAAGATATAACACAAATAATTGGATTACAAACACCTAGTATAGCAAAGGAAAATAATGAGGTAGGAGAGACAGCAGAGGAAGAATTACAAATAAAAGTAAAAGAACTTTTAGGAAATCAAGAAATACAAAACAATAGTAATGTACATGAAAAAGAAGTACTAAGATTTGAGATAGAAGCAACAAATAATTCTAATTCGGATATTTCAAATATAAGTATAGACGCAGTTATACCAAATGAGGCTACATTTTTAGAAAGAAATGCAGATGCAGTAGTAGGTATAGGTGAAGATAGTGTACCTGTATTTAGTGAAGATAAAGACAAAAGAAATGTTTCTTTTGAAATAGAGAATTTAAAAGTAAGCGAAACTCAAAAATTTGTATATGAAATTAGAATAAATGAACTACCAGAAAATACGACAACAGGAAAACTAGGTTTTGACATTTTATTTAAAATTAATAATGAAGTTCAAAAACAACAAAAAATAGAGAATAATATAGTAAAAGGTATTATTGAAACAGAATTAATGGTAGGACAAAGGACATCTGTACTTGATGTACAAGAATATACATATTTTTATAAAATAGTAAATCGTACAGGTGAAGACTTGAAAGATATTTCAGCTACAGTAGAAATACCAAGTATATTAGAAACAAGTGAACCATTAGTTATAGAAAATGGGTTAGTAAATGAAGATGATGATCCTGAAAACAGTACAGTTAAATTAGAAAATAATATACTAACTTGTAATGTGAAGGTCTTAAATGTAGGTGAGGAAGCTTGGTTCCAAGTAAGAGGAAAATTAAAATCCTTTGATTCACCTAAACTACAAATAATAGCAAGTGCTAATACGTATGTTCGAAATGATACATATAGATCAAATTTAGCAATTATAGAATTAGAGGGAGCAGATGTTTCTATTTCAAAGTCATCACCAACAGCAAACCAAGAAGTTAGAAACGGTGACACTATTACATATAATATTAGTGTAACTAACAATAGTGAGGACATAAATTCTCAAGCATATATTGTAGATACATTACCAAAAGAAGTAACAGGTCAAACATTACAATTTAATCAATTTTCTTATGAAAATGTTGGAGTAGATGAAAGTTTTAAAGAAGAGAACAAAGAAGTGGATCTTAGTGTAACTATTGAAGATGAATCTGGAACAGACACAAGTAAAGTAACACCAAGCTATGATAAAGAGAAAAATATAATAACTATACCAACAATGATACCAGCAGGAAAAACTATAAATATTACAATTATAGTTTCAGTAGAAAATATAACACAAGATACAATCTTATCTAATGTTGCAACTGTTAAAGGAGATTTAATTGTAACAACAACTTCAAACGAAGTTATCCATTATGGTAAAAAAACAGAAGATAGCACTGATCCAGATGATCCAAATAATCCAGAACAACCAGATGATACATATAGTATAAATGGAGTAATATGGTTAGATGATAACGAAAACGGAGCTTTAGATAATAATGAAGATTTACTAGAAGGAAATGAAATAATGATAGTAAATGCTGATACATCCGAAATCGTTAAAGATTCTACAGGTGCTGAAATAAAAGTTACATCAACCAATACTGGGTATACAATAAGTGGTTTAACTGCAGGAAGATATATAGTGATATTTAAATATGATAGAAATGTATTTAAAATTACTAATTATAGACAAGAAGGAGTAAGCGAAAATTTAAATTCAAAAGCTATTTCAGGAACCGCAGTTATAAATGGCAATACGGAATATGTGGGAATGACAGATGTAATAGAAATCTCAAATAATAATATTAATTCAATAAATATGGGATTAATAAAATTAGGAAATTTTGATATAGCAATCGAAAAAACTATTAGTACGATAAGAACAGTAAATCCAAAAGGAAAAGAACAAAATTATACATATGATAATGAAAAAATAAGTAAATTAGAAGTGTCTGCTAGGAATCTAGTAGGAACAAATGTGTATATAGGATATACCATAAAGATTTCTAATAATGGAGAATCAAAAGGATATATATCAGAACTTGTAGATGAGCTACCAGATGATTTACAGTTTGATAAAACATTAAACACTGGTTGGTATGAAGAAAACGGAAAATTATATTATATAGATATCGATGATATAGAAGTTGGGCAAACTAAGGAAATACCATTAATTTTAGTAAAAAAATTAACAAATGATAATTTAGGCATAACAAATAATATTGCAACAGTTAGTGCTACAAGCTCTAATAATGTACAAGATAATAATTTGGATAATAATAAGTCCAATGCACAGTTGATTATTGGAACAAGTACAGGAAGGATAGTACTAAATATAGTTGGAATAATATTATTATTAGGAATTATAGGAGTGGGAGTATATGTATTAAGAAAATATAATATAGAAAGGAGGTAAAGTATGAGAGTTATAAAAAGAATTATATTGATATTAATTTGTCTTTTAGCTAGTTGTATATTTTTCAATATAGATAAGGTGTCTGCTCAAGACGCGCCTTTTTCAGAAGAACCTAGACTGAATAGAAATTCGACAGGTTTGAATATACACTATATGGACTTAATAGAATATAATGATGGAGCGAATGGTGGTATAGGAACACCAAGACCATACAATTGTACGGAAAGAAATGCTGTAGTAAAAAAATATCAATGCAGTTGGGGTGGACATTATTATAAAGTTACTGCTGTAAATACAATTTCAGAAAGTAAAACTGGTAAATCACCCAATATTACTTCTGCTACAGGAAGTGTATCATGGAAAAAATATAATAGTGATACATACCAAGTTGGTCCATATAGGGTAAACTTTTCTGGAAGTATTGATAAAGTAACAATTTATACAGATAAGGGTTCTGTATCATTAAGAAATAATTCTACTTCGGCAGATGGTAAATATAGTGTAAGTAATATAACAAATGGAAATAACTTTTACATATATATAAAAAAGTCTACAGGAGTAAAAAAGATTAATAGTGTAAATGTATCAGTAAAAAGTCAAGTTACATATTCACAATATAATCAATATCTTTTAACATGCTATCAAACAACAGGAACTCATTATGATGCAATTCGTGGAAAACAATATAAATGTAAAGATGTTGGTTGGGTACAAAAACTAGAACATTATCAACATGATTCTACAACTAAAACAGAATCAGACAGTGTTAAATTACCCGGAGCACTGGGAATAGTAGAATTACAAATATATAAAAGAGACAAATATTTTCAAAATGTAGGAGTAGCAGGAGCAAAATATGAACTATGGAGTGATGGTAAGAAACAATATTCTGGAACAACTAATAAGGATGGTTACTTAAAGTTAGATGAAGTATTAATAGGAGATTATACGATAAAAGAAGTGTATGTTCCATATGGATTTGATATTTCAGGATATGCTACTATGAACGGAAAAACATATACAGATGTTAAAAATATGAATGTAAATTTAGATGATGACTCTACAATGTATGTATATAATGAAAGTTACATAGATCTGGGAGGTAAGGTGTTCCTAGATGCCAAAACAGGTAAAGCGAATGGACCACCTAATGGATATTATGATAGTGGAGATAAAAATCTTCAAGGAATAGAAGTGAAACTGTACCGAGCAGATAATAATCAAGAAATACAAACAAAATATACGGATGGTAATGGAGAATATAAATTTACGCATTGTTCTAAAGCGTATAATTATTATATTAGATTTAAATATAATGGACAATTATATGAAGCAACAACCTATAATGAAACATCAGCTGCCGCAAAATTTAGATCGTATGCAACAGAAGGGTTAACTGAAAGAAGAGCATTCAATAATAAATTTACGCCAGTAAATGCAAGCCATAAAGTGCCAAATTGGAGTGATACTTCTAATAGTGAATTTATAATGTATGCATATACAGGTTCAAATGGTCCAAATAATAAGAAAACGTATGGAAAAAATAATACAGACGACGAATTAAAAAATATCAATTTAGGTATTAAAGAAAGAGATATATTTGACTTAAACTTAAGAAAAGATTTAGTAAAAGTTGATGTTTCAATAAATGGAAAAAGTCATACTTATGAATATAATGGACAAGGAGAAGAGTTAGAAGTAAATATAAGAGGTACAGATGTACCAGATTATGAAAGAAAATTAAGAAAAGCAGATTTACTATATAAAGCAGATAAAAAATACGATTCGGATTCAGACAAATTACAAGTGTATGTAACATATAAAATACAAATAAAGAATCAGTCAGTAGGTAAAATTACAGGATATGTACTAGATTTAAATGATTATATGGATACATCATATCAATTAGTAAATTCTTATGATGAGAACGGAAAAGCTATAAGTTGGAGCTCTGCAGGTAGTGTATCAGGAAATAATAAAACATATAATAAAATTCATACAACTAGTTTAGCAAACGAAGGAATAACAGATAAAAAATGGATTTTTATGCAATATAAAGTTTCAAATGATACTTTAAGAGAAGTTTTAGAAAAAGGACAGACAACAGAAGAAAATTTTGCAGAAATTGCAGGATACAGAAATACGTATACAGATACGAGAAAAGATACAGAAGGAAGAGTAATGGCAAATGCAGGAGAAAATGCAGGTCTAATTGATCGTGACTCAACACCAGATAATATGAATCCAACATCAGCTAATGTACAAAATTTCGTAAAACAATCTAAGACAAATGCTTATCAAAATTTATCTGGAGAAGAAAAAACAAAACGTAGTACTGCTGTATTTGAAGATGATGCAGATGCTGCACCAGGTTTAAGATTAATAAGAG
>JAHAKD010000007.1 GCA_018371855.1 Clostridium sp.
GATGTAAAAGCAACAATAGAAGAAGCAGATGTTCATAATATTAAATACAGAAAAAATAGTGACAGATGGATAACAGTAAATGAAAAAGAAATAACATTTACAGAAGAAGGAACATATACAATAGAAGTAATAGACCAAGCATATAATAGAACAGAAGTTACATTTACAATAGATAAAACAGTTCCAGTAATCAGATTAGAAGGAACAGGAATTGATAATGATTTTAGAACAAATGTAAAAGTAGTAGTAGAAGAAGCAAATGTTCATAACATAAAATATAAAGATGAAACAGGAAATTGGACAACAGTAAATGAAAAAACATTTGAAATAACAAAAGAAGGAACATATACAGTAGAAGTAATAGACAAAGCATATAACAAAATAGAAGTTACTTTTTCAATTGATAAAACAGCTCCTTCAATAAAACCAACAGCTGATTCAGTAGGAAACAAAGATAAGAATGGAACAGAATTTTATAGCAGAATTGGTTTTACAGTTACAGATAATTATGGAATAGTTTCTTATGATTTAAATGGTGACACAGAAATTATTAAAGATGGCGACATAAGTTATGACACAATAAAAGATTACTTGAAACAAGGATATAATACTATAACAGTAACTGATAAAGCAGGAAATCCAAGTTCATATACATTCTATTATGATTCTAAAAAACCTGTACCATATAGTGTTAGAATAAATAGTAATTCTAAATTTGATAAGAGTTATGCAAAAGTTGACGACGAAGTTTGGGTATATGTAAAAATTAAAGACAGCTTGTCAGTAGAACCAAAAATTAAGATTAATGATATAGATGTAGATACTTTCCAAAATGGTTCAAATGAGAATGGAATAACATATGCTGGAAAATTAAAAATGACAGATGATATGAAAGAAGGAAAAGTTACATTTGAAGTTTATGGATTTAAAGATTTAGCTGGAAATGAAGGAGACATAATTACAGATGAAGATATTAATACATCAGTAATATTTGACAAAACACCGGCAACAGTTGCTTTAAATGGTGAATCTTCAATTGAAATAGAAGCAGGATCAATATATAATGATCAAGGTGCAACTGTAGTAGATGATGGAGAAGAAATATCAAATGCATATAAATTTACTTATGCTAATTATTATGCAGATCCTAAATCAGATAAAGTAACTGAATCAAGATTAACAGAAATAAATACTAGAAAAACAGGACTATATAAAATAGCTTATATATATATAGATAAAGCTGGAAATTCAAAACAAGCAACAAGACTTCTATATGTTGTAGATACAACAAAACCAACAATTAAATTAAATGGAGACGAAAATATAACAATAGAAGCTGGAACGCCTTATAAAGATGAAGGTGCGACTGTAACAGATAATTCGGATGATACTATAGAGAATTTTAAATATACAAATATTAACTATTATGTAAACGGAGAATTGAAAAAATCTCATTTATCTGAAGTAGATGTTAAACAACCAGGAGAATATAGAATTGGTTATCAATATACAGACAAATCTGGAAATACAAAAATAGTAGTAAGAACATTAATTGTTAAAGATACAACTAATCCAGTAGTTAAAGCAAATGGAAAAAGTCAAACATTAAAAGTTGGGGATAAATACGAAGAATTAGGAGCAACCGTAACAGATAATGCATATATAAATGCTAATGATTATAAAATTACAATTCATTACTATGATGAAAATGGAAACTTAACATATCCAGCAGTAGATAAAGTAGATACATCTAAAGTAGGAGAATATAAAATAGCATATACAGCAATAGATACCTCTGGAAATCATTCAAATGTAGATGTTATAAGTATAAAAATTACAAAATAATCACAAAAGTATAAAAGGTAGAAAGTACTTTCTACCTTTTATATATAATAAAACTTAAGATTTTTAATAAGGAGGAAATATTTTGGCAAAGAGATATAAAACATCAGAAAAATCTAATCCTCACCAAAAAAAAAGGCGTAGAGATTCAAGAAAGATAGATAAAAGAAAAGTATTGGTTTTCTTTGTCATAATTATTATATTAATAGTAGGATACTTTATAATTACTAATATAAACACTAGAACAGATAATGAAGTAAAAATTAGTAATTCAGACAAAAAGATATCTTCGGATATATTAGTTTTAAATGATTTAAATAATGAAATAATAGAACATTTAGATTTGGGAAATATGCAGTTAGTAAAGGCTCATTATAAATTAGAAAGTTTAGAAAAAGGAACTACAAGCTTATATTATAAAGTAGATGATAGAGAGATTGTTAAAGTGGATATAAATATTAGCGATAAAAAAATAGAAAAAGCAGAAAAGCAAGAAAATGCAGAAGAGATATCATTAGCACAAATAGAAAATAATATGAGTAGAGACCTAAAGAAATATTTTGAAAATAATCAAAAAAGGTTAAAACCAGATGAAGGTAAAAATATTCTAAATATAATTGTGGCTAATGATCAAATTATTATAAATGCTAGTGAAAGTTAAAAAGAAGTGCTTCTTAATAAAATAGAGGCACTTCTTTTAATATGTAATTAGGAATAAAGTAAAAGGCACTCTGTAAAGAGTGTCTTTTGTATTGAATATATAATTAAACAAAGACATTTAGTAAAGTTAAACATATTGCTGCTAAGATTGTTTTAACAGAAATTGTTATAGTTTTCTTAACTGCTTTGTTAATAACTACTAACCTATGCTCTTTTCTGATTGTTAATGCTAAACAATCAGTTTTATTATAATTTTCCATTGTATTTCTCTCCTTTTTATCTATAGTATCTATGTCAAAAATCTTTAGTATTTTTCATAATATAAATTCATTATAGAGTAAATATTAAAAATTGTCAACATTTTTGTTACGAAAATGTAATAAAAAAATATAAAAAAAGTAATATTGGAAAATTTTGTGAAATTTACCAAATGGACATAAAAGTATGATACAATCTTTATAGGAGGAAATAATATGCAAAAAATACTATTTGTATGCCTTGGAAATATATGCAGATCTCCAATGGCAGAGTATGTTTTTAAAAACATAGTAGCAAAAAATGGGCAAGAGAGAAACTTTTACATTTCTTCTGCCGCAACGAGTACAGAAGAAATTGGAAATGATATGCATTATGGTACAAAAGAAAAATTGCTTGAACATAATGTACAATTTCAGAAGCATAGAGCTAAACAACTAAAAAAAGAAGATTATAATAAATATGATTATATAATTGGTATGGAAAATAGCAATATTATAAGGATAAAAGCAATTGTAGGAAAAGATACAGAAAATAAAGTATATAAATTATTGGATTTTACAAATGAGAAAAAAGATATAGCAGATCCTTGGTACACAGGAAATTTTTCCAAAACATATGATGAAGTACTAAAAGGATGTGAAGCTCTATATAATTACTTAACAAAGGAGTGATTATTATGTCATATATAGAATTTAGAAATGTATGTAAAGACTACAAAATGGGAGAAGTTGTAATACACGCCTTAAGTAATGCGAATTTAAGCATAGAAAAGGGAGAATTAGTTGTAATAGTAGGTCCAAGTGGGGCAGGTAAAACTACAGCTTTAAACATATTAGGTGGCATGGATAATGCTACATCTGGAAAGGTTATAGTAGATAATAAAGAAATCACCAGATTAAAAAATAGGGACTTAATAAAATATAGAAGAGAAGATATAGGTTTTGTATTTCAATTTTATAATTTGGTACAAAATTTAACAGCAATAGAAAACGTAGAACTTGCAACACAAATATGTAAGAAATCTTTAAATACAGAACAAGTAATGGAAAAGGTAGGGTTAGCTGATAGAAAGAACAACTTTCCATCACAATTATCTGGAGGAGAACAGCAAAGAGTTGCTATTGCGAGGGCTATAGCTAAAAATCCAAAGTTGTTGCTTTGTGATGAGCCAACAGGAGCATTAGACTATAAAACAGGTAAACAAATTTTAAAATTATTGCAAGATATGTCTAGAAAAGAAAATATGACTGTTATAATAATTACTCATAATGGAGCAATAGCTCCAATGGCAGACAAAGTTATTAAATTTAAAAATGGAACTGCAGAGGATATGATAATAAACGAAAATCCAACACCAATCGAGGAGATAGAATGGTAATAAGGAGGTGGAAGTATGAAAAAAGCACTACTTAAAAATAGTTTTAAAGAAATAAAAAATTCATATAAAAGATTTATTTCTATTTTACTTATAGCACTATTAGGAGTAGGCTTTTTTGCAGGTCTAAGAGCTACATCTCCAGACATGGTAGACACTATAGACCAATATTATAAAGACCAGAATGTATATGATATACAAATAATGTCTACATTAGGACTTACAAATAGTGATATAGATGCTATAAAAAATATAGAGAATGTAGAAGCTGTTTATGGTACATATTCAGAGGATATTTTAGTAAAAGTTAATAATAAAGAACTAGTATCTAAAATATTAACAATAGAAGATGTTAACAAACCAATATTAATAGAAGGAAGCATGCCTATAAATGCCAATGAATGTATAGTAGAGCAATCATTTTTAAGAGAAGCTAATAAAAAGATTGGAGATACTATAACATTAGAAGCTAATGAAGATAATGAAATTCTTAAAGAATTAAATTTAAAAATAGTAGGAACTGTAGAAAGCCCATTATACATATCAAGAGAAAGAGGAACTACAAGTTTAGGATCAGGAATAATAAATAATTTTATATATGTTTCAAGAGATAATATAGAATCAGATACATATACAGAAATATATGTTACTTTAAAAGATGCAGAAAAATATACTACAAGCACTACTAAATATGAAAACTATGTAGAAGAAACAAAAGATAAAATAGAAGAAATAAAAGAAGAAAGAGAAACTGCAAGGTATAATGAACTTATAAATGAAGCAAATAAAGAAATAGAAAAAGCAGAGAGCGAATTTAATACACAAAAAGCAGATGGAGAAAAACAAATAGCAGATGCAGAGGCAAAATTACAAGATGGAAAAGATAAAATATCTGAAGGAGAAAACAAGATAAAAGAAAATGAAGAATCAGCGAATAAGCAATTTGCAGATGCAGAAAAGAAAATTCAAAGTGCAAAAGCTGAAATAGAAAGAAATGAGAAAACTCTAGAAGAACAAAGACAAAATGCACAAACACAAATAGACGAGGCTAATACTAAAAAGGCAGAGTTGACTTCAACACTACAAACAGTAGCTAAATCACTAGAACAAGTAACACAAGCATATAATGATGTATTAAATAAATTAAACGATAACAGTTTAACTGAAGAAGAAAGAGCTATATTAAATATTAAAAAACAAGAGTTAGAAAAACAAAAAGCAGAATTAGAAACAAGCAAAACACAGTTGCAAGCAGGAATTACAGAAATAGATAATCAAATAAATTCTGCCAATAACGCAATAAGTGATGCTCAAGCCAAAATTAAATCAGCAAAAGCAGAAGTAAGTAAACAAGAAAAAAATTTAGCAAGTTCCAAAAAGAAGACAGAAACACAGATAAGTAACGCAAAAGCAGAGTTAGAAACTTCGAAACAAGAAATACAGACAGCAGAAGCAGAATTGAATACACAAAAAGAGGAATTTAATACAAAAATTGCAGATGCAGAAACAGAATTAATTGATGCAAAGGAAAAGGTTAATGAAATAGAGAGTGCAGAATGGTACATATTAGATAGAAATCAGAATAGTGGATATGTAAGTTTTATACAAGACACAGAGAGTATAAATAGTTTAAGTATTGTATTTCCAATAGTATTCTTTGCAATAGCAATATTGGTGTCATTAACTTCAATGACAAGAATGGTAGAAGAAGATAGAACAGAATTAGGAACATTAAAATCTTTAGGATATAACAAAGCTCAAATAATGTTTAAATATATATTGTATTCTAGCTTAGCTTGTATAATTGGTGGAGTAATAGGAATAATTATAGGATTACAACTAATTCCAAGAATTATTTGGATGATGTATAGTATGATGTATACAATTCCAGAATTTGTAGTAGGACTTAACTCCGAACATTCATCATTTGGATTAGCTCTTATATATATTTGTATTGTAGGTGCTACGATATATGCAGCAGCAAGAGATTTAAAAGAAAAACCAGCAAATTTATTAAGACCAAAAGCTCCTAAAGTTGGAAAGAGAGTTTTTTTAGAAAGAGTAAAATTTATTTGGAAAAGATTAAACTTTTCACAAAAAGTTACAGTTAGAAATATCTTTAGATATAAAAAGAGATTTTTAATGACAATTATAGGTATATTTGGATGTACATCATTAATATTAACTGGATTTGGAATAAAAGATTCTATATCTGTAATATTACCAAATCAATATGAAAAAGTATTTTTATACGATTTTCAAGTTAGTATGAAGAGTAGTTTAAATGAAGAAGAAAAGCAAAGTGTTATTACAGAATTACAAAATACTGAAAAAGTTGATAATGTTGTAGAAACATATATGTTAGCAGATACTGCTAATCACAATGAATATTCAGAGGATATACAAATAGTAGTGCCTCAAAGTACAGATGAATTAAAAAATGTAATTACAATAAATGATATAAATAACAAAAAACAGGAAGTCAACTTATCATCAGATGGAGTTATTTTAACAGATAAATTAGCACAATTATTAGATGTAAAAGAAGGAGATACAATAACATTAGAAGGAACATCACAGGAAAATAAAGAAGTTAAAGTATCTAAAATAACAGAAAATTATATTGCACATTATATATATATGACTAAAGATATGTATGAAAGCTTATATGGAGAAACATATAATACAAATGTGTTATTAGTAAAAGCAGAAAATTTATCAGATGAAGAGCAAGAAGAACTTTCTAGAACGCTATTAGATGGTGGTATGGTTTCTACAGTATCTCTAAATTCTACAGCAGAATCTGTATTAGATGACACAATTAGCTCATTAAATTATGTTGTAGTAATATTAATTGTTTCTGCAGGATTACTAGCATTCGTAGTATTATATAATTTATCTAATATAAATATTAGTGAAAGACAAAAAGAGCTTGCAACGATTAAGGTATTAGGTTTTTATGATAAAGAAGTATATACTTATGTAACAAGAGAAACAGTATTATTAACAATAATAGGAATTGCTTTAGGATTAATTGGTGGATATTTCTTAAATTATTTTATAATAGGAACATGTGAAATAAATATGCTTAGATTTGCCAAAGTAATAAATCCTTTAAGTTATTTATATGCAATATTAATTACTATTGTCTTTACAATTATAGTAAATGTAATTACATATTTTGCATTAAAGAAAATAGATATGATTAGTAGTTTAAAGAGTGTAGAATAGGGATTTTGGGGACGTTCCTTAAATCCCTGTTTCTTTTGTTAGAACAAAAAGAAATGCCCCGTCACAGCGTGGCGGGGATAAAGATTTAAAAGAGATTTTTTGCGTAATGCGTTTCTTAGAACGTAATTGCCTGAACCCAGTTGACCAGTTCTGTAAGAAGTCTTCCGGCTTCTGCGAATACATTTGAGAGAGTATCTCCTGCAGCAGGTAAGTTCAGCGTAAAGAGCTGAATTAAAGCCTTAACTGCAGTAAAGGTTGCCCTTAATACGAACTCGTAAAATACCAGGATTCCTTCACACAATTGGAAGAAAACTGGGCATTTGTTTGCAACATCGGGACAGAAATTAACAACGAGCATGGCCACCAGAGCCAGTAATAAGTTGAATTTCATTGCTCTTGCAAAACTAGCGATGGCATTATCTATGCTACGACTAACAGCTTTAGCAGTAGCCTTCCGAGCCTCCTTTGTACCAAAGCGACTCCTCCACCAATCCTTTATCCGCTTAATCGTTGATGTAGACTGAGGTGTTGTAGTTTTCGGAAGGATAGAAGTCACAGAAGCAAAGCTAGACTGAGCTGTTTTGCCAGGGTTGATAGTTGCGTTTCTTTTCATGTTGTTGTTTGTCATCATAATATTCTCCTTTTCAATCTAGTTGCAAAATATCAATTGATACCAAATACAATGCAACAGTTTATAGTCAAATTTAATTATACCACAATTATGTTAATTATTCAACTTAGACACCTAGTTAGACTGGATTTAGAAGAAATACAAAAATATTGTAATAATTAATTATGACTAGAAAAGTACTAAAAAATATGGTATATTTATTGAAATAATTGTCGAAAAAAGGAGAAAAATGTGAAAGAAAAAACAAAAGAAATATTAAATAAGGTTATAAATTCTAGTTTTTTCATTATAATACTTGCGATTTTTGTAATTTTAAAAACAATATTATTTTATAAAAGTACAGTATGTATAAATGAAAGAATTGATATAAAAACAATACAAAGTAGTATAATATATATTTTATCACTATTTGGAATATTGTACTTATTACCAAAAAAAGGAAGAAATATAGGTGGAATAATACTAGATATAATAATAAGTATAATTTTGTTTGCAGACAATATTTATTATACTTATTCAAGTAATGTTTTATCAGTATTACAAATAACTAATCTTCAATATGGCGAAGAAATAATGTCAACATTACCAATGCTATTAAATCTACACCAAATACTTTATTTTATAGATATATTAGTATTAATAGTTCTATTTTTAACAAAATTTATAAAAATAGAGAAAGGTCCAAAAAATAAAGTACAATATATTGTTATTAGAACAATAGTAGGCATATTGGCAATATATACATTTATTACTTCAGCGATAGATGGAAATGAAAAAGCTTTAGAGGACCCATATAATAGAGACACACAAATAAAGAAAGCAACAATTTATGGTTATCACATATCAGACATAGTAAATGCTATAGATGGTTCTAAGCAAGCAAAATACAGAAATAAAGATGAAGTTATGAACGAATATAATTCATTAAAAGAGGAATATAATCAAGAATACGAAGAAAGTTACATAGATATAGAAGGGGCAATGGAAGGAAAAAATGTAATAATTCTTCAATTAGAATCTATGCAAGAATTTGTACTAAATAAAACAATAAATGGTAAAGAAATAACACCAAACCTAAATAAATTTATAAATGAAAATATAAGACTTTCTAATATGTATATGCAAAGTTATTCTACAACAGCAGATTCAGAATTTTCAACAGTTACATCACTATATCCTGTAGAAAATGGAATGGCATATAGTAGATATTATAAAAATACTTATGATGATATCTTTAAAATGTTCCATCAAAAGGATTATACAACTTCATATATGCACGGAAACCATGGATATTTTTGGAACAGAACTAATGTATATAACAATATGGAAGTTGACCATATAGAATTAAAAGATACGTTTGCAGATATTTCAGAAGATGTTATGGGATATTTGTCAGATGAATTATTATACAGACAAGCTGTAGAAAAGTTATCAAATTATGATGCACCATTTATATCATATATTGTTGCAGCTTCATCACATACTGGTTTTACATTAGATGGATTGAAAGATAGAAGTAAAGTTAGTATAGATGTTGGAAAATATAAAGATACTTTCTTTGGAAATTACTTAGAATCAGTAAATTATGCAGATTATGCATTTGGTATATTAATAGATGAGTTAAAAAAAGCTGATTTATATGATGATACTGTAATAATTTTATACGGGGATCACAATGGACTAGATATGTATAATAACGAAATGATAGAGTTTTTAAGTGAACTAGATGGAAATGTTACAGATGTAGATATAAAATTAAATTATATTAGAGTGTTAGCAGGAATGCGAATACCAGGTATTAGTAATTTAAGAATAGATAAACCTGTTAGCAAATTAGATATAAAACCAACACTTGCATATTTATGCAATTTAGATTCAGGAGTATCTTTAGGAACTAATATGTTAGCTAAAAAAGATTTTATATGTCTAAATAATGAAAGAATTGTTGCAAATGATTTTTATTATGACGAGTATTGGTTTAATATACAAACTGGAGAAATAGTAGATGAAAGTGAAGTACTAAAGAAATATCATGATTATATGAGACGAGAATTAGATATATCAAAATCTATAGTTTTAGAAAATTTATTAAGATAAGGTGATACAAGGTGAATATTCTAATCGGAACTAAAAACAAAGGAAAAATAGAAGGTGCTAAAAAAGCTTTCGAAAGATATTTTGAAGATGTAACAATAGAAGGGATAGGAGTAGAATCTGAAGTCGCAGATCAACCAATAAATGATGAGATATTACAAGGTGCACAAAACAGAGTAAAGAATTTAAAAAAATATGCAAAAGAAAATAATTTAGAAGCGGATTTTTTTGTAGCAATGGAATCTGGAATAACAGATAAATTTGGAACGTGGTTAAATTTAACAACAGTATACATCGAAAACAAAGATGAAGAAGGAGCTGTTGGGTTTGGACCTGCATATCCAATTCCAGCAAGGTATATAGAAGAAATAAAAGAAAAAGAATTAAGTTATGTGCTTGCAAGACTTTTTGAAAATAAAGAAATTAAAGCTCCAAAAGGAGGAATAGTTCAATTAACTCATGGACAAGTTACTAGAATAGATTTAGCAGAGCAAGCTTTTATAATGGCATTAACACATTTTATTAATGGGGAGATTTGGAAGTAAAATGAATTTTTTTGAAAATAATAGCAAATTAATGCCACATAAGGTATTAATAAATTTTATAAAAAATAATCCAACTGTAAAAACAGCTATAGATTTAGGTTGTGGTGCAGGAAGAGATACTGACTTCTTAGTAAAAAATAATATAGATGTAACTGCAATTGACAGAGTAGATGTAAGCAAGTTTTTATATAAAGACTTAACAGCAGAAGAAAAAGTAAGGTTAACTTTTCAGCAAGCTAAATTTTCTGAAGCACACTTACCAAAAACAGATTTAGTTATATCGTATGAAGCTTTACCTTTTTGTAATAGAGAAGAATTAGTCAAGTTGCTAGATGAAATAAAAGATTCTTTAAATGAAAATGGATATTTCTTATGTAATTTCTTTGGAAAGAATGATTCGTGGTTTGGAAATGATAAAATCCAATTTTATGAAAAAGAAGAAATAGAAGATCTATTAAAAGATTTTAAAATATTAAAATTAAATGAGATTGAAAGAGATGGAGAAACTGCAATGCATCAAATGAAACATTGGCATGTATTTTGGATAATTGCGAAAAAAGAATCTAAGGAAGGAAGAATAAGATGAAAAAAATAATAGGACTTGTACCAGCATCAAATAATTTATTTAAAACAGATTTTGTATATGAAGATAAATATTATTTTATAAATAATTATATAGAAAGAATAAATGAATCTGGAGCTATTGCCAGTGGAGTATTGCCTTGTAGTGCATATGTTGATGAAGAAACTTTAAATCAATATGATGCTTTTGTATTGTCAGGTGGCGGAAAAATACATCCATATCATATACAAGTGGTTGATTATGCAGTAAAAAATAATAAACCACTATTAGGAATCTGTATGGGAATGCAAACCTTAGCTATATACTTTTTACTATGCAAAGAAAAGAAAGAACGAAATTTTAAAGGAAGTATTATAGAGCTATTTGAGGATTTAAGAGAGAATAAATATAATTTTACAGAACCTATAGAAGGTCACAGAAATGCAGATTTGACAAGAGAGAATATAGAAGATATAAAACATAAGGTAATATTGGATAAAAACAGTATATTATATAATTTATATAAAGAAGAAGTATTAAACATGCCAAGTATTCATAGATATAGAATTCCACAAGTAGAAGAACCATTAAAAGTAGTAGGAAGGGCAGAAGATGGTACTATAGAAGTTATAGAATATAATGATAGGATATTTGGAGTGCAATTTCATCCGGAAAATGAAAGCATAAATAATTGTATTTTTAAATATATTATAAGTAAATGTTAAATAAGAACTAGCTAGATTATAATTAATATATAAGAAAGGAATGGGATTATACATGAAAGTATTATTAATTAATGGAAGTTCAAGAAAAGAATGTACATATACTGCATTAAGCAAGGTAGCAGAAAGCTTAAATGAAGAAGGAATAGAAACTGAAATTATAAATTTAGGTGGAACTCCTGTAAGAGATTGTATTGGATGTGGAATGTGTGCTAAAAATGGCAATGCTAGATGTGTATTTAATGATGATATCGTAAATACAATAATAGAAAAAGCTGAAGAAAGTGATGGTTTTATATTTGGTACACCAGTTTATTATGCACATCCATCAGGCAGAATTTTATCTGTTTTAGATAGAGCTTTCTATGCAGGGAAAAAAGCATTTGAGTTTAAACCTGGTGCAAGTATTATAAGTGCTAGAAGAGGTGGAACAGTTGCTTCTTTTGATGTACTTAACAAATATTTTACAATTAGCCAAATGCCAATAGTTTCTTCTACATATTGGAACAATGTACATGGAAATAATAAAGAAGAAGTTGTACAAGATTTAGAAGGTATGCAAACAATGTATAATTTAGGAAAAAATATGGCATGGATTTTAAAATGTATAGAAAGTGGAAAACAAAATAATATTAATAAACCAATAAATAAAACGGTTAAAACTAATTTTATAAGGTAAAATCCTTGAAATCTAGCTCGAAATATGTTAACATAAATGGATGAAAAAGGATGTTGATGTAATTTGAGAATGGAAGCAAAAACTGTAGAATACTGTTTTGATTCTAAAATATATTCTGGTGAAGATATAAAAAGAAAAATAGAACAGATTAAAAGAGATTTTAGTAGAATCTCTAACAAACCAGTAGAAGTAAGGGTAGAACTTAACGAGTTAGGAATGTATGTTTTAACTTTTAGGTTTTATGCAAAACGAACTATTGCTAAAATGAAACCAGAAAAAATAACTAAATTATATATAGAATCATTAGGAGAATATTCGGATGGCTATATAAATAAATTAATTGGAAATAAAGATAGTAAATATATTAAAAAGTTAAAGAATAGAGATAAAGAGCATAAACAATTGCAAAAGAGACTTAAAGAACAAAATAAAAAGAAAACATATGCAAGAGTCGAATATGTAAAAGAAGAGAAAACTAAAGAGAAAAATAAAGTAGAAACTAAAAAGCAGAAGCAATATAATAATTACAATAAAGAAATAACAAATAAGATAAAACAGGAGCCATTAAAAAGAACACCACATATAGAATATTTGCATAGAGAAGAGGAAAATAAAAAAATTACAGAAAGATTAAATGAATATTTGCAAATGTTAAAAAATGTTAAAGCTCCTAAATTAGAAAGAAAAAATAAAATAAAAGTAAAAAATAAAGTAGAAAAGAAGAAAATTCAATATGAGCAAAACATAACTAAAAGAACAAATTATAATAGCTATAAAAAGCATAATAAAAAAGAACAGCCAGTAGGTGAAAAACATTATTGGAGTGATAATTATATTCCAAAAGAATATGGTAAATATAAAGAAACAAAGAAATTTAAACCATTATAAAACGGGATATCAGCAAGTTCGGGATTTAGGGACATTGCTAATATCCCGTTTTATATTTAAACAGGGAAAAAGGAACGTTCCAAAATCTCGGAACGTCTCATAATTCTATAGGTGTGTTACTCTGGCTTTGATTTCTTTTGTTTTACCAACATTCCAGAAGTTTTCTCCTAAGTAACCACATGTTCTTCTTGTCACATTCATTTTACTTTGGTCTTTGTTACCACAATTTGGGCATTCCCATTCATTATCATCATTTATAATTATTTCTCCATCAAAGCCACATACTTGGCAATAGTCAGATTTTGTATTAAATTCAGCATATTGAATATTATCATATATAAATTTAACAACTTCTTCTAAGGCTTTTAAATTATTTTGCATATTTGGTACTTCAACATAAGATATTGCACCACCACTAGAAATTGGCTGAAATTCACTTTCAAATTTTAATTTAGAGAAAGCATCAATTTTTTCTCTAACATCTACATGGTATGAATTTGTGTAATATCCTTTGTCTGTAACATCTTTAATATCTCCAAATTTTTCTTTATCTATTCTAGCAAATCTATAGCATAAACTTTCTGCTGGGGTTCCGTATAAAGCAAAACCAATTCCTGTTTTTTGTTTCCATTCTGATACTTTGTCTTTTAAATGTTTCATAACTCTTAAAGCAAATTCTTTTCCAACAGGATCAGTATGTGATACACCTTTCATCAATTTTGTAAGCTCATATAACCCAATATATCCTAGAGAAATTGAAGAATAACCACCATGTAATAGTTTATCAATTTTTTCACCTTTTTTAAGTCTTGCTATTGCACCATATTGCCAATGAATAGGGCTAATGTCAGATAAAGTACCTTCTAATGCGTGATGTCTGCACATTAATGCTTCATAGCATAAATCTAATCTTTCATCAAATAATTTCCAGAACTTATCTTCATCACCATTTGCAATAATCCCTATTTGAGGTAAGTTGATACTTACAACCCCTTGATTAAATCTACCTTCAAATTTATAATTTCCGTTTTCATCTTTCCATGGAGCCAAGAAACTTCTGCATCCCATTGGACTAAATACATTACCTTCATAATTTTCTCTCATTTTTTTAGCAGAAATATAGTCTGGATACATTCTTTTAGCAGAGCATTTTACAGCAAGTTTTGTTAGATAATCATATTTTCCACCTTTTAAGCAGTTATGTTCATCCAAAACATAAACAAGCTTTGGAAATGCAGGTGTAACATAAACACCGACTTCATTTTTTACACCTTGAATTCTTTGGTTTAGAATTTCTTCTATAATCATTGCATTTTCTTCTATATAAGGGTCATCTTTCTTTAGATTTAAGAATAGTGTAACAAAAGGAGTTTGGCCATTTGTAGTCATTAATGTATTTATTTGATATTGAATTGTTTGTACACCAGATCTTAATTCTTCTTCAACACCAATTCTAACAATTTTTTCTATTTCTTTGTCTGATAATGTATCTCCAAAAGAAATTTTATATTTTTCTTTTAACTTATCATGTGATTTTCTTAAATATTTTCCTAGATGGCTTATATCAAGAGATTGGCCACCATATTGATTACTAGCAACTACTGCAATTATTTGAGTCATTACAATACATGCTACTCTAAAGCTTTTTGGCTCTTCTATTAATTTACCATTCATGACAGTGCCATTTTCAAACATATCTTTTATATTAACTAAACAACAATTATGAATTGGTTGAATAAAATAGTCCATATCATGAAAATGAAAAATTCCTTCTTTATGTGCATCAACTATTTTCTTTGGTAATAAAACTCTTTGTGTTAGATCTCTAGAAACTTCACCAGCGATATAATCACGTTGCGTTGAAGCTAGCATTGTATTTTTATTAGAGTTTTCTTCTTTTAATTCTTTATTTTCGTTCCTTATAATTGATAAAATTGTTTTATCTGTAGTGTTAGTTTTTTGAACCGTTGTTTTTGGCTCTTTTGTTTTTACTGTGTTCATTTTTTACCCCCTGTTATGTTTAAAAGATTTGCTACATATGGTATAATCATATAGGTAAAAAAAGAGATAGTAAATATACAAAATTTAAATTCCGACAAAATTTTTACATATCTAGGATGTTCGTAAAAAAATATGTGGGGTGAGCACGTGAGAGTTCGTGATAAAACGAAGAAAAAAATTGCAGGTTCATTAATGGAGTTAGTAGAAAAAAAGCCTATAGATAAAATTACGATTACTGATATAACTGTAAATTGTGATATATCAAGGCAAGTATTTTACAGGTATTTTTTAGATAAACAAGATTTAATTAATTGGATATATGAAGAAGATTGCGGTTCTGTAATTTATACAGGAGAAGAAAAATTTAGCCTAAAAAGTTGGCTAAAATATATTATAGCTATTTTAGCAGAGAAAAAGAATTTTTATATGCATGCAATAAATGATGATTCTAATAAAACCTTCGAGAAATTAATCTTAAATAAAACGAGATTTTATTTAAAGAAAATTATAAAACATAGAACTTCAACCAAACTTACAAAGCAATTAGAATTTTTAGTCGAAATGACCGCAAGAGCATTAGTAGATATGCTAATTTTTGAAACAGAGAACCAGTTGGATGTAAAGCAAGATATTTTATTAGATTGGCTTATGAATGGAATTCCAAAAGAGATAGCAGATTTAATAGAAGATTATAAAGTTCCAATGACTGTGGTAAAAAGGTGGAAAATGTAATTGCACATGTTGAAAAGAATGCATAAAAGTGATAATATATTTTGAAGATAACTTGTTGATTTGTAGTAAAGAGAAGAGGTAATAATTTATGCTTTATTATGAAATTAATCTTCGGATAGAAGAAGGCTATGATGACTTAGAAACTATTTATGTAGGCAGTGGTGTTGTGTGCATAAAGGATGGTACTATCGAAGGCTATATTGCAAGAGACTATATAAGTGGTAGTATATCTGAAAATAAGTTGTATTTATCTACACTTGATGTAGACTTTAAAGATGGGTATGAATTAATAACTAAAGGAGCACATGATATAACATTGCCTGGAAAGTATACTCTTTATGAATATAATGATGGAGTATATGCTATTGCAGAAATTACATTTGAAGAAAAGTTACCCGAAGACAAAATTGTAGGCGCGGCAGAAGAGCTTAAGGAGATAAAAGACCTTGCTTTAAATTTGCATTTAAAAGTGTCTAAATAATTTATAGTTACGAAAAGGTGGTAGTGATGAAAATTGCTAGCACTTTTTCCGTGTTTATATAATTTTAAAAAGGAGATAAAAATTGAAATAGAGAGGAAAAATTAGATTGTTAGCATTGACAAACAATTACAAATATAATACAATATTTATGTGCAATTTAAGGGTTGCACATATTAAATGTCTAAAAGTTAGCATGAGCTAACAAAATTATCATAAAAATTGCTAATTAAAATTATAAGGAATAAATATAAAGGAGTAAGAAAGATGAGTGAAACATTATTAGAAATAAAAAATTTACACGCAAAGGTAGGAGATAAAGAAATAATAAAAGGATTAAATTTAAAAATAAATAAAGGTGAAGTACATGTAATTATGGGACCAAATGGTGCTGGTAAATCTACACTATCTAATGTAATATTAGCAAATCCAGAATATACACAAACAGAAGGAGATATAATATTAGATGGTGAAAATATAAATGGATTAAAAACAGATGAAAGAGCAAGAAAAGGAATATTTATGTCATTTCAATCACCAAAAGAAATTCCAGGAGTTAGTGTAACAAACTTTTTAAAATATGCCAAAATAGCTACAACAGGAAAGCCAGTTAAAATATTCGAATTTAAAAAAGAATTAGAAAAAAATATGGAAGAATTAAAAATGAGACCAGAATATGCAAACAGAAACTTAAATGTTGGGTTTTCTGGTGGAGAGAAAAAGAAAAATGAAATACTACAAATGCTTACATTAAATCCAAAACTTGCAATCTTAGACGAAACAGATTCAGGACTAGATGTAGATGCTATAAAAACAGTTTCTAAAGGAATAAAGATGTATAGCAATGAAAATAATGGAGTATTAATAATAACTCATGGAACAAAGATTTTACAAGGATTACATGTAGATTATGTACATGTTTTAGTAGATGGAAAAATAATAAAAACAAGTACAGGAGATTTAGCAAGCGAAATCGAAGCAAAAGGATATGAAGAATATAAGAAATAGAGGTGAAAGAATTGGCAGAAAAGAAAACACAAATTAAAGATATTTCCACAAATATATATGACATAAAAAATAAAGATGAATATAGCTATAAATCTAAAAAAGGAATAACTAAAGAAATAGTAGAAGAAATCTCAAAACAAAAGAATGATACACCTTGGATGAGAGAGTTTAGATTAAAAGCATTAGAGACATATAACAAACTAGAACTTCCAACATGGGGACCAAATTTAAATGAATTAAATATGGACGAGATTGCAACATATGTAAGACCAAAAACAGATATGAAAAGCAGTTGGGACGATGTACCAGAAGATATTAAAAATACATTTGATGCTTTAGGAATTCCAGATGCAGAAAGAGAATCTTTAGCAGGTGTTGGTGCACAATATGATTCAGAAGTTGTATACCATAGTATAAAAGAGGATTTAGTAAAACAAGGTGTTATATACACAGACATGGAAACAGCTGTAAGAGACTATGAAGATATAGTAAAAGAACATTTTATGAAATGTGTACCAGTATCAGACCATAAATTTGTAGCATTACATGGAGCTGTTTGGTCAGGAGGATCATTTGTATATGTACCAAAAGGTGTACAAGTAGATATTCCTTTACAATCATATTTTAGATTAAACTCACCAGAATCTGGACAATTTGAACATACTCTGATAATTGTAGATGAAGGAGCAAGTTTACACTTTATAGAAGGTTGTTCTGCACCAAAATATAACAAAGTAAATTTACACGTAGGTTGTGTAGAACTATTTGTTAAGAAAAATGCACATTTAAGATATTCAACAATAGAAAATTGGTCTAAAAATATGATGAACTTAAATACCAAAAGAGCTTTAGTAGAAGAAGGTGGAAAAATAGAATGGGTAACAGGTTCATTTGGTTCAAAAGTTTCTATGTTATATCCAATGGCTGTTTTAAATGGAGCAAATTCTAAAATGGAATATACAGGAATTTCGTTTGCAGGACATGGACAAAATTTAGATACAGGTTTAAAAGTTGTGCATAATGCACCAAATACTTCATCAGTAATTAATTCTAAATCAATATCTAAAGATGGCGGAATTGCAACATTTAGAAGTTTAGAAAGAGTTATGCCAGTTGCTAAAAATTCTAAATTATCTGTATCTTGTGAATCACTAATGTTAGATAATAAATCTAAATCTGATACAATTCCAGTAAGTGATATTAGAACAGAAGAAGTAGAATTTTCACACGAAGCAAAAATAGGAAAAATAAGTGATGAAGAAATATTTTATTTAATGTCAAGAGGAATTTCAGAAGAAGAAGCAAAAGCAATGATAGTAAGAGGATTTGCATATCCTATTTCTAAAGAACTTCCTTTAGAATATGCAGTAGAAATGAATAACTTAATAAATTTAGAATTAGAAGGGAGTATAGGATAATGAAAAATATAATATTAAACGAAACTCCAGTTAGAACATCGAAAAATTATGGAATAAATAATATAGAAATAAAAGACTTTGTAGAGCCAGTTATTAAAGAATTTTCAAATGTGAAAATAACAGATAATGAAAATTGTGTACGTTCAGAAAAAGAAAATATAAATTTAAAATTTGGTTTAGGGGAATATTTCTTAAATCAATCAAATAACCAATCAAATGTAAATTTAAAAATAAATTTAGATAAAAAATTAAAAGAGCCAATTATAATAGAATATAATTTGGACAAATCTAGTAATGTTTTAGTTGATAATATAAATATAGATGCAAAAGAAGATACAAAAGCAAATATAATTGTTATATATAAATCACAAGATGAAATCGATGGATATCATAATGGAATTTTTAATGCACAAATTGGAACAAATGCAAATATTCATGTAACAATTGTAAATTTATTAAATACAAAAATAAATAATTTTTACTCTGTAAATTCTAATATAGAAGATGAAAGCAAAGCATTATTTTCTATGGTAGAGTTTGGTGGAAAATATAATATAGTAAATTATTATGCAAAATTGGCTGGTTACAAATCAGTTAATAAACTACATTCAATCTATTTAGGAAAAGAAGAACAAAAAATAGATTTAAATTATATTACAGAATTATATGGTGAAAAAACAGATGTAGATATAGAAGTAAATGGAGCTTTAAAAGATAAAGCTAGAAAGAATTTTAAAGGTACAATAGATTTTAAAACAGGTTCTAAAAAAGCAAAAGGAAAAGAAAATGAATATTGTACATTACTTTCTGATACATCATATTCTAAAGCATTGCCAATGCTTTTATGTACAGAAGATGATGTAGAAGGAGAACATAGTACAGCAACAGGTAAAGTTGATGAGAAAGAATTATTCTATATTATGACAAGAGGAATAAGCGAAAAAGAAGCAAAGAAAATGATTGTAAAAGCTAAATTTAATTCTGTAATACAAGGAATTAAAGAGGAAGAGATACAAAACTTGATTTTGGAAGAGGTTGATAGGAGGCTAGATTAATGAATCCTGAAACAATTAGAAAAGATTTTAAAATATTCGAAAATAGAGATATTGCATATTTAGATAGTGGTGCAACATCACAAAGACCTTATCAGGTATTAAAAGCAGTAGAAGAATATTATAATAAAAATAATGCAAATCCACATAGAGGAACATATGATTTAAGCATGGATTCTACAGCAGAATATGATAAGGCAAGGGCTAAAGTTGCAAAATTTATAAATGCTAAAAGACCAGAAGAAATAGTATTTACTAAAAATGCTACAGAAGCTTTAAATTTAGTTGCAAATTCTTATGGATTAGACAATCTACAAGAAGGAGATACAGTAGTTATTTCTATTATGGAACATCATTCTAATTTAGTACCTTGGCAAAAGGTAACAAAAATAAAAAATGCTAAATTAGAATATATGTATATAAATGATAATTATGAAATAACTGATGAGGAAATCAATAAAAAAATAACAGAGAAAACAAAAATAGTAAGTATAACAGAGATATCTAATGTTTTAGGTGTAAAAACACCACTAGAAAAAATAATAAAAAGAGCACATGAAGTTGGTGCAATAGTTATTGTTGATGGGTCTCAAAGTGTGCCACACATTAAAGTGGATGTACAAAAAATGGATGCAGATTTCTTTGTATTCTCAGGACATAAATTAATGTCAACAATGGGAATAGGTGTACTTTATGGAAAATATGAATTACTAGATAAAATGACACCTTTCCTTATGGGTGGGGATATGATAGAATATGTTTACGAACAAGAAACAACATTTGCAAAGCCACCATCAAAATTTGAAGCAGGAACACAAAATATTGGTGGAGCAGTTGGACTAGCAGCTGCAATAGAATATCTAGAAAATATAGGCATGGATAATGTAGAAAAAATAGAGAATGAACTTTTGGAATATGCAAAATCTGAAATGACCAAATTAGATTTTGTAGATATATATGCACCAAAGACAAATGAAAATCAAATAGGTGTATTATCATTTAATATAAAAGATGTTCATCCACATGATACAGCAACAATCCTAAGTTCTTGTGGTGTTTGTGTGCGTGCAGGTGACCATTGTGCACAACCATTAATTAGATTTTTAAATCTTCCTGCAACATGTAGAGCAAGCATGTATATCTATAACACTAAAGCAGATATAGATAGATTAATAAAGGCACTTAATAAAGCAAATGATATGTTTAAAAAATGGAGAAAAGCTTAAAACTTAATATTGTAGACAGAATGCTTTAAGAAAGGAATGGACTAATGGATAATTTAGATTCAGTTTATACAGATTTAATTATGGAGCATAGTATGGCATCACATAATAAAAGAAAATTAGATCATCCAGACAAATGCGAACTGGGGCATAATCCAAGCTGTGGTGATGAAATAGAATTAGAAATAAAAATGAATGGTGATGTAATAGAAGATTTAGCATTTACTGGACATGGTTGTGCTATATCACAAGCATCTACTTCTATTATGATAGATACTATAATTGGTAAGACAAAAGAAGAGGCATTAGAAATTATAGATACTTTTATTGGAATGATTAAAAGAGAAATAAAAGATGATGCTGAACTTGAAAAATTAGAAGATGCAATAGCATTTAAAAATGTTTCTAATATGCCTGCAAGGGTTAAATGTGCGGTTTTAGCATGGCATACAATTAAAGATCTGTTAGATAAAGAAAAATAAATTTTGACTAGTAGATTATAATATAAATAGAAAAAGCGGTGGGGAAAGTTCATACCCACCGCCTAAAAGAATGTTTCAGAAGGATTATTTATTACTTTTTCTGTATTCTTCCAAGTCCAGGAAGTTCTATTTTAACAAATCTAAAGGAATTTGACATGGCTTAGTAAACAGAATATAATATAAATATGAATTTTATAAGTTATACGGAGGATAAATAATGGAAAAAGAATTAAAAACTTCGGGAAAAATGACTTGGGCATTTATTTGGAGATTTATATTATACTATATTGTAATATCTATAATTTTAGCAGTTATAGAATATTTTATGTTAGGCAAAGTTAATATGTTAGTATTATCAATATTTTCTATTGTTACAATGGGAATATTAATATTTTTTTCAACAAAACTTGCAACATCAGATGTATTTAAAACAAGAAAAATGGATGATAAAAATTTATTTAAATTTAAAAGAAATATTATAATTTTTTATGCTTTAGTACTAATAGTTGTTTCTTTATTTAACACATTAAACTATGCTATAACAATAATAGGCTTAGAAGACACAAGAGCTACAGCAGAAGAACAAATACAGAATAGTGAAGATATAGATGATGAAGAAAAAAGTACTATGATAGAGAGTCAAAATAATTATGTAGAACAAGTAAAAAATATACAAAAAGAAACATTTATAATAATTACTTTAATAGATGCAATATTATTTGTATTTGGAGTAATAATTCAATTTAGGTTTACAAAGAAGTACATAAGCGAAGAAGAGTAATAAAATAGGGATTTGGGGGACGTTCCTTAAATCCCTATTTTATTATGCAATATTAAAAAGTAAATAATATATTTTAAGTTTTTGACAAAATTTTTAGGTTTACAAAAAAAATAAAATGTGGTAAACTATATTCGTATTATGTATATACAAGGAGGAAATAAAATGTCTAAAAAAGAGAAAAAACATTCAGGAAGTAATATTTTTGTAAAAATCACAGCAGGCATTTTAGCAGCTTTAATGGTAGTTAGTGTAGGAGGAACATTAGTATACTATTTAATTGGTATGTAATAGGGAGTAAATAATGAAAGATGATATAATTACAGGAATCTCAGACTTTTACGAAACTAATATTTTGGCTAGAATTATGCAAATGTGGGAACACCCAATAGATTTAATATTGTTTTTAATAGATATAGCAATAGTTATATTTTTAGCATATAAAATATTAAAACTTACAAAAGATTCTAGAGCATGGCAAGTATTAAAGGGGATTGTATTATTATTAGTAGTAACATGGCTTAGCGGTGTATTTAAACTTACAATACTACATGCAATTTTAGACAAAGTAGTAAGTTGGGGAGTTTTAGCTTTAATTATTATTTTCCAACCAGAAATAAGAAGAGCTTTAGAGCAACTGGGAACTAATAAATTAAAGAAATATCTGGGATTTACAGAGGATATAGAAACAAAAAATAAAGAAGATATATATAAAATAGTAATAGCAGCAGAAGAAATGTCAAAAAGACAAATAGGAGCATTAATAGTAATAGAAAGAGATATTGGAATAAAAGATATTATAGATACAGGTATTTTAATTGATGCAGATGTATCTCCACAACTTTTAACTAATATATTTGTGCCAAAGACTCCGCTTCATGATGGGGCTGTTGTTATTAGTAATAATAAAATAAAAGCAGCAGCATGTATGTTACCACTAGCAAGTGGGCAAGACATAGCAAAGGAATTAGGAACAAGACATAGAGCAGGTATAGGAATATCTAAAGAATCAGATGCAATAGCAGTTATAGTTTCTGAAGAAACAGGTAGAATATCAATTGCTAAAGATGGTAAATTAATAGCTGATGTAAATGAAGAAACTTTAAAGAAAATATTAATAAAAGATATTGTTACAGATAGAATACCTGAAAAGGAAAGAAAACCTAACATTATATGGAAAAAATTCAAAAAAGATAAAAATGATTAAAATATTTGATTTTATAAAACATATATGTTAAAATAAAAAAAGTTTGAAAACTTGGGAGGAATTTACAAAATGGAAATATTAAAATATGCATTAATAATAATATATATTATAGTTGCTGCAGCAATTATTATATTAACATTGGTTCAAGAAAAAGAAGATAACGGAGCATCTGGAGCTATTACAGATACTGCAACAAACAATTTTTATGATAAAAACAAAGGTAGAACAAAAGCAGGAAAGCAAAAAAGATGGACAATTATATTAGGAGTTATATTTGCAATTTTAACAATTATATTAGGAATTGTATTTATGTTAATAAAATAATCGGATGTAAAAAAGCAGCTAAAGTCTGCTTTTTTTGCGTTATGTTATAAAGTATATTAAGTTTGGAATAATAAATTAAATAGGAAAAAAGGGACGTCCAAAAATCCCTGGCAGGAACGTTCAAAATCCCTATTTCGAAAGGAAGAGATAAATGCAAGAAGAAAATAGATTTATAGAAGGAATATTTAGAAGACATGAAAGAGGTTTTGGCTTTGTTATTGTAGAAGACCAAGAAGATGATATATATATTGCTAAAGAAGATTCTAAAGATGCGTTTAGTGGTGATAGAGTTTTAGTAAAACTAAAGAAAAAATCAAATGGAGCAAGACAAGAGGGAATAATATTAAAGGTTATAGAACACAAAAAAGATACTTTAGTAGGAACTTTTCAAAAGAATAAAAATTTTGGTTTTGTAATACCTGATGACAAAAAGCTTTGTAGAGATATATTTATTTCTAAAAAGAATTTTGGAAAGGCTAGAAATAATCATAAAGTTCTTGTACAGATTACTAAATATCCACAAAAAGGTAGGAAAGCTGAAGGAAAAATATTAGAAGTCATAGGAAATGTAAATGAAGCAGGTATAGATATGCTTTCTCTAATTAAAGATTATGATTTGCCATACAGATTTCCAAAGGATGTCGTAAAAGAAGCACAAAAATTTGGAGATAAAATTAATCCTAACGATATAAAAGGTAGAGTTGATCTTCGTGGCAAATATGATATTTTTACGATAGATGGCGAAGATGCTAAAGATTTAGATGATGCTGTATGTGTTCAAAAACTAGAAAATGGAAACTATAAATTAGATGTTCATATAGCAGATGTAAGCCATTATGTACAAGAAAATACATTGCTAGACAAGGAAGCTTTATTAAGAGGTACAAGTATATATATGTTAAATAGAGTTATTCCAATGCTTCCAAGAGAACTTTCAAATGGAATTTGTAGTTTAAATGAAGGACAAGATAGATATACATTATCTGTAAGTATGGAAATAGATAATAAAGGAAAGGTAATTTCTAGTGAAGTATATAAAGGAATAGTAAATGTTACCAGAAGAATGTCATATAAAGATGTACAAGCAATTTTAGATAATTCAAATGAAGAGATAGTAACAAAATATAAAGAATATATATCAGATTTTAAACTTATGGAAGAATTAGCTAAGATATTAAAAGAAAAGAGATTAGCAAAAGGATATTTGAACTTAGATATACCAGAAAGTAAAATTATCTTGGACCAAGATGGTTATGCAATAGATGTATGCAAATATGAAACAACTTTTGCAAATGAAATAATAGAGCAATTTATGCTAGCAGCAAACGAAACTATTGCAGAAAAATTTTATTGGCTTAAAGCTCCATTTATATATCGTGTACACGAAGAACCAGATATAGAAAAGGTAAATGAATTAAATAAATTATTATTTAATTTTGGATATAAAATTCATGTTAAAGAGGGAAAAATTTACCCAGCAGAATTTTCTAAAATATTAAAAGAAGTAGAAGGAAAAACAGAGGAAAAGATAGTTTCTAACATGATTTTAAGAACTTTAAAAGTTGCTGTATATGATTCAGAAAACAAAGGGCATTTTGGAATAGCCAGCCAATATTATTGTCATTTTACTTCTCCAATTAGAAGATATCCAGATTTATTTATACACAGAATCATTTCTAAGTATTTGAAGAATGACTATACAATGTCAGAAAAGCAAGTAGAGTTTTATAACAAGGTAGCAGAAAATGATGCTAAACAATCATCAGATAGGGAGAAAATTGCAACACAAGTAGAAAGAGATAGTGTAGATATAAAGAAAGCTGAATATATGAGTAAAAAGATTGGCGAACAATATGAAGGTATTATTTCTGGAGTTACACAATTTGGAATATTTGTAGAATTAGAAAATACAGTAGAAGGTCTTATTAGATTTGAAAATTTAGGTGATGAATATTATGAATATGATGCAGATCATAAAATTCTAATAGGAGAAAGAAGCAAAGAAACTTTTAAAATAGGAGATAAAATAAATATAGAAGTAATAGATGCAAATAAACAAGAAAAAAGAATATCTTTTAAAAGAATTCCAGGATTAGAGCAAGAAGAAAGTCTTTAGTTTTTACTAAAGACTTTTTTCTGATTAGTTTTATTAAATGTTATCTAAATAAAGTAATAAATGGAGCAAAGATTAAAACTACAAATGCCATAATTATAATTGTTATACCAGCAGATTTATTTTTATTTACTTTTATTTCATAGATTGCATAATTAATAGTTTTAAAAAAAATAATAATAGAAATAATTAAAATTACCAAAAACATACTTAACTCCTAACTTGATAATAAAAAGCTTGATTTAATGTTGGTTGTTACATCAATATCAAAAAAAGTATTTTTATAATTTGCAGACCAGTTGTAATTGCTCCACTCTTTATCATTTTTAAAATGTTTAATTAAATTTTTACCAATATTATCTATGTCTGCTTCAAATATTTTGGCTGTTTTATATTGATAATTTAGAAATGCATTTTCCAAATATGAATTTATTAAAACTTCCAAGTCATTAATTTTTTCTGGTGTTAAACTTTCAGAATTTTTATCTACAGACAGTAATCTTGCATTAAGATATACTTTACTTCTTACATATGGTGAATTATTAACTAATTTTGCATCTATTTTTGTATTTTTATGGTAATAAAGAGCAACATCTATAGAAGAATTTTCTTTGTAAGGATTGTTTATCGAAATAATGCTGGATTCAAACTGATTTGTTAATATTAGATGTAATAAGCTTTCAAATGCTGTTAGTTCACCTACTAATTTATCTTGTTTAAAGACTGCTATACCCAAATTTTCACTTTTTCGATCATATTCAATTAAAGGATTTTGACCGGCCACAATGTTAAATTCTTGTTCTGGATCTATCGAGTTATCAGAAGAATTTAAATTAAGTTTATTTCCATTTCCTAAAATTGCTACTGGGTCACTATAATTCGCACTTAAAGAATTAAAAAAGCTTGAGATTGTAGCATTTACAATATGACCAGTATATTCATTAGAATAAGGTGTTAATTCATAATATTTTGCTACTAAATTTTCTAATTCAGGTTTTGAATTTGTAATATATTCTTTAGCAGAAGATTTAGAGATAATTATATTACAGTCAGGTCTTATTTCTACTTGGTTAGAAAGGGTATATATTTCTGAGCTAATTCCTCTATTTGCAATTGCTTCGGAAAATATTACAACTTTACAATGTGATAAGTTGATTTCTTTACTAATATAGCTGTTTAGTAAGCTTATACCACTATTGATAGATGAACATTCAACACTATTTATAATTGTTGGAGCTGCTTCACCAGAAGTAGAGGTACTGTCAGAACTATTAGGAAAAGTAAGCTGTATCGTAAGTTCTAAATTATTATCTTGTCCTAAATCTATTCCAAGTGCAACTACATAGGCTAAATCGTCTATACTTTGAATACTATAACACCCAGAAAGTGAGAAAATAAGGATAGAAATAATAAAGAATACAAGAATATAGAGTAAAAATCTACGGAACTTTTTCATTTTTTCCACCCCTCAATCTCTTTTTTATATTGGCAAATATTAAAATTAATGGGCTATAAGCAAATAATAATATAAATACTACATATTTAAATATATTAATTTCGATAAAATTTAATTGTGCTAGATTAGTAGGTATTAGGCTTATAAGAAAAATTATTCCAGCAAAGCAATAAATAACACCATTAGTATCTACTATATTAGAAATCTTTTTAAATATGTTTATAGATAGAGCAGTAGCTATACATAAGTAACTTATAACTGCAACTGTCCAAATTAATAAGAATATTGCATCAAGTCTTTGGAAGAACCTACCAAATTCAATATATCTAGTGGCTAGGTATAATGCCATTATTTCTTCACTGTTTCTTATAAAAGGAAATAATGCAAGAAAAGATACTATACTAAAGAAGAATAATACTACTGATAAAATTGTTGAGATTCTCGCAATTTTTTTAAATGAATTTGTGTCTTCTACCATTGGTGGTAAAAAATAAATTATAGAAAGACTGGAGAATGCAAACATGTTGCTTAGTCCTGTAATAAAGGTTGATTTCACTCCACTTCCTAAAATTGGAAATAGACCATTAAAATCATAGTTTTTTAAATTAGCAAGCAAAACAAATATTATACAAAAAATAATTACAGGGAGTATTAATAAATTAACTTTTGAAATTACTTTAAATCCTAATTTATTTCCAAAAATAATTGCAAAAATAAATAATATTACAATTACTACAATAGGAAGTTTATCCAGATATATTATTTTTAAATTTTCAGAAAAGCTTCTAAGCAGAACACTTGTAAAAACTATAAAATAAGTTATAAAAAGAAATCCAGTAATAACTTTTAAAATTTTTCCTCCTAAATACTGTGAAACATCTAAAATATCTTGCCCAGAAAAATGCTTAAAAAGAAATAGTAGTAATTGAACAAACAATAGAACTATTATTCCAATAAATAATATATTAAGAGCAGAGGCAGAACCAGTATTAGCTATTATGCTTTTAGAGAAGTTAAGTATGACATGATTTATAATTATTATAAGAACTAATCCAATGGATTCAAGATTGCTTAATTTTATATTATTCATTAGGATGCCTCCATTTCATACTTATATTGTTTTGTGCACGTTCTTTTTTAGGATGAAGATAGTTATGTCTAAATTCTTGCATCCATGTTGGCATAACAATGAAATTGTTAGATTTTTTATTAAAATTAATACTATCATTTGGGTTTAAATATTGTACACCAAATGATTTAATACTACAAAAAATGCACAAGTAAACGTATAAACCTATGGCAATCCCAAGAAAACCTGCAATATATGCAGCTATTGTAAATAAGAATCTAGTAATTCTTAAGTGAAATCCAAATGAAAAATCCGGAATAGCAAAAGATGCAATACCTGTAATTGCAACAATTATTATAAGGAAAGGACTAACAATACTAGCGCTTACAGCTGCTTGCCCCAGAACAAGTGCACCTACTATTCCGATTGTGGGGCCTACCGGAGAAGGAACTCTAAGGCCAGCTTCTCTAATTAGCTCAAATGAAATTTCCATTACTAGTAATTCAAAGATTATGGGAAAAGGAACATTCTCTCTAGATGCCCATAAGGAAAATAATAATTCTGTGGGTAATAATTCCTGATGAAAATCAACAATTGCAATGTATATACTAGGAAGTAATAAAGTTATAGCCATAGCTAGAAACCTTAAAAACTTAAGAAAATTAGCAAAAGCTGGTCTTAAATTTGTGTCTTCTGGTGAAGAGATAAAATCAACTATAGTTGCTGGTAAAATAATACAATATGGATTTCCATTTACTAAGATAACAACTCTGCCTGCATATAAATTTTTTGCAGCTTTATCTGGTCTTTCGGTTGATAATACTTGTGGAATATTGTATTTATTATCTTCACATATTAACTGTTCTAATTGACCTGTAGAAAGAAGAGTATCTATTTCTAAATTGTTTAATCTATATCTAACTTCTGCAACTAAATCTGAATTTGCTATATTTTTTAAATAACATATAGCACATGGTGTTTTACTTAGCTTTCCAACTAAAACATTTTCTATAACCAAATTTTCAGTATTTGTTGCTCTACGTAACATAGAAGTATTTACACGAATTGATTCTACAAAGGCTTCTTGTGGACCTTTAATAATTATTTCGTTATTTGGAGAACTTACACTTCTTTGTTTAAATCCTTTTACATCCAAATTAAAAGCAATATCTAAGGAATCTACAAAAAGAACACAATTTCCCATATTAATAGCAGAAAAAATATTGTTAAACTCTGTTTCTTTTACTAATGAATTTTGTGGTAATAATGAATTTTCTATTTCCACTGCCAAGTCATTAGAATCTCTTTGTATAATAACTTTTTTATCTTTATTAATAGTTTTTAGACTATGAGTTTTGTACGTATTTGTTATATTTCTTAACATTAAAGGTTTTAATATGAATTGATTAATTAAATTTGAATCAGACATTCCATCAATGTATATAATAAAAGCTGAATAAGGTTTGTTGTTAGATTTTAATTTGAATTTTCTAACTATAATATCGCTATTTATTAAAGTATTATATTTTCTATCGATAATATTCTTATTATCTTTTAAATTAATAGAAACTTTTTCGTTAGCTTCGTAGGATATATTTTTTGAGGTAGATATATTTACAGAAAAATCATATGAATCTTGTGGACCTTTATATGTTATTAAATTAGCAAGAGATTGTTTTAATCTTGAAAAATTCATTAATTTACTCCTATATATAATTATTAAAATTAGTAATTTCCAATAAATAAAAAAATATGTACAATTTTGAAAAAATTACTATATACAACTGTATAGCATAAATGATATAATTAAATAGATACTAGAAAAATTCTCCTAGTAGGAGAATTTTTTGTAGTAGATATTTATGGCTAATTTTAGATTTTCTAGCATTTACTAATGCGTAGAAAATCTTGTGTTTGGTTAAATAGATACTAGAAAAAATTAGGAGATTTTTATGAAAAATAGAATTTTAACATTTATATTAATAGTTTTAATTTTAGGAATAATTGGAGGAATAGCATATGCTTTTATCCAATATATAGGAATAGATACGACTGATATTTTATCATTAGTTACAGGTACAAATGAAGTAAGTAATGAAACAATTAAACCATTAGAGCCAACAGGAAGTAGTTCTAACACACTATTATCAAGTTCTTTAGATGTTCAATCTACAAGTCAAAATGCTAACACTACAGTATCAGCTGGAAAATATAAATATTATTACGATCAGTTAGATCCAAACGCTAAGATAATATATTCAGCTGTTGAATCTAATATAGAAAATTTAAAAACAGGTACTGCAAAAATTGATTTTGGTAGTCAATTTAATTCTTTGTTAAACGAAGAAAATGGAAAAGAAAGATTGAATGTAGCTTATCAAGCAGCATTGGATGCATTTGGTTTAGATTATCCAGAAGTATTTTATATAGATGTAACTAAAATGGTATTAATGATATATTCAACTACTAATATTTGGGGTACAAAATATGAAGTCTCTATAGAGCCAGCAGAAGTAGGAAGTTATTTAGTAGATGGTTTTACTTCAAAAACAGATGTAGATTCTGCACTAAATAGATTAGAAGCTATTAAAGCAGATATTGCAAGACAGGTGGCAAATGATGAGCCATATACTAAAGTAAAAAAAATACATGATTTTTTAGTAGATTATATAGAGTATGATTCTTCAATGGCACGAACAAATACTAGAAATATATATGGTGCATTAGTAGAGCAAAATGTCGTTTGTGAAGGTTATGCAGAATCATTAAAATATTTATTAGATGCTGTAGGTGTACCATGCGTTGAAATAGTTGGAACTGGAACAAATTCTGCTGGTCAAACAGAAGCACATGCGTGGAATTATGTTATGCTTAATAATAAATGGTATGCGGTAGATGTTACTTGGGATGATCCAACAATTATAGGAAGTGGAAGAGTACCTACATCAACTAAAACTAGATATTTCTTACGAGGAGAAACGAATTTTAATAAAACTCATTTTCCAAGTGGGCAAGTTTCAGATGGAGGTTCTGTATTTATATATCCAGAATTAAGTATGGAAGATTATGAATAAAATATTTTTAGAAATGGGAGGGGAACAGAGAAAATGTTCCTCTTAGTTTTTTACTAATTGGTTTACGTAAATTGACGAGATTGTAAAAAATATGTTATAATGGTCAAGATAACTTGTTAACTAAAACTAAAAAAGGCGTAATGCCAGGAGGAAGAGAGGATGAAGTATTTGTTTCTCAAAATTAAACTGTTCTGTATGTCCTTGAGCAGAGTTAAGGATGTAACAGATCAAAATGAATATCGGTCCGAACTAAAGAGGTTGGATATCCGAATTTTCAAAAGCAGGAATATGTTGTATGTGGTTAAACAAAATGAAATTTTGTTTAAAACTATATCAAAATACTTTGAAGTGATATATGCTCCAATGAATGGATCTTTCATATTCAGGATTATACCAAATCAAAATTTTGGAAGCCAAGTATACGAGGTAATGATAGACAGGATTGTGCATTTGGAAGAAATTTCTGGTTTCATAGATTTTTATGAAGCAAAAGACTTTCCGCTTATTGTAGGAAGTAACGGAGATGAAAACTTCAGAATATACAATTATGAAAGACATCAGCTCCTTTTTGCGGAAAAAGGAGAAATACATTGGCTTGAAAATGCCAGAATATTTATAGCAAAGAAAAGGTTTTCAGATTGGTACGTTATTACTCCAAAAATAGAGCAAAACGAATGCGTTTGGGAAAAAAATAATAGTGTATCATTTACTGCTAGACCTAGTGACATTCTAACCCCTCAGTTAGTAGGAAATAAAGTCATACAGCTAGGGAAGGGGAAAGTATATAGCCTTCAAAATTTTGATTCTGTAAAAAAAGTAAATTGGTTGCCATATCCATACGAATATATTGCGAAAAGCAAAGAAGATATATATATGCTTGGATGTACTAAAGACGTATGGTTGCTTGATATTGACGGAGACGGTATTATGCCATTTGCAGAGAACTTCAAAGGTTTAGAGAACTTTTTGGTTGTTAAGAAAGACAAAAATATAGTCATTGTTCAATATGATAAAGAAGAAGATCAGCTCATTAAATTGAGAAAATTTAAGGGAATCAAAGTAGAATTGACCGAGCCAGAACTCGATTTAAATGCTGGTTGTGTGAAAATTCCAATAAAGCTTATTTCGGAGAGATATTTAAACAACGAGGAATAACATCCTTAATAAGATACGGGTAGAAGATAACATCTTTTACCCGTATTTTACATGAATTGAATAAATTAAATAAATAATATTATGGAAAGATTATTATATAATATTTAAAACAGTATAAAAACAAATATTTATCTGCTTTTATAATATTATACAAATTAATCCACCACTACCTTCATTTACAATTCGCTCTAGTGTTTCTTGTAATTTTATTTGTGCATCCTCCGGCATATGAGCTAACTTACTTTGTAACCCTTCATTAACAAGTTCATGTAGACTCTTACCAAAGATATTAGATTCCCAAATTTTCTTAGGGTCGTTTTCAAATTCAGATAGTAAGTAATTTACTAATTCTTCAGATTGTTTTTCAGAACCAACTATTGGAGATACCTCTGTTTCTATATCGGCTCTTATCATATGTATAGAAGGAGCTTTAGCTTTTAGTTTTACTCCAAATCTAGAGCCTTGTTTAACCATTTCTGGTTCATCCAATATTAATTCATCAATCGAAGGTGTAACAATTCCATAGCCTTTTGCTTTAACTTCTTCTAAGGCAAAAGATATTTTATCATATTCTTTCTTTACTTCTGAAAATTCAGCCATTGTTTTAAATAAATCACCATCATTTGAGATTGAAACACCAGAGATTTCTGTTAGTACACTATAGAATAGAGTTTCTTTAAGCACAATAGATATATAGACACTTCCAGTTCCAAGTTCAATTTTATTTACACATGCTTGTTGTATAACTTCAGAAGATAATAAATTTTGAATGCAGTTGTCAATTTGTTTTAGAATTTTAACTTTTTCAAATGCAGTTTTTAGATCATTTAGTAATGTGCTTTTTAAAGGATGGCTTTCATCTAGAATATCTATCCACTTCGGAAAACTAATATTAATTTGATTAATAGGGAATTCATATAAAACCTTAGAGAATATATTATTTATATCATCAAGAGTTAATTCGGAGCAATTAATACAAATTACGGTTGTTTCATACTTTACTTCTAAACTTCTGGCTAATTCCTTTGTGTATTCAGAATTAGGATTTTCAGAATTTAATACGATGACAAATGGTTTATTTAAAGATTTTAATTCATTTACAACACGTTCTTCTGCATTTACATAATCTTCTCTAGGAATATCCGTAAAACTACCATCTGTAGTCATTACAATACCTATTGTAGAATGTTCTTCTATTACTTTTTTTGTTCCTATTTCTGCAGCTTGTTCGAAAGGCATTTCTTCGTCAGACCAAGGCGTTTTTACCATTCTAGGCATATCATCTTCTAAATACCCTATTGCATTATTAACTAAATAACCAACACAATCTACCAATCTAGTTCTTAATTTAATGTTATCTCCAATAGTTATTTCGACAGCTTCATTAGGAACAAATTTAGGTTCTGTTGTCATAATTGTTCTTCCTGAGGCGCTTTGTGGTAGTTCATCTGTAGCACGTTCTTTTTTATACTCATTTTCAATATTAGGAATAACTAATAAATCCATAAAATTTTTTATAAAAGTGGACTTACCAGTTCTAACAGGTCCAACAACACCAACATAGATATCGCCATCTGTACGTTTTGCAATATCTTCGTATACATTAATATTTTCCATTTATAAAATACCTCCTCATAGAAAATGTTTGTACTAAGTTACTTTAGTTAAGTATATTAGTGGTTTGTCAAAGATATTCCACAAATTGCAAAAAATGAAGGGAAATTTATAAGCATTGCAAAATAAAAAATCATATGATAAAATAAAGTAGTGAATTGGAGGTTTAATATGAAAGATGAAAAAGTAATAGAAAATTTAAAAAAATATAATCAGAATAGAACTTTAAAAATATTAGAAAATGTAGATGAAACAACAAAAAATAAGATAATTGAGCAATTAGAAGATATTAATTTCCCACAATTAAAAGAATTATATAACAATATAAAAGAAGAGGCAGAAGTTAATGTTGGAGAATTAAAACCAATAAAATCATTAAATCCAGATAAAATATCAAAAGAAGAAAGAGAAAATTATGAAGAGATTGGAGCAGATGTTGTAAGAAATAAAAAATTTGCAGTAGCGACAATGTCTGGAGGTCAAGGAACTAGACTAGGATATAAAGGGGCAAAAGGAACTTTTAAAATTGATGTAGAACCAGAGCCAAAGTATTTATTTGAAATAATAGTAGATACATTACAAAGAGCAAATAAACAATATAATACTATAATTCCATGGTATATTATGACAAGTCATGAGAATAATCAAGAAATAGTGGATTTCATGGAAGAACATAATTATTTTGGATATAATAAAGAATATGTAGGATTTTTCGAACAAGGTGAATTGCCATTAATAACAGAAGATGGACAAATAATATTAGATGAAAACAACAATATAAAAAAAGCATCAGATGGTAATGGAAGTATATTTAAGTCTATGTACATGAAAGGTGTGCTAGATGATATGAAAGAAAAAGGAATAGAATGGGTATACATAGGTTCTATAGATAATGTCTTATTAAAAATGGTAGATACATTATTAATGGGAGTAGCTATAAAAGAAGGTTCAGAAATTGCTACAAGGTCTATATTTAAAAATACACCAAGAGAAAGAATAGGATCTTTATGTATTCAAGATGGAAAAGTTAAAGTTATAGAATATTCGGAACTTCCAGAAGATATGATAGAGGCAAAAGACGAAAATGGAGAAATTCTATTTGGCGAATCACATGTAATGTGTAATTTATTTAGTTTAAAAGCCTTGGAAAAAATTAGCTTACAAAATTTGCAATATCATAAAGCACATAAAAAATATAGCTATATGGATGAAAATGGCAAAATGATTGAACCAGAAGAACCAAATGCTTATAAATTTGAATATTTTATATTTGACTCATTTGAGTTTTTTAATCAAATTTCTATTGTAAGAGGAAAAAGAGAAGAGGATTTTGCACCAGTAAAAAATAAAGAAGGTGTAGATAGTCCAGTAACAGCAAGCAAGTTATATAATGATTATTGGAGGAAACAAAATGGAAGAGTGTAAAATAAAAAATTTATATAATTTAGATGAGACTATTGCTAAAGATATTTTTGATGGAGTTACATATCCATGGGAGGCTTTACCAAAAATAGAAGAATTTATTATAAAATTTGGCAAAACTTTAGATAAAGATGAATATGAAGAAAAAGGAGAAAATATTTGGATTGCTAAAAGTGCTAAAGTAGCTCCAACAGCATATATTGCAGGTCCAGCAATAATCGGTAAGAATGCAGAAATAAGACATTGTGCTTTTATTAGAGGAAAAGCTATTGTTGGAGAAGGTGCAGTAGTTGGTAATTCAACAGAATTAAAAAATGTCATATTATTTAATAAAGTACAAGTTCCACATTATAACTATGTAGGTGATTCAATATTAGGATATAAATCACATATGGGAGCAGGTTCAATTACTTCAAATGTTAAATCAGATAAAAAACTAGTAATTGTAAAAAATGGCAAGGAACAAATAGAAACAGGCTTAAAAAAATTCGGTGCAATGTTAGGTGATGAAGTAGAAGTTGGATGTGGCTCTGTATTAAATCCAGGAACTATAGTAGGAAAACATACTAATATATATCCACTATCATCAGTAAGAGGAGTAGTTCCAGAACATTCTATATACAAAAACAAAAACGAGATAGTAGAAAAAATAGATTAATCTGCAAAAAGAGCAAGGATAATACCTTGCTCTTTTTGCTATGAATATAATTACCAGAATATATACAAAATTAAATTATCCTAGAATTATACACTTTGAGTACCTGGAATAAAATAATCTACAACTCCATAAATTAAAGCACCAATTATTGCTGCCATCCAAGATATTGTATAACCTGCAACGAAAAATTGTGTAGCATATAATGTGGCGACTGCAAGTGCGAAACCGACAATACCTCTACCAAAGCTACTAGCATGTAAACCAGTAAATTTAGTAATTATATAGTCCATAAGAGAAAGAACTATAGCAGCAATAGCTAATGTCCAAAGATTATTAATTGAGAAACCAGGAGTGAAAAAAGCAGTTATAGCTAGAACTACAGCAGATGTTACTAATCTCCATAGTATTTGTCCCATGGTACTTGTAGTTGAATTTCCTTTTACATTCATTTGACTATCAGCCATAATATAAAACCTCCTTAAAATGGTTTCATAATAGTATTATTTACACAAGTTAAATAATTATTCAAAATGCATAAAAAAAATAAAAAATGACATAATAAAATTAAAAAATTAAGTAGGTGATAGTATGTTATCAAATTTTTTTAGAGCAATAATCATATACATATTTGTTTTGTTAGTTATGAGATTAATGGGAAAACGAGAAATAGGACAACTACAGCCTTTCGAACTTGCTATTTCTATTATGATTGCAGATTTAGCATCTATTCCTATGTCAGATGTTGGAATACCAATAGTAAATGGATTAATTCCTATTTTAGGTTTACTTGTTATGCATTTATTAATTTCTGTTCTTAATATAAAAAGTTTAAAGTTTAGAGAGATAATTTGTGGTAAACCATCTATCTTAATTTATAGAGGAAGAATTGACGAAAAAATATTAAAAAAAGAAAGATTTACAATAAATGAATTAGAAGAAAGACTACGCTCAAATAATATTTTTAATATTGGAGATGTAGAGTATGCAATATTAGAGACTAGTGGACAAATAACAGTTATTCCAAAACCAGAAAAAAGAAATGTAGTAGTAAAAGATTTTAACTTAGAACCTGAATATGAAGGGATTTCTTATGATTTAGTTATAGATGGTGTAATTATGAAAGAAAATTTAAGAAAATTAGGAAAAGATGAAAAATGGTTAGAAAAACAAGTTGCTAAATTTAAAATAAAACCTAAAGATGCTTTGGTAGTAACAATAGATGGAGAAGGGCAATTTTTCTGCCAAGCAAAAGAAAGGAAAAACAAAAATGTATAAAGAAATTATTGTGTGCATTTTAGTAGTTATTTTAATACTTAGTATGGATTTACTAAGTAATAATTATACTAAAAAAGTTTTTTTTAGTATAAATGATAGTTTAGGAAATTTAAGAAACGAAATGCTTAAAGAAAATAAAAATGACAATAAAATAAATGATGATATAAAAAAAGTTGAACAAGAATGGAATGCAAATTTAAATTTGTTATCTTGTTATATAGAACATAACGAACTAGAAAAAGTAGCAAGACAATTAATATTAATTAAAGGAAATATAGACGTAGGAGATTATAATCAAGCTGTACCACAACTTGATGACTGTGTGTATGTTATAAATCATATAAAAGACAAAGAAAGTTTATTAATAAGGAATTTGTTTTAAAAGCTTGCGGTAGGATTAAACATTAATCTTAGTTAATTTAAAACCATATAAAATTCAAATAAAAAGATAGAAAATTAAGATAAAAGCTTAAATTTTCTATCTTTTTTACTGTAAAGCTCTTGACATTTACAGTAAATTGGTGTAAAGTATAATAGCATTACAAAAAGAGAAGGTGTAATGATGGAAAAAAACATAGAAATAAGCATATTATCTCAGATTTATAAAAATACTTTAACAGAAAAACAATTCGAGATACTAGATGAATACTATAATAATGATTTTTCTTTATCAGAAATTGCAGAAAACTATAATATTACAAGGCAAGCAGTAAGAGATAATATAAAAAGTGGAGAAACAAAATTATATGATTTAGAAAATAAATTAGGTCTTATGAAGAAAATGCAAAAACAAGAAGAATTAGTAAATAGTATTATTTCTAAATTGAATAGTTTAAATATACAAGATAAGAAAACATTAGAATCAATAAAAAAAGATTTAAAGAAATTAATTTAAAGTAAGGAGAAAATAATGGCTTTCGAAGGATTATCTTCTAAATTACAAAGTATAACAAATAAATTTAAAGGAAAAGTAAGGGTTACAGAGGCTGACTTAAAAGATATGTTAAGAGAAGTAAAACTTGCATTGCTTGAGGCAGATGTTAACTATAAAATAGTAAAAGAATTTATAGCTGTAATCCAAGAAAAAGCGTTAGGTCAAGATGTTTTAAAATCTTTAACACCTGGCCAACAAGTAATAAAAATAGTTAAAGATGAATTAGTAGAATTATTAGGAGGAACAGAGAGTAAAATTACATTTTTGCCAAATGCTCCAACAGTAATAATGTTAATAGGTTTGCAAGGTTCAGGTAAAACAACAACAGCAGGTAAGCTTGCAAATGTGTTAAGAAAACAAGGTAAAAAACCATTATTAGTTGCATGTGATGTTTACAGGCCAGCAGCTATAAAACAACTTCAAGTTGTTGGTAAACAATTAAACATTCCAGTATTTAGTGATGAAAATTCTAAAAATGTAGTAAATATAGCTAAAAGATCAATAGATGAAGCAATAAAAAAACTAAATGATGTAATAATACTAGATACTGCAGGTAGACTTCAAATAGATGAAGACTTAATGCAAGAATTACAAAATATAAAACAAAATGTAAGACCACAAGAAATCTTATTAGTAGTAGATAGTATGACAGGTCAAGATGCTGTAAATGTGGCAACGACATTTAACGAAAAAGTAGGAATAGATGGAATAATCTTAACTAAGTTAGATGGTGATACACGTGGTGGTGCAGCATTATCAGTAAAAAAAGTAACAGGAAAACCAATAAAATATATAGCAACAGGAGAAAAATTAAGTGACATAGAACCATTCCATCCAGACAGAATGGCATCAAGAATTTTAGGAATGGGAGATGTACTTTCTATAATAGAAAAAGCTGAAGAATCATTCGATGAAGAAGAAGCTAAGAAAATGGAAGAACAATTAAGAAAACAAAGCTTCGATTTAAATGATTATTTAGCACAATTAAGACAAGTAAAGAAAATGGGTTCTTTCTCATCTTTATTAAAAATGCTTCCAGGAATGAATCAACTTAAAAATATTAAAGTAGATGATAAAGAATTTGATAGAATAGAAGCTATTATTTGTTCAATGACAAATGGGGAAAGAAGAAATCCAAAATTGTTAAATGCGAGTAGAAGAAAAAGAATTGCAAATGGTAGCGGAACATCAGTACAAGAAATTAACAGATTCATGACTTCATTCGAAACAACACAAAAAATGATGAAAAAAATTAAGTCAGGTAAAGGAATGAGGAACATGATGAAAAACTTAAATATGAATGACTTAAAAGATTTTAAAATGTAGATTATTAATAACAATTAATAATAGATTACTTAGATTTTTAGGAGGTGAAATAAATGGTAAAAATAAGACTACAAAGAGAAGGAAAGAAAAAAGCACCTTTTTATCATATAGTAGTAGCAGACTCTAGAAGTCCAAGAGATGGAAAAGTTATAGCTAAAGTAGGAACATATGACCCAATGACAAAACCATCAACAATAGTTTTAGATAAAGAAGCTGTTGCAACATGGATCAAAAATGGAGCAAAACCTACAGATACAGTTAAAAAATTAATAGACTTAGCAAACAAGGATTAATGACAGGAGGACAAACAAATGAAAGAAGTTTTAGAAGTAATGATAAAAAATTTAGTAGATAATGCAGATGCAGTATCTATAAAAGAATTAAATGGTGAAAAATCAGTTGTATACGAAGTAAAAGTTGCTGAAGATGATATGGGTAAAGTTATAGGAAAACAAGGTAGAGTAGCAAGAGCAGTAAGAGCTATAATGAAATCTGTAGCATCAAAAGAAAACAAAAAAGTTACAATTGAATTCATTAACTAAAAGGGGTTAATATGGAATATATAGAGATTGGACAAATTGTTAATACAAATGGTTTAAAAGGTGTTGTAAAAGTAAACCCTTTTACAGACGATATTAGCAAATTTGAAGATTTAAAGTATGTATATATACAATTAAAAAATGAACTTAAAAAAGTTAAAATAGAACAAGTAAGATATAATAAAAATCAAGTCTTACTAAAGCTTGGAGGAATAGATTCTATAGAAGAAGCAGAAAAATATAGGAATTTTTATTTGAAAACAGAAAAAGAAAGTCAAGAAGACTTAGGAGAAGACACATATTATATTGTAGATTTAATAGGTCTTGATGTTTATTCAGATAAAAATGAATATTTAGGCAAAATAGAAGATGTATTTCCAACTGGTAGTAATGATGTATATGTAGTAAAAGACAATCTCGGAAAACAAATATTAATTCCTGCTATAACAGATGTTGTAAAAAAAGTTGATTTAAAAAATAAGAAAATGACAATTAATCTTATTCCAGGTTTAATATAGGAGGAAGAATGAAATTTAATGTTTTAACTCTTTTTCCAGAAATGTTTTCAGCATTAGATGAAAGCATTATAGGAAGGGGAAAAGAAAAAGGACTAATAGATATTAATTTAATAAATATTAGAGATTTTTCTAAAAATAAGCATAAAAAAGTAGATGATACTCCTTATGGTGGTGGTGCTGGAATGGTTATGGAACCAACAGTTGTATATGATGCATATTGTTCTGTTAAAGAACCAAATGCTAAAGTTATATATATGTCACCACAAGGAAAAACTTTAAATCAACAAATGGTACAAGATTTAGCTAAAGAAGAAAATATCATATTACTTTGTGGACATTATGAAGGTATTGACCAGAGAGTAATTGATGAAATCGTAGATGAGGAAATTTCGATAGGTGATTATGTATTAACTGGTGGGGAACTACCAGCAATGGTTTTGATAGATAGTGTTAGTAGATATGTAGAAGGGGTTTTAAAAGAGGACTCTATACAAGAAGAATCTTTTACAAATGGCTTGTTAGAATATCCACAGTATACTAGACCAGAAATATTTTTAGGTAAAAGAGTTCCAGAAGTATTGCTTTCTGGGCATCACGAAAATATTAAAGAATGGCGAAGAAATCAGTCAATAATAAATACATATTTAAAAAGACCAGATTTATTAAAAGAAATTGAATTATCCGATAAAGAACAAAAAATGTTAAGTAAATATAAAAATTTAAAAGAAGGAGGAAGTAAATAATGGATATCATAAAATCAATAGAGCATGAGCATCTAAAAGAGAAGATACCAGTTCTTAAGGTTGGAAATACTGTAAGAGTTCACCAAAGAATAAAAGAAGGAAATAGAGAAAGAATCCAAGTATTTGAAGGAATCATTATTAAAAAACAAGGTGGAGGACTAAATGCTACATTCACAGTTAGAAGAATAGCTTCTGGTGTTGGTGTAGAAAAAACATTCTTAATTCATTCACCATTAGTAGAAAAAGTAGAATTAGTAAGAGTAGGTAAAGCAAGAAGAGCTAAATTATACTACTTAAGAGATAGAGTTGGTAAAGCTGCTAAGACTAAAGAACAAATTGGTGCAAGAATTGAAGATAAAGAAATTACAGTAAAAACAGCTATAGAAGAAGAACCAGTAGTAGAAGAAAAGGTTGAAGCTCCAGTTGAAGAAGCAAAAACATTAGAAACAGAAGCTACACCAGTAGAAGAAGTTAAAGCTGAAGAAACAAAAAAAGATGAAGAATAATTTTAAGAAATAATCTGTTATATATTGACAGATTATTTTTTTTGATTTATCATATGAACAAGTAATCATATGAATAAATATTCATATGATATAAAAGGAGGTAAAAATGGAAGAAGAAGAAAAATTAGTGTGTGCAGAAAAATGTCCACATTTAAATAAAATAAATAATGTTAAATCATTAGAAGCGAAGGCAGACCAATATCAAAAATTATCTAATATGTTTAAACTATTTTCAGATGAAACTAGATTAAAAATAATTTGTAGCTTATTAAAAGAAGAACTATGTGTGTGTGATTTATGCGAATTATTAGGATTAAATCAATCACAAGTTTCTCATCAGTTACAACTTTTAAGAAATAGTAAATTAGTAAAATTTAGAAGAGAAGGAAAACAAATCTTTTACAGCTTAGATGATGAGCACGTAGAACTTATTATACAAATGGCATTAGATCATATTTTAGAGGAGGAAGAAAAGTATGACATGTTGTAGTCATAGTCATGAAGAATGTGAAGTAAAAGAAAAAAATAAAAGCAAAATAGTTTTGTATATACTTTCATTAGTTTTATTTGGAATTGGATTTATTCCGGCTTTAGCAGAATATAAAATTTGGATATATTTAGTATCAGTATTACTTGCAGGATATGATTTATTAATAGAAGGAATAAAAAACTTATTTAAGTTTAATTTCGAAGAAACTACATTAATGACAATAGCAATAATTGGAGCATTTATAAAAGGTGACTATCCAGAGAGCTGTTTAGTTGTGTTATTGTTTAAATTAGGAGAATTTCTAGAAGAACTTGCAGAAGAAAAATCTAATAAAAATATAGAAGACATTACTAAAATTAAAGCCAATAATGCTAATTTAGTTGATGGAGATAATGTAAATGCTGTTAAAGTAGAGGATGTAAAAATAGGTGACATATTACTTGTAAAACCTGGTGAAAAGATTCCTGTTGATGGAATAGTTACATCTGGTAAATCTCAAATAGATACATCACCAATTACAGGCGAGAGCAAACCTGTTAAAGTGGAAAAAAATAATGAAGTTATTTCTGGAAGTATAAATTTAAATAGTGCAATTTATATTAAAGCGGAAAAAGAATATAAAGATTCTATGGCTTCACAAATAATTGATTTAGTATATGAAGCAACAAATAATAAAGGAAAGACAGAAAAATTTATTACTAAATTTTCTAAAATATATACACCTGTTGTAATAGTAATTGCAATTTTGCTAGTAATAATTCCATTAATATTTGGTGCAGATATGGATAAGTGGATAGATATAGCATTGTTCTTCTTAGTGGCATCTTGTCCATGTAGTTTAGTAATTTCTATACCATTATCATTCTTCTCTTGTATAGGCGCGATTTCTAAAAAAGGAATGATTATAAAAGGAACAAAACATATAGAGAATTTATCAAAAACAGATATAATTGCATTTGACAAAACAGGAACATTAACTACAGGAAAAATGGTTATAGATAAATTAGAAGCAACAAAAATTTCAGAAAATGAAATGTTAGAATATATTTATAGTATAGAAAATTTATCTAATCACCCTATTGCAACAGCAGTAGCAAACTATAAAAAAGACATAGAGAAATTAGAAGTAAAAGATTATATAGAATATTCTGGACATGGTTTATATGGAATTATAAACGGAAAAGAAATTTTATTTGGAAATAAGAAATTAATGGAAAAATACAATGTAGATACAGCAGAATATGTTGATAATACTATTACACTTGCAGTAGATAAACAAATTGTAGGATATATAACATTAAAAGAAGAGTTAAGAGAAAATGTAGAAAATATATTAGATAATTTAAAGGAAGCAGGAGTAAAAGATGCTGCAATATTAACAGGTGATAATAAAAAGGCTGCTAAGAATATTGCAGATAAATTAAAAATATCAAAAGTATATGCAGAATTATTACCACAAGAAAAATTAAACAAAGTAAAAGAACTACAAGCTGATAATAATAAAGTGACATTTTTAGGTGATGGAATTAATGATAGTCCAGTAATTGCAACAGCAGATTTTGGAATGAGTATGGGAACAGGCTCAGAAATTGCAAATAACACAGCTGATGGAATTTTAATATCTAACGAAATTTCAACCTTACCAACAATAATAAGAATTGCTAAAAAAACAATGAGAATAGTTAAATTTAATATAGCTTTTTCATTACTTGCAAAACTTGTTGTGTTAATTGTAGGCTTATTTGGAACAGCACCAATATGGCTTGCAGTATTAGCTGATACAGGTGTTACTTTACTTACAGTATTAAATGCATTAAGAATATTAAGAACTTTAGGGACGGGGGTTAAGACTCATAAGTAAACATAATCAGAGTAAGTTTTTTTAAAAAATCGATTAAAAACTGGAATCAAAATTAAAACATTGATTCCAGTTTTTGTTGAAAAAAATGGATTTTGCTGATATAATAGCGATTAAATGTAAGAGAGAGGAAGAAAAATGAAGGTAGCGTTTTATACATTAGGTTGTAAAGTAAATCAATATGAAACAAATGGAATGATTCAAGCCTTTTTAGAAAAGGAATATGAATTAGTTGATTTTTCAGAAAAAGCAGATATTTATATAATAAATACTTGTACTGTAACTAGTATTTCTGATAAAAAGTCAAGACAAATGATAAGAAGGACAAAGCAATTAAATCCAGATGCAATTGTGGTAGCAGTAGGCTGTTATGCACAAGTTGCAAAAGATAAATTAGAAGAAATAAAAGATATCGATTTAATATTAGGAATAAGTGAGAAAACAGAAATAGTTAAGTATGTAGAAGAGGCATTAGCTAATAAACAGCCACAAGAACATATATCAGATGTAATGCATCAAAAAGAATTTGTTGATTTTGGAAGTGTAAATTATACAGACAAAAATAGAGTAGCAATAAAAGTGCAAGATGGATGTAATCAATTCTGTACATATTGCATAATTCCATATGCGAGGGGACGTATACGTAGTAGAAAAATAGAAAATGTAAAAGAAGAGGTTGTAGAATTAGCTAAAAAAGGAATTAAGGAAATTGTAGTTACGGGAATTCATGTTGCATCATATGGAAAAGATTTAAAAGAAGATATTGGATTAATAGATTTATTAGAAGAAATAAATAAGATAGATGGAATAGAAAGAATTCGTTTAAGCTCATTAGAACCAACATTAATTACAGAAGACTTTGTTAATAGATTAAGCAAATTAAATAAGATTTGTGACCATTTTCATTTATCATTACAAAGTGGCTGTGATGGGACTTTAAAAAGAATGAATAGACATTATACGACTTCGGAATTTAAAAAAGCAACTGAATTATTGAGAAAAGCATATCCAAATGTTGCTTTAACTACAGATATAATTGTTGGATTCCCTGGGGAAACTGATGAAGAATTTAATACTACTTATGAGTTCTTAAAAAATATTGATTTTTATAAAATGCATGTATTTAAATATTCACCAAGGCATGGAACAAAAGCTGAAAAAATGCCTAATCAAGTGGATGGAAATATAAAAGAAGAGAGAAGTAGAAAATTAATAGAATTATCTGCTAAAAATGAAAAAGAGCAAAATAAAAAATATATAAATACTTATTTAAAAGTGCTAATAGAAGAACTTGAAGATGGTTATTATAAAGGACATACTACAAACTATATAATGGTAAAAATTAAAGAAAATGCAGAAAATCTGCAAAATAAGATAGTTACAGCTAAAATTATAGGCGAAGAAGGCATAGATTTAATTGGAAAATTGGAAGAAGTCTATTGATAAAAAAGAAGAATTATAGTAAACTAAAAAAGAAGTTATACCAAGGAGAAAGCAATGGAAGAAAAAGATCCAAATAAATTTTATTTAGTTGTTAAAGTAAGTAGATGGACTAAAATTAGAAATTTCTTTATTTTAAAATTTAAAAGAAATAGGAGATATGTTAATGAATAAGACAAAAAGAAAAATATTTGAGACAGCTATGCAATTATTTGCAGATAAAGGGTATGAAGCTACAAGTATAGAGGAAATTACTGCTACAGTAGGTGTAGCAAAAGGTACTTTGTATTATCATTTTTCTAGTAAAGAAGAAATATTTAACTTTTTAGTAGAAGAGGGTATGAAACTCTTAAAAAATAGTATCCAAATAAAAACAGATAAAGTATCAAGCTATATAGATAAAATAAGAGCTATTATTTTAATTCAAATTAAAGTAATAGTAAAGTATGAGAGTTTAATTACAATAATTCTTAGCCAAATGTGGGGAAAAGAAGAAAGAAATAAAAGAAGTAGACAATACGTATTTGAATATTTAAATATAGTAGAAAAAATTGTTAGGGAAGGAATAGAAAAAGGAGAAATTATAGATAGAAATCCAGAAGTTATTGCTTCCGAAATATTTAGTCTTACAAGTTCGTGCTTAATATATAAACTAAAAACAGAAAAGAATTTAGATATTCAATCAATGTATAAGGAAATAGAAAATATAGCTATATCAGGTATAATGAAGTGATATTACAAAAATATTACAAATGCATTACAAAAATGAAATAAATAATTAAAGGTAATATTATTGTAGAATTATGAAGAAAGATGTATAATAAATTTAGTTTTTGGAATTTACGTATGATGAAGGAGGGAATTTACATGTCTAGATCTGGCATAGTAAATGTTAGAATGGTAATAACTGAGGAGAAGATATTATCAAATATAGAAAAAGTACATAAAATGATTAATCCTAAGAGTAAGAAGCAAATCATCCAATTAGATGATGATACTTATTTTAAGGATTTAGTAGAAGCTATAAAAACATATTTGGTAGAGTATCCAAAGAAACAAAATTTCCCTGCAAGTGTTTATAATGCTGCTTTTGATTTAGTTGAATTTGCTACAAGCCAATTTGAAGACAACACTAAACAAATAGAAAATTTAATTAGACAAAGAGAATTAAATATAAGTTTAGGAGGAAAATTAAAAGAACTTCTAAAGAAAGTTGAAACAAAAGAAAAGAATTGGAAAGAAGCAGTTAAAGAAGCTCAAGATGATTTTGACGATGATATAATAAATACTTTATTAATTATAGGTAGAAGCAGAAGCAAAGAAACAGATCATTATAAAGATGCTTTAAAACTTTTAAAAGCAAGAATATCTAATTTGGAATCAAACTTACATATCGAAATAGATATGGAAAGAATAGAAGATAGATCAAAAGCATTAAGTTATATTGGACTTGAAATAGCAGATGCATTAAAAGAAATACCAGCACCAGTAGAAGATATGGTAGAAGAAGTAGTAGAACCTGTTATGGAACCAGTTCAAAAAGTTAAAAAGGTAAAAGCTAAGAAAGAAAAGAAAGCTAATGTTGCTGCAATTGCTGAACCTTCAAATGTAGAAAAAGTAAAACAACAACCAAAAGTAGAAACAATCCAAAAAGTAGAAAAACCACAACAAGAACAATATGTAGCAGAAACATTCGAAGCTAAACCAAGTTTATGGCAAAGATTTAAAAACAGTAAATTTGTAAGAACAATTAAATATATTATGAGTATAAGAGTAGTTCTTGAAGTTCCAGCACTTCCAGAAGGAAAAACAGAAAATTAAATTGTAGTAAAATCTACAACAGTATATACCAAGAAATACTATATTACCTAGAAATGGGTAATATAGTATTTTTAAATGAATATAGAAAAATTTCTAAAAAAATAGTAAAAAAGTATTGACATATTATATTAAAAATAGTATACTAAATCTCGTCGACAGGCTCCCTTAGCTCAGTTGGTCAGAGCAACCGGCTCATAACCGGTGGGTCCAAGGTTCAAATCCTTGAGGGAGCACCATTTTTAAATTTAATAATATGGGTAGGTGGCCGAGTGGCTAAAGGCGGCAGACTGTGGTCTTTGGTTTATCAAAAACCTAAACTTGCAGCTCATATAAGTGATTATATGATGAACACCGGGCTAATTCGGGGAACTCTTAACAGTAAGGCTGATGACAATCCCGAGCTAGGAAAGAAATTTCCGAGTGTAGAGACTTTATACCTGGTATCTTAATTTTAAGATAAAGAGAAAGTCCAGACTACAAACATATATATGGTAGTGAAAACTATAGTAGTAAGAAATCTGTTCTCATTTGAGTACGATGGTTCGAATCCATCCCTGCCCACCAATAAAGTACAAGCTAAACTTGTATTTTATTTTTAAAGTTGCAAACAAACAAAAGTTCGAAGAGCACTATATAATTTTATTCTAATAAGGAAAAGGAAAAAATATAAAACTTTAATAAATACTAATATAGATTATTTATTTATACTAAATGCAGATTTAAAAATGTATGTAATTTCAAAAAATGAAATTAAAAATAAAAGTACAATAAATTTAGGGAGAAAGATGAATAAATTTATTGTAGAGTTCTAAAGTATAAACTGAAGGGGCAAAGATATATTTTATCTAGCCTCTTCATTTCTTCGTTAATTTAAGGTATAATAATTAATAAACTTAAAGAGAAAGGTAGTAAAATGTTAGAAGAATTAAAAGAATGTAAACTATGTCCACATATGTGCAAAATAAATAGATTAGAAGGAAGAGTTGGAAGATGCAAAGCCACAGATAAATTAAAAATATCATTAGTATCATTACATCAGTTTGAAGAACCATGTATAAGTGGTACAAATGGGTCTGCAACAATATTCTTTTCAAACTGTAATTTTAATTGTGCATTTTGCCAAAACTATAAAATAAGTCAAGAAGGAATGGGACAAGAAGTAGATATAGATTTTTTAGCGAAAAGTATGATAGAGCAACAAGAAAAGGGAGCTCATAATATAAATTTAGTAACACCAGTAATGTATGTTTATCATATTATAGAAGCAATTAAAATAGCAAAATCAAATGGGTTAAAAATACCAATAATATATAATTCAAATGGGTATGAAAACATAGAGACATTGAAATTGCTAGAAGGATATATAGATGTATACTTACCAGATTTTAAATATGCTAATAATGAATTAGGTAGAAAATATTCCAATATAAATAATTATTTTGAAGTAACATCAAAAGCGATAACAGAAATGTATAAGCAAGTTGGACCTCCACAATTAGATGAAAATGGAATAATAAAAAGAGGTTTAATAATAAGGCATTTAATTCTGCCAAATGAGATAGAAAACAGCAAAAATGTATTAAAATGGATTATAGATAACATAGGAAAAGAAGTTTATATAAGCATTATGGCACAATACTTTCCAACATATAAAGCAAAGCAGATAAAAGAGCTTAATAGAAAAATAAATAATGAAGAATATAAACAAATAGAAGATTACATATATGAAATTGGGATCGAGAATGGATATATGCAAGATTTAGGTGAACACGAAGAAGAATATGTGCCAGATTTTAAGAATAGTTTGACTTAAACAGTAATATAATATAAAATATTATGCAGAAAAAACGAAAGGAAGAATGCTATGAAAATAACATATAAAGATAAAACTATAGAGATACAAGAGCCACAAAAAGTAATTGATGTGTTTAAAGAAGAATGTAATGAGCATGTAATTGCATGTATTTGCAATAATCAAATACAATCATTAAATCATATATTAAAAGAAGATACTAACATAAAATTTATTGATATATCAGACAAAGATGGGCTTAGAATTTATATAAGAGGATTAAGTTATATAATGGCAAAAGCATTTTCAGAAGTATATCCAAAAGCTTTATTAACTGTAGATTATCAATTATCAAATTCTATGTTTTTTGAAATTGATAATATGAAAGTTACAGATGAAATGCTAGAGGCAGTAAGTAACAGAATGCATCAAATAGTTCAAGATGACTTACCAATTGCAAAAGTTATAATGACTAAAGAAGAAGCAGATGAGTTTTACGAAAAAAATAAGACTTTGAAAGGAATATTACAAAAAGATATAAAAGAAAGAGACCATGTTACTTTATATTATTGTGAAGATTATTATAATTATTTTTATGGTGTTATGCCAATATCTACAAAATATATGAAAATATTTAAATTAGAAAAATATAAACATGGTTTTATTATTAGATATCCAAATAGAAAGGATATAACAAAATTACAACCATTTGTAGACAATCCTAAACTATTATCTGCACTTCAAGATTATGAGAATATACATAGATTATTAGATATAAATACATTATACAAATTAAATACGAAAATTCAAAATGGAGAAGCAAAACATATTGTTTTATTAGATGAAGCATTGCACGAGAAAAAGATTTCACAAATAGCAGATAAGATTGCACAAAACAGAAATGCAAAGGTTATTTTAATTGCAGGTCCATCATCTTCTGGTAAAACTACTTTTGCACAAAGGCTAGGCCTACAACTAGAATTAAATGGATTAAGACCAGTTACAATATCAGTTGATAACTACTTTGTAGAAAGAGAAGATACCCCAAAAGATGAAAATGGAAATTATGATTTTGAAGATATAAATGCTATAGATATGAATTTATTTAATAATCAAATTTTAAGTTTATTAAATGGTGAAGAAGTAGAAACACCATCATTTAATTTCCATACTGGACATAAAGAGTATAGAGGAGATAAATTAAAATTAAACAAAAATGATGTACTTGTAATAGAGGGTATCCATTGTTTAAATGATAAGTTAACAGAGAGTATTCCAAAAGAAAATAAGTTTAAAATATATATTAGTGCATTAACTGTATTAAATATTGATTATTTCAACAGAATATCAACAACAGATTCAAGATTAATAAGAAGAATAGTAAGAGATTATCAATTCAGAGGATATTCTGCGCTTCATACTTTAAGAATGTGGCCATCAGTAAATAGAGGAGAACAAAAAAATATATTCCCTTATCAAGAGCAAGCAGATGTTATGTTTAACACTTCTTTAGTATATGAGATGTCAGTATTAAAAACGATGGCATTACCATTATTAAAGGAAATTGATAGTTCAGAGCCGGAATATTCAGAAGCTAAAAGATTATGCGAGATTTTACAATATTTTGAGGAAATACCAAAAGATTTAATACCAACAAATTCTTTATTAAGGGAATTTTTAGGAAATGGAGATTTTAAATACTAGGAGTTAATTATGTTAAAAGATAGCAAATTTACAGAAATAGACGAAGAATTTATTTGTGAACACTGTGGAAAATTAGTGCCTAAATTAGAATATTCTTGCAGAAATCATTGTCCATATTGTTTGCATTCTAAACATGTAGATATAAATCCAGGAGACAGAGCAGAAACATGTCATGGAATTTTAAAACCAATTGGGATAGAATTAAATTCTAAAAAGGGTTATGTAATTGTATTTAAATGTGAAAAATGTGGAGCTATTAGGAAAAATAAAGCTGCAAAAGATGATGATATGGATTTAATTATTAAACTAAGTAGTAATCCAATATAAATTTTATTATGCCTATTTATGAAATAAAGTATAATAACAAATGTATAAAAAGTAAATTGCAACAAAGTCCAAATGGCTGTGTATACAACTGAGTGGTAGAAAAAGCAAAAAACAGGCAGACACTGTAAAAAGTGTCTGCCTGTTGGCATTCCATTATATGCTGAATATATTTTTAATAGGGAAAAAAGGAATGTCCCCAAATCCTGAGGGAATGTCCAAAAAATCCCTATATTTCTCTGTTTAAATTACCATTTGTATACATATTTCCCTCTAATCTATTTCCTTTTGAAACAGTAGTTATAACTTTATTAATTTCATCAATATTTTCATCTAAAATATTGATTCTGCATGATTTAACATTAAAATCTTTTGTTTCAATCGATGTAATTCTGCTATTAAAAACAGTTGTAATAGTTTGAATATTATCAGGAATAAATCTGAATTCAAAACCTAATCTATCAATCAAAGCATATTTTTTAGAAGTATCAAAACATTTTTTATCACAATTTGGATAGCATTTATTTGATTTGCCTAAAAAACAATAATTTGTGTTCATTACTGGAAGTTTTCCATATGCAAATACTTCTAAATTATTGCCATAAGAATCACAAAGTGATGAAATATTAGTTTTATTTAATTCTGGTGAAAATTCTATTAAATCAATGTCATAATCAAGTAACTCTTTTATAGTATTATCATTAAAAACATTTAAAGTATAATTTGCTATTAATTTTAATTTGTTGTCATATTGCTCTTTAATAAATTTTAGATATTCAACATTTCCTATATTAGAGAAAACAATGCCTTTAACATTAAAGTTTTCTAAAGTAGATCTTAAATAATTTGCTAATAAATTTTTATAATTACCACGAATAATAATTGGCATATATACATAGATATCAGCTTTTTTTGCAATTGTATTAATAATATCAAAATATTTATTATTATAAAAATATTTTAAAGGAATATATGCTTTACTAAAATTAGTAAGCTTAGCATAATCTAATGTTTCATCTAAAATGTTAAAGCAAACAGATATATCTTTTTGTGTAACTTGTGGTGCAATACTGTTAGTTGGAGAATATTTTATATCTAAATTTCTTTTGAATTTTTGCATAGCACATGTTTCTATATTAGCTAAAGCTTGTCTTCTAAGCTCATTTATAATGCTTATATTAGGTATAAATAAATTCGAATCTAACTGAACATTAATATCATTAAATTCAAATTGTGTATTAGAAGTCTTTTTTAATTGAGTAATAATTCTTTCTATATCTAATGGTTTATTAATTGCTTTGACCGGAGAGTTTTCAGACTTTTCAGTTACTGTAATATTATTATATATACTATCATTATCATTAATAGTAGAAACTTTTAATACAATTGGTTCTCCTTCTTTTAGTGTAATATTTGCATTTAAATAAGTCTTAATATTTTCGGTATTTGTAAAAGAAGAATTTGCAGTACTAAATAAATTTTTACTTGTTAATTTATATATTTTAGCACCAATAGATATTTTACCTTTCATCCTACCAATAGTAACTTTATCACCTTTATTTGCAGAAGATAAATTTAATCCATCTTTCATTAATTCAGAAACGGTATATTTTTTATGATCATTATCAAATGAAATAATATCTCCAATCGAAAGTTCGTCTTTTAACGTAAAAGAAACATATCCTTTATGTGCAGAATAATTAGAAATATTACCTATATATATTCCAGCATTATTAGGTTTTTCTGGATAAACAAAGTCTGTATTTGGAGAATTTTTAAGATGACCAGATGAAAAACCTCCTCTATTAAAAACTTGAAGTAAATCATCTATATCTTTTTTTTCTATTTCATAATTTTCTTTATTCATGCATTTATCTATATATTTACGATAAATTCTTGTAACTGTTGCTACATATTCTGGTTTTTTCATTCGACCCTCTATTTTAAAACTAGTAACACCGGCATCAATTAATTTAGGTATAAATTCTAACCCACATAAATCTTTAGGACTCATTAAATATTTAAAAGAAGAATCTATATCTTTTACTTTATATGGTAACCTACATGGTTGAGCACATTTGCCTCTGTTACCAGAACGACCACCTATCATGCTAGACATTAAACATTGACCTGAATAAGATAGGCACAAAGCACCATGAATAAATACTTCTGTTTCTATATTTGTTTTATGGCAAATATCATATATTTCAGAAATAGGTAATTCTCTAGAAAGAACAGCTCTTTTAAAGCCAAATTTTTCTAAAGTTTGCACACATTCTAAATTATGAATAGTCATTTGAGTACTACCATGGACATCAAGACTAGGAAAATTTTTGATTAGATAACGTGCAAGTCCAAAATCTTGTACGATAATTGCATCTATCCCACAATTATAAGCATGTTCTGCAAGTTTTATAGCATTTTCAAATTCATTATCTGTAATTAGTGTATTTAATGTTAAATGTGTTTTTACATTTCTTAATTTTGCATAGTTAATTGCCATTTCTAAAGCTTCATTGTCGAAATTATTAGCAAAAGCACGAGCACTAAAAGAGCTTGCACCAAAATATACGCTGTCTGCACCATTTTGGACAGCAGCTTTTAGACATTCAAAATCTCCAGCAGGAGCAAGTAGTTCCAAAAAAATCACCTCTTTATTAGTTTTGTAAAATTATATCATATTTAGTTAAGTTTAAGATTGATATTACTTCTATATTGTAACATAAAAAATGAAATTCGCATAATATATTATATAAAAAGTGGTTTAGCCAAATGTGCAGACTGTACTGCAATTGCACGGGCTAGGAAACTTAACTTTTTTCTTACACAATAAAAAGCAAGTCTAAGCTTAATTAATGATTTTACTTAAATGAAGATGGGAGGGAAGAGAATGCAAGAAGATAGAGGATCAAACTGTGGATGTAATAATGGAGGATTATTTGGAAATATGCTTTGCGGATGTGGAGATAGCGAAATATTATTCTTTATTATCATATTCTTATTGCTATTTACAAGCTTCGGGAATTCAAGATGTTGCTAAATTTTCAAAATACTTAGCTAAAAAAATTCCAATATAACATATCTATATACTTCCCCTATTTAAATGTTTAAATAGGGGAAAAATACTTGTAAAAAAAAGATAGTTAGTGTAAAATATGAAAATGAAAATAGATATACATTGGAGGAATTAAATTGAGATTTTTAGATATGAATAGTAAAGAAGATAGACAAAAATACACTGAATTTTTGGAACATCATGAAAGATGTAATTTTCAACAATCTTTAGAATGGTCAAAAGTTAAAAATTTTTGGAAAAATGAAGTTATTTTAGCTGAAGATGAGAATAATAATATAATAGGTTCATTAAGTGTCTTACTTAGAAAAATACCAATCTTCGGATACTTAATGTATTCATCAAGAGGACCAGTTTGTGATATTCACGATGAAAAAGTTTTAAAACAATTAACAGATGGTGCAAAAGAATTAGCTAAGAAATATCATGCAATGGTATTAAAAATAGAGCCAGATATTAAAAGTGATGATAAAGAATTTAGAGATATAGTAACAAAGCTAGGTTATAAAATAAAAGATGACGCAAAAGATTTTAGAGACGAAATTCAACCTAGATATGTATTTAGATTAGATATAAAGGGAAAAACAGAAGACGAAATTTTTAAAGCGTTTCATTCAAAAACAAGATATAATGTAAGACTAGCAGGAAGAAAAGGCGTTACTGTAAAAGAAGGAAATAAAGCAGACTTAAAGGATTTCCATAGAATAATGATAGAAACAGGTAAAAGAGATGGGTTTATGATAAGACCATTAGAATACTTCGAGCAAATGTATGATGCATTAGCACCAGAACATATGAAAGTATTAATGGCATATTATGAAGGTAAACCAATTTCTGGAGTTATACCTATAATGTATGGTAATAAAACTTGGTATTTATATGGGGCAAGCAGTAACGAACACAGAAACCTAATGCCAAATTATTTATTACAATGGGAAATGATAAAACTTGCAATTTCTAGAGGTGACGATATATACGACCTAAGAGGAGTTTCAGGAGTTGTAGACGAGAATCATCCTCAATATGGTTTATATAGATTTAAACAAGGTTTTGGTGCAGAATTCACAGAATTTATTGGAGAACTTCACATGGATTACTCACCAGTAAGATATAAATTATATAAAATATCAGAAACAGTGTTTAAAAGAGTTAGAAGCCTTTTAATGAATAGACATAAAAAATAAACTTTAAGGACGGGACTTAAAATTTCATAAGAGGAGAAAAGATGGGCATTTTAGTTATAGAAAAGCAAGATTTAAAGCATAATATAAAACAAATAAAAGAATATGCAAAAAAAGATAATGAAAAATTAAAAATAATAGCAATTGTAAAATCCAACGGTTATGGGTTAGGTCTAGAAGAGTATGCCAATTTTTTAATAGATAACGGAATAGATTATTTAGCTGTTGCAAGCACAGATGAAGCTATAAAATTGCGTGAAGCTGGAATAAAAGAAGATATTTTAATGATGTCATCTACAGCAATAGAGCAAGAATTAGAGGATATGGTAACAAATAATATTACTATAACAATTGGAAGCACAGAAGCAAAAGATGCATTAATTAAAATTATAAAAAGAATAAATAAAAATCCTAAAGTTCATATAAAAATAGATACTGGCTTTGGAAGATATGGATATTTATATACTGATACAGAAAAAATAATTAAAGATATAAAAGAGTTACAAAAATTTGTAACAATTGAAGGAATTTTTTCTCATTTTTCTACATCTTTTTACAAAGAAAGCTGGACGAGCTTACAATATAATAGGTTTACAGAAATTATAAAAATATTAGAAGAAAACAAGATTAATATTCCAATAAGACATATATCAAATTCTTCTGCTTTTATAAGATTTCCACAGATGAATTTAAATGCTGTAAGAATAGGTTCAGCCTTTTTAGGAAGAGTTGCAGTTGCAAATAAATTGGGACTAAAAAAAATAGGATATCTAGAGAGTGAAATTTCAGAAATAAAAGCCTTACCAAAGGGTTGGAATATAGGGTATTCTAATACTTATAAAACTAGAAAAGAAACTAAGGTTGCTATTGTACCAACAGGGTATGCAGAAGGGTATCATATGAAGCTTTCAAGTGATATGTTATCATTTGGAAACAAAGTAAGAGATGTAATACAAGCAATAAAGAGATTGTTTAAAGATACAAAATTATATGTAGAAATAAATAACAAAAGATATCCAATACTAGGAAGAATCGGAATGTATCATGTTACTGTAAATATAACAGGAGAAGATTTTAAAATAGGGGAAAAAGTTAAAATGAATGCAAATCCTTTATATGTAGATTCTTCAGTTAGGAGGTTATATAAATAATGGAAAAAACTAAAAAACAAGGCTTTTTTAAGAGTGTAAAAAATAGTATATTTAATTTTGATTCATATCAAGATTTTGCATTAGAAGATATGAAAAAAGGAATTTTATATTTCTTAAAACTATCAATACTATTTTCAATAATTATTGCAATAGTATTTTCTATCTTACAAGTTGTTATCACAATTCCAAATGTAAAGAATTTTATAGCAAATGATATTCCAGATTTTTCATATTCAAATGGAACATTAGATGTTAAAAGTGATGAGGCTGTTACAATAGATAATATTGCTGACCAAGTACTAGTTCTTGCAGATACCAAAGACTTAGACGAAACAAAAATAAATGAATATAAAGATAAAATAAATTTGTATGATATAGGAGTACTAATACTAAAAGATAAAGTATATTTAAAGAATAGTTATACAGGGACTGACTTACAAGAAATACCAATGAGTGATATTGGTAGTATATATGGAAAAAGCGAGTTTACAAAACAGGATATTGTAAATGATATTAATAGCATCAATATGATTTCATTATGTATTAGTTTAGCATTTACAGTATTTTTAGGATTTTTTATAACATATTTAATTATGAGTATATTGGATATAATTATTCTTGCATTGTTAAGTAATATTGTTGCAATTTTACTAAGAGTAAGAATGAAAGTTTCAGCATTAGTTAATATTTCTGTACATGCCATGACATTACCAATTATACTTTTATTAATATATGCTATAGTACTAATGACAACTGGATTTGAAATAAAATACTTTAATATTATGTATAGAGGAATTGCTTATATATATGTAATTACAGCTGTTTTCTTAATACGTCAAAATTTAATTAAACAACAGATGGAATTAACTACTATAGTACAAAAACAACAAGAATTAAAACAACAAATAGAGGAAAAAGAAAAGGAAAAAAAGGAACAAGAACCAAAAGAAAAGGATGAACAAAAAGATAATAAAGAAGATGAATCAAATGATAAAAAAGAAGAGAAAGATAATAATGTAGGAAAAGAAGCTAATGGCGAAGTATAGATAAGGAGGATATCATTTTGATGGAAAATTCAAATAAGAACAAAGATAAGAACAATGATTCAAAAAAGTTTTGGATTTCTTCTATAATATTATTAGTAATTATTATTGCTTTAGCTATAGTATCTTATTTGATTTATAGCAATAATGGTGAAGAAGAAAATGAATTGGTATTACCATATACAGAATTAATTCAAAATATAAATAATAATACAGTAGAAAAAATAGAATTAACAACTGGAAGTACTACAGTAAAAGTAAAGTTAAAAGATGAGGAAAAAGAAAAAACTACAATAGTACCAAGTTTACAAGCTTTTACAGAATATATTCAAACAAAAGTAGAGCAAGGAAATGAAATGGAAGTAGTACAGAAAAAGCCAAATATATTACTTACAATAGGGGATACTATTTTTACTATTCTACCAACATTATTAATGATTGCTTTAATTATAATGTTATTTAAAATGCAAGGTTTAGGCGATAAAGGTAAAGTATATGATAGCGAAGAAAAAGATACAAATGTAAGATTTGCAGATGTAGCTGGACTAGATGAAGAAAAAGCAGAAATGGTTGAAATAGTTAATTTCTTAAAGAAGCCAGAAGAATTTTATAAAATGGGAGCTAAAGTTCCAAGAGGAGTTTTACTTTGTGGTAAACCGGGTACTGGTAAAACATTAATTGCAAAAGCTATTGCAGGAGAAGCAAATGTACCATTTATATCTATGAGTGGTTCAGAATTCATAGAAATGTTTGCAGGACTTGGTGCTTCGAGAGTTAGAAAATTATTTGAAAAAGCAAGAAGAATGGCACCATGTATTGTTTTTATTGATGAAATAGATGCAATTGGAGCTAGAAGAACAAATGCAAGTGGTGCAGAATCAGAAAATAACCAAACATTAAATCAATTACTTGTAGAAATGGATGGTTTTGATTCAGATGAAACAATTATTGTATTAGCAGCTACTAATAGACCAGAGATGTTAGATAAAGCATTATTAAGACCTGGTAGATTTGACAGACAAATAATAATAAATTCACCTGACCAAAAAGGTAGAGAAGAAATTCTTAAAATTCATAGTAAAGATAAAAAGATTGATGATAATATCAATTTTAAAGATATTGCAGAAGATACAGCTGGTTTTACTGGAGCAGAGCTTGCTAATATTTTAAATGAAGCAGCAATTATTGCGACAATAAATAAACATGATTTTATAACTAAAGAAGATATAGATGAGGCAATTAAGAAAGTTACAGTAGGTCTTGAAAAACATAGTAGAGTTATATCAGAAAAAGATAAAAAATTAACAGCATATCATGAAGCTGGACATGCAGTAGTTAGTAGATATTTAGAAACACAAAATGATATAAAAGAAGTTTCTATTATACCAAGAGGTGTTGCTGGTGGATATACAATGTATAAGAGTAACGAAGATAAATACTATATTTCAAAAACTGAAATGGAAGAAAAATTAGTTGCACTATTAGGCGGTAGAGCTGCAGAAAAACTAGTTTTAGATGATATATCAACAGGAGCAAGTAATGATTTAGAAGTTGCTACAAATATCGCGAGAGATATGATTACTGTTTATGGAATGAGTGATACAATTGGACCAATATCTTTAAAAGACTCAGAAAATCAAAATCAAATGATTTTATATGGTGAAAAGATGCAAGATGCAATTGGTGCAGAAATAAAAATATTAATAGATACAGCATATAGAAATGCTCAAAAACTATTAATAGAGCACAGGGATAAATTAGATGCAGTTGCAAATGTATTACTAGAAAAAGAAAAAATAACAGAAAAAGAATTTTATAAAATATTTAACGATTAAATTATAGGAATTTAGAGACGTTCCTTAAAATCTATATTTATAAAAGTAAGAGCCTTAGGTTTTAAACTAAGGCTCTTTATTATATAAAATTAATATGATCTAATTTAAATTCCTTTCTATTTAGGTAATTCAAAATACCTGCATCCGAACTAAAATTAAACTTTATATAATAACTACATAATAATTGTGTTTTTTGATTAAATTGTTTATTTATTTGATTATTACCATATTTTCCATCACCTATTATAGGATAACCAATATATGCTAAATGTGCTCTTATTTGATGAGTTCTGCCTGTTTCCAAATTAATATCTAAAATAGAAGTATTTTCTTTTGGGTCAGAACTTAATACTTTATAGGATGTAATAATCTTCCTATATCCTGTCTTTGGTTTATCAGAAATATAAACCATTGATTTTTTATTATCTTTAAATAAATAATTAACTAAAGTATTTTTCTTTTTTATAGGAATTCCAATAACTTTTGCAATATAATGTTTTTCTATTTCATGATTTTTAAACTTTTCCATTAAAATGTTATTAACCTCATCATTTTTAGAAAAAATAATTAAGCCCGATGTATTCCTATCTAACCTATGGCATGGCATAAATTTGGAACTATAATTTTCATTAACATATGTAGTTAAGGAATCGATACCTGTAACTTCTAGATCTTTAGGTTTATTAAAAATGATTATATTATCATCTTCGTATATTACAGGAATATCATATTTTTTATAAAGTAAATCATCTACAATATATATCCTAACCATATCATTTTCATATACAATACAATCTTTAGATATACGTTTTTCATTTATTAAAATATCTTTTTTCTTTAAAGCTTTAACAAATGTCCCATATTTTAATGCAGGAAATGTATCTAGTAATAATTTACTTAATTTTTTATTATCATATTTTTTATCTACAACTAAATCTCTCATAATAATATAATTATAAGCTCTTTTTAGTATAATTTCAATAGAAAAATGCTGGATTAGCAACGCTAATTCCAGCATTTTTCTATTGTTCCGATGAAATCATAACTGACGACAAATGTTTAAGTATTTATCTTCGTTTCGTTTTTTCTTACCAGTATGTCTTCTTTTTAATTCAGCAGATTGGTAGCATCTGCATCCTGGTGACTCTACCACTTGTAGATACCAGACTTTTTTAAAAAGCCTTGTCCGAACAATTATTCCTCCAAGAGAAAGGTTCATTTTTCTTGAGTAATTCGGAATGGCAATAATATAGCCATAAGGAGCCTCTTCATTAGGTCCTTCCTCGAAGTGGCACCATTTGTCTTCTTTTGTTACAGGTCTTACTCTGAAATCATCCCGAGTATAAACCTTTTCTGGTTTTGATGCCCTAGACGAATTCAAGTGTGAATTTTTTGTTTTTCGTTTCATAGCACATACCTCCTATAGATTGATAATTATTAACTTATCATATATAATGTATAAAGTAAATAGAAATTGCAAATAATCGATTGACCAAATTAGACAAAATAAAATGTTTAAGGAGAAAGATTATGAAAGAAGAATTAAAAGATGTAAAAAGAATTGCTATAGTGGGAGGACCAGGAACAGGAAAAACAACACTTGCACAAAAATTATCGGAAATATTAAAATTGCCTGCACTTCATCTGGATAGCGTGAATTTTAAACGAAATTGGGAAAAAATAGACGATAAAACAAGAGATAGCATAATTTTAGAAAAGGCAAAAGAGGAATATTGGATAATTGATGGAAATTATGTAGGAACATTGCCAAAAAGATTAGAAAGAGCAGATTTAGTAATATTGTTAGATTATTCTACAGCAAGTATTATAAAAGGAGTACTAGAAAGGACAATACGTAATTTAAATAAAGAGAAAAAAGAACTTCCTGGGTGTAAAGAAAGAATTAGTTGGCATTTCTTAAAATACATGATTACATTTAGGAAAAAGAAAAGAAAGCAGATTAAAGAAAATATAAACAAAATACCTAAAGAAAAAGTTATAATATTTCGTAAAAGAAAAGAAGTAAATAAATGGCTAGCAAATATCCAAAATAAAGCTAATTAAGGGGTTGACAAAACTTGGAATGATATGGTAAAATAATTACCTGTAAGCCGCCTGGGTCGGGCAACTAAATGTTAGCTATGCTAACTGCCTTGTATTTATGCTTAGCGAGTATACAAAAATAGGGAGGTGCATTTTATAATGTACGCAATAATCGAAAGTTGTGGAAAACAATACAAAGTAGCAGAAGGAGATGTAGTATTCTTCGAAAAATTAGACGTAGAAGAAGGAAAAAAAGTTACATTCGATAAAGTAATCTTAGTATCTAACGATGGAAAAATCGAAGTAGGAACTCCTAATGTTAAAGGTGTAAAAGTAGAAGGAAAAGTAGTTTCTCATGGTAAAGGAAAGAAAATCCGTGTATACAAATACAAAGCTAAAAAGAACTACAGAAGAACACAAGGACATAGACAACCATACACAAAGGTTGAAATTACATCAATAAAAATAGCTGCTGCAAAAGCTAAAGCAGAAGCTTAAGATATAAAGAGAGATATTATCCACGAAAGGAGTGAAATTTAATGGCACATAAAAAGGGTCAAGGTAGTGTTAAGAACGGAAGAGACAGTGAGTCAAAACGTTTAGGTGTCAAAAGAGCAGATGGACAATTCGTTTTAGCTGGAAATATCCTTATTAGACAAAGAGGAACAAAATATCATCCAGGTAAAAATGTAGGAATTGGTAGTGATGATACATTATATGCATTAGTAAATGGAACTGTAAAATTTGAAAAATTCGGAAAAGATAAGAAACAAGTAAGTGTTTACGAAGAAACAGCAACTAATGCTTAAGGTTATTAAAAAGGCAGGTTAGGAACCTGTCTTTTTTGTATTTATAATCAATATTACGTGCAATAAATGTAATTATAATAGTGAATTTTAAATTTCAGTTATAATTTAATTGTAAAAAACTAGAAAATATAGTATAATGTAGCAGAATTCACAATGATTGGAGATGGGCAATATGCAAAATAAAAAGAGAAGTTTAACAGGAGATAGACCAACAGGAAAATTACATATAGGGCATTACTTTGGTTCTTTACAAAATAGAGTAAAAATGCAAGAAGATGATAGTATAGAAAGATTTGTTATGATTGCAGACGTACAAGCTTTAACAGATAATTTTAATAATCCACAAAAAGTAAGAGATAATGTTTATCAAGTTCTATTAGACTATCTGTCAGTAGGTATTGATCCAGAAAAAACAACAATCTTTTTACAATCAATGATACCAGAGCTTGCAGAATTAACAGTTTATTATTCAAATTTAGTAACAATTGCAAGATTGGAAAGAAATCCAACAGTAAAAACTGAAATTGCCCAAAAGAAAGATGTTTTTGGAGAAAGTGTAACATATGGATTTTTGGGATATCCTGTAAGTCAAGCAGCAGATATAACAGCATTTGAAGGAGAACTAGTTCCAGTTGGAGAAGACCAATTACCTTTAATAGAGCAATGTAGAGAAATCGTAAGGAAATTTAATAGTATATATGGCGAGACATTAAAAGAACCAAAAGCAGTATTAAGTTCTAATAAAAGAATTAAGGGTCTAGATGGCAACGAAAAAATGGGAAAATCACTAGGAAATGCAATATATCTTTCAGACTCAGAGGAAGAAATAACTAAAAAAGTTATGGGAGCAGTAACAGACCCAAGTAGAATAAAAAAGGATGATTTAGGAAATCCCGATGTATGTATGGTTGCATATTACCATGAATTATTTACTAATCCAGAAGATGTTAAAGTTGTATGCCAAGAATGCAGGGAAGGAAAAAGAGGTTGTGTTGCTTGTAAGAAACAATTAGCAACCAATATTATAGAAAAATTAAGACCAATAAGAGAAAAAAGAAAATATTATGAAGAGAGACCAGAGTTACTAGATGAGATATTAGTAAATGGAACTAAAAAAGCACAAGAGATAGCAAGAGAAACAATGAGAAAAGTAAAAGCAAATATGAAGCTTAATTATTTTGATAAATAAAGGAGAGAAAGAATGTATACAGATTATACAAAAATATTTGTTAAATCCGGCAATGGTGGCAATGGTGCTATATCATTCAGAAGAGAAAAATATGTAGCAGCAGGTGGACCAGATGGCGGAGATGGTGGAAAAGGTGGAGATGTATATTTTATTACAGATAAAGATTCAAACACCTTAATAAATTTTAGATATAATAAAAAATTTAAAGCAGAAAATGGTCAAAATGGTAGTGGAGCACGCTGCAATGGTAAACAAGGCCAAGATTTATATATAAAAGTTCCAATAGGTACAGTTGTTAAAGATGCCGAAACAGGAGAAATTGTAGCTGATCTATCAGAAGAAGATTCTAAAGAATTAGTGTTGCCAGGAGGAAGAGGAGGAAAAGGAAATTCTCATTTTGCAACAGCAACAAGGCAAGCTCCTAGGTTTGCACAAACTGGTGAAAAGGGCATAGAAAAAGAACTAATATTAGAATTAAAATCATTAGCAGATGTTGGATTAGTAGGTTTCCCAAACGCAGGTAAATCAACATTTTTATCTGTTGTTACAGATGCTAAACCTAAAATTGCAGATTATCCATTTACAACTTTAAATCCAAATTTAGGAGTTGTAAAAACAGAAAATGGTGACAGTTTTGTAATAGCAGATATTCCTGGATTAATAGAAGGTGCAAGCGAAGGTGTTGGGCTTGGAATTCAATTTTTAAGACATATAGAAAGAACAAGATTAATATTACACTTAATAGATGTTTCAGGTTTTCAAGGTAGAGATCCAGTAAAAGATTTTTACGATATTAATAATGAACTTAAAAATTATAGTGAAAAATTAACAAAAAAGAAACAGATTATTGTCGCTACAAAATTAGATGTTGCACAAGATGAATCTTTATATAATGAATTAGAAAAAGTTGCTAAGAAAGAAAATTTAGAAATATTTAAGATATCATCTATTACAAAACAAGGTGTAAAGGAATTATTAACAAGAGTAGAAGAACTTTTAAAAGAAATTCCAAAAGAAAATCTAATAGAAACAAATCAAAGAAAAGTATATAAATTAGAAGAAGACAAGAACGAATTCCAAATAGTAAAAGAAGAAGATATGTATGTAGTTATAGGTCCAGCAGTTGAAAAATTAATGTCTAGGGTTAACTTAGAAGATACAGAATCAATGTATTATTTCCAAAGAAAACTTGATGAACTAGGTGTTAATGAGGCATTAAAAAAAGCCGGAGTAAAAGATGGTGATACAGTAAAAGTTGTAGATTGGGAATTGGAATGGTATGACTAAATAAAATAGTGCCTAAGTAGTACTAATATGTGAGAATATCAAGAAATGCTGTTAATAAACTAAAATAATTAGGCACAGATTTTATCTGTGCCTAATTTGGTATAAGAGGGGAATTAAAAGTGATAGGGGAAAATATAAAAAAATTAAATGAAGAGTATTATATTTTTATTCAAAAAGGAGTATTAAAGAATTTTATTGATTCTAAGAAAAATGAGTTTTATCAAATTATTACAATAAAAGATAAGAAAAATAAAATAAAATTAAAAGAACTACCGGTGTTATTTAGCATACAAATAGAAAAAGGGACAAATTTAAAAAATATAATAAAAAACATTCAAAAGATATTAAAAAAATGCTATAGAAAGAAGCTTGATATAGGAATTAAATTTAAAGAAAAGAAAATAATAGGTGAGCTTATAGATGATAGTACTCAAGAAAGCAAAACAGATATAATAAAATGTTTAAAAGCAGTTTTTATTAAAGAAAAAAGGGAAAAAATAGAATATATTTATGACCAAGTATGTGAAAATTTAGATGAAGAATTTGCTAAAAAAAATTATTGCGATTTTAAAGATGATGTATGTATAGGAAAAAGAAATTGTAGTGAAAGAGTAACAATGGGCTGTTGCCATAAATTTAAGCATCCAATAACCATGAATGGAGAATTAATGGAATGTCCATATTTAGTAAATAAGCATTGTTCTACCCAATGTATTACTTGTAAGCTATTTACTTGTGATGCAATTAAAGTAAAATTTAAACTAAAGGATATCCCACTTATAGAATGTTTTTTTAATCCAATTCAAAAATTAATTGTAAAAACTAATTTTTTTACTAAGAGGGAAAAGATTATTGATAGATTAGTATTATTTTGTATGTAAATTAAATATTTAGATTATTAGGGGGCAAATTATTTTGCTCTTTTTTATTGACAGGCAAGAACAAATGTTTTATAATAGCGATGGTGAAATAAATGGAAAGAGAAATATTACATGTTGATGTAAATAATGCTTTTTTATCATGGCTGGCGGTATATAAATTAGAATGTGGCGAAAAGCTGGACATAAGAACGATTCCATCAATAATCGGTGGGGATGAAAAACAACGACATGGAATTGTTCTAGCCAAGAGCAATTTGGCAAAACAATTTGGGATAAAAACAGGAGAACCACTATATAGTGCCAGGAAAAAATGTCCTACAATAAAAATTTACGAAAGTAATTTTAAAGTTTATAGAAAATATTCAGATATGTTGTATAAATTATTGCTAGAATATTCATATAAAGTAGAAAGATTTTCTATAGATGAATGTTTTGTAGACATGACGGAATTCTTAAATGGCAGAAAATTAATAGATGTTGCATACGAAATTAGTAAAAGGGTAAAAGAAGAATTAAAATTTACAGTTAATATTGGTGTTGCACATAATAAATTATTAGCTAAAATGGCTTCAGATTTTCAAAAACCAGATAGAGTACATACATTATACGAAAAAGAAATTCCAAGAAAAATGTGGACATTACCAATATCTGAATTGTTTATGGTAGGAAGAAGAACGCTTCCTAAATTATATAATATGAATGTAAAAACAATAGAAGATTTGGCTAAGGTAGATAAAAATTTACTAATAAAAAAATTTGGTAAATTTGGTAAAACTATGTGGGAATATGCCAACGGAATAGATGAGCCCGAAGTTGTATATACATATCAAAAACCAAAGTGTGTAGGAAATTCCACTACAGTATCACAAGATATAAATGATATAGAAAAAATAGAAGAAGTTTTATTAGCACTTACAGAGCATACAACATATAGGTTAAGAAAAATAAAGATGCTTTGTAATGTTGTAAGTGTACAGCTTAGAACAAGTGAATTTAAAAATTATTCACATCAAAGAAAACTTGACTTTTCAACGAATTCAACTAAAGAAATATTTAATGCTGCAAAACAATTGGTAAGGCAATTATACAAAGGTGAGCCTATTAGATTGATTGGAATTCGAGTAGATAATTTATGTGAAGAAGATGAAAAGCAAATTTCAATATTTGAAAATAATTACACTAAAAAACAAGAAAAATTAGATAAAGTAGTGGATTTAATTAAAGATAAATATGGGTACGAAACTATAACTAGAGCTGGTGATATGAAACATACTAAAAATATAAATAGAAAAGATTAGATATTGCAAAAACAAAATATATAGTATAAAATCTTTTAAAAAACGGAGGCAAAAAATGACAGAAATAATAGATGGAAAAGGTTTAGCAAAAAAGATTAGAGAAAATCTAAAAAAAGATGTAGATGAGTTAAAAAAGGAAGGTATTAAACCAAAATTTGCAGTCATTTTAGTTGGAGATGACCCAGCATCAAAAATATATGTAAGAAATAAAAATAAAGCTTGTAATGAAATTGGTATAGAATATGAAGAACATTTACTACCAGAAAATACAACAATGGAAGAATTATTAGCTTTAATAGATGAATTAAATAATGATAAAAGTATTAATGGTGTATTATTACAAAGTCCATTACCTAAACATTTGGACATAAACGAAGCGTTTAAAAAAATAGACTATAGAAAAGATGTGGATGGATTTAATCCAATAAATGTAGGAAAATTAGCTTTAGGGCAAGATTGTTTTGTTTCTTGTACGCCTTATGGTATTGTAAAGATGATAGAAGAATATAACATACCAACAGAAGGTAAAAAAGCAGTTATAATTGGTAGAAGCAATATAGTAGGAAAGCCATTAATACAATGTCTTCTAGCAAAAAATGCAACAGTTACTATATGTCATTCTAAAACAAAAGAAATCGATAAAATTACAAAGGATGCAGATCTAATTGTAACTGCAATGGGAAAGCCAAAGTTTTTAAAGGCAGATATGGTGAAAGAAGGTGCTACAGTTATTGATGTAGGAATTAATAGAATGGAAAATGGTAAGATAACAGGAGATGTAGATTTTGAGGAAGTTTCTAAAAAAACATCATATATAACACCAGTTCCGGGGGGAGTTGGTCCTATGACAATAGCAATGCTTATGAATAATATCGTAAAAGCAGCAAAAAATCAAAGTAAATAGTAAAAGGGTTTATATATAAATAAAGGGGGAAGTTTTTACTTCTCCTTTTGTGCTTTTTTAGGAGGTTATATGACTTATAAAGAATTAGTTAATTGGATCATGTTAGCAGAATATAAAAAAATTACAAATAAAAAGAAAATAGAGTTATTACATACTTATAAGAATATAAATGAAATATGTAGTATTTTTAATTTAAATCAGGAGGAGAAGATAGATAAATACATTAAGTATATGCAAGAAAAAAATATACAAATTATAAGCTATTATGATAAAACGTATCCACAACAATTAAAAAATTTATATGATGCACCAATTGTAATATATGCAATTGGAAATTGTAGAATTTTAAATAGTAAAAATAAAATTGCTGTTATTGGAGCAAGAAAAGCGAGTAACTATGGTATAAATATTGCTAGGCAAATAGGGATTTTTTTATCTAAGAATAATATTCATACAATAAGTGGTTTAGCATTAGGGATTGATGTTAATTCTCATTTAGGAGTATTAAAAGAAAATTCACTAAATAGTGCATCGGGTAGAGCAATAGCTGTTATAGGAAATGGATTAGATAATATATATCCATATCAGAATAAAGAAATTGCTGAAAAAATAATAAATAGTGGTGGCTGTATTATTTCCGAATATATTATAGGTACTAAACCATTAAAAAATAATTTTCCAGCAAGAAATAGGATAATAAGTGCTTTGGCAGACAAGCTGATAGTTGTAGAAGCAGAAAATGAAAAAAGTGGAACAATGATAACAGTAGATTTTTCTTTAGAATTAGGAAAAGAAATATATGTTGTTCCAGGTAATATTAACAGTAAAATGTCAGTAGGAACAAATAAATTAATAAAAGATGGTGCGAAGATTATAACTGAATTTAATGATATAATAGATGAAGATTATTAAAATTTACTTAAAAAACTTTATCTTTTATAAATTTTATAATATAATATTCATGATTTAAGTTTTTGCTTAAGGAGGGTAAAAATGGGGAGTAAAGATATAAAAGAAAAAAGTAATAAAAAAAGAAAAAGTACCCATTCTAAAGGTAAGAGTGAAAAAGTAAAAAATCCAAGAAGAAAGAAAATATTAAAAATCATATTAATTATTTTTGTATTATTTATTATTGCAATAGCAGGAGTATGTGCAGGAATATTTTTTGGACTTTTTGGTGATGATTTTAAAATTACTAAAGAAGATTTAATTATCGAAAATATGAATACAGTAGTACTAGATAAAGATGGCAATGAAATTGCTAATTTATCAGGTGAAGAAAATAGAACTGTAGTATCAAAGGAAGAAATGCCAGAATATCTACCAAAAGCATTTGTTTCGATAGAAGACGAAAGATTTTATCAACATCATGGTGTAGATATAAAAAGAACACTTGGAGCAACATTCCAATATATTATTAATGGCGGATCATCTTCATATGGTGGAAGTACAATAACACAACAATTAGTTAAAAACTTAACAGCAGATAAAGATGATACTGGTGTTGCAGGAATGATAAGAAAAGTAAAAGAAATGTCAAAGGCATATCAAGTAGAAAGACTAATATCTAAAGACCAAATATTAGAACTTTATTTAAATATTATCTTTTTAGGAGATAAAGCATATGGTGTAGAAGTTGCATCAAAATATTATTTTAATAAATCTTGTAAAGACTTAGATTTAGCAGAATGTGCATTTTTGGCTGGTATAAATCATTCGCCAAATGCATATAAACCATTCGACACAGATAATGCAGAAATGCAAGAAAAAATAAAGAATAGAACGAAGACAGTTTTAATGAAGATGAAAGAACTAGGAGCAATAACTAGTGACGAAGAATATAATGCAGCAGTAGAGGAAGTTAACAATGGCCTAGCTTTTAATAAAGGTGAGACAACAACAAATGCAGCAAATTATTCTTATCATACAGCAGCAGCTATAAATCAAGTAAAAAATGATTTAATGGAAAAGAACAACTGGAATGCGGAATTTGCAGATTTACAACTTAGAAGTAAAGGATATGTGATTTATTCAACAGAAGATGCTGCAATTCAAACAACAATGGAAGAAGAATTCAAGAAAACAGACAAATATCAAAGAACTAGAAAAAATGATAATGGTGAAACAATAAAATCTCAAGCTGCAATGGTTGTAATAGATCATAAAACAGGGCAAGTAGTTGGAACTGTTGGAGGCCTTGGAACAGATGTTAATGCAGCAGGATTTAACAGGGCAACACAAGCATATAGGCAACCCGGTTCTACAATAAAACCAATAGCTGTAATAGCTCCTGGATTAGAAAATAAGGTTATAACTGCCGGAACCGTATATGCAGACGTTAAAACAAATTTCGGAACAGAAGCTAATCCATATGAACCTAAAAATGATTCAGGTAATTTTGAAGGTTCTATGACAATGAGAGAGGCAATTGCAAGATCACAAAACATACCTAACGTAAAAGCTATGTCAGAAATTGGACCATTAAATTCAATCAATTTCTTAAGAGAGATTGGAGTAAGCAAACTTGTTACAGCAAGTGAAAATAAAAAACATAATGATGAAGCTGTTCAATTAGCTTTAGGAGGAATAACAAATGGTATAAGTCCATTAGAAATGGCAGAAGCATATGCAATGATTGCAAATGATGGGGAATATATAGAACCAACATTCTATACAAAAGTAGAAGATAGAAATGGTAATGTAGTTTTAGAGCCAGAACAAGAAAGAAAACAAGTTATGACAGAACAAAATGCATATATTTTACAATCTATCTTAACAGCACCAGTTACAGAAAGTTATGGTACAGCAACATATTGTGCGATTTCCGGAATGGATGTTGCTGCAAAGACTGGTACAACTAACGATTCAAAAGATAGATGGCTTTGCGGATTTACACCATATTATACAGCTGCAACTTGGTATGGTTATGATGAAAATAAAGAAGTAAATTATAGAGGAAGAAATCCCGCAGGACAAATTTGGGATGCTATAATGACAAGTATAAATAAAGATTTAGAGAGCGCAAGATTTGAGGAACCAAGTGGAATTGTAACAAAGAGAATTTGTAGAGATACAGGATTACTTGCAAGTTCTAAATGTTCAGATACATATAATGAAATTTTTGTAAGTGGTACAGAACCAACTGAAACTTGTGATGGTGGAAGAACTACTGTTACATTGTGTTCTGAGTCAGGAAATATTGCAACAGAATATTGTCCAAGTACATATACAAGGACATATACAACAATCCCTGAAAGGGAGAAAAATGCTAAATGGAAATCTGATTACAGTGGTTACTATGGAAATGCTCCAACACAACAATGTACTATTCATACAAAGCCTGTAGAGGAACCAAAACCACCAACAAATACAGTTGATAATACTGTTACTACACCACCATCATCAGACAATGAAACTTCAGGAGGAGAAACTAATCCACCAGAGTCAGGCGGAGGTTCATCAGGAGGAACTGATAATTCTATATCAGGCGGAGGAACAGAACCACCAGCTACGACAACAGAATAGTGTATGATAAAACAGAAGAAAACATCCTAAAAGAGATACTTTTAAGATGTTTTCTTAATAATATAAATAATGAAGGAGGCTACTATGGATATATATTTTTATAATACATTAACACACTCAAAGGATAAATTTAAACCGATAGATGAACAAGAGGTAAAAATATATTCTTGTGGTCCAACAGTGTATAAAGATGCAACAATTGGTAATATGAGAACAAATATATTTCAAGATAATTTAAGAAGAACATTAGAATATAATGGTTATAAAGTAAAACAAGCTATGAATATAACAGATGTTGGACATTTAGTTTCTGATGGTGATGAAGGTGAAGACAAGATGATAAAGTCGGCAAAACAAGAAGGAAAAACACCATTAGAAATAGCGAATTATTATACAAAATTATTTTTTAGAGATTTAGAGAGATTAAATGTTGAGATTCCAGAAATTATTTGCAAAGCAACAGATAATATTCAAGATATGTTAAAAGTAGTAGAAGAATTAGTAAAAAAAGGATATGCATATGAAACTTCAACAGCTATATATTTTGATATTTCTAAATTAGATAAATATCCAGTTTTATCAAATTTAGATGTGGAAAATCAAAAAGCAGGTGCAAGAGTAGAAGTTGATACAGAAAAAAGAAACCCACATGATTTTGCTGTTTGGATTAAAGCACCAGAAAATCACCTTATGAAATGGGATAGCCCTTGGGGGCCAAGCTACCCCGGTTGGCATATAGAATGTTCTGTTATGAGTCAGAAATATTTAGGAGAAGTATTTGATATTCATACAGGTGGTATTGATTTAATTCCAACACATCATGAAAACGAAATAGCACAAAGTAAAGGAATGTGTGGAAAGATACCAGCTAATTACTGGATGCATGGTGAGTTTTTACTAATAAATGGTGGAAAAATGTCAAAGAGCTTGGAAAATGTTTATTTATTACAAGATATAGTCGACAGAGGATATGATCCATTAGTATATAAACTATTTTGCTATTCAATACAGTATAGAAAAAAATTAAATTTTACTTGGGAAGGAATGGATTCTGCCAAAATAGCATTAGAAAGACTAAGAGAAGCATATCAAAAACATGTAAATGGAACAGAAGATGTAGCAGAAGAGTTTATATCAAAATATGAAAAGGATTTTAATGAAGCAATAAATGATGATCTTAATATGCCGGTAGCAATGAGTGTTGTATGGGAAGTAGCAAAAAGAACAGAAAAATCTAAAAAATTAGCAGAATTATTAAAGAAATTTGATAAAGTTTTAGGTATTAAAATTGATGAATACAAAAAAGAAGAAATACCAGATGAGATAAAAGAATTATTAACGAAAAGAGCAGAAGCAAGAAAGAACAAAGCTTGGGCTGAGTCAGATAAAATAAGAGAGATAATAAAAGAAAAAGGATATATTGTTAAAGATTCAAAAGAAGGTCAAACAGTAGAAAAAATATAAGAAAATATATGAAAAACTAGAAAATACTTGCAAAGAGCATATTTGTTGTGTTATAATAATACTCGTTGAAAAAACACATAAAGCTAATTTAAGGAGAGTGCTTTACATAACAGTAAAGTTTCCAAAAATGATGACACTTTATGGAAGATTAAAACTAAGAGGAGGAATTTAAAATGGCAGTAGTTGCAATGAAACAATTACTAGAAGCAGGTGTTCATTTCGGACATCAAACAAGAAGATGGGATCCAAGAATGGCTGAATATATTTTCCAAGCTAGAAATGGTATCCATATTATCGATTTACAAAAAACATCTAAAAAATTAGACGAAGCATATAGCTTTGTTAAAGAACAAGCTGAAGAAGGAAAAACAATTCTTTTCGTAGGAACTAAAAAACAAGCCCAAGAATGCGTAAAAGAAGCTGCAGAAAGATGTGGAATGTATTACGTAGATCAAAGATGGTTAGGAGGAATGTTAACAAACTTCAAAACTATCAGAACAAGAGTAGAAAGATTAAAAGAATTGGAAAAAATGCAAGAAGATGGAACTTTCGAAGTTCTACCTAAAAAAGAAGTAATCGTTCTTAAAAAAGAAATGGAAAAATTAGAAAAGAACTTAGGTGGAATAAAAGAAATGGAAAAACTTCCAGGAGTTTTATTCGTAGTAGATCCTAAAAAAGAAAGAACAGCTATATTAGAAGCTAAAAAATTAAATATACCAGTTGTAGGTTTAGTAGATACTAACTGCAATCCAGAAGATGTAGATTATGCAATCCCTGGAAATGATGATGCAATAAGAGCTGTTAAATTAATAGCAGACGTAGTTGCAAATGCAGTTATAGAAGGAAATCAAGGAGAAACTTTCGAAACATCAGCTTCAGAAGAACAAGTAGCTGAAAATACAGAAAAAAGTATGGAAGAAGTTGCTGAGGAAACAGTAGAAGAATAATAAATGAAAGGTGAGAAGATATAAAATATTAATTAAATCTAGAAATTGATGTTTTACATTCTCACTTTTTTTAGATAATAGTAAAAAATAGAATGATTAGTTCTATAAATAAAAGGAGGAATAAAAATGATTACAGCTGCTCAAGTTAAAGAGTTAAGAGAAAAAACAGGTGCAGGAATGATGGACTGCAAAAAAGTTTTAACAGAAACAGATGGCGATATGGAAAAAGCAATAGAATTATTACGTGAAAGAGGTATTGCAAAAGCTGCAAAAAAATCTGGAAGAGTTGCAGCAGAAGGTTTAGTAGAATGCTATGTTTCAGAAGATGGAAAAGTTGGAGCTATAGTAGAAGTTAATGCAGAAACAGACTTTGTTGCTAAGAACCAAGAATTTAGAGATTTTGTTATGAATGTAGCAAAACAAGTAGTAGAAAAAAATCCAGCAAATGTAGAAGAATTATTAGCACAAGAATCAATTTCAGAAGCAGGAAAAACAGTTCAAGAAGTTTTAACAAATAAAATAGCAACAATTGGAGAAAACATGAATATTCGTAGATTTGAAAGATTTGAAACAACAGGTATAGTAGAAAGATATATTCATGGTGACGGAAAAATAGCAGTTTTAGTAGAACTAACAAATGGAACAACTGAGCTTGCAAAAGATATATGTATGCAAATTGCAGCAGCAAGACCAGAATTTGTTAAAGATGCTGATGTACCAGAAGAAAGAGTACAAAAAGAAATGGAAATCTTAAAAGTACAAGCTATGAATGAAGGAAAACCAGAAGCTATAGCTGAAAAAATGGTACAAGGAAGATTAAAGAAATTCTATGCAGATATATGTTTAGTAGACCAAGAATTTGTAAAGAATCCAGATAAGAAAATTTCTGATATATTAAAAGAAAATAATGCAGAAGTTATTAGATTTGCAAGATTTGAAAAAGGCGAAGGAATTGAAAAGAAAGAAGAAAACTTTGCAGAAGAAGTTGCAAAACAATTACAATAAATAGAGGTATAAAAGGGGCTAGAAATAGCCTCTTTTTGTGTGCAAAAATATTTCTTAAAAAAATCTTAAAAATGTATACTATATATATGTATTTGTAGTATAATAATAAAGAATTTTTAGGAGGGCGATATGGAAGAAAATAATTTTTCAAAAAGCATTTTTATAAAAAGTATAATATTAACAGTATTAGTAACAGCTGTAGTAGCTTCAATGGTTACGATGATTGTAATGAATAATAATGAATCTAGCTCTTTATTAGATAGAATATCTACTAAGCTAGCAAGTATAGAACAAATAGTTAATAAAGATTATTTAGGGGAAATAGATGAAAATAAAATTTTTGATGAAACAATGAAAGGATATGTAGATGGATTAGATGATGAATATTCTCAATATTTTACAAAGGAAGAATTAGAAGAATATAAGACTGACAATATAGAAGGACAATTTGTAGGAATTGGCGTATATATAGTTCAAGATACAGAGAAGAATGCAATAAGAGTATTAGCTCCAATTAAAGGATCACCAGCAGAAACAGCAGGTATTTTAGCGGGGGACTATATAATTCAAGTAGATGGAGTACCTTATACAGGGGAGCAAATTACAGAAGCAACTAATAAAATGAAAGGTCAAGAAGGAACAACTGTAAAAATTCAAGTATTAAGAGGAGAAGAAACGTTAGATTTTGAGGTGGAAAGAAAGAATGTACGAGTTAATCCTATAGAATCTATTGTTTATGACAATAATATAGGATATATAAAGATTTCTAGTTTTGACCAAGGATGTAGTAAAGAGTTTACTACGAAATTACAAGAACTAAAAAATCAAAATATAGAATCATTAATTATAGATTTAAGAAATAATGGTGGAGGAATTGTAGACGAAGCAACAGCCATTGCAGATTTGTTTACAGATAAAGGAAGCACGTTGTTAATAACAAAAGATAAAGATGGAAATGAAGATATTACATATGCAGAAAGTGATAAAGCGATTGATGTTCCTATAATAGTTTTAACAAACGAGAATACAGCAAGCGCTTCAGAAATATTAGCAGGAGCATTAAAAGATAACAATGTGGCAAAGATTGTAGGAACCACTACATTTGGAAAAGGAGTAATACAAGAGTTATTAACAATGAAGGATGGAACAGGCTTAAAACTTACAACAAATGAATATTATACTCCAAATAGAAGCAAAATAAACAAAGTAGGTATAGAACCAGATGAAAATGTTGAATTATCTGACGAGTATAAAAATGTAATAACAGTACCACAAGATCAAGATACTCAATTAAATAAAGCAATAGAATTACTAAAAGAATAGAGGAGATAAAAAATGAAACATGCACAACGTCAAAAGAAAAAGAATATTACAACACAAAGAAAACAAATTTATATAATAATAGCTATAATAACAATAATACTATTGACTGCAACAGGAGTTTTAGGTGTTAAAATTGCAAAAAATGGACTATCATTAAAAGGTATGTTAATGACAAGTATAGGTCAAGATGAAAAAGATATTCAAAATTTAGATCCATTTTATTGTTTAGTAATGGGCATAAGTGAAGATATAGAAGCTAAATTAACAGATACTATCATGCTTTGTGCATATTATCCAAATGAACAAAAAGTATCTATTCTTTCAATACCAAGAGATACATTTGTAGGGAATAGTACAACTAGTGCAGATTCATATGATAAAATAAATGCATTATATCAAACTTCACCGGAAAAAACTCTAGAGGCTGTTAGAAATTTAACGGGAATAGATGTTAGAAATTATGTTGTAATTAGTAATAATGCATTAAGAGATGTAGTAGATGAAATTGGTGGTGTGTATTTTGATGTTCCTATGAATATGAATTATGATGATTGGGGGCAAAAATTGCATATAAATTTAAAAAAAGGATATCAACTATTAGATGGTGATAAAGCGGAGCAATTAGTTCGTTTTAGACATAATAATGACGGAACAACATATCCTTCAGAATATGGTACACAAGATATAGGTAGAATGAGAACTCAAAGAGAATTTTTAAAAGCAGCAGCAACACAAATTTTATCAGGAAATAATATTTTTAAAATAGATGATATAATGCAAGTTGTTTTTGAAAATATAGAAACTAATTTAAAAATGGAAGATATAATAAAATATATTCCTTCTGCAACTGAATTTAATCCAGAGAATATACAGTCAGAGATGCTTCCAGGAGTGGCTGATTATATTGGAGTGCTATCTTTCTATGTAAATGATGAAGAAGAAACAAATGCATTAGTAAGTTCTTTATTTGGTCTAACAGAAGAGCAAATAGAAGCTAATAAAGAAAAATTTGAAAAAGAAAGTGGAAAGAAAATACGTACTACGACAAATACAAAAAACAATAGCTCAAGTAGTAAGAATACTACTAAAAAAAATACTAATACGAAGAGTACAACCACAAATTCTAATAAAAATAGTTCGAATACTAATACTTCAGGTGGAAACACTAATACAGGTAAGACTCCTTCAAATCCTTCTGATAACAATGGAGAAACAGGAAATAGTGGAAGTGAATCAAATTCAGGAAATGGCTCAGGTTCTAATAGTGGTTCAGAAAATGGGTCAGAATCAGGCTCTGGTAATGGGTCAGAATCAGGTTCAGGTAGTGGAAATGAAAGTGGCTCAGGTTCTGATGGTGAAACAGGAAGTGGTTCTGAAACAAAGCCAGGAAATGGAGAAACTACAACTGAATAAAATAAGTAAAGAGAACAATTTATGTTCTCTTTTTCTATATAAAAATTATTTAGTTAAATCAATAACTTTAGTTAAAATATCACCATATTTTTCTATTGCGGTTTCTCCTTTATTTACTAAAAAATTATCGATGGAAATATCTGATATATCATGCTTTTCAACAGTATTATTAATATTTTTATAGACTATAGAAGATATAGATTGTTTAGTACCATTTATTAGGTCTAATGTATCTTGTGCATTTACTTTTACAAGTCCGGTTACTTCACTAGTATCAAAATTAAAATCTTTTCCATTACCATTATATTCACAAACATAAACATTGGAAAATGCTCTATCTCGAAACATAGAACCATCACTTTTTTGTTTGTCCATAGTAAAAGTATATATATTTACAAGCTCCGCTTTTTCATAATTTACATTAATTCCAATTTCTTCTTTAATTTCTCGTGCAAATCCTTGTTTAACAGTTTCTCCGGCTTTAATATGTCCAGATGCAGTCGTATATAATTTATTAACATCTGCTCTTATTTGGAAATAAACATTACCTTCTTTATCATATAGCCAGCAATGAACTGTTTTGTGCCATAGAGCGTTTTTATGTACATTTTCTCTTGTTTCTTTTCCAATATAATTTCCGTTTTCATCATAGATATCTAAGTATTCCATATTAGTTCTCCCTTAATAATAAATTGTAAATTTATTGTAGCATAATAACATCATAATTTAAATAAGATATTATTTTTAATAAATAAAAAACTGCACTCATTTTGAGTGCAGCAAACAATTTGTTTTTTTACCAGCAACTTGCGAGGTTCCAGATCCAAACATCAAGGCCATAGGAAGCATCACTGATAACAACAATGAAGTTGCTTCCAGCATGTGCAATCAACTGAGGATTGCTTACTTCAGTCAGGATCTTCTGAATGTCAGAGGTGCGTTGTGTGTTGCAAGCACCATTGTGAGGCTGATGTACAAGGATTTTATCAGCATGCACATTCTTCTTAACGATGGCAGAAAGCACATCGTAAGCGATAGGATCGGTACTGAAAGCCTTGTCACAAGTCTGAGTGTCGGGAGAGCATTTTACTTCATCTTCCTTTTCATACACTACACTAGAACCAATCAAACTCCACAGACCAACCAAACGATTGTCACTACTAAGGTCAACCCACTGACACGGACAGTAACCTTCACTTTCAAATTTTGCCATAATGTTTCCTCCTGCGTAATAACGCGAATCAAGATTAATAAAGTTACTAATGAAATACATTCATTAGTATAATTATAACATAATTTACATAAAATTTCAAACTATAATATTTTGGGACTTGTTAGAGTGTTTATTTCCTATTATAGTATTTTGAAATCCTTTTAAAATACTATTAAAACTTTATACATTTGCAAGGCAATAAATTTTTCTATACAATTATCTATATTGCTAATACAACTTACTAAAATAATTTTTTCGCAAATAAAAAAATCAATCATTTCTGATTGATTACTATATTAAAGTTCGAATGGTTCGAACAAAAACGTCACTGGTGCCATTGGGCAGAATCGAACTGCCGACCTTCGGGTTACGAATCCGCTGCTCTACCAACTAAGCTACAACGGCATAAATATGTTTATAACCAAAAATAAAAGACTTAATTTTAAACACAGCTATAATTTTATACTTAAAAAATAACAAAAGCAATAGTTTTTTAGTTATTTTATAGAAATTTCAAAAGTATTATGGTAAAATACTATGGACTACAAAAATAAAGAAGAAGGAAGAAAATATGGGATTTTTTAGTAAATTAAAAGAAGGTTTAAGTAAAACAAAAAATTCATTTGATGAAAAGATAAATAATGTATTTAGTCACTTTAGAAAAGTAGACGAGGAGCTTTTAGAAGAATTAGAAGAAGCACTAATTATGTCAGATGTTGGAATGGATACATCGTTAGAAATAATTTCAAACTTAAGAGATAGAATAAAAAAAGAAAAAATAGAAGATGAAGAAGATGTAAAAAGAGTATTACGAGAGGAAATGCTAAAACTTCTAGATGTGGGAAATAATGATTTAAAATTAGAAACTACTCCAGCAATAATATTAGTTGTAGGAGTAAATGGTGTAGGAAAGACAACTTCAATAGGAAAAATTGCCAATAAACTTGTAAAAGAAGGTAAGAAGGTAGTAATTGCAGCTGCAGATACATTTAGAGCAGCAGCAGTAGAGCAACTAGAGATTTGGGCTAACCGAGTTGGATGCGAAATGGTAAAAAAAGACGAAGGTTCAGATCCAGCTTCTGTAGTATTTGATGCCATAAAAATTGCAAAAGACAAAAATGCTGATGTATTAATTTGTGATACAGCAGGAAGACTTCACAATAAAAAATATCTAATGGATGAATTAGGAAAGATTAATAAGATTATAAATAAAGAACTACCCGATGCAACAAAGGAAACATTATTAGTACTAGATGGTACAACAGGACAAAATGCTATAATGCAAGTAAAAGCTTTTAAAGAGACTGTAGATATAACCGGTTTAGTATTAACAAAATTAGATGGAACTGCAAAGGGTGGAGTTGTAATAGGAATAGTTGCAGAAAATAAGATACCAGTTAAATTTATTGGTGTCGGAGAACAAATAGATGATATGGAAAAATTTAATGCAGAAGATTTTGTGAATGCAATTATATAATGGAGGTAAAAAAGATGGAAGAAAAAGTAGAAGCTAAAACACAAGTAAAGCCAGAAAAGAAAACAAAAACTAGAATGTTATTAGTACTATTATTTTTAGTTATAGTAGCAATAATAGGATATATTGCATTAAGAGGGCAATATTTAGAATTGCTAGAAATAGGAGAAAATTATACTTCTGTTTTTTGGCAAAATCTTACCTATAAATCAGTAGCTTTTGGAATAAGTTTTGTAATATTATTTATAATAATATATTTAACTAATAAAGGAATAAAAAAAGAATTAAAACCATTTTTCGATGCAGAAAAAAGGCCAGTTCCAAAACTTTTAAATAAATCATTAGCATTGGTTGTTTCAATTATAGGCAGTGCTATCATAATGAATGTATTTACAGAAAATGCAATGTTATTTGTAAATAGTACTCAATTTGGTATAGGTGATCCTATATTTAATTTGGACATTGGATATTTTATTTTTCAAAAACCATTTATAGAAATGATACTTATGCTTTTAATTAGTATAACAATTTGCGTATTAGTATATTCAGTAATATATTATATAGTTACATTTAATGTATGTTTTGATGGAATAGATAGAAATACATTAAAACAAAGTAATTTGGTAAATAAAATTTTTAAATATATAAAAATAGTTGTTGTATTTTTAGGTGTTTATATTATTTTTAAAACTCAAGATTTAGGAATAGACCAAAGTGTAACATTACAAGACAATGATTCAACAAGAATATATGGTGCAGGACTAACAAGTGTTACAATTAAACTATGGGGATATGTAATATTTGCTATACTAATGGTAGTTGCAGTCTTTAAAGCAATTAAATTCTTTAAAGAAAAGAAAACTAAAAAAGTAGTAATTTCACTTGTAACTATACCAGGTTATTTATTAGCATTATTCATAGTAATGACAGTATTCCAATTTGCTTTTGTTAAACCTAATGAATTAGATAGAGAAAAGCAATATATAGAAGCAAATATTAAAAATACAAGAACTGCATATAATATAAATGTTCAAGAGAATGAATTAGATAGTTCAGAATATAATGATTTAGACGTAGTAAATGATAATTCAGAAACAATAAATAATACAGCAATAGTTAGTCAAGATATAACATTAGATACTTTAAATGATAATCAAACAAGTTCTAATTATTACAGCTATAGCAATTCACAAATAGGCAAATATGATATTAATGGAAACGAAGAATTAGTTTATTTATCACCAAGACAAATAGAAAGTAAAAACAATACAAGTTATAATAACAAAACATATGAATATACTCATGGGTATGGAACAGTAGTTACATCAGCGACAGAAACTGACGAGACTGGAAATATGGAATATATTCAAAAATCATTTGATGGAAGTGACAATAAAATAAATGTAACACAACCTAGAATTTATTTTGGTCTTGATGAAAATACACCAATAGTTACAAACTCAAAGGATAAGTCAGAATTTGATTATCCAAAATCTGATACAGAGACTGCACAAAATATTTATGATGGAAGCGCAGGTATTACAACAAACTTTTTAGATAGATTAGTATTAGGAATAAGAGAAAAGAACTTAAATATAACATTTTCTTCAAGTATAACAAATGAAAGTAAAATATTATTAAATAGAAATATATTAGAAAGAGTTGAAAAGGTATTTCCATATGTAATTTATGATGAAAATCCATATCAAGTAATTACATCAGACGGAAGAATCGTGTGGGTAATAGATGGTTATACAACAGCTTCTAATTATCCATATTCACAAATGTCTGTTATAGAAAGAAATGGAACAAGAGAAAGACTAAACTATATTAGAAATTCTGTAAAAGTTGTAGTTGATAGCTATAATGGAACTGTCGATTTTTATATTACAGATACAACAGACCCAATAATAATGGCATATAAAGAAATTTATCCAGCTCTATTTAAAACAAAGGAAGAAATACCACAAGATATAGCAGAACACTTTGTTTATCCAGAACTTTTATATAACATACAAGCAGATATGTTAGAAAGATATCATAATGTTAAAGCAGATGTTTTATATAGAAGCAGTGACGTATGGGATAGAGCAACACATACAGCAGGTCAAACATTAAGAACTACAGGAACACCTATAGACCCATATTATACAATGGTAAAAACAGTTGATAGTGAAGAATCACAATTAGGATTAGTCTTACCATATACATTAGATGAAAGACAAAGCTTAATTTCTTATCTAGTAGGAACATATGATGATAATGGAAATAGTAAATTAACACTATATAAATATTCTGTAGATAGCAATATAATTGGACCAATGCAATTAGATACTCAGATAGAACAAGATGAAGAAATATCATCAACATTACAAAATTTAAATGTTACAGGAACAAGATTAATAAGAAATATGATAATGGTTCCAATAGATAATACAATTTTATATGTAGAGCCAATATATCAAGTAATGTTAAATGAATCTGAGGTTCCAGTGCTTAAAAAAGTAATAGTTGCAGTAGGTAATAAAGTGGCAATAGGAAATAATTTGACAGAAGCGTTAAGAAATCTTGGTTCTCAATCTGCAATAAATATAGAGGTTTCAAATACAGATGATATTAATTCGATAATAGAAGAAATAATAAAGGCAAATAAAAATGTAGAAAACTCAACGCAAAATAATGATTGGGATATGATAGGTAGTGATATGTCAAGCTTACAATCACTAATTGATAGATTAGAAGAACTAGTAACAGAACAAAAGGAACAAGAAGCAAAAGAGGCTGATGGAACATCAGATGAAAATACAATAACTGATGATACAAATTCAATAGATATGAGAGCAGTAAATGAAATTGAATAAGAATTCCAAAAAACACACACCATAATATTGGGTGTGTGTTTTTATGTTAGAAAAAGATATTAAAATATTGATAGAGAAAATAGATAAATTAAGTTATAATCTAAATAAAAATAAATTTATAGATTTAATTGAGGTAATGGGAAATAAAAAAGAAATGATCTTTAGAAACTTATTTTCTGGATTATGGAAGGGGATAGGAATAGGTATAGGTGTAACATTAGTAACTGCAATAATTATATTGATTTTACAAAAAATAATTAAATTAAATATACCAATAATTAGTGAATATATAACCGATATAGTAGAAATTGTCGAAAAAACAAAGTCGATTAGATAAATAAATTGTATAAATTGTAAAAATATACTTTAAAAATAAAGATAGATTGTATATAATAATGTATATCAAAAACGGAGGGAGTACAAATGAATTTACCAAACAAATTAACAATATTTAGAATAATTTTAGTACCAATAATGGCAATAATACCATTTTTTAATTTTGATATAAAATGGATTGTAATAGATTTTATTTTTATCTTAGCCTCAATAACAGATAAATTAGATGGCTATATAGCAAGAAGTAAGAATCAAATAACCACATTTGGAAAATTTTTAGATCCAATCGCAGATAAAATATTAGTTTTAGCAGCAATGCTTATATTAGTAGAAGATAATAGATTACCTGCAATTATTCCTATAATAGTATTATTTAGAGAATTTATTGTTTCAGGATATAGATTGGTTGCTGTAGAAAAAGGTGGAAAAGTAATTGCAGCTTCTGTATGGGGAAAATTAAAAACTGTAACACAAATGCTTGCGTTAATATTAGCTTTTGTAGATCAAAATGGATTTGCACAATGCTTTATTGGTGGGCTAACAGGATTTGCATGGTGGTATAACTTTATTACAACAATATTAATGAGTGTATCTGTTGTTGCAGCTGTACTATCAGGTATAGATTATATAGCAAAAGGAAAAGACTTATTTAAAGAAGAGGTAAAAACAGATGGAAAAAAATAAAGCTAAAGAGGAAATATTAAAATTAAGAAAACAATTAGAAATATGGGCAAATAAATATTATGATGAAGATAAACCAGAAGTATCTGATTATGAATATGATATGACAATGAATAGATTAAAAGCCCTAGAGAAAGAATTTCCGGATTTAGTTACAAAGGATTCTTTAACCCAAAAAGTTGGTGGTCATGTAAAAGAAGGATTTGAAAAAGTAGAACATGAAGTTCCATTACAAAGTTTGCAGGATATATTTTCTTTTGAGGAATTAGATGAATTTAAAGAAAGAGTATATAAAGCAGCTAAAGAGAATGGTTATAAAGAAGATGATGTTAAATTTGTCGTAGAAACCAAAATAGATGGATTGTCCGCAGCATTAGAGTATAAAAACGGAAAATTTGTAAGAGGAGCAACAAGAGGAAATGGTTTAGTAGGGGAAGATGTTACAGAAAATTTAAAAACTATAAAAAATATTCCAAAAGAGCTTCCAGAGCCAATAAATATTATAGTTAGAGGAGAAGTATTTATTGGTAAAAAAGAATTCGAGAAGATGAATGAAGAAAGAGAACTTAATGAAGAAAAAACTTTTGCAAATGCAAGGAATGCAGCTGCAGGTTCATTAAGACAATTAGATACAAAAATAACGAAAAAAAGACCATTAGATATTTATATATTTAATGTACAAAAAATAGAAGGGAAAGAATTTAATTCTCATTTTGAAGAATTAAATTACCTAAAAAAACTAGGTTTCAATGTAAACCCGGTTTTAAATCCATGTAATAATATTCCAGAAGCAATAGATGCAATAAATAAAATTGGAGAAGAAAGAGAAGAATTAACATTTGGAATAGATGGAGCAGTTATAAAAGTTGATGATTTAAAATTAAGAGAGAAAATGGGGACAACATCTAAAGTTCCAAGATGGGCAATAGCATATAAATATCCACCAGAGAAAAAAGAAACTAAACTAAAAGATATTATTTGCCAAGTTGGAAGAACAGGTGCGATAACTCCAATGGCAATATTAGAACCAGTAAAAGTCGCAGGTTCTACAATATCAAAAACAACATTGCATAATGAAGATTTTATAAAAGAAAAAGATATAAGAGTGGGAGATACAATAGTAGTTCAAAAAGCTGGAGATGTTATTCCAGAAATTCTAGAAGTAAAAAAGGAAAAAAGAGATGGAACAGAGCAAGTTTTCGAAATGCCTAAAGTATGTCCAGTATGTGGTGCACCAGTAGTAAGAGAAGATGGTGAAGCTGTAAGTAGATGTATTGGTATTGAATGCCCTGCAAAACTGGTAAGAAATATTATACATTTTGTTTCTAGAGAGTGTATGAATATTGACGGTCTTGGGGATAAAATAATAGAACAATTAATAAATAGAAATTTAATTAGCAATATTGCAGATATATATTTCCTAAAATTTGAAGATATTGCAACATTAAAAAAGAATGGACAAAAATTTACTCAAAATTTAATAGAAGCCATAAATAATAGTAAAAATAATGATTTATATAGATTAATAGCTGCATTAGGAATAAGACATATAGGCACAAAAGTAGCTAAAACTTTAGCAAAAAAATATAAAACTATGGATAGTTTAATTAACGCATCTTTAGAGAGCTTAGCTATGACAGATGATATAGGTGAGATTTCAGCAAATAGTATATATGAGTTCTTTAGACAAGATCAAACTATAGATTTAATAAACAGATTAAAGGAAGCAAATGTTAATATGGAAGCTTTAGATACAGAAGATATAGATAATAGATTTGAAGGAAAGACTTTTGTATTAACAGGAACATTAGAAAGATTTACAAGAAAAGAAGCAAGCGATTTAATCGAAAAACACGGAGGAAAGACTTCTGGCTCAGTATCTAAGAAAACAGATTATGTGCTAGCTGGTGAAGATGCAGGAAGTAAACTAACAAAAGCACAAAACTTAGGTGTAGAAATAATTACAGAAGAACAATTTGAAGAAATGATGAAATAAATGCAGAAAGGAATTTAATATGGATGGAAAGTATACATTCGAGAGATTTGAAAAAGAATTAGATGACGGATATCAAATGTATTACACATATGTAAGAAATAGATATTTATTATTTAAAACTGCAGAAAATTGTTATACCCAAAAATTAATATCTGATCATCCTAAAAATCCACAACCAAGGCAAACTGTAATAACACATAAAAGAATTGCAGAAATGTTTCCTTTTATGGAAGATATAGAATATAAGATCACATAAGAGATAATTATATCCTATGTTTGTAGGAGTTAATTATATAAAAAATAAACTAAGGAGGAAAAAAATGAGTATTGAAAAATTTGTATTAAACGAAACATCTTATTTCGGATTTGGAGCAAGGGAGGTTTTACCAGAAGAAATAAAAAATAGAGGATATAAGAAAGTATTAGTTGTTACAGATAAATCTTTATTCGAAATAGGTTTAAGTAAAAAAGTAACAGACAAATTAGATGAAGCAGGAATAGAATATACAGTATTTAGTGATGTAAAACCTAATCCAACAGTAACAAATGTAAAAGATGGTTTAAGAATTTGTAGAGAATTTGGAGCAGATGTAATTGTTGCTGTAGGTGGAGGTTCTAGTATAGATACTGCTAAAGGAATTTCTATAGTTATGACAAACCCAGATAGAGAAGATATTGTTTCTTTAAATGGTCCATCAAACACTGTAAATAAAGGAATGCCATTAATAGCACTTCCAACAACACATGGTACAGCAGCAGAAGTTACTATAAATTATGTAATAACAGATGAAGAAAGAGAAGTAAAAATGGTATGTGTTGATCCACATGATATACCTTTAGTTGCAATTGTAGATACAGAACTAATGTCTACATTACCAAAATCAATAGCAGCTTCAACAGGTATGGATGCATTAACACATGCGATTGAAGGATATATAACAAAAGCTCATAATACAATGTCAGATATGTTTCATATGAGAGCAATAGAATTAATATTCGAAAATTTACCAGCTGCAGTAAATGAGAAAAATCAAGATGCAATAGATAAAATGGGATTAGCACAATATATTGCAGGAATGGGATTTTCAAATGTAGGTCTTGGAATAGTTCATTCTATGGCACATCAATTAGGAGCTGTTTATGATACTCCACATGGAATGGCAAATGCAATTTTATTACCAACAGTAATGAGATTTAATGGACAAAATCCAGCAACAGCACAAAGATTTAGAGAAATATTAGTAAGAATTGGAAGACCAGATGCTGAACATTTAAATGACCAAGATGTTATAAATACATTTGTATGGAAAATATCAGAATTATCTAAAGCAGTTGGAATTACACAAACAATAAAAGATGTAGGAGCAAAAGAAGAAGATTTCGGAATGCTTGCCGATAAAGCAATGGAAGACCCATGTAAACCAGGAAATCCAAGAGAAGTATCAAGAGAAGACTTTATAGAATTATATAGACAAGCTATGTAATAAATAAGGATTTGGATCTTTCTGGGGATTTTTTTGGGACGTTCCTTAAATCCCGATCTAAACGAAAATAGTTTTGCAATGTATAAAACAAGGGCTACTGAATTTATATTCAGTAGCCCTTATTATATATTAAAATTATGTTTTTAAAGAAGCCTAGGATTTCTTTAAAAACAATAATTGACTATTCCAAAATTAGTCTAAATTATTTAAAATATTTGGTAAAATTTGTTTCTTTCTAGAAACAACGTTTTCAAGCATTGCTGTATTATTATCAACAGAAACACCAAAAGCTTTTTCTACAACTGGTGCATCGTTTCCTAAAGAAATAATCTTAGAATTAGAATTAATTATATCTGTTGCTGCAAATACATATAAATCTAAGTTTTCTTTTTCAATGTCTTTTGCAATTGCTTGTTCGAAATAAGATTGATTCTTAAATATAGAATCTAAGTCAGCTGTATTTACTTGTGCAATTCTAAATTTTTTATTTCCTTTTTCGAATAATTTACAATCTATATTTATAATTTCTTCTGGAGTAAACTCGCTAATGTCAGTACCTGCTTTTAACATATCTGTACCATATACATTAATATCAAGTCCAGAAATTTCTTCTAATTTTTTAACGATTTTTTTATCGTCTTCTGTAGTTGTTGGTGATTTTAAAATTAATGTATCAGAAGCGATTGCGCTAAGCATTAATGTAGCCATAGTTTTATCTATTTCTACATCATTTTCTTTATACATTTTATATAAAACTGTTGCAGTACATCCAACAGGTTCTGCTCTATAATATAATTGATATGGAGCAACAAAATTCATTGTATGATGATCTACAACTTTTAATATTTTAGCATTAGATATATTTTCAACTGTTTGACTAGCTTCATTGTGGTCAACCAAAATAACGTCTTGGTTATCTTCTACATCTTTTATTAATTCTGGTGCTTCGATACCAAGATATTTTAAAACATATTGAGTTTCTTTGTTAACATTTCCTAATCTAACAGCTTTTGCATTTTCATTTCCTAATTTTTTCTCTAAATTTTCCATTACTAATGCAGATGTAATAGAGTCTGTATCTGGATTTTTGTGTCCGAATATTAATGTTTCTTTTGTCATATGAGTTCCTCCTTATTTGATTTATTCAAGTAAAAGTAATATAGCAGAATGGACATTCTGCATATATTTCTGTTATTACACTTTACATAAACTATTATACACTAAAATTATGTTTAAGTCAATATATTTAGCGTATTTCCGTATATAATTAGTCGGATATATATGGGGTTACATTTAATGTTTTATTATTTGTATATATAACCATTCCAGGTTTACTTCCGTTAGGCTTTTTTACATATTTTACAAAACAATAATCAACAGGTACATTACTAGAAAGTCTACCTTTACTATAGTAAGCTGCAAGTTTTGCGCATTTTATTAATGTATCATTTGATATATTTTCAGAAGGATTTTTTAATATTACATGACTTCCATGAATGTCTTTAGTGTGAAACCATATATCATTTGGAGAAGCTAACTTGGTTGTAAGATAATCATTTTGTTTATTATTTTTACCAACAAGAACAGTAAAACCATCTATATGATACTCCCTAGGTGTTGATATATTTGCATCTTTTTTAGTGTTAGTCTTATTATTGGATTGTATATAATCTTTAAAAATAGGATTTTCACTAATTTCGTTATATATTTCATTAACTTCTTGAATATTTTTTGCGTATTCTAATTCATATATTATACTTTCTATGTATTGCAATTCTTCCTCAGTTTCTTTCTTTTGAAGAGTAACAATCTCTAAAGCATTTTTTAATTTATTATATTTTTTAAAATATTTTTTTGCGTTATTAGCAATAGATATCGTATTATCTAAAGGAATAGTTAAAATAGTATTATTATCATAGTAATTTTCTAATTCCACTTTATCAGAATTATAATCCTTAGAAAATTTATATAAATTTGCAGTTATTAATTCACCGTATAATTTATATAAATCTTTATTTTCACATTCTTTTAACTTATTATTAATACTTTCCAATCTTAAAGAATATTTTTTTAGAATATGAGAGATTAGTTTTAATAAATTATTTCTGTAAGATACATAATTGTTATTTGCTTCCTTATTATAATAAAAATCATCAATATAAAAATTGATATCCAAATTAGATGTTTTAGTTTCTAAATCTATAACATAGTCTAATTTTCCTTTTTCGTTAGAATACTTTGTTAAAGAAACATGGTTACTATCTAAGTTATTAAGAATTTTAGAAAGATATTCATACATTTTTAAAATATCATCTTTTGAAAAATCAGTATTTCTTATATTTTGTTTTATAATTATATTTTTAATAAATGGCTTACTAAAACCTGTAAAATATCCTACTAAGAAATTAGTTAAATTTGTTACATTATTTGTTAAAACTAAGTTACAAAATTCTTCAGCAGATTTTATAGTATAAAAATTGTTTTTAACGTTTTCCGGATATGTATATTCATGGGCTGGTAAAATATCTCTATATGAATTGGATAAAGTATCTAAATGCCTTAAACTATCAATAATAAAGAATTTGTCATTTAATAATATTATATTACTGTGTTTACCCATTAATTCAACCATTAAATATTTAGTTGTTAAATCATTTAATTCGTTATATCCTTCTAATTCAATTTTTATAATTCTTTCTAGATTATCATTAGAAGATATTGCTTTTATTTTATATCCAATTAAATGCTTTCTAAGTAACATGCAAAAGTTAGGTGCATTTAAAGGATTAGGTTTTGCATTAGTTGTTAAATGTATCCTATATAAGTTAGAATCTATACATATGTTTAAAGCATAATTTTTACCATTTGCATAGATGCTTAATAAAACTTCATTTTTATTTGGTTCAAAAATTTTATTTATTTTTCCTCCCAATATAGAATATTGTAATTCGTAAGAAATTGATTTTGTTGTTATTCCATCAAATGCCATAATACTGCTGTATGTTATTAATTAACATACTCTCCTTTCTTAATTTATGTTTTGTGTTATTATATTACAAAGTTAATAATATAGCAATTAAAAAAATCTTAATAAGCAGTAAAAAGTATTGACATTGTGCGTTTTTGTGACTTATAATGTGGCTTAGATATATTAGCAGGGGGTTACAATACACTTATGAAATACAGCAATATGTTTTATCCATTCGATTCAAAATACGAACTTATGCAAGATGAAGAAATAATTGATAAAATAAAAGCAGGGGATAAAAGCGCTCTAAATTACTTAATGGAAAAATATAAAGAACTTGTTAATATGAAAGTTAGTAAATATTATATAATAGGTGCAGAAAAAGAAGATATTGTTCAAGAAGGAATGATTGGATTATATAAAGCTATAAAAAGTTTTTCAGAAGATAAAAATACTAGTTTTAAGTCTTTTGCCAATATGTGTATAGAAAGGCAATTAATAACAGCAATAAAAACATCAAATAGACAAAAACATATGCCACTTAATTCGTATTTATCATTAAATACTGCAGCATATGAGGACGAAGATAATACAGAACTTATGGATGTTTTTAATAATAATACAGTAGAAGATCCATTAGAAACAATCACTAAAAAAGAGTATTATAAAACTGTAGAAAATGTAATAGATAAATCTTTAAGCGATTTCGAAAAACAAGTGTTAGCTAGGTTTATGAGAGGTGAAAGCTATGTTGATATAGCAAATAAATTAGATGCACCAGTTAAATCTATAGATAATGCTATTCAAAGAATAAGGAAAAAAGCAATAAAAAATATATTAAAAGAGAATAATATTTAAAAGAAAGTATAAAGCTAATTAATTAAGCTGCTAGCTGTTAGTAGCTTAATTAATTATAAAAAATGCTTCTATAGCTCAGTAGGTAGAGCACTTCCATGGTAAGGAAGGGGTCGCCAGTTCGATTCTGGCTGGAAGCTCCATAGAATAAATATAAAAAGAACAGGTTACATAGGGACTGTTCTTTTTGAGTTTCTATAATATTTTATTGTAAATATTGGAAAGCTACTGTTTGAACTTTTGCAAGATAATATAATTTAAAAACGGAATAATCTTGAAACTATGTATAAATTATGTTATATTAACAGACGAACATAATAAGGTTGATAATTAAAAACGGAAAAGTTATTATACATTTATGAAGATAGGAGCGATAAAAATGAAAATTGGAATAGTAGGACTTCCTAATGTAGGAAAAAGTACAATGTTTAATGCAATAACAAAAGCTGGAGCAGAATGTGCTAATTATCCATTTTGTACAATAGAGCCTAATATAGGAATGGTGCCTGTACCAGATGAAAGATTAGATAATTTAGCAAAAATATACAACCCAGAAAAAGTAACACATGCTGTAATAGAATTTGTGGATATAGCAGGTCTTGTAAAAGGAGCAAGTAAAGGGGAAGGTTTGGGAAATAAATTCCTATCACATATAAGAGAAGTAGATAGTATATTAGAAGTTGTAAGATGTTTTGAAGATCCTAACATTGTTCATGTTGATGGATCAATAGACCCAATAAGAGATATAGAAACAATTAATTTAGAACTCGTTTTTGCAGATTTAGAAACAGTAAATAAAAGATTAGAAAGAGCAAAAAAATTATTAAAGGGAGATAAATCTTATCAAGCAGAAATAGATTTATTAGAGAAAGTAAAAGAAACTTTAGAACAAGGTAAACCAGCAAGAATTCTTGCTCTTTCAGATGAAGAAAAAGAAATTATAAAAGATAGTTTCTTACTTACAATGAAGCCAATATTGTATGTTACAAATGTTTCGGAAAATGAAATATCAGAAGATAATGAATATGTAAAAAAAGTAAGAGAATATGCAGAAAATGAAAACGCTAAAGTAATAAAATTATGTGTAAAAATAGAGGAAGAATTATCAGGTTTAGACGATAATGATAAAAAAGAAATGTTAGAAGCTTTAGAAATGGATGAATCTGGTTTAGATAAAGTTATAAAAGAAAGTTACGATCTATTAGGATTAATGTCATTCTTAACTGCTGGAGAACCAGAAGTAAGAGCTTGGACAATAAAAAAAGGAACAAAAGCTCCAGAAGCAGCTGGTAAAATACATTCAGATATACAAAGGGGGTTTATTAGAGCAGAAGTTGTTTCATATGATGATCTAATAAGGCTAGGATCTTTAAATGAAGCTAAGGAAAAAGGTTTAGTAAGATCAGAAGGTAAAGATTATATTATGCAAGATGGAGATGTAGTTTTATTTAGATTTAATGTGTAAAAATTAAAAATATAGACTTACCAAGTTTTGACATGGAAATTTATGAAAATTTAAAAATATATGTAAAAAAAACTTGCATTTTATATTAAAGTGTAGTATAAATAATATTAGTATTGAATATAATATTAACAAAAGAGAGAAAAGGTAGGGAAGAAAATGAAAAGAAACAGTTTAATTAAAGGAATTTTATTAGTTACAATCGTAGCAATTTTAATGTTAATTACAAACAGTGTATATGCAGCAGATACAATAGTATTATCACCAACAGATAACAATACTGCAACAGATAACTCTGCAGTAGCTAACAATAGTGCATTAACTTCAACATTAACACCAACAACACCAGTAAACAATACTTCAACTTTAAATTCAAACTTACCTAAAACAGGTATAGCTGATAATACTGTAGTATTTATAGTAGTAGGTGTATGTGCAGTGGCTGCAATCTATGCTTATAAAAAAGTAAGAGACTATAAAGGAATTTAATTAATTTTATATAAATTAACTTGTGGTCTGAATTATATTAACCGCATAAAATTTTGTTAAAGCAAAAAAATGGACTAGTTACGCTAGTCCATTTCTTTTGCTTTTAGAATAAATCTATTTTTCTTTTTATTATTACATGTTATTAAAGTTAACTCTTTTTTACCATTAGTATATTGATTTAGTACAGAAGTATTATTAATTTCAACCTCAAATTTATCATATATTCTATATTCTAAAAAGTTGTTGTTTAAATCATAAATTTTCATTTTATCACCTATAGATAGTTTGCTTATATTACTAAAAAATTTTCCATTATCGTAATTATGACCTGCAATGCAAAGATTTCCAATTTCATTTGGCTCTGGTCCACAAAGACGACAAGGAGAAAGTTTTAATAATTCTTCTGTGCATGTTGAAAGAATAGAATAATTTAAATTTATTTTTTCTATTGTAATTTTACCAATTATATGAGAAGAACTAGAAGTAGAATTTGTAGTGGTATTATTAGTAGAATATAGAGATAATGTTTGGTATTTTTCATCTAATTTTTCAGAAAAAGAATATAATTTTTGATCTTTTTGCTTTTGAAAATAAAAATAGATAAAAATTGATAGAATAATCAAAATAAAAAAGACTAACAATATTAAAAATAAAGTTTTATTTTTATAAAATTTTTTCATATTATTATTTTTAGCAAAAAAAATAATAATATTATAAAATTATTAAAATGTAAAAAATTTGTAGACTTTTTTATAAATATAGCTTAAAATAAATAAAGTGTAGGAGGTAATAATATGAATATTTGGCATGATATATCTGCTGATAGAATTAAAAAAGATGATTTTGTAGCAGTTGTAGAAATAGAAAAAGGTGGAACAAATAAATATGAATTAGATAAAGCTACTGGGCTTTTAAGATTAGATAGAGTTTTATATACAGCAACACATTATCCAGCAAATTATGGATTTATACCAAGAACATATGCTGGAGACGGAGATCCATTAGATGTTTTGGTAATATGTCAAGAAAAGATAGTTCCATTAACATTGGTAGAATGTTATCCAATAGGTGTAATGTTAATGACAGATAATGATGATTTGGATGAAAAAATTATTGCAATTCCAAAATCTGATCCATTCTTAAAAAATTGTAATGATATCAAAGATTTACCAGAACAATATTCAGCAGAAATTATGCACTTTTTTGAAGTATACAAACAATTAGAAGACAAGAGAACAGAAGTAAAAGAAATGTTAGGAAGAGAAGAAGCTGAAAAAATCATAGAAAAATGTATAAATAATTATAATGAAAAGTTTTTAAGATAATTTTAGATTGTGGGGAAAAAGAAATGTTAGAAAGAATAATTTTTAATATATTATCCTTTTCTCTTTTTATAATAATCTTCTTTAAAATAATCAAAAAAAATGATACAACATATGTTGTTCCATTAATTTTAGAAGCAATAGGAATAGCAATTGGATTAATAGAAATTTTAATTGGAAGATTTTTGGGGACGTTTATTAGGGTAATAACATATTTATTAGCAATAGTATTACCACTTGCTATAATTTTAATAGAAAAATATGGACTTAATTTTTCTGAATTGCTATATATTTTTCTTGCAAGATTATGTAGTATATTTAACAATAATAAAAAAGCAAAACAATTATTAATGAATTTAATTAATAAATATCCAGAAAGTTATAATGGACATAGATTACTTGCACAAAATTACGAAAAAGAAGGCGGAATGAGAAAAGCTATAGACGAATATGTTAAAGCAATAGATATCAATAAAAAAGATTATGATTCCTATTATAAAATATCTGAATTATTAGTTAATTTAGGAAAAAAAGATGAAGCTATTCAAATGTTAACTAATTTAATACATAATAAACCAGATTATTATAATGCCTCAAAATTATTAGGTGGCCTATTATGCGAACAAGAGAATTTTAAAGAAGCTATAAATGTGTATATGAATGCTTTAAAATATAATGATAAAGAAAGTTTCGAAATTTATTATAATTTGGGAATTGCATATACAAGGTTAAACGATTTTCAAAATGCAAAAAGTTGTTATGAAAAGGCTGCGAAAATAAATGCATTGAATTATAAAGGTTATTATAATTTAGGGTTAATCTCGATGCTATATGATGATTTGGACGAGGCTGAGAAATATTTTATAGAAGGAATAAAAGTAGAAGATACAGAACCAGAAAGTTGCTATCAATTAGCTAAAATATATATTATAAAAGGAGAAAAAGAAAGAGCTATAAATTATTTAGATAGGGCAATAAATTTGGATAGTTCTTTTGCAGAGAAAGCAGCTAAAGACCAAGTCTTTTTATCTATAGAAAGATATATTCCAAAAAATATAAATAAAATAGTCAGAAAAAAAGTAACCATGACCAAACCAGAGATATTAGTAAAAAAACATCTGGAAGATACTTATCTATTGGTTGGTAAAATAAGTAAAAATGAATTAAAAAATATGAATACTGTCAAAGGAAAAAGCATAGATATACAAAAAGATGAAAGAGAAAATTTATAGGAGGCTTATTATGAAAAATATTTCTATTATTGGTGGGGACTTAAGGATTGTAAAACTTGCAGACATGTTAAAATCAGATGGGTACGAGGTATATACATATGGTCTAGAACAAGCTTGTAGCAACAATGATATAGTAAAATGTACTAGTATAGAAGAGGCTACATCAAAATCTGATATAATTGTAAGTTCAATTCCGCTTTCAAGTGATGGAATAAATATAAATACACCTTTTTGCAAAAATAAAATAGAGATATCAGAGGTTGCGAATTGCATTAAAGGAAAGACTTTTATTGCAGGAAGAATAGAAGAGGAATTATATCAAAAATTTAGTGAAACAAAGGTTATCGATTTATTAAAAAGAGAGGAATTAACAGTATTAAATACAATATCTACTGCGGAAGGTGCGATTCAAATTGCTATGGAAGAATCAACTAAGACTTTACATGGAAGTAAGATTTTAGTAATGGGATTTGGAAGAGTTAGCAAAATTTTATCAAATATGTTAAAGGGAATTGGCGCAGAAGTATATTGCGAAACAAGAACAACTGTAAATTGTGCATGGATAAAAGCATATGGATATAAACCAATATTACTTGATGAATTAGATAACGAATTAGGTGAATTTGATATAATAATAAACACAATTCCTCATATTATATTAAATGAAGAAAAATTAAAACTTTTAAAAAGAGATTGTATTATAATAGATATTGCTTCAAATCCAGGGGGAGTTGATAGAAAAGCTGCAAAAGAGATAGGGATAAAATTAATTTGGGCGCTTTCTTTACCAGGTAGAGTTGCACCTATAACATCTGCAGAATTTATTAAGGAAACATTAGAAAATATACTAAAAGATATAAAAAACAATAGCTAAGGAGAAAATTTAAAATGATGGAAATAACAGTTTTTAGAGCAATAATATTAGGAGCGGTTCAAGGACTTACAGAATTACTTCCAATATCAAGTTCTGCACATTTGTTTATAATACCATGGTTGTTCAATTGGGGAGAAATAGGAGACTTTGACGTTGCTTTGCATTTTGGAACATTGCTTGCAATTGGAATATTTTTCTTTAAAGATTGGATTAAATTAATAAAAGGTGGTTATGAACAAGTTGTTAAAAAGAAAAAAACATTTGAAGGAAAAATGTTTTGGTATATTGTATTTGCAACAATTCCTGGTGGAATTATTGGATTTTTATTAGACCATTATTGTGCAGATATATTAACAAAGCCAGAAATTATTGGTTGTGCGTTAATTTTTATGGGTATTATTTTATATGTTATAGATAAAAAAGCAAAATCTAAAGTAAAATATGAAGATATGACGTTTAAACAAACATTTTTAATTGGGTTATCACAATCACTAGCATTCATACCAGGTGTTTCTAGATCTGGAGTAACAATGACTACAGCCAGAGCTATGGGAATAGAACGTGAATCAGCAGCAAGATATTCTTTTATGTTATCTGCACCAATAGTATTAGCTGCAACTATATTTAAGATAAAAGATTTTGTTTTTAGTGTACCATTTTTTGTAGGAATTTTAGTAAGTTTCTTGGTAGGAATAGTAGTAATTAAATTCTTATTAAAATACTTACAAACAGGTAACTTTAAAATATTTGCGGTTTACAGAATAATAATAGGAATACTTGTCTTAATAGTATTTATAAATAGAATATAAGATAGGGCTAAGCTCTATCTTTTTTTGTAGCAAATAATATCATATATATCGTTTTAATAACCAACTATTATTATTAGAAAAGTCAAAGATTTTTCTAATATAATTAAAAAAATAATTATAAATTATTGATATTTTAACGATTGTATTGTATGATAATAGAGTATAATAAAATCAAGCAGAAAGGGGTAAAAACCTAATGAATAAAATAATAAAAAAAGTACTATCTTGTTGCTTTATAATTTTACTTTTTGTACTAAGTGGTCAAATGGTATATGCAGATTCTGTAAATCAATTAGAAGCACAAGGAGCAGGGCAATTAGTTCAAATAAAAGAAAATTCAGAAAAGAAATTAGAAGATTACAAAGAAGAATATGGCTCTGATGCCTATGGTATTGCAGCATATATATTAAATGCAGTAAGAATATATAGCATACCAGTATGCTTTGTAGGAATAGCAATAGGAGGAATTTACCAAGTAATAGGTATCCGTAAGCTTGATGAAAGAGATAGAGGCTTTGGAATTATGATAGGATGTATAACTGTACTAGTAATAACACAACTATTACCACTTATATTTGCTATAGTTGTAAAAGGTTGGAGGGGTTAACGAATGAAAATATTATTTGCTGTAAATAATGAAAAAATATCAAAATCCATTATAAAGAAATATCAAAGTGATTATAAAGAAATAATATCATATAAAAATGTATATTATTTTAATGCTATCTTAAAAGAACTACAGAAAGATAATACTTATGATAGAATTATAATAAGTGAAGACTTAGAGCCTTTTACAAATAATAATTATGAACAAATCGATAAATTTATTTTTGAAAGATTAGATAATATTAGTGATGAGGCTACAAATTCTACAAGAGCAGATACTCCAATAATATTAATATGCTCAGATAGACGTACAAAGTCTGACGAAATATTAGTAAAATTATTTAGTATTGGTATATATAATGCTCTTATTGGAACAGATAGAAATATAGATGAAATCTGCAAATTAATAAAAGTACCTAGAACAAAAAAAGAAGCAAAAATATATTATAAAATTGATGCAGAAGAAGTTACTTATCAATCAGAGAATGAAAATGATGTTAGCGAATCAGAAATACAAAGTATATTAGCTCATTATAAGAAAATAGGAAGAGATGAACAAAAATGTGTAGATAGTTTTGACTCTATAGCACAACAATATACAGATGTTCAATTAAAAGTAATTGCAAGTTTTCTTCCTTTAAATGTAAAAGCAATATTGGAAGAAAAATCTCCTAAATATCAACAAATTATGTCATTAATGGGAGAAAAAAGAAGTTCAACTGGAACAGCTAAAACTAAAGATATAGAAGATAACGGGTTAAAAATTGGATTTATAGAATCTTCAAATGGCAAAAGAAATCTTGGTAGACCAGTTATTATTCCATCAGCAGTAAATACAAATAAAGTAAAGAAAATGTCAGCCAAAACTACAGCTTCTTCAGGTTTAAATATACCAGAACCAATTGAGCCAATAATAGATGGTATAGATGACGAAGACACTTCAAGTGTTCCAGAGCCAGTAGAAGAAGTTAAAACAAAAAGAAGAGGTAGACCTCCTAAGAAAAAAACAGAAGAAGAGGTTGTTAAGGCAGAAGAAAGCAAACCAAAAAGAAGAGGTAGACCTCCTAAAAAGAAACAAGAAGAAATTACAATGCCAGGTTTCGATGATGACGATGATGAACCACAAGTAAATACGATGCCAGGTTTTGATGATGATGATGAACCACAAGTAAATACGATGCCAGGTTTCGATGACGATGATGAACCTCAGGTAAATACGATGCCAGGTTTTGATGATGATGATGAACCACAAGTAAACACTGTACCAGGTTTTGATGATGATGATGAATCACAAGCAAACACAATACCAGGTTTTGATGATGATGACAATGATCCACAAATAGACAATAGTTCGGATTTTTCAAGTACTACTCAAAGTAATGGATATATACCTTTTGATTTAAATTCACCTACTGGGAGATCAAATGATTATAATCAAACAAAATTAACAAACACAAGAAGAACATATCCAACAGATGCAATAGATGCGTTATTAACTAGAGAAAAGAAAATTGTAACATTTGTTGGAACAAGTAAGAATGGAACATCATTCTTAGTAAATAATCTTGCACTTAGTTTATCTAAAAAAGGAATAGATGTAGCGATATTAGATGCAACAAGAAATAGAAATGCTTATTATATCTACACAGAAAACGAAGAAGATTTAAGACAAATTGCAGAGAAGAGTATTCCAAATTTAATTAATGGGGTTGCAGCAGGATTAAAGGTAGATAAAAATTTAACTGTATATACAGCACTACCAGATGATGATGTACCTATGGAACAATACGAAGAAATATTATCAACATTAGTAAAAAATCACTCATTAATATTAATTGATTGTGACTTTGAAACAGATTTTGGATATTTTGCTGCATCACAGGAAATTTACTTAGTACAAAGTATGGATATTATAACTATCCAACCACTTACTGCTTTTTTAAGAGATTTACAAAGCAAAAATATATATCAACCAGAGAACTTAAGAATTGTTATTAATAAGGAATTACCTGTTAAAACTCTTACTGTAAAAAATATTATCGGTGGATTATCATTTTACAATGACCCATCAATGTCATTTATGAGAGAATTATTTAATAGGGAAACAGCTAAATATTGTACAATTCCATTTGAAATTGCAACTTATTCAAAATATTTAGAGGGATTAGTTAACTGCAAGATTTCTTTAAATGGATATTCAAAGGAATTTATGCAAGCATTAAGAACATTAGAAAATATGGTATATCCATTAATGGAACCAACACCTGCTTCAAATAGAGGTGCTAAAAGTAATAACAATTATGAAAGAACTAGATTTTCAAACGAAATGAATGATACATTAAATCAAATGAAGAAAAATTTTTAGAATAATATAGAGGTGAGAAAGTTTTGACAGTAGCAATATTAATAACTATAGTTATATTAGTTTGCATAATAATAGCATTAATGGCATACAATATTTCTATTCATAAAAAGATAACGAAATTTAGTAATATTAGTGAAAAAATAAATGGCTTAAATGTATTACAAAATTTTATGGATACAATAGGCGAATATTCTAGTGTTGAAGAAAAAATAGAAAAAATTAACGAAATTATATTAAATAAATATAATATTTTAAAATATTCGACAATAGTAGTATTCAATGGAGCAGAGTACGAATTAAAAGCATCAAATGTAGATGAAAAGCACTGGCAAACATTAACAAAATTAGGCGATGAAGAGATTTTTAAAGATAGCATTGCAACAGCGACACCTAAATATATAACTGTAGAAAAAGAATCAGAAAAATTGCCATATCAAAAAATGGAATTTGGACGAGCTAAATCAGCAATGTTCTTTCCTTTATATATAGACAATGTTTATATTGGATATTGGCTAATCGAAAGTAGCGAAATTCATGCTTTTGATAATATAGATACAGCAATAATAGAAGTAATAAGAGATAATATTGTTACAATATTAAAAACTGTTCAATATCAAAATACAGTAGAAAATACTGTAAGAACAGATTTATTTACAGGACTAAATTCTGCTGAATACTTATATGGGTTAGGAAAGAAAGAAGTTGATAAATATACAATCTCAACAGTTTGTATGTTTAGAATAACTAATATAGAGGAAATAAACGAAAAAATAAGTAGACATTTAGGAAATAAAGTAATTACAGAAGTAAGCAGATTTTTCGAGAACAATATATCTAAAGACTACCTATTTGTAAGATATATGGGACCAAAATTTGTAATAGTATTTTCTGGAGTTCAATCTGAAGATGTTGCTAACTTCTTGGAAGATATTAAATCACAAATAGAAGAAATGCAAATACACCCAGATTTAGATGACAAGGCAATAGCAAATGTAAAAAATAAAGAAGAAATATATGTTAGTCCAAGATTAAATTTTGTGTTAACATCATATTATAAAGGAACATCAATGGATGGATTAACTAAAAAGTTAGAAGAATATATTGATAATGCTGATAAATCTGAAAGTGATATAAATTATATTTAAAAGGAGGAATGTAACATGTCAAATTTTGATAAAACAATGAGTTTTAAGGTAGAAAGAGACCAAAATATTAAGGTAAAGGAAATTTTGAAAGAGGTTTACGATGCCTTGGTAGAAAAAGGTTATAATCCAATAAATCAAATAGTTGGATATATTCTTTCTGGAGACCCAACTTATATAACAAGTTATAATGATGCAAGAAACAAAATAAGACTTATAGAACGTGACGAGTTATTAGAAAAAATGGTGAAAAATTATATAGGATTAGATGATAAATAATATGAGGATATTAGGAATTGATTATGGAGATGTAAGAACTGGAGTAGCTATAACAGATCCATTAGGTATCACAGCTCAAGGACTAAAAACTATAAATAGTCAAAATAGTGATAGGATTTTATTACGAGAACTTGAAGAAATAGTAACAGAATATAATGTAGAAAAAATAGTAATAGGAATGCCATTAAATTTAAAAGGAGAAAAGACTGTACGAGCAGAGAAAACGGAAAAATTTATCCATAAATTAAAATGTAAATTTGGAAAAATGCCTATCGAAGTCATAGATGAAAGGCTAACAACAGTTCAAGCGCATAAAACAATGAACTTTTTGGACGTGAATAAGAAAAATAAAAAAAATATTGTCGATACTATAGCAGCTGTATATATTTTAGAAACATATCTTGGAAAAGAACAGAAAAAATAGTTGCAAAAATTACAAAAATAGTATATGATAAGAAAAATTGAAAATAATAATATTAAGATATCGAAAGGAGAATAATATGAGTGAAGATATCAACACACCAAATAATGGTGAAGAATTAGACAACATAATAATTTTAAATGACGAAAATGGAAACGAAGTAAAATTTGAATTTTTAGATTTAATGGAATATGAAGGAGAAGAATATATAATATTATTACCAACAGAAGAAGGAGAAGATAATGACGAGGTTGTTATCTTAAAAGTAGAAGATGTAGAAGATGATCCAGATATGGAAACTTATGTTAGCATAGATGACGAAGATACTTTAAATGCAGTATTCGAAATGTTCAAAGAAAAATTTAAAGATGAATTCAATTTTATAGATGAATAATAAATACAATAAAAAAGAGGAGTAATTATATTGGAGTATTTAGAGAATAAAGGTTAGTAGCTGGGAGCCTTTTATATGAAGATATAATGAACGTAGCTTTTTTGGTAGATATAGTGAACTAATAGTAAGTATATCCGGCTTGGCTCCGTTAAAAGCTATAATGAGTATTATTAAAATATTAAGGTGGTACCGTAAGAGTAATCTTGCCCTTAAAGGCAGGCTTACTCTTTTTTTGAACTTTAGGTACAGAGCTAAAAGTTCAAAGAATTTACATAAATAATGTAATAAAATAAATAAGGAGGAATATTTATGAATTATAATCACAAATTAAACGATAAGTATAATCCAAAAGACTTTGAAGAAAAGATTTATAAGGAGACAGAAGAAAAAGGTTACTTTAAACCAAATATGGATAAAAGCAAAGAAGCTTATTGTATAATGATGCCTCCACCAAATGTAACTGGAAAGCTACATATGGGGCATGCTTTGGATGGAACAATACAAGATATTTTAATTCGTTTTAAAAGAATGCAAGGATATAATGCGTTATGGCTTCCAGGTTCTGATCATGCTTCAATTTCAACAGAAATGAAAGTAGTTCAAAAATTAAAAAAAGAAGGAAAAACAAAACATCAAATTGGTAGAGAAGAATTCTTAAAAGAGACTTGGGATTGGACACATTTATATGGTGGAACAATACAAGAACAACAAAAGAAATTAGGATGTTCTTGTGATTGGGATAGACGTAGATTTACATTGGATGAAGGTCTTTCAGAAGCAGTTAAAGAACAATTTGTTAGATTGTACGAAAAAGGTCTAATCTATAAAGGCAAAAGAATGGTTAACTGGTGTCCAAATTGTAATACTACAATTTCAGATGTAGAAGTTGAATATCATGAAGAAAACACACATTTATGGCATATTAGGTATAAAGTTAAAGATGAAGATAGATATATAATTGTAGCAACAACAAGACCAGAAACTATGCTTGGTGATACAGCAGTTGCTGTTCATCCAGATGATGAGAGATATAAAGACTTAGTTGGTAAAACATGTATATTACCAATTATGAATAAAGAAATTCCAATTATTGCTGATAGATTTGTAGAGACAGAATTTGGTACAGGTGCTGTTAAAATAACACCAGCACACGATATGAATGACTATCAAGCAGGATTAAGACATAATCTAGAGATAATTGAAGTTTTTGATGAAAATTTCAAAATGGGAGATCTAGTTCCAGAATATAAAGGAATGGATTTGTTAGAAGCAAGAGAGAAGATAGTCGAGAAACTAGAAAAATTAGGAGCTTTAGTAAAGGTTGAAGAGTTAACACATAATGTAGGAAAATGTGAAAGATGTAAAACAACAATAGAACCAAAAATTTCTGATCAATGGTTTGTTAAAATGTATGAATTAGCAAAACCAGCAATCAAAGCAGTTGAAAATGGAGATATAAAATTTGTTCCTAAGAAATACGAGAAAATGTATTTTAATTGGATGAATAATATACAAGATTGGTGTATTTCTAGACAATTATGGTGGGGACACAGAATTCCAGCTTATTATTGTGATGACTGTGGACATATAACTGTATCAAGAAATGAAGTAACAGAATGCGAAAAATGTAAATCAAAAAATGTTCATCAAGATGAAGACACATTAGATACATGGTTTAGCTCTGCTTTATGGCCATTTTCTACATTAGGTTGGCCAAATACAGAAAGTGAAGATTATAAGATATTCTTCCCAACAAATGTATTAGTTACAGCATATGATATTATAACTTTCTGGGTATCAAGAATGATAGTATCTAGTTTAGAGCTTACAAAAGAAAATCCATTTAAAGATGTTTTAATTCATGGAATTGTAAGAGATAGCCAAGGTAGAAAAATGTCTAAAACACTTGGAAATGGTGTTGATCCATTAGAAGTTATAGACGAATACGGAGCAGATGCATTAAGATTTTCTGTACTTTCTGGAACAACAATGGGAAATGATATTAGATATATGCCAGAAAAATTAGATCAAGCATCAAATTTTGCAAACAAGATTTGGAATGCTGCTAAATTTATAACTAATTCATTAGAGCCAGATAAAAAAATAATTGAATTCTATAATAAAGTATATAATGCAGAAAAAAAGGAATTCAATGGCGAAATGTTAAGAATAGAAGATAAATGGATTTTAAATAAATTAAATACATTAATAAAAGATATTACAAAATTAATAGAAGCTTATGATTTAGGTATTGCTCTAGATAAAATATATAATTTTATTTGGAATGAATTCTGTGATTGGTATATAGAGATTTGTAAAACAAGAATATATAGTGAAAATTCAGAAGAAAGAGTACAAGTTGATTTTGTATTAGATTATGTATTAAGAAATGCATTAAAATTATTACATCCATTTATGCCATTTGTTACATCAGAAATTTATTCAAAATTAGTTCATTATGATGATGTAGATATTATGATGTCAAATTGGCCAGAATATAGAGAAATGTCACAATTCGAAAAAGAAGAGGAGATAATAGAAAAATTAAAAGATATAATTGTAGATATACGTAATACAAGAGCTAATATGAATGTTCATCCAAGTAAAAAGACAAAATTAATATTTGTAACTGAAGAATATAAAAATGCAATAGAGGAATCTGAAGAATTCTTAAAGAAATTAGGATTTGCAACAGATATTAAAATTCAAGAAGATAAAAATGGAATTCCAGAAAATGCTATAGCAATTTTAAAGGATGGAGTTGAACTATATATTCCTTTTGAAGAATTAGTAGATATTTCAGAAGAAATAAAAAGATTAGAAACAGAGATAACAAAATTAGAATCAGAAGTTACAAGATGTAACAAAATGCTTTCTAACCCAGGCTTTGTTAATAAAGCACCAGAAGCAAAAGTAAATGAAGAAAAAGAAAAACTAGCAAAATATGAAGAAATGTTAAATGCTTCAAAAGAAAGATTAGCAAATTTAAAAAAATAAAAAATAACCTAGCTTATAGCTAGGTTATTTTGTTGCTATATATTATTTTTAATAGTAGCTAAAGCACATTTTATACCATCAACAGCGGCAGACATGATACCACCAGCATATCCAGCACCTTCGCCACAAGGATATATTCCGTCTACATTAGACATAAGGCTTTCATTACGAAGAATTCTAACTGGTGAAGAACTTCTAGTTTCTACACCTGTTAAAAGAGTATCAGGATTTGCAAATCCATGAATTTGTTTATCAAAATGCAAAAAGGCATTTTTCATAGTTATATTAACAAAATTAGGCAATATGTTATTTAAATTATAAAATGTTGTACCAGGTAAGTAAGTAGGTTTTACTTTTCCAAATTCACAAGATAATGTGCTGTTTAAATAATCTCCCAATTTTTGAATAGGAGCATAATAGTTTTTTCCACCTGCAATAAATGCTTTTTCCTCTAAGTCTTTTTGAAAATCAATTCCGACTAAAGGACTGGTAGAAGAAAAATCAGCAGGAGTTACATTAACTAAAATCGCACTATTAGCATTTGTTCCGTCACGTTTAAAAACACTCATTCCATTTGTTACAATAGTATTTTCTTCACTTGATGATGCCATGACAGTACCACCAGGACACATACAAAAAGAATAACAACTCCTACCAGTATCTTTGTCATGATATACCAATTTATATTCTGCTGGTGGAAGTTTTAAATTTGTCTTATCTCCATATTGTGCAAAATTAATATCTTTTTGTAAATGTTCAACTCTAACACCAACGGAAAAGTTTTTACTTTCTATATTTAGTCCTTTATCATAAATTTTATAAAAAGTATCTCTGCTACTATGCCCAATAGCAAGGATAACAGTCGAAGTAGCAAGAGTATAAGCTTTCCCTTCAGTTACATATGTAACTGATTTGATTTTATTATCTTTTATATTAAAATCAACAACTTTACTATTAAATAAAAATTCTCCACCATTTTCTATAATATAATTTCTCATATTACTAATAATTTTTACTAAATTATCTGTTCCAATATGAGGTTTTGCCAAATATAAAATTTGTTCAGGTGCACCAAACTTATAAAAATCTTTTAAAACAATACTACATAAAGGATTGTTAATTCCGGAAGTAAGTTTGCCATCAGAGAATGTTCCAGCACCACCTTCACCAAACTGAATATTAGAATTAGTATCTAATTTTCCAGTTTGTAAAAATGTATCAACATCTTTTTTTCTATCTTCAACTTTTTTGCCCTGTTCTATAATAATTGGTTTAATACCATTTTTTATAAAAGTTAGTGCAGCAAATAGACCAGCAGGTCCTGCGCCAACAATAATAGGTCTTTCTAAACTATTATTGCTTATATTTATATTAGACAATTCAAATTTTTTATAATCATCAAATTTAGAATATTTTTTCTCAGATTTAAAAGAGATTGCAATATTATATAAATAATGAATATTATCCTTGTTACGAGCATCAATAGATTTTTTTATAATATGCCAATCTAAAATATCTTCATATAAAATATGATATTTTTTACAGATATGTTTTATCAAAGAGTTATTATCTAAATCTTCATAAATTTTAATATTATTAATTCTTTTCATATAAATCCTTTCTAAATAAAAGTTATCTACAAAATTATAACATAAAAATCTATTTTATGAAATATGCAAAAAAAAGTCGATGAGTTTTTGGCATATCGACAAAACTTCCCATTAATCGCTATTGGAAAAAATTACCAATGGTATTATAATAATTCGAAAGGAGGGATATTGGTGCAGATAAAATATTTAGAGAAAGACAAGCTGTTGTTCTTTTCGCTGGAAGAAGAAATAGACCATCATACTACAAAAGAGTTAAGGAGGAAAATGGATTATGAAATTGAAAGACATATGCCTAAAAAAGTTATATTTAATTTTGATAGTGTTAGCTTCATGGATAGTGCAGGAATAGGTTTATTATTAGGAAGGTATAAGATAGTAAATATGTTACGGTGGAGAAGTAGCATTAATTAATGTTAAGAAAAGTGTAAAAAAGGTATTAGATATGTGTGGAATATTAAAACTAATACACATATATGATGATTTAGATATGAAATTTAAAGTATGTTAGGAGGAAAAAATGAATAAAAGATACAAAAATAAAATGCAATTGGAAATATTAAGTAAATCAAATAATGAAGCATTTGCGCGCATTACAGTAGCAGCTTTTGCAGCACAATTAGACCCAACAATAGAAGAATTATCAGATATAAAAACAGCAGTTTCAGAAGCAGTAACAAATTCTATTATCCACGGATATGAAAACAAAGAAGGAATAATTAGGATAAATGCATATATCTATGACAATGTATTAAGAATAGAAATTGCAGATCAAGGTAAAGGAATAGAAGATATAGAAATTGCAAAACAACCATTATATACAACAAAACCAGAGCTAGAAAGGTCAGGAATGGGCTTTACTATAATGGATAATTTTATGGACAACCTAAAGGTCGAATCGGTTATAGGAATGGGAACAAAGGTGACAATGGAAAAAAGGATAGCCGATAAAAATACAAATGAAGAGAAAAATCAAGAGGAGAATTTTTATGTATGAAAATACTATTAGTGAGATTTTAAAAGCTCAAACAGACAAAGAAGAGCTAGGTAAAATTGTAGAAAATAATAGTGGCTTAGTATGGAGTATTGTAAAAAGATTTAAAGGAAGAGGATATGAAAATGAAGATTTATTCCAAATAGGAAATATAGGTTTAATAAAAGCAATAAAAAATTTTAATCCAGAATATGAAGTAAAACTATCTACATATGCTGTAACTTATATTATAGGAGAGATAAAAAAATTTATAAGAGATGATGGAATAATAAAAGTTAGTAGAAGTATTAAAGAATTGTGCGTAAAAATTAAAGATATAGAAAATAAAGCAATAAAGGAAGGAAAAAATGTAACGGTAGAAGAAATTGCAAAAGAATTAAAAGTAGAAAAAGAAGATATTGTTCTTGCGATTGATTCTATGAAGCAGGTAGATTCAATATATGAAGAAGATTCAGAGAATAATAAATTAGCATTAATAGATAAAGTAGCTTCAGAAAAAGATGAAACAGATACGATGATAAATAGAATTTTCATAAAAGAATTGTTAAATAAAATGGATAGCAGAGATAGGCAGATTATTATGTTAAGATATTTTAATGGAAAAACTCAGTCACAAGTAGCAAAAATGTTAAATATTTCACAAGTGCAAGTTTCTAGAATAGAAAAAAAGATATTAAATAAGATGAAAATAGAATTAATATCATAGGAGGAAAAGTGAAAAAGTTTATATTATATTTTGTAGGAATAATAATTATTATTTTTCTTATACCCATAGTTTGTACTTCACGAATTAAAGAGACTTCTGCAGATGGTAATGTTATGAATAATATAGTTACTCAAAGTATTATAGAAAATAATTATGATTATAAGCAATATCAAACAGTAAAACTTCTACATACTGCTGATAATAGTATAGAAGAGCTAAAATTAGACGAATATTTATATGGTGTTGTGTCTGCAGAAATGCCAGCAAGTTTTCAGGAAGAAGCTCTTAAAGCCCAAGCTGTAGTTGCTAGAACTTATACACTTTATAAAATAATAAATAATAGTACAAAACATGGAGATGCACAAATATGTGATAATTCCGCTTGTTGCCAGGCTTGGATTTCAAAAGAAGATAGACTGGCAAAATGGGAAGAGAATGAACGAGAAGCTAATTGGAATAAAATTGTTAATGCTGTAAATGCTACACAGGGAAAAATAATAACATATAATAATGAACCTATTAATGCGTTCTTCCATTCAAATAGTGGAGGAAAAACGGAAATACCTATAAATGTTTGGGGTGGCAGTGGTATGCCATATTTGCAGGTAGTGGAAACATCTGGTGAGGAAAATTATAGTCAATATAGTTCAGAAGTAACGATTTCAAAAGAAGAGTTAAAGAATAAGATGTTAGAGAAATATCAAGACTTTACCATAGATTTTAATGATTCAACTTGTATAGGAATACTAGAGTATACAGAAAGCGGGAGAGTAAAAACTATAAAAATTGGAAATAAAAATTTATCAGGTGTCGAGGTAAGGACTATTTTTGGATTGAAGTCTGCTAATTTTGAAGTATCAATAGAAGGAGATAATATTAAATTTACTGTAAAAGGATATGGTCATGGAATTGGAATGAGTCAAACTGGAGCAGATAGTTTGGCAAGTAGTGGCAGTACTTATGAAGATATTATCCATCATTTTTATATTGGAGTAGAAATAAAAGATATGTAAAAATTGTATAAATTCATAAAATAAGGAAATACTTTAATTAAATAAAATGAGGAGGAAATTTTTATGAGAGAATATAGAAAAGTATCCAAAGGTGTTATTTTTGCAATTGTAATTGCGGTAATAGTAATTGGTGTTTCCTTAATATCATTATTTTCATTGGGAAAAGAAGAGCCAGAAAGTGGTGGGAAACAACTTGCAGATACTGTGAATTATTTAGAAGAAAGTAATTCAATAGAAGAGGCAAGTACTAGTAATGATAAGACAGTAAATGAAGTAAAAGAAAATAAAATAGCATTAAATACAGAAAATTTAGTAAGTTCACAAAATACAACTACTAACCAAAAACAAACAAATAAAACTTCAAAAACGACGAATACAACTACATCCACATCAAAGCAGACAACAAAGAAAGAAGAAAAGAAAGAAATAAAATTTGAAAAGCCAGTTGAAGGAGAAATAATTAAAGAGTTTGCAAAAGATAATTTAGTGTTTTCTAATACGTTAAACGAGTGGACAACTCATGTGGGTATAGATATAAAAGCATCAAAGACTACAGTTGTTAAAGCAGCTTATGAAGGTACAGTAGAATCAATTAAAAATGATCCTAGATATGGGTTAACAGTTATTATTGCACATGATGATGGTTATAAAACGGTATATTCTAATTTATTAACTTCTGAGTTTGTAGTAGAAGGAGAAAAGGTAACTACCGGACAAACAATAGGAACAGTAGGAAATACAGCTACTTTTGAAGTTGCCGACGAAAGTCATTTACACTTCGAAATATTAAAAGATAATGTACAAGTTGATCCTACAATATATATAAAATATTAAAAAAGCGACTATATGTCGCTATTTTGTTTCTATAGGAAGCCACCATTCTGTATGCCCTGGACCATTATAAACTTCAATTTCTGGAATATTTCTAATATTATAACCGGAATAAGGAACCCAGTTACGATATGCATTATGTGAAAAATTATTAAAAAAGTTGCCAGAAATTTCATCTATTTTAAAGACAGCCCAAGTAGAACTTGGAATAGTAATTTTTGTACTATGTGGCATATGTTCTTTACTTGCAATATAATAATTTGCATTAATAGAGTTTGGAAAAAATTCATCGTATTCTATAACACCATATGCAGTATGCTCATTTAAGATATTATCGTAAGTTTTATCTTTACTAAGTTCTTTCCAAAAAGCAGGTGCAATTTTTTTGATATCTGGAATATAACACTTCCTAGGAATACCATATAATTCAATTTCAGCATGCTCTTCTATTTTATAATGTAATTCTTTATTAGTTCTTATGTTTGCAAATGAATATGGAGGAAAGTTTTTTATATACTTCCCTTCTTTTTTTACTTTGCTTGGTTTAATTCCGTGAAACTTATAAAAAGATCTAGAAAAACTTTCAGAATTTTCATACCCATATTTAATAGCTAAATCTATAATTTTTATATCAGAATTTTGAAGCTCGATGGCAGCCATACTTAAACGTCTTTTTCTAATATATTCTGTTAATGTCATTCCTGTTAAAAATGTAAAAATTCGATACATAGTATATTCATTAACACATAGGATTTGCGCCATTTTTTTAGGTTCAATATCTGCATCTAAATTAGTTTCTATATAATTAATTAATTCAGTAAATTTATCAAAATTATCCATAATTCCTCCAATTAAGAAATATTTTAACATAAAACAGACTTTTTTGGTACCTAAAATGTCAATTATTAGGTTAGAAAAAAGCCTATAATTATTATAGGAGGGATAATTATGATAAAAGAGTTTATTGATATCACACCACATAGAAGCATAATGTGTAAGATAAGTCAAACTGGCTACTCTGTACAGGAAGCAATATCAGAATTAATAGACAATTCTATAGATGCTAGATTAGAAAATGAGAATTTAACAATAAAAGTTACAATTAATAAAGAGCATATTATTATAGAAGACACAGGTAAAGGTATGAATAAATCACAAGCAAAAGATTCTATAAGGTTGGGCTACTCAAGTAAAAAAGAAAAGCTTGGAGAATTTGGGTTAGGATTAAAAACAGCAACATCTTTTTTAGGTGAGGAATTTGTTTTAAGGACTAAAAGAGAAGATTCAAAAGAAGAATATATTATTAAATATGATGAAAATGAATGGTTACAAAAAGGTGATTGGTTTAAATTCCCATTTATAATAGAAGACAAAAATGATAAATCACATGGAACAATAGTAGAAATTAAAAAATTAAAGCTAGATTTAACAGATGAATTGTTACAAAAAATAAAAGAAGAATTAGGAAGAAGATTTGCACCATTTATTTTAAATGATGAGATTTATTTATATTTTAATGAAGAAAAATGTGAGGTACCCAAACCAGATATAATAGAAGGTACTAAAAAAAATATAGACATCAAAATTGGAAAATGTGAGATTAAAGGTTGGTGGGCTTATCAATTATCAGGATATAACAAGAGTTATTATGGGTTTAATACATTTAGAAGAGGAAGATTAGTTACTGTTTTTGATAAAATCGGTCTTACAAATAATCAGGAGATAAAACAAATTATAGGAGAACTAGAAATATCAGGAGTAGATATAACACATGATAAAAAAAGCTGGGTTAAAACTTCTGATGAATATAAAAAAGTAGAAGAAAGATTAATGGAGTATTTTAAGGAATATGAATATAAACCTAAAAGATTATTAACCGGATATCCAGCAAGCAAAGGAAAAGTTATAGGAACAGTGAGACAGGTAAATATGTTTCATAGTGGAAATATGGAACAAGAAATAAAAAAGGTAAATAAAGGAGATATTATAGTAACAGCTATGACAAGACCACAGTATTTAATTGCGATAAGACGAGCTGGCGGAATAATTACAGATTTGGGAGGAACTCTTTGTCATGCTGCAATAGTGTCTAGAGAGTTTGGAATACCAGCAGTAGTTGGAACAAATATAGCAACTAGTGTCTTACAAGATGGGCAAAAAGTAATAATAGACGGAGGAGAAGGTGTAGTATATGAATATTAAAATACCAGAATATTTGTTAAAAATGCCAACATATTTACCAAATGATATAGAGGGAATGATTTTTACATATCCAAATAAATTTCCATTAATAAAAGAAAAATATGAAGAAGCTGCAAAAAAATATGCAATGGATCCAGTTGGTTTTAGACAATATGGTGATTCGCAAAAGGCAGAGTTGATAGTAGGACTTGATAATTTAAAAAAGGAATATGATGCTCATAAAAATAAAGATTTAGAATATATGGTAAAAATGGATCAAAGATTAAATAAATTATTTTGCTTTAGATTTTGGATAGTAAATTATTTGTTTGCAGATGGTCCAATACATAGTTTTTATGTTGATAATTTAAGATTATTAATAAGAAAGGCTGTGAAAGCTGATGAAACAGAAAAGTATGAAGCAAAAGTAGAAGAGATAATTCAAAATTTATTGCAATCAGATTATGCAGATGAATATTTAGAGCAAGCATTAGATTGTAATGCAGCGTTAAAAGAACTAAGAAATATAAAAGAAATACAAGAAGAGTTAGAAAAGGTAACTATATTAATAGACGAAGATCCGATGAAAAATGTAGAGCAAATAAATAGTATTTGGGAAAATATTTGGAAAGTTATAGAAAATAACGAAATAATAGGACAAAAACTACGTCATGCAATTTATCAAGTTAAATTTAGAAGTTCAATGCTTCCTTTATATAATATTTTGACACATACTATAGAATTTAGAAAAGAAAATTTACAATTACAAGAAAAACACGATAACATGCATAATAAAATAGACAATATTTTAGAACAAGCTAAGAAAGAATTGTCTGCTGATGAATATGATTTATTGAAGATGTCATATGAACAAACTAAAAATTTTGCGATGTATAAAGATGTAATGGGAGCAGTAGACGGAAAACTAATACCATTTTGGTTTGGTATTCATGATGAAATAAGAGAAATGCTAAGAAAATCCAATCAAAACATGCCTATTCGTTCAGTTGGACAAGCTGGAATGTTCTATTATTTAGTATGGTTTTTACCAACTAATTTAAAAGCAATAGTTATGACACCAGATTTTACGGATTTTTCTTTAGAAAATTTGTAGGTGATGAAATGAAAGATATAAATATAATATTAACCAGGCACGGAAGATATAATGATTCTAGAGATAAAAGTGACTGGAGTATAGGACACATTACTGAAGAAGGTAAAAGAGAAATAGCAGAGAAGACCAAAAAAAGGATAGATAGGATGGTAGGCAATAAATTACGAGATACTACATTTTTAATTATTGCCTCACCTACTTATTGGTTAAGTGACAAAAGATTTGGAAGAAGAGCTATTGAAACAGAAAAAATAACAAAATCAGAAATAATGGAAGAACTAAAACAAGAAGGAATTACAGAAGAAGAGGCAAAATCTCATTTTTATTTAAAGCCCAAAATATATACAAGACAAAAAACAAATGGATTTAGTATAGAAGAATTAAGAGAAAAATTAGCAGAACCAAATGTATATGATTTGGCACCAAGTTATATAGAAAAATTAAAAGTAAGATATGGAGGAATGAATTCTGGATTTTGGAAAGAACTTGCAAGTTCGGAAGAAGTAAAGCAATACAATAAAAATGCAGAAGGGCCAACAGATTTAAGAAGAAAAATAACAGAACTATTAAATTATGTAGTAGAATGGTCAAAGGAGTATTCAAAAACTCAAAATACAAATATATGTGTATTTTTAATTACTCATGGAGAAACAATGGAACCTTTTATTCAACACAAGAAATTATCACATATAACTGAGTTTGGATATAATGACGGGATTGTTTTTAATGTGAAGGAAGATGGAATTATAATAAAGACAGAAGATGAACTATTTGTCGGACCTCCACCAAAAGTTAAAGATGAATGTATATTAGGTAGGTATTAATATGATATATAAATTAGATGAAATAAGTAAAAAAGATGTACTAGAAGTTGGAGGTAAAGCAGCTAATTTAGGTGAACTTATAAAATTAGGATTTAATGTACCGAAAGGATTTGTTTGTACATCAAAGGAAAATAGAGATGACATATATAATATGTATAATAAATTAAAATTAGGTAATGTAGCAGTTAGATCATCTGCTATATGTGAAGATGGAACACAAAATTCATATGCTGGGCAATTTGAAACATTTCTTAATATAAATAAAGAAGAAATTATTAAAAGCATAGAAAAATGTTATGACTCAAATAAATCTGAAAATATAAAAGGATATATAAATGAAAAAAATATAGTAAATGAGAATGCAAAAGTATCAGTTATAGTTCAAAAAATGATATATGGGGATATATCTGGAGTAATGTTTACTAAGAACCCGGTAAGTGGTGATGACATAATTATAATAGAAAGTGTATTAGGGTTGGGAGAAAAATTAGTGCAAGGGGAAGTAACTCCAACACAAATCAAAATTAATAAAAATACATTAATAATAGAAAATAAAATTGGAAAAGAAATGTTATCAGATAATGAGATAAGAACTTTAAGCAGAATCGGATTAGATATAGAAAGATTCTTTAAAGCTCCGCAAGATATAGAATGGAGTTTAAAGGATGGAGAAATATACATATTACAAACAAGAAATATAACAACATTGTAGGGATATCTGTGGTCTAAAATGTTTGAAATCAACAGAGAAAAAAATGATGACTTTTTATATAATAAATTCATGCTAAAAAAATATTAAAAAAAATGAAAAAATATGTTGACAATAAAAAGGTGATATGGTAATATAATTAAAGACCGAGTAACAAGAGAAAAAAACACATAGAAATATGTAAA
>JAHAKD010000001.1 GCA_018371855.1 Clostridium sp.
AATGTACCAGCACAAAAATTTAATATAGAGTATGTAGATGAAGGATATTATAAAATAACAGCAAGACATACAGGAAAGAGTTTGACAGTAAAGGATGGAGAACTATCAGAAGGAACAGAAATTGTACAATCAACATATGATGGATTAGATTCACAAAAATGGATAATAAGAGACAGTAAAGTAAATGGTTTAGTAATATCATTAAAGTCAAATCCATTATTATCAATAACAGTAGAAGGAAATATAGAAAATGGATCAAAAATGATATTATCAAAAACAGAAAATAACAATAATCAAATGTTATACTTTTTTAATGAAACTGAATCAGAAAAAACTGTAAAAAATGGAGTATATAAATTAGCGATAGGAATAGATTCAAATAAAGCGCTAGAAGTAGCAGGAAGCAATACAAATGATGGTGCAAAAGTAGATATATGGGATTATGGCAATGCAGAAGCACAAAAATTTAATATAAAATATGAAGATGGATATTATAAGATAACAGCAATGCATACAGGAAAGAGTTTGACAGTAAAGAATGGAAATCTATCAGAAGGAGCAGAAATTGTACAATCAACATATGAGGGATTGGATTCACAAAAATGGATAATAAGAGATAGTAAAGTAAATGGACTAGTAATATCATTAAAGTCAAATCCATTATTATCAATAACAGTAGAAGGAAATATAGAAAATGGATCAAAAATGATATTATCAAAAACAGAAAATAATAATAATCAAATGCTGTATTTTTTTAATGTAACTGATAAAAATATAAAAGAAGGGCTATATGGCAAATCAGGTCTAATGTACAAAGGAGAAACAGGAAATTATTTGAAATATTACCAAATAGGTAAAGGAAGTAAACATTTATTTACTACATTCTCAATACACGGATTCGAAGATTCATATGATAAAGATGGGACAGAATTAACATATATTGCAGATGAGTTTTTTAATTATTTAAAAAACAATATGAGTGATGAATTGGTAAATGAATGGACAATTTACATATTACCTGTAGTAAATCCCGATGGTCAATATGATGGATGGACAAATAATGGACCAGGACGTACAACAGTATATAGTTGGGCACCAGGAAACCAAGGAATAGATATGAATAGATGCTTTCCAGTAGGATATACTAGGGCATATTCTCAAAGAAATTATAATGGAACAGAACCACTACAAGCATATGAAGCACAGTCTTTAAGAGATTTTATTTTAAGTAATACCGGTAATCAAAATATAGTTATAGATGTTCATGGTTGGTTAAATGAAACTATTGGAGATAATGATTTAGGACAATATTATAGAAATGAATTAGGAATTTCAGAACATATAGGAACATATGGAAATGGATATTTAATCCAATGGGCAAGAACTATTCCAAATACTAAGTCAATGCTATTAGAATTACCACAGGTTAATAGTCATACAGAAGCTATAAATATGAATTTGTCAGGAAAATTTATTAATGCTACAATGAAGATATTAGAGGATTTTTAAACAAAAATAATATTTTTTACAGTATTCGGATAATATAATAGGAGAGGTGTATATGAAAAGTAAAAGAATAATAGTAATTCTAATAATGGTGATTACAGTATTAAATTTAACGAAAATAAATATATATGCTGAATCTAATAATCTAGAAAATGAAGATAGTAACATTGTATATGATAATTTATTAGATGATAATAATATAGTAACGGAAAATAAAATAGAAGATGAGGTAATTGAAGAAAATGTTACAGAAAATGAAAAGATAGATACAAACACAGCAAATAATGAAGCTATTAATGAGGAAGGTACTATAGAAGAAGAGACAGAAACAGAAAGTAATGAAGTACAAGAATATAGTTCTTTAACATCTAGTGCAAGAACTGTAAAGGATGGAGTATATAGGATAGCAGTAGGAGTAGATTCAAACAAAGTAATAGAAGTAGCTGGAAGTAGTACAAGCGATAATGCCAAAGTGGATATTTGGAATTATGGCAATGTATCAGCACAAAAATTTAATATAGAGTATGTAGATGAAGGATATTATAAAATAACAGCAAGACATACAGGAAAGAGTTTAACAGTAAAAGATGGAAACTTGCAGGAGGGAGCAGAGATTGTACAATCAAAATATGAAGGATTAGATTCTCAAAAATGGTTGATTAGAGATAGTGGAATAAATGGACTAGTTATATCATTAATGTCAAATCCAGCATTATCAATAACTGTAGAAGGAAGTATAGCAAATGGATCAAAAATGATATTATCAAGAACAGAAAACAATAATAATCAAATGTTTTATTTCTTTACTGAAACTGAAGTTGAAAGAACTGTAAAGGATGGAGTATATAGGTTAGCAGTGGGAGCAGCTTCAAGCAAAGTAATAGAAGTAGCTGGAAGTAGTACAAGTGATAATGCAAAAGTAGATATATGGGATTTTGGAGATGTACCAGCACAAAAATTTAATGTGGAATACGAAGATGGATATTATAAGATAACAGCAAGACATACAGGAAAAAGTTTAACAGTAAAAGATGGAAACTTATATGAAGGAGCAGAAATCATACAATCAACATATGAAGGCCTAGATTCGCAAAAATGGTTGATTAGAGATAGTGGAGTAAATGGATTAGTTATATCTGTATTATCAAATCCAGCATTATCAATAACTGTAGAAGGAAATATAGTAAATGGTTCGAAAATGATATTATCAAATACACAAGATAATAATAATCAGATGTTTTACTTTTTTAATGAGAGTGAAGCTGAAAGAACTGTAAAAGATGGGAAATATGAACTTTTAATTGGTGCTAGTCAGCAAAAATCTATAGAGGTAGTTGGAAGCGCTACAGAAGATAATACAAAAATAGGAATATGGGATTATGGTCATGTTCCAGCACAACAATTTAATATAGAATATATTAATGGATATTATAAAATAACAGCTAGTCACACAGGAAAGAGTTTAACAGTAAAAGATGGAATTTTACAAGAAGGAGCAGAAATTGTACAATCAAAATATGAAGGTTTAGACTCACAAAAATGGCTAATAAGAGATAGTGGAATAAATGGGCTTACAATTTCACTTATGGCAAATCCAAATTTAGCGTTAACTATAAATGGAAAAATAAATAATGGAGATAATGTTATATTAGGAAATTTACAGAATAGTACAAAGCAAATGTTTTATTTTATTACTGTAGTTGAAGGTAGACAAACAGTTTCTAACAATCTTTATAAATTATTAGTAGGAGCAGACTCTAATAAATCTATAGAAGTGGCAGGAAGTAGCAATGAGAATAATGCCAAAGTAGACATATGGGATTTTGGTAATTCTAAAGCGCAAAAATTTAATATAGAATATGTAGATGGATATTATAAAATAACAGCAGCACACAATAATAAAAGCTTAACTGTTCAAAATAATATAATACAAAATGGTATGCAAATAGTCCAAGATGATTATAGAGGTGATTTTAGCCAGAAATGGATAATAAGAGATAGTGGAATAAATGGACTCGTAATTTCGCCTATGACAAGACCAGATTTGGCAATAACTATCGAAAATAGAATAGAAAATGGTTCTAGACTTATATTAGAATCATTACAGAATAATAATAGACAAATGTTTTACTTTTATACAACAAATATAGGAATAGTAATAGACTCAAGCAAATATCCTGGTATATCAGAAGCAGTGGATACTTTAACAAGTCAACATCCTAACTGGGAATTCGAAGTTTTATATACAGGAATTGATTTTTATACAGCAGTTCAAGGTGAATACGAATATGATAACAAAAGAGCTAATTTAGTTGATACAAGTGTATACAAAGGTGACTGGATTGCACCAAACCCATATGTTAGCGGAAATTGGTCATCAGCTTCATATAATGGAATAGCATATTTTATGGATCCTAGAAATTTCTTAAACGATGTAGATGTGTTCCAATTTGTAGATTTAGCAGATTACGCAAATAGTGGAGCTACATTAGATTCAATCCAATATCAAGTAAATGGTACATTTTTAAATAATTTTGCAGAAGATGTTAGAATATCTTGTGAACATCAAAATGTAAACCCATATTATATAATTGCAAGACTATTCCAAGAACAAGGTAGATATGGTTCAGATACTATATATATGGATGGTGGAGATGGAAAAATATATTTTAATCCATTTAATATAGGTGCTCAAGTTGGAAATGATGTTGCAACAGCCTTAGCGAGAGCAAAAGCAGAAGGTTGGGACAGTATGCAAAAAGGTATAGAAGGTGGAATAAAATTCATCAAAGAAGGATATTTGGATGCTAAACAGAATACATTATATTTAAATAAGTTTGATGTAAATCCAAATAGTCCAGGAGGATTCTATACTCATCAATATATGCAAAATTTATCTGCAGCATATAGTGAAGCACGTATATTTAGAGGAGCATATGTAGATACAGGAACGTTAGATAATAAAATTAAATTTATTATACCAGTATATGAAAATATGCCAGCAACTCCAGCTGAAAGACCAACAGGACAAGGAAGTAGTACAGAACCAGGTGCACCAGCAATATCAGACCAAGGACCAATGAGTGTTCAAGTTTATGATATACAAACTTCATTAATCGTTAGAAGTGGACCAGGAACACAATATGGAGAAATTGAAAGACTACAAAACGGTACAATACTTCTTTCAATAGAAAGATATGATAATGGTTGGCAAAGAGTAATAACTCCATCAGGAAATGTTGGATATTGTTCAGGAGATTATTTACAATTTATAAATGATGTAACAAACTGTAATGAAAGAGTGGCAATTACCACAAATAGTAGTGTTAATGTCAGAATTGGACCGGGCCAAAGTTATGCAAGTTTAGGAACTTTTAGGAATGGAACAACAGGAACTAGAATATTGAAAGATGCATATTTTGCAGATGGGTTCACATGGGATTTAGTAATTCTGGATGATGGAACTAAAGGATTTATTGCTTCAAATTATTTAAGAATAATTTAGGGAGGAGAATGGTAAATTAATATAAAAATTAATTTGCCATTTCTTGCTAATTGTAGATAATGATAAATTGTGGGAACGAATTAGAGATTATAGCAATAATTTATCAAGGAAGGAGAAAAAAGTGAAATTTAAGACAGGTGTATTTTTTATAATTCTAGTATTTATAATGTGCATTGCAAATTTAGCTTTTGCTGAAACAGGTAGACTTGTAGATATTCCAGTACCTCCTAATAGTGCTGGTTATGCAGATTTTACAGAAGAAGAGGCTGCAGAAAGAGCAAATGAATATGAAGAAAGTAAAAATAATGTAACAACAGCAGAAAATTTAGTCGGGAAGTCTAGTAATTATTATTTAAAATCTTTAAATATAGAAGGATATAATTTAAATCCAGAGTTTAATAGACAAAGGGATACTTATACAATTTATGTAAAAGATAATAGTGTAGATACTTTTAAAGTTAGTGCAGAAGCAGATAATGAAAATGCCAAAGTTGATGGTATAGGGAAAGTAACAATATCAGAAGAACAAAGAGCTATAAATGTAACAGTAATAGCAGAAAATGGAAATGAAAAAGTTTATACAATTAATGTAGAAAATGAAGAAAATAGAAATAAAGATTCTAATGCAAATACTACAATAAAGTTAATAATTATAATTGCAGTAATTTTAATAATTATATGTATAGTAGCAGTTATAATAAAAAAAAGACACAAAAATAATTAAATAAGTTGAATAATACCAAGAAAAATGATACCATAATTACGAATAAATGGAATTAACTATAAGGAGAAAATTAATGCAAAATAAGTATTATATAATTATTGCAGTTGTTGCTATAATTATTATTGGAATAATAATTTTTATGAACTTTAAAGATGAAGATGAGGATATAGAAAATATTATAAATAATGGAATAGAGAATATTTCTAATTTAGATGAAAATGAAATAAAAAATATGATAGAAGAAATAGAAGTAAATGATGAAAACTTAGAAGAAATAAAAAGTTTGCAAAGTCAAATTAATTCAACAGCTAATCCAAACATTTATATAATAGAAGAAGAGTATGATGGCAGAAAGATTTTGCAGATAAAACCAGAAGTTCAATATGAAGTTGATTTGGCAGGAATAATAAAGAATGATATTCCTACAGAAGATGAAATAGATACATTGTTAAAACAGGCACCACGAAATAGTGGTATTTGGATTTCAAATAGTTCAAGAGAAAAATTTGAAGAGTTATTAGATAATAATAATATAACAAGTTTTGAAATAAAAAATGATGGATATTTACAATGTAATAAAGAAAATAATCTAACAGAAGTAGAAGAAAAATTGAAGAAGATGATAGACTCAGATAAATTGTATATAATAGACATGTCTGGAAAAACATATCAACGAGATTATATTACTGGTGAAATTATAGAATATCCATTTGAAGATATGGATTCATACCAAGTAATAGAACCATATAAAAATGAAAATGCTATAATACTAGTAGTAACGTCAAACAAAGAAAAGAAATTAAGCAATGAAGAAATATTGGAATCAATTATAGCATATTCCAGCATAGAATAATAAAGTAAAAGATGCATAATATTTTTCTGAAACTATTATGTATCTTTTAATATGTTTAAATTAAATAAATTTGTAATTGCAAGATAGCTTACACATGTGGCATCTTATATGGAGGAAAAATGGAAAAAGTAAAAGAAAGAATTGGGGAATGGGTAGTTAAAAACAAATATAATATATGTATATTTTTAGGAATGTTATTTTTTAGCTTTGTTATATGCACTAATTTTATAAAAACGCATTTTGCATTAGATACTTATTGTGTATATTCATATGATAGTCAAACACAAATTTCACACTTTTTAGCTTCTAATAGAATATTTAGTGCTTTAGCAAGATGGATAAGCGAAATATTAAATATTTCTTTTGTTACCAATATGAAGCTTTTAACATTAGCTGGTATAGTATTTTTAGCAATAGCATGGTTTATTTTATATAAATTTGTTATCAATATGAAAAAGAAACAAAACGATGTTTTTTATAACATATTAATGGCAGGGATAACTTTTATAATAATATTTAATTTCTGTACAGTTGAAAGCTTAATATTTTGGGAATCTGGAATAATGTGCTTAGGAATTTTATGTACTATTATAGCTTCTTGTGTATTTAACTCAGATATTAAATTTAAAAGAATTATATCTTTTTTAGTTTTGTTAATAGGAAGTACATGTTACCAAGGTGCAATCACAGTCTATATACCTTTGACACTTGTTTTATTAGCATATAAATACAAAGATAGTATAAAAAATATTTTTATAGAAACTATAAAGGTTGGAATAATATATGTAATTGTAATGGTAATTAATCTTTTTGCTACCAAAATCTTTAGTGTTATCTTTAATTACGAATTTAGAAAAATGGGGATCTTATCAATTACAGAAATACTTAGTACAATGGTAAGATTAGGTTATGACATGGTAATAAAAACATTTGGCATAGGACCACAGTATTGGTATGTACTTGTGATTACTGTTATAAGCGCAATATTTTTAATTTGTATCTTTAAAAAACAAAAATCAAAATTTCATATTTTGGAGTATATTGTATTATTAGCAAGTTGCATATTAGTTCCAATTTTACCAATGCTAGCGACACCTATAGAAAATCAATATATAGAATCAAGAATGGCAATGTCATTTGGAGCAAGTATAGGTATATTAATTTTATTTTTAGTCCTAATAATAGAGGCAGATAAGTATAAAATATTTAAATATTTAATTACTATAATTGTATGCATAATGGTAATGTTAAATGCAATGTTTTACATAATATCATCTTCAGAGAATATATCAACAAATTATTTAGATAGAAATATTGCTAAAACAATAATTAATGAAATATATAATTATCAAGAGGAAACAGGTATAATAGTAGGAAATATAGGATTGACATTCGATAAAAATCCTATGTCTAATTATGATGGACAACGTTGGTTAGGAGTAAGTAATACTAGAAGCATGGGAATAGAATGGGCTGCAATAGAGACAATAGAATTTTACAGTGGAAATAAATTTAATAAAATAGATGTTCCAGATAAATATAAAGAAGGACTTTCACAAAGGGATTGGAACTTCTTTGACAAAGAACAATTAAATTTCGACGGAAATAATTTGTATATATGTCTATATTAAAATATTCAGCCAGATGCTGGCCGAAATTCGTATTTTTACTTGTAAAAATAGCTCCATAATGATAAGATAAAAGCAAATTAATCATGGAGGAATTTTATAATGGAAAATATAAAAATTTTTGCTTGTAGTAAATATGCGGAACCCTTTACAAAGGAAATTTGTGATTATTTAGGGCTTCCAATGGGAAAAATAAATTCTATGAAGTTTAAAAATGATAACAATTTTGTACAAATTTTAGAAACTGTAAGGGATCATGATGTTTATTTAATTCAAAGTAATGTACCACCAGTAAATGAAAGAATAATGGAACTATTAATTACAATAGATGCTGTAAAAAGAGCATCAGCAGGAAAGATAAATGTGGTCTTACCATATTATATTTATTCACGTTCAGATAAAAAAGACCAACCAAGAGTACCAATAACAGCCAAATTAATAGCCGAATTATTAGAAGCAGCAGGAGCAACAAGAGTAATTACTTGCGACTTACATAATCCAGCTATACAGGCATATTTTAACAATATAAATTGTGATAGACTTTCAGCAGAAGAAATTTTAGAGGACTATTTTGTAAATAAAAAATTAGATAATATGGTTATAGTTGCAACAGATGCTGGAAGTTCTAAAAAAGCTTATAAATATTCAGAATTCTTTAATTGTCCAATAGCTATGCTAGATAAAAGAAGAAATGGAAATAATGATAAAGCAATAGGAACAACTATAATAGGAGATGTAAAAGGAAAAAATGCCATTATATTTGATGATGAAATAGATACAGCAGGATCAATGATGGAAACAGTAAGAGTTTTAAAAGAATTTGGTGCAGAAGCAATTTATGCAGGTTGTACACATGGAGTTCTTTCTGGACCAGCTATAGAAAGAATACAAAATTCACCAATAAAAGAATTGGTAATAACAAATACTATTCCATTAACAGAAGAAAAACAAATTGATAAAATAAAAGTTGTTTCTATAGCACCATTGTTTGCAGAAACAATAAAACGTTTAAACGAGAGAAAACCACTAGGAGAATTATTGAAAAGAAGGTAGGAAGAAAAATGAAAAAAATATCAGTTGTAGTACCAATGTATTATGAGGAAGAGGTAGCAAAAGAATGCTATAGTAGATTAAAGGGAATATTAGAAAAAATAGAAAATTACAATTATGAAATTATATTTATAAATGATGGAAGTAAAGATAAAACATTACCAATACTAATGGAAATTGCAGACAAAGATAAAAACGTAAAAGTAATTTCATTTGCAAGAAATTTTGGACATCAATGTGCAGTAACCGCAGGGCTTCAATATGTAACAGGAGATGCAATTGTAATAATAGATGCAGACTTACAAGATCCACCAGAACTTATACCAGACATGTTAAAACTTTGGGAAGATGGAAATGATGTAATATATGGAAAAAGAAAATCTAGAGAAGGTGAATCTAAGTTTAAATTATTAACAGCATCAATGTTTTATAAAACTTTAAATGCATTATCAGATGTAGAGATTCCAAAAGATACTGGAGATTTTAGATTAGTAGATAGGAAAGTTGTAGATGTTATAAATTCTTTACCAGAACATAATAAATTTTTAAGAGGATTATTCAGTTGGGTAGGATTTAAACAAACACCTTTTGAATATGAAAGAAAAGAAAGATTTGCAGGAAAAACAAAATATCCATTAAAGAAAATGTTAAAACTAGCTCAAGATGGAATATTTAGTTTTTCTACAAAACCACTTAGAATTGTTGGAACAATGGGAATTATTTCTATTGCAATCTCAATAATAATTCTAATATATGCAATTTTATCATATATTTTTAATTGGAATAATTTAGCAGCAGGTTGGACTTCTTTAATGGTAACTATGACATTTTTAAGTGGAATGATACTTATTTCTTTATGGATGATAGGTGAATATATTGGAAGAATTTATGATGAAACAAAGAGAAGACCACAATATATAATAGAAAAGACTATTAATATAGATGAAAAATAATATAAGTAATGGGGGAGTTGCAATGTGTAATGTATCTGTTATAACAATTTTTAAGAGAAGACATAAAAAAGTAAAAGAAAGCTTAAATAGTTTAATAAATCAAACATTACCAAATGTAGAAATAATCTGCATTTATAAAGAAGAAAACTCAGAAATAGATGAATTTGTAAAAAAACACAGGAAAAATATAATAATATAAAAATTATATATAAAACGAAAGCTCAAGATGTAGCAGCTAAAAATAAAGCATTAGAAGAAGTACAAGGAAAATATATCTTAGTAATGAATGGTGATATGTGTCTAGAGAAAACAGCGTTAGAAAAGTTATTTAATGCGGAAGAAAAAAATAATACAGACATTGCAATTTGTGGTTATAATATAATAGATTTAAATACAAATCAATTAATTCATGAAGGAATTAATAATAAATTTAAAGAAGTAGAAGAGTTAAATGGAAAAAATGAAAATTTTGCATATTTAAATTTAGATGGTGGGAATAAATTAATAAAGAGAGATATTGCAAAAGATATTAAGTTTCAAAATTATGATGACTGCCAAGATGAAATATTTATATTAAGTTGTTATGCTAAGGCTAATAAAATTTCATTTGTAAATGAACAGTTATATTATAAATATGAAGATAATTCAAATAAAAATTTAAAAAATCAGATTCAAATAAAAGATTTAAAAAACGGACTTGTAGAAGTAAAAAAACTATATAAAGATGCTGGAAAATATGAAAAAATGAAGAATATGTTATCATTTATAGCTTTTACAAGGATAGGACTGAGGGCTTTAATAGAATTAACTGTAAATAAAAGTGGAGATTTAAAAGATAACATAAGAGATATAATGAATTATTTAGATGTAAACTTTTTTGAATGGAGAAGAAATCCATTTCTAAAATTAAAAAATGTACCCAAAAAAAGATATTGGCTGGCATATACTATGTATAAATATGGTTTCCAACAACTATTTATAAAAATATATAGCAAGCCAATAGAAAAAGGAAATAGGCTATTAGTAATATAGAGGAATAAATTTATATAATAATTATAAAGTATATCATCACAAAAACTGTTTGAAAATAAGGCAGTGGCCCCATAGGAATTAAAATTCCTATGGGGCTTTTAACATTAGTATATTTATATTGTAAACGAAACTAAAAAACTTGTATTTTTAGCATATAAATGATATTATTCTTATTGAATAAATTGCTATAAAGATTAAAAATTAAATAGGAGATTATTATGGACGAAGAAAATTTAATTAATCCGGAATTAATAAATGAGGAAGAAAATAGATTAGAAAATTCATTAAGACCTAAAACTCTTTCAGAATATATAGGACAAACAAAAGTAAAAGAAAATATGAAAGTGTATATTGAGGCTGCCAAAAAAAGAGGAGAACCATTAGACCACGTACTTTTATATGGACCTCCAGGACTTGGTAAAACAACATTATCTAATATAATTTCAAATGAAATGAATTCAAATATAAAAATAACATCAGGACCAGCGATAGAAAAGCCAGGGGATTTAGCGGCATTACTTACAAACTTATCAGAATTTGATGTGTTATTTATAGATGAAATACATAGACTAAACAAGAGTGTAGAAGAAATTTTATATCCGGCTTTAGAAGATTACACATTAGACATAATTATAGGAAAAGGACCAAGTGCTAGGTCAATAAGATTGGATTTGCCTAAATTTACATTAATAGGTGCAACAACTAAAGCAGGTTCATTAACTACACCATTAAGAGATAGATTTGGAATTGTAGAAAGATTAGAATTGTATGAGCCAGAGGATTTACAAAAAATTGTAAAAAGATCAGCAGGAATTTTGAATGTAGATATAGATGACAATGCAAGTATGGAAATTGCAAAAAGATCAAGAGGTACGCCAAGAATTGCAAATAGAATTTTAAAAAGAGTAAGAGACTATGCAGCAGTTTTAGGAGATGGAAAAGTAGATTTAAATATGGCTAAAATTGCATTAAATAAATTGGAAATAGATGATTTGGGTCTTGACCAAACAGATAGAAATATATTACTAACAATAATACAAAAATATGCAGGAGGTCCAGTTGGTATTGAAACTTTAGCTGCTACAACTGGTGAAGAAATAGAAACTATTGAAGATGTCTATGAGCCTTTTCTAATGCAGATAGGCTTTATAGCACGTACACCAAGAGGAAGAATTGCACTTCCTGCAGCATATGAACATTTAAACTTAGAATACAATAAATAATCAATTACCAGAAATTCTAGTTTTATAGAAAAATAGAATTAAGTAAAATTAATATTTTAGATTGGAGAAAAAGTGAAAGAGAAAACAAAAGCAAAATTAATAGATATTTCCTTTTTTGTAATAATGATGTTGCTATTTGCATCTACAGTACTTATAAGGAAGCTAGCCAATTTAGATGAAATATGGAATTTTAATTTTGCAAGGAATATTGCTAATGGATTAATTCCATATAATGACTTTAATATGTTACAAACACCATTATTATCATTTATACTTCGGAGGTATTTTTAAATTATTTGATCAAGAATTATTGGTTATGAGAATTACATCTGCAGTTTTAGGTGCAGGAATAATTTTTGTATCATTTAAAATATTTAAAGAATTAAAGCTAAATATTAAATGGTCAATATTATCATCAGCTTTACTATTTTTATTTATAAAAGATAATTTTTATATAGATTATAATTATGCAATTTTATTTATAATATTAGTGTTAATTTATGCAGAATTAAAATATAAAAACTATGGGGCAAGATATAATCTTTTAGTAGGATTACTTGCAGGAGTAACTATATTATTAAAGCAAAGTACAGGAATAATTATATCAACTATAACAGTATTATATTTATTACTAGAAAAAAGAGATAAACAGACATTAAAAGCAGCAGTGTATAGAACTTTGGGAGTGTTAATTCCATGTGTAATTTTTGTGATATATTTATTTTTAACAAATTCTATGTCAAGTTTTATAGATTATTGTATTTTAGGAATAGGAACATTTAAAAATAGTATATCTTATTTAAAACTATTACGAGGTGGAGATTTAATTGCTTTCTTAGGAATGATAGCTCCAATTACAATAGCAATATTATTTGTAGTAAATGTAATAAATATAAAAAGAAAAGTTATACAAGCTAAAGAAAATAATTTAATATTATTTGCATTTTCTTTAGCTCAATTTACAGTAGTATATCCAATAGCAGATGATATACATTTTGTAATATCTGCGTTCCCAGCAATTTTAGTTGCTTTATATTATATATGCAAAGAGATACAAGAAATAAAAAATATTAAAGTATCTATATTTATAGAGCATTTTATGAATATAATAACAATATCATTTATAGGAATATTAATTTTACAAGCAATTAATGATATTTATTTATATACACAAATGGATAAATCAGTATTAAATCATTTTTCAAATATACCGATTTCTTCTATATTACAAGATAGGATAATAGAAGTAGATGCATATATAAAAGACGAAAAGAGAGATGTGTATATATTAGATTCAGAAGCTGCTGTATATATGATACCACTAGATAAATATAATAAAGATTTTGATATGTTTTTAAAAGGAAATTTAGGTGCAGCAAGTGAAGAAGGACAAATAGAAAAAATAAAAAATATGAAAAATGCAGTGATATTAATAAAAAATGATAAAATGTCATTAAATTGGCAAACGCCTACGAAGGTAATAGAATATGTAAAAAATAATTTAGAAAAAATAGGAATGATTAGTTTTTTTGATATTTATGTAACAAATTAAAAAATTTTAGTAGGGAAGTGATATATATGAAACTATTAATGCATACTTGTTGTGCACCTTGTAGTGTATATTGTATAGATTCATTAAGACAGGAAGGAATAGAGCCAACTGTATACTGGTATAATCCAAATATTCATCCATATATGGAATATAAGGCAAGAAGAGATTGTCTAAAAGAATATGCAAAGAGTATAGATGTTGAAGCAATATTTGAAGAAGATTATGGTTTAGATGAATTTTGTAAAAATGTTATATGTGATTTACAAAATAGATGTCAAAACTATTGTTATAGGGTAAGATTAGAGAAAACAGCAAAATATGCTAAAGAAAATGGTTTTGATACTATTTCTACTACATTACTTGTTAGTCCCTACCAAAAACATGAAGTTCTAAAAATGCAAGGTGAAGAAATTGCAAAAAAATATGGTTTGGAATTTCTATATAGAGACTTTAGAGTTGGTTTTAGAGATGGACAAACAAAGGCAAGAGAACTAGGCTTATATATGCAAAAATATTGTGGGTGTGTTTTTTCAGAGGAAGATAGATATTCTAAACAGATAAAGAAGGACAAAGAGAATAAATAATAATCCATTCTATGTAAAATAAGGTTTTAATAAGGGGGAATATTAAGGAGTAATATAAATAAATGTATGAATTTGAATAAATACTTATATAAAAGGCAAAATATAAGTAAGGAGAGTGATTAGTATAAATACAAGAAAAGAAATATCTTCTCATGATATTACAAATTTACTTAAAATATTAAAAAAAAGATTTGATGAAAATACTAATCGACATTTAAATATTGAATGGAACAATGTTCAAGAAAAATTAGTAAACAAACAAGATAAGCTATATTCTCTTAATGAAATGGAAAAAACTGGTGGGGAGCCAGATGTTATAAAATATGATGAACACACAAATGAATATGTTTTTTGTGATTGTTCAAAAGAAAGTCCTTTAGGACGTAGAAATGTTTGTTATGATTATGAAGCATTAATGTCAAGGAAGGAATATAAACCAGAAAATAATGCAATTGATATGGCAACAAGTATGGGAGTAGAAATTTTAAATATAGAACAGTATCGAGAATTACAAAAGGTAGGAGAATTTGATACGAAAACATCAAGTTGGATAAAAACAAATAATGACATTAGGAAACTTCGGTGGTGCTATTTTTGGAGACAGAAGATATAATCACATTTTTATTTATCATAATAGTGCCGAATCTTACTATAAATCAAGAGGATTTAGAGCTTTGTTAAGAGTATAAAATTTTTAGAAATGAAATATACTTTTACACTAAAAAAATAATTATATCGATAACTTACAAGTTTTAAATTACTTTATATAAAAAGTATAGAGTAATTTTTCTTTTTATGGTATTATGATAGAAATAGTAATTTATATAGAGGATTGAAATGAATGAAAAAAATAATTATACCTATAATTACAGTTATTTTAATAATATTTTTAGTAATAGTTATATTTTTTATTTATAATCTTTTGGGAGATGATATTACTAAAATAAATAATGTAACAGAGAACGAAAAAAGAGAAATTATTTCACTAATGAAATTAGATGATTATTGTAATGAAATCAGTTTAGAAAAAATAACAGTTCCTCTTACTTACAGGGATATTTATTATAAAATTTATTTTAGTTGTTCTACTAATATTGATATAGATAATATAGAATCAGATCAAAACTATGATTTGAATTTCGATAAAATTAAAGATAATCAATATATTTGTACGGTATCATATATGGAAAAGCAAATTGATATATTAGAAAGAATAAGGGGTAAATATTCAAAATAAAATAGATATTTAAAATTATCTATTTTTCGTAAATTAGTCATTTATGCAAATTACAATAAGTAAGGCAGATAACATTAAAGTTATCTGTCTAATTTAAAGAGAGAACGAAAAGAAAATATAAGCTTTATTATTAAGCATTTAGACCAGTAGTGACAGGATACACAATTATGTGAGGTAAAATAGGAAAAGCACAGAAGAAGATAGATATAGGAATAAGATAAAGAAAGATAAGAAAAATATATAATATTTCATTGTATTAAAAAAATTATAGTAAAATGAAGATAATTGGGGATATGGAATAAAAATCAAACTCCTGAAGAAACTTATACTTTAATACAAAGATATTAATGGTAAAATTTAGTTACAAAAAATAATAAATAGTTTAGAGGGTAAAATTATGGATAAATACAGATTAGAACATTCTATAGCAGTAGCTAGAAAAATGGTAGAAATAGCAGAAAAGATGAATTTAACTGAAAGTGAAAGGAAAATATGTTTTCTAATAGGTTATAACCATGATATTGGATATGAATTTACAGAAAACGGAATAAATCATAATAAAATTGGAGGAGAACTATTAAGAAAAAGTGGTTTTAAATATTGGAAAGAAATTTATTATCATGGAGAAAACGATACAGAATTTACATCAAAGTATTTGAATATTTTGAATCAAGCAGATATGCAGGTTGACTGTTATGGTAATGATGTAGGTTATGACAAAAGACTAGAAGATATTGAAAACAGATATAGTAAAGAATCTAAAATATATAGAAAATGTTATGATTTAGTAAAAAAGTTAAAAGAATATTAATGTATAATTGCAAAAATGTTTAATGTTACATATAGTTGTGTTAATATATAAAACAATGTTTTGAAAGAGGAAAATATAAATGTTAGTTCAAATAATATTATTAATTATTTTAATTTTGTTAAATGCATATTTTGCAGCTTCAGAAATAGCTTTTATATCTTTAAATGATACAAAAGTAGAAAAAGAAGCAAAAAATGGAAACAAAAAGGCAAAGCAAATATTGAAAATGCTAAAATCACCAAGTAAATTTTTAGCAACAATACAAATAGGAATAACACTTGCAGGTTTTTTATCAAGTGCATTTGCATCAGATGCATTTGCGGATAAATTAGCACCAATATTAAATAATACTATTCCTGCAATAAGCATTGATGTCTGGAAAGGTATTTCGATTTTTATTATTACAATAATTCTTTCTTTTTTCACTTTGGTATTTGGGGAATTGGTTCCAAAAAGATTAGCAATGAAATATTATGAAAAAATTTCATATTCAACAATAGGTGTTATTAAGGGAATATCAGTTATAACAGCACCTTTTGTAAAACTACTTACATTTTCTACTAATATGATTTCAAAATTATTTGGAGTTGGAGAGGGAGAAGAAGAAGTTGTAACAGAAGAAGAAATAAAAATGATGATTGATAAGGGAGAGGAAAAAGGAACAATAGAGAAAGAAGAAAAAATGCTAATTAATAATGTATTCGAGATCAATGATATGATTGTGTCAGAAGTAATGACTCCAAGGATTGATATATTTGCTATTGATATAAATAAAAGGTTAAAAGAACAATTAGATGAAATAGATGAATTAAAATACAGTAGAATACCTGTTTATGATGAAAGTATTGATGATATAAAGGGAATATTGTTTGTTAAAGATATACTAAAGCCATTGAAAGATAATGAAAATATAGAGATAAAGGAATTAATGCGAGAGGCATATTTTGTACCAGAATCAAAAGATATTGATGAGCTATTCAGAGAGATGAAACAGAATAAAGTGCATATGGCTATAGCTATAGATGAATATGGTGGAACAGCAGGTTTAATTACAATGGAAGATATATTAGAGCAATTAGTTGGCAACATATTTGATGAATATGATGAAGAGGAGTTAGAAATTAAAAAAATAGACGATAATACATTTATTCTTAATGGAACTGTTTCTTTATATGAGCTAAAAAAAGTATTTGATATAGAATTACCAGAAGGAGATTATGAAACATTATCTGGGTATCTACTTGAAAAGCTAGGAAGAATACCTAATGAAAATGAATATCCAGTTATTGAAGACGAAAATTTAACATATAAAATTGAGAAAATGGAAGACAAAAGAATTAAGTATGTTAAAGTATGTAGAAATTTAAATGAAGAAACGATATAATTAAAGATTATTTCTTAATTACTTAAGAGATTGCTCTTAAGAGTAAATATGTACGAGATGAAAAATAGAATAACAAATGAAGAAATATATATATAATAAACGGGGGATGCAATAATGGCAATTTTGAAAAAAATATTAATAACTTTTGGAGGATGGATATGTTCATATATTTTATTCGCTTTAATAGTTGAAGTTTTAGGAATGAAGTTAGAGGGACAACTAATAGGTGTAGCACTTATAATATGTCCAACCATACTTTTTATTAGTTATATAATAAAAACAATTATAAATTTCAAAAATAAAAAAGATATAAAATTAGCTAGGGCATATAGAATTATATTATCAATTAGTATAATATCAAATGCTTCAGGTAGTATTTCAAGTTTGTTTTTAGTGAATCAACAACTGGAAATGACTGACGAAATAGCAAAAAGTAAGAATAATAAAATTAATATGATTGCTAATATATTAATTTATATTGCTACGATAGTTTCATTGCTATTAATTGGCTTAGTTGAAGCAAACTGGAAATTTATATGCATAGTAATAATGTATGGAGCTTTAGCATGTTTGTTAATTATAGCTATATTTATAAGTACTAGGAAAGAAAGAAAAGAAAATTTAGAAGCAATAGCAAGAGATGCCCATATGAGTAAAGGAAAACTTGTACTTATGCCGATAATCATTATAGTAATGGTTTTTGTAATTATTTTTGGAGTATCATTATTCAGCAGTGATTTTATTACAACAACGAAGCCGGATAAAAAAGCAGATATTAAAGTAAAGGACAATAATTACATTGAAAGCGAATTATCAGAAGACGATTATAAAAGAGTAGAAGAAGAAATTTCTAATATACTAAATGGAGAAGTTGAATACAAAGAAATTAGTATGGAGGAAAATCTAAAAAATACATATGGCGAAAGATATAATAAAATTACATTTGTCGCAAATCTAGTAACTGATTCAGATGAAGAAAATAGTTATAATTTTATTTTTTACAAATATTTAACTTCATCAGACAAACATGAATTAGGAGAAATAGAGCCATATCTATATTCTAAATCATCTACTATTGTAAAAAAAGATTGGTGCAATTAAAATGACAAGTTTATATAGGAGAAAAATATGTTAAAAGAAGTAACAAGTAAAGATGAAATTGAAAAATTTGGTAAATATAAAGTAGAGCTAATAAAAGAACATCAATATTATGCTAATAAATTAGGAATAAATGATAAAATGGTAGAAAAATATGATTTTGATAAAGCTATAAGATATGTTGGAATAAAAGGCTATCATCAATTTCTTCTTATTAATGATAAAAAAATTATAGGAATAATGGAATATAAAATAGAAAAATCAGAAATCGATAATAAAGAAGTTCTGTATTTAAAAAATATTTTTATAAAAGAAGAATATAGAGGCAAGGGATTTGGAAGAAAAGTTATTAACGAACTAAAAAAATTAAATTATAGAATAGAATTAGAATGTTGGTATGGTATGCCTGCAAATAAATTTTATCAAGAACTAGGCTTTGAAAATCTAAAGACTCGTTATATGTTTAAAACTGACTGAAAAGAGCATTAATAGGAGTAGAAGATGATGAAAAATTAACAGAATATTTATGGAATATAGTAAAAGAGATTATAAAAAAAGAAGATTTGCTAAATGTAAATAAAAGCATAAATGCAGCTATTGAAAAAATACAATCATATTTTGGAACTTTATAAAAAAGTAGAAGAAATACAAGAAACTTAAAGTATAGTATAAGAACAGATAGTTTGTTGAAAATTATCTGCTCTTATGTTATTATAACACCAAGAATTTATGGGGGAAAAATAAATGATTGAAATTGTAGATTATAAAGCTGAATATGCAAAAGAATTATCAGAAATAATATTAGACAACATATATAAAGTAAATATTAAAGATCACGGAAAAGAAGTAATAGATAGAATTGCTAAGCATTTTACAGAACATGAAATTAAATCAAAATTTCCTAAAAGGTTTAAAAGTTTAGTAGCATTAAAAAATGGAAAAGTTGCGGGAACTGCAAGTATTGATAAATATAATGGTGATACAACAAACACAAAATATATTATATTATCAGTATTTGTAAAATTACAAGAACATCATCAAGGAATAGGTAAAAAATTAATAGAAAATATAGAAAGTATTGCAAAAGAAGCAAATTGTAAAGAATTATTTATACCTTCTTCTGTATATGCATGTGAATTTTATCGTAAATTTGGTTTTGATTACTTAAATGGAAAAAAAGTTCAAAATGAGGATAAAGAATATACTTTAGTGAAGAAATATTAATGTATTTATTGGAGTACAAGTTATGCAAATAAAATTATTGGGAACAGGAGCTCCTCTGGTTAAAGAAAATAGTTCAGCTATATTAATTGATGAAGAGACAATTGTTGATGTGCCTAATGGTATATTAAAGCAAATGATGAATATGAACTTAAGGCCGGAGAAAATATCAATATATGAATTTTAAATATAAATTATATATAAATATAGAAAACTAAAGAAAAGGATAAAAAGGAGAAGAAATGTCAAAAGAATCAGTAAAAAACTTTTTTAAAGATGTATTTAGTATAAATGAAAATAAAGCAACAAAAGCAGAGATAAAAGAATATATTATTTCAGGATCAAAACTAAAAGGTACCAATATGTGCATATTAATTTTAGCAATAATAATTGCATGTGTTGGTTTAAACATGAATTCTGTAGAAATGATTATAGGTGCAATGTTAATTTCTCCTATGATGGGAGCAATTATAGGAATGGGATATAACTTAGCAACTGGAGATATGAAATATTTTAAAAGAGCATTAGTAGCATTATGTATTCAAATGGCAATAAGCTTAACAACATCAACAATATATTTTTTAATAACACCAATATCTACTCCGTCATCAGCACTATTATTAAGGACTGCTCCAACAATTTGGGATGTTATTATAGCAATAACAGGAGGTCTTGCAGGTGGAATTGGAGTTACTAGGAAAGAAAAAGGAAATATCTTACCTGGAGTTGCAATAGCAACAGGATTGGTACCACCACTTTGTACAGCTGGTTATGGGATATCAATGTTAAACATGAATTATTTTCTTGGGGCAATTTATATGTTTTTTATAAATGCATTTTTCATATGTGTTTCATCAATGATAGTATTTAGAATAATGAAGATGCCAAAGAAAAAAGGTGAAACTGCAAAAGAAACAAGAAAAATACAAAGAGATTTAATTATAATTGCAATAATTACAATAATTCCAAGTATAATATTAGCATATCCAGTAGTAGTAAAAAGTGTTATAGAAGGAAATGTACAAAAATATTTAAATAATGAATTTACATATCCAGAAACACAAATTGTAAAATCAAATATTGATACACAAAGTAAAGAAATAAAGCTAGTACTTATAGGTAAAGTATTAGATGAAGAAGAGATAATGAATCTTACAAATAAATTAAGTGAATATAATTTACAAGATATGAATTTAAAAATAACACAAACAGAAGTTGAAGAAGGAATTACAAAAGAAGAGATAGAAGAATATAAAAAAGAAAAGAATACAGAAGAATTTTCAACTCTAACAGAAGCAAAGCAGAATACAGATATCTCTGAAATTAAGCAAACAACAAATTTAGATAAAAATAAAATTTTAGAAGAATTGAAAAATAAACATTCAACTGTGCAAGATGTTTCTATAACAAACAATAAAACAATTACAACAAATAATAATGATAATCAAACAATAATAGTTACAGTTACATTAAATGGAAGTTTATCACAAGATGAAGAAGAAGAATTAAATAAAGATATTAAAGAATTAGTAGGAGATAATATTTTAATTAATAAAACTATTGTAAATGCAAATAAATAAAAATATTAACGAAGGACTAGGTTGTGGCAAAATCAATTTTAAAGTAATTAGGAGATTTAATTATGATTAAGCAAACGAAACAAAAAGACGATAATTCGCAAAAACAATATAAAGCTGATAAAAAACTACTTATTAATAATGCTAAACGATATACTAATTATTTAGAGCAAGCAATGGATAGGTTGAAAAAAGTACAAACTGTGTATACTCTTGACTCAAAGGAATATAAACATGCTTATGATGAAGTGCAAAGATGGAAATATAATGTTGATGAATCAAAATTACAGTTAAAATTTATTAGACCTGGTAATCAATTAGATATAGGATATAGAAATTATCAATATGACAATTTTGTTAATAAATTACGAGAAGTGTTTCCAGACGATTTAGATTTAAGATTTCATGGAACAACAATTTATTATGCAGAGCAGATAATAAAAACAGGTAGAATTACATCAACAGCTGATAGATATAATGGATATATAAAATCAACTGATTTAAGTGGTGAAATTTCTGCTTCGAATATAGAAACAATCGATACAACAATTTCCTTTTTTTCAGATCTTATTTCATACCAGCGTTCATTACCTTGTGGGTGTGTGTTTGCATTAACACCTAACCCGGAAACAGATATTGATTTTCCAAATGTTATGAAAGCAGTAGATTTTAAAAAAGATCCATCTAGGTTATTTGCTATATTTACAACTCCAGAAAATACGCCTAAAGTTAAAAAATGGATAAATGAAGCGGGGTTGGATTCGGATAAAGTATATACTTTTGAAGGTTTTTTGGAAGCAATTCAAGAGAAATCTAAAGAGACAAAGTTTGGAAAAACTCAAAAACTTGATTGTGTTCAAGATATACCTAATAATTTTGGAATTGAAGAAATACAGAAAATTGCATCAAATAGCAGGACAAGTCGTTTAGCTAATTTACAATCAAAATTAAAAAGTATCTTTTCGATAAAAAGAATGGAGGAAAAAGATTATGGAACAGATAGAGATTAGTAATGCTGCAAATGAAGTCTTAAGTATTTGTGAGTATATTAATCCGAAATTTGTAGCAAAGATTCCTACCGATTTTATGATAAAGTTAAAGGAACTAGCAACTAATTCAAATAATTGCATAAAGATAGACATTAATAAAAAGTTAAGTGAACAAGAAATTTCAGAAACGGGAAAAGATTTAATTACATTAATTTATTATAGTTATTTGGCAACAGAAGAAGAAAAACAGCAACTTCAAGAGAGTTGGAATAAAAATGATTCAATTTATGCAGAATATATTAAGCAAAAATATGATCCAAATAATATATTTAAAAAACAAGAAAATGTTAAAAATGATAATAAAGAAATAATTGAATATAAGAAAAACTTTATAACTAGAATTTTAGAAAAGTTAAGAAATAAATTTAAGTCCTAAAAAATATTAAACAGTTACATAAATTATGTATAACTCATATAATACATAAACTATATACTTTAATGTATATAGTTTTTCTTGTTTTTAGTAGGAGGAATGATTTGGTGGAAAGTATAAATATTATAGGTAATACACCAATGATAAAAATTAATTATGAATTTAATAATAGACCAAAATACATATATGCTAAATTAGAGTACTATAATTTAACTGGAAGCATAAAAGATAGAGTGGCTTTTTACATATTAAAAAATGGTAAAGCAAAAGGAACTTTAAAAGAAAATATGCCAATAATAGAAGCAACAAGTGGCAATACAGGAATTTCATTAGCTGCAATAGGAAAGAAATATAAGCACAAAGTATATATTTTTATGCCTGATTGGGTAAGCAAAGAAAGAATAGATTTAATGAAAGGATATGGAGCAGAAGTACTTCTATATTCAAAAGAAGAGGGAGGATTTATAAGATGTATAGAAGAGGCAAAAAAGTTAGCCATGGCTAAAAAAGGTTTTTTAGCTAATCAATTTGCAAATAATGATAATTTTTTAGCACATTATGAAACAACAGGAAAAGAAATTATAGCTCAAGTTCCAGAAAATATATATGGTTTTGTGTCTGGTGTTGGAACTGGTGGTACTTTAATGGGAACTGGTAAAAGATTGAAAGAAAAGTTTGAAAACTTACAAATAGTAGCAATAGAGCCAGATAAAATGCCTCTAATTACTAATTTGAAATATCATAAAACTATACAGAGTAATGGAACTCATAAAATAGAAGGTATTGGTGATGAATTTGTGCCAGATTTAATAGACGAAAATGAAATAGATGATGTTTTATTAGTAAATGATGATGATTCAATAAATATGGCTAAAAAATTGGCAAAGGAATTAGGTCTGGGAGTTGGGATTTCTTCAGGAGCAAATTTAATAGGAAGTATTTTATTAAATGAAAAAATAGATAAACCAGTAGTTACTATATTTGCAGATGATAATAAAAAGTATTTATCTACAGATTTGTTTAAAGAATTTAGAACAAAAGATGAATGGATTTCTAGTAAGATAAAATTAATTGATTATTATATTATATAAAAAAGAAAGCCCCGCAGGGTCAATCAAGTAAAATTATTCTAGTAAATTGACTCCGCGGGGAAAAGTGTTTTAATTTACAGAAATCGGTGAAATTGTATAAACGTTGTAACCACCCATTTCTTCCCGCTTTGTTACATTTGCAAAAGAAAAGCAGTGGTGGCTGTCAAAAAAATGTAGATATTTGTTTACAAATTTTTGACAAAATGACAGTTCTACATCGGTATCGATATGATATCCAGCTACCATATCATACTCTTCTTCTAACTGAGCTTTAGCGTTGAATATTGCACAAGTTTCTATTGTGCAGTCTATTCCAGCTTCGTTCAGAGTATGAGTCAAGAGCTTAACCATATCGTTTAATTTTTCGTTCCGATTTCTTGAATCATAAAGTAAAATCACTTTTTTCATATACTGTACCTCCTTAAAGGGGAAAAACCCCTGATGAAAAATATTTAAATTGTTTATAGGTTAACTTATATTATACCATATTCTGTAAATAAAAACAATATTTAGAATAGTGACTAGCAAAGTATAAAGAATAATAAACTAGCAAAATATTTGCTAAACTTTAAAAAAATTTGTATAATCTATATGTAAAATAAAGTGAGGTAAATATGGAAAAAGAAGAAATTTTAGATAAAGTAGAAATATTAATTAAAATGTATAAAGAAGGAAAACTAGGAGGAGAAATAATGCCAGAAGATGCTAATCCTAACTTAGAAAAAGCATCACTAGAAAATTATTTATATTTTACATTACCGATGGCATTAAATTATCAAAGAAATTCATATAAATTATGGGAAAGTACATTACAAACATATCAGGATTGTAAAACAAAATTTGTATTTGAACCAAAAAAATGCGTAACTAAAAAATTTGAAGATGTACAAGAAGCATTAACAAAATATAAAGTGGCATTACAAAAACAGAAACAAACCGAAATTTGGATAAAACTATGTAATACTTTTATAGAATTATTTGATGGTGATATAAGAAAATTATTTGATATGTTTGGCAATGATGTAGATAAAATTAGAGCGTTTATTCAAGTAAAAAATAAGAAAAAATTTCCGTATTTATCAGGAACAAAAATATGTAATTATTGGTTATATGTAATTTATCAATATACAGATAGAAAATATAAAAATATAGACCATTTAACAGTAGCACCAGATACACATGTGTGTAAAGCTACATTAAAGTTAGGATTAATTAGTAATGAGGAATTTAATTCTAGCAATGTTCAATCAATTGTAATAAAAAGATGGCAGGAACTATTAAATGATACGAAGTATAAGCCTATAGATGTACACACTCCACTTTGGTTATGGAGTAGAAATGGTTTTATAGAAATATAAATTACATATTGACCGCAATTTGGGAGGAAAAAATGGCACTATTAGAACTAGAAAATTTAACACATTCATTTGGAGATAAATTATTATATAAAGATTCTTCTTTTGAGCTATATAAAGGCGAACATATGGGGATTGTAGGTCAAAATGGAGCAGGAAAAAGTACTTTAATAAAAATATTATTAGGAGAAATTTTGCCAGATAAGGGAACAGTAAGATGGCAGAATGGAATCACAATAGGTAGTTTGGATCAATATGCAATAGTAGAAGAGGAACAAACAATTTTTGATTATTTAAGAACAGCATTTAAAGATTTATATAAATTAGAAGAAGAATTAAATAAATTATATGAGGAAATGGCAGAAAATTATAATGAAACTATACTAAATAAAGTTTCTAAATATCAGGAGGAATTGGAAGAAAGAAATTTTTATGCAATAGATAGTACTATCCAAAAAGTTGCAAGTGGACTGGGCATAACTGCACTTGGAATGGAAAATTGTCTAAAAAACTTAAGTGGTGGGCAAAGAGCTAAAGTAATTTTAGCAAAATTACTTTTACAGAATCCAGAAGTTTTGGTACTAGATGAGCCAACTAACTTTTTAGATAAAGAACACGTAGAATGGCTTTCAGAATATCTACAAACTTTTAAAGGAGCATTTATAATTGTATCACATGATTTTGATTTTTTAGAGAAAGTTACAACTTGTATTTGTGATATAGAATTTAATAAAATGAGAAAATATAAAGGAACATATTCTAGCTTTTTAAAACAAAAAGAATTTCTAAGAGAAGATTATATAAGACAATATAATTCACAACAAAGAGAAATTAAAAAACTAGAAGATTACATTGCAAAAAATAAGGTTAGAGCCTCAACTGCTCAGATGGCTAAAAGTAGAGAAAAGAAATTAGAGAAAATGGAAAAAATAGAAAAACCATCTTTTACAAGTAAACCTCATTTTCGTTTTAATTGTATACAAAGTACTGCACAAGTAATATTAGAAGTAAATGGCTTAGAAGTAGGATACTATTATCCACTGCTTCCTAAAATGAAATTTGATGTGCAGAATGAAGAAAAATTGGTTATAACAGGATTTAACGGGATTGGAAAATCTACATTATTAAAAACTATTATGGGAGAAATTAAACCTATTTCTGGAAATTTTAAGTTTTCAGAAACAATTAAGAGTATAGGGTATTATGAACAAGATTTAAAATGGGAAGATCCCAAAGATATTCCACTGGATATAATTTCTAGAGAATTCCCAAAATTAACACAAAAACAAGTTAGAAAACATTTAGCAGATTGTGGAATAAAAAGAGAACATGTTATGCAACCTATTTCTACACTAAGTGGTGGGGAACAAGCAAAGGTTAAGTTATGCAAATTAATACTAAAACCTTGTAATTTACTAATATTGGACGAGCCTACTAATCATTTAGATGCAGATACAAAAGAAGAACTACAAAATGCTCTAACAGAATTTAAAGGAACTGTTATTTTGGTTTCTCACGAAGCGAGTTTTTATAAAGATTTAGCAACTAAAGTTGTTAATATAGAAAATTTATGTATTAAAAAGATTAGATAGATAGAATAAAAGAAGGAAGGGAAACCTTCCTTTTTGCGTATAAAAATTTTTTTAAAAAAGTATTGACTATTTTTATACATAGATATACTATGTATAAAAATACATCGCATTCCGATGCATAGAATGGAGGGAAATATGAAAATAAATAAAGAATTAATAAAAGGAAGTACTGATATGTTAATCTTGAATTTGCTAAAGAATGAGGATATGTATGGATATCATATGATAAAAAAATTAAAAGAAAAATCAAAAAATGTATTTGACTTAAAAGAAGGAACACTATATCCAATATTACATAGTCTAGAAGAAAAAAATTTAATTACATCATATTGGGATGAAACTACAGCTAAAAAAAGAAAATATTATACTATAACAGAAAAAGGAAAAAAATATTTAAATGAAAAAGAGACAGAGTGGCAAATTTTTAGTAAAGGTATTAATGATGTAATAGGAGGAGTTTCTTATGCAAATTAGAGATTTTATAAACAATGTATGTAATGAAATAAAATATAAGCCTGTTCAAAAAGGGATAGCTGATGAATTAGAAAATCATATGCAAGAGTTAAAGGAAGATTTTAAGGCAGAAGGATTAGCTGATGACATAGCAGAAGATAATGTTGTAGCAGAAATGGGGGATGCAAAATTAATAGGAAAAAGTTTAAACAAAATACATAAACCAAAATTAGATTGGAAATTGATTATACTAATTGGAATATTATTAATATTTGGATTTATGGTTTCATTTATAAAAACAACGAATGAGGTTACTTCAAATAATTTAGCTAATTTTATGGTAAAATTTATTCGTGCATTGTTTATAGGTATAGTGTGTGCTATTCCAATATATTTTTTGAATTATAAAAAAATGTTAGGGTTTTCAAAATATTTTTATTTATTTGCAATTTTAATAAATATATATACATTATTTTTTGGAGTTCAATTAAACGGAATAAAATACTTTAGATTTGCTGGAATATCTGTATTAGCTTCTGTTCTGCTTATACCTTTATATGTAGTTTCTTTTGTAGGAAATTTAAGCGAAGAACCAAAAGAGAAAAGCATTAAATTACATTATTTAAAAATTTGTGCTTTAGCAGTACTTTCATTAGTATTAATGTGTACAATAAAAAATGTTTCTGCAGCAATAATTTTAGGACTAGTTTATTTAATAGTATCAACTGTAAAGATACTATTAAATAGTCAAAATAAGCGTAGAAATATAATATTATTATGGTCTGTACCTATAATATTATTGTTAGTTTCAACATTTATAATAATATCGAATTCCGATTTAAGGAATAGCTTTGTAATTTCATTTTATCCAGAACTAGAACCAGATGGTAGAGGATATATTGGTATTAGCCAAAAACTAATTATAAATACAGCACAACCTTTTGGCAACGCAGATGATATGGGACAGGCTGGAGAAATATATACTGGTACCCAATATGCGATTTTAGCAATATTGGCAAATTATGGTTGGATAGTAACCGGAGCAATAATTGTAGCAATTTGTCTAGTTTATACAAAAATGATCATCACTAGTAGAAAAACAAAAGATATGGAAGGAAAATTACTAGTGATAGGAATAAGTAGTATTTTTATCTTAGAGAGTTTATTTAATATTTTAATGAATTTTAATATTATGCCAAAGGGAGATTTTAATTTGCCATTTTTATCATATGGAAGGATAGAATTAATTATTAATATATTAATGGTTGCAGTTATACTGTCAGTTTATAGAAGAAAAGATATCATAAATTATGAAGAAATAAAGCATAGAAGAATAAAACTTAAGATTAGTATAGAGTAGATTAAAGAAGAGAAGGAAGGGAAACCTTCCGTTTCTTCTTTTTGTATATAAAAAGATTATAAATAGCACTTGAATATTTTATAAAAAAATTATATGATTGTAAGGAAAATTTAAATTTAGAATTACAAAAGAATAAGGAGAAGGCATGAAACAAAGAACAAAAAACTTAATACTATTTTTTATTTTATTTGTAATAACTGGGGTTGTTTTTTGGAATTATGTATCAATGCACTATGCAACAGATACGTATAATATAATGAATATAGGATATGAAAAATATGCAATAAATAATTCTTTAAGCGATGGAAGAATATTTATGTTTTTAATAGGAATGTTTGCAAATACAATAAATATTCCTATTAATGTTTATGTAATAACTTTAACTGTTATTGGTTTAATAATATCGTGTATAGCAGTTATAGTACTTAAAAATATGATAATGAAATTTTGCAAAAAAGAAACAAAATTACAAGAAGTTATTGCAATTTTAATATCATATTGTACGATATTTAATTTTATGTATGTAGAAAATTTATATTTTGTAGAAGCTGCAGTTATGGGATTTAGTGTATTATTTTATATATTGGCAGTAAAACAAATTGTAGATAAAAAGAAATTATATGCACTTAAAGCAGGAATATTAGCCATAATAGCAACTTTTTGTTATCAAGGTACAATAGGGTTATTTGCACTATATGGAGTAGTATTTTCTATAGCCAAAAATGGAAAAAATATAAAAGAAATATTAAAAGATTTTGGGGTAATAATCTTAATTACAATAATTTCATTTGTGGCTAATTTAATTCAAATTGATATTGCAACATATCTTGCAGGAACTACCCAAAAAAGATTAAACGGAATACAAAATTTACTAGAAAATTTTATTTATGTTTTGTCTAGATTTGGCACAATGGTATTTAATACTATGTTTATAAGTAATTGTGGTTTATTTCCTAATTATTTAATGATGATTTTTGTATTAATAATTACACTTATGGCTGGAATTTATGAAGTCCAAACAAAGGAAAATGGTATAGTGTTTAATATAATATTTCTTTTTGTATTAACTATGCTTATAACTTTTGCAATGTGTATTGTTAGTATTGCAAGTTACGATACAGGAAGAATTCATGTACCTGTTGGTTCTTTAATAGGAGTTATTTTTATTTATCTATTTTGTAAAACAAGCATTTTTGAAAAAGAGACCATCATTAAATATTTAATTATTACAACATTAATTGCTTATAATCTTATAACAATAGTAAATACAATTTCTTTACTATATCAACATAAACAAGTAAATGAATTAGAAAGGAAGCAATGTGAAGGATTAGAAGAATATATAGAAACATATGAAAGAGAAAATAATGTAAAAATTACAGAGGCCAGATATTTTAAATTATCTAACATGAAAAAATATGGGTATTTTGAAGAAATAAAGAACAAATCAGTTCTTACATATGATGGTGTTGCATGTACATGGTCTGCAATAGGTACAATTAATTTTTATACAGGAAGAGATTTTGCAGATAACTATCTAGAAGCATATCCAAATAAAGAATTGTTTTATGCATATGCAGCTAAAAGAAATTTAGGATATGAAGGAAACTTTGTAATAATGGATGACATTTTATATTTCTTAGCATATATTTAAAATTTAGGTGATGATATGAAAAAAAGACAAAAAGACTTCTTGATCTTTTTTGGAATATTTATATTAGCAATTCTAATGTATATTAACTGGATTAGTATGCATTATGCTTCAGATACATATAATATTATGAATGTAGGATATGAAACCTATGCTACAAATTGGTCCTTAAAAGATGGCAGGTTAATAATGTATCTTATTACTATGATATGTGCAAAACTTAATGTATCAATAGAAATTTATGTAATTGGAACATTATTAGGAGCACTACTAATATCTGCTGGTTGTGTTATAAAATTAAAGAATATAATTTTAAAAAATAGTGAATCAAATTTAAAGAAAGAGATATTAATTACAATTGCTTCGTTTTTTACAATATTCAATTTTATGTATATAGAGAATATGTATTTTGTAGAAGCAATTGTAATGGCACTAAGTTTATTAGCATTTATATATTCTGCAGATCTTATAGTTAATAACAAAGGAATAAGAAATAAAAGCATAGCATTAATTTTAGCTATAATAGGAGTTATAGCATATCAGGGAACAGCAGGATTTCTTATTATAGTAACTTTTGTTTTTAGTTTGTTAAAAAATAAAGTGGAATTAAAAGGTTCAAAAGAAAATATAAAAACAAATATAAAGCAGATTTTAATAGATGTATTTATAGCGGGTGCATGTGCACTTATTGGGATATGTATTAATATGCTAATAGTTAATGTTATTGGAGATATAACAGGAGAGCAGCAAACTAGGGTTGGTAGTATAACTGATATATTTACAAATTTACAATATATTATTAGTAATTTTTCGGTTATTTTAAAGGATAATATTGGATTATTTCCAACTAATTTATTATATATTTTTTTAAGTGTTATATTAATATGTTCATTAGTTTATGATATTAAGACTAAGAGTAAAAATTTTTTAACAATAAAAGAAATAAGTATAATAATTGTAAGTGTAATATGTGGTTTTGTAGTATCACTAGGTACATTATCAAGTTTTTATACTGGAAGACTACATTTTTCAATTGGAAGTATGCTGGGTTTTGTTTTAATTTGTCTAATTATGGAAAATGAGGACGAAATCTTTAGAAAAATATTTGCATTAATTTTAATAATTTATAGCTTTATTAGTATATATAATTGTATAATAGTTACATATGAACATAAATTAGTTAATAAATATGAACAAGAAGAAGTTCAAACAATAGAAAACTATATGAAAAATTATGAAAGTACAACAAATGAACAAGTAAAGAATATAGCAATATACACGATTAAAGGACAAGCAAATAAAACATATTTTGAAAATATTTCAAGAAAGTCTGTAGTAACATATAATGCAGTTAGATGTGACTGGGCTGCAGCTGGGGTTTTAAATTTTTATACGAGAAGAAATTTAGAAACAGTAAATCTAACCAAAGATTTATTAACAGAATATCTTAAACAAGAAAACGAAAATGGTTATGGAATAGTAGATAATACATTAGTAATAGAATGTTATATGTATTAGGAAAGAAGGTTTATTTTGGGGAAATTAGTATTAATAGATGGCAACAGTATTTTAAATAGAGCTTTTTATGGAATTATGGGAAGTAAGATGCTACAGTCAAAAGATGGAACACCAACAAATGCAGTTTATGGTTTTTTAGCAATTCTGTTTAAAATATTAGAGGACATAAAACCAGAATATTTGGTAGTAGCTTTCGATTTAAAAGGACCTACGAAAAGACATGAAATGTATGATGGGTATAAAGCAAATAGAAAAGGTATGCCAGATGAACTTGCATGTCAAATGCCAATAATTAAAGAAATTCTAAGAGCAATGAAAATAGATATTGTAGAAAAGCAAGGGTATGAAGGTGACGATATATTAGGAACATTATCTGTTTATGGAGAAAAACAAGGTTTGGATGTAACGATTTTATCAGGAGATAGGGATACATTTCAGCTTGCAACAGATAAAGTAACTATAAGAATACCAAGAACCAAAATGGGAAAGACAGAAGTAGAAGATTTTAATAAAGCTAAAGTAGAAGAAATTTATAATTTAGAACCAAAACAATTAATAGAAGTAAAAGGTCTTCAAGGTGATACCTCAGATAATATCCCAGGAGTTCCCGGAATAGGAGAAAAGACAGCATTAAAACTTATTCAAGAATATAAGAATGTAGAAAATCTATATAAATTATTAGAAGCAGGACAAGCAGAGGATGTGAAAGGTAAAACAAGGGAAAGAATTTTAGAAAATAAAGATTTAGCTTTTTTATCAAAAGAACTAGGTAAAATAAACATAAATGCACCTATAGAAGAAAATTTAGAAAAATTTAAAGTAGAAGAATGGGATAAGCCAGAGGTTTTAAAATTATTTAAAGAATTAAATTTTAACAGATATATAGAAAGATTTAATTTGGCTTCAGAAGATGAAATTGAACCAGAAGAAGTAGCAGAAAAATATGAAGTACAAGAAATAGACATAGATAAAGCTAAAGAAATAATATTAAAAACTAAAGAATTATTTTATCATTTCTCTACAAAAGAAGTAAATAAGCCAGAATATATTATAAAAAAAGAATTCGAGTCATTCTCTTTTTATAACAAAGAGGAAAATAAAGCATATTTTATAAAATTATCAGAAAACTCATATAATGTTCTAAAAGAGCTTTTTGAAAATAAAGAAATTAAAAAATATGGGTATAAGACATCTGAAGATTATATTTTATTAAAACAATTTGGAATTTTACCACAAAATATAATCTATGATGCGGAAGTTGCAGTATATGATTTAGATCCATCAAATATGAAATACAAAATGCAAGATGTAGCATATCAATATTTAGATTTCAATATGGATGAGTATTTAAATGGTTTAGGAATAAAAAAACAAGAACAAATTAATTTGTTTGAGGAAAATGCTGATAATGATGAATATGAAAGATATTTAAATACTCTATATTGTTATTTGATTCAAAAATTATATGAAAAAACTACAGAAGAACTAGAAAAACTCGAAGAAACAGCTTTATTTAATAATATTGAGATGCCTTTAGTAGAGGTACTTTCAGAAATGCAATATGAAGGTATACAAATAGATAAGGATGAATTAGAAGAATTTGGAGTAACTTTAAAACAAAATATAGAAGAATTAACACAAGAAATATATACTTTAAGTGGAACAGAATTTAATATAAATTCACCAAAACAACTAGGAGAAGTTTTGTTTGAAAAATTAGAATTGCCAGTAATTAAAAAAACAAAAACAGGCTATTCGACAGATGTAGATGTTTTAGAAAAACTAAAGAAAGAACATCCTGTAATAGAAAAAATCTTAGAGTATAGAAGCTTAACTAAATTAAATTCTACTTATGTTGAAGGGTTAAAACCATATATAAATCCCGTAACAGGAAGAATTCATTCATATTTTCATCAGACTATAACTGCAACAGGTAGAATAAGTTCTACAGAACCAAACCTTCAAAATATTCCAACCAGAATAGAACTTGGTAAGCAATTAAGAAGAGCATTTAAACCAAAAGAGGGACATTTATTTATAGATGCAGATTATTCACAAATAGAATTAAGAGTGCTTGCACATATTTCTAATGATGAACATATGATAGAAGCTTTTAATAATAATGAGGATATACATAAACAAGCTGCTGCAAGCGTATTTAAAGTACCAATTAATGAGGTTACTAAAGAACAAAGAACTCATGCAAAAGCAGTTAATTTTGGAATAGTATATGGAATAAGTGATTTTGGATTGGGAGAACAAATTGGAGTATCAAGAAAAAAGGCAAAGGAATATATAGACCAATACTTAGAAAAGTATAGCGGAATAAAACAATTTATGTCAGACATAGTAGAAGAGGCAAAAGAAAAGGGGTATGTTGAAACTTTATTTAAAAGGAGGAGATATATACCAGAGCTAAAATCTAAAAACTTTAATATAAGACAATTTGGGGCAAGAGCTGCTATGAACACACCAATACAAGGAACAGCAGCAGATATAATGAAGATTGCAATGATAGACGTATTTAATAAACTAAAAGAGAGAAAATTAAAATCTAAATTAATTTTACAAATACACGATGAACTTTTAATAGAAACTAAGGAAGAGGAAAAAGAAGAAGTAAAAAATATATTAAAAACATCTATGGAAAATGCAATAAAATTAAAAGTACCATTAAGAGCAGATGTGTCTGAAGCATATAATTGGTATGATTTAAAATAATTGTTACTTGAAGTTTTAATTAGCAAAGTATATACAAATAAATCTAGAAGAAAGGAGAGTATGGTATAGATATATCATACGGTAGAAAATGGCAAATAAATTACTAAAGATAATAGTTATATTACTATTTATATGTGCTATAATATATTTAGCATTTGGGGTGTTTGAAGTACATAAAATAATAATAAGACAAATCTATCCACAAAAGTATTCGGAATACGTAGAAAAATACGCAGAAGAATATGATATAGATTCATTGTTAGTATATGCAATAATTAAGGCTGAAAGTAACTTTAAAGCAGATGTGGTTTCTAAAAGTAATGCAGTAGGTCTAATGCAACTTATGGATGCAACAGCAGAAGACACTGCAAATAAATTAGGAATGGAGTATAATAAAGAAGATTTAACAAATCCAGAAATAAATATAAAACTTGGAACTAAATATTTTTCGACACTATATGAAACATATAAAAATATTCCAATTGCATTAACTGCATATAATGCAGGTAGTGGAAATGTAGATAAGTGGTTAACAGAAGAAACAATTTCAAAGGATGGTTCAGATATAGAAAACATACCGTTTAGAGAAACTAATAATTATGTTAGAAAAATATTAAGAGATTATGAAATTTACAAAGATATTTATGCTGAAGAATAAAATATTTAGTAATAAAAAGGAGGAATTAATATGTCAATTTTAGTTACAGGAGGAGCTGGTTATATAGGTAGCCATACAGTAATAGAATTATTAAATGCAAATAGAGAAGTTGTTATAGTTGATGATTTCTCTAATAGTAAACCAGAGGTTTTAGAGGCAATTAGAAAAATTACAGGCAAAGAATTTAAGTTTTATGAATTAAATTATCTTGATAAGGAAAAATTGGACAAGGTATTTAAAGAAAATAATATTGAAGCAGTAATGAATTTTGCAGGATTTAAAGCTGTTGGTGAATCTGTTCAAAAGCCAATAGAATATTATACAAATAATATTTCTGGAACATTAACATTATTAGATGTTATGAGAGAGAACAATGTTAAAAAATTTGTGTTTAGCTCTTCTGCAACTGTATATGGCAAACCAGAACTTATTCCTATTACAGAGGAATGCAAAACAGGAGGAACAACTAATCCATATGGTACGAGTAAATTATTTATAGAACAAATTTTAAAAGATGTATATAAATCAGACAATACTTGGGATATAGTGATTTTAAGATATTTTAATCCAATTGGAGCACATGAAAGTGGATTGATAGGAGAAGAACCTCAAGGAATTCCAAATAATTTGATGCCATATGTTGTAAGAGTTGCAAATGGTACATTAAAAGAATTATCTGTATTTGGAAATGACTATGATACTCCAGATGGAACTGGTGTAAGAGATTATATTCACGTTGTAGATTTAGCAAAAGGACATATTAATGCATTAGAAAAACTAGAAAAAGAAGGAGAAGGTTTATTTATATACAATTTAGGAACTGGAAAAGGATATAGTGTTTTAGATATAGTAAAAACATTTGAAGAGGCTACAGGAATGAAGGTTCCATATAAAATAGCACCTAGAAGAGCAGGAGATATAGATACTTGCTATTCTGACCCAACAAAAGCAAAAAATGAATTAGGCTGGGAAGCTGAAAGAGATTTAAAACAAATGTGTATAGATTCATGGAATTATATAGAAAGAAAAAAATAATTTTAGGTGAGAATGGTGGAAAACAAAGATATAGGGCAAAGCAAAAGTAATAAAATAGTATTTATATATAGAATTGTAGTATCAATTATAATGTTAGTTAGTATAATATTAGTGTATATATTAAACCATTTAGGTCAAAGTAAGGAAGTTGATGCTATGTTTAATTCTACACAAAATAATCTTTTAGAAGGGATTATAGGAAATACTTACGATAATACTATTGCTACAGAACATGTTACTTCAGAAGAATCTATGAAGAAACTTAGCGATTGGCGTTTAATGTTAGTAAATTATGAAAATGAAATGCCAAAAGATTATGTTCCACCACTTTCTAATATAGATGAAGCTAGACAATTTGATTCTAGAGTAGCAGATAGTTTAGTACAAATGATGTTAGACATGAATGATGCCGGAATAAATCACATTTGGGCACAATCTACATATAGGAATCCAGAAAAACAAAAGCACCTAATAGAAGAAAGCATACAAGAATACTTAGAACAAGGAAAATCTATGGAAGAAGCAGAAGCATTAACTGCAAGATCTATTGGAGAACCATATAAAAGTGAACATAACTTAGGCTTGGCAGTAGATTTTAATGATGTTGATTATGCTTTTGAAGATGAGAAAGCATTTACATGGCTTATGGAAAACGCAGAAAATTATGGTTTTATTTTAAGATATCCAGCAGATAAGGAGAATATAACAAAAATTAAATATGAGCCTTGGCATTGGAGATATGTAGGCCCAGAATATGCAAAAGAAATGAATGATTTAGGTTTTTGCTTAGAAGAATATATAGAATATTTAAAGAATAATTAGGGATTTTTGGGGATGTTCCTTAAATCCCTATTTTGATGAAAATGGTAATCCGATAACCAAAGGCAGTGAGTTAATCACTGCTTTTTTCCTTGAAGAAAAAAGAACATGTTAATAAATTATTAAAGATTTTATAAAATCAAATTTTGAATTCACATAAAATTTGAACTCTAAGCTCCTTCCCTAAAGTTCAAAAAAATTAATTTATGTTTGATATAAAAAAATATTTATGATACAATAACAAATGTGCTAAAAAAGAAAGGAGAAATAGAAGAAATGATTAAGGAACTTGCAAAATACATCAAGCAATACAAAAAATATGCAATTTTAACGCCATTTATGGTGATTTTAGAAATTATAATGGAGGTAGTAATACCATATCTTATGGCAAGAATAATTGACGTAGGAATTCAAAACAATGATTTAGACTATATTATTAGAATCGGAATTATGTTAGTGATTTCTGCAATCATGTCTTTAATATTTGGTGTACTTTCAGGAAGATTTGCAGCTATAGCATCTTCTGGATTTGCTAAAAATTTAAGACAGGGAATGTTTTATAACATTCAAAACTATTCATTTACAAACATAGACAAATTTTCTACATCAAGTTTAGTAACAAGACTAACAACAGATGTAACAAATGTTCAAAATGCTTTTCAGATGATGATAAGAGCATTAGTAAGAGGACCTGTAATGATAGTGTTTGCTTTAATTATGGCATTTTCTATTAATAAGGAACTATCACTAGTATATGTAGCAACAATGGTACCACTTGCAATACTATTAGCTTTTATTTCTATAAAAGCACATCCATATTTTGAAAAAGTATTTAAAAAATATGATGAATTAAACCGTGTTGTTGGAGAAAACTTAAATGCAATAAGAGTTGTTAAATCTTTTGCAACAGAAGATTTTGAAGAGAAAAAATTCGGGGACGTAAATTCTTTAGTATATAGATTATTTAAAAAGGCTGAAAAAATAGTTATATTTAATAGCCCACTTATGCAAATAGCAATTTATGGTTGTATATTACTATTATCTTGGTTAGGGGCACAAACCATAGTTGCTGGAGGAATGCAAACAGGACAACTATCAAGTTTAATTACATATGCATGGCAAATATTATCTAGTTTAATGATGCTTTCTATGGTATTAGTTATGATAATTATTGCCCAATCTTCTGCAGAAAGAATAGTTGAGGTTTTAACAGAAGAACCAACAATTAAAAATAGAGATAAAACAATTAAAGAGATAAAAGATGGAAGTATAGAATTTATAGATGTAGACTTCCAATATGATGATGCAAAAGCAAATGAAATGCTTCCACTAGAAGATATTAATTTGAAAATTAATGCAGGTGAAGTGATAGGAATTATAGGTGGAACAGGAAGTTCTAAAACATCTCTAGTTAATTTGATTCCTAGATTATATGATGTAAAATCTGGATTCGTAAAAGTTGGTGGAATAGATGTTAGGGATTATGATCTAGAATCACTAAGAAACGAAGTTGCTATGGTTTTACAAAAAAATGTATTATTCTCTGGAACAATAGCAGAAAATTTAAGATGGGGTAATAAAGATGCTACAGATGAAGAATTAGTAAGAGCATGTAAATTGGCCCAAGCAGATGGCTTTATACAAGAATTACCAGATAAATATCAAACAGTTTTAGACCAAGGAGGAACAAACGTATCTGGTGGCCAAAAACAAAGAATTTGTATTGCAAGAGCATTACTAAAAAAACCAAAAATATTAATTCTAGATGATTCTACAAGTGCTGTAGATACTAAAACAGATGCGCTTATAAGAAAAGCATTTAGAGAAGAAATACCAGATACAACTAAAATAATAATTGCACAAAGAATAAGTTCTATTATAGATGCAGACAAGATTATCGTTATGGATAATGGTAGAATAGATGGAATAGGAACATCAGAAGAATTATTAAAAACAAATAAAATATACCAAGAAGTATATGAATCACAAATGGGAGGAGATGATGCTAATAATGAAAAACAAGACTAAAAAAGCAAATACGCTAAAAAGACTACTAAAATATGCATTAAGTGATTATAAAGCACAATTTGTAGTAGTAATAATTAGCATAATAATAAGTGCTGCAGCAAGTGTAATAGGAATACAATTTATTCAAACATTAATAGATGAATATATTACACCACTTATTGGAAATCAAAACCCAAACTATGCATCATTATTACAAGCAATATTAATGATGGGACTGATTTATCTTATAGGTATTATTGGTACATATGTATACAATAGATTAATGATTAATATTACACAAGGAACTTTAAAGAAAATAAGAACAGAAATGTTTGAACATATGCAAAGATTACCAATAGGTTACTTTGATAGCCATAGTCATGGTGAAACAATGAGTACTTATACAAATGATGTTGATACATTAAGACAAGCATTAAGCCAAAGTATTCCACAAGTGTTTTCTTGTATAGTTTCTATGGTTGCTGTATTTATAGGAATGATTACGACAAATATTTATCTAACTATTATAGTACTTATAATGGTAGCTATAATGGTAGTTGTAGCAAGATTTTTTGCTAAGAATAGCTCAAAATATTTTATAGGACAACAAGAAAATATTGGTAAAGTAGATGGATATATAGAAGAAATGATGAATGGCCAAAAAGTTGTAAAAGTATTCTGCTACGAAGATAGGTCTAAAGAAAGATTTGATAAATTAAATGAAGAATTATTCCAAAGTAGTACAAAAGCGAATTCTTATGCAAACACATTAATGCCTTGTATTATGAATATAGGAAATATTGGATATGTTTTAGTTGCAGTTGTAGGTGGAATTTTAGCAGTTAATGGAGTATTAACAGTAGGTAGTATAGCAGCATTCCTACAATATATAAAAGCATTTACAAATCCATTAGCACAAGTTTCACAACAATTAAATTTTGTTGCCATGGCTTTAGCTGGAGCTGAAAGAATATTTAAGCTAATAGATGAAAAAACTGAAGAAGATGATGGATATGTAACGTTAGTAAATGCTAAAGAGGCAGATGGAAAAATAGTAGAATCAAAAGAAAGAACTGGTATATGGGCATGGAAACATCCACACGGTGATGGAACAGTAACATATACTAAATTATGTGGTAATGTAGAATTTGAAAATGTTACATTTGGATATGTAGCAAATAAAGTAATATTACATGATATAAGCCTTGATGCCAAAGAAGGTCAAAAAGTTTCTTTTGTTGGACCAACAGGTGCTGGTAAAACAACAATTACAAATTTAATAAATCGTTTTTATGATATTAACGAAGGTAAAATTAGATATGATGGAATTAATATAAATAAAATGAAAAAAGATGATTTAAGAAGATCTTTAGGAATGGTTTTACAAGATACACATCTATTTACTGGAACAATAAAAGATAATATCAAATATGGTAAAATGGATGCAACAGATGAAGAAGTAATTGCAGCAGCTAAACTTGCAAATGCAGATAGATTTATAAGACATTTACCACATGCATATGACACAATGATTTCTGGTGATGGAGAAGGATTATCACAAGGACAAAGACAATTACTTGCAATAGCAAGAGCAGCATTATACAATCCACCAGTATTAATACTAGATGAAGCAACATCAAGTATAGATACAAGAACAGAGAAGATTGTTCAAGATGGTATGGATAAACTTATGAAAGGAAGAACAGTTTTTGTTATAGCACATAGACTTTCTACAATTAAAAACTCTGATCTAATAATGGTACTAGACCATGGAAACATTATAGAAAGAGGAAATCATGATGAATTACTAGCTAAAAAAGGAATGTACTATGGATTATATACAGGAGCCATCGAAATAGAATAAGAATTCAGGGATTTGGGGACGTTCCTCAAATCCCAATTGACAAATAAATTTAATTAAGTTATTATATAAATAGGCATAATGGAAATAATTTATATAAAAATAAAATATATAGGAGGTAATTCTTATGGACGAAGAAAAAAATTTAGAACAAGAAATTAATGTAGCAAATGAGGTTGTTGCAACAATAGCCGGTATGGCTGTTTCTAAAATTGATGGTGTTGCTAAAATGGCAGGAGGTTTTACAGAAGGGCTTAAAGCAATAAGTGGTAAAAAGCAAATGTCAAGAGGTATTAAGGTAGAAGCAGATGGTGATATTGTAAAAATAGAAATAAACATTATCGTAAGATATGGCGTAAATATAAGAGAAGTAGGAAAGAACATTCAAACTAAAGTTAAAGAAGAAGTAGAAAATATGACTGGAAATAAAGTAGAAAAAGTTGTTGTAAATGTTCAAGGGGTAAAAGTTGATGATGATGGAGATGAAAAAATAGATAATATGGAGGAATAATATTATGGATCCAATAAAAGATTTATTAAAAAAATCTGGTATGTCTAATATATTGATATCAATAATTTTTGGACTATTTGGAATAATATTATATGTTTTCCATGAAGGTGCAGTTAAACTAATTTCCTGTTTAATAGGACTATTATTTTTATTGATAGGAGTTGCAAGATTAGTAAATTATGTAAAAGGAAGAGGAAGAGGAGAACATCTTAATTTTGACTTGTTCTGTGGACTAATTGCAACAATTGCGGGAATTATAGCTATTATTTATACAGATGCAATAGGAGCTATACTTAGAATAATAGTTGGAACTTGGATTGTATATAGCGGAATAACAAGAGCATATTTATCATTTAAAATAAAAGGTTTTAATTCATCAATATGGATATTTAGCTTAGTGTTATCAATTTTAATGATTATATTTGGAATATACATTATGCTAAATAGTGGAGCAATCATAACATTAATTGGTTCATTAATGATTGCATATGCAATAATAGATATAATAGAAAGTTTTATTTTTATAAGAAAGTTAAAAGAATTTTAGTTTTGATTTGTAAAAAAATCAAACAAAAAATTAAAATGAATAAAATAACGTTTAAAAAAGCCTTATATATAAGGCTTTTTTTGCTTTTCAATTAATTTACAAATAAAACACAATTCGGGAATAATTTGGAAATAATTTATAGTTACAATATATCTATACTAAGAAAGGAGTGATGCCATATAGAAAGTGAACTGATAAGCACAAAAAAAGAAATTGTACAAAATAAGAAATTAACAGTAAAGAGTGACATATTTAAAGAAATAATGTCAATATATTCACTTAGCATAGAAGAAATTAATAAAATCATAAAGGAAATGGAGGTGAAATATAAGGAATTAAATTTAATAGATCATGTTAAATGCAGAATAAAAAGCCCCAAAAGTATAGTAAATAAAATGAAAAAGAAAAAATATAATTTAACATATAAAGAAATGATAAATAAAGTAAATGATATTGCAGGAATAAGAATTATTTGCCCATTTCAGGAAAATGTATATACAGTACGAGAACTATTATTAGAAAATCCTAATATAAGAATCTTAAATGAAAAAGATTATATTCAATTCCCTAAAAAAAGTGGATATTCTAGTTTACATTTGATTGTAGAAGTACCTGTAAAAACAGATATGGGAAAAATATATGTTAAAGCAGAAATACAAATTAGAACAATGGCTATGGATTTTTGGGCTAGTTTAGAACATGAGTTAAAATATAAAAATAATAATGTTACTAAGTCGGCATCTAAGAGATTATTAAAAGCAGCTAAAGTAATGAAAAAGCTAGACTATGAGATGTCAGTACTAGCAAAAGAAGTACGTTAAATTCCCCTTTTTTATATAGATTAAAACTACCAGAGAGAAACACTTTGGTAGTTTTTTTGAAATTATTTGTTTTTTGTAAAATAATATAGTAATATATTATAGTGTATGATAAAATACAAAAAAAATTCGAAAGAAAAGGAGTGTAAAATTTGGACAAGGAAGAATTAAAAGGCTTAACAGAGGAACAAATACAAGAAAGAATATCAGAAGGAAAAATTAATAAAGTAGAAGATGATAAAACTAGAAGTAATTGGGAAATAATTAGAGATAATGTATGTACATTATTTAACCTATTTAACCTTTTAATAGCAATAGCATTAATTGCTGTAAAGGCATATACAAATTTAGCGTATATGTTAATAATTATAGTTAATATCGTAATTGGTATTGTACAAGAAATTCATGCTAGAAATTTAGTACAAAAACTATCTGTATTAAAAGTTTCAAAAGCTACAGTTGTTAGAAATGGAAAAGAAAAAGAGATTAATATAGATGAAATTGTATTAGATGATGTAATAATTTTAGAGGCTGGAAAACAAATATGTGCAGATTCCGAAGTACTAGATGGAGAAGTAGAGGTTAACGAATCTTTACTTACTGGTGAATCGGATACAATATTAAAACAAAAAGGTGATAAATTATTATCAGGAAGTTATGTTGTTAGTGGAAAATGTTATTCTAAAGTAGAAAAGGTAGGAAAAGATAATTTTGCAGCACAAATTACAAGTGAAACTAAAAAATATAAAAGAGCAGAGTCAGAACTTGTAAATTCAATGAAAAAAGTTACAAACTTTACAAGTTTTGTAATAATTCCAGTAGGAATAATATTATTTGTACAAGCATATTTCTTTAGAAATGTAGATATAACAAATTCAGTTGTTTCTACAGCTGCAGCTTTATTAGGAATGTTACCAAAAGGACTTATGCTTCTTATAACAATATCTTTAGCAACAGGTGTAATAAAACTTGCTAAAAAACGAGTATTAGTTCAAGATTTATATAGTGTAGAAACATTGGCACATATAGATACTTTATGTTTGGATAAAACAGGAACAATTACAGAAGGTAGAATGAAAGTAGATGAAGTAAAAGTATATAACGAGAAATGTATGCCACATTCTATGCAAAGAATGATGACAGCATTTGTTAATGAAATGACTGATAACAACGCAACATTTATGGCGCTTAAAGATTATTATAAAGGTGAAGATAAATTCGAAATAGCAGATAGAATGGCATTTTCTTCAGAAAGAAAATGGAGTTCTATAAGCTTTAAAAATGTTGGTTCAATCGTATTAGGAGCACCTGAACGCTTAATAGAAAAAAGTGATATGGACATGCCAGAAGAAATAGTTACAGCACAAAAAGCTGGTAAAAGAATGCTGTTTGTAGGTTATTCAAAAGAAATTGTAAGTGACGAAAATCTACCAACACTAGAAATCGTTGCAGCAATAACTTTGGATGATCCATTAAGAAAAAATGCAAAAGAAATGTTAGGTTTCTTTAAGACACAAGCTGTAGATATAAAAATAATTTCTGGTGATAACCCACTAACTGTTTCAAGTATTGCAAAAAAAGCAGGATTAGAATCATATGATTCATATATAGATTTATCAACTATAAGTTCAGACGACGAAATTCCAGAATTAGTTGATAAATACAGTGTTTTCGCTAGAGTTATGCCACACCAAAAAAGTTTAATAGTAAAAGCACTTCAAGAAAAAGGTCATTCAGTAGCTATGACTGGTGACGGGGTTAACGATGTTGTTGCATTAAAGCAAGCTGATTGTAGTATTACATTACCAGAGGCTTCTGATGTTGCAAGACAGGTTTCACAAATTGTATTATTAAATTCGGATTTTAGTGTACTTAAAGATGTATTAATGGAAGGAAGAAGAGTTGTAAATAATATAACAAATGTTGCTAGAATATTCTTTATTAAGACAATATATTCAATGTTATTATCATTATTTAACATAGTAACAAATACAGCTTTCCCATTTATACCAATACAAATTACATTAATAGATTTAGTAATAGAAGGATATACATCATTCTTCTTATCATTCTTAGAAAATTCGAAACCTTTAAAAGGTACTTTCTTAAGAACAGTAATACAAAATGCAATGCCATATGCTTTAACCATAATTATTAGTATTGTGCTATTAACATTTTCTAGAGAGGGCTTAGGATTAAATACAGGAGAAGCACAAACTTTAATGTATTTAATTATTGGCGGTGTAAGTATTTTCGCAGTAATAGAAGCTTGTAGACCATTTAATAGAATAAGTACATTTTTATGTACAACTACAGCTATAGGATTTTTCTTTGCAGCAATTTTATTTAAAAACATATTACATTTAACTGGTATAACCGAACAAGTTATAATTATACTAGTTGCTGCATTAATTTTAGCATATATTGTAGTAACAGGACTTAAACATTTAATTAATAATTTAAGCCAAGATTTAGAAAAGGCAAGTGAATAATAGGTGATGCTTATGGAAAATATATTTTTAAATATATTTTTGGTAATAGGGATTTTACTAATTTATAGCGGAATTTCAGGAATATTAACAGATATAATAAGAAAAAGAACAATATTTAAAAGAAAATACATAATATTAGCGTTAGGAATTATAGTTACTATTTTAGCTATAATTCCACGCATATTTGATAACAAAATAATGCATTTTATAAGATATGTATCAATATATTTTGCTGTAACATTCATTATATTTTGCATAGCAAGTATGGTAGTTAATTTAAAAATTAAGAGAAAACCATATGAGGCTATTGTCGTGTTAGGTGGATACTTAGTGTATGGAAACCAATTAACGAAGGCTTTAACAAAAAGGTTAAAGTTAGCGATAAAATTATATAACAAACAAAAAAGTAAGCCTAAAATCATTCTATCTGGAGGAAAAATAAGGCAGGAAACAATAACTGAAGCTGAAGCGATGGAACAATATTTACTGGCTAACAATATTCCTAAAAAAGATATTATAAAAGAAGATAAATCTAAGAATACATTAGAGAATTTTAAGTTTTCTAACGAGAAATTAAAAGAACTAAAAATACACAAAAACATAGCTTTTGTTAGTAATAATTTTCATATATTAAGAGCGAAAATTTACTCTTCAAAATTTAAAATAAAAGCCAAGGGCGAAGGTTCCACAACTTTGTGGTATTATTTTCCAGAGGCATTTATAAATGAATATTTAGCGATAATAGTTTTGTATAAAATTACATTAATTATATATCTAATATTAGCAATAATTTTAACAATATTTATATAGCAAATAATGAAAGGAATGTTATATTAAATGAAAAGATATGGCTTTTTTGGTGGAAGTTTTAATCCGCCAACTATAGCTCACGAAAGATTAGCAGAAGAAATAGCAGAAAAATTTAAATTGGACAAGGTATATTTTGTACCAGTAGGGAATTATTATAAGAAAACAGATCTAATAGACGAAAATAAAAGACTTGCTATGTTAGAAAGCATAAGAAATGATAAAATAGATGTTCTAGATATAGAACTAAATTCTAAAAAGAAATTATTAGCTGTAGATGCTTTTGAATTAATAAATGATAACTTTTCTTCATCTGAAAATTATTTTATCTTAGGTGGGGACAATTTGGAAAAACTACCAAACTGGGAAAATGCAACTAAATGTTTAAACAATAACATTATCGCAATCCAAAGAGGAAAAAATCTAGCTAATATAATAGTTGAAAATAAATTATTAGAAGAAAATAAAAATAAAATATTTAAATTTAATGCAAATAAATTATATAATTATAGTTCGACAGAAGTAAGAAAAGCAATAAAAAATGATGATATAGAAATCTTAAATAAAATGCTTAATAAAAAGGTTTATTTTTATATCAAGGAGAATAATTTATATAAAGGGATAAAATAACGGAAATCTTGCAGCTAAATGGACGAATAATTCGAAAGTATTACTTGTTAAATTGCAAGGAAAGTGCTTTAGAATACTAAATAATGATATTTTAAGAAAGGCAATGGAAGGGATTAATTTTGTCCCACTTCATATGCCTTTAAATTTTTGGTTTACTCCAAACCAAAAACATGGTAAAATAATAATAACTATGGTCAAAAGATTGTAATAAAACAACAATTACTTTTTATATAAAAATAAGTTTTATAATTTAGTAAAAGATATAGAAGAATATGGAAAAAATAGAGGAGATATTTGAGAATGAAATTAAGGAATACGATATTTAATTTTTTTGCAAACATATTTTACTATATTGTGGCAGTGCCAATACTGTTTGTGGTAGACAAAGTGTTTTTTGATTATAAAGTAGTAGGAAAAGAAAATATAGCAAAAGTACCAGGTGGGAAAATAACAATTTCAAATCATATACACTATTTAGATTGTACGATGAATGGTTTTGTTAATTTGCCAGATTATTCATACTTTATAACTTTAGAATCAAATTGTGAGATACCAGTAGTTGGAGCTTTAGTAAAATTATTACGAGGAATTCCAATCCCAACTAAAATAGAAGAAAAAAAGGGATTTTATGAATATATTGCAAAATTATTAAGTGAAGGAGAAACGGTCCATATATATCCAGAAGGAGAAATGCGTTTATATGATCAAGAATTATTAGAATTTAAAAAAGGTGCTTTTGCAATGGCAGTAGAAAGTAATGTACCAATTATTCCAACTGTAATACTTACACGCAAGCCACATGGAATATATAAATACATAAAAACGAAACCATTAATAACACATGTAGTATTAGAACCAATTTATCCAGATTTATCAATAGAAAATAAGTTGGAAAGAATAAAAAAATTAAAAAAAGAGGCATATTATAAGATGCAAGAAGTGTTAGAGAAAGCAGAATCTTGTTATGATGAAAAAGCAGAAATTATTTAATTAAAGCGGTGGATATTATCTACTGCTTTTTTGTTGCAATATAAGGATATTTAGTATATAATAATCACGGAAAAATAGGATAGGGTAAGGTGGATTTTATGATAGATTTTAAAGATAAGATAGCAGAAGAAATAAGTAAAGTATTGGAGCTTACAAAAGAAGATTTAAAAGATTATATAGAAATACCAAAAGATACTAAAATGGGAGATTATGCTCTTCCATGTTTTAAACTTGCAAAAGAAATGAAGAAATCTCCAGTAATTATTGCAAACGAAATAAAAGAAAAAATAGAAATGCCAAACCAATATATATCTAAAATAGAAGCAGTAAATGGATTCTTAAATATATTTATAAACAATGAAATGCTAATAGAAAATGTATTAGATGAAATGGAAAGTAAAAAAGAAAACTATGGTTCATCAAATATAGGAAATGGAAAGAATATAATAGTAGAATATTCATCACCAAATATTGCAAAACCATTCCATGTTGGGCATTTAAGAACAACAGTAATAGGAAGAGCTTTATATAATATGTATAAATTTCTTGGGTATAATACTATTGGAATTAATCATTTAGGAGATTGGGGAACACAATTTGGTAAATTAATAGAAGGATATAAAAGATTTGGAAATGAATACAATTTAGAAGAAAATCCAATCGATAAACTTACAGAGATTTATGTAAGAATTAACGAACTTTGCAAAGAGGATGAATCAGTATTAGATGACTGTAGAAATAACTTCAAAAAATTAGAAGATGGAGACGAATATTGTACACAAGTTTGGCAGAAATTTAAAGATCTAAGTTTAAAAGAATTTCAAAGAATATATGATGTACTGGGTATACATTTTGACTATAATACAGGCGAATCATTCTATGTAGATAAAATGCCAGAAGTATTACAAATATTAAGAAAAAATAATAAATTGGTAGAATCACAAGGAGCAGAAATTGTAGATTTAGAATATGCAAATATGCCACCACTTATGGCAGTTAAATCTAATGGCTCAACGACATATGCAATGCGTGATTTAGCAGCTATTTTATATAGAGCAAGAACATATGATTTTGATAAATGTATTTATGTAGTTGCATATGAGCAAAACTTACATTTTAAACAAGCATTTGAAGTTGCTAAATTCCTTGATTTAGATGAAAAATATACAAATGGTTTAATTCATGTACCATATGGGATGGTAAGGTTAAAAACAGGAAAAATGTCTACAAGGGAAGGAACTTTAATAAAATTAGAAGATATATTAAAAGAAGCAGTAACAAGGGCAAAAGCAATAATAGAAGAGAAAAATCCAAATATAGAAGGAAAAGAAGATATTGCTAAAAAAGTTGGTATAGGTGCTGTAATATTTAATGATTTATCAAATAATATAATTAAGGATGAAGTTTTTGATTGGGATATTATGCTTAACTTCCAAGGGGAAACAGGTCCATATATTCAATATATGTATGTAAGAACCAAAAGCATATTAGAAAAAGAAAATTATACTATGAACAAAGAATTAGTAGATATTTCAGAATTAGAAGAACATGGAATAGAATTAATAAAACAAATCTATAGTTTTAATGATATTGTAAAACAAGCAGTAGATAAAAATGAACCATCAATTATATCACGTTATCTAATTGATGTTGCTAAATTGTATAGTAGTTTCTATAATGACAATAAAATAATTGTTGAAGATGAAAAAATAAAAAATACTAGACTTTGCTTAACATATATGGTAGGAAACGTACTAAAAATAGGTACTGGATTACTAGGTATGGAAATGCCAGATAGGATGTAGGGCTTAATAGATGGAAATTAAGTCATATATAATTTAAAAATTTATAAAATGGATTTAGAACAGGTTCTGAATCTAGGAAAGAGGGATTATTATGAGAAAATATTTTGGAACAGATGGAATTAGAAGGATTGCAAACACAGAACTAACACCAGAGTTGGTATATAGGGTCGCAAAAGCAGGGGCATATGTTTTAGCAAAACATTCTGACCATAGTCCTACTATTCTAATTGGTAGAGATACTAGAATTTCTGGAACTTTAATAGAAAGTGCAATGACAGCCGGTTTTTTAAGTTATGGAGCAAATGTAAAACAATTAGGTGTTTTACCAACACCAGCAGTTGCATATTTAACAAAAAAATTAAAAGCAGATGCAAGTGTTGTAATTTCTGCATCTCATAATACTTATGAATTTAATGGGGTAAAATACTTTAGTAATGCTGGAACAAAAATACCAGATGAAATAGAAGAAGAAATAGAAGAGGTTATGGATTCTGGAAAATTAGAAGAACTTACAGCATGCAATGATAAAATAGGAATATCAGAAAACGCAGAAGATTTAGTAGATGAATATGTATATTTCTTTAGAAAAAACTTTGAAGAAATTATAGAAAAATATAATAGAGACGACTTTAAAGTAGTAATAGATACAGCGAATGGTGCAACATATGAAGTGGCAGAAAAAGTATTTTCTAAATTAAAGATAAATCATAAAATTATAAATAATACACCAAATGGAATAAATATTAACAAAGACTGTGGTTCAACACATTTAGAAATGCTTCAAAAATATGTAGTAGAAAATGGATATGATTTAGGAATTGCTTATGATGGTGATGGAGATAGATGTTTATTAGTTGATGAAAAAGGAAAAGTAATTGACGGAGATAAAATATTAGCAATAGTTTCTAATTATATGAAAGCAAAAGGAACATTAAAGAAAGATACATTAGTTGCAACAGTTATGAGCAATTTAGGTTTAGACATTTATTCTAAAGAAAATAATCTTAATTTTATTAGAACAAAAGTAGGAGATAGATATGTATTAGAAGAGATGAAAAAGGGTGGATACAACTTAGGCGGAGAACAATCTGGACATATTATATTCTTAGACTATAATCCTACAGGAGATGGAATTTTAACATCTTTAATGTTTATTTCTATAATGTTAGAAAAAGCTGAAAAGGCAAGTGAATTAGAAGAAATAATAAAGATTTATCCTCAAGTACTAGTTGGTGCTAAAGTTTCTAATAACAAAAAATATGATTTTGATAAAGATGCAGTTATTAGAAATACAATAGAAGCTGTAGAAAAAGAATTTGAAGGAAATGGTAGAGTATTAATAAGAGCATCTGGAACAGAACCATTAGTAAGAGTAATGATTGAAGGTACAGACCAAGAATACATAACAGAAAAAGCTAAATCTATAGCCGAATTAATAGAACAAAGATTAAGCTAAAAAATAAATAAAAGGAAGATGATGTAAGTGGATAAAAAAACATATTATGTAACAACACCAATTTATTACCCAAGTGGTAAATTTCATATTGGTACAGCATATACAACTGTATTTGCAAATACAATGAAAAAATATAAAGAAAAACGTGGATATGATACTTATTTTTTAACAGGATCAGATGAACATGGTCAAAAGATCGGAACTCTTGCACAAGAGAAAAATCAAACTCCACAAGAATATGTAGATGGAATGGCTGAATATGCTAAAGGTTTATGGAAGAAAATGAATATAGAATATAATGATTTCATAAGAACAACAGAACATCGTCATACCAAAGTAGTAGAAGAAATATTTGAAAAACTTTTAAAACAAGGGGATATCTACAAAGGAGAATATGAAGGTTGGTATTGTGTACCATGTGAAACATATTTTACAGAAACTCAATTAGTAGATGGAAAATGTCCAGACTGTGGTAGAGAAGTTAAGAAAATGAAAGAAGAAGCATATTTCTTTAATATGAAGAAATATACTGATAGATTAATAAAATTTTATGAAGAAAATCCTAATTTTATAGAGCCAGAATATAGAAAAAATGAAATATTTAATAACTTTATAAAACCTGGATTGGAAGATTTATGTGTAACTCGCTCAACATTTGATTGGGGAGTACAAGTAAAAAGTGATCCAAAACACGTTGTATATGTATGGCTAGATGCATTAACAAACTATATTACAGCTTTAGGATATGGATCTGATGATGACACATTATTTAAAAAATATTGGCCTGCAGATTTACAAGTTGTAGGAAAGGACATAATAAGATTCCATGGAATATATTGGCCAATTTTCTTGATGGCATTAGACTTACCACTTCCTAAAAAGATATATGCACATGGTTTTATAATGATGAAAGATGGAAAAATGTCAAAATCAAAAGGAAATGTTGTATATCCAGAGATATTAATAGATAGATATGGTTTAGATGCAACAAAATATTTCTTGATGAGAGAATTCCCATACGGACAAGATGCAATATTTTCTCCAGAAGGTTTTGTAGAAAGATTTAACTATGATTTATGTAATGACCTAGGAAACTTATTAAACAGAACAATAGGAATGATAAATAAATATTTTGATGGAAATATTTTTGAATACAATGGACATCAAAATGAACCAGATGAAGAAATAGAAAATTATGCTAATTCTCAAGTAAAAGTTGTGGAAGATAAAATAGAGAACTTACATTTAAGTGATGCTTTAGCAGAAATTTGGAACTTAATTTCTAGAACTAACAAATATATAGATGAAACAGCGCCATGGTTACTTGCAAAAGAAGAGGACAAGCAAGAAAAATTAAAATCAGTAATGTATCATTTAAGCGAAAACTTAAGAAAAGTTGCAATATTAATTAGTCCATTTATGGAAGATACTGCAAATAGTATATTTAAACAATTAGGACTAGAAAATGCAGAATTACAAACTTGGGATAGCTTATATGAATACGATAAAATACCTAATAATACAAAAGTTATAGAAAAAGGTGAACCTTTATTTGTAAGATTGGATATGGAAGAAGAGATAAATTATATAAAAGAGCAAATGAAGGGTAAATAATACTTTATAAAAAGGAGGAAAATTTATTTGGAACTAGACCTATTAAATAATATTAGTAGGGGGCAAAATGAAATTGATGTAACTGAATTTCAGAGGGAGCTTACAAATAAATTAGAAGAAATGGAAAGTAGCTTTACAATAGATAGATTTGAAGGTGATGTTGCAGTATTAGAAAACAGAGACACTGGAGAAATGCTAAATGTTAATAAAAAAGATATACCGCAAGATGCAAAAGAGGGTACAATTTTAAAACTAAATAAAGACAAATATGAAATAGACATAGAGGAACAAAAAATTGTAGAAGACAGAATTAAAAATAAAATGAAAAATTTATGGAAATAAAACAAAAGAAAGAATGGGGTAACTATTATGGCAGAAAAGAAAAAGGATGAAGATAAGCTTAGCCTTTGGGAAAAATCCAAATTAGGAAGAAAAACAAAAGTATATAAAATAAAAACATGGCTTAGCAGGTTAGTTTCTTTAATCATTTTAATTGTGTTACTATTATTGGGAAAAAACTATTGGGAAACACATGATTATGATAGCTTTATAAGGAATGCGTTGGGGAACCAAATAGAAAATGATATTGTAATAAATGACATAAAACAGACTAATACCATAGAAAACGAAGCAGTAACTGCTGGAAATCTTAGAGTTTATTATTTAGATGTTGGACAGGCAGATAGTATTTTAGTTATAGATAAAGACATGACAATGCTAATTGATGCAGGTACAAATGAAGCAGGAGAAACAGTAGTAAACTTCTTAAAAGATAAGGGAATTACTAGGATTGATTATTTGGTTGGAACTCATCCACATGAAGATCATATTGGTGGATTAGATGATGTAATAGACAATTTTGATATTGGAACAATTTATATGCCTAAAATGCAAACTACAACAAAAACATTTGAAGATGTTTTAGAGAGTATTGCAAATAAAAATTTACAAGTTACAACTCCAGTTGTTGGAGATACATTTAGTTTAACAGATGCAAAATGTACTATAATGGCAGTAGACACACAAGATACAGAAGATAATTTGAATTTGTCTTCTATCATTATTAGAATGACATATGGTGGTAATAGTTTCTTATTTATGGGAGATGCAGAAGCAGAAGTTGAAGAGGCTAGAAGCTGGCAGCCGGCAGATGTTTTAAAAGTAGGACATCACGGATCAAAAACATCTTCTAGTCAAAACTTTATTTATCAAGTAATGCCATCTATCGCAATTATACAAGTAGGAAAAGATAATTCATATAATTTACCTAATCAAGAGACTATAGATAAATTGAATGCTGTAGGTGCAAAAGTATATAGAACAGATGAAAGTGGAAATATACTTGTAACAAGTGATGGTTCTAATATACAGGTAGAAACTAATGTAAAATAGATAGGAGAAGACAATGAAAAATTTTATGGAGAAACATTTAAATAAAATAAATATAGGGCTTATTGTGTTAATCGCAATAGTCCCTCTTTTACTATGTTTTAATAGTAGTTTATGGTTTGATGAAGCATATTCTGTGGGAATTGCAAAGCAACCTTGGGGAAATCTATTAATTTCTACAATAAATGATGTACACCCAATTTTATATTATGTATTATTAAAGATATATTCATTAATTTGTGGAACTAGTGTAATTGCATTAAGAATATTTTCTGTAATTCCAATTGTATTGTTAGCAATATTTTCATTTGTAAAAATACGAAAAGAATTTGGAGATAAAGTAAGTTTTTACTTTAACTTAGTATTATTACTTTTACCTGTTACAATGCATTATGGTTCACAAATAAGAATGTATAGCCTAAGCATGTTATTTGTGACAATTACAGCAGTATATGCATATTTAGCATATAAAAACAATAATAAAAAAGACTGGATAATATTTGCAATAGCAAGTATATGTAGTGCATATACACATTATTTTGCATTATTTACTATAGGAATTATAAATATCTTATTACTATTCTTTATTGTAAGAGAAAAGAAAGAACTTTTAAAAAGATGGTTTATATATGGAGCAATACAAATTGTTTGCTATTTACCTGGAATTGCAATATTTTTATTACAATCAACAAGAGTTGCAGGAGGATTTTGGATTAGTGTAAATTATCCAGATATTATAACTCAAATTATAGAGTTTTTCTTTTTAGATTGTATAAATTCTGGTTATCCAGCAGTATTTGGCTTATTTATAGTAATATATATGATTTTAAGAGTACATAAATTATATTTAGAAGATAAGAAAAAGATAAGACCAGTTACGATAGCACTTACAACATGTGGATTAGTAATACTAGTTACATTATTAGTTTCGTTAAAAAGAGCTGTGTTTATACCAAGATATATGTTACCAATGTTAGGGTTATTTATATTTGCTTTTGCATATATATTAGCTGTCGAAAAAAGTCGAATTGTCAAAACAATAATTATCATTGGTTTAATAGGATTAACAATATGGAACGGTGTTACTTTATGGGATAAATCTTATTCAGCAGAAAATAATAAGCCAATAGAAGCCATTCAAGCAGAAGTAAAGCCAGAAGATATATTTGTATATACAACAATTGGACCTAGTAGTTCTGTTGCAATAAACTTTGACGAAAATAAACAATATTTCTATAATAAAGACAATTGGACCGTAGAAAAAGCATATGGAGCATTTGCACCTCAAATGAAAGTAGTAAATAATTTGGATGAAATACAAAATTATATTGGTAGAATTTGGGTAATAGATGCAGGGGACACTAATATGTATGATTATATAAATGAAATGGAAGGAACTACAGTTATAAAAGATAAAGAAACATACTACCATCCATTTAGTGGAGATACATTTATAATCTCATTATTTGAAAAAAATTAACTTATAAATGAAAAAAATAAAAAAAATAAAAAAAATTTAATTTGCCGACAAGTTTCGACAAAAAATATCGACACTATATGCTATAATTTGTATATAGGAGGGATGCGATATGGATGTTACTTTAGCAATAAAAAAACATAGAGCGAAACTAGAACAAATGATTTTAGACAATAAAGACTATAATGAAATAGTCAAACAAAGCCAAAAGTTAGACAAATACATAAATATCGCAATGAAGGAAATTATGGCGGAAGGTAATAAAGACTAAAAGCGCTGTTCAATAGGATAGCGCTTTTAGTTTGGAGCTTGATCATTCTTATTAAAACTTTTGTGCAATAATAAAACTTAGCATAAAAAAGTAGAAAAAAATCGAATAATGATATAAAATAATAAAAATAAAAATATAAATATAAATAAGAGGAGAAAAGATGAATAAGCAAGAACCACAGGAGCAAAATTATATTGAAAATATTATAATTAAAACTGGTAAATTGTTACCAGCGTTTCATATGGCATATCAAAATCGAGAAGTAAAGCGTTTTATAGAGTTTATAAAGACAAATAAATTACAAGAGACTTTTTTAGAAAATGCATTTAATGATTATATAGATTTGAGAGGTTCAGACAAAGAAAAAAAGTGTTTCATGAAAATTGTTCAAGATGAAGGAATGGAATATCTAAAAGGTGTTTATGGAGAGCAATTTGGCTCAAAGCTAGATTTATTAAGTAAAGCAGGAAAATTAAAAGGATTAGATATATGTGAGTTAGTCTTAATGAATAAAAAAGGTGATATATCACGACAAGCAAATATTATGTGTGAAATTATAGATTTATTCAATGATGATAATTTAGAAATCGGTATACATAGGACTGGAGCGCTAGGATTTGGTGACAGTATAAATGCTAAAGGCTTATTATTAACAGGTCATATATCTTCGGGGGTAGATTCTAGCAAATACGAAGATATTTACTCAAAATTAACACAAAACATATCATTTGAAAATACACATATAGGTTTGTTAATGCAAATGATTGCAACAGGTGGAAATTATAAAAATTATATGAGTAGTGAACTTGTAGATATAAGCCTTATTGCAATACCGAAAAAAGATTTAATAGACAAGAAAAATGATATCATAATAGATTCTGATGGGTTAAGGTTAAATCCTAAATATGTAAAAGGGTATGTAAGAGTAAATGCTAACGATAATACTATGGTCGAATATGTAAAAAATCCAAGATACATAGAAGAAAAAAGAGACGAGCCAGCAAATCTATTAGAAAAGATAATAGAGAAATCGAAGGAACAATTAGGATGGTCTTCAATAAACAGAATAGTTCAAAAAATCAAATTAAAAATTAATAATAGAGAAAGAAATCAAGGAGAAGAATTTGATGATAGATAATTTTAATATAATGTTTAATGAAGTATATAGTGTGTTAAATTTACTTGGTAGAGAATATATATATAAATTACCTAACAATGTTTATGAATTTATAAAAAATGAAAGGGTTCCAAATTATGAGTTTAATATAAATATGGAAAGAGATGTGATATCACAAATTTCAAAAGATACATTAGCGTTTATTTCATATTTAAATTTAAAATATTGGGCTACACTAGAAGAACAGCGAGAACTTATAAAAATTTATAAAGAAAATGACATAAAAAAAGAAAAGTCAAAGCTAAAATTTAATCCAATAACAATATTAAATAATAATACAAAAGAAATAGAAAGTAAAGCTCTTATTAAAGAGGAGCAAAATTGGTATAAAAAATTGAAAAATATAATATTAAACTTTTTTAAAAATATGAAAGATAAGAAAAATAATTAATTAGGTAATTTTAATTGACATTCAAAGGAATAAGCAATAGAATAATGGGGAGAATGAATTTTAAGGAAGGTGATTTTTTATGCCATTTGTAACAACAAAGGATATGTTTGAAAAATCTATGAAGGAGAAATTTGCAATAGGTGCATTTAATATTAATAATATGGAGTTTGTACAAGCGATAATGGATGCAGCAGCTAAAGAAAATTCACCAGTTATTTTACAAACTTCAGCAAGTGCTATAAAATATGCAAGAGTGCCATATTTAAAGAAAATGATAGAAGCAGGTTTAGAAGAACATGATATTCCAGTAGCTTTACATTTAGACCATGGTCCAGATTTCGAAACATGTAAAATGTGTGTAGATAATGGATATACATCAGTTATGTTTGATGGTTCAAAATATGATTTCGAAACAAATATAAAATTAACAAAAGAAGTTGTAGATTATGCTCATGCACATGGTGTAGTAGTAGAAGCTGAACTTGGAAAACTTGCAGGAATAGAAGATGATGTTAATGTTTCTGCAGAAGATGCTATGTATACAGATCCAGACGAAGCAAAAGAATTTGTAGAAAGAACAGGATGTGATTCTTTAGCAATAGCAATTGGAACAAGCCATGGAGCATATAAATTTAAAGGTGAAGCAAAATTAAGATTTGATATTTTAGCAAAAATTAAAGAAAAAATACCAAACACACCAATAGTATTACATGGTGCTTCAACAGTTATCCCAGAATTAGTAGAAATCTGCAATAAATATGGAGCAGATTTACCAGGAGCAAAAGGAGTTCCAGACGAAATATTACATGAAGCAAGTGTATCTGGAGTATCTAAAATAAATGTAGATACAGACTTAAGATTAGCTATGACAGCTGGAATAAGAGAAACATTTGTAGAAAATCCAAGTGTATTTGACCCAAGAAAATATATGGGTAAAGGAAGAGATTTAATAGAAGAAACAGTTGCTCATAAAATAAGAGAAGTATTTGGATCAAGCAATAAAGCATAGGGATTTTGGGGACGTTCCTTAAATCCCCATAAAGGAGATTTCAAAAGCAGTAGCTGTATGCTACTGCTTTTGTTTTCCCTATCGAGTAGGGAAAATAAGGAACGTTCTATAATCCATAAAAATTTACCAAATTATAACAAAAATGGTAAATTTTTCTTAGCCACAAAATACAAACAAATGTTTACAATAAAATCGAACGATGCTATAATAAGTTTATAGTGATAAGTTGGAGTGTGAAAATTATGCAGAAATATTACTTATGTATAGATTTAAAAACTTTTTATGCTTCTGTTGAGTGTGTGGAAAGAGGATTAGATCCATTTAATACAAATTTGGTAGTAGCAGATCCAGAAAGAGGGAAAGGAACAATTTGTTTAGCAATATCTCCAAAAATGAAAATGTTAGGAGTAAAAAATAGGTGTAGAATTTTTGAAATTCCACCAACAATAAAATATATAGTAGCCACTCCAAGAATGAAGAAATATATAGAATATTCAGCAAATATATATGCTATTTACTTAAAATATTTTTCAAAAGAAGATATACATGTGTATTCAATAGACGAAGCGTTTATGGATGTTACCCAATATTTAAAATTGTACAAATTAAACCCAATAGACCTTGCTAAAAAAATAATAAAAGATATATTTAAGACTTATGGGATAACAGCTACAGCCGGTATTGGAACCAATATGTATCTAGCCAAAATTGCGCTTGATATTACAGCAAAACACAATCCAAACAACATAGGATATTTAGATGAAGAAAAATATAAAAAAGAATTATGGCATCATAAACCACTTTCTGATTTTTGGCAAATAGGAAAGGGAATAGAAAGAAGATTAAGTAAAATGGGAATCTTTGATATGTATGATATTGCTCATACTACTCAGAAAAGGTTATATAAAGAATTTGGAGTAAATGCAGAGTATTTAATAGACCATTCTTGGGGAAAAGAAAGCTGTACTATTGCAGATATAAAAGCATATAAACCTAAAACAAATTCTATAACTAATAGTCAAGTTTTATTTGAAGATTATTCGTTTATAAAAGCAAGACTAGTATTAAAAGAAATGGTAGAAGTAGGGAGTTTAAGACTTATTGAAAGTAATTTAGTAACTGATACTGTGGGGCTTTATATAGGCTATTCAAAAAATACTATAAAAGCGACAGGAGGGACTAGAAAATTAACTAATTATACAAATATATATTCAGAGCTCTTAAAAGCGTTTTTAGAAATATATGATAAAACTACAGATACAGATATTCCAATTAGAAGAATAGGTGTAAATTTTGCAAATGTAATTGAAGCAGAAAGTGTACAATTAAGTTTATTTATAGACCAAGAAAGAATTGATGAGGAGAGAAAATTAGAACTTGCAATGTGCAGTATAAAAAATAAAATGGGAAAAAATGCGATAATAAGAGGAATGGACTTAGAAGAGGGGGCAACGACAATTATGAGGAATAAATTAATAGGAGGTCATAATAGTGGCGAATAGAGTAGCAAGAGCAAGGCAATTTCTTCCATTTGATGCATTAAAAGGTCTTCAAGAGGCATTAAGGGAAAAAGAGGTAGAGTATGAAGAGGAAAAAGAGTTATCAGAAGATACTTTAAATGATTTAAACGATAAATTTAATCAGCTTGACAATGGAAGTCTTGTTAGAATAACATGTTATAAAAATGGAAAATATAGCGAAATTAAAGGAAGAGTAACAAATATTGATTATATTAAAAAGAAAATTCAAATTAATAAAGAATACAATATAAATATTTGTGATATTGTAAGTATTTTAATATAATTAAGCAAGTAATTTTGTTTATATAATGTAAAGGAGGAAAAATAAAAAATTGATTTATTTAAAAAAATTTGAATTACCAGATAAAGAAGACTATAGTGGATATCCATTTCATTTATTTTTAGAAAAAGAGTTTTTTAATATTAAATTTGATACAATTACAATTTTTTATGGAGATAACGGCTCAGGAAAATCTACTTTATTAAATGTTATCACTGAAACTATAAATAAAGATAAAAAAGCAATTGAAAGAAGAAATAATTTAGTTAAAACAGAATACTTTGATATCTATATGAATGAGTGTAAATATTATGTTGAAAATAATATTCCAATAGGAAGTAAAATGATTTGTAGTGAAGATATATTTCAAAATATATTGTTTAAACGAAAAGACAATCAAAAAAAGAATAGTGCAAGAGAGAACTTAAAAAAGCAATATCTTCAATATAAATATAATCCTATTAATTATGAATCGTTAGAAGATTTAAGTCTTTCAGTTGAAACCAGAAAAAGGACTCAAAGTAAATTTATAAAAAGTAGAATTGAAGAAAATTCAAGGGAATTTTCTAATGGACAAACATCTTTAGAGTTTTTTGATAAAGAGTTGCAAGAGTGTGGTTTATATTTACTTGATGAACCTGAAAACAGTTTGTCACCAAAATTTCAGTTAGAATTAGTACAATTAATAAATGAATTAAGTAGATTTTTAAAATGTCAGTTTATAATAGCAACACATTCTCCATTTTTATTATCAATTCCAAATGCTAAAATATATAGTTTAGATGAAATACCAGTTACCGAAAAGAAATGGTATGAATTAGAAAATATGCAGATTTATTATAACTTTTTTAAAGAAAATAAAAGTTATTTTGAGAATAGATAGATTTTGTCCAACAGTATTCTTTACTGTTGGACATTTTAAATTCTCTATATATATTTTACGTTTAAAATAGGGAAAAAAGGAACGTTCCCAAATCCCTATTCTAATTTTTTTGTTTCTAAATTTTTAAAACTTAAATACCACGACATACCGTTTCTATTTTTATTAATACTTTCATTTCTTTCACGTAAAGCATTAAACGTCTTTGGAGGAGGAACAATCATAGGATTTCCTGGGGACCAATTAGCTGGTGTCATACAATTATTTTGGTCGGAATATTGTAGTGCAGTTACAGTTCTTAATATTTCTGGAATGTATCTGCCTATATTCATTGGATAAACAAAGATACTTCTTATAATTCCCTTATCATCGATAATAAATATATTTCTAACAGTTTCTGTAGAGCTTACATCGTTAGAAATCATTCCATACTTTCTGGCGATAACTCCGTTTTGGTCTGCAATAATAGGGAAATTTACAATAAGACCGGTTTTTAGATAAATATCATATAACCAAGCAAGATGAGAGTTTAAACTATCAACACTAATACCAATAAGTTCTGTATTTATTTTTTTAAAGTATGTATCTGCTTTGGCAAGACCAATTATCTCGGTTGTGCAGATAGGTGAAAAATCGCCCGGGTGTGAGAAAAATACAATCCATTTACCTTTATAGCTAGAAAGAGAGATGTCTCCCATCGTAGAAACAGCGTCAAAATCTGGAGCTTCCATACCAATTTTTAAGTTATTATTCATCATTATTTCATAATCCATAAAATTAAACTCCTTTAAAAATTTTTTATTATAATATATGAAAAAATTCTGCAGAAGTTACAAGGATAAAAATAGAAAAGAATAAAAAGAATTTAAACGTAAATAATAAAAACAAGGAGGTATGTAAAATGGAAAGTAATCAAAAAATTCATTGCTCAGTTGGAAGTTGTAAATATAATGATATAACAGTTCAGGAATGTAAATTAAAAGCTATAAATATTATGCCAAATACAAATGTAAATACAGGTGATGAAAAGGAAACAATGTGTGTAAGTTATAAAAACAATAAATAGAGGTTAGTGAAAATAATTATAAAAGACATTGCCATTAGGTAATGTCTTTTTAATATTATAAATTTTTTTCACGTAAATTTTTCATGATTTGTTTATTAGCATCTTTCTTTTTTAAATCTTCTCTTTTATCATATAATTTTTTACCCTTACCTAAACCTAGTTCTAATTTTACAAAACTACCTTTAAAATAAATATTTAACGGTATTAACGCATATCCTTTTTGTTTTAATAATCCATATAATTTAAGAATTTCTTTTTTATGTAATAATAGTTTTTTTGGTCTTAAAGGGTCTTTATTATATATATTTCCATGCTCGTAAGGACTAATATGCAAATTATATACATAACATTCGCCATTAGAAATGCTAGCATAGCTATCTTTTAAATTTACTTTGCCTAATCTTATAGATTTAATTTCTGTACCTGAAAGAACAATGCCAGTTTCGTAAGTATCTAAAATTTCATAATTATGCTTAGCTGTAGGGTTCTTAGCAATTAATTTTGTATTCATAAATCTTACCTCGCTTAATTTGTTAATTAATAACTGTATTATAGCATGAATATATGAAAAGTAAAAGATTAAGCTGCCACAAAAGAGTAGCAGCTTATAGATTAATGTGAAAATTATTCATTATGATTTCTTTTAACTAAATACCATATAAGAAATGCAATTCCTAATACAACAGCTACTACTATTATCCACGACCAAACTGTACCATTAGAAAAAGCTGATGTTGCAGCTGTGGTTGCAGTTCTAGTAGCATTATATACACCATCTTTCATATCTGTAGTAGCTTCGCCTACACCATTTGTAAAGTCCTTTGCTTGTTCTTCAGTTTTAGTAACAACATTACTAGACATATCTTTTATTGAGTTAGCAGTATTTTGAACAGCATTTGATGCATCTTGCATAACATTTTCTGTATGTCCAACACCATTTTTGGTAGATTCTGCAGCTTTATGAAGCATATCATTATTAGCAAAAGAATTACCTGTTATAAAAAATACAATTACAGCAGAAAATATAATAAAAGAAATCTTTTTAGCTATGTTAGCCATAATTTACCTCCTGCTTAAGTTTGAGGATATTATCTGCAAATAAATTTACAAATAATAAAAATACCTCAATATTATTTTTAGAAATTTAATTAAAAATATGCAAAAAAAATAAACCAATCTATCTAAAGATTGGTAATAAATTTAATGTTTTAATCTAATTAATATAGCAATACTTAATAATATAAGTAAAATTCCGATTACAATTAATAAAATATTTAAAATATTAGAAATATCTAATCCACTAGAAGATGTAGTAGAATATGTGCTTGATGTAGTTGGTTGGTAAGTTGAAGCTGTAGCCATAGTGTTAGATGTTTCGTTTGATGTAAGGTTCATGTCTATATCATCTGCTGCGAAAGCAGGTGCAATATTTACAAAAAATAAACTTAAAATTATTATTGGCATTAGTAATAAAAATTTTTTTATCATATGTTTAACCCTCCTAAAATGTCCCTTGTTTATATTATCTATTTTATATGTTATAATCATACACAAAAACATAAAAAAAGTCCATACAAAACTAAAAAAAATTAAAAAAATATTGACAATATAAAATCTTAAATATATCTTTAAACTAAGGAGTGGTAATATGGACGAATATATGGAAAAATTAGTAAATAGCAAAGAATTCGAAGTGTTTAAAAATCTAGATAAAGCTACATTAAAAATTATTTTAATGTATTTAAAATTTAATTTAGTAGAAATGTACCAACAAACAGAAGTTGAAGCTAATAATAATCAAATAAGATATGCTATTATAAAAAGTTGTATACCATCAGACTATAATTATTTAGAATTTTTAATGAATTGTAATTATAGAATAAATTTAAATATCGCTAGGAATGTATTTATAGATAAAATTGGAGATAAAAAAGCTAAATGCCAAAAATGTGGTCTACAATATTGTATAAAATATTTAGTTAGAAATTTTTTATATGAAATATTAAATGCTCAAAAACGAGACAAAGTTGTGATAGATCCAGAAAAGTTAATAAATATGTTTTTAAATGAAGAACCAAAAGAGGTTTTATATAATTCTAGTGATATTAGATTTGACAATATAGATACAGTAACATTAATGTTTGTAGAAATATTATTAAAAAATAAATTTATTAAATTAAAAGAATATACTGCTGATACTAAACTTGCAAAATTTAATGCTCTAAATTTAGTTAAATTAGAAAATAGTATATATTATATTAATAAAATACATCAGTATTATTCAGGAAATTATGATAATGAATTAACAATTAATATAGATGATTTCGAAAAAAATATAGAAATTAATTCAAATGAAAGTTATGAATTTGTATATGGCTTAGCTGCATATTATGAATATTTAATTGAAGTAAAACAGGTAGATGTTATAAAGCAATTAGAAAATTATTTAGCAAGAAGAAATAAGGATAAGATAACTAACAGAGGAAAATATTTTAATAGAATTTATTTAAATAGGCTAGAAAAATTATCTTGTAATAAAGAGACAAAAAATAAGATAAAAAAGCTATTTAATTATGTATTAAATTATAATTACACAACAGCAACACCATTTGTACCTATTAATATTGTAATGTATACAGAAGATAGGGAAATGGCTACAAATATTTCGGAGTTAATTGGTGAATATATGTGGTATTTTGTATATTTAAAGGATAGTACAAAATATTATGAATATTCAATGAATGAGATTATTTCTGATAAAAATCTTATAAATCAAATGTATGTTGATTATAGCAATGGAAAAACTGCATACAAATATGGAATAATACGAATTATGGATTTCCAAAATATAATTTATGCATCAGATAAAGACCAAAATATAATATTAAATTTATTAGCAGAAAAAATATTAAAAAATAATTCTAGAATAGTAACAATGATATATGGAAAAAAAGAGGTAATAAAAGGAATATTAGATAAACATCCAATTTTATCAGAAGATTTATTTAATATAGAATTAAACATTGACGAATTGGATATAAATGAAGTTTATAATATAGTTATAGAAAGATTAAGTTTAACAGAACAATTGACTCCAGAAATAAAAGAAAAGATATACAATTATATAAAATTAAGTTATGGAAGTAGTGAGTTAAAAAATACAGAATATGCTAAAGTATTATTTAATAAGATAATATTAAATGAAAAAAGCACTTTTGATGAGAATAAAAATAAGGTTCTAGAGTTAGAGGATATTCCTAATTTATATAATACAAGAGATTTACCACAAATCTTATCAGAACTAAATGAAATGATAGGACTAGGTAAGATAAAAAAGCAAATTAATAATCTAGTAAGTTTATTAAAATTTAATAAACGAGCAAATATTGATATTTCTAAATTTAATCTTCATATGGTATTTACAGGTAATCCAGGAACGGGAAAAACAACTGTTGCAAGAATTTTTAGTGATATCCTATATAATTTAGGATATACTAAGAAAAATAAACTTGTAGAAGTGTCAGCCAAAGACCTTATAGCAGAATATGTTGGACAAACTGCTGGTAAAACATATAATGTACTAAAGTCAGCTTTTGGAGGAGTGTTATTTATAGATGAAGCATATTCAATTGTCGAAAGTGGTTCTAATGCTTCTTTTGCAAGTGATTGTATGACAACAATATTAAAGGTATTAGAAGATCAGAAAGATAATTTAATAGTTATTTTTGCAGGATATGAAAAGCAAATGGAGAAATTTATAAAATTTAATCCAGGCTTAAAATCTAGAATAGGTTATACAATAAAATTTGATGATTATACGAGCCAAGAATTAATAGATATTTTTAAACAATTAGTGGAAAAAAATAATTTAAAAATTACAGATGAAGCATTAAAGAAAGTAGAAGGCATAATAGAGACATCAAAAAAAGTTGAGGATTTTGGAAATGCAAGATATATAAATCAAATATATCAAGATATTTTAATTGAGCATTCAAGGAACGTGGAAAATATAGAGAATGACGAAAATTTAATGGTTATAACAGAAGATGATATAGATGCAGAAAAATTAACAGCCAAAAATGAAGCAAGAAGGATAGGATTTTAAAATGTATTATACATATATGTTAAGATGTACAGATAATTCAATTTATACAGGAATTACTACTGATTTGGAAAGAAGAATGGATGAACATTTTGCCCAAGGAGAAAAATGTGCCAAATATACTAAAAGGCATAAAGCCAAAAAGCTGGAAGCAGCATGGAGTAGTGAAGATAGAAAACTAGCTTCAAAATTAGAATATTATATAAAACATTTACCAAAAAATGAAAAAGAAGATATTATAAAACACAATAAAAATATAACTGTTCTAAGTGAAAAATTAGATATTGCATCTTATAAAAGAATTAGATTAAAGAGGTGAAAAGAAATGGAAAAAGAAGCATTTTTTAAATTATCATATGGACTATATATTATAACTACAAAATATGAAGACCATTTTGCAGGATGTGTTGTAAATACTGTTGTGCAAGCCACAGCAGAAGAAAAGCCAAAATTATTAGTAACTGTAAATAAAGAGAATGATACTAATGTAACAATTAAAAAATCCAAGAAAATAAATATATCTGTGTTATCACAAGATGCAGATATGTTATTAATTGGTAAATTTGGATTTAGAAGCAGCAAAGATGTTAATAAATTAGAGGGAACAGAGCATATAATGGGAAAAAATGATATTCCAGTAATTACTAAAGCTACATCATCATATATAGAAGCAAATGTAATAAACGAAATAGATTGTGGAACACATACTATATTTGTATTAGAGGCAGAAGAGGCAAAAATATTAACTAACGAGCCAGTTTTGACATATGATTATTATCACAATGTAATAAAAGGAAAGACACCACCAAAAGCATCATCTTTTAGTAATTAAAAGTAGAGGCTCTTATGTTAAATGGAATACTAAAAAAGAGGAGGCAATATAAAAATGCAAGAACATGTGGAATTAGAGGTTTCATTAGAAATAATAATGGCAGAAATTGCAAATTGCATGTTTAATTTAAAAACTAAAGAAGACGAAATAAAACTTAATAAGTTAATAGCACTTCAAGAAAGTGCATATAAAGGAAATAGAGAAAGTGTCAAAAAGATATTAAATAAGGAGTTCTAATATGGAAAGAAGAGAAATTTCAAAAGAAGTATACGATAAGATAATAAAGCAAATACCCAACCCAATAATAGAAATGTTGCCAGATAAACCAGAAAATTTATTAAAATATGCAACCAGAATTAAAGAGGTTCAATTTTCTAAAAATGTTGATGAACCTACCAAAAAATTAATGAAAGAAAAATTATTAAGTGATGAAGAATATTTAAGAACTTTTTTCTTCGTTATGGCTATTACTTTTTATAACAAAAAGAGAGTAGAAAATCCAAAAATAAAAATAGTTGCAGCACAAACAGGGAGTGGAAAAAGCAATTTAACTGCAAAACTTTTAAGAGAAGATGAAAATTATATTTTTGTTGATTCAGATAAATATAAGCACTTTAGATATGATGCGAAGGACATTGCAGATGAATACCAAGTGTTATATCCATTTTTGACAGGACCAGATGGATATGATCATGCAGATAATATATATGAATATGCAATAGCAAACAAATATAATATTATAAAAGAATCAGCTCCTTCAAAAAATAAAGGATTATTAAATGTTGATGCAGAAGAGCTTTTAAAAAATAATTATAAAATTTCTGTGTATATCTTAGCTGTTGGTGAGCTAAATAGCTTATTATCAGTACATGAAAGATATGAGTTACAAATAATACATGGCTTAAAAACTGCTAAATTAACATCTATAGGAAGACACGATGAATCATACAAAGCTTTAATACCAAATGTTAAAGAAATAATAGATGATAAAAGAATAAGTAGTATTAATGTATATATACGTGGAAATTTGGCTAATGAATATAATCCAACACAAGTATTTCCTTCTGAGAGATTTTGTGATATAATAAAGAACCTTAAAGTTGTTAGAGAAGAAGATAATGACAATACAAAAAAAGAATTTAAAGAAAGATATGAATTAGTACATAAACAAATGAAAGCTAGAAAGGCACCGAAGGCACAATTTGAGCAGCTTGAGGAGATTTATAGGAGGAGCATTAAATGACGGAAGAATATGTAGAGCTTGCCACAGAAATTGTAGAAGAGCAATTAGCGACTGTTATGAACGAATATGCAGTAAGCAAAAACCAACAGGCTAATAAGGTATTAAAGCAAAAAATAGAAGTATTACAACAAATGAAAGGTGAAATATATAAAGGTAATTCAAATATTATAAAGATGGTATTAAAAAGAAAGAAGAAAGGAATAATATGATTGATTATAGCGAAACAAGAGGAATTTCAGAAGAAACATTAAATGAATTATTACAAGAATTAAACCCAGACTTTATAAAAAAATTACCAGATACACCACAAGAGATATTAAAGTTTGCAAGAAGAAGAGTAAACCCGTATATATCTGATAATATTAGCGAAATATTAGCTAAGCAAATGTTGGAAACAAGACAAACAGACAAAGAATATTTGTTGACTTTGTTTAAAGCTATAACTATTACATTTGCTAATGGTCAAGAGCCTTCCAAAAATCCAGTTGCAGCTGTATTAGTATCTCAAACAGGTGCGGGAAAAACTAGCTTAAGAGAATTAATAAATCCTCAAAATCAAGTATATATTGTTATAAATCCGGATTTATATAAAAAGTTTAGATCTGATGCAGAGGAAATCAGAGGAAAAGACAGAACTCATTTTGGAGCCTTAACTGGAATAGATTCATATGACCATGCAGCTAACATCAGAAATTATGCTATGCAAAATGGATATAATATTTTAATCGAAGTGGCTCCTTCATTACAACAGGGGTTGATAGGCGTAGATGAAAAAGAATTAGAAGAACATGGTTATAAACTAGATTTGCACGTTATGGCTGTTGGAGATTTAGTAAGTGCTATATCTATACATCATAGATATGAAACTGCAATATTTGTATACAATGGTAAAGGTGATACTAAATTAACAGATTTACATAGGCATGATGAATCTTATTTGGCTGTTAGCGAATGTTTAGAAGGTATGGATCCAGAAAGAATAAGTTTATATATTAGAAGTAAAAATATAGCTATTCCTCCAAAAAAGATACAAACGGAAGGAAAAACAATGACAGAAATTTTAAATATGCTACAAAGAGAAAGATCTGCTTCAAATTATGCATATGTAGTAGGTAGCGGAGAAACATCTTTTATATCAGATTACCAAGATATATTACAATTAATGAAAAAAAGAAATGCTCCACAAGAAGAATATGAGCAATTAAATAATATATATGGAAGATATGTACATTATAAAAGTCAAATTAAAAGTGCAGAAGAAAGGTAAAAATAACAATAAGCGTGCTGATTATTAAACTCAGTACGCTTATTGTTGCTTGGTCCGAAACAATAGTTAAGATAAAGTTATATTCTTTCTAATTTTATCTGGCATAAAACAATATGCATGTTTTTGCCAAAATTTCATGGCTGGCAAATACAAGTCATCCCCAGGCTCTAATTTCCAAGGGCGTGGCATAGGCTCTAATCCGGTAAATTTTATGTTAGTAATAACATAAAATACGCCATCTACATCAGCCATCTTTTCAAAATCAATCGAAAGACGCTGGACTTTTTGAGGAGAAGCAAAAGTCATATAAACCGGATACTTTTCTCCCTGTCGAACGACCTTTACAAGGTCATCAGCATCTTCGTAGAATGACAAAGGGGTAAAATCGGCATAACCAATAACTGATTTTGTTTTTACCCTATAATTTTCGCTTTTGGATTCCAGTTTCGCATGACTAACAACTTTCCTTAAAAAAGCAATATTAATATTGCAACAGAAATCTCTCGCGAAGTATACAGGGTATAAATTATTAGCATGCCCTATAAATTTAAGATTCCTTTTCCAGAAAGCTTTTGAAACTTCATAGGAATCTTTATATTTTATAAGAGCTACTATTAGCCTGCGCATATGTCCTTTGCCAGAAAGCTCATATGGGATAAGCGAAGAGATTCGCTCCATATCCTGATACAAATATGAGCCTTCGATAACTTCTTTTACCATATCTAATGTAACATGTTTATCAAGCTTAATTCCATACCGTTGATAAACTTTGAAACCATTCTTAGATACAGCAAGTATTTCTTTAGGTGGTGAGTTATAATTTTTCATAACATTTAGTTCTTAATAAATTAAGAACTACCTCCTTTCTAAAACTACAAGACCAGCAAAAGGAAACTATCCTTTATATGCCAATCAACTGTTTTGCTACAATGTCATTATATAAGTATATTTTGGATACTACAAGTTTTTTGCAAAATTAAATAAATTTTTGTATAATAATGTCACATAATTATTAATGAAAACTAATGTTAGGAGGAAAAATGTTAAATATAGGTTGTCATTTATCAATATCTAAAGGATATGAAAATATGGGGAAGGAAGCAATAAAAATTGAGGCTAATACTTTTCAGTTTTTTACAAGAAATCCTAGAGGAGGAAAAATAAAAGAATTAAATATAGAAGATATAAATAATTTATTAGAACTTATGAAGAAAAATAATTTTTCTAAAATATTAGCACATGCACCATATACAATGAATTTATGTTCAGACAAAGAAGATATTCGTGAGTTTGCTAAAAACATGATGAAAGAAGATTTAGAAAGAATGGAATATTTTCCAGGGAATATGTACAATTTTCATCCAGGAAGTCATGTGGGACAAGGAGTAGAAGAAGGTATAGAATATATTGTTAAAGCTTTAAATGAAGTACTTACCAAAAATCAATCTACCACAGTGTTGTTAGAGACAATGGCAGGGAAAGGAACAGAGATAGGAAGAAGTTTTGAAGAAATAAAAACAATAATAGATAAAGTCAGTTTAAAAGAAAAATTAGGAGTTTGTCTTGATACCTGCCATATAAATGATGCAGGATATGATGTAAGTGATATTGATAAAGTATTAAATGAATTTGATAAAGTTATAGGCTTAAAATATTTAAAAGCAATACATTTAAATGATAGTATGAATGAATTAGGAAGTCATAAAGATAGACATCAAAAAATAGGAGAAGGTACAATAGGTATTACAAATTTTGAAAAAATTATAAATCATCCTGTGTTAAAAGATTTGCCATTTTATTTGGAAACACCAAATGATTTAACAGGGTACGCAAAAGAAATAAAATTATTAAGAAATTTGTATAAAAGTTAAAATAGAAGAAGGAGAGAAAATTAATGCTTTCAGTAATGGAGGTAAAGAAGAGATTACCAAGAGACTTTATAGAAGAATTATATAGTTTGCATTCACCATTAGTTGCAGATAAAATATTATCTGGAATGGCAGGAAAAAGAAATACTACTTTGCGTGTAAATACATTAAAGTACAATATTCAAGAACTAATGAGATATTTTAGAGAGATAAATATCAAGTTCGAAAGAGTTAGCTTTTTTAACGATGCATTAGTAATAAAAAATGCAACTGAAAAAGATATTCAAAAGCTAGATATTTACGAAAAGGGATATATTTATTTGCAAAGTCTGTCTAGTATGATTCCACCACTAGTGCTAGGTGCGAAAGAAAATGAGCAAATATTGGATATGGCATCAGCGCCAGGAAGTAAAACAACACAAATCTCTGCAATGATGAATAATACAGGACATATTATTGCAAATGAATTGGACAAGATAAGATGTGAACGTTTAAAATTTAATTTAAATAATCAAGGAGCAACAAATGTAGAAGTAATAAATGGGTATGGAGAAAAATTAGGCGAGAAACATCCAGAAACTTTTGACAGAGTTTTATTAGATACGCCATGTAGTGGAGAAGGTAGATTTATTGCAGAAATAGCAGGTACATATCGAAATTGGTCATTAAAAACAGTAAAAGAACTTTCAAAAATACAAAGAAAACTTATAAAAAGTGGGTATAATGCATTAAAGCCAGGAGGAATAATGGTATATTCTACATGTACATTAAATTTAGAAGAGAATGAAAATATTTTAAAATGGGCATTGGAGAATTTAAGTTTTAAAATGATGGATATAGATTTAAATATAAAGAACGCAATACCAGGAGACAAACTTGGTACAAATTTAGGGTTAGAAAAAGCAATAAAAATATTGCCTAATAAAGAAACAGAAGGATTTTTTATAGCAAAATTAAGAAAAATTTAATTAACGAATTATGAAAAAAATAGTAAGGAGGATAAATATGGAGTCAAGAATAGAAGAAGCAGTTAATAAAAAGAAAAAGGGATATAATTGTGCACAAGCAGTAGCTTGTACTTATTGTGATTATGTAGGGATTGATGAAGAAACAATGTTTAATATATGCCAAGCTTTTGGTACTGGCATGGGAACACTAGAAGGAACTTGTGGTGCAATAGTTGGAGCAGGTGTTGTTCTAGGGATGATGAATAAGCAGAGATTAAAAACGAATCAAGATATAAGAAAAATTATGCAGGAATTTAAAGCTCAAAATTCTACAGTTATTTGTAAAGAATTAAAAGGAATAGGGACAGGAAAAGTATTAAGAGAATGCAATGATTGTGTACGAGATGCTGCAAGATTTTTAGAAAATATAATTGAAGAAAAAGAAAAACAGGTTGACGTAATTTAAATTAGGTGCTAAAATAGAACTATGTTTTAAGAGTTTACCTAAGAGTATAAACTTGAGCGGTAAAGAGTAATAAAAAATTACTTACACTTAAAGTAAGATTAGATAAGAATAATTCGAGTCTTACAAAGGAGTCTTAAAGATTTCTTTGTAAGGCTTTTTTTCTTATATATTAAAAGATATAATATACTAAAATAGAGATATATTTATAAAAGGGGATAAAAATTATGAGATATGAAGAGATGAAAGAAGAGGAGCTAAAGGAAACGCTAGAATTGGTAAAAAGAGTTTTTGATGAATTTGAAGTACCAGATTATACAGACGAAGGAGTAACTAATTTTTATAAGTTTATTGCATATGATAGTATTTTAGCTCATATAAAAAATAATTTTAAAATTTTTGTTGCAAAAGCAGAAGACAAAATAATTGGAATGGTTTGTATAAGAGATTATTCTCATGTTGCAATGTTATTTGTAGATAAAAAATATCATAAAAATGGAATTGGAACAGAATTAATGAACTATGCAAAGAATTATTGCCAAGAAAAAAATGAGGATAATTATAAGATAACAGTAAATTCAGCACCATTTGCAATAGACTTTTACCATAAAATTGGCTTTAAAGATACTGGAAAAGAGCAAACTGTTGATGGAATAAGATTTTTACCAATGCAGCTTTCAATTTATAAATTTGTAGAATATAGAGATGAATATTCTGACTACTTATATAAGACAAAAAAAGAATGTTTTAAATGGTATGTAGAAAAAATTTATGGTCCTTGGGAAGATGAATTTCAGTTAGAATTTTTTAAAAACTTTATAAGAGAAAAAAGAAATTACATAAAAGTAATAATCTATAATGATAGACCAATAGGTATGTTTACAAATTATATTAATGAAGATGGAGACGATTTTATAGGTTTATTTTACATAGATAAAGCCTACCAAGGAAATGGGATTGGAACACAAATTTTAAAGGAACAATTATTAGTAGATAAAAGAAGTAATGTAGATACTGTATTGCAAGTATTTAAAGAAAATACTGCTAAGAAATTATATGAAAAAGTTGGATTTGAGGTATATGATGAAACAGATAATCATTATAAAATGATTAGAAGAATAAAGGAGGAATAGCTATGGCTAAATTTGTATTAATATGTGGACCACAAGCTGTAGGTAAAATGACAGTTGGTCAAGAGCTTGCAAAATTAACTGGGTTAAAATTTATGCATAATCATGAAACGATAGATTTACCATTAAAGTTTTTCGAATTTAAGTCAGAGCAAAGAGAACGTTTAACAGATTTGTTTAGATTTTCAATCTTTGAGGAAGTTGCAAAAAGTGATTTAAAAGGAATGATATTTACGTTAATGTGGGCTTTCGAAAGACAAGAAGATTGGGATTGGGTACAACGAATAAAAGATATATACGATAAAGAAAATGGGGAATTTTATGTTGTTGAACTGGAAACCACATTAGAAGAGAGGCTAAAAAGGAATAAAACCGAAAACAGACTAAAAAATAAACCTACTAAAAGAGATTTAGAATTCAGCGAGAAAGAATTATTAAAATCTGTAGATAAGCATAGATTAAATTCCTATGAAGGAGAAGTAAAATACGAAAATTATATAAAAATAAATAATACAAATATTTCAGCAGAAGATACAGCAAAAATAATACAAGAAAAATTTAAGTTATAGGGGGGACTTTATATGGAAGATGAATTAGAATTAATATTTCCATCAAAAGAATATAAAGAACAAGTAGAACAATTTAAAGAAGAATTTATAAATAATAATGAAAATGATATACCTGGTGGTGGAGGATTAGAAAGAGAAGAAACATTTGAAGATTGGATGCAAAAAATTAATGATGATTTATCAGAAGAAAAGAGTAAAGAAAGAGGAAGAGTACCATCAGTATTGTATTTAGCTTTTAGAAAACAAGATAAAAAATTGATAGGAATAATTCAAATAAGATATGAGTTAAATGAATATTTATTTAAATGTGGAGGTCATATTGGTGATTCGATAAGGCCTTCTGAAAGAAATAAAGGATATAGTACTAAAATGATTTCATTAGCACTTAAAGAGGCTAAAAGAATAGGAATAGGAAACGTTCTAATGACCTGCGATAAAAATAATATTGCTTCGGCAAGAACAATTATTAAAAATGGTGGTAAATTAGAAAATGAAGTGATTGAAGATAATAAAATAGTACAAAGATATTGGATAACTCTAAAAAAGAGATATGCTATTGCTAGAAATAATAAAGATATATTAGAAAGTGATTTCAAAAATATAAGAGTGGATGATGAAGAATTTAAGGGAAATATTTCATTGTTAACAATTAAGAAAGTAAAAAAAGAATGGAGAATAGATGTAGAACAAAGATGCATTTTAGCTAATAATTATAATTGGCTAGAAATATACCCTGATGGCAAAAACTTTTGCATTACCACAATGTTTGATGAAAATGATAATATAGCTGAATGGTATTTTGATATTGCAAGAGAAATAGGTGAAGATAATGGAATGCCATATGAAGATGATCTTTACTTAGATGTAGTAATAGTACCAGATGGAAGAATACATATATTAGATGAAGATGAATTAAAAAGTGCATATGATAGAAAAGAAGTTAGCAAAGAAGAATACGAAATGGCATATAGAGTTGCAAATAAAATTATAGAAAAAGGAAAAAATAAGAAATATTTAGATGAACTAACAAAATTTACAATGAAATATTTAAAAATATTAAGGGGTGATGAAGATGTATTATAAAAAATTAGTTGGGAAAGATATATATTTATCTCCAATAAGTGTAAATGATGCAGAAAAATATACAGAATGGTTAAATGATTTTAGAACTACAGATTATATTGGAAAGAGTGCTCAAATAATGACATTAGAAAAAGAAAAAGAATATCTTGAAAAAAATATAGATAGTGAAGCAAATTTTAATATTGTAACAATTAATGAGGATAAATTGATAGGAACAATAGGCTTAGAACATATAGATCATTTAAGTAGAAAAGCTACTTTAGGTATTTTTATAGGTGATACAGAAGAAAGAGAAAAAGGTTACGGAACAGAAGCAATTTATTTAATTTTAGATTACGGATTTAGTTATTTGAATTTGAACAATATAAAATTGGATGTTGTGGAATTTAATGAAAGAGCAATAGCATGCTATAAAAAATGTGGTTTTAAAGAATGTGGTGTTAGAAGAAAATGCGAATTTATAGATGGAGTCTACTATGATAGAATTAGCATGGATATATTAAAAGAAGAATTTAGTGGAAAATATATATTAAATAGAAACATTTAGTAAAGCATTAATATGAGTTAAATAATCTAGGAAAGAAAATTATTTAAATTATGTAGACTGAATTAGCTAAATGTGTTAAAATAATAGCAGTAACCGCAGTTGATTTATACATAGGAGGGTGTATATATGCAAAAATATTTCAAAGACTTAGAACGGACAATGTCTGTTCAAGAACTAAAGGATCTTGCCACAGAGCTGGCGGAAGAATATGCTGATAGAGAAGCTGCTGGAATTACGAAAACTGATTTAGCAAATGATAATGATATGAAAGTAGAACTAGTCAGCGAGCTCTTAGACTATGCAGTAGTTCATAGCCTGGTAAGTGAAGCAACAGTAAACCGGATGGAAAGACGAGCGCTTGCCAATCAAAAAAGGCACTCACCGGAGGGAAAAATTTTTTCTGCTAAATATCATTACGCAGAGCTTCGTAGAAAGAGAGTAGAACATCAAGTTTTTAGCTTTTCCGAAGAAAAGATTAGAGAACTGTCGCTTGCTTTTGCAGAAGAAACTGATAAAAGCAAGGAGGAATTTGCAATCCACTATGGAATTGCAAAGAAAACTGTGGATATTCTTTTAAAAAAGGCAATTACAGAAAGTATCTGTGATGATGAGACCTTTAGAAAAATTGAAGAAAGGTCTATCAAACACAATGATAGTCCTGAGACAAAAGCATTTTTCAGACAGCTTCACGAAAGACGTGAAGCAAGGAAGAAAAACTTTTTTGCATAATCCGTACCAAAACACAGAAGCAACGTGGAAGATATTTTTCCAGTTGCTTTTGTGTTTTTTTGAACTTTAGTGACAGAGGTTAAAATACAAAATTTATGTAAATTACAATAAATTTTGTATTCGAAATATACTTATTGTGAATATAAAGTATAAAACAAATGAAAATAGAGATAATAAACAAAGGAGGTAAAAGTATGGAAGAGAAGAATTTACAGATATTAAAAGAAATTCATAAAGGTACAGTAATGGGAATGAATTCTATATCCTTTGTTGCAGAAAAGCTTGATAATAGTGAGTTGAAAGACAACTTAAGCTTTCAATATACACAATATGGTCAAGTCATGGATAGAGTAAATAAACTATATGAAAACTATGGAGAAATACCAGAAGAGAAAAATATAATGAATAAAGTAATGGGATGGACCGGAGTACAAATGAATACATTAAATGATAAAAGTCCATCAAAAATAGCAGAAATAATGATAGAAGGTACGACAATGGGAATTATAGAAGGAAGAAAACTAATAAATAATGAAGCAGACAAAGCTTCAAAGGATGTAAGAGATTTATTAAATAATTTTGTGACGTTTCAAGAAAATAATGTGGAACAGCTAAAAAAATTTTTATAGAGACTTTAAGAAATGCCACAAATATCTACTTGCAAAAGTAGAAAAAAGCAGGTATAATAGTAATACAATTGAATTTAATTATGTTTTAAAAAGAAACCAAGTAGTAATTTATAGTAACTCATAGAGAGGCAATGGTTGGTGAAAATTGCTAGTATATAAATTTACGAATTACATTTCTTATAGTAATTAACGTGTAGCTACGATAAGCTGTAAAGAGGCAATTTAAAATTGTAAATAAAGGTGGTACCACGAGACACATCGTCCTTTAAGGCGATGTGTCTTTTTGAATTTTTAGGAGGTGATGCTATGACCCAATCGTTTAAAATGAAAACAATAATCGATGGGTTCTTCTACGAAAATTCATATAATATAATCAAAAAAATAAAATAATAGTAAGGAGAATATTAATATGGATAATGGATTAGAAAAAATAAAAAGAAAAGCTGTGGATATATTTTCAGAAGAAGAATTAGAACAAAAATTAAAAAGTGGAAGAAAACTTACAATAAAATTGGGAGCAGACCCATCAAGACCAGACTTACATTTAGGGCATACAGTTGTGCTAAGAGCATTAAAGACATTTCAAGAAATGGGGCATGAAGTTGTATTTGTTATAGGCGATTTTACTGGAATGATTGGAGATCCATCTGGTAAAAGTAAAACAAGACCAGCTCTAACATTTGAACAAACAAGAAAGGCTGGAGAAACATACTTAAAGCAAGTTACAAAAATATTAGATAAAGATAAAACAAGAATTGCATACAATTCTGAATGGCTTTCTAAGATGAATTTTAAAGATATTATAGAGTTAACAAGTAAATACACAGTTGCAAGAATTTTAGAGAGAGATGATTTTAAAAATAGATATGAAAATAATCTACCACTTTCTATGCATGAGCTTTTGTATCCATTAATGCAAGGATATGATTCTGTGGCATTAAATACAGATATAGAAATTGGTGGAACAGATCAAACTTTTAACCTTTTAGTTGGTAGAGAACTTCAAAAAGATTATGGGCAAAAAAGACAAGTGGTTTTAACATTTCCATTATTAGTTGGATTAGATGGAAAAGAAAAAATGAGCAAATCATTAGATAATTATATAGGAATTGATGAAAGTCCAGAAGTAATGTATGAAAAGGCCATGAAGATTCCGGACGAGGTTTTAATGGAATATTTTAGACTAACAACAGATATAGACTTAAAAGAGGCAGAAAAGTTAATTAGAGAGGATATAGTAAAAGCTCATAAAAGATATGCAGAAGAAATTGTTAGAATGTATCATGGAGAGGATAAGATAGATGTTGCAGAAGAAAGATATAGTCAAGTTGCTAAAGGTTATATTCCAGAAGATATAAAAGAATTTAATATCGAAAATAATGATGAAATAAATATCTGTGATTTACTTGTAAAAGTCGGATTTGCACCTTCTAAAAGTGAAGCAAAAAGAATGGTAATAGGCAAAGGAGTAAGGGTTAATGGTGAGATTATCGAAGACATATTAACTACTCTAAAACCAAAAGAAACGATATTGCAATTTGGGAAAAATAGATTTATAAAGATAATTTAAAGTAAAAAATGTCCTTTTATATGAAAGGACATTTTTGCTTTAAACTATTTAAAATAGTTGCTTTTACAAATTAATTACAATATAATAGCATAGTAGAAAAAAGGATTCTAGGAACGTCCCTAAATCCCTGGGAAACGTTCTTAAATCCGAAAGGAGATAAACATGAATTTTTTAGAACTAAGAGAAAAATATCCAGAATTTTCATATAACTGGTATAAAATAGAAGAAAATGAGAATGAATATAAAATAAGTTATGAATTTGAAATCGTAGGACTTTCAAAATTTAATCCAACATGGACAATTCCTAAGTTGGATACTTCTGTAAGTGAAAAACATAATAAAGAATTATTAGAAAATATGGTTTTTAATTTAGGAATGGTAGAACTTGTAAGTTATTGGAAAATAACTTGTGCTCCTCATGTAACTGTAAAAAATATATTTTTAAGCCAAAGGCAAATTGAGTGGTGGAAAAAGCTATATTTTTATGGACTTGGAGAGTTTTTCTATAAAAATGAAATTAAAACTGATATAGAAGAATTTATGACTATAACAACAGGAGATACTAAATTATCAAAAATAGTAACAAATGAAAAATTTAATGGTGCTTTAGTTCCAATTGGTGGGGGAAAAGATTCTATAGTAACTTTAGATGTAATTAAAGATGATTTTGCAGACAACATGTGTTATGTAATAAATCCAAGAGGAGCAACAGAAGAAACAGCAGAGGTTGCTGGGTATGGGGAGAATAAAAGATGTTATGTAAAAAGAACATTGGATAAAAACATGCTAGAACTTAATAAACAAGGATATTTAAATGGTCATACACCATTTTCATCTATAGTAGCATTTTCAGCACTTATAGTTGCATATTTAAATAAGAAAAAATACATAGTGTTATCTAATGAAGCAAGTGCAAATGAATCTACAATATATGAAGAAGAAGTAAATCACCAATATTCTAAAAGTTACGAGTTTGAACAAGATTTTAATGAATATGTTAAAGAAAATGTATTAGATAGAATAGAATATTTTAGTTTATTAAGACCAATAAGTGAGTATCAAATTGCAAAACATTTTGCTAAATTGCCTAAATTTTATAAAATTTTCAAAAGTTGTAATGCTGGAAGTAAAGAAAATAAGTGGTGTGCAAATTGTCCAAAATGTTTATTTGTATATATAATTTTATCTCCATTTATGAGTAAAAAAGATATGATAAATATTTTTGGAGAAGACTTATTAGAAAAAGAAAGTTTAAAAGAAACAATGGAAATGCTTTCTGGAATACAAAAGAATAAACCTTTTGAGTGTGTAGGATCAAGGGATGAAGTAAATACAGCGATTTGTGAAACTATAAAAAAATATGAAGCAAATAATGAGGAGTTACCATTATTATATAAATTTTATAAGACAACTAAAAAATATGAAGAATATATAAACAAAGAAAATACATATAACGAGTTTTATAATCCAGAAAACAATGTACCAGAACATTATAAAGAAATGTTAAAGAAGAGTGAGATAATATGAAAAGCACAATATTAAACATGTTTAAACAAGATTTAGAAAATAAAAAAATAGCAATTTGGGGATTAGGAAAAGAAGGAATCTCTACATTGCAATTTATTCAAAACAATAATATAAAATGTAATGAATTAGGAATTTTAGATCAAAAGGAATTGCCGGAAATAGAGGGAACGAAAAAAATAAGTAGACCAGAAGAGTTGAATGAATATGATTTGATATTTAAAAGCCCAGGAATAGTTGCGGATGCAACTATGATAGATGTCAATAAATTGACTTCACAAACCGAAGAATTTATAAAAATATTAGCTAGTCAGATAATAGGAATAACTGGAACTAAAGGGAAAAGTACAACATCTAGTCTTACTTATACTATCCTAAAAAAATATTATCCCAATACTGTATTAGTAGGAAATATTGGTATTCCATGTTTTAACGCAATAAACGAAATAGATGAAGATACAAAAATAGTGTTTGAACTTAGTTGCCATCAATTAGAGTTTATACGATATTCACCACATATTGCGGTGATTTTGGATTTATATCCAGATCATTTAGACCATTACAAAACATTTGAAAACTATATTAATGCAAAACTTAATATTAATAAATTTCAAAAAAATGAGGATATATTAATTTATGGAGAAACTTGCAAGAAATATATTCACAGCAAAATAAAAAATAATATTTGTATTAATGATTATATAAAAGATAGAAATATAATGACAAAAAATAAGAGTATACAAATTTTAGATAATGAAACTAATTTGGTAGGCGAGCATAATTTCTTTGATATTGCTGTTTCATACTATATTGGTAGCGAAATATATAAGATATCAAATGAAGAGTTTAAAGCAACCTTAAAGGATTTTAAGGGCTTAGCACATAGATTAGAATATGTTGCTACCAAAGATAGCGTTTCATATTATGATGATTCTATTTCTACAATAGGAGAAACAACAATAGAGGGAATTAAAGCATTAAAAAATGTAAATACCTTAATATTAGGTGGTATGGATAGAAAAATAGATTATTCTAATTTAGAGGATTTTATTATACAAGATGAAAATTTGGAAAATTTAATTTTAATGCCAGATACAGGGACAAGAATATATAAAGAATTAAAAGACAAGGGAAACAATAAAAATTGTTATTTAGTAAATAATTTAGAAGAAGCAGTAAAAAAAGCAAAAGAAGTAACAAAGAAAAATACAATTTGTTTACTATCTCCAGCGGCTGCAAGTTATGGATTTTTTAAAAATTTCGAAGAAAGAGGAAATAAATTTAAAGAATTGTTATAAATAATGAAATTAAATTTTAAATAATTCACAAATAATTCACAAAACGTAGATTGACAAATGACACTGTGTCATATATAATATATGATACAGTGTCATTTTGAAATTAATGTAAATAAGCCAAAATAAATCAAAAGACACTAAGTTGAATAATCAATTTTTTAGATTAAGAATATAATACAAATGAAAGGAGGAGAAAATGCCAACTAATACATTCTTTAATTTACCAGAAGAAAAGAAAAACAAAATATTAAAAGCAGCAAATAAAGAATTTGCAAGAGTTCCTTTAGAACAAGTTTCTATAAAAAATATTGTAGAAGATGCAGAAATAGCAAGAGGAAGTTTTTACCAATATTTTGAAGACAAAGAAGATCTTTTTGACTATATGATGGATTTAAAAATTGGAGATATAGAAAATAAATTAAACAGATTAATAGAAAAAGAGAATGGAAATATAATTAATATATGTGTTAGCTTATATGACCATTTAATTCAAGTTGGTAAATTAAGGAAAAACAACAAATTCTTTAGGAAAATATTTGAAAATATAAAAACAAGTGATAATTTAATGTTCATAAAAAAAGAAAATAGGAACATTAAATTAGAACAAAAATTATACGATTTGTATGACAAAAATAAAGAAATTTTAAATGTAAGAAATAAAGAAGAATTTAGGTTAGTAGTAGAAATGTTATTTGCTATTACGAGAAGAAGAATAGTTGCTTCACTAAAATATAAGGATTTGTATGAAGCTAGAAATGATTATTTAAAGGAAATTGAATTTATAAAAAATGGAATTTTAAAATAAGTATGTAACTTAGTGGACGGCAAAAATAATTAAGTTGAGATTGCGATAGTAAAACAATACAAAGTATACATAAAATTTAAGCTCCGTCCCTAAAGTTCGAAAACAATCAAAAAGGAGAGAATAGGCAATGTTAAAAGTATTAAAAAACTTAAAGGAATCTGCTATGTCTGTAATAGTCATTGTTATACTTTTATGTGTTCAAGCTGCAACAGATTTAGCATTACCAACATATACTTCTAAAATTGTAAATATAGGTATTCAACAAGGTGGGATAGAAAATGCTGCACCAAACTATATAGCTAAAAGTCAAATGGATAACCTTTTAAAATTTACAAATGATGACGACAAAATACTAAATGATTATGAATTAATATCAGAAGATAGTAAACATTATAAAAAATATGTTAAAGATTATCCAGAAATTGCAAATCAAGAAGTATATAAAATAAAAGATATTAGTGAAGAAGAATTAGAGAGCTTGAATCAAGCTATAGCTAAACCATTACTTGCTCTTTCAGCATTAGAAGCACCAGAAGAAGTAAGTAAAGAAGATATGGATTTAATGTTAGGATTTGTAACAAATGATGATGAAATATTAAATTCATATACATTATCAGAAGATGAAGATACATATAAAATAAAGGACATTAATAACGTAGAAAAAGGAAAATTAAACATTAACTTAATGAATGGATTATTTGTAAAACAAATGGTATCAAACGAAGAAGCAGCAAACAAAATTAAAAATTCTATGTTAGAAAATGTTCCAGCTACACAAAAAAGTGTTATGGAAAATATGTCATTGGCAGAAATAATAAATACTATGCCAGAAGAACAAAAAGCAGGGATTATAACTACAATAGAAGCAGAATTACCAAATACAATAGATACAATGATTGCTAAATTATCAGATTCTATGATAGAGCAAGCAGCTATACAAGAAGTTAAATTACAATATCAATATTTAGGAGCAAATACAGATGATATTCAAAATTCATATATATGGATGTCTGGACTACAGATGTTGGGAATTGCATCTATTACAATGGTCTGTGCGGTTACAATTATGTTATTGTCAGCTAGAGTAGCAGCTAAATTAAGTAAAACATTAAGAGAAAAATTGTTTAAAAAAGTATTAAGTTTTTCTACAGAAGAATTTAACGATTTCTCTACAGCATCATTAATTACTCGTACTACTAATGATATACAACAAATACAAATGCTTTTAACTTTACTATTTAGAGTTATTGTATATGCACCAATTATAGCGATAGGTGGATTTATAAGAGTGCTATTTAATAGTGAAGCATCTATGGCATGGATTATTGGTTTAGCAGTTGTATGTATAATTATCATAGTACTTACATTAATGATAATTGCAATGCCAAGATTTAAAAAATTGCAAAAATTAGTAGACAAATTAAACTTAGTTTCTAGAGAGATATTAACAGGAAGTCAAGTAATACGTGCTTTTAATACAGAGAAACATGAAGAAGAGAGATTTAATAAAGCAAATAGAGATTTAATGAAAACACAAGTTTTTGTTAACAGAGCTATGAGTATAATGATGCCAGCTTTAATGCTTGTTATGAACTGCATTTCAGTCCTTATTGTATGGGTTGGAGGACATAATGTTGATGCTGGTACAATGCAAATTGGAGATGTAATGGCATTTATCCAATATACAATGCAAATAGTAATGGCATTCTTAATGATATCAATGGTATCAATAATGTTACCTCGTGCTAGTGTTTCAGCAGGTAGAATTAATGAAGTATTAGAAAGAGAACCACGAATTAAAGATAAAAAAGAAACAAAAGACTTTAAAGAAGACAAAAAAGGATATGTAGAATTTAAAGATGTTTCATTCCACTATCCAGATGCAGATGCAGAGGTCATTTCAGATATATCATTTACTGCAAAACCAGGTGAAACAACTGCTTTAATAGGAAGTACAGGTAGTGGTAAGTCTACAATAGTAAATTTAATTCCTAGATTTTATGATGTAACAGGAGGAGAGATACTTGTAGATGGAATAAACATAAAAGATGCAAGCCAAAAAGATTTAAGAAAGAGAATTGGTTTTGTTCCTCAAAAAGGTATGTTATTCTCTGGGACAATAGAATCTAATATTAAATATGGTGATGAAAATATATCAGATGAAAAGATGATAGAAGCAGCACAAATTGCGCAAGCAGAGGAATTTATAGAAACAAAACCAGATAAATATAACGAACCTATAGCACAAGGTGGAGGAAATGTATCTGGAGGACAAAAACAACGTTTATCTATTGCAAGAGCAATTGCAATAGACCCAGAAATATTAGTATTTGATGATAGCTTTTCAGCTCTGGATTTAAAAACAGATAAAATTTTAAGAGGAGAACTTGAAAAACATACTAAAGATAAGACTGTAATTATAGTAGCTCAAAGAATTAGTACAATAATGAATGCAAATCAAATTATAGTTTTAGATGAAGGTAGAATTGTAGGTAAAGGAACACATGAAGAATTAATGAAGACATGTGAAACTTATCAACAAATTGCATTATCACAACTTTCAAAGGAGGAATTGGAAAATGGCTGAGAATAAGAATAATAGACCTCCAATGGGAGGTATGAGACATGGTGGTGGCAAAGTAGTAGAAAAGCCAAAGGACTTTAAAGGAACCACAAAAAAGCTAATACGAAATTATATAGCAAGATATAAAATACCAGTAATAATAGTAATTTTATTTGCTATTGGTAGTACAATATTTGCAATTATTGGACCTAAAATTTTAGGTAATGCAACTACAGAGATATTTAATGGTATAGTAAGTAAAATTTCTGGAGGAACAGGTATAGACTTTGGAAAAATTGGAGCAATATTGTTAACTTTATTAGGATTATATTTAATAAGTGCACTATTTTCTTTAATTCAAGGTTTTACAATGACTACAGTAACGCAAAAAATAACATATAGAATGCGTGATGACTTAGTTCATAAAATAAATAAATTACCAATGAAATATTTTGACAAAAGAACACATGGTGAAGTATTATCTATAATCACAAACGATATAGATATGCTTTCACAAAATTTAAATCATAGTGTTACACAAATTATTACTTCTATTTGTACTGTTATTGGTATATTAATAATGATGTTTTCAATAAACTGGATAATGACTTTAGTTTCATTAATTATATTGCCAGTAACTGCACTTTTAGTAAGTACAATAGTAAAGCACTCTCAAAAATATTTTAAAGCTCAACAAGATTATTTAGGACATGTAAATGGCCAAGTTGAAGAAGTATATGGTGGTCATACAATAGTTAAAGTATTTAATGGAGAAGAGAAGGTTACAAAAACTTTTAAAGAAGCTAATAATGTATTATATAAATCAGCTTGGAGATCACAATTTCTATCTGGTTTAATGTTCCCAGTAACAAACTTTATAGGAAATGTGGGATATGTTGCTGTTGCAATTTTAGGTGGATATTTAACAATACAAGGAAAGATTACAGTTGGAGATATACAAAGTTTTATTCAATATAATAAACAGTTTGTACAACCAATTACACAAATAGCACAAATCTCTAGTACATTACAATCAATGATTGCTGCAGCTGAAAGAGTATTCGAATTTTTAGAAGAGCCAGAAGAAGTTGAAACAGCAAAAGGAAATATAGATACAAGCAATTTAAAAGGAAATGTTGTATTTGATCATGTTAATTTTGGATATGATCCTGAAAAGACAATTATAAATGATTTCTGTGCAAATGTAAAAGATGGGCAAAAAATTGCAATTGTTGGTCCTACTGGTGCAGGAAAAACAACGATGGTAAAATTGCTTATGAGATTTTACGATGTAAATTCTGGTTCAATATCTGTTGACGGACATAATATAAAAGACTTCGAAAGGGGAGAATTAAGAAAGATGTTCGGAATGGTTTTACAAGATACATGGTTATTTAGTGGAACTGTAGAAGATAACATTAAATATGGAAAACAAGATGCAACAGATAGTGAAATTATAGAAGCAGCCAAAGCAGCACATGTACACCACTTTATAAAAACATTGCCAAAAGGATATAAATCAGACTTAAATGAAGAAACAAGTAATGTATCAGCAGGTCAAAAACAATTACTGACTATTGCAAGAGTAATTTTGGCAGATCCTAAGATTTTGATTTTAGATGAAGCTACAAGTTCTATAGATACTAGAACAGAGCAACAAATTCAATCAGCGATGGATAACTTAATGAAAGGTAGAACAAGCTTCATTATTGCACATAGATTATCTACGATTAAAAATGCAGACTTAATCTTGGTTATGAACCATGGAGATATTGTAGAACAAGGAACTCATGAAGAATTACTTGAAAAGGGTGGATTCTATGCAGGATTATATAATTCACAATTCGAAGAATGTAATGATGAAATAGAATAAAAAATCATAAAAAAGACATCTGAAAAGATGTCTTTTTTGAGTTTTTATATATTTATTTTAACTATAAAAATTTTGTTATAATTAAAATATTAGAAAACAAAAAAGGTCGAATAATGAATTAAAAATGGTATTTGCGAATAAAAAATACGTAGAATGAGTATAAAATATTGATTAAAATTTAAAAATAATATATAATTATTAATAGGATAAGGAGGAAATGATAATGTTATATCAGTTTTTATTTAAAAATTTTAAATCATATAAGGATGAAACTATATTTGATATGAGGGCAGAAAATATAAATGAATTTGAGGAGTCTCTATTAATTGATAGGAACAATGAAAAAATATTACCAGTATCAGTTATATATGGACCAAATGCTGGAGGAAAATCAGGGTTGATAGAAGCTTTGGTTTGTATGATCACAATGATAATTAAACCTAGGCTACTTCTCATAAAACAAGATAACAAAAAACAAAATAGAGTATTTGCATGCTATGATGATATAAAACCATATATGTTTGATGACGAATCAAAAAATAAGCCTACAGAATTTCAAATATATTTTTCAACAGAAATTAGTGAATATAGATATAACTTATCAATTTTAAATAATAATATAATAAGTGAAAGTTTATATAAAAGAGAATTTAAAGCGAAAAAACCAGCAAAAATATTTGAAAGAGAAAAAGGAAAGATTTCGTTAGGAGAAAGTTTAAAAAAGATAGATGCTAGTATAAACGTCAATAACAATATGCCTTATTTAACATTTCTATCGATTACTAGCAATAATGAAATAATAAAAGATGTAATAGATTGGTTTGAAAATATAACAGCAATTAATTATGGTAAAAATATATTTGAAAGAAAAATTACTATATATGATAATGAAACTAAGAAACTATTTTTATCAATTATAAAAGCAATGGATATAGATATATGTGACTATAGAATAGAAGAAAAAGGTGAAGATAATAAACAATCAAAACTTTTTACAAAACATAAAAATAATAATAAAGAGTATGAAATAGATTTTATATATGAATCAGAAGGAACTAGAAAATTATTTAGTTTAATTCCAAATATAATAGATGCAATGTTAAATGGAGGTCTAGTTATAATAGATGAGCTAGACGCAAAATTGCATCCAAAATTATTGAAGTATATAATAATGTTATTTAAAAATTTAGATTTAAATAAGAAAAAAGCACAATTGATTTTTACGTCTCAGGATTTAACAACAATGAACAATCAAGTGTTTAGAAGAGATGAAATATGGTTTGCATGCAAAAATGATAATAAAGAAAGCGAAATTTATTCGTTGTACGAGATAAGAGATGAAAACGGTGAACATATAAGAGCAAATGCACCTTATAATAAACAATATTTAACAGGCAAGTACGGAGCAGATCCATATTTGGCTAAAATGTTAAAGTGGGAGGAATAGATGTCTAAAAAACCTATAAAAAAAAGTGATTTAGGTAAAGAGTGGATTCAAAAAAGAAAAACTAGACATATAGAAAGTAAATTAGAATATCATCTTATAATTTGTGAAGGAACAGAAACAGAACCTAATTATTTTGAAACAATAAAAAACAAAATAAAGAATCAAAATAAGGATAAAATTACTATAAAAATTGTAGGAAAAGGAAGAGGAACGACTAATTTAGTAGAAGAAGCAGTTAAAGAAGTAAATAAATCAACAAACTATATTAGTAGAGTTTGGTTAATATATGATAAAGATGAATTTACCGAAGAAAGCTTTAATAAAGTAGTTACAATATGTAAAGAGTTAAATAAAGAAGAGGATACAATTTATCATCCAATTTGGTCAAATGAGTGTATTGAAACATGGATTTTATTACACTTTATAAGATTTGATACTCCAATTAATAGAAAAGATTGCATAAAAAAGTTAAATAATCATTTTAAACAAAATAAATTAGGGAAATATGAAAAAAACGATGAAAATCTATATGAAAGAATAAAACCATATGAAGAAACTGCAATTAAGAATGCAAAATGGCTTGAGAGCAGATTCGATAATAATGAATTACCAGCACAAATGAATCCTTGCACACAAGTACATCATTTAATAGAGTTTCTTAATAAATATATATAATTATGCTATTGATTGATTCTTGTATAATTTACACTATAATGATATAATCGACAAAATAAAACTGTTGCAAAACAAGAAAGGAGAGGTAGAGCATTGCTCCCTCACAGGTAAAAAACTATGGAAGTAATTCTGGATAACGAAAGAATAGAGAAGGAATTCTGCCAAAAGCAAAATCCTAAAAAACGGGGAAACCCTATAAAATTGAATAAAAACAAAAGTTATATTGTAAAAGAAATTGCTACCGATGCATATGGACCATTTTTTAAGTTGGCAGGGATACAAAAGCCTTTTGATATGCAGTGGTTTCATGTATCAAGAATCAAGCCAAATGAAGGTGTATATGCTAAGGCAAATGTCTATGCAGTAGCTGATGATGGGATAACAGCAGATTCTATACTTGAAGGAGAAACATTAAATGTTGTAAGTGAAGTGGGCTTTCGGCATGAGTGTAAAGTATTGATGGCTTTCTACAGTGACACTCTTGGAGAGTGGCTCTTCGAATTAGAAGGGCATAGATTTCCTGTATTACAAAAATACATGGAAATAACCAGAATAAATAAATAGCAATTACTTGGATGCAAGTATAACCTAAGAAAGGCAGGGGGGATGACATTTTATTGTTACCTCCTTGCTTTTTTTATGATATAGGAAAAAACAAAGAATATAATATAACAAAGTTAGGCTATATATGCCCACCCGAGCAAATCGAGTGGCAAGTATTTCGTAATTACTTCCAAGAAATAAACTTGGAAAAATGCCAGCATTATATATTTAATTATTAAGATTTCATTTAAATATAAAAAAGAATTGATTTAACGATGAGTTATTAGTAAAATTAAAATATGAGGTGATGAAATGAAAATTGCAATAGTATATAAAAGTATTACAGGAAATACAAAACTTTTAGCAGAAGCCATAAAAGAGAAAATTCCAGAAGCAGATCTTGTATATTTTGGAGAACCAAAAGAAGATATACAGGCAGATCTATTTATAATTGGCTCATGGACAGATAAAGGAATGTGTGCTACAGAAATTGCAGAATTTATGAAAAATATAAAAAATGCCAAGGTTGCATATTTTGGTACAGCAGGATTTGGTGGGTCAGAAGAATATTATGAAAAATTGTTTGAAAGGATAAAAATAAATATCAATGATTCAAACAAAATATTAGGAAAATTTTTCTGCCAAGGCAAGATGCCAATGCAGATAAGGAATAGATATGTAGGTTTAATTAAAGAGCATCCAGATGATAAAAAACTAAAAGTTAGTGTAGAGAATTTTGATAAAGCATTAACACATCCAGACGAGAAAGACATACAAAATGTAAAAAAATGGATTAAAGAAATTTTATAGTATGAAAGGAGAAGTTATTATGACTGAAACTATTAAAAATTTAATAGAAAGGAGAAGTTGCAGAAAATATTTAACAACTCAGATAAAAGAAGATGAATTAAATAGTATTTTGAAAGCAGGAGAATATGCTCCAACAGCTATGGGAATGCAATCTCCAATTATTGTTGTTCTTCGAAATATTAGTAGATAAGAATATCGGAACATTAATAGAAAAAGATTTCAGTACATATGAAATTCCCCGCAGATTGGATAGAAAGTGCAGCACATTCTAAAAATATGTAAAAGAAGGACAGGAAAATGACAATAGACCCAATAATATTTCTGTAAATGAAGGTACTAATAAATATGTAGCCAGCGAACACGAAAAATTTAGAATGGCTATCTTAAATCAACTTTCTATGCAAATAGGAGGGGATGAAAATGTTGAACTAAATGCAAATGGTTCAAATACAAAAATGGATATATTGTTTATACTTTTAGTATAAAAGATAAGGATAATACCACTACACAATATTACATTGTAGGAGATTACCAATATGTTTTAGTACACGAAAATACTTTTGGTGATTCAACTGAAACAGATAGTGTAGCACAAAAAATTATAGATACATTTAAATGGAAAGAGTAGGAGGAATAAGTTTGGATAGATTAGAGCGTTTTGAAAAAGCATTAGACGACATTATTAATAATTATAATGACTTAGGGAAGGAATTAGAAGGATTAAGAAATGAAGGAAGAACTAAAACCACAAAATTTAGAGAATTATTAGGAAAAAAATTAGTTTATAGCATGATAATCACAATTTTTAAAAGATATGATTTGATTGATAAAGATAAAATTTAAGGAGAAATATATGAATGAATTTAAAATAGAAGAACTTACACTTACTAATATTCCAGAATATGTTAAAGTAAATACTACAGCTTGGCAAGAATCATATAAGGGTATTATAGATGATTCAATTTTAATTGATGTAGCAAATAATGTAGAAAATTCTATACAGAAGCAAATTAATATATTTGACGCTGATAAAAAGAATAATATAAAAAAATTTATTCTTAAAGTAGATAATGAAGCAGTTGGAATGACAGGAATAGGTAAAGCAACAGACGAAAAATACGGAGATATTGGAGAAATATATTCCTTATATTTATTAAACAAAGTTAAGAAAAAAGGATATGGAAAATTACTTTTTAAGCATGATGTAAAAGAGCTAATAAAATTAGGATTTAATAGTATGATTATTGGCTGTTTAGTAAATAATCCAGCAAATGATTTTTATAAGTATATGGGAGGAAATTTAATTGAAGTTGTAACAAGAAAAATAAAAGGACACAATATGCCAGAAAATATATATTATTACGAAAATTTAAAAGAACTAATTAAAAAGTAATCTTTGGGGATGGAGTAATGAAAAATAAAAAAATTTTGATAGAAACAGATAATGTAAATGAGATTTATAAAAAATATAAGAAATACAAAGCATTCATATATAAAAATACAGAATTCATATATAATGGTGAAATTCAAGAAATAAAAGACATAATAGAAGCTTTAAATAAAAAGACAAGATTACAAAAGTTAGCATATATATATGATAAATCATGCGAACAAATTGACAAGAAATTTGAAGGGGAAAATATTTGTGGTTTTCAGTGTAATCAATGTATAGCCCAAAGGAAGCATAATCTAAAAGAAAAAAATGGCTGTTGTAGAGTTTGCAGATTGCAAACTAGTACTGGGTGTCCAAGCAAGAATTTAACATGTAAACTTTTCTTTTGTGATGAAGTAAAAAATAAATACGAAGTAATTACATTTAAAGACTTAAAATTGCTAAAACTACTAACTAGAAGACAAAGACTAATATTAAAATTTGACTTGTTTTCAACTAGAGAAGAAGTACTTACTGATTTATATATTGGTTTTGTGACAATTGCAGCTTTTAGAGAATTATATATGCTAATAAAAACAAGTTTATTTTGGATATTAAAATGGGTTAAAAACAAAATGAAAATGTCTAGTATTGGTAAATTCGTAATACTTATGACACTTTTAATGTTAATTATGTTTGCTATTATTAATCCAATATTACCTATAATAATGATATGTATAGGAATAATAGAGGATATTGCTATAAGATTATTTCAAAAAAATCTTCAACAAGTATAGTATAAAAATAAATAAAAAATCTATTGACTTAAAGTGGACTCCAAGTGATATATAAATATTAAATAAAAATAGAAAAATTAAGTATAATATTTTTATAAGGAGGAGTATAAAATGGATAAAGCTAAAGTATATTTTACAAAGGAAATTACACCAGAAAGTGTAATTAAAATGTATGAAACATTAGGTAAAGAATTACCCGGAAAAGTTGCTGTAAAATTACATTCGGGAGAACAAGGAAATCAAAATTATATAAGACCTGAGTTTGTAAAAGCAATAGTAGAAAGAGTAAATGGAACTGTTGTAGAATGTAATGCAGCCTATGAAGGAGCAAGAAATAGTACAGAAAAACATAAAAAATTAATTGAATACCATGGTTGGACAAAATATTTCGATGTTGACATTATGGATGCTGATGGAGATGATCTAGTCTTAGATATTCCTAATGGAAAAGTTTTAAAACAAAACTTTATAGGAAAAAATATGAAAAATTATGATTCTATGTTAGTTTTATCACATTTTAAAGGACATCCAATGGGAGGATATGGTGGAGCATTAAAACAATTATCAATAGGCTGTGCTTCATCAGAAGGAAAGTCTTGGATACATTCAGCAGGAAAAACTAAAGATCAAACAATAGTATGGAATAATTTACCAGAGCAAAATCTTTTCTTAGAATCAATGGCAGATGCAGCATCTTCTGTAGTAAATTATTTTAAAGATAATATTTTATTTATTAATGTTATGTGTAATTTATCTGTAGATTGTGATTGTTGTGCAGTTGCAGAAGACCCATGTATGAAAGATATAGGAATTTTAGCAAGTACAGATCCGATAGCAATAGATAAAGCTTGTATAGATTTAGTATATAATTCAAAGGATCCAGGAAGAGATCATTTTGTAGCAAGAGTAGAAAGGCAAAACGGAACACATACAATAGATGCTGCAAATGAACTTGGATTTGGAACAAAAGAATATGAATTAATTAATGTAGATTAGGGAAATTTTTGTTAGAATAATTATAAGTAAAAAATAAGGCATTGGTGAAGAAGACCAGTGCCTTAAAATTTTAGTAGTATAACTATGAAAGTAAAATATATTCTTGTAAAATAAAAAATAGTATAGTATAAATAGATTATAAATTTATGTAAAAATTATAGAAGAAGCGTATAAATTGGAAAAAAATATATATAAGTAAGGGATAGATGATATGGCTAAAATATTAATAGTTGAAGATGACAAAAAATTAAGAGAAGAATTAAAAATATTTTTAGAAAAGCATGGATATGAAGTAATTGTATTAGAAAAATTTGATGATACAATTAATGATATTCTAGTAAGTAAAGCGAATCTAGTATTATTAGATATAACATTACCATATATGGATGGAGAATATGTTTGCAAAGAAATAAGGAAGGTTTCTAATGTACCAATAATCATAGTAACTAGTAGAGCAAACGAATTAGATGAACTTCTTAGTATTAATAATGGTGCTGATCAATATATTACAAAACCATTCAATATTCAAATATTACTTGCTAAAATAGAAAGACTACTACAAAGAAGTAATACAAGTCAAGTAAATCAAGACAAAATAAATTGTGGGAAATTTATTTTAAATATATCCAAAAGTATCATAGAAAAAGATGATAGATCAATAGAATTAACAAAAAACGAATTAAAAATATTACATTATCTAATTTTAAATAGAGAAAAAATTGTTTCTAGAAATGATATAATGGATTACTTATGGGATAGTGAAAGTTTTGTAGATGACAATACACTTACAGTTAATATTAAGAGATTAAGAAATAAATTAGAAGAAATAGGCTTATATGATTTAATAGAAACCAAAAGAGGATTGGGGTATATTTTAAAATGAAATTTAAAGATTATCTAAAAGATAAAATAATATATATTAGTTTACTTGTATTTGCAATTATAACAATCGAGATTTTATTAATTCCATATGATATACATGTATTTATAAGAATATATACAGCATTAATTATAATTATTGCATTTTTAATAGGTTTTTTATTAGAGTATTATTCAAAGAAAAAATTTTACGAAACGATAAAGAGTAGAATTGAAGAGTTAGAAGAAAAATATTTAGTGATGGAAGTATTACCTAAAACAAATTTTACAGAAGCAACAATATTAGAAAATATTATTAAAGATACAGGAAAATCTATGATAGAAAATGTAAATAAATACAAATATATGCAGGAAGATTATAAAGACTTTATAGAATTATGGATTCATGAAATAAAAATTCCAATTGCTACAAGTAAAATGATTATTGAAAATAATAAAAATGAGATTACAGAAAGCATAAATGAAGAAATGGATAAAATAGATAATTATACTGAACAAGCTCTGTTTTATGCAAGAAGTAATACTGTTGAAAAAGATTATATTATAAGAAAAAATGCATTAAAAGAAATTGTAAATGCAAGTATTTTAAAAAATAAGAATCAATTAATACAAAATAATATATCAATTAATATTAAAACTTTAAATCAGATAGTGTATACAGATAGCAAATGGTGTATATTTATAATAAGCCAAATTATTCAAAATTCTATAAAATATACTAAAAATGAAAATAAACAAGTAGAAATATTTGGTGAAGAAAAAAAGGAAAACATTATTTTACATATACGAGACAATGGAATTGGAATAAAAGAAAGTGAAATCTCACGAGTATTTGAAAAAGGATTTACAGGGGAAAATGGAAGAATCACTGGGAAAAAATCAACTGGAATAGGTTTATATCTATGCAAGAAACTATGTGAAAAATTGTGTATTGGTATAGAACTAAATTCAGAAAAAAATATAGGAACAGAAGTAAGGTTAATATTTCCTAAAAATAGCTTTACTAACATTACAGACTGATTGACATAAAATGTGAAAAGATATATAATTTAATTGTTAACCGTAGAAAATGATTCCAAAGAATGGAGGAATGAAGATGAACGAAGTAGAATTACTAGCGTTGGAAAAAAAGTATCAACAAGACAGGGGAAAACTTGCAGATGCCATAGATGAGCTTAATCGGTATTTAAGACGATTGAGTTATGAAATGGCATTAAAACAATCATCACCTACATTACTTACTCTGTTACAAGCAGAGTTTGAACTAAGTGATGAAGATGAGCTGAAATTCTACAAAGAATTCAAAGAGATTCCGGAAGGACAAGTATTTTTTGAATTCTTAACTTGGTGGGATGCCCTAAAATTTGCATTGGGACATACAGACCCACCAGCATCAAAAGAGATGCAAAATAAGCTTGAAGAATACATAAGCAACTTTAACGTTGCCTGTGCAGGAATGGGCTTAACGGACTAAGACAAGGAGCTATGTGATAGTATCACATAGCTCCTTTACAAATTGCAATAAATGTAATATAATGGAAAAATCTAAAAGCTGAAGAAAGAAGGGAGATTATGTCAAAAATTGTATCCTTCACTGAAGAAAGTATGCGGTTAAAATGCAATAAGTCAATCTGTTTAGGAGGATTTTCAATATTTGCTGATGGTAATAGCATTGAAGAAGCACAAATTTATGTTAGTGTAGATAATGACTACATTAATAGAAATTTATATGATTTGATAAATGCATTATTGAATCAACTATTCAAGAGAAATAATCAATTTAAAGAAGTAATTGAAGAAAAAAGGAAAGTTGATATCAACAAAATCTTGAATACAGAAATTTCTTTCTATGTTTATGAATATAGAAATGAGAGATTTATTGAATATTTTCCTAAGGTAGGAGATGTGCTAATAACTGTTCTACTTTCGTACACTAAGCAAAGATTTTAGAAAAAACAAGCTGGTATAATATCTATAATAGATATGTACTGGCTTGTTTTAGGTTACAAAAATGTAAGATTAATGTAAGTAAAATAAATTGTATAAACAACAAAAAAATATATAATATAATTAATAAAGTTGAAAGGAGATAAAAATGGAAAAGGTATTAGAAGTTAAAAATATAGAAAAATATTATGGAAATAAATCAAATTTAACAAAAGCAATAGACAATATAAGTTTTAATATTAATAAAGGGGAATTTGTAGGAATAATGGGAGCATCAGGTTCTGGAAAAACGACTTTATTAAATTGTATTTCTACAATAGATAGGGTAACAGCAGGAAAAATAATTATTAATAATAAAGATATAACTAAACTAAAAGGAAATAGTCTAAATAAATTTAGAAGAGAGGAACTAGGCTTTATATTTCAAGACTTTAATTTATTAGACACTTTAACAGCATACGAAAATATAGCATTAGCATTAACTATACAAAAAGTAAAAGCAAAAGAAATTGATACAAGAGTAAAAGAAATAGCAGGCAAACTTGGAATTTCAGATATTTTAAATAAATATCCATATCAAATATCAGGTGGACAAAAACAAAGAGTTGCTTCAGCTAGAGCTATAATAACAAATCCTAAGATTATATTAGCAGATGAACCAACAGGTGCACTAGATTCTAAATCAGCAAGACAACTTTTGGAAAGTTTCGAGAATTTAAATCAAAAGCTTGGAGCAACAATTTTAATGGTTACACATGATGCGTTTACAGCTAGCTATGCAGAAAGAATTATATTTATAAAAGACGGAAAGATTTTTAATGAACTTGTAAAAGGTGAAGATACAAGAAAACAATTTTTCGAAAAAATAATAGAGGTGCAAACACTTCTTGGAGGTGATTTGAACGATGTTATTTAAATTATCAATAAGAAATATGAAAAAGAGTTTTAAAGATTATGCAATATATTTTTTAACTTTAGTATTAGGTGTAGCGATTTTTTATATGTTTAATTCTTTAGATAGCCAACAGGCAATGCTTGAAGTATCAAAATCAACGAGGGATATGGTTGAATTAATGATAGATTTGCTCGAAATGGTATCTGTATTTGTTGCAATAGTATTAGGTTTCTTGATTGTATATGCTAATAACTTTTTGATAAATAGAAGAAAAAGAGAATTTGGTATATATATGACTTTAGGAATGGGAAAGAGACAAATATCTAGAATTATTTTATTAGAAACAATTTTAGTAGGAATTTTATCATTAGCTGTTGGTATATTTTTAGGAATATTTGCTTCACAATTTATGTCAGTATTAGTTGCAAAATTATTTGAAGCAGATATGAGTGAATTTACATTTGTATTTTCAAAAGATGCTTGTATAAAAACTTGTATATATTTCGCAGTTATGTATATAGCTGTAATGATATTTAATACATTTACTATATCAAGATATAAATTAATTAATTTACTTACAGCAGTTAAGAAAAATCAGAAAGTAAAAATAAAAAATCCAGTAATATCAATTATTGTTTTTATACCTTCAGCAGTTATATTAGGATATGCATATTGGAAGGTTACAGGAGGAATACAGACCTTATCAACAATAAATAAAATATTTCCAGTAATAATAATGGGAATAGTCGGAACAATAGGTGTATTTTGGTCTTTATCAGGATTTTTACTACGTATAATACAATCTAGTAAAAAGATATATTTAAATGGAACAAATATGTTTGTTTTAAGACAATTAAACAACAAAATAAATACGACAGTTATAAGTATGACTGTAATTTCTTTGATGTTGTTTATGACTATAAGTGTTTTATCTAGTAGTTTGTCATTACAAAAAACTTTAACAGACGAACTAAATGAAATGACTCCTGTTGATATAAATTTATTTAAGACAGCAAATTTACCTGAAAGCTATCCAGAGAAATATACAGGAAAAATAATATATCCAACAGAAGAACAAAGAGAAGATTCCAGAGAACCTGTAAGCTATACATTAAAAAATAATGGTTTTGATATGAACAAATTTAAAGATATTGTAGAAATACCAGTATATTTAATACCAGAGTGGACGATGAAAACAAGTTTTGGAGATTATTATGAAGAGGTAAAACAAATATATCCAATGTTGCTTTATGATTCACCAGAACCTATCCTAAAAGTATCTGATTATAATAAAATTGCAGATTTATATGGCATAGAAAAATATAGCTTGAATGATGATGAATATATTGTACTTTGTGATTATGATAATATGAAAGAACTACGAGATAATGGTTTAAAAGGAAATTCTACTATAAAGATAAACGGAAAAGAATATCATTCAAAGTATAAAGAATGTCAGGATGGATATATATATATGTCAACAAGTCATACTAATGCAGGAATAATTCTAGTACCAGATAGCTTTGAATTTAAAGAGGAATGGAAAGAACAACAATTTTTAGCTGCGAACTATAATGTTGATACAGAGGAAGAAAAAGAAAAAATAGACTTAGAATTTACCGATGAAAATAATCAATTTATTAAAAGTATTGACAGATTGGGAATTAGTCTTGATGGAATGACTAGAATGTATGTTATTGATTCAAGTAGAGGATTATCTACAACAATTGTATTTGTATCTATTTATTTAGGAATTGTATTTTTAATTGCAAGTTCAGCAATATTAGCATTAAAACAGTTAACTGAAAGTTCAGATAATAAGCAAAGGTATACTATTTTAAGAAAAATAGGTTGTGATGAAAAAATGATAAATAAAGCGTTATTCAGACAAATAGGAATATTTTTCATATTACCATTGATAGTTGCAATTATACATTCAATATTTGGAATACAATTTGTATTAACAATGATGGAAGGACTAGCAGGACCTGAAGAATTATTACCATCAGTTATTGCAACTGTAATTATTATGGGAATAGTATATGGACTTTACTTTTTAGCAACATATTTTGAAAGTAGAAATATTATTAAAGAAGAGGAATAGAAAAAGTTAAACTTAATAATTTTACTGGAATTGTTGAAATAATATCTGAATAAAAGATATAGGAATAAATTTAGAAAGAAATGGGGTGGTAATATGAAGAAATTTTTAAAGTTGTTGTTGTTTCTAATATTAATTGGAATAAGTATAGCATTATTATTTATAGGAAAAGGATATAGCATGTATAAAGACGCAATTAAGGAAATACCATTAGAAGAAAAAGTAGCAGAGATAAAAGCAAAAGAAAATTATACGAAAATTTCAGAATTACCACCGACATATTTAAATGCTGTAATTTCTGTGGAAGATCATAGATTTTATAAACATTGTGGGATAGATATTATTGCAATAGCTAGAGCTTTAATAAATGATATTAAAGCAATGGACTTTGTAGAAGGAGGAAGTACGATAACGCAACAATTTGCTAAAAACGAATACTTCACTCAGGAAAAGAAAATTACTAGAAAGATTGCAGAAATGTTTATGTCTTTTGAAATAGAGAAAGAATATTCAAAAGATGAAATTTTAGAATTATATATAAATACGATTTATTTTGGAAACGGATATTATAATATAAAAGATGCAAGTGAAGGATATTTTGGAAAAACAGTTGATGAGTTAACAGATGGAGAATGTATAATGCTTGCAGGAATACCAAATGCTCCATCTGTATATAATCCAAAAGAAAATCCAAAATTAGCTAGAGAAAGGCAAAGGCAAGTTGCAGATAAGATGGTAGAGTATGGATATTTAACAGAAGAAGAGGAAAAGGACATATTAGAATAGGAATATTGAGGAACGTTCATAAATTCATATAATTTAAAAAAGCAGTTCATTTCATTATGAGTTGCTTTTTTTCTTGTTGTTATGCTATAAATAGGAGGGGGAGAAAAAGTTATGGATAAACCAATAAGAAAAGCAGTTAGATGTTATTTAATCGATAATAATAAAATAGTTGTTACAAAATATAATGAACCGAATAAAAAAGCAGGATATTATGAAATACCAGGTGGAAAAATAGAAGAAGGTGAAACACCAGAACAAACAGCAATAAGAGAAATGTATGAAGAAACCGGTATGGATGTTAAAAATTTGAAAAATAAAGGAAATTTAACGATAGAATATCCAGACAGAAAATTTGAATTTATTGTTTTTTTGGTTAATAAGTACGTAGGAGAACCACTACAATTTGAAGAAAATACATCAGAATGGATAGATATACAAGAACTGTTACAGAAAGAAAAAATCTTATCTTCAATACAGCTTTTAAAGAAGAAATATATAAAAGGCTTAATAAATGAGAATTATATATTTAATATGTATATAAAAGTTGATGATGAAGAACATATTTTAGAAATTAATTACGAGGAAGAAGAAAGATTTAAACCAAGTAAAAGTGAAGAGCATGGAATTAATTTGGTAACAGAAAAAGATCTGAATATTTTATCTATAGGTATTAGTACAGCAGGTTCTGCAGAAATAAAGATGGCAGAGAAAAATCATAATAGCCATATTATAGCAACAACAATTGATGAGGCTGGATTAAATTATACTAAAAATATAATAAAACAATATGGGCTATCAGATCAAATAGAAACAAAACTAGAAGATATTTCTAAAAAAATGCCATATAATGAGGAATTTTTCGATTTTGTGTATGCAAGATTAGTATTACATTATTTGGATAATGAGAGTTTGAAAAATGCATTAAAAGAAATAAAAAGAGTAATGAAAAAACATGGAAAATTATATATAGTAGTACGAAGCAGGGATGAGTGGGAGGCAAAATTGGATGGTGCTAAATACTATGAAAAGACTGGAATTACTAAATACCCTAAATATGATACTCTTGGAACTGACAACGTAGAATACTTATACAGAAGATTGCATACAGTAGATTCTTTAAGTTCATTCTTAGTTGCAGAAGGTTTTGATATAAAATATATAAAAGAATATAAAGAACAAAGCTACAAAGATTATAAAAGAACTGAAAAGGTAAAATATCCTAATAGTTTAATTGAATGTTTATGCGAAAAGCCCTAGTACCAACTATTTCCATACAAATAATTTAAATTATATGTTAATATAATTTAAAGGGTGATAAGTATGAGAATGGTAAAATTATACGGGAAAGACTTATTATTAAAAGAGTTAGAATATAGTTTGAAATATTTTTTAAAAGAATCAAATGATAATGGACTAATAAGAGATAAAACAGTATATTCAAAAAATATAGCGAGTATTGCTGCTGTTGGATATGGACTTGCTGCAATAGTGATTGCTGTAGAAAGAAAATTAATAAAATATGAAGAAGGATACAAAAAAGCTAATCGAACTTTAGATACATTTATAAATGATGTGGAAGGGAAGAATGGCTTTTTTTATCATTTTGTAAATATGGATACAGGAAAGAGAGAATGGAATTGCGAAATATCCATAATAGATACAGCAATTTTTATTTGTGGTGCATTATTTGCAGGAGAATACTTTAGTGGAATTATCAAAACAAAAGCTAACAAATTATATAATAAAATTAATTGGAATTGGTATGTAAATTCAAAAGACAATTATTTTTATATGGGGTATAAGCCAGAGACAGGTTTTTGGGGTAACTGGGATATGTATGCAGAACAATTGATGTTATACATTTTAGGTGTGGCTTCAGAAAATTATCCAATTAATAAGAATATGTATTATGACTTCAAAAGGCCTAAAAAAGATTATAAAGATATAAAAGATATCATATTTTCATATGGAGGAAGTCTATTTACATATCAATATTCACATGCGTGGATAGATTTTAGAGGTAAAAAAGATTTAAATGGTGTAGATTGGTTTGAAAATTCAAAAAAAGCAACATTAGCAAATAGAGAATATTGTAAGAAAAATAAAAATAAATTTAAAACTTTTAACGAAAATTCATGGGGATTAACTGCTTGTGTTGGTCCAAAAGGATATTCTGGTGGATATGGTGCAGAACCTAGTTTTTCTAATTTAGATATAGAAAATGATGGAACTGTGGCTTCTTGTGGCGCAATAGGTTCAATAGTATTCACTCCAAAAGAAAGTATTAAAGCGTTAGAATACTTTTATAATAATTGCCCATACTTGTGGGGAAAATATGGGTTAAAAGATAGTTACAATTTAGCAAAAAGAAAGAGATGGGTTTCAAAGGAATATTTAGGTATAGACAAAGGAATAGAAATACTAATGATAGAAAACTATTTGACTGGTTTAATTTGGAAATATATGATGAAAAATAAATATATACGAAATGGATTAAAAATATTAGAAATACAAAGGAAGTAATTGATAATTACTTCCTTTAATGTTATTATATAAAAGTATTAAATATATAAGTAGGCAGGAACAAAATGGAAGAAAACTTTTTTGATAAATTAGAGAATGAAGAAGAACTAAAGAACGAAATAGTGCAAAATATTTCACAAAAAAATTTAAATGTATATAAAAAAGATATAGATAACTCTAAATTTATACATACAGAAATAATAGATAGTTCATTAGAAAAAGTATATTTTAAAGATATAGTATTTGACAATTGTAACTTTTCAAATACTACTTTTGAAACTTGTAGTTTTATTAATTGTAAAATTAAGAATTGTAAAATGGCAGGATGTAGTTTTATAGAAAATACATTTATGTCAGTACAAATACAGGATTCTAATTTGAATTATTCAAATATGTCTAATACAACTTTTAATAATTTAAAATTAAAAGATACCACATTAATAAATTCATATATGCAAGATTCAATTCTAAAAAATACAAAATTTGATAATATAGATTTTACAAAAGCACAAATTTTTAATAGGTGCAATAATAAATGAACTTCAAATTATGGATTTAGCATATTTATTAAATATAAAAATAAAAGATTAGGAGGAAATAAAATGATTAAACATATAGTTATGTGGAAATTTAAAGAAAATACAGAAAAAGAAATGAATAAATTTTTAGACGGGTTAAAAGCTCTAGAAAATCAAATTGATGTAATAAAAAGTATGCAGGTTGGTAAAAACATTGATAACGATGAATATGATGCAATTCTAATTTCCGAATTTGAAAGTTTAGAAGATCTACAAAAATACAAAACAGACCCAAGACATGTAAAAGTTTCAAACATGTGCAAAGAAATTAGAACAAAAAGAACTGCATTTGATTTTGAGGAATAGGCTTTTTGTCTATTCTTTTTTTAATAGGAATTTAGAAATTTCGGGATTTTAGGGACGGTGGTTAAATCCCGATTATGAAAATAAAAAATCCAATTAGGAGGATAATCATGACAGAAGAAGAATTTATAAATAACCAATTACAAGCTTTAAGTAAATCAAAATTTAGGTCAGGTTTTAAGTTAAAAGAAAAAGAGAAAGAGTATTTAAAAGAAAAAGGAATAGATACAATAGAAAGGCACGCATATGATTTCATAACAAAAAGATTAGCTCCGAAGGAAATAATAAATGACGGAAAACAAACTCCTATGAAAGGACACCCAGTATTTATTGCACAACATGCAACTGCTACTTGTTGCAGAGGATGTTTATATAAATGGCATAAAATAAGAAAAGGAAAGGAACTAACTCAAAGAGAAATTAAATATGTGGTAGATTTAATAATGGAATGGATTAAAAGACAATTATAATTAATAATGGGATAGAGTCGAGAAATTAAAAAAATGAGTAGGGAAAAAAGGACCGTCCCCAAATCCCGATGAATCCAGAAGGAGGTTAAAATGGCACTAATTCAAATAAAAAATTTAAGTTTTAGATATTGTTTTGCGAGAAAGTAAGCAATAAACCAGCTATAATTTTAGAAAACTAGATAATTATTTTGGTTTTCCTTGAATTAAATTGCTAAAAAGAGTATAATGAAATCGAAAAAATTAGATAGGAGCAGATAAATGCCAAAATTTTTCATAAAAACAGAAAATCTAAAAGAAAATGAAGAAATATGGATTACTGGTAGAGATGTAAATCATATAAAAAATGTACTAAGAAAAAAAATCGATGATAAGATTAATATTTGTAATTCAGATACTCAGAAAAATTATGAATGTGTAATAAAAAATATAGAAGAAAACAAAATAGTATGTAAAATTTTATACGAAGTAAAAAGCTTAGCAGAATCTAATATAAATATAACTATTTTTCAGGGATTGCCAAAGGCAGATAAGATGGAATTAATAATCCAAAAGGCAACTGAACTAGGCGTAAAAACAATAGTTCCGGTAATTACAAAAAGGACAGTAATAAAATTAAAAGACAAAGATAAACAAAATAAAGTAGATAGGTGGCAAAAAATTGCAGAAGTAGCTGCAAAACAATCTGGACGAGATATAATTCCTACAATAGAAAATATAATAAATATAGCTAATATAAAATTTGATGAGTTTGATAAAATTTTTGTTCTATATGAAAATGAAGAAAAGATAAGTATAAAAGACGAAATAGAACAACTAAAGAATGATAATAAAGAAGAATTAAATATTGGCATTGTAATTGGTCCAGAAGGTGGATTTGCAGAAAATGAAATAGAACAATTAAGATTAAATCAGAATGTATCTGTAGTTACATTAGGAAAAAGAATTCTAAGAACAGAAACAGTAGCATTAGTAGTGAGTGGAATATTAATGTATGAATTAGGAGATTTGAATTAAGGAGTGTTAAATATGTCTAAAAAGAATAAAGAATCAAATAAAAATCAACCAAAAACTAAGAAAACAACTAATACTACAAAAGAAGTAATGCAAGAAAATAAAGAAGAAATGATAGAAAATATAGCAAATACAGCAGAACAAAAAGAAGAAAAAAATGTAGAAGCTAAAAAAGGAGAAAAGAATAAAAAAGATGATACTAAAGAAACAGATAAAATCGAAAAAGTAGAAGAAAAAAAGGAAGAAAACAAAAAGAAAGAAAAAAAAGCAGAAAAAATAATTGCTGAAATAGAGAATGAAAAGAAACAACAAAAGAAAATGTCAAAAGAATATGAGAAAAAGGTAAATAAAAAAATTTTTAGAAATATAATAATTGCAATAGTAATATTAGCATTTTGTATATTAAAAATATTGGGATATATGAATATAAGAGAAGAAACTTTTGTTGTAGATTTAAAAGTGTTTAGTATTTCTATATTAATATTTTCAATAATTTTATTTGAGAGAAGCTACAAAAAGATGGATTTAATATTGTTTACACATGGACTAGAAGCTTTATTTGTTGCTATAGTTACCTTGTGCGAGGTATATATTTATCAATTATTTGTAGATAAATTTGTTATGGTTATTGCAATTGAATCATTGTTAATATCTGTATATTATATTATTAAATGTGTAAGGATATATAATAAAACTAAAAAAGAATATCTAAGAAGTTTAAACGATATCAGCGAGATTGTTAAAGAAGAAAAAATTATAAAAATAGAAACACATAGAAGAAAAAACAAAAAAATGGAAGAGAAAACTAATACTAAACAAGAAAAAAACAAGCAAAATAAAAAAGAAGCAGAGGTGGAAGACAAAACTAAAGAACAAAAAGAAAATGAAGAAAAAAATACAGTTCAATCCAAAGCAAAAACACAAACTAAATCAAATAAGAGTTCAAATAAAAAATCAAAAAAGAAATAGGAGAGTAAAATAATGATAAGAAGTATGACAGGTTTTGGTAGAGGTTCTTATACTAATGCAGAAAGAGAATATATTGTAGAAATTAAAGCAGTAAATCATAGATATGCTGATATCAATATAAGACTTCCATATGTGCTAAGCTTTTTAGAAGATAAAATAAAAAAGAAAATACTAGAAAAAATAGAAAGAGGAAAAATAGATGTCAGTATAACTTTTGTAAACAATAGCAATTTAGGAAAGAATATTACTATAAATCAGAGTTTAGCAAAGGCATATATTGAAGAATTAAAAAAATTAGAAACAGAAAACGACATAATTAATGATATCACAGTTATGAAAATAGCAAGATTACCAGATGTTTTAAACATAAGTCAAGATGATAATTCAGATGTTTTATGGGAAGAATTAAGTAATGCTTTAGAAGAAGCTATAGCTAATTTGGTAGAAACAAGAGAAACAGAAGGTAGAAAATTATCGGAAGATATGTTAAAAAGACTAGATTTAATTAATGAGAATATTTTTAATATTTCACAATATTCTACTGGACTTATTGATCAATATGTAGTAAAATTAAAAGACAGAATAAAGGAAATGCTACAAACAGATATAGTAGATGAAGCAAGGATTTCACAAGAAGTAGTTCTATATGCAGACAAAACATCAATAGAAGAAGAAATCACAAGATTAAAAAGTCATATTGTACAATTTAAAGAACTATTACAATCTGAAAGTATTAAAAAAGCAGGAAAAAGATTAGATTTTATAATACAAGAGATGAATAGAGAAGTAAATACAATAGGTTCCAAATCAAATTGCTTAGAAATAACAAATTTGGTAATAGAACTAAAAACTGAACTAGAAGATGTTAGAGAACAAGTTCAAAATATAGAATAGGAAGTGATTTTATAATGCAATTAGTAAATATTGGTTTTGGAAATATAGTTTCTGCAAATAGAATTATAGCAATAGTAAGTCCAGAATCTGCACCTATAAAAAGAATGGTGCAAGAGGCAAAGGATAAAGGAACAGCAATAGATGCTACATATGGAAGAAGAACAAGAGCTGTAGTTATTACAGATTCAGATCATCTAATACTCTCTGCGCTTCAACCAGAAACAGTAGCATCAAGATTAGATAAAAACATAGAAACTAATTAAGGGAGGAATTTTAAATGTTAGTTAAACCATCTGTAACAGATTTATTAACAAAAGTAGATAACAGATATATATTAGTAATTATGGTCTCTAAAAGAGCAAGGCAAATAGCTTCTGGAAAACCAGCAATAACAAAAGTAAAATCTCATTCAGCTGTAACACTAGCAACTAATGAAGTAGCTGAAGGAAAGGTGGTTTTATGCTAGTTATATTGTCTGGTGTTGCTGGAGCTGGAAAAAATACTATTCAAAAAGAACTAATTAAAAGAATGGAAAATGTAATAGCAATACCTTCTTATACAGATAGAGAAGTAAGACCAGGAGATGTACCAGGAGAAACATATAATTTTGTTTCAACAGAAGAATTTGAAAGAATGATAAAAGATGGGGAATTATATGAATATGACGTACATCATAATCATTATTATGGGACATCAAGAAAAATTCTAAATGAAAGAATAAAAGAAGGAAAAATTATTGTAAAAGATATAGATGTAAATGGAACTCAACATTTAATCGAGCTATTAAAACAAGACACAAAAGTAGTAACAATATTTTTAAGAGTTCCAAAAGCTGAGCTACAAAAAAGATTAGAGAGTAGAATAGATAAACCAAGCCCAAAAGAGATTCAATTAAGATTAAATAGATTCGATTTTGAAGAATCAAAAATTGGGATATATGATTATGTAATAAAAAATAACGATTTAGAAAAAACGGTATCTATAATACAAAAAATAATCGAAGAAGAAGCAAAAGTAGAAAATACAGAGTTTTAAAATTAAGATATTGTTGTTCTTATATAAAAAAGAATAATAATATCTTTTTCTATATATCTAGAATAAGGAGACAAAATGATAGCAGAAGTAATTATAGAATCTAATGTAAAAACTTTAAATAGGCACTTTGACTATAATATACCAAAAGAAATGGAAAATAATATATCGATAGGAAGTAGAGTATTAATTCCCTTTGGTAGAAGTAAAAAATTAGAGGAAGGCTTTGTAATAAATATTAAAGAAAGCACAGAATATGAAGTAAAAGATATTGCAAAAATAGAAGAACAATCATTAACTACTGAAAAAATAATTTTATCTAAGTGGATGGCAAAAAGATATTTTTCAAATATATCTGAATGCATGAAATTAATGTTAAAGCCAGGAACAACTGCAAAAAATTTTGCTAACAGAGCAAAAGATAAAACAGCAATATTTGTTTCTTTAAATATGAATAATGAGCAAATACTAGATTATATTAACAATAAGAAGATAAAATCAGAAAAACAAAAAAGAATTTTGGAGTATTTAATAAAAAATGGACAAACCTTGCAATCAAAATTAATAGAAAAAACAGATACTTCGAGAGCAATTATAAAAACTCTAGAAAAAAATGGACTTTTAAAACTACAGGAACAAAAGGTAGTAAGAGATCCATTATTAAACAAAGATATTACAAGAACAAAAAATTTACAATTTACAACTGAACAGCATGTAGCGTATTCTAAAATTGAAGATTCAATAGAAAAAAAAGAATTTAAGAAATATTTATTATATGGTGTAACTGGTTCAGGAAAAACAGAAATATATTTACAATTAATAGAAAAGATAGTAGAACAAGGTAAAAGTGCTATAATGCTAGTTCCAGAAATTTCACTTACTCCACAGATGATTAATAGATTTATAGAAAGATTCGGAAAAGAACTTATTTCGGTATTGCACAGTAAATTATCTGTTGGTGAAAGACATGACAGTTGGGAACGAATAGAAAATGGCGAGGCAAGAATTGTTATAGGTGCTAGGTCAGCAATTTTTGCTCCAGTTAAAAATCTTGGTATAATAATAATTGACGAAGAACATGATTCTTCTTATAAATCAGAAATGCCACCTAGATATAATGCTAAAGAAGTAGCAACAGAGCTTGCTAAATATAATAAAATCCCAGTATTATTAGGAAGTGCAACACCCGATATAACGACATTTTATGATGCACAAAAAGGGAATATAGAACTTTTAAAATTAACTAAAAGAGCCAATAATTCTAATTTACCAAGTGTACAAGTCGTAGATTTAAAACAGGAACTTGCCAATGGTAATAGAACAATGATTAGTGTTAAATTATATAAATTAATAGAAGAAAATTTAAAAAATAAAAAACAAACAATACTTTTTTTAAATAGAAGGGGATTTTCTACATTTGTAATGTGCAGAGATTGCGGTTATGTAGCTAAATGCAAAAACTGCAATATAAGTCTGACTTATCATAAAAAAGAAGAAAAATTAAAATGTCATTATTGTGGATATGAAGAACCATTAGTTAATATATGCCCTAATTGTGGAAGTAAAAAAATAAGACACTTTGGAACAGGAACACAAAAATTAGAGCTTGAGATAAATAAAATATTTCCAAATGCTTCTACAATTAGAATGGACATAGATACAGTAACAAAGAAAAATTCACATGAAGAAATACTTAAAAAATTCAATGATGAAAAAATAGATATATTAATTGGAACTCAAATGATAGTAAAAGGACATCATTTCCCAGATGTTACTTTAGTAGGAGTTGTTTCAGCAGATGGAAGTTTAAACATAGATGACTATAGAGCTAGTGAAAGAACCTTTGATTTATTAGTACAAGTAGCGGGAAGAGCAGGAAGAGAGAATTTACAAGGAAGAGTAATTATACAAACTTATAATCCAGACAATTATAGTATCCAATATTCTAAAAAGCAAAACTATGAAGAGTTTTATAATGTAGAAATAAAGTTAAGAAAGCAATTGAGATATCCACCTTTTTGTGATATAATTATGTTTGGAATAAGCGGTGAAATAGAAGAAATTGTATCTAAAACTGCTAATCAACTATATGCTAATTTACATAAAAAAATACAACAGGAAGATATATCTGCAAATATTTTAAAACCATTACCTGCACCAATAGACAAAATAAAAAATAGGTATAGATGGAGAATAATAATAAAAGCAGAAGTAAACGACAAATTAATAGAGATTATAAATGAATGCTTATATGACAAAGAATTATTAAAAAATAATGCAAGAATTATTGCAGATATAAATCCGACAAATATGATGTGATTTTTATAAAAAGGAGGAAAAAATGGCAATTAGATTAATTAGACAAAACGGAGATGAAATATTAAGAAAAAGAGCAAGGAAAGTAGAAAGGTTTGATGATAAATTAAAAGAACTTGTAGATGATATGATAGAAACCATGCATAAAAATAACGGAGTAGGATTAGCTGCACAACAAGTTGGAATATTAAAAAGAGTTATTGTAATAGATATATATGATGGAAAGGGACCTATTGTACTAATAAATCCTGTAATTATAAAAGCAAAAGGAGAACATGAGGTAGAAGAAGGTTGTCTAAGTTTTCCTAATCAATTTGCTGTACTTTTAAGACCAAAAGAAGTAGAAGCAGAATATTATGATTTAGAAGGTAAAAAACAAAAAATTAAAGCAAAGGACTTATTAGCACAAGCAATTTGTCACGAGACAGATCATTTGGACGGAATTTTATTTGTAGATAATATGTTACCTGGAACATTAGAAACTATTAAGCCAGAATAATGGATATAGATTATTTGTAATTTAAAAAGGAGATTGTTTATGTTAAGAATATTATTTATGGGAACTCCAGATTTTGCACAAGAATCATTAAAAAGTATATATGATGCAGGGTTCGAAATAATTGGAGTAGTAACAAATCCGGATAAACCAAAAGGAAGAGGAATGAAACTAGCATATTCACCAGTAAAAGAATATGCTTTAGAAAAAAATCTAAAAATTTATCAACCAATTAAAATAAAAAATAATACAGAATTTTTAGATGAAATTAAAACTTTGGCTCCAGATGTAATTTGTGTTGTAGCGTATGGAAAAATTTTACCAAAAGAAATATTAGAACTTCCTAAATTAGGTTGTATAAATGTTCATGGCTCATTACTTCCTAAATATAGAGGGGCTGCACCAATTCAATGGGCAGTTTTAAATGGGGACAAAACCACTGGAATAACAACAATGTATATGAACGAAGGTATGGATACAGGAGATATGATTCTTAAAGAAAAAGTTGAAATTGGCCCAGAGGAAACAACAGGCGAACTATGGCAAAAACTTTCTAAGATTGGCGGAGAAATCTTAGTAAAGACTTTAAAATTAATAGAAGAAGGTAAAGCACCAAGGGAGAAACAAACAGAAGAAGCCACTTTAGCTCCAATGCTTAATAAAGAAATGGCATTAATAGATTGGGAAAACTCTGATGTAAATAAGATTCATAATTTAATTAGGGGTCTTAATCCAGTAATGGGAGCATATTCATATATAGATGGTAAGAAAATAAAATTTTGGGAATCAAAAGTATTAACAAAGGAAGAATTCTTTTCGTATAAAACCGAATTTGAAGAATATGAAACCAAATTTAATAATCTAGTACCAGGAACAATTTTAATTGTAGATGATAAAGATGGATTATATATAAAAGCTAATGGTGGAGTATTAAAAATATTAGAAATTCAAGGTGAAAATGCAAAAAGAATGCCTACAGCAGATTTCTTAAGAGGAAATCATTTAATTGCAGGTATGATTTTTTCTAAAGACTTTTAATTTTTAGAGCATTAAATATTTTTTTGAAAATAGTTGTAAAAATATATAGAAATTGATATACTTGATACAGATTTTAAGTATATCAATTTTTTGTTATGTAATACTCTTGAACAATGCTAGAGTAAATATAGGAGGGTTAACTATGGAAGAAAATAATGAAAATGTAAATTTAGTAGAAAATATTTTAAATGAGGAAGAAGATAACATAAATATATCAGAAGAAGTTATAACAACAATAGCAGGAATTGCTGTTTCGGAGATTTCTGGAGTTGCTGAAATGGCTGGTGGGATTGCTGGTGGAATAACAGAAGTATTAAGTGGAAAGAAAAACTTAAGTAAAGGTATTAAAGCTGAAACTGACGGAAATAATGTAAAGATAGACGTAAATATAATCGTAAATTATGGAGTACGTATACCAGATGTAGCTTTTGACATTCAAAACAAAGTAAAACAATCTGTAGAAGCAATGACAGGATTAAAAGTAAATGAAGTAAATGTACATGTTCAAGGTGTAAATATAGAAAAAACAGAAGAAAACTAAGGAGGAAAATATGAAATTTTTAGATAGATTTATATTAGTTATATTTTCAATAATAATGTTTGTATTGTCAGTAATTACAGCGAGTATAATATTTGGCTGGATAGAATTAGGCAATTTAACCCCATATTTAGAAACAGGTTTATCAACAGAACCAGTTTCTAATATAATATTAGGTGTTTCAATCGTGTTTATACTACTAGCATTAAAAGCTATTTTCTTTGGTGGCAAAGATGAAAGAGCTACTAAAGATGGTATTTTAATGGAAAATGATAATGGAAGATTATTAATTTCTAAAGATACTTTAGAAAATTTAGTTGTAAACATAGTTAAAGGTTTTGATGGGACAGAAAATGTTGTAGCAAAAGTTGGATTAGATAAAGAGAATAACTTAAGAGTATACGTTACATTATATGTACATCCAAATATTATAATAAAAGATTTAACTACAAGTATTCAAAATAGAGTTAAAGAAGCTATAAAGAAAACTTCAGATTTAGAAACTAAAGCAGTAAATGTAAGAATTAGAAATATTACTCCAACAGTAGAAAACAAAATAGAAGGTTAGAAAGGGAGATAAATATGAATGGTTTTAAAGATTTTGTTTCTGAATATAGTGGAGCTATAATTGGAGCTATAATTGCAATATTAATTTTGCTAACAGGATTATATAAATTAATTATTGGAATTATTTTAATATGTATGGGAATTTTTATAGGTAACTATATTCAAAGAAATAAATATGCAGTAAAAGAAAAATTAAAAAATTTTATAGACAAAATGTAAGAGGGGAATTAAATGGAAAAATCAGCAAAAAGAGAATTAACATTTATAATATTATATAGTGGTCAAATAAATAAAGAAATGAATAAAGAAGAATTAGAAATTTTTTTAGAAGAAAATAATCTAAAAGAAAGAGATAGAGAAGATATACAAAATGCTATAAATGCAATAAATAATAATATAGGAGACATTACAGAAAAAATTTCAAAGAATCTTAAAGATAATTGGACAATAGATAGAATATCTAAGATTGATAAAGCTTTATTAATATTAGCAATTTATGAAATTCAGTATAAAGAAATTCCTTTTAAAGTAGTAATAAATGAAGTTGTAGAACTTGCTAAAAAATATGGTGAAGATACATCTGCATCATTTATTAATGGGGTACTTGCAAATGTAGTTAAGGAGTTAAATATAGAATAATGGAATACAAAGCAATATCTGTAACAGAATTAAATAGTTATATAAAAAATAAAATAGCGGATGATGAATACTTAAATAATATATTAATTAAAGGAGAAATCTCAAATTTTAAGCATCATTACACTGGTCATATGTATTTTACATTAAAAGATGACAACGCTTTAATTAAATGTATTATGTTTAAATCATATACAGCTAATCTAAAATTTGTACCGAAAGATGGAATGAGTGTGTTAGCTTTTGGTACAGTTTCAGTTTTTGAAAGAGATGGCGTGTATCAATTATATTGTAAAGCTATGCAAGAAGATGGAATGGGAAGTCTTTATGCTGCCTACGAAGAGTTAAAAGCTAAATTAGAAAAAGAAGGATTATTTAGGCAAGAACATAAAAAACAATTACCGGTTATGCCAAAAGTTATAGGTGTATTAACTTCTAATACAGGTTCAGTAATTAAAGATATTATAAATGTTTCTACAAGAAGAAATCCAAATGTATATATAAGACTATATCCAGTTCCTGTTCAAGGAGAAGGTGCGGGAGAAAAGATTGCAGAAGCTATTAAAATAATGAATAAAAATAAATTAGCTGATGTCTTGATATTGGCAAGAGGAGGTGGATCGTTAGAGGATTTATGGCCTTTTAACGAAGAAGTCGTAGCAAAAGCTATTTACGAGTCAGAACTTCCAATTGTTTCTGCAGTAGGACATGAGACGGACTTTTCTATTTCAGATTTTGTCGCAGATTTGCGTGCTCCAACGCCTTCAGCTGCAGCAGAAATAGTGGTGCCTAATATAGCAGACATAAAGCAAAATTTAAGTACATATAATATTAGATTAAAAAATGCATTAAAGAAAAAAGTAGAATTAATGCAGATGAGATATGAAAAATGTATGAGAAGTAGAGTTTATACTGATCCATTAAAAATTGTAAATGACAACTATTTAAAATTAGATATATTTGTAAAATCTATAACAAATAGTGTAACAAATAAACTGCAAGTAAGTAAAACACAAGCTATAAAGAATTTTTCTAAATTAGATGCATTAAGCCCTTTAAAAACATTAAGTAGAGGGTATTCAATAGTAGAAAAAAATGAAAGTATTATAAAAAGTGTAGAAGATTTACAAAAGGATGATATAGTAAATATTCGTTTGCAAGATGGCGAAAAACAAGCTAAAGTTCTTTAAGATATGGGGGAAATATGGAAGAAATTAATTTTGAAGAAGCAATGAAAAAATTAGAGCAAATTACAGCCGAATTAGAAAAAGGAGATTTATCATTAGATGAATCTGTCAAAAAATTTGAAGAAGGCATAAAGCTTTCAAAGGAATGTAACAAAATATTAGAGGATTCTGAGAAGAGAATTAATATTTTAATAAATAATGATGGAAATATAACAGAAGAGAATTTTTTACCAAAGGAAGGATAGGAGATAAAGGGCGATGAATTTTTTTACAGAATTTATAACAAATAAATTTATTTATGTACCGTTATTAACATGGTTTGGAATACAATTATTTAAAGTTATTTGGGACCTAGTAACAACAAAGAAATTTAACTTTAAAAGAATATTAGGAGCAGGAGGAATGCCAAGTTCACATTCAGCAGTAGTTGTGTCCTTGGCAACACTAATAGGAAGGGAATGTGGAGTTAATAGTCCTACATTTGCTCTTTCAGTAATATTTGCCTTTGTTGTTATGTATGATGCTGCAGGAGTAAGAAGAGCAGCAGGCAAACAAGCAAAATTACTAAATAAAATAGTAGAGACACCAGGTTTGTCTGGAGTACAAGTTTCAGAAAAATTAGTGGAAGTTCTAGGACATACACCACTTCAAGTAATAGTAGGAGCTATAATTGGTATAATTGTTGGATGTATTTTCTAGAAAATTAAGATTAGGAGATAGTATTATGCAAGATATCGAGATTGCAAGAAATGCAAAATTAAAAAATATAAATGAAATTGCTCGAAATTTAGGAATAACTGAAGATTATTTAGAGCAATATGGTAAATATAAGGCAAAAATATCTTTAGACTTTTATAATAAAATAAAAGATAATAAAGACGGAAAACTTATATTGGTTACTGCAATAAATCCTACACCACTAGGTGAAGGTAAAACAACTACCTCTATAGGATTAGCAGATGCTTTTTATAAGATAAATAAAAAAGCAGTATTAGCATTACGTGAGCCTTCTTTAGGTCCAGTGTTTGGAATTAAAGGAGGAGCTACAGGTGGGGGATATTCACAAGTAGCACCTATGGAAGATATAAATTTGCATTTTACAGGAGATATTCATGCAATAACAACAGCCAACAATCTTTTAAGTGCAATTATAGACAATCACATTTGGCAAGGAAATGAACTAGAAATAGAAAAAGTAACGTGGAAAAGATGTTTAGATTTAAATGATAGAGCATTAAGAAAAGTGGAAGTATCTCTTTCTGGCGAAAAAAATATGAAGCCAAGAGAAGATGGTTTTGATATAACAGTTGCTTCCGAAATAATGGCAATTTTATGTTTATCTAAAGATATGAAAGATTTAAAAAGAAGATTAGGAAACATAGTTATTGGCTACAATAAACAAAATAAACCTGTAACATGTAGAGATTTAAAAGCTGATGGAAGTTTAGCAGTAATTCTTAAAGACGCAATAAAACCTAATCTAGTTCAAACATTAGAAAATAATCCAGTATTAATTCATGGAGGACCATTTGCTAATATTGCACATGGCTGTAATAGTATAATTGCAACAAATATGGCATTAAAAATGGGAGATTATGTAGTTACAGAAGCTGGATTTGGGGCAGATTTAGGAGCAGAAAAATTCTTAGATATAAAATGTAGATTACTAGAAAAAACACCTGATGCAGTTGTAATAGTTGCAACTTTAAGAGCATTAAAATATCATGGTGGAGTAAGTAAAGAAGATTGCTCACAAGAAAATATAGAGGCACTAAGAATAGGAATTCATAATTTATTAAGACATATTGACAATATAAAAAAATATGGAATAACACCAATTGTTGCAATAAATAAATTTACTACAGATACTGATAAAGAAATAGAAATATTAAAAGAAGAATTAAATGGAGTTGTAGAAGTAAGCTTATTAGAAAACTGGGCAAAAGGTGGAGAAGGAGCTATTGATTTAGCACAAAAGCTTACAAAAATATGTGAAACAAAGAATGAGTTTAAAAATATATATGATATTAATGATACTGTTGAAACAAAAATAAAAGCTGTAGCACAAAAGATTTATGGTGCAACTGATGTAGAATATTCGGATATTGCAAAAGAACAGCTAAAAGAATTAAAAGATTCAAAATTTCCAGTGTGCATTGCAAAAACGCAATATTCTTTCTCAGATGATCCAAAAGATTTATTAGGAGATAAACAATTTAATCTTCATGTAACAGAATTAAAATTAAAAGAAGGTGCAGAATTTATTGTTGTTTTAACAGGAAAGATAATGACAATGCCAGGACTTCCTAAAAAACCTGCAGCAGAGAATATAAATATTGATGAAAATGGAGTAATAGAAGGAATATTTTAATATATTGTATAAAAACACCATATATGGATAAAATAATTTTAAATTGTTTTATAAGTGTGGTGTTTTTTATGTTTAAAAAGATAAAAAATAAATCGTTAAAAATTTTGGCAATTTTGTCAGTAATTATATTACTAGCAACTACATTTCTTATTATATTATCTAAAATTCCCGAAGAAAGCGAAGTAGAAGCACTTTCTAAATATGGATCTAGAGGCAGTGAGGTTACACAAATACAAACCAAATTAAAAAGATGGGGATATTATAATGGAAATATAGATGGAATATATGGTAGTCAAACTGTAGAAGCAGTTAAATATTTTCAAAGAAAGAACAATTTAGCTGTAGATGGAATTGCTGGTAAAAATACATTAGAAGCAATGGGGATTTTTAATTCATCATCATCTAGTTCATCAAGTTCAAATTCATCAAACTTAAACTTATTAGCAAGAGTTATATATGGCGAAGCTAGAGGGGAACCATATACTGGGCAAGTAGCTGTTGGTGCAGTTGTATTAAACAGAGTAAGAAGCAGTTCATTTCCTAATACTATTTCTGGAGTAGTATACCAAAGTGGTGCTTTTGATGCTGTTCGTGATGGTCAAATAAACTTAACACCGAATTCAACAGCAAAAAAAGCTGCTCAAGATGCTTTAAATGGGTGGGATCCTTCATATGGAGCAATATATTATTTTAATCCAGCAACAGCAACAAACAAATGGATATGGTCAAGACCAATGACAGTAACAATAGGAAATCATAGATTTTGTAAATAGGGGTTTAGGGACGTTCTTGTTTTTCCCTTCTCGGGATTATAGGAACGTCTCCAAATCCCTAATTTATTATGTAGAAAATTGAAAGCTTAATTTTCTTGACAAACAATGGACATATTGATAAGATATGGAAAGAAAAATAGGAGGGATAAATTAATGATATTATATCCTGATTTTTATTGTAAAAATATAAAAGATGTAGGAATAGAAAAATTAAGAGAAAATAATATAAAAGGAATACTTTTAGATGTAGATAATACATTAATAGATTTAGATCATAATTTATTAGAAGGTGCAGAAGAATGGTGCAATAATTTAAAGGAGCAAAATATAAAATTCTGCATTTTATCTAACTCAAATAAAAAAGAAAAGGTAAAAAAAGTAGCTAAAACCTTAGATATTCCATATATATTTTTTGGAACAAAACCGCTAAAAAGAGGATTTAAAAAAGCAAGTAAAGAATTAAATTTACCTTATAATGAGTTAGCAATAATAGGAGATCAAATTTTTACAGATATTATAGGTGGTAATAGATGTAAAATGTATACAATATTAGTTGAGCCAATTAGTACAAGGGAAATGTATATTACTGCTCTAAAAAGAGGATTCGAAAATAAAATAATCAAACAATATATGAAAAAGCACAAAAACAAGAAAGAAGGATAAAAGATGTTTTTTAATGATGTACATATAATGGTATATGTAGCATTTGGAATTTTAGGTCTGATTGTTGGGAACATATTACCACATATAAATAAAAGATTAATAGAACATAAAAGAATATTTGATAAGTCGTTTTTTACAGAATACCCAAAGAATTTTGAGCCACATTATATACATATGATATTAATAGCAGTAATTTATGTATTATTACTATATAAGTTTGGATTACAACCAGAATTTATACAAAATTTAGATTTAATAAAATATATGATATTAACACCAATGTTATTTTCGGTTGCTGTTATAGATTTTAAAGAGAATATAATACCAAATAGGTTATTACTAACAATGGCAGAAATAGGGTTATTGCTAACATTTATTTATGGAATATCAGATATTAATTTGGCGATGGATATGTTATTAGGAATGCTAGTAGGAACTGTAATTTTTGGTATATTAACATTACTAGGACGACTAGTTTCTGGAAAAGATGCCATGGGAATGGGCGATGTAAAATTAATGGCTGCATTAGGTCTTTTCTTTGGCTCTTCTAATATTTTAGCAATATCAATAATATCATTTTTATTAGGAGCAATAATTAGTATAATACTAATAGTAAGTAAGAAAAGAAAGATTGATGATTACATACCTTTTGGACCTTTTATAGTAATTGCAGCATATATATCAATATTTGTACCTTTTAGTGCAATCTTATTTGTATTACTTAAAGTTTTTACATTAGGACTATATAAAGTATAGTAGTTTTATTGGGGGTTGATACTAATGAATGAAAAAATTAAATGGTTAAGAGAAAAATTAAGCACACTAGATTTAGATGGGATGATTGTATCTAATCCTGTAAATATTAAGTACTTAACAGGAATTGATGCAGAAGGAGTTTTACTAATTACAAGAAAAGAAAATATTTATATAACAGATGCAAGATACACAGAACATATTAATAGTATACTTACCATTGATGACGAGATTAGTTTATATGATTATAAAGATATTGACCCTATAGATTATGAAAACTTATTTTTGTTTTGTAGCAATGTAGGATTTGAAGAAAATTATGTAACATATGCAAAATATAAAGAATATAAGCAAGTATATAAGATAAATAATTTGGTTGAAACAGATAATTTTATAGAAACACAAAGAATGATTAAAGCTCCAGATGAAATTAATAATATTCAAAAAGCATGTAAGATTACAGATGCATGTTTTAACCACATTTGTAATTTTATAAAAGTGGGAATGACAGAAAAAGAAATTGCATTCGAAATAGAACATTATTTTAGAACACATGGGGCTGATGGTATAGCCTTTGATACAATTGTAGCATCTGGAAGTAATTCGTCAATGCCACATGCAATTCCAACAGATAGGAAAATAGAAGCTGGTGATCCAATTACTATAGATTTTGGATGCAAATATAAAGGATATTGTTCAGATATGACTAGGACAATCTTTGTAGAATATGTACCAGAAGGAATAAAACCAATATATAATTTAGTTTTAAAGAATCAACAATTAACATTAGATGCTATACAGGAAAATGCAAATGCTAGAATATTAACAATGATGGTAGAAAGTGATTTTAAAGTAAATGGATATATGTTAGAACATAGTTTAGGACATGGTGTTGGTTTGGATATTCACGAAAAACCATTTATAGGTAAAAAAGACTTTTTGCTTAAAGAAAATATGATTGTAACAGATGAACCAGGAATTTATTTACCAGGTAAGTTTGGTGTAAGAATAGAAGATACAGTGCTAGTTACAAAAAATGGTTGTATAAGATTAACAGAATCTGATAAAAATTATATTATAGTAAATAATTAAAATTAGTACTAAAAATGCTATATACTTGATTTTTATGTATATATGTAGTAAAATAAACAAAGTGCAAAAAAGAGAAATAAAGAAAATATTAGGAGGTAATAATTATGGCAGAAGTTTATTCAGCAGGAGATTTTAGAAATGGAACAACATTTGAAATGGATGGAAATGTATTTAAGGTTGTAGAATTCCAACACGTTAAACCAGGAAAGGGATCAGCTTTCGTAAGAACAAAATTAAAAAATGTTATTACAGGAGCAGTTATAGAAAAAACATTTAACCCATCAGAAAAATATCCAGGAGCAGAGATAGAAAAAAGAGATATGCAATATCTATATCAAGATGGTGATTTATATTATTTTATGGATAACAATACATATGAGCAAATACCATTAAATGAAGAACAAATTGGTGACGCTTTAAAATATATGAAAGAAAATATGGATATGAAAATTTTATCATATAAAGGTAAAGTATTTGCTGTTGAACCACCAATGTTCGTAGAATTAGAAGTTACATATACAGAACCAGGTTTTAGTGGAAATACAACTACAACATCTGGTAAACCAGCTAAACTAGAAAATGGATTAGAAATAAGTGTACCATTATTCGTAGAAATAGGAGATAAAATAAGAATAGATACTAGAACTGGTGAATATATGGAAAGAGTCTAAAAGAAAGAGGATTTGTTATGGGAATAAAAGAACAATTACAAAAACTAATGTTAGATATGAAAGCAAACATTAAAGATGAAAAAGACTTAAAATATGTTCAAGAAAATGTTATTACAACATTAGCAGATATGCTACAAAAAATGGATGATTTAAACAATAATAACCAAATAAAAATTGCTAAGCTAGAAGAAAAAATAGATAGAATGGCAAAAGAACTATATCTTAACGATGTATATGATATAGAAATTGTTTGTCCATATTGTAATTATCAATTCGAAACAGAGTTTGATGAAAATCAAAAAGAAGTAAAATGTCCAGAATGTAATAATGTAATAGAATTAGATTGGTCTTGCGATGATGATTGCGAAGATCACTGTGGTGATGGTTGCGATTCATGTAGTGGTTGTGGACATCATAATGATACAGACCAAGATATAGAAGATGATATGTAAAGACTAAAAGCGCATAGAATATATGCGCTTTTTTGTTATTCATTAAATAATAAGTATTTAAGGAGGAAACAGATGAGAAATGCTACGAGAGATTATTCGCTTGCACTAGCTTCTATATTAGTTGATGAAGATTTTAGATTAATATATTGCTTATGGTGTAGATTTAAAAGAAACTAATCAAATTCTAAGAACTATAAAACTTGATCCGGTATTCAGATCATTTTTATGCAGAAATAAAGGAATATATATTTTTAAACAAACTTAAAAATATTCAAGAGGATTTACATATTTATCATTAATTCGCATTCCTAGGTGAAGATGAGTACCAGTTGTAGCACCATTAGTAGGCTTTCCGGTGGAGTCTGTATATTTGTTTCCTGGCACGCCATAAACATACTTTGGACCTACATTAGCTATGATTTGACCTTGCAAGACAAAGTCTCCTTCTTTAACTAAATAGTTAGGCGAAATATGGCAATAGGTAATTTTAAAATCTCCGAATGACAATGTTAAAGTATAACCACCAGCACCAAGAAAACCCAGAAATGTAATTTTACCATCTGTAATAGCAATTAGATTAGTACCTTCTGGAGCACCTATATCTGTTCCATAATGATATGAAGAAGCCCCTGCAGTTGGAGAATTTCTTTTTCCAAAGGGGGAAGTTACTTTAGTATAACCTGGTATTGGCCAAGCAAATCCTGAAGAAGAAATAGTAATGTAATTACTATATATTAAATTTTGATTAGAAGCAGTCATATTTAAAGATACAAAGAATGTTGTAAATATAAACAGAATTATAAAAAACATAATAAAGAATTTATAAAACAATGAAACCTCCATATTATGTGCCAACTAGAATACTTAGCACATAATTATTCTTTTAAAAATAAAAAGTCTACTATGTTAGTAGTAGACTTTGTGGCAGGGGTAGAAGGATTCGAACCCTCACAGGCGGTTTTGGAGACCGATGTGCTACCATTAACACTATACCCCTAAAAAATAAGCAATAATATAGTATCATAATGAAAAAATATATGCAAGAGTTTTTTGAAAAATTATTGTGATAAATTTTAAAATATGATAAAATAATATATGTACTTGGGGATGTAATGGTTTCGACATTAATCTAGAAGTATAAAAAGCGAGTAGTGGATGGTTGCTTTGGCCACTTAAAAAAAGCAAAATTAAATATAAACGCTAATAACGAAGAATTAGCTTACGCTGCTTAGTTGCAACGTCGCTTAAATTATAAAGCCTACTGTTATAATTTAGGTGTCAAATTAAAGTAGGAAACAAAGCTATTAGTTCTCTGGAATAGTGGGTAATTAAGAGATACTATATAAATTGTTTTGTTTATTAATCAATTTATATGGGAAATTTAAATAATAAACTGCACTCGGAGAAATTTATATGGAAGGGCTAGTGGACAGGAGTTCGATTCTCCTCATCTCCACCAACTAGGGCACAAAATTAACCATTTTGTGTCTTTTTTTATTTTTGTGTGAATTTATATTTTATGAAAAATTTATTGATTTATGGCTTGTTTTAAGACTTATTTTATTTTGTGTCACTTTGTAAATATTATAAAATTTTTGTGTATTTTGGTATCACTTGTCACATAAAGTGTCACAAGGTTAATTATTATCTTAAGTATAATCATTATTTTATATTAAAAGTAATAATATAATATTTGAAGACTATAAAGCTAATGAAATTTATTGTAATATCTCAAGAACATATAATAATACTACACCTAAGAACATAAAGGATAATATTGATGATGCTTTATCACATAGAGATGTAATGAAATCTAAACAAAATTTTGAAAGAGTATTTAAATTTGAATATTCGGAAGATGTATTTACAAATAAGAATTTTATTGAAGAATTTGTTAATATTATAAATTAAAAAATATTTACAAATTATTGCTTTCATTATTATGAAATGATAATAATATATTGTATCACTTTAGTGTTTAAACTATATTATTTATGGTATAATCATAGCAATAAATAGTACTTTGATATGAATTGATTAACATCAAAAATATTAGGAGTGATTTTATGAGAGAAAACAACAAAATAATAGTTGCTATAGTTATGATTTTGATATTCATATGTGGAATAATTATATTTAATATTGGATATAGAGAACATAATAATGAAAATAAGATAATAAACAATATAACTGAAAAGCAAAATACAGAAAAAGAAAATTTGTTAGAATTTGAAAACTATATGACAAATACAATTAATAATAAAGTAGTAGACAATGGTATCATTACTAACATTGAAAATAATACTATATCAATACAAAATGATGAGATTGATTATCCATATGAAATAAATATAGATAATGAAACTAAGCTAACAAATTATAGAACTAATGAGGATATATCTATATCAGAAGTTAAAATAGGAGATTACTATGACTCAGGAAAAATAATAAGAAATATAACTGGAGATGAATGGAAAAAAGAGTGTATAAAAAATTTGGCATATTGTTATGAAGAAGGTGGAAACTTAATTTGTAATCCTCAAGAAATAACGAATATTCAAAATATGGGGAATTATGTAATTATAACTTTAATAATGGGGGATTACACAACAGAATATTTTAATGGAAAAGATAATATAAGTACTTTTGAATTAAAGGCTATAGCGTATCCAAATTTAAATATTCCAACTTCTTCAGGTAAAGTAAATGTTTATAATTTAAAAGAAGAAGTAAAGGGATTTATGTTTTGGATAGGTTTAGATAAAGATACAATTAACAATAAATATCCTGTAATTAGCGATATTGATATATATGATAAATAATTTTTAGTAGCCAATAAGAATAAAATGAACTCTAAATATTATATTTAGAGTTCGTCTTTGTATTATTACTACAGCTAAAAATCAATTTGATTGCATCGGAAAAACCTTCCTTATAAAATTTTTCGTTTTCAATTCCTTGTATTTCATTAATTGTTTCTAAATATTTTTCTATACTATCTTTTATACCTTTTCTAGTTTCAGTAAAAGCATTGGTAATATTATCTAAAGCAATAGATATATCTAAATATTCTTTCTTTCGTTGTAAAAGTAATTTCTTCGCTATTTTTTATTTTATAAATTTCATTTTCTCTTTGTTCAAATATTTTTGCTAATAAGTCATTATTATTAAATTTATTATTTTTACTTTTCATAAAATATCAAATCCTTTTTATAAATAATTATAAATAAGTACGTCATTATTCTTTCATATTTGCTAGACTTATTTTGAGGTGAGAATACTGATGTTAACACTAGAACAAGCAATTAGGAAAAGAATAATCGAATTAGCAAGAGAAAGGAATATAACAATTAATAAAGTTTCAACTTTGTCTGGATTACCACATACTACATTGTTATCCTTTATGAATAACGAAACGCACAATCCGAGAATTTCCACATTATTACATATATGCGAAGCTTTTGGCATATCGTTAAAAGAATTTTTTGACGACAAAGTATTTAAAGATGTAAAAGATGAGTAAGAGGTGTTGTAAATAATGACCTTGGAAGAAGCAATTAGAAAGAGAATAAATGAACTAGCAAAAGAAAGAAATATAACGATTAATATGGTTTCTACATTAGCTGGTTTGAATCATACTACATTATTATCATTTATGAATAATGAGACACATGCCCCAAGAATCTCTACTTTATTGCATATATGTGAAGCTTTTGATATTGAATTAAAAGATTTCTTTAATTCACCAATATTTAAAAATGTAATTGAGGAATAAAAATATGCAGAAATTATAAAAAATATAGATAGAATGTACCTAATGTAATTGACTCTAAAATATAGAGCGTTTCTATTAGGTACATTTTTTATTTACTGTCATTTTAACAAAATTTTCTAATAAAAAGTACTAAAGATAAATAATAACAACATATTGAAACAAAAAATATTTAAAATTAAGAATGATGTTTGAAAGAACATGTTAAAATATGACGATTTACTATGTTATAATTGGGTTGTCAAAAATAATTTTATTAAATGATGTAACTTTTTTTAAAATTATTTCTCTATCATATAGATAAATAATATTTTGAAATTTATAATTGGGGAGGTAAGAATATGAGTAAAAAAATGAAATTTATAATAATCATAACAATAGGAATATTAGTAATTGTTAGTATATTAATTGGAATTAAATTTTATTTAATCCAAAAAAGTAACAAGGAGTATGGAGATTGGATTTATAATAGTGATTACCTTTATGATAAGGCAATTAATTATCTAAAAGTAGAAAAAGAAAATTTAACCAAAGATAAAGAAAAAGAGGATTATCAAACATTTTATAGTTATCATGGATTTGGAATAAAAGAAAAAGATAATAAAAAATATGCATATATGTATATTTTAGAAGAGTCATACTATGTAAAACATAACAAATTGCGTATTGATGACAAAAATGCTATGCTATATAAATTTGCATTTGAAAACGACGAAGTAGAGAATTATATAATACCAAAAGAAGGAGAAAATTATAAAATCTCTGTAAAAGAGATTTTCCCTGACGACATAGAGAAGGAGGCACTTAACTATGGAACAGAAAAATTAAAATATAATAATATCATAGAAGAACATTATTCTTATTTAGATTCTACAGTTGCTATTGATGTAGATTATGATGAAAATATGATTGTTATAATAGGAACATGTATTACTGATGAAGAAACGGGAAAAGTTAGTACAATAAATGGTAAATGTATAGATGGATATGGAGATATATATAAATATCAAATTCCAGGTAGCGAAGAAAAAAATATAATAAATATAGACAATGACGTGATTTCAAAGTACAAAGGTGAAAAAATCGGAACTATTTTAGAAAATGATTTAAATGAAATAAAAGATAGCTTAAATAATATGGAATATTCAACTTCAAAAGAAAAAAAATGAGAATAATCAGTTATCCTTTATTAAAGTTGCTAATAAAAAACAAAACAATAATGCTAACGTAGTAGTGCTTGATTATATAAATGATGATTTTATTAATATAATTAATGATACCTCTGAATATAGAACTCAAAATACGTCTATAGCTAGTCAGAACATTATAAATATTTTAAATAAATATAATTTATCTGTATAAAGAAATTGGACTATAATAACTATTCTTTGCCAAGAGGAGGAAAATAATGTATGACATTGATGAAATTTGCAAGAAATATTATAATACCGTATTTAAATATTTAATGAGTTTAGCGCATGATATTAATTTGTCAGAAGAATTAACTCAAGAAACATTTTACATAGCAATTAAAGAGATTAACAAATTCAAAGGAAAGTGTAGTATAAGTACATGGTTATGTATAATTGCAAAACATTTATATTATAAACGTAATAATGAGATTAAAAAAATTTCTTTAAAAGAGATAAATGAAAAAGATATACAAGAAATATCAATAGAAGAAAGGTTTTTTGCAAACGAAGACAGGATAGAATTATATAAGAAACTTCAAGAGCTGGACGAAAACACAAAAAATATAATTTATTTAAGATTATTAGGATTTTCTTTTAAAGAAATTGTTGAAATAACTGGAAAGAATGAAACGTGGTGTAAAGTTGTATATCATCGAGGAAAAAAGAAATTAGAAAATCTTTTGAAAGGAGGTAGCTTTAATGGATAATAGGGATATTTGTAGTCTTGTAGAGGATTTATTGCCTATGTATGCCGAAGGCCTAGTAAGTGATAAAACTAAAATACAAATAGAAAAACATATAGATAACTGTGATGAATGTAAAAGAACATTAGAAAATATCATAAAAGATAATGATGTGTTTTCTAATGAAGGTGAGTTTAAAGAAAACTTAAATTCTGATGGAGAAATAAAATGTATAAAAAACATAAAAAGAAAAATCATTATAAAAATAATATTTGCAATAATAATAAGTGTAATTATTACTTTTTTAGTTGGATATATGTTTGATACTTATAGAATAATGAAAAATCAAGATGGGCAATATTATATATATAATACTAAAACAGGTAACGTAAAAGAAGGGCTAAATAGTAGTAATATGTTAGCTGAATATACAATAGATAATAATGGAAAAAAAGTTAAGTATAATATTGTATTTACATTCGATGAAAATAGTAATTGTACAAATGCTAGAACTATGATTACTGGTTATGATAACAGCGAATTAAATAATTTTATGGAAACATGGAAAAATTCAATATCTTTTTCTAACATAAAAATTGAAAACGAAAGATTATATATGAATGATAATATATATATAGGAAAAAACAAGGGAAAAATAATTGAAAGTTTGAAAGAATATAGTGCAATATTTATAGAAATATAAAAATCGAAGGAGGGGATTAAAAATCCCCTCCTTTACTATTATAAATACCTCCTTTGAATTTCTTAATAGAAAACTTTCATGAAGTTCTAACACACTAGAACTTCACGGAAGTTCTGTGTGATTAAGGACAACGCTGTTTTCCTTAATAAACCTTTTATTGCACGATTGTATATTATATTTATTAAAATTAATTTAATAAATACCATAAAATAATTAATAATTATTTTATTTAATATCCTAATCGTGTTATAAGAACCTGACCCACTTATGCAATCAAAGATTGCTAGTGGGTACCCCAGAACCTTTTTGCTTGTGCAATAAAAATATTCGCTCGAAAGCTCATATTTTTATAAATAGATTTTGCTTTTAGCAAAATCTATTTGCTAGCATTATCTAAAACAGTATTTTATTTCTATTCATTTTTTCTAATTTATTTTCATTTTTAATTTTCAAACAACCAACTCAACAAGTATAGCTCAAAGTCTTGGTAGTAGTGAATGTAGTCAGGACAGCCCAGCCAACCTTTAGATTATCAACGATTATAGCAGTTGATATTCTTTTTTTGTATAATAAAAAGGCATCAGATTTAAGGTAAAATAAAATGATAGTAATGAAAAAAGAATTAAAAAATTTAGAAGAGGGAAAAGAGGAGTTCCTAACAGATTGTAAAATTAGAAATTTGTCTGAAAATACAATTCATAATTACGATGAATGTTTTGGATATTTTATTAATTTTGTAAATAGTAATTCAAAAAAAGTAAATGTTAGACAAGATATAAAAAAAGAAGTGTTAGACAAATATATTATTCAAATGAAGGATAATGGAATAAAAGATACAACAATAAATATAAGAATTGATATGGCTTCACAATATGAAATTATATTTGATGAAAATAATAGAAAGTTGGAAGTTAAATTAGATAATGGTCAAAATTTAAAGATAACAGTAATAAATAAAAAAGGTACACTTTAAAATAAGTGTATCTTTTAAAATAAATCTGAATGAGTACCAGTTCGTAAAACTGTTAAAGTTAATTCATCATTTTCGACCTTATAAATTAAAAGCCAGTCAGGTTGTATATGACATTCTTTAAATCCGTTTATAATTACCAGTAAGATAGTGGTCTTTGTACTTTTCAGGGAGTGGCTTTTTTTCAGAAAGTAATTGTACGACTTGTTTTAGCAAGTCAATATTGTATCCGCTTTTTTTTATTAATTTGTAATCTTTTTTAAATTGATTGGAATATCTTATTTTTAACATTATTTATCCAACTCCTCAAACATTTCATCTACACTATCAAAAGTTTTGCTTAAATTTTTTCCGCTCTTAACGTCTTCCATTGCTTGGATAGTTTCCTTATTATATTTTGGTTTTTCAATTTTAAAAGGGATTCCATCGTGTAAAATGACTTGATTTAAAAATACATTAACCGCTTCTGTAATAGATAATCCTAAGTCATTTAAAGTTTCCTCTGCTTTCATTTTAACATCTGGTTCAACTCTAATATGCAAAGTATCAGTTTTAGCCATTTTAATCACCTCCATAGTATTATTATATTCATTGTATCACGTTTTATACACAAAAACAACACATTTTTTAACTTTCTCCCAAATTTTCTAATCCATATTCAATAATTTGATTAATAACACTATTAAAACTTAATTCACTTTTTTAGCTAAATTAGCAAAGAAGATTCATATAGAAATTTTTTATATTTATAGAATAAATAATTATTTTATGTTATCTTTATATATAGAAACAATTTTCTGGGTGATTAATATGAGTAAAGAATTAAAAATAGATAATAAATTAGTTAGTGTTTTTTGCAACGAAAATCATAAAGAAAATTTACCAGTTGTTATTTTAAACACATATGGAAATGAAGGAAAAGAAATTTTCGAAAGATGCAACAAGATACAAACAAAGAAATTTATACTAATAGCTATTTCAAATTTGGACTGGGATAATGATATGACACCATGGTTTGCTCCAAAGTTAAATAATAACGACAAAGACTGTTTAGGCAAAGCAGATGATTACTTAAAAACTTTAATAGAAAAAATTATTCCAGAAACTAAAAAATATATAGAGAATGAATTAAATGTAAATATAAGCTACTTTGCAATTGTAGGTTATTCTTTAGGAGGACTATTTGCAATATATTCAGCATATAGAACCAATTTATTTTCGCGACTTGCATCTGCTTCGGGCTCTCTTTGGTATCCTAACTTTATAGAATTTGCAAATAAAAATACAATTTCTGAAAATATCGATAAAATATATTTTTCACTTGGTAATAAAGAAAGTAAAGTTAGAAATGAAGTATTAGATACGGTAGAAGAAAATACTAAAAAGCTTGAGCAGATGTATAAGTTACAAGGGATAAAAACAATTTACGAGGAAAATGATGGGAACCATTTTAAAGATACAGTATTAAGAATGGTTAAGGGAATTAGATGGATTCTACAATAATATAGGAGAGAAATAATGGATAAATATAACAGATTACATAAGGGACATAGTTTAATAAAAAATTTGAATGATTATACAGTGCTGGATATAGAAACAACAAGTTTAGATTCTTTTATTGGAGAAATAGTAGAAATAAGTGCAATAAAAGTTAGAGATAAAAAAGAAATAGCTACTTTTTCTGAATTAATAAAAACAGAAAATAGATTAGGTGCATTTACTACAAGATTAACTGGAATTACAAATGAGATGGTTCAAAATGAAGGAAAAGATTTAATTTATGTATTGCAACAGTTCAAAGAGTTTTTAGATAGAGACATTATAGTAGGCCATAATGTTAATTTTGATATTAACTTTATTTATGATAGCATGTACAAAAATATGAATGAGTATCTAACAAATGATTTTGTAGATACATTAAGAATTTCAAGAAAAGTATTGCCTAATCTTGGACATCACAAACTGGATAATTTAATAGATTATTTTAATTTAGTAAAAAGAGACGAGCATAGAGCATTAAATGATTGTGTATTAACAAATCAAGTCTATATAAATTTAACTAAGATGTTATAAAAGGAGACGTAAAATGAAAACGATAGGTTTAGCTTGTACTGGTGGTGGAACAAAAGCACTTAGTAGTTTAGGTGTAATAAAAGCATTAGAAGATTTAAATATAAAAGTATCAGCTTAAACTTTTAGTACGAGGCGGAGGGAAAAATCCAACTATAATTACTAAAACTATAAAGGAAGCCACAGAGGCTAAAGGAAAAAGAATAATGAGCGATTTAGATATTCCGGTATTTATTCCAACTATGGATATTACAGAGAAAAAGACTGTATATTATACTTCAAGAAATATTAAAAATGAAGAATGTTATATGGATAGACCAATAGAAGAAGCTGTAAAAAATACTTGTTCGTTACCATTGTTATATGTGCCTAATAATGTTTATATAGATGGAAAACTTCATCAATTTTTGGATGGAGGAATGACACATAATATTCCTACGCACCGTATGAATCAATTTGCTGATTACGTTATAGGAGTAGAGAATGTATATTATAAAGAAACAAATCAAAAGAAAGTAAATATAATTACAGGAATAAGAAATACTTTTCAAAGTATGAGAAGATCTGCAATAATTTGGCAAAGAGAGTCAGCAGATCTAATTATAAAGGTTGACTGCAAAGACGTTGATATAATTGGAAACGAAGAAGAGGTAGAACAATGTGTTAAAGCTGGGTATGATGCTGCAATGAAGATTTTAAAAAATGAAAAGTTTAGAGATGAAATATTGTTGAATAATTAATATGCAAAGTAAATTAAAAAAACTGAATCACATTAATGTGATTCAGCCTTTTCGCTTGATGCTTCGGAGCTATAATAATATACCTCAATTATTGTAATAAACTGGGTATTTGAAGGTGGACGTAAAGACGGTTCGTACATTTCAAATACTCGTTTATATAAGGGGGTTTTTATTTTACATGCAATTTCTTTTGCAGAACGTAACTCTCTTTCAGAAAAACCATTTTTTTCAAGTGCAGTATAAAGTTTCTCGCCAGGTTTAATATTATTATTATGGCAATATTCAACTGCAAACAGTGTGCATTCCAAACCACGACCCCATTTTGTTGCTCCAATGCCAAGTCGGAGTAGAAACTCTTTTAGTGTCATACTAGCAGGGTTAAGAAGATATGCTTTTAATTCTTCTATTTTTGCATCAACTGCTTCTTCAACCCGCTTATCAATGTACTTTTGAAGTTCCTCAAATACGTTATCCATATAGCCTCCTATTCCAATCCTTCCAACAGTTACACTGAGTATATTATACAATAAATTTACATAAAGCACAACAGAAAGAATAAATTCAGTGTAATAAAAATTATTTGTTTTAAATTTTATCTTAAGAAAGAATTTACAAAAAATTTACACCAAATAATAATATTTGTGGTAGAATAATGGTGTTATTAAATAATTCCAGGAGGAAGTAAAATGATAAAAGCAGCATTAGTATTAGAAGGCGGTGCACTAAGAGGAATGTATACCTCTGGCGTATTAGATACATTTTTAAAAAATAATATGGAATTTGAATGTGTAGCAGGTGTTTCTGCAGGTGCATTAAATGCAATGAGCTACATATCAAAACAACCAGGAAGATCAGCAAAAATTAATTTAGAATATTGTGATGATCCAAGATATATAGGAAGAAAAGCTTTTATAAAGAATAAAGGAATAATCGGATATGACTATTTATTTGGAGATATATCAGAAAATAAAATTCCGTTTGATTATAAAGCTTTTGAAAATACAAATCAAAGATTTGTAATAGTAACAACTAATTGTGAAAAAGCAGAGACAGAATATTTAGAAAGAGGTAATTGTACGGAACTATTTAAAGCTGCACAAGCTTCATCAAGTATGCCACTTGCATCTGCAATGGTAGAAATAAATAATAATCACTATTTAGATGGAGCAGTTACAACAAGTATTCCTGTAAAATGGGCTTTAGAACAGGGGTATGAAAAAGTAGTTGTCGTCTTAACAAGGGATAAAGCCTATAGAAAACCAATGCTATCAAATAAAATGAAAAAATTATATAAACTTGCATATCACAAATATCCAAAATTAATAGAAAAATTAAATACAATGCCAGAAAGATATAATAAATTACAAGAGGAATTAATAGACTTAGAAAAAGAAGGCAAAATATTTATAATAAGACCAGAAAAAGAAGTAACAGTTTCTAGGCTTGAAAAAGATAAAAGAAAACTAGAGAACTTATATAAAGAAGGAATTGCTGAAGCAGAAAAGAAGTTGGACACTTTAAAAGAATATTTAGAGATTAGTTAGGAGAATTATGAAGAGAACAAAATTAAGAGATAGAATACTTCCTAAATATACAAAGGGAGAAGAAATTTTTAATATGACTTCACATATTGTAGGTGGAGTGTTAGGAATTGTTGCATTGGTATTATGTGTGGTATTTGCAGCAGTTCATGGTAATGGCTATGGTGTTGTAAGTGGTGCAATATACGGGGTTACTATGGTAATTTTGTATACAATGTCTAGCATATATCATGGCTTGAATCCAAAAAGAAAAGCTAAAAAGGTATTTCAGGTATTAGACCATTGCTCTATATATTTACTAATTGCAGGCTCATATACGCCATTTGCATTATGTACTTTACGAGAGTATAGTACAGCATTAGGTTGGACTATATTTGGAGTTATTTGGTTTGTAGCAATATTAGGAATAATATTAAATTCTATCGATATAAAGAAATTTAGAGTATTTTCTATGATTTGTTACTTAGTAATGGGATGGTGCATTGTATTTAAAATAAACCTATTACCAGAATTATTAGGAACAGCAGGTTTTGTACTATTACTACTAGGAGGTTTAGCGTATACGATAGGAGCTATACTTTATGGCTTAGGAAAGAAACATAAATATATGCATTCAGTATTTCACTTATTTATTTTATTAGGAAGTTTATTACAATTTTTTACGATATTATTATATGTTATGTAGGAGGATAAAATGAACGAATATATGAAAATGGCAAAAGATCAAGCAGAAAAAGGTATGAAGAGTAATGAAGGAGGTCCTTTTGGAACTGTTATTACAGATAAAGATGGAAATATTATATCAGTTGCTAATAATCAAGTGCTAAAAAATAATGATCCAACAGCACATGCCGAAGTACAAGCTATACGAGAGGCTTGTAAAAAGCTTAATACACATGATTTATCTGGATATATTTTATATACATCTTGTGAACCATGTCCAATGTGTTTATCTGCAATTATTTGGGCAAATATTAAAGAAGTATATTATGCTTGTACTAGAAAAGATGCAGGAGAAATTGGTTTTAGAGATGATGCAATATATGAATTTTTAGAGACCAACAATAAGAGTTTACTAGATGAAAAACAAATAGATAGAGAAGATTGTATACATTTATTTAATGAATATAAAAAATTAAATGGAGAGATTTATTAATGTTTGCAGTATATAATACTAAAATAGGAAAACTAAAAATTGAATATGATAGTGATGCAATAACTGGAATTACTTCTGCAAAAAATGAAAAAGAACAAGGAATAAGAAGTGAGCTAAGTGATAAAACAGCTTTGCAGTTAGAAGAATATTTTGATGGTAAAAGAAAAGAGTTTGACATATCAATTAAATTGATTGGTACAGAATTTCAAAAAAAGGTATGGAATGAACTTTTAAAAATACCATATGGTGAAACTGTTTCTTATAAAGATATAGCTATTAATACCGGAAGTCCAAAAGCTTGTAGAGCTGTGGGCATGGCAAATCATAATAATCCAATATTAATAATTGTACCATGCCACAGAGTGATAAATGAAAATAAAAAATTAGGCGGATATGCATTAGGACTTGATTTAAAAAGGAGATTGCTTGAACTGGAAAAAGAAAATTCATAATAATGATAAAAGAACTTACAAAAGTGTAAGTTTTTTTTATGTTATATCGATGTTTCAATTTACGAAAAATTAATATAATTTTAATAAATTATAAAAATTATATTAATGATTATATGCTAATTTATAGTAAATTGAGGTGATAATATATGGGAAGAAAAGATGTTTTTAAATTTGTACTAATTATATTTTGGGTTTTTATTATAGGAAGCATGATTGGATATGGAGTAGAAACAATAGTAGCTATTATACAAAATGGACATTTTGCATCTAGACAAGGTTTATTATATGGTCCTCTAATTCCAGTATATGGTGTTGGATTAGTGGCATATTATTTAGTTATTTCAAAAATAAAAGATAAGGGTAATTTAAAGATATTTATTATTACTATGGTTTTAGGTGGAATTGTAGAATATTTATTTTCTTTCTTCCAAGAAAAACTTTTTGGAACGGTTTCGTGGGATTATAGTAATTTATGGTTTAATATAAATGGTAGAACTAGCTTGTTACATTGTTTATACTGGGGGACAGGAGGTGTACTATTTGTAAAATATGTATACCCATTTATAGAAAAATTGATGAGTAAAATTGATGTGTTAGCTTTAAAGCAAATAACAGTAATTTTATTAGTATTACTTGCATTTGATGTTGGGATTTCTTGTATAGCAGCAAATAGGCAAAGAGAAAGAATTGAAGGTGTTGCTGCAAATAGCAGTTTAGATAGATTCTGTGACGAATATTATCCAGATAGTGTTATGGATTACATATATTCTAATAAGATAAATAAAATTGAATAGTACTTGAAAATTATGTAAATCGATTATATAATAGTTATATGGCAAAGTTGAAGAGTAGATAAAATGAGTATTTTCTGCATTGCCGAATAGTAACTTAATAACTTTTTTTATCATTAAAAGGAGGACTTTTATGAGTGAAAACAAAGAAGCAAATGGAGTATATTTCCAGATACCACTTCTGGCAAAAACTTCACAGGTTGAAGAAATTTTAAACCAATATCCAATGGTAGAGGCTCAACTCAAGGAATTCTTTAAGTCAGAAAGTTTTTATAGCTGTTTCGAAGATATGATGCGGTTTGTAAATGAGCACAAGTCGCAATTTAATATTTCAGATGCAGATATTGAAAATCTAAGAAATGATCTTTTTACAGCACTTGAATTTAATACGAAAGTGAATGTTTTATCAAATGCTTTGAAAAATATTCTTACAATTTCAGGAAAGTCACTTAAGAATGTAGAAGATGAGCTTGTGCGTTTTACAGAAAAAGGAGCTCTTACTAATTTTACGATGATGTATGTAGAAATATTAAAAGAAGAAGCTAAAAGTTTGATTACTTCCTCATTTGCAGATTATACAAATCCAAGATACACATCATGAAAGGAGTTTCGATATGAGAAAAAAGTGTTATTATTGTGAACAACATAAAAAACCGGATTACAAACGGGTTGATGAACTGAAAAAGTTCGTTTACGAGGAAACTCAAATGAAGCCAGCAAGGTCAACAGGGCTTTGTGGTAAACATCAAAGGGATTTAAAAAAGGCAATTGCAAATGCCCATAAATTAGCTTTGATGTAAAAATATGTTCAAGCGAAGGAGCTTTGGTTCGATGAACCAAAGCTCCGATTTTTTTATATCAAGGAGAATGAAATGAATTTTGGACATTTAAAATATAAAGTTATTATGATATAATTCAAAAAGGAGGAAAACTTATGCCGGGATATGTAATACATTTAGCAATTGCAGAAAAATATTTAGAAAAAAATAAAAAAGAGAATTATGACGAATTTATAGATGGAGTTATTTACCCAGATGAAACAGATAATAAATATAAAACTCACTATTGGAATGAAATGAGATCAGTTAATTTATATAATTTTTTTAAAGAAAATAAATTAGATACTAGCTTTAATAGGGGCTATTTTTTACATTTATTAACAGACTACTTATTTTACAATAAATACATAGAATATTGGTCAACAGATATATATACTGATTATGATTTGTTAAATCCATATTTATTAAAGAAGTATCATGTAAAATTACCATCTAAAATAAAAAAATATGTACATGTCGCAGAACAAGGTAAAAGTCTCAAAATTTTATCAAAAGAAGTAGTAGATAAATTTATAGAAGATTTGTCAAACTTGGACTTAGAACATATTAAAGAAGAGATAATGAAAGCTCCAAAAGAATGGACAAAAGTAAGACCATTAAAAGAGCCTTAGAATTTAGTAATAAAATCTATTAAAATAAAAAAGTTTTAATAGATTAAAAAAATAATATTGACTTGGAGTTAACTTTAAGTGCTATTATAAAAAAAGTTTAAAAGGAGGAATGAATTATGAAAAAACAAACTGCTGGAAGAGATCAATTAGGTGAATTTGCACCAAAATTTGCAGAATTAAATGATGATGTATTATTTGGAGAAATATGGTCAAGAGAAGACAAACTATCTTTAAGAGATAGATCTTTAGTAACAATATGTGTATTTATGGGAAAAGGATTAGTAGATAGTTCTTTAAAATATCATATTATGAACGCAAAAAATAACGGAATAACAAAAGAAGAAATGGCAGAGATTATTACACATGCTGCTTTTTATGCTGGCTGGCCAAATGCATGGGCAGTATTTAATATGGCAAAAGAAGTATATGCAAATGATGAACCTGCTAAAGAAGAACATGGTGGATGGTTTGGACTAGGTGAGCCAAATTCAAACTATGCACAATATTTTATAGGAAATTCATACTTAAATCCACTAACAAAACCAGGTGAATCTAGTATTTTTATAGCAAATGTAACATTCGAGCCAGGTTGTAGAAACAATTGGCATATTCATCATGCTACAAAAGATGGTGGTCAAATTCTTATTTGTGTTGATGGAGAAGGATGGTATCAAGAAGAAGGAAAAGAAGCTAAAAGTCTAAAGCCAGGAGATATAGTTGTAATTCCTGCAAATGTTAAACATTGGCATGGAGCTAAAAAAGATAATTGGTTTAGTCATTTAGCTATAGAGGTACCAGGAGAAAACACAAACAATGAATGGTGCGAACCAGTAACAGATGGGCAATATAATAATTTATAAATTATGGAGGATGTAGAATGACAATATCTGAGGTAAGTAAAAAATATAATATAACAGCAGATACAATTAGATATTATGAAAAAGAAGGACTAATTCCAACAGTACCAAGAAATAAAAATGGTATAAGAGATTTTGATGAAAATTCTTGTGGTTGGATAGAATTTATAAAATGCATGAGAAGTGCCGGTCTTGAAATTGAAACTTTAAAAAGATATGTAAGTTTATTTAGACAAGGAACAAAAACTGTAAAAGAAAGAAAAATATTATTAGAAGAACAACGTGAAAAATTACTAAAAAAGCAAGAAGATATAAAAGCTACATTAGATAGATTAAATTACAAAATAGAAAAATATGAAGAAATAGAAAAAGGAAAGTTAAAAGATTTTACAGAAAAACCATAGGAGGATAAAGATGAGCAATAAATTAATAGTATTCTATTCTTATACAAATCATACTAAAATAATAGCTGAAGGAATACAAAAACAATTACAATGTGACATTATAGAACTAAAACCTGTAAAGCCATATTCTAATGACTATGATATTGTTGTTGGACAAGAGCAAAATAATGAAAGTACAAAGAAAACACCAGAAATAGAAAATAAAAATTTAGATTTATCTAAATATGACGAAATAATATTGGGAACACCAGTATGGTGGTATACAATAGCACCAGTTGTAAGGACATTCTTGAAAGAAAATGATTTAAGTAATAAAAAAATTATACCTTTTGCAACAAATGCAGGATGGCTTGGACGTACATTTAAAGAAATAAAAGACTTATGTCCAAATTCAACAATAGGAAAAGAAATGAATATTGTATTTACAGAGGATTATAGCGAAAATCAATTAGTTACATTACCAGAAGAAATAGATAAATGGATTAAAGAGTTATAAGTAGGAGGGCTAAAATGGGATATTTAGGTGAAAAAATCAAAAAATTAGGATTTGGTCTAATGAGATTACCTCAAAAAGATGGAAAAATAGATATAGAGCAAACAAAAGTAATGGTAGATAAATTTTTAGATGCTGGATTTACATATTTTGATACAGCATGGGCATATGCTGGAAGTGAAGACGCAATAAGACAAGCACTAGTAGAACGTTATCCAAGAGAAAGGTTCCAATTAGCAACTAAAAATGCAGCATGGATAAATTGTAAGACTAGAGAAGAAGCAATTGCTCAATTTGATACTTCTTTAAAACAAACAGGTGCTGGATATTTCGATTTTTATTTATTACATAACTTAGGAGAATCTAGAACGAAAGCATTTGATGATTTTGATATGTGGAGTTGGATTCAAGACATGAAGGAACAAGGAAAAATTAAACATATAGGATTTTCTTTCCATTCAACACCTGAAGAATTAGAAGAAATATTAAATAAACATCCAGAAATGGAATTTGTACAACTTCAAATAAATTATGCAGATTGGGAAAATCCTGCAATTAAATCTAGAGAATGTTATGAAGTTGCAAGAAAACATGGCAAGCCAGTAATAATTATGGAACCTGTTAAAGGTGGAATGCTTGCAAATCCACCAAAGCAAGTACAAGAAGCATTTAAACAAGCAAATCCTAATACATCAATTGCTTCATGGGCTATTAAATTTGCTGCAAGTTTAGATGGTGTTATAACAGTACTTTCTGGAATGAGTAATATAGAACAAATGGAAGATAATATATCTTATATGAAAGATTTTACAAAATTATCCGATGATGAAGAAGCTACAATAAAGAAAGCTCAAGAAATAATGAATAGTATTCCAATAATACCATGTACAACATGCAACTATTGTGCAAAAGTATGCCCAATGAAAATAGGAATTTCTGGTTCATTTACAGCAATGAATTATTTAACATTATATAATGATATGGAAGCAGCTAAACACCAAGAAGATTGGCTTGTAAGCGGACATGGACTTAAGAAAGCAGAAAAATGTATAAAATGTGGTAAATGTGAGCAAGTTTGCCCTCAACACATAAAAATAAGACAAGAACTAGAAAAAGTAACAGAAAAATTAAAATAAATAAGGACGTGAATTTGGTGTGCCACGGGATATTTGGGGGACGTTCCTAAAATCCCTATTTCCTATTCCAACGAATTTTTAAGTCGCGATTTAATCGTGGCTTATTTTTTTCTAATAAAAGTGTATATAAAATCTCGAAAACTAGATTTGTTGATATTTCAAGCAAAAATAACAATTCTACTAAAAGTAGATTGCTAAAAATATCTAAGAGTGATAACATTTTTATATCGAAAAAACTTGTAAGGAGACTAAAAATGGACAATCAAAAATTCGGAAGATTTATAAGAGACTTAAGAAAAAAAGCAAACATGACACAAAAGGAATTAGGAGAAAAATTAAATGTAACCGATAAAGCTGTTTCAAAATGGGAAAGGGGATTAGGCTTTCCTGATATTTCAATTATTAATTTATTAGCAGAAACTTTTGGTATTACAGCATCAGAAGTGTTAAATGCAGAAATCGGAAAAAAGGATACTATTGATGTAGAAAAAGCAGTACAAGAGGCTGTAGAGAGTGTGACTAAAGAAAAAGAAAAGAAAGAAAATAGAAAAAGAAAATTAATTAAAATTGTAAAAATAGTATCTATTATAATATTTGTATTAATGTTTTTTTTACAATTAGGATATTTATGCATAATGAAGCCAAATGGATATGAATATATAAATGATTTAATATTTTATATTGTAAATGAATTGATAATGATAACTGGAGCTGTATTTCTTATTTTACAAATAAAAAAGTTAAAGAACATAAAGATTGTTGCTGTGATTATTGCAGTTATTTTGAGTACTATTAATTTAGCTTTTATGATTAATAATGGTATGAATATAAGAACTATATTAAGTTTTTCTAACGATTTTTCAAATGAATTAGTAATAAAACAGAATAAAGAAAATGGTGAAACTAGGCTATATAAATATGCCAAATTAACTATATTTGCAAAACTAGATGAACGATTTGAATATTCAGTAAGTGAAGCCATAAAACATCAGTGGCTTACAAATGATATTTGCAATATAACTTATACAGATAAAGATGATAATTTAAGAAATTATGTAGCAACATATGGAAGTAGAAAAGGAACAGATTCATATTATTATGTATTTAATGCATTATTAGGAAGATGGCAAACACAGGCAGATTCTGTGGGTAATACAAAATTAACTGTAGATTCAAAAGGGATAAAAGTAACGCGAGATGATACATCTGAACAATTTGAATTTAGTGATTGCAAACAATATGGTGTTACAGCATTAGTTCTTTATAAAGATGATATTCCTAAATATATAATTGCATTAAACGATGATTGTGAAATTGATGAAGAAACTAGCTATATAAAAGAAGGTGGAACAATTATATTTTGTGATATCTCAATGAAAAGGACTATAAAGGAAACTTTATATTGTACAGTATATAAAGGGGAGAATTTAAGTGAGTATAATGGTATAACAGTAGATGCTAATAAATATAAAATAGATAATGGAATTTTATATTTTAGCTATGATGGAGAAAACGTAACAGAAGTTTCAGGGGATTTTTCAAATGACAAATCAGATTATAATAATCAAAATTATATAATTTCTGAAGAAAAAACAGTATTTTTCTATACTGAAAATGGGAGAAAATATTTAGTATATTCAGATGATAAGGGAAATACATGGAATACAGTTAAATTAGCTACTAACGGAACTATTCAATCTATACAATTTTTAAATAAAGATATAGGCTTTGTTTTGCAATTTGAAGATTATGCCTTAGGAGGAGTTACCTTTGGACATATTGATAAAACTACAGATGGAGGACAAACATGGACGACTATAAATAATGGAATTGGAAGTTTGAATGAAGGTACATTTCGAAGTGGAAGTCAGCTATTGTTTGTGAATGAAAATATTGCTTTTGTCACAATGCCATATGCTAGTGGGGATGACTCTGAACTATATTATTCCGAGGATGGAGGTATAAACTTTACAAAAGTTAATTTGAGTGATGAACAGATTTATGATTATTATTACTTGCCAACTATAGAAGATGGAAAAATTTATTTAGAAGTTGGTCAAGGAAATGATGGAGATTATAATGGAGGAAGTTTTAAAAAGTATTGTTCAGAAGATAATGGAAAAACATGGAATGAAATTTAAGCAAATGATAAAACTGTAAGGTTAATGTAAGCTAAATAATTGCCAAAAGAAGTTCAAGAGAAATATAAGTAATATAAATACCTAGCTTAGAAAGGCTGGGTATTTTTTATGGAATAAATGTAAAAATATATGTTAAAGTATTGACTTAGAGTAAACTCTAAATGATATATCATATTTGTGTTATAATAGGTAAAAATTATGTAGAAGGGAAGATAAATTTATGAAAACACTGTATTTTGATTGTTCAAGTGGAATTAGTGGAAATATGACACTTGGAGCATTATTAGAAATCGTAGGTGACGAAAAATATTTATTAGAAGAACTAAAAAAATTGAATGTTGATGGGTATAAAATAGAAATTTCTAAACAAGTAAAAAATGGAATTACAGGAACATATGTTGATGTTATATTAGAAAATGAATGCCATCACCATCATCATGAACACGACCATGACCATGAGCATCATCACCATCATGAACATAGAAATTTATATGATGTTAACACTATTATAGATAATAGTTCATTAGATGAAAATACTAAAGCTTTGGCAAAAAGAATATTTTTAAGAGTGGCAAAGGCCGAATCGAAAGTTCATAATAAACCATTAGATGAAGTACATTTTCATGAAGTTGGAGCAATTGATTCAATTGTAGATATTGTTGGAACAGCAATTTTAATAAATAAAATTAATCCAGAAAAAATAATTGCAAGTGTTGTTAATGATGGATATGGTTTTATAGAATGTGCACATGGAACTATGGCTGTACCAGTTCCAGCTACAAGTGAGATATTTGCAGCATCTAATGTGAAGTTTAGACAAATAGATATAGATACAGAACTTGTAACTCCAACGGGAGCAGCAATTATAGCAGAGCTTGCAGAAGATTTTACAACATTACCCACAATGGTAACAGAAAAAATTGGTTGGGGAACTGGGTCAAAAAATTTAAAAATACCAAATGTTCTAAAAGTGTACTATGGTGAAATACAAGAAGATAATCAAAATTTTGTGGTAATGGAAACAAATATAGATGATTGTTCAGGAGAAATACTAGGATTTACATCAGAAAAATTATTTGCTAATGGAGCTTTAGATGTATTTTATACACCAATATTTATGAAAAAAAGCAGACCAGCATATAGATTATCTGTTGCTTGTAGAAAAGAAGATATGTTTAAACTTCAAAACATTATTTTTAAAGAAACAACCACGATTGGAATTAGATATCGTTTTGAAGGTAGAACAGAATTAGGTAGAGAATTTGTAGAAATAGATACAAAATATGGAAGAATAAAAGCAAAAAAAGTAACTTATAATGGTGAAACATATGTATATCCTGAATATGAAAGCATGAAAAAAATAGCAGAAGAGAATAATATTCCTTTAAAGGAATTATATAAATTAGAGGAGCTAAAATAATTATAAATCAGAAGGAGAGCATAATTGTATGGACATAAAAGAAATTTTGACAAATTTAAAAGAAAATAAAATATCTATAGAAGATGCTGAAAAAATGATAAAAAATAATCAATATGAAGATTTAGGTTATGCCAAAATAGATCATAATAGAAAAGAAAGATCTGGAGCGAGTGAAGTGGTTTTTTGCCAAGGAAAACCAAACGAATTTTTAACTAAAATATATAGTGCTATTTATAAAGAAAATGGGGAAGTACTAGGAACAAGAGCATCTAAAGAACAATATGAATTAGTAAAAAAGGATATACCAAATGTAAAATATGACTCTATTTCTAGGATATTAAAAATAGAAAAAGAAAAGAAGTTAGTAGGAAATATTGTAGTTTGCACAGGGGGAACAGCAGATATTCCGGTTGCAGAAGAGGCAGCCAAAACTGCAGAGTTTTTGGGTAGTTATGTAGAAAGAGTTTATGATGTTGGTGTTGCTGGTATTCATAGACTACTAAGTAATATGGATAAATTAGAAAAAGCAACCTGCATAATAGTTGTAGCTGGAATGGAAGGGGCTTTAGCTTCTGTTGTAGCTGGGCTTAGCAAAGTACCGGTAATAGCAGTACCTACATCTATTGGATATGGTGCAAACTTTGGAGGAGTATCAGCACTTCTTAGCATGTTAAACTCATGTGCAAACGGAATTGCAACAGTAAACATAGACAATGGTTATGGTGCCGGATACATAGCCCACCAAATTAACTCAGCCGCTAGCAAACATTAGCGAGCTTTTTAAAGACGAACTATGCAACTTAAGTGAAATGAAGTTGTATACAATGATTCAAGTATGCATTAGTGAGTATAAGTGAAAAGGATGAAATATATGTTAAAAAAATTACAAGACAGATTAAAAGAATTAAATAAAGTAGCTATTAGCTTTTCAGGAGGAATAGATTCTAGCTTTTTACTATATGTTGCAAGAATTACATTACCAACAGAAAATGTATTAGCAATTATAGCAAATGGCAATATGGTACCAAGAAAAGATTATGAAGAAGCAATAGAATTCTTAAAAGAAAATAAAATCAATTACAAAGAAATAGAATATAAACCATTAGAAATAGAAGAATTTAAAGAAAATAGAAAAGATAGATGCTATTATTGTAAGAAAAAACTGATGATCGGTATAAAAGAAGAGGCAAATAAAAATGGTTTTGAAAATGTTTTAGATGGTAAAAATGAAGATGACTTAAAAGTATATAGACCCGGTAATAAAGCAACAGAAGAAATAGGTATAATAAGTCCATTAGCAGAAATAGGATTTTCAAAAGAAAATATAAGAGAAGAGAGTAAAAAACTAGGCCTTAAAATTTGGAATAAACCATCTAATTCTTGTTTAGCAACAAGATTTCCTTATAATACAATTTTAACCGAAGATGATTTAAAAAGGGTTGAACAAGGAGAAGAAGTGTTAAAAAAATTAGGAATACCAAAAGTGAGAATAAGAGTACATCAGGAGATTGCAAGAATCGAAGTAGAAAGAGAATATTCTAATGTAATAATACAAAATCAAAATATAGTAGAACAAATAAAAGCGTTGGGATTTAGATATGTAACATTAGATTTAAATGGATTAACTAGTGGGAGTTTTGATAAATAGGTGGAAATGGCAGAACAGCTAGAGCAATAACAAATTCTTTATTAAGTAATAGAAATCTATGTGCTACATTTGAAAAGTATACTAAGCCAGAGTATATTAAATATATGAATTCTGTAATTACAGATTATGATACATATAATAAAGGTTTATATACAGATCAATCAATTTGTAGCATAATGGAAGAAGAGAATATACAGAATTTAGCAAAGTACATTACTAAAAAATGTCAAATAGGCGAATACGAAATGGAACAAGAAGGATGTGCTGTAACTACGGATTTATCAAGAAAGCAAAATGTTGGAGAATATAGATAAAATGATAAAGATAATAAAAGTGAATATATTGATAATTACTTCCTTTAGTGTTATTATCAACCTAACAAAACAAGAGATAAGACTTGTCTAAATTATAGAAAGGTAGGGATTTATATGAAAAGGGGATTAAAGGTTTTAATAATTGTTTTAGTAATTTTAGTAGTTTTAGCAGTAGCAATTTTACTTGTTAAGCATTTTACAACAAATGAGGTTAATAATGAGCTAACAGGAAATAGCATATCATATGATAATGCTGATGCAATTGCTACAATGGATGTTGTAATAGTAAGAGTAGATGATACATATCTTGAAGTTATAAATAAAGACGATCCAAACGATGTAATGCGAGCAAACATTCCAGATGATGATATTAATGAGTATAAACAGAACCAAGAAGTACGAGTTTATTATAATGGAATGATAAATGAAATGTATCCAGGTAGTTTTGATAAAGTTTCTAAAATAGAAATATTGAAAGATAATAGTGATGTTACAATACCGGAAAAAGCATTAAAACTTTTTTATAGCTCACGCAATAATGTATCAGTTTCAAATATTAATGCAACACAAACAGGTATATCTTTTGAGATAAAAGATACAAATGAATATAAATATGAATATACAAATACATATACATTATTTAAAAAGAATCCAGAAGCTGAACAAGTAAAAGCACCAAGTATGCCAATAGTAACAGGTAATACAACATCATCATATGAAGGAAGCGGTATTCCACTTTGGGAAGAGGCTTCAAAAGTTTCAGATGTTAATAGTGAAGATACAGTAACTTCTGAAAATATAGCAGAAGACACTGTAAGAAAAATTTGTGATTGGACAAATATATACGGAAAATTAGAAAGTGGAGAGTATGATTTTTCATTGACTGTAGAAGGATTTTATATAAGAATAAAATTTACTGTAAATGAAAATGGAGAAATTTCAAATGTTACTTCTGATTTTATGTAATAAGGTGAGTGAATGAAATATATTATAAGAGAAATTACAGAAAAAGATAATAAAGAAATAGAAAATATAATAAGGTCATGTTTAATTGAATTTGGTGGAAATCATGAAGGCACAGCATGGACAGATCCAAATCTAGGAAGATTTTCCGAAATATATAATACACCAGAAAATAAATATTGGGTTGCTGAGGATACTTCTGGCAAATTGCTTGGAGGAGTTGGTATTGGAAAAATAGCTGAACTTCCAGAAGTGTGTGAATTACAAAAAATGTATTGTTTACTAACTGCAAGAGGCACAGGAGTTTCGCATCAGTTAATTGAAACAGCATTAAAGTATGCCCAAAAATATTATAAAGAATGTTATTTGGAAACACTAGAAAATATGGTTGCTGCCCAAAAGTTTTATGAAAAATATGAATTTAAAAGGTTAGAAAAACCATTAATAAAAACAGAGCATTTTGCATGTGATGTATGCTATATTAAAAAGTTATAATTAATAAGAATAATTGATTTATATAAATGTACATATGATTAAAAAAATGACAATATGTATAAAGGTCATGTACACTACAAGGATGAAATTAGTAGCAAGCAGGCAGAATTTATATTTAATGAATTAAATATAGAATAGTTATAATAAGGCATTAAAATTTTAATGCCTTTAGGTTTGCAAAAAAATAGCAATTTTTATGAAAATATGTTAGGATATTAAGCATTGACATTAAAAAAAAGGAAGATAAATATGGGGATTTTAGAAATATTATTAATAGCAATTGGTTTAGCAATGGATGCTTTTGCAGTTTCAATATGCAAAGGTTTATCAATGAAAAAAATGAATTGGAAAAAGGCTATTATAGTTGGCATTTACTTTGGCGTATTCCAAGCAATTATGCCAGTTATAGGCTACTGCTTAGGAACAACATTCGAAAGTTTAGTAACTAAAGTAGACCATTGGATAGCATTTATTCTTTTAGCACTTATTGGAGGAAAGATGCTTAAAGAAGCATTTGATAATAATTCTGAAGGATATAATGATAGTGTGAATTTTAAAACAATGGTAATTTTAGCAATAGCAACAAGTATTGATGCATTAGCAGTCGGTATAACTTTTGCATTTCTACAAACTAACATCGTATTAGCTGCTATTTTAATAGGATTAGTAACTTTTATATTATCTGTAATAGGAGTAAAAATTGGGAATCAATTTGGTATTAAGTACGAGAAGAGAGCAGAGATTATTGGAGGAATAATTTTAATACTAATAGGGATTAAGATTTTACTAGAACATCTAGGAATAATTAGTTTAGGATAGCAATATAAAAATAGCAGATAGATAAAGCTGCTATAAATTCGCATGATAAAGACTGCTTCTTATATAATCTAATAAAAAGCGTACAATTTATTGAAAATTATATGCTTCTTTGTTATTATCGAATAAAGCTGAATAATAAAATTAGAAAAATGTAATTGTAGGAGATAACAATGGAGTTAATTGTAAAAAAGTTTGAAGAATTGACAACTGAAGAACTATATGAATTATTAAAAATTAGAGTTGAAGTATTTGTGGTAGAGCAAAAATGTCCTTACCAAGAAATAGATGAAAAAGATAAAAACGCATATCATATTTATTTAAAAGAAGCTGGTCAAATAAAAGCTTATTTAAGAGTGTTATATCCAGGCATATTATTTGAAGAAGCCTCAATAGGTAGAGTATTAACTACTGAAAGAGGTAAAGGCTATGCAAATATAATTTTAAGGGAAGGTATAAATATAGTAAGGGAAAAGCTAAAAGTAAATAAAATTAAAATAGAGGCGCAAACATATGCTAAAAAGATGTATGAAAAATTTGGATTTAAACAAACATCAGAAAAATTTTTAGAAGATGGAATACCTCATGTTCAAATGATTTTAGAAATATAATAAAATGATGGAGAAAATAATGAAAAAGATACTTATAATGTTTTCAATAGCAAGTATTGTTATTATTGCTAGTGTTATTGTATTTATATATGAATTTAATAGAAAATCATATAAACAATATACCAATAGTGATTTTAATATTGAAACATATACTAGTGACATTGATAAAGATAATGATGGAATAGATGATCAAACTGATATACTAAATAATGTGAAACAATATATTGCAAGTAAACCTAAATACAAAAGTCAATACTATGGAACTGGTTATCCAAATGATGGCTATGGAGTTTGTACAGATGTTGTTGCTTTTGGATTAAAAGATGCCGGATATGATTTAATGGAACTAGTAAATGAAGATATTACAAAACATAATGAAAGATATAACATAGAAACTATAGATAAAAATATAGATTTTAGAAGAGTAAGAAATTTAGATATATACTTTAAAAACAATAATATTTCTTTATCAACAGATTTATCGAAAATAGAAGAATGGCAAGGAGGGGATATAATTGTCTTTAAAGATCATATAGGAATAATATCAGATAAAAGAAATAAAGAAGGAATTCCACTCTTAATACATCATGCAACACCATCGCAAGAAAATTACGAGGAGGATGTTATAGAATTATACGGACAAGATAATATTATAGGACACTATAGAATTACTTAACTGCAATACCTTTGGTATTTTTATAGTGGCAATTATTAAGGCAGCTGAGAATAAAGTAAATAAAGTGTTATTCACCGTTGAAGCTGCAGCGCCTAAATACCAAATGCGAATAGCTATAAATACAATTCCTACTACAGTGCGACAATTGAAATCACTACAGCTACTTCATCTGAATCCTCATTTTTGTCATCTGATTCAACTTTAAATTACCGGGATTTTGAAAACAAACTTACATAATATTTGCAATGAATTTTGCTATAATTAATTTATAATTGGTATAATATAAAACTTAAAAGTATCAGAAAATAAGTCTTTATAGAAATATTAGAATTATTAGATAAAATTAAGGAATTTGTTAATTAAGTAGAGATTAGGATTAATCTCTATTTTTTGTTTAAAATTAAGAAATTATTAATAAAATACTGGAAGTATTTATGTTATGATATTAATGAATATAATAAGTGGAGGAAAATAAATGTTAAATTTTAGTCAAACCACGATTTATAGCAGCTTTTGTGTAGTATTACCATGTTTAATTTATTTCATTATAAAAAGAAGAAAAAATAGTAAATCATATTGGATATTTGTACTTTTATTTGTATTATACTTATGGCAAGTATATGATTTAACAGGTGTAGGAGGACTTACAGATATAATTTATGCTCCAAAAGGAGGAATAGATCAACCTATTATTAGAGCACGAATTAATTTAGTTCCATTTACCAATATTGAAAAAACATTTTATTTAAATATTTTAATGTTAATTCCATTTGGATTTTTAGTTCCGCTAATTTGGAAAAATTATAGAAAAGCATATAAAACTGCAATTTTAGGAGCTGGATTTTCATTACTTATTGAATTATCACAGCTAATAACTACTCGAACAACAGACATAGATGATTTGATTACAAATACTTTAGGAGCTTTGCTTGGCTTTATTATATGGAAGATATTTTTTAAGAATCATTTGAAAGAAACAGAAAATAGTAAGCGTGATGTAATTGTTTATATATTATTAAGCTTTTTAGGAATGTTTTTCTTATATTATCCATTTTGGTTTTCTGATAATATTGCTTCAATTATATTAGGATAATAAATTTATCATAAATATTTGACAAACAGAGAAAAAGGAAATATAATCTAATAGACTAATAAATGTTGACGAAGAAATTATCAAAGTAGTTAATATGTAAATCTATCCAGGGAATTGTAGTCATAGACTGGAAGCTACAATAGAAAGACAAATTAACGAATTTCAATAGTGGAGTCAAATCGTGTAAGAGCGTTAATCTGTAATGAGGTAGTAGAAATACTATAAAAAAAGGTGGTACCACGAGCAAATCGTCCTTTAAGGATGATTGCTCGTTTTTTGATTTTCGGGATTTTGTATGGATTTTTGGGATGACCCTAAAATCCATGTTTAAGAATAAGAAAGGGAAAAAAGGAACGTCCCCAGATCCCGGACGTTCAAAAATCTCGCCACCATAAAAAATTTCAAGAAAGGAAAAGGCGTATGAAAGAGAAATTAGAAGAAATCAAAACAAAAGGTTTGGAAAAAGTTAAAAACGTAAAGACTATCGCTGAGCTTGAAGAAGTCAGAAAAGAATTAACTGGTAAGAAAAGCGAATTATCAGAAGTTTTAAAATCTATGAAAGATTTACCAGTAGAAGAAAAAAAGACAATTGGAATGATAGCAACAGAAATAAAAAATACATTTTTAAGTAATTTACAAGAAAAGGAAGAAGAAATTATTGCTTCTATGAGTGTATTAGATGAACCAATTGACTTAACTATACCCGGTAAAAAAGTGAGTGGAGGAGCACTTCATCCAATAACTCAAATGAAACATGACTTAAATGATGCATTTGTATCTTTAGGTTTTGAAGTATTCAACGAAGATGATATAAGCAGTGAAAAATATGCATTCGATAATTTAAATTTTGCTAAAAATCATCCTGCACGTCAATCTATGGATACTTATTGGATTGAAGGAACAGAAGATAAAGAAGGTGCAGAAAGATTATGCTTAAGACCACATTTAACAGGTGGGTCAGTAAGATATTTACTAAAACATGGAGCACCAGCGAGATTTGTATATCCAGGAGAAGTATATAGAAATGAAACAACTGATGCTAGACATGAAAGAGCATTTTTCCAATATGAAGCATTAATAGTTGATAAAGATATATCTTTTTCATCTGGTATGGTTATGATCCAAACAATTTTAGAAAAAGTTTTTGGAAGAAAAATAAAAACAAGAATGAGAGAAGGATTCTTCCCATTTACAGAACCAGGATATGAAATAGATATGGAATGTTTAGTATGTGGTGGAAAAGGATGTAAAGTTTGTAATCATAATGGATGGATAGAAGTTATGCCAGGTGGTGTAATTCATCCAAATGTATTAAAATCAGCAGGATTAGATCCAGACGAATGGACAGGATTCTATATTAATATTGGATTAGATAGATTAGTAATGATGAGATATGGAGTAGATGATGTACGTTTATTCCATAGCGGAGATTTAAGATTTTTAAAACAATTTAAATAGAAAGGATTTTGAATATGAAAGTATCATTAAATTTAATTAGAAAATATGTTGATTTACCTGAAGGTTTAACTGATGAACAAATTGCCTATGATATGACATTAAGAACAGTAGAAGTAGAAGAAGTCGAAAACACTGCCAAAAAATTTCATGACATAGTTGTAGGAGAAATTTTAGAAATAAAAGAACATCCAAATGCTGATAAATTAAGAATATGTATGGTAGACATTGGAGAAGATGAACCTGTACAAATCGTATGTGGTGGTTCTAATCTTTATGTTGGAGAACATGTAGTAGTATCAAAACCAGGTGCAGAAGTTGTTTGGCATGGTCAAGGAGAACCTGTTAAGATAACAAAAACAAAAATGAGAGGGGAAAGCTCTTACGGAATGATTTGTGCTTCAACAGAAGTATATTTAAGTGATTTCTTCCCAAACGAAGGTGAAGAAGAAATAGTTGATTTAAAAGGATTTGATTGCAAGCCAGGAGATAGTGTTGCAGATTTATTTGGAATGAATGATACAGTATTAGAAATAGATAATAAATCTTTATCTAATAGACCAGATTTATGGGGACATTATGGAATCGCAAGAGAGTTATCAGCTATATATGATGCACCATTAAAAGAATTACCAAAATACGAATTACCTAAAGTACCAGAATATAGTGTAGAAATAAAAGATACAACTAAATGTAATAGATATGTAGCAGTAGAAATAGATGGTATATATGAAAAAACATCACCAATGTGGATGCAATCATTATTATCAAAAGTAGGCCAAAGACCAATAAATGCCATTGTAGATATTACAAATTATGTAATGATGGCAGTAGGAGAGCCACTTCATGCTTTTGACAAAACACATGTAAGTGGAGAAAAAATAATAGTAAGAAATGCCAAAGAAAATGAAAAATTATTATTATTAGATAATAACTTTATTGAACTTTCAACAGAAGATTTAGTAATATGTGATGAAAGTGATGCAATGGCATTAGCTGGAATTAAAGGTGGTAAAAAAGATTCTATATTACCAAATACAAAGGGAGTTGTATTAGAAGTAGCAAACTTCTCAGCAGATACAGTTAGACAAACAGATAAAAAATTTGCAGAAAAAACAGAAGCTTCAATGAGGTTTGAAAAAGGTGTTGATACACAAAGAGTAGATGAAGGATTAAATTTAGCATTAAGATTAATTAAAGAAATATTCCCAGATAGCAAAATAATTAAATATGCGGATGTTTATCCAAACGAAACTAAAAAAAATAAGATAAAAGTAAGTGAAGAATTTTTAGATACAAGATTAGGAAAGAAGATACCACAAGAAAAGATTAAACAAATTTTAACAGCTCTTGGATATGAAATATCATTAAATAACGGAGAATATGATGTAATAGTTCCAACATGGAGATCAACAGGTGATGTATCAATTAAAGATGACGTAATGGGAGATATTGCAAGAATATTAAGCTTTGATAGTTTTGAAGCAAAACCAATTACTATAACATTTGAACATTCTGTAAAACAAAATGATGTTTTACTTGAAAGAAGAATTAAAGAATATTTAGCATATAGATGTGGATTTTATGAAATTTTTACATATCCATGGATTGAAGAAAAATATATTAAAGCTGCAGGAATCGATATGGAAAAATCTTTAAAGTTAGCAACTCCACCAGCACCAGATTTAGCATATTTAAGAAGTTCTTTAATACCAGGAATGTTAGAAGCAGTTGCTAAGAACTTAAGATATTATGATGAATTTAGATTATTTGACTGTGAAGAAGTTTATGAAAAAGGTGATTATAGACCATCTTCAGAAGATGAAATCTTACCAATTCAAAAGAATTATTTAACTGGATGTATTGTTGGAAAGGATGCTAAAGAAATATTCTATGAAGCAAAAGGTGTAATTGAAAATATGGCTGAGTACTGCCATATGGAAGAACTTAAATTAGAAAAAATAGAAAAACCATATTGGGCAGATGTTAATGTATACTTAAATGTAGTTAAAGGTAATGAAGTAATCGGAACATTAGGATTAGTTTCTGTAAAAGTAATGACAGATACCAAAATAAAAAGAACTAATGTAGCAATGTTTGAAATAAATACAGATAAATTTGTTCCATATGCTTCAAGAACTAATGAATATGAAAGATTACCAGAACTACCATTAGTAGAAAAAGATTTATCAATTATAGTTGATGAAGAAATTACATGGAAACAAATTGAAGAAAACATAAAAGCAAAAGTTAAAGAAATTGAATTTGTGGATGAGTATAGAGGAAACCAAATTCCAGAAGGTAAAAAATCAATTACATTAAAAGTAAAAATACTTAATGAAGGAACAACTATGACATCAGAACAAATAAATGAAAAAATGAATAGTATATTAAAAACGCTAGACAAGAGATGTGGAGCTAAGTTAAGAGATTAATAAACTTTAGTGACGGAGCTTAAAGTTTATTCGGTAGACATAATTCGAGATAATAAAATAAGAATTAAAGAGCTATTTAAATTAAATTTAAGTAGCTCTTTTGCCTTATATGTGAAACTTGTGTGAAATATGCTTAAGAACAGTTGACTTTGGACAAAAAAGAAAATAAACTAGTGTCATTAGTTCGAAAACGAACAAAAGGAGGAAATATGACTTTTTTAGAAGATATACAAGTTCTAAAAAAAGCAATGGATAATTTATTTTATAAAGTATCTAAAAAGACAGATTTAGCAGTTAATGAAATAAGACTTTTATTATTTTTACATCAAAATAAAGAATTAGATATTGCTTCTGAAATTGTAGAAAATCTTATGATTTCAAAGTCACATGTATCATATACAGTAGAAAAATTAAAAAATAAAGGATATATAATAAAAGTTCAAGATGAAAAAGATAAGAAAAAATTTCATTTAAAACTGACAGAAAAAGCAGACAATATTTTAAAAATCATAAAATCTGAACAAAATAAATTAAATGATATATCATTTAAAGATATTACTGAGAATGAAAAAAAGCAGTTTATACAAACTTTTAATAAAATTTTAAACAACACGAAAAATTTAAAAAACTAAACGGAGGAATAAAATGCTTGGAAATATAGTTACAAATCCAGCATTATTAGAAAATGCAGACAGAATATATTATAGAGAATGTTATTGTGGGCTATGTAAAGCTTTACAAAATGAACACAAAAATGTAAGTAGGTTTACATTAAACTATGATATGACTTTCTTAATAATATTATTAAATGAAGTTTATAAAGAAAAATATACTAAATCAGAATGCAGATGTATGATGCATCCTGTTAATAAACATACTTATATAAAAGGAAGGTTTGTAGATTATGTATCAGATATGAATATTTTACTTTCTTATTACAATATGATTGATGACTGGAAGGACGATAAAAATATTTTAGCATGTTCATATTCAAAATTAATAAAAAAGAGCTTTAAAAAAGTATGTAACAAATATCCAAAAAAAGCTGAAATTATAAAAGCTAGTCTAGAAGAATTAGGAGATATAGAAGCCAAAAATATACTAAGCCCAGATGCTCCAGCTAATTGTAGTGGTAAATTGTTTGGAGAAGTATTTACTCCATATGAAGATGAATTTTCTGAAAAATTACGAAATTTTGGAGATGCTTTAGGAAGATTTATTTATATATTAGATGCATGTATAGATTTAGAAAAAGACATAAAACATAAAAAATATAATCCATTAATTACATATTCAAAAGCGGAATTTGATGATATGCTTAATTTGCTTTTAGCAGATTGTGTAGAAAAATATAAAGAACTAAACATTTCAAATAAAATAATTGAAAATATTCTATATTCAGGTATATGGACAAAATATGAAATACATAAAAAGAAGGGAGAAAAATAGATGACACAAAATCCGTACGAAGTGCTAGGACTATCATATGGAGCAACAGATGAAGAAGTTACAAAAGCATATAGGAAATTAGTAAAAAAATATCATCCAGATTTACATCCGGGAGATGAAGAAGCAGCCAGAAAGATGAGAGAAATAAATGAAGCATATGATCAAATAAAAAGTGGTGCAACAAATCAGTATAATGGATATTCAAATACTCAAAACAATTCATATAATAACACTAGTGGAAGTACTAATCTGTACCAAGTAGCAAACCATTTTATACAAGCAGGAATGTACAGAGAAGCACTAAGAGTTCTTTCGGAAATTCAAGATAAAACAGCTGAATGGTATTATTTAAGTAGTATTGCAAATTATTATACAGGTAATAGAATAACAGCTTTAAATTATGCTAAAACAGCAGTACAAATGGAACCAAATAATTTAAGATATCAAGAATTATTACAACAATTACAAGGTGGAGGAAATGTATATAGAGAACAAAGCAATATGTATGGTGCAAGGCCTTTTAGCGCATCTAATATATGTTTTTGGTGGTGTTTAGCAGATACTATTTGTAATTGTTGTTGTGGTCCAAGATTTATATGTTAAAGGAGGAATGTATATATGAATAAGCTTATGTACAAAATGGCTAATTTTTTCCAAGGTAGGTATGGAATAGACGAATTATACAAATTTTTGTTTATCTTATTTTGGATTATCGCTATTTTAAGTATATTTATAAGAAATACAATTATATACCTTTTAGAAATACTAATTTGTGTTTTTATGTTTTATAGATTACTTTCAAGAAATATTTATAAAAGACAAAGCGAAAATATGAAATATTTAAAAATAAGAGATAAGGTTAAAGGAAAAATAACTCTTCAAAAAAGAAAATGGAGTGAAAGAAAAACACATATTTATAGAAAATGCCCAAATTGTAAGGCAGAAATTAGATTACCGAAAAAGAAGGGAAAGCATGTATGTACATGTCCTCGTTGTAAAAAAGATTTCGAGGTAAAATGTAGATAATTTTTTTGAAATGGTTTAAAATATTTTTGTAATGTAGAATTAATAGTTTTAGTTTTGGATAACCTAATTTTATCAGATAGACAGAAGATAGCAAATTGAGTTTGACAACTGTAGAAAATTGAACAATAAAATTAGGTAGTCAAGAAAATGTAGGAACTTTAATGACAGCTAATTTACGAATAGTAGAAGAAGCAAATAAGATATTAATAAAATAAGAGGGATGTTATGAAAAAGAAAAAAGAAAAAAATCAGGATAAATCAAGAAAAGGACTAAATGTATTTATTTCTAACTTAACAAGAGTATTATTAATTTTAATTTTTATAAGAGGATGGATTATAGGAGACCATAGCCAAGATCCTGTAATTATAATAACTTTTATTTTAACATTTTATCCAAGTATATTAGAAAAAAGGTTTGGGGTATATTTGCCAAAGAGGTTGCAATTAATAATTACATCATTTATTTTCGCAGCTCAAATTTTAGGTGAAATAGGAGATTTTTATGAAAAAATTCCTTGGTGGGATACAATGCTTCATACAATCTCCGGAGTAATACTGGGACTGGCTGGATTTTTATTTGTTTATTTATTGAATGAAAAAGGTAATAAAAACGTAAATTTAAGTCCTAAATTTGTAATAATATTTGCTTTTTGTTTAGCACTAACAATGGGCGTATTCTGGGAATTTTTTGAATTTGGGGCAGATAGATTATTGGGATATAATATGCAAAAATTTAGAATGCCAGGACAAGATGGTCTTGTAGATACAATGTGTGATTTGATTGTAGATACAGTTGGGGCAATAGTTGCTTGTATTGGAGGATATATATATATTAAAAGAAGAAAAGATGTCTTGTTTAATGATTATTTTGATGAATGGTTTGAATCTGAAAGAATAAAAAATATGGAAAACGAAAAAATAGAAAATTAAATTTAATTAAAATCTCCTGGATAAGCTGAACTAGTCAATAAAAAGTAGACTTTTGTGTCTACTTTTATTTTATCACTTCAATAAGCTGGAGGGATTTTTTATTTAAATTTCATACAATATCTTAATTTTTCTACCATCAACTTCTATAAGTTTATCATCTTTTAAATGTTTTAATTCTCTAAACATGGCAGATCTGTCTATAGCTAAGTGATCTGCTAAATCCTTAAAAGGAAAACTTAAATAGATATTTTTAGAATGACTTTTTCTATGCTCAATTTCAAAGAATTTTAACAATTTTTCACGTATTTGTTTTTTCTCCAAAACTTTAACTCTTTCGTTAGTTTCTCTATATTTTGTATTGATTATATCAAATAAGTTACTTAAAAATATATTAAAATAATTATGATTAGTATTTTCAGGTCTCATAAGTTTTACATAGTCTATAATTAGAACTTCTGTATCCTCTTTGGCAATTATTTGACAGTCTTCACTATTGGTTGCAGAAATTGTTGTACCAAACACACTATCTTTTCCAAGATTTTCCTGTACCATTTCGTTGCCATTGTACTCTATATTAATAATTTGAGCAAATCCACTAAGTACAATTCCTATAATATTATCATTTTTTATAGTAGGAATAATCTCTTCTCCTTTAGCATACTTATACCTGTGAACACCAAGCAACACAAGGAGTTTACCGATTTGTAATTTTGTTAATCCTTCAAATGGAAGTCTCATTTTCATCACCTGAAAAAAATTTTAACAAAAAAATAAAAAAGTTGCAAGTGCAACTTGTATATATATGAAATTATATATAATATTTACTCGTAATAAAAAATAAATCAGGGGAGGAACAAAAGAATGAAAATCGTAAAAAGAGATGGCCATATTGTAGACTATGACCCAGAAAAAATTAGAGTAGCAATAGGAAAAGCAAATGAAGAGGTAAGAGGAAGAGAAAAAGCAACTAAAGAGGAAATAAAAGAAATCATAAAATATATAGAAGACTTAAACAAAAAAAGAATTTTAGTTGAAGATATTCAAGATATAATTGAAGAAAAATTAATGGAGTTTGATAAATATCAATTAGCAAAAAAATATATAACCTATAGGTATACTAGAGAATTAGTAAGAAAGGCAAACACAACAGATAAATCAATTAAAGAATTAATTGAAGGAGAAAGCGAATATTGGAATAGTGAAAATTCTAATAAAAATGCAGAAGTAGTTACAACACAAAGAGACTACTTAGCAGGAATAACAAGTACAGATATAACAAGAAGATTTTTACTCCCTGAAGATATAGTAGAAGCACATGATGCAGGTATTATACATTTTCATGATGCTGATTATTTTGCACAAAATGCCCTTCATAATTGCGAATTAATTAACCTAGATGATATGCTACAAAACGGAACAGTAATAAATGGAGTTATGATAGAAAAACCACATAGATTTTTAACAGCAGCAACAATAGCAACACAAATAATATTAGCAGTAACATCTTCAAGCTATGGTGGAGCAACAGTATCACTTACACATTTAGCACCATTTGTAAGATTAAGTTACGAAAAATACTTAAAGAAATATCAAGCAAGAAATTTCAGCAAAAAAGATTGCGAAAAATATGCTATGCAAGATACTAAAAAAGAAGTTGAAGATGGAGTTCAAACATTTAATTATCAAGTAAACTCTATGACAAATACAAATGGACAAGCACCATTCTTATCAGTTTGCATGTATTTAGGAGAAACAGAAGAATATAAAGAAGAACTTGCAATGATAATTGAAGAATTCTTAAAACAAAGAATATTAGGATTTAAAAACGAAAAAGGTGTATATATAACACCAGCATTCCCCAAACTTTTATATGTGCTTGAAGAAGATAATATTCATGAAGATAGTAAATACTGGTATTTAACAAAACTTGCTGCAGAATGTACAGCAAAAAGAATGGTTCCAGATTACATATCAGAAAAAATGATGTTAAAATACAAGAAAAATATCCTAGGAGATGGAGATTGCTATCCATGTATGGGATGTAGATCATTCTTAACACCTGATAGAATGTTAAATATAGGAAATATATCAAAAGCTAAAAATTACGTAGAAGGAAAAGGTAAATATTATGGAAGATTCAACCAAGGTGTTGTTACAATAAATTTACCAGATGTTGCGCTTTCTGCTGATGGAGATATGGATGAATTTTGGAAAATATTTGATGAAAGATTAGAGTTATGTCACAGAGCATTACAAATAAGACATAAAAGATTAAGTAATGTAACAAGTGATGTAGCACCTATTTTATGGCAACATGGAGCATTAGCAAGATTAGAAAAAGGCGAATCAATACATGAATTATTACACCATGGATATTCTACAATTTCACTTGGATATGCAGGATTATATGAATGTGTTAAAGTTATGACAGGACATAGCCATACAGATAACGGACTAGGAAAGGAATTCGGATTACAAGTAATGCAACATCTAAATGATGCAACAAGTAAATGGAAAGCAGAAGAAGATTTAGATTATTCAGTTTATGGAACACCAATAGAGTCAACAACATATAAATTTGCTAAATGCTTAAGAGAAAGATTTGGAACAGTAAAAGGAATAACAGATAGAAATTATATTACTAATTCATATCATGTTCCTGTATTCGAAGAAATAGATGCATTTTCTAAATTAAAATTAGAGAGTGAATTCCAAGTATTAAGTCCTGGTGGAGCAATTTCTTATGTAGAAACACCAAACTTACAAGGAAACATAGATGCAGTAATCGAAGTTATACAATTTATTTATGACAATATTATGTATGCAGAACTTAATACAAAATCTGATTATTGCCAAAAATGTGGTTATACAGGGGAAATTCTAATTGATGATAATTTAGAATGGTATTGTCCAAACTGCGGAAATAGAGATCACAATACATTAAATGTTGCAAGACGTACTTGTGGATATATCGGAACAAATTTCTGGAATAAAGGAAGAACACAAGAAATAAAAGAAAGAGTTTTACATATCGATAATAAGGAGGCATAATTATGAGATACAATTTAATTAGAAAAATGGATATATCAAATGGACCAGGGGTAAGAGTATCTATATTTATGCAAGGTTGTCCCTTTCATTGTAAAAACTGTTTCAATCCTGAAACATGGGATTTCGAAGGTGGAAAAGAATTTACACAAGAAACAATTGATAAGGTACTAGAATTAAGTAATAAAAACGAAGTAAAAGGGTTATCTATATTAGGTGGTGAGCCAATGGCTCCTACCAATGTTGAAGGAACAGCCAAACTTGCAAAAGCATTTAAAGAAAAATATCCAGAAAAAAATGTATGGGCATGGTCAGGCTACAAATACGAACAAATAAAAGATATAGCTGCACTAAAATATATAGATGTACTAGTTGATGGTAATTACGAAGATGAATTACATGACCCAACATTAAAATGGAAAGGTTCTTCTAACCAAAGAGTTATAGATGTTCAAAAAAGTTTAAAAAATGGCGGAATAACTTTATTAAAATAGAAATTTTGGGGCGGTCCTAGAATCCCTATTTTGTAAAAATTTAAAAATAAGTATATTAAAAAAGTAGGTAATTTATTGTAAGTTACCTACTTTTGTGTTATTATGCAAATAATTTAAGGAATATTAAATTCAAAATGGTATGAACCATTACTTAAAAAGCTGTTGAAAGAATTTGATTAGAATATTTTAGCGTTTTATTTTGATATTCAATTTGCAGAAATTCTAAAAAGGCATAAAACTAAGGAAGATGAAATTATAAATTTGATATTAGATAAGCTTATGGAAAAATAATATTAATATGAATGGAGTTTAAAATATGAAATATATTTTAATACATGGATTAGGCCAAAATGGAACAAGTTGGAATATGGTAGAAACAGAATTAAATATTCATAGTATGAATGTAGAAAAGCCAAATTTATATTCGATGATAAAAGATACAAAAATAAACTATTATACTTTATATAAAAAATTTGCTGAATATTGTAATAGTTTTAATGAACAATTAAACTTATGCGGTTTATCTCTTGGTGGAATATTGGCACTAGATTATGCAAAGGAATTTCCAGAGAAAGTAAATTCACTAATTTTAATTGGAACACCTTACAAAATACCAAAATTTCTTTTTAAACTTCAAGGTGTAATATTTCATATTATGCCAAAATCAACTTTCGAGAAAATAGGATGCAAAAAAAGAGATTTTATGTCACTAGTTAGTTCAATGAGCGATTTATATATTGAAACTAATTTAGATAAAATAGATTGCAAGACATTAATTTTATGCGGAATAAAAGATAATCAAAATATGGAAAATGCAAAATTATTAAATGAGAATATAAAAAACAGTTCCTTTAAGACCATTAGTAATGCGTCACATGAAGTGAATGTTGACAACCCAAAAGAACTGGCTAATATAATCTATGAATTCTGGAAAGAAACAAGCTAATTAATACATTTACAAGAGTAAAAAATTAGAAAGGATAAAATTTAAATGAGTAAAGCAAATGAAGAAACATTAAAAATATATGATAGAAAGGCAGGTACATATTTAAAGACAAGTATTGCACATGACAATCTTGATCCAGAAAAGGCAAAACGTAAAAGTGAAAAATTACATAAATTTATTACAACTAATATTGGCACATTACCTAAAGGTTCAAAAATATTTGAATTTGGTTCAGGAGATGGAAAAAATGCAAAATACATAGAAGATTTAGGATATGATATTACTGCAAGTGATGTAGCAGAAGATTTTATTAATGCAACTAAATCCACAGGTGTAAAAACTATAAAATTTAATGTATTAGAAGATGAATTTGAAGAAAAATATGATGGTGTTTTCGCATGGAGAGTATTTGTTCATTTTACTAAAGAAGATGCTTTAAAAGTGCTACAAAAAACTTATGACTCACTAGAAGATAATGGTTTATTCGTTTTTAATGTAATGAATCGTGAAGGAAAAGCTGTTGATGAAGAATGGGTGGATTTTCCTAATGAATATCATATTGGAGCAGAACGTTATTATAAATATTTTAGAGAAGAAGATATGAATGAAATTATTGCAAAAACAGGATTTAAAGTTTCTGGATTTCACACAGAAGGTGGAACAAACAATAACAAGTGGTTAGTATATGTTTTGAAAAAATAATAAATATAATATGGATTCCAAGGAACGTACATAAATCCAGAAGGAGGAAAAATGAAAGTAATAACCGTATGTGGAAGTTATAAATTTAAAAAAGAAATGAATGAGATTACAGAAAAAATGGCTTTAAAAGGAAATTGTATGTTAACTCCAATTGAATTAACAAAGCCTAATAAAGAAGCATATACAAAAGAAGAAGCACTAATGATTGATAAAATGCATAAGGAAAAAATAAAATTATCTAATACTATATTAGTTGTTAATGTAGGCGGATATATTGGAAACAGTACAAAAAGTGAAATCGAGTATGCTAAGTCATTAAATAAAGAGGTTTTATATTATACAGATTTAGTTAAATAGTCTTTCAAAAGGAGTATTATTGTGGCAAAAATAATTTTTATTAGTAAAGAAAAACATAAAGATTGTATATTAATTGTTGAAAGAAGAGTAATAATGCTTGAAGAATTAAATTATGTTAGAAAAATAGAAGTAAATAATTAGTATATACATAATATGAAAATAACTGATTACTATATAGAATATTCAATAGTAAAAATAGAGATTAGAAATAATCTCTATTTTTTGTTATAAACTTATTTTATTACAGCCATAACAGTTATAGTAAATTCTGAAAGAAATAGGAAAATTTTTAAAAAAACTGTTGACACGGTGTCAATGAAATGATATATATTAATTGTAGATTGACACAATGTCAGAAAAAAAGAAAGTTGGCTCAGATTATGAATTTACCAAAAATTGCCCTAGGAGCTGGGGCATGGGAAAATAACGGTTTAATTAAACTAGAATATTAGAAGAATTAAACAATGCAAATTATTCTAAATGATGATGAAATAAAATATCTTGAAGAAATAGCGGATAAGCTAAATGTTTCTACAATAAGATATTTGGAAAAAAAATGAAATAAGGAAGGCGAAAAAATGATAAAGAAAATAATTGATGCAAGAAAAGAAGAGATTATAAATAGTTGCGAGAAACTATATAAAAACAACAACTTTAAAGATATTACAATAAAAAGTATTGGTGAAGAAACAAGTTTTTCGCGTACATCAATATATAATTATTTTCAAACAAAAGAAGAAATATTCCTAGCACTTTTCACTAGAGAATATGAAATATGGATAGGTGATTTAAATAAAATGTATGAACAAAATTCTACTATGACTAAAGAAGAATTTGCAGTTAAACTAGCTACTACAATTTCTAAAAGAAAAAATTTACTTAAATTACTTTCTATGAATATGTACGATATGGAAGAAAATAGTAGAATGGAAGAATTAACAGAATTTAAAAAAGCTTATGGGAATTCTATGAAAATGGTTAGAAAATGTATAGATAAATTTTTTAACACAATGAGTGAAGATAAAAAAGATGAATTTATATTTTTATTTTTCCCATTTATGTATGGAATTTATCCTTATGCAGAAGTAACAGAAAAACAAAAACAAGCAATGTCAGATGCAGATGTTCCTTTTAAATATTTAACTATATATGAAATTACTTATAAAGGAATTTTGCAGTTTTTAAAATAATAGTATAGCTTAAACTTAAAATGGAGGTAATAATTATGAAAATTGTTATATTGACAGGGAGTTATAATTTGCATGGCACATCAAATACATTAGTTGATGAATTTATAAAAGGTGCTGAAGAAAATAATAATGAAATAATAAGATTTGATACTGCACATTTAAATATACGTCCATGTATTGGTTGCAACCATTGTGGCATGGATGGAGATTGTGTATTTAAAGACGATATGGCGAAAATATTAGATGCAGTAGAAGCTGCAGATATGTTAGTTTTAGCAACACCAGTATATTATTTTGCAATGACAGCTCCACTAAAAGCAACAATAGATAGATTTTATTCTAGAACTGGAAGAATAAGTTATAAAAGATTAAGAACTGCATTTATTATGACTTGTTGGAATACAGATGATTCCACAGTTGAGCCATTAATAGTACATTATAAGAAATTAGTTAGTTACATGAACTATAAAGATGAAGGTATGATTATAGGAAAAGGTTGTGGAACTGTAGGAATGATGCCAACACATTTTTCAAAAGAAGCATATGAATTAGGCAAAAAGATTAAATAAAATTTTGGAGGAATATTATGAATAAAAAGGTTGTTGCACTTATAATTGCAATTATCATTGTAGGAGTTATATCAGGACTAATTTATGTAATGTATAATCAAGATGAAAATGAAAACGAAACAAATAATCTAGGAAGTATAAATAATGCAGAATTAACAAATGATTTAATATCAATTAATGGCGGAACTTATCTGATGGGAAGTCCTGAAACAGAAATGCAGAGGGAAACAGATGAGGTACAACATGAAGTTATAGTAAGCGATTTCTATATTGGAAGATATGAAGTAACACAAAAAGCATATGAAGAAGTAATAGGAGAAAATCCAAGTAATTTTAAAGGAGAAAATTTACCAGTAGAAAATGTTACATGGTATGAAGCAATCGAATATTGTAACAAATTAAGTAAAAAAGATGGCTTAACACCTGCTTATACAATTGATGGTGAAAATGTAAGTTGGGATAGAAGTGCAAATGGATATAGATTACCAACAGAAGCTGAATGGGAATATGCAGCAAGAGCAGAAACAATAACTCCTTTTAATACTGAGAATTCAATAAGTGATGAAGAAGCAAATTACTATGGACATTATCCATATGGCATAGAAGAAAATTATTTTACACAAGAAAATCTAGAAACTAAGCCGGGTCAGTATAGACAAACAACTGTAGCAGTAAATAGCTTCTCGCCAAACAAATGGGGCTTGTATAACATACATGGGAATGTAGCAGAATGGTGTTTTGATTATTATGGAGCATATGATTTAGAAAATACAAATAATCCATCAGGACCTACAACAGGAACTTTAAGAGTGAATAGAGGTGGAGGTTGGAATGATTATGCAAAACATTTAAGATGCGCATACCGTGCTTCAACAACACCTGAGCAAAAAATGAGTAATATTGGTTTTAGAGTAGCCAGAAATGCAGATAATAAGTCTAATAATACAGTAATTAGTAATACAGTAAGAGATTTACAAACTAATAATAGCGAAAATGTGTTGATTGCATATTTTTCTTGGAGCGGAAATACCGAAAATGCAGCACATATAATTCAAGAGCAAACAGGAGCAGATATTATAGAATTAAATCCAGTAGAATCTTATTCATCAAATTATAGCGATGTATTAGACCAAGCACAAGAAGATATGAATTCAGATGCAAGACCAGAACTTGAGAATCATGTGGAAAATATGGAACAATATGACACAATATTACTAGGTTATCCTAATTGGTGGGCAACAATACCAATGCCTGTGGCAACATTTTTAGAAGAATATGACTTTAGCGGAAAAACAATACTTCCATTTTGTAGCCATGGTGGTGGTGAATTTGGACAAAGTATAACATATATTTCTAAACTTGTACCAAATTCAAGAATAGGAGAAGGTTTAAGTATACATTATTCAGGTGGCTCTAGTTTGGAAAATGATATTAAGACTTGGTTAAATTCTAATGGAATTGCTACAAATTAAAATATGGAGTAAAGAAAATGAAAAATAAAGTGAAACTAATAATAGATATAGCAATGACAATATTGTTTATTATACTAATGGGTTATTATGTAACAGATAATGCTGTACACGAAATACTAGGAACAATTACATTTGTACTATTTATACTACATCATATATTAAATATAAAATGGTATAAATCTATATTTAAAGGCAAGCATAATTTTATGAGAACATTTCACATCATTCTTAATCTGTTACTATTTTTAGCAATGATTGGAATAATGGTAAGTGGAATAATGATTTCTGCTGATATATTTTCATTTTTAGATATACCAACAACAATGTTTGGAAGAAATTTACATATGGTTTCAACATCATGGGGATTTATACTAATGGGAATACATGTTGGGCTTCACATAGCAGGTTTTATGAATAAATTAAATAGAAAAATGAAAAATAGTACATTTGAATATGTATATTACTTTATATTAGTACTATTAGTTGGTTTAGGAATATATTCATTTATATATTTAAGATTATGGGAAGAGATGTTTTTATTAGTATATTTTAAATTTTTTGATTACGAACAAAGCACATTAATGTTTTATTTAAAATATATAGTATTATTAATTGCTATCATTCTAATTATTTATTGGATATTTAATTTTATAAATAAAGTTAAAAATAAAAAAAGAGGGAGGAAATAAATATGTTGGAAGTGTAAGTGGTAGCAAAGTAGATAAATCAGATGTATTTAAATATCACATAGGTGAAGCAGGTGCTCCAATAATAGATAATGCACCAGTAGTTATGGAATGTAAAGTTGAAGACAATTATGAAACAGATACATTTGATAATTTTATAATGTCAATTTCAAATACTTATGTTCAAGAAGAAAATTTAGATGAAAAGGGAAAAATAGATTATACAAAATTTAGTCCAGTATTATTTGAATTTCCAAAATACACATATTTAAGAACAGGAGATAAAATTGGAAATTGCTTAAGATTAGATAATTAATTAAACATATGGAGGGTAAAATTATGAACAAAAAAGTAGTAACTTTAATAGTTTTAATATTAGTAATAGCTATAGCAGGAATAATTATAGTTTTTAATTTAGCGGGAAGAAGTGAAAATACAAATAAAGCAGAAAACGAAACAAGCAATGAAAGACAAATAAATACCGAGGAAGTCGTACAAACTACGAATCATGTAGCAAATACAGAAACACCTCAAAACAATGAAAAAAATGAAAACGGAAAAAAATTAGTAGTATATTTCTCTCATACAGGAAATACAGAAACTGTTGCAAATTTTATACATGAAGCAGTAGGCGGAGATATTATAAAATTAGAAACGGAAGAAGAATATACTGATAACTACAATGATTTATTAGATATAGCACAAGAAGAAAAAAATAAAAATGCAAGGCCAGCGCTAAAAACACAAATAGATAATATTGATGAATATGATACTATATTTTTAGGCTATCCAATTTGGTGGGGAGATATGCCAATGGCCTTATATACATTTCTAGATGAATATGACTTAAATGGAAAGACAATAGCACCATTTACTACAAGTGGAGGTTCTGGCCTTTCTGGAACATTAAGGAATATAGAAGATGAAGAGCCAAATGCAACTGTAACAGAAGGATTAGCAATAAGAGATGATAATGTGAAAAATTCACAAAATACAGTAATTGAATGGCTATCTGAAATAGGCTTTTAAGGAGAAAAAAGTAGTATGAAAAAAGTTATATTAATTATAATTCTATTAATAGTTATAATCGGTGCTATAGTAGTAATAGCAAATTTTGATACAACTGAAAATATACAAAATAATAATAATTTGTCACAAGATAGTACAGAAAATAATATAAATAATGTTATTGAAAATACTGATAATACGAATGATTATCAAAATTTACTAAATGATGGAGAAGAAGTAAGTATGGAAAATGTAAGAATAAAATTAATTGTAAATGGAAATGAAATATTTGTTAGATTAGATGATAATCAAGCAAGTAGAGATTTTTTAGAGATGTTGCCTTTAACTTTAACACTTGAGGACTTTAATAATACAGAAAAAATAGCAACTTTACCAAATGAATTATCAACAAAAGGTTTACCTTCAGGATATACACCACAAGTTGGAGATTTTTCATATTATGCGCCTTGGGGAAATATATCAGTGTTTTATAAAGATTTTAGATATTCTAATTCTTTATATAAGTTAGGAACAATAGAATCCGGTACTGAAATATTAGGAAATTTAAATAATGATTTTGAAGTAACTATTGAAAGAGCTAATTAGAAAGATTATTATATGTTTGAATTAATTTAGAACATTAAAAACAAATTTAATAATTAATAATAAGGAGGTCTTATTATGAGTTTTACAATTAATATTTATTATACAGGGGAAAATGAAAGTGCAAAAAAATTTGCAAAAGAAATGGTAGAAAAAGGACTAGTAGAAAGAGTAAGAGCTGAAAAAGGTAATCAGAAATATGAATATTTCTTTCCAATGGATGATCCAGAAACAGTTTTATTGATAGATAGATGGGAAAATCAAGAAGCTTTAGATGAACATCATAAATCTCCAATGATGAAAGAAATTGCAGATTTAAGAGAAAAATATCATCTTCATATGAGAGTAGAACAATTTATAGAAAAGAAAAATATGAAGAGCTAACTCTAACTGAGTTAGCTCTTCAGTTTGCAAAAATTCATTGTATCTTTGCATGTTCTTTCCTATACATATTTTGGAAAGTATCATATCCGAAGCGTCCCACAAGAATAATACAATGCTCTGGATTTTAGTCTATTTCCTTTTACATTTGCATAGGATTGTTTACTTCTTTCTACTAATTTTCTTTTAGCCCTTGCATATATACTGTTTACATACTACTTTATTTTTTTGTACTCGCGGTACAAAAAAATAAAAATAATTGACGATTTTTTAGATTTATATTATTCTAATAAAGGTAAAAAATCGAAAATATATATGGAGGAAATATAAAAGTATGAGCAAAAATGTTTTAGAAGTAAGAGATTTAAAAGATATGTTAAATAAAACTAGAGAGCTTTATGGGGATAGACCTGGATACAAAATTAAACTTGGCGAAGAAAATTATAAAACATATACACATAGCGAAATTAGGGATATGGTAAATTATCTAGGAACAGCTTTAATAAGTTTAGGATTAAAAAATAAAAGAATAGCTGTTATAGGTGAAAATAGATATGAATGGGAACTTGCATATTTATCTATAGTATGTGGTACAGGAATAGTAGTTCCGCTAGATAAATCATTACCAGCAAATGAATTAGAAGAATTAATAGAAAGATCAGAAGTAGAAGCAATATTCTATTCTAGAAAATATGAAGAAATTGTAGAAAAAATAAAATATAGCGAAAAAAATAAATTAAAACATTTAATATCTATGGATTCAGATATTCACAAAGAAGGTGTATATTCAGAAAAAGAATTAATAGAAAAGGGAAAAGGCTTAGTTGATAGCGGAAATAGAGAATTTATAGATGCAAAAATAAATCCAGAAGAAATGAGCATAATGTTATTTACTTCAGGAACAACATCAAAATCAAAAGTTGTAGCACTTTCACATAGAAATATGGTATCAAATGTAATGGACTTTGCATCAATATTAGATGTAGATTCAAGCGACAGAATATTATCATTCTTACCTTTACATCATGTATTTGAATGTACAGTAGGTATGTTATTTTCATTATACATTGGTGCAGAAAGATCTTTCTGTGAAGGAATAAGACATATTATAGAAAATCTAAATGAATATAAGATAACTTTTACTTCTTTTGTTCCTGCAATATATGAAAATATGCATAAAACAATTCTTAAAAATTTAGAAAAAGAAGGAAAATTAGAAGCTGTTAAAAAACTTATGAAAGATAATAAAGATAAAACAATGGCCGAAAAGAAAGAAATATTTAAAGATATACATAATGTTTTCGGAGGTCATATTAAATTATTTGTCAGTGGTGCAGCAGCCTTAGAAAAAGAAGTGGAAGAAGACTTCAGAGCATGGGGAGTTAATTTATGCCAAGGATATGGATTAACAGAAACATCACCAGTTATTGGTGTAGAAACAAACGAAAACTTTAGAGTTGGCTCAATCGGAAAAGCTCTTCCTCATGTTCAAGCAAAAATAGAAGATGCAAATGATGAAGGTATGGGAGAACTTGTTGTTAAAGGTCCAAATGTAATGTTAGGTTATTTTAATGATGAAAAAGCAACAAAAGAAGTCATGGAAGATGGATGGTTCCGTACAGGAGATTTAGCAAAAATAGATGAAGATGGGTATATCTTTATTTGTGGAAGAAAAAAGAGTGTTATAGTATTAAAAAATGGTAAGAATATCTTCCCAGAAGAAATGGAAGCATTAGTAAATAAAATTGAAGGTGTAAAAGAATCATTTATATTTGGAAAACAGCAATCAGATGATAAAGATGATATAAAGATAAATGTGAAAATAATATTTGATAGAGAAGTAATGCAAGAAGCTTATAAAGTAGAAACAGATGAAGAAATCTATAAAGTTTTAGCAGATAAGATTAAAGAAATAAACCAAATAATGCCAAAATATAAAGCAATAAGAGGAATATTAATTTCAGAAAAACCATTATTAAAAACAACAACAAGCAAAATCAAGAGACAAGCAAATCTAGAAGTAATAGAAAGAGAAAACAATAAATAGAAATTAGATATAGATATATAAGAATAGGAAAATAGGAACATTCTTTAAAATCACTATAACTATATATTAACAAAAAAGATTGATTTATAGAAATAAATCAATCTTTTTTATATACAAATTAAAAATATTATACACATGCTTACAATATTTCTTCTATTAAAATATAGCAAAGCAAATAAAATAATGATAAAATACATAAAAAAGTGATAAAAGGAGTTTTTTATGTATAAAGCAGATAAAATAGTTATATTTGATTGGGGAGGAGTAATAGAAAGCCATAGAGATGGCGAATATTGCTTAAATACAGCAATAACTAATCTTATAAAACATTTTAATAATAATGTAGATGAAAGCAATTTAATTGAAAAATATTTTTATGTTACAGCTCGCAAACTTAGGCAAGACTTTAAAGAATATACATGGTTTGATAAAATAAAAAATGAGTTTAATTTACAATGTAGTGAAGATGAATTCTATGATTTTTATATAAAGGAATTTGATCAAATAGAATATTATAAAGATGTAGTAGACTATGCTCATAGCTTAAAATCTAAATGTAAAATAGGGATATTATCCAATCTAGGTACAATTGATAAGCAAAGATTAGATAAACAAGTAGATTTAAAACAATTTGACTATGTTTGGCTTTCATGTGAATTAAAATACAGAAAACCTAATACAAAAGTTTATGAAATTGTAGAAGATGATTGTAAACTTAGTCCTAATAATATTTTATTTATTGATGATGTAAAAGAAAACTTAGAACCTGCGAGAGAAAAAGGATGGAATATTTGTAATGCATTTGGTTATGAATTAGGCAAAATACAAAGAAGTGTAGAAGAATTTTTGAAAAAATAGGAGAGGATTTAAATGAATGATTCAAAAGAATATATTGGAAAAAAGGTGGAAGCAGAAATAGATAGACCAATGGGAACAGGGCATCCTAAATTTCCAGAATCTATATATCCTATTAATTATGGATATATTCCTAATACAATTAGTGGAGATGGAAAAGAGCTAGATTGTTACATATTAGGTGTATTTGAACCAATAAAAACTTTTAAAGGAAAATGTATTGCAGTATTACATAGAGTTAATGATAATGATGACAAATTAATTTTAGTGCCAGAAGGCAAAGATTATTCTGATGATGCAATAAGGGCGTTAACCGAATTCCAAGAAAGATTTTTTGAAAGCATAATTATCAGATAATAATGATACAATTTTAGCCACTAAAAACTATATTTTAGTGGCTAAAAAATGTAAATTTATTCATAATCATTGATATATAACGCTTTAGCAATAAAAGGAGTTATTTCATTAATATTGTACCAACCAGAACTTTTACTATCATTTTCTAGACCGATTAGGATTAGAAACATAAACCATATCATTTTCATCTGCAGCAAGTAGTACCATATAGTGGGAAGCAGTTGTCCAACGATTATTGGCAGGTTTATTCCAAACACAAACAATAATAGGTCTGTTTGATTGTAAATGTTCTATAATTGTTTCATTCGATAAGTGATTAGAATCATAATAAAAGTCGGAATTTTCTATACCAAATGTTGAAGATAATTCTTTAGATAATTTTTCATAATCCATTACAGGATAGTACATTTTTCTTAATTTTTCTGGTGTGTAGTCTTTACCATATCCACTCAAAATAATTGACATAACAGTTATACCGCAACCATTTTCTGCCATAGTACCACCCCAATATTCTTTGTTGCTCCATGACGAGTTACCATTCTGTTTATATTCTTTATAAGTTTTTTTATACTTATCTTCTGTAGTAAAAGTTGTAAAATAACCGTCTTTATCTTTTATTTTTTGTTGACCAGTACCAGGATAATTTTTATTCAAATCTTTTTTTATAACTTTAAATTCACTTGAAATATTAAAAAGATTCAAAATTCTAGTCGAATTATTCTCTAAAAATTTTACTATAAAAAGTAAACTAATAATTAATATTAAAATTATAAAAAATCTTTTTGGTAATCTTCTTTTGTTATTTTCTTTCACTTCAATTCCTCCTTTAAATTAAGAATATTATAACTAAAATAAATGAAGACGATTTTAAGAACTCTTTAATAATTTCTTAATTTTTTCTTACAATGTATCAAATAAATGGAAAATTCATATGGTTATGTTATAATCAAAATGGGGGATATGAAATGAATGTTTTAATATTGGATGATGAAAAAGAAATTGTTGATTTATTAGAAGTCTATTTAAAAAATGAAAACTATAATGTGTATAAATTTTATACATCAGAAGATGCAATAAAGTGTATAGATACAGTAAATTTAGACATTGCTATTTTAGATGTTATGATACAGGGGAAAAATGGCTTTGAGATATGTAAATATATAAGAGAAAAGAAATTAAGATTTCCTGTTATAATGCTAACAGCCAAAATAGAAGATAATGACAAAATAAAAGGATTAACTCTTCGGGGCAGATGATTATATAACTAAACCATTTAATCCATTAGAAATAGTTGCACGAGTAAAATCTGCATTAAGAAGATATACTTTATATAATACAGAAAATAAAACTAATAATATAATTGAAATAAATGGTTTAATTATAGATAAAGACGAACATAAATGTTTGTTATATGAAAAAGAAGTAGATTTAACTCCAACAGAATTTGAAATATTGTTGTATCTAGCAAACAATAGAGGAAAGGTAATAAGTTCCGAAGAATTATTTGAAAAAGTATGGAAAGAAAAATATTTGGATAGTAATAATACAGTAATGGTTCATATAAGAAGAATAAGAGAAAAATTACACGAAGATTCAAAAAATCCAAAATTTATAAAGACTGTGTGGGGAGTGGGATATAAAATTGAAAATTAATAGTTTAACTAAAACAAAAATCAAAATATTTATGTCTTTAATTACAAATATTGTAGTTGTAAGTATAATTGCCATAACAATATATTTTGTTTTAGCATTATTTTTTGAAAATAGTATATCAGTTTTTGTTGCAAACCTAAATTATGAAGTATATTCATGGATTGTGCATAACAGAGATATAGTACTATATGTTTATATAGTTGTTGTTTTGTTAGTAATTACCTATAGATTTATTTCGAAATATATAGACGATATAAACCAAGTATATAACTCATTAGATTTAATATTAAAAGAGGATAATACAACAATAAAACTACCAGATAATGTAAATCAATTTGCTGAAAAATTAAATGATATAAAATATAATTATATAGCAAGCAAAAATAGTGAACGAGATGCAAGTCAAAAGAAAAATGACTTGATTATGTATATGGCACATGACTTAAAAACTCCACTTACCTCAGTTATTGGATATTTAACATTACTCTCTGAAGAAAAAAGTATATCAAAAGAATTAAAAGAAAAGTATATAAAGATTGCTTTAAATAAGGCTTTAAGACTTGAAGAACTAACCAATCAATTTTTTGATATAACAAGATATGATTTGCACACTATGGTAATTAATAAAAATGAGATAAATATTGCATATTTATTGGAACAATTAGTTGATGAATGTTATCCAATGCTAGGAACGAATTGCCTAAAGTGCAAATTAGATGCACCAGCTAAAGTTATGTATGTCGGAGATGGAGATAAATTAGCGAGAGCATTTGGAAATTTATTAAAAAATGCAATTAATTATAGTTATAAAAACACTACAATCGAAATAAAACTTGAGCAAGTAGATGATAAAATAAGAGTATCATTTAAAAATAAAGGTGATAAGATTCCAGAGTACAAACTTAATAAGATATTTGAAAAATTTTATAGAGGAGATGATTCAAGAGCAACTTCAACAGGTGGTGCAGGATTAGGACTAGCAATTACAAAAGAAATAGTAGAATTACATAAAGGAACTATAAAAGTAAACAACGATGATGAATATATTGAATTTGTTATTGAGTTAAATGTATAAAATAATAGGAGTAATTATGAAAAAGAAACTAATATTTATAATAGGTACTGTTTTAATAATAATTATTACCATACTTTTACTTTGGTATAATGGGGTTATTATTTTTAATTATCCTTCAGAAAAAAGATATGAGGTTAGAGGTGTAGATGTTTCATCTTATCAAGGAGATATCAATTGGAAGGTTTTAGCTAAGCAAGGTATAAGTTTTGCCTTTATTAAAGCAACAGAAGGAAGTTCTTTCTTAGATGAAAACTTCAAGGAAAATTACGAGAATGCAATAAGCACAGATTTAAAAATAGGTGTATATCATTTTTTTAGTTTTGATAGTAATGGAAACACGCAAGCAGACAACTTCATAAAAAATGTGCCCAAAAAAGATGATATGCTTCCACCAGTTGTCGACATCGAATTTTATGGTGATAAGTATAAAAATGTTCCAGACATAAAAGAAACACAAAAACAATTACAAATCTTATTAGATAGACTAGAAGAATATTATGGAAAAAAGCCAATAATATATGCAACATACAAATCTTATAATTTATATATAATGAATAACTTTACAGACAATTATATTTGGATTAGAGATGTCTTTTTTAGACCAAAGTTAAGAGATAATAGAGATTGGACTTTTTGGCAGTATACTGACAAAGTCAAGTTAGATGGATATAATGGGAAAGAATCTAATATTGATATGAATGTGTTTAATGGTAATAGCGAAGAGTTTAGGAAAATATTTAATATAGAATAAGGAGTTTTTATGGAGAATTTAGAAGTAAAAATGAAAAAATTATTTGAAAAATGGAAACAAGATCATAAGAAAGATAAACTAATCGATAAATTTAAACAAAGTTAATATTTGTATAAAGAAGAATATAATTATGAAATTATTTGATAAATTTAATAAAAAAGAAACTAATAAAATAAATACACAAGGTTGGGATACAATTAATCCTGCTAAATACATATCATCGTAGTTTCCTGTTTCATAAAGTTTTATTGATAAGTCATAATTCTTTTTTATTCTTACTGTATAACAACTATAATTAAAAAAAGACTACACAAACTTCAAAAAATATGTTACAATTATTACCGGAAAATTAATCTACTTGTATTTTAAGATGTAGATATAATTTATAGAAAACAAAAAAGAGGAGGAATTAAGATGTCAGGACATTCAAAATGGCACAATATACAAGCCAAAAAAGGAAAAGCTGATGCAGCAAGAGGAAAAATATTTACAAAACTAGGAAGAGAAATATTAATCGCAGTAAAACAAGGTGGACCAGACCCGGCAGGTAATTCCAAATTAAAAGATGTAATTTCAAAATGTAAGGCAAATAACATGCCTAATGATACAATAAATAATGCAATTAAAAAAGCTTCTGGAGCAACTGATACTTCAAATTATGAAGAAATTACATATGAAGGATATGGAACAAATGGTGTTGCAGTTATAGTAGAAGCTAGTACAGATAATAGAAATAGAACAGCAGCAGATGTAAGACACGTATTTGATAAAGCTGGTGGAAATTTAGGAACTACAGGTTGTGTATCATACTTATTTAATAAAAAAGGGATTATTGTTATAGACAAAGAAAGTACAAATATGGAAGAAGATGATTTAATGATGCTAGCATTAGATGCTGGTGCAGAAGATTTTTCTTCAGACGAAGATTGTTATGAAATAACAACAGCTCCTGCTGATTTCTCAAGTGTAAGGGACGCATTAGAAGAAGCTGGATTAGAATTCGTAGAAGCAGAAGTACAAATGGTTCCAACTACATATGTTTCTTTAAGTGAAGCAGATGGAGAAAAAATGCAAAGATTAATAGATAATCTAGAAGATTTAGATGATGTTATGAATGTATACCATAACTGGGAACAATAAGAAAAGTTGCTCTGCAATTGCATAGATATAGGAAACTTAACCTTGTTGATTCAGAATTAAATAGCGATTTTTCATATGCAATAATTAAAAAATAGTAATAATTTATATACAAAGCACATATATATTTAATATATGTGCTTTTTTCATGTTTTATTATTAGGTTTTGCGAATATGAAAAGCATAAATATGGAAAGGACAAGATAATGACATATAACGAAATTTTAAGATATTTTCCAAGACGAATAAGTAGTAGTTTAGAAGAAATATTTAAACAGACAAATTATATTATAGAAGAAATAAGGTTAAGAACAGAGAGACCAATAATTATAAAACATTCCAAAGGGGAAGAAATATTAAAAACAACAGTTTCGATAAATGAAATATTAGAAACGCTTCAACATATTTGTGATAATTCAATATATACATACCAAAACCAGATTTGCAATGGATTTGTTACTATAAAAGGTGGACATAGAATAGGAATATCTGGAAGTGTAGTACAAACTGAGGGAAAAATAAGCAATATAAATTATATTTCAAACCTTAATTTTAGAATAGCCAGACAAATAATAGGTGCTAGTAATGAAATCTTAAGATACATAATAAATATGGAAGAAAATAGTATATACAATACGCTAATAGCCTCATCACCAGGAGCTGGTAAGACAACGATCTTAAGAGATGTAGTAAGAAGATTAAGTGATGGAATTGATCAAATTAATTTTAAAGGCAAAACAATAAGCCTTGTAGATGAAAGAGGAGAGATTGCTGCAGTATATAAAGGTGTTCCGCAGAATGACATTGGAGTTAGAACAGACGTTATGGACAACGTGGAAAAAAGTATTGGTATGAAACTGCTAATAAGATCTATGTCTCCAGAAATAATTGTTGCAGATGAAATAGGAAAAGACGAAGATGTAGAAGCTATAAATTATGCAGTTTGTTCTGGAATAAGGGGGATTTTTACTGCACATGGTGGAAGTTTAAAAGAATTACAATTAAATCCAGCAATATCAAAAATAATAGACAAACATATATTTGAAAGAATAATTTTTTTGGATAAAACAATTAAAGGAAAAGTAAAAACAGTATATGCACTAGACAAAATAAATAATGAATATGTAACAATTTAAATTCTTAGTTCTAAAATGAAATTTAATGAATATATATAATAGGGGAAGATAAAAATGGAATTTTTTAAAACAATAATTTTAACAGCAGTATTGGGCATGTGTACAGTTTTAGGAATTATGAAAGCAAATAAATTTAAATTAAGAGTAATTGATTTGCAAGAAATAAAAAAAGCTTTAAATTTGGCAATAACAAAAATAAGATATACATATGAACCATTACCAGAGTTATTTAAAGAAATATCAAAAGATTTAAATGAAAATATATCTAATATTTTTATTAAAGCACATACATATATGGAAAATTTAAATGCAGGACAGGCATGGGAAAAAGCAGTTGATGAAAGTAGCAATAACTTTACAAATGCAGATATAAATATCATTAAAGGACTATCAAAGCTATTAGGTAAAACAGATTTAGAAGGACAACTTATGCAAATAGAATTAACAACAAAATTAGTAGATGAACAAATTATAGAAGCAACTAATTTACAAAATAAAAATACCAAATTATATAAAACATTAGGAGCAACAGCTGGACTTGCTATAATGATTATTTTTATATAAGGGGAGAGCAATATGGATATAAATTTATTATTTAAAATAGCAGCAATAGGAATTTTAGTAGCGGTACTATACCAAGTATTAGTACGAGCAGGGCGAGAAGACCAAGCTATGATGACAACACTTGCAGGTCTAATTATTGTATTAACAATGGTAATAAAGGAAATAAGTACATTGTTTGGCAGTGTCAGAACTATGTTTAACCTATAGGAGGGATTTTGGGGACGGTGGTTAAATCCCTATTATAAATAGCACGTTGTATCGGGATTTTAAGAACGTCCCTAAATCCCATCTCACCTAGAACGTCCTAAATTTCTGGAGGAGATAATATGGATATTATAAAAATAGTAGGAATTGGTATAGTTGCAGTAATTATAATAACTATAATAAAACAGTATAAACCAGAATTTGCTATTTACGTTTCTATCATTGCTGGTATAATCATCTTTTTTATGGTTTTTGACCAACTCTCTGGAATAATTAATTTGATAAACGAATTAACGTCTAAAGCAAATATAAATAGTGATTTTATAAAAATACTTCTAAAAATTACAGGAATAGCTTTTTTAGCAGAATTTGCAGTTCAGATATGTATGGATTTAGGAGAGTCTGCTTTAGCTAATAAAGTTGATTTAGGTGGCAAAGTTATAATAATTTCTCTTTCTATTCCAATACTATCTTCATTAGTAGAATCTGTTGTACAAATTCTACCTTAAAGGAGTTTGCAAATGAAAAAACTAATAACAATATTTGCTATTCTGATTTGTATTTTTGGTACAAGTATTTCTATAGCAGATGCAGAAGATGAAGTTATAAATTCACAAATGGATTCATTTAATATTTCTAATTTTATAGATGAGGCCAACAAATATTCCAATGATATTCTTAAAGATATTGATATACAAGAATTGTTGAATAATGCCATAAAAGGAGAATTAGACACAAATCAATTACTAAAAAATATTTTTCCTCTTCTCGGCACAGAAATAAAAGAAGCATTAAAAGTTATGGGAAGTATATTAATAATTGTATTAATACATAGTGTACTAAAAAGTATAAGTGATAATCTAAATAATAAAAGTGTAGCTCAAATTACATATTATGTACAATATATTTTAATTGCAACAGTAATAATGACTAATTTTTCAAGCATTATAACACTTACAAAAGAAGCAGTTGGAAACATGATTTCCTTTATCCAATTATTATTTCCTCTTCTAATGACATTAATGCTTGCTTCTGGAAGTGTTGTATCGGTAAATTTAGTACAGCCAATAATATTATTTATAATAAATTTAATTTCAAATATATTTCAATCAATAATCATACCAATAATCTTAGTAGGTACAGCACTTGCAATTGTTTCAAAAATATCAGATAGAATTCAAATAGATAAATTATCAAAATTTTTAAAATCAAGTTCAGTTTGGGTAATAGGAATATTACTTACAATATTCGTAGGAGTTTTGTCAATAGAAGGAACTTTAGGTAGCAGTGTAGATGGTATTACAGCTAAAACAGCCAAAGCTGCAGTTTCTAGTTTTATTCCTGTTGTAGGTAAAGTGTTAGGAGATGCAGTTGATACAGTAATTGGATGTTCGGCAATTTTAAAAAATGCCATAGGAATAGTTGGTGTTATTGTAGTAATTGCAATATGTATAACGCCAATATTAAAACTGGCAATTATAACTATAATATATCATCTTACAGCAGCTTTATGTGAGCCAATAGCAGATTCCAAAATTGTATCCTTAATAACTCAAATGGCAGATACATTTAAGATATTACTAGCAATACTGTGTTCTATAAGTGTAATGCTTATAATTGGGATAACTTTAGTTATTAATATTTCTAATACAGGACTAATGTATAGGTAGGTATTAAAATGATTTCATGGTTTAATAGTTGGGCACAAGGAATTATTCTAGCAGTTATAATTGTAACTATTTTAGAGATGATTGTGCCAGAAGGAAAAAATAAAAAATACATAAAGATTGTTATGGGAGTCTATATTACATTTACAATGATTTCTCCAATAATTACAAAAGTTACTGGAAATAATTTTGAACTTGATGTTAGTAAGTATGAAGATCTATTTAATTCAAATTCTATGCAAGGAGCAAATGAAATTACAAGTATTAATAATCAAAGTATAGAAAATTTATATTTAAATACTATTAAGACAGATATAAAGACAGAATTAGATAAGGAAGGCTACGAAAGTAAAAAGATTAATATAACTGCTGATATAAATGTAGAAAATGAAGAAGCTAAAATATACAAAATTGATATAGAAGTAACTAAAAAGCAAAATGAAAAAGATATAAAGAAAGTAAACAAAGTAGAGATAGGTAATAGTACAGATGAATCTAATATAGAAGAATCTACTTTATCATCTGGAGAAGTAAATAAATTAAAAGAGGCCTTAGCAGAAAAATACGAAATAGAAAAAGAAAAAATTTATATAAATGGAAAGTAAGGAGGTGGTATGAATGTTAAAAGAAAAAATACACCAATTAAAGGAAAATATGACTAAAAGCGATAATAAAACCGGTAAGAAAAAAGTAGAAAATTTAGTAGTAGGAATACTTATATTAATAGTAACAGTAATTGCAATTAATACCATCTTGGCAGATGATGATAAAAAAGAAACAAGCAAGAATAGTAATACAGCAAATAACACTACAGTAGCAGAAACAACACAAGTATCCAATAATAGTTTAGAAGAAAGATTAGAAGGAATATTAGCAAAAATTAATGGTGTTGGAAAGGTAGATGTATTAATTAATTATTCTGAAAGCACAGAAGTAGTTGCAATGTATAATGAGAATATAAAAGAAACATCTACAGAAGAGCAAGATGAATCTGGAGGTACTAGGGTTATAACAGAAAATGATATTCAAAGAGATGTTATATTTCAAGAAGATAATGGAGAAAAAACACCAATTACGCAAAAAACTATTATGCCAAAAATAGAAGGAACAATAATAACTGCAGAAGGTGCAGGAGATGCAAATATAAAGGAAAATATCATACAAGCAGTATCAGCAGCTACAGGACTTGCATCACATAAAATACAAGTTTTCCAAATGTCAAAATAAATAAAAGGAGAGAAAATTATGAATTTAAAGAATATTAAAAGTAATCAAATTATTTTATTTGTTGTAGCATTAATGCTAGTGTCAGCGGGGTATTTAAGTTATAGTATGAGAGGAACACCTGTTTCTAGTAACATTGTTTCAGAAAATGAAGTATCTAGTATTGGAGACGCACAATTAGTTTCTAGCAATAACATTATAGATTCTAATAGCTTAAATGAAATGAGTGTAGCAACTAGCAGTAATTCCTCTTCTAGAATTGACGATTATTTTGCAAGCTCTAGGTTAGGTAGAGATACTATGTATTCACAAATGATAGAAAGTTATCAAAATTTATTGGATAATCAAAATGTAAGTGAGGAGCAAAAGACTGTAGCAACACAAGAAATTACAGAAATTAATAATACACAAAATAGCATTATGATTTGTGAGAATTTAATAAAAACAAAAGGAATTAGTGATGTTGTTATTTTTGTAAATGATAAAAGTATCAATGTAATTGTAAAAGCAGATACATTAGAGCAAGAAACAATAGCTCAGATACAAAATATTATAGCAAGAGAAATGAATGCAGAGATAGAGAATATACATATTAGTAATAAGTAATTTGCAGTATTTTACACAAAGTGGTATAATTAATGTGTTACAAGTGTTTTTTTACAAGTATATATTTGTTACCAGAAATGGTAAGTACTCCTAAATAGTGGACGGAAAGATGAATATAAACTTAAGACTTGTATACTAAAGATAAAGGTACTTCTAGAAAGAGTACAGGGAGGACAGCATATGGTATTAGACAAAATATGGAAGAAAAGAAAAATGCAGTGGAAATTGATAGAAAGTCTTCTTATTAAGAATGGCAACCAAATTACGAATTCTGAAATGTGGAAAGTTGTAATTTATCTTCCAATCGAAAAGGGAACTCTTTACAAAAGAAATAAAGAAAATTTAGAACTTTTGGGTTGGACAGTGGTAGAAACTTTCGAGGAAGAATATTTTATTATTCCAACTGCAATGTTCTTCCTTCAGGATAAGTTAGTAGGGTAACCTGCTAACTTTTTCTGTTTATACAATAATTTTATACAAATTCAAATAAAACTCTTGAAATAAAATAATATAATTGATATTATATAATTTGCGTAAGGAGGCATATAAATGAAATTAAACATTGTACTAGTAGAACCAGAAATACCACAAAATACAGGTAATATAGTAAGAACTTGTGCAGCAACAGGAGCTAAATTACATTTAGTAGAACCATTAGGATTTCAAATATCAGATAGATATTTAAAGAGAGCTGGTTTAGATTACTGGGACAAGTTAGAAATAGAAAAACATATTTCTTTTGCAGAATTTCTAAAAAAATATGACCCTACACAAACAAATATGTTTTTTATTACATCTAAAGGTACACATAGATATGATGAACCTAAATACGAAAATATGGATGAAGTATTTTTGCTATTTGGTAAAGAAACAAAAGGTCTACCAGAAGATATAATGAAAAAATATATTGATAAAACTATGAGAATTCCAATGATAGATGGGATTAGATGTTTAAATTTATCAAATGCTGTTTCTATTTTAGCATATGAAGTTTTAAGACATACTAATTTTGAACACTTAAAAGAAACAAGTGAAAGATTATTGGAAGATTAAATCACTGTATATTAGTTAGTGATTATGTTTGTACTTATCAATTAGGGAGGTTTTTTAAATGATTAAAAAAGTAGCAATTTTAGCAAATGGTGGAGATGTTTCAGGTTTTAATGCTGTTATAAGAGCAATTAAAAAGACTTGTGAAACAAATGGAATTGAATGTTATGGTTATATTGATGGATACAGAGGTCTTGTAAACAATAATTATATTCGTTTAGATGGAAACGAAAAAGCTTCTGGTATTTTAACAAAAGGAGGTTCTATTATAGGTTCTTCAACAAATGCTATAGTATTCCATTACAAAGTAGAACATGAAGATGGAACAGTTACTTACGAAGATTTATCAGACCAATGTGTAAGAAATGTAAAAGAAGCAGGATTTGACTGTGTATTTACATTAGGTGGAGATAGTACACAAAAATCTGCAAGAGACTTATATTTAAAAGGAATTAACACAATAGGTGTTCCAAAAACAATAGATAATGATGTTGCTTGTACAGATGTTACATTTGGATATAATACAGCTGTTCATGTTGCAACAGAAGCTTTAGATAGATTACATACAACTGCAGAAACACATGACAGAATAATGGTACTAGAAGTTATGGGTAGATTTGCTGGTTGGATTGCTTTAGAGTCTGCTATTTCTGGAGGTGCAGATGTTGCTTTAATACCTGAAATTCCATATGATATAAATAAAGCTGCGGCAGCAATCAATAAAAGAAAAGAAAACGGAAAAAGATTTAGTGTTGTTGTTGTATCAGAAGGAGCTCATCCAATAAATGCAGAGCAAACAACGCATGCAGCAGAAGGTATCGATAATAAAGCAGGAATAAGCGTAAAATTCGGTGGAGAAGGAAATAGAGTTGCAAAACAACTTAAAGAGTTAACAGGACTAGATTCTAGATGTACAATTCTTGGATATATGCAAAGAGGTGGAACACCAACAGCATATGATAGAGTATTATCTACAAAATATGGTGCAAAAGCTATGGAACTTGCAATGGAAGGAAAATTTGGAGTTTTAACAGTTATTAGAAATGGAAAATTAGATTGTGTTCCATTAGAAATAGTTGTTGGAGAAAATAAAGAAATTGGTGCTGTTCAAGGTGGTACAGCAGAAAGTAATGTAAGATATGTTACAATGGACGATGATTTAGTAAAAACAGCAAGAGATGTTGGAATTTGTTTAGGTGACTAATCCGAAATTTAATTATGAATTAATAGATATCTTTAAAAGAATCATTCGTATTAAGTAAAAAGCTTAATATGGATGATTTTTTTATAATATTAAAAGAAATACTATATTTGATGTAAAAGATTGTAGTCCATATACTACAATAGGGTTGTAGCATATCATGATGCTATAATCCTATTTTTTGCCTAAAGTAATGTTATTAAATTATCTTAAACTGGAAATACTTATATAAATTATAAAATGGAGGTAGTATGATGAAAATATATATAAATGGGGATTTTATAACTCTAGAGAATGACAATATTGAAGCAATTGCAACAGAAAACGATAAAATCATAAGAACTGGAACTAAAACTGAAATAATAAAACTAGCAGATGATGATACAGAGATAATAGATTTAAAAGGGAATACATTAATGCCATCATTTATAGATGCTCATAGTCATATATTTGCGTTAGCAAAAAGTTTAATGCAGATATCTATAGATGGCTTAACTAGTATTGAAGAAATTAAACATTACTTAGTTGAATATAAAAAAGAGAACAGAACAAATGAGTGGATTATAGTAAATGGTTATGATAATAACATATTAAAGAATAGAGAACATATTACTAAACAAGAATTAGACGAAATATTTCCAGATGCTCCTATTATTATAGAAAATAAATCTAGACATAATGGTATTGCAAATAGTAAAGCATTAGAAAAATTAGGCATAACAAAAACAACAGAAGACCCAGAAGGTGGAAGAATTATTTTTGATACAGGGTTATTAGAAGAAAATGCATTTATTGAGTCTATTAAAAAGATCCCTCTTCCAAAAATAGAAGAAATTATAAATGCGTTTAAAGAAGCACAAGAAATATATGCATCAAATGGAATAACTATGGCACAAGAAGGTGTTATAACAAACGAATTAGCAAAAATATACAAGTTATTGGCAAATAAGAATGAAATATTTCTTGATATAGTTGCATACATGGATTATAAAAATGTGAATGAAATAAAGAAAGAATATAGTGAATATATTAATAAATATAACAACAATTTTAAAATAGGTGGAATAAAAATATTTTTAGATGGTTCACCACAGGCAAATACTGCATGGTTAAGAGAAGCGTATGCAAATGAACCAGAATATTATGGATATAGGATAATGAAAGATGAAGATGTAGAAGAAATATTAGAAAATACAAAAGAAAGTAATTTACAAATATTAGCTCATTGTAATGGAGATAAAGCAGCAGAACAATATATAAATGCAATTAAAAAGGTATCAGGATTAAAAAGACCAATTATGATACATGCACAGCTTTTAGGCTTAGACCAATTACCTGATGTAAAGAAATTTAATATAATACCTTCTTTCTTTATAAGCCATATATACTATTTTGGAGATATCCATATAAAAAACTTAGGAATGAAACGCGCAGAACATATTAGTCCTGCTGGTTCAAGTCTTAAACAAAATATATTGTTTACTTTTCATCAAGATACACCAGTTATAGAACCAGATATGTTCGAAACAATTTGGTGTGCTGTAAATAGAACAACAAAAGCTGGTAAAGTGCTAGGAGAAGATGAAAAAGTTTCTGTATTAGAAGCAATAAAAGCTGTTACTATAAATGCTGCATATCAATATGGGGAAGAAGAAATAAGAGGAAGTTTAAAAACTGGAAAGAAAGCAGATTTAATAATTGTAGATAAAAATCCACTAAAAGTTGCCAAAGATGAACTGCGAAATATAAAGATTTTAAAAACAATAAAAGACGGTAAGGTAATTTGGGAAAATTATTCGAGAATTTGATTATGTTATATAAAAAATTATGAAAAATATTAAAAATGGAGAGAACAAATGATAGAACTAAAAAATGTAAGTAAAGCTTATGTGAAAGATAAGAAAGTAGTAGAGAATATAAACTTAAAAATAGAAGATGGAATTATTTTCGGATTTATTGGACCAAATGGCGCTGGTAAAACAACAACAATGGAAATGCTTACAGGCATATTAGATATAGATGAAGGCGAAATTCTAATAGATGGAATAAATATAGAAAAAGAACCTATTAAAGCCAAAAAAGAATTTGGATTTGTACCAGATTCACCAGATGCATTTGAAAAATTAACTGGTGTAGAATATTTAAATTTTATTGGTGATGTATATGGTGTTGATCAAAAAACAAGATATGAAAGAATATCTAAGCTTGCAAATGAATTTGGAATATATAATTTTTTAAAAGACAGAATACAAGGATATTCACATGGCATGAAACAAAAAATAGTTATTATAGGAGTGTTATTGCATAATCCTAAAAATTGGATTTTAGATGAACCAATGACCGGATTAGACCCTAAAGCTTCATTTCAATTAAAAGAATTAATGAGAGAACATAGTAATAAAGGAAATACCGTATTCTTTTCTACACATGTTTTAGAAGTTGCAGAAAAAATATGTGACAAAATTGCAGTAATAGATAAAGGAAAAATCAAATTTGTTGGAACTTGTGAAGAGTTAAGAGAAAAATGGAAATCAAATAGTTCTTTAGAAGAATTATTCTTAAAAATTATAGAAGAATAGGATATATATAGATATGAAAGAATTAACAAAAGTTATTTTTAAAAATGCATATAGAAGAGATAATGTAAATAAAGATATTACTGCAAAAATCTTATCAGCTTTTGTTTTTGTCATTATATTTGGAACAATTTCATCATTAATGGCATTTGCAAGTTATAAATTAACAAATCAACTTATAGAGGTAGACCAAGCACCAGCATTTATAAATATTATTTTACTTATAATGATAATCTTTTTATTTTCAAGAAGTGTTTTTGAAAGTTTGAATAATCTATATTTTTCTAAGGATTTAAAAATATTTTTACGAATGCCAATAAAACCATTACAATTAGTTAAATCAAAGATTAAGAATATGATCGTTTCAGAATATTTAATGGAACTTATGTTATTAGCCTCACCAATAATTGTATATGGAATAATAATGAACGTAAATTATATATTTTATATTTATTCGGCTATAATATTGTTGCTGTTACCAATAATACCAATTGTGTTGACTTCACTAATTACTGCAACAATTATGAGATTTACAAATGTAATAAAAAATAAAACACAGGTACAATACATAACTGTATTTATAATATTTGTAATTTTAGGAATAATAACTAGTTTGTTTTCTACAGGAGAGGGATTTTCTACAGAGATTTTTACAGAAAGAATGCTACAAGTTAATGGTTTAATTGAATTGATTTCTGACTATTTTGTAATATTAAAACCAATAATGAATAGTTTACTATATTATCAAGAATTAAGTGGATTAATTAATATTTTAATTTTTGCAGCAGAAAGTATAATTTGTTACTATGTTATGACATGGTTGATTTCTAAAGTATACTTAAAAGGAGCTATAGGTGCGACTATAAATGGATCAATAAAAGACAGGATAATAGATGTTAAACTAAAACCAGAAGATTTTAAACCAACAAATTCAAAGATAGCATACTTGTCAAAGGAACTAAAACAAATTATTAGAACACCTATATTTTGTATGCAATGCATAATATTTCCTGTAGTATTTCCGGTAGTATTTGTAGGCTTACCAGTATTTGCATTAATTGCTTTTGCAAGAAGTATGGGATTAGACTTTTTGGCAGATGCACAGCAAAATATATTAAAACCGATTGGTGTGGTAATATGTGTATGTATTGCACAGGTATTATACATAATGAACTTTACATCAATCACTGCAATTTCAAGAGAAGGAAAATCTGCTAAATTAATGAAAACAATTCCTATTTGTCTATATAACCAATTTAAATACAAATTATATCCAGGTTTAATAGCCAATGGAATAATAGCAATAATAATTACAGCATTTTATGGTCTTTTTATGACAGAATTTAATTTTATATTGGTTTTAACATTATTTGTTATACTAATAGAATTATGCTTATTAGAAGAGAAGATAATGGTATTGATAGATTTAAATGCACCAAAAATAACATGGACAAGCGAATATACTATGATGAAAGAAAATGTAAATGTAATGTATGAATTCTTTTATGCTGTAGTTGTTATTATTTTACTTGCATTAGCTACATTTGTTTTTAGTAATACTACAGTATTACTAATATTCTTACTTGTATTATTAGTTACAATTAATAGTTTAATTAATAGATATGTAAGAAAAAATCAAGCAAAGTTATATAAGAAGGTTTATTAAATAGCCAAGATATAAAAAGCAGATTTTTTTAATAAATCTGTTTTTTTTATTTCTATTGTGATATAATTCGAGTAAATATTAAAATAAGGAAGTATATATTATGAGTGATGATACTATAATTATATTAAGTGCAATCCTTGCAACTATTACTCTTATAAGTTTAAGAGCTATAATCTATATTGTTAAAACATGGCAATATAGTAAAATTGCAAAAGATAGTAGAGCTAGAATGGAAGAATTAGAAAAGTTAGAAGAAGCGGGAGCAATAAAAACAGTTGTAATAGATTTAGAAAACGAAAAATATAGAGTAAGAAATCCTTCAGATTTTAATGGTTTAATAATAGATGGTGAAAAATATAATGATTTAACATCTTGGTTTATAAAGAAAAGAGAGGGATTATATATCATAGGAAAACAAGAAAACTATATAATAAAATTACTAATAAATAAAAACTAGTTTATAACAAAAGAAAATTATAAAATAATAGGGGTAATAAATATGGAAGAGCAAAAGATAAAAGAAATAATAGAAGAAATGCCGCAATATAAAGTAAATAAGATAGCAAATGAAATCGCTATAAGAATTACAAATGTATTTACAGAATTAAAAGATCAATATGATGAATTATTAAAAAAATTAGTGCAATGCCAAATAAAAATTGCAAGGTTTGAAGATGAAAATATGTCTCATTATTATTCTAATGGAGTTATATATTTTTCTAATAAAATTCATACAAATTCAATAAACGAAGTTTTAGTTATAGAATATTTACATTTTTTGCAAGATGGTAGGGAACAAACTTGTTTTCAAGAGTCTTTAAATAACTTTGCAGCTAAACTTTTAACTCAGGAATTAAAAGAAAGAATGAATGTATTTGGAATATTCTTAACTTCTTTAATAGAAGGAGATTATGCGTTATTAGTTAATCTAATTATGCAAATAGACTTTTTAGTTGGCAGAAAAGAATTCGTAGAAACTGTTATAAATAACAAAGACGAATATTATGTATTAATAAACAAAATTTCAAATGGAAATATAAATAGACTTACAGGCGATTTTAGAAAATTATATTATTTAGTATTAGATTACAAAACTACAGACGATTTATATAAAATAGAACAAGAAATAAGAGAAATGTATTTTAGTATTCAAAATTATATTATGAAATTTTATTTTTACTATATGACAATTCATATAACTGATGAAGAAGAAGTACAAGAAATAAAGCAAAAACTAGAAGCGTTAAAGAATTATAGAGGTGTTATAGAAGAAGATAAGTTTTATGAAGAAGGTTGTCAAAAAATAGTAGAAAGTTTAAATAAGAAAGAAAAACAACTTAAGAAAAAGAATAGCAAAAATGCTTTAGCTATTATATATAAAAATAGGTTAATTGCTTTTATTAAGAAACTATTATCCTTTAACAGTTAGGTGAAGTTGATGAACAAATTAAAAGAAATTATAAGCAAAAGTAAAAGTGTGGTTTTCTTTGGTGGTGCTGGAGTTTCTACAGAAAGTGGAATTCCAGATTTCAGAAGTAAAGATGGACTATATAACCAACAATATACATATCCACCAGAAGAAATATTAAGCCATACTTTTTTTATTAATCATACCAAAGAATTTTATGAATTTTATAAAGATAAAATGAATTCTTTAAAATACGAACCAAATATTACACATATAAAACTAACAGAACTAGAACAGAAAGGAATATTAAAAGCTATAGTAACTCAGAATATTGATGGGTTACATCAAAAGGCTGGGTCAAAAAATGTTTTGGAGCTTCATGGTAGTGTACATAGAAATTATTGCATGAAATGTGGTAAATTTTATGATGCAAAATATGTGTTTAATTCAATAGGTGTTCCAAAATGTATATGTGGAGGAATTATTAAACCAGATGTTGTTTTATATGAAGAAGGGTTAAATGAAGATATATTAGAAGAGGCTATATATCAAATTTCTAATTGTGATACATTAATCGTGGGAGGAACATCATTAACAGTATACCCAGCGAGTGGACTTATTAGATATTATAGTGGAAATAACTTGATTTTAATAAATAAAGATGCTACTCCTTTTGATAATGTAGCAAATTTAGTTATTAAAGATAGCTTAGGAAATATATTTAAAAATATTTAGGAGAAAAGTTATGAATATTATAAAAATTTATGAAAAATATAGGATACCTTATCATTTACAAATGCATATGTTGAAGGTTACAGCATGTTGTATGCTTATTATAGATAATTTAAAAGAAAATGTAGAAATAAATCGAGAAAAACTAATAAGGATAGCATTGCTTCATGATATGGGAAATATGGCTAAAATGAGTGATGAACAAATAGAAGATCCAGAATTTGCAACAATAAGAAATAAGTATATAAGTATGTATGGAAAAGATGATCATAAAATAAATTTAGTTATAGGAAAACAGGAAGGTTTGACAAGTGAAGAATTAGACATTTTATATAGAAAGCAATTAAAAAGAAATCAAGAAATTAGATATTCAGATAATTATATACTTAAAATTTGCGCATATTGCGATCAAAGAGTTTCACCAAATGGAGTAACTTCTTTAGAAGATAGATTAAATGAGCTACAAATAAGACATAAAAATAATCCAAAAGGAAGTATGCATAATCCAATAGAAGCTGAGAGGCTGAAAAAATATGCTTTAGAAATAGAAAAACAAATAATGAATTGTACGACAATAAAAAAAGAAGATATAAATGAAAAATCTATTAATTCATACATAGACAAATTAAAAAAATATAATTTAGTAAATAAGGAGGAAGATTAAGTGCAAGAAAAAGCAAAAGTATATTTTACAGATTTTAGAGCCTTACCAGGCACAAATTTACAGAAAAAATTAGAAAAATTAATGAAGAAAACTGGAATTGAAAATATTGACTTCGAAAATAAATTTGTTGCAATAAAAATTCATTTTGGAGAGCCAGGCAATTTAGCTTATTTAAGACCAAATTATGCAAAAACTGTAGTAGATGTTGTTAAAAAATTAGGTGGTAAACCTTTTTTAACAGATTGTAATACTTTATATGTTGGTCAAAGAAAAAATGCATTAGATCATTTAGAAGCAGCATACGAGAATGGATTTAGTCCATTTTCTACAGGATGTCATGTAATTATAGGTGATGGTTTAAAAGGAACAGATGATATAGAAGTACCAGTAGAAGGTGGAGAGTATGTAAAAACTGCAAAAATTGGTAGAGCCATAATGGATGCAGACATTTTTATTTCTTTAAATCATTTTAAAGGACATGAGGCTGCAGGCTTTGGTGGAGCTTTAAAAAATATTGGAATGGGATGTGGTAGTAGAGCTGGAAAGATGGAACAACACCGTTCTGGTAAACCATCTGTAGATATAGAAAAATGTAAAAAATGTCACTTATGTGCTAAAAACTGTGCACATGGTGCAATCTCATTTGATGATAACGGAAAAGCACATATAGATCATAACAAATGTGTTGGCTGTGGTAGATGTTTAGGTGCATGTAATTTCGATGCAATATATAATAACAATTCTCATGCAAATGAATTATTAAATAAAAAAATGGCAGAATATTCAAAAGCAGTATTGGATGGAAGACCAAACTTTCATATTAATTTAGTTCTAGATATTTCACCATATTGTGATTGCCATGCAGAAAATGATGTTCCAATATTACCAGATATAGGAATGTTTGCAAGTTTTGATCCAGTAGCATTAGATCAAGCATGTGCAGATGCATGTAATGCTCAAAAGCCTATACCTGGAAGTAGATTAGATGATAATATGCATTCAAAAGATTTTGAAGATTATCATGACCACTTTAAAAACACGACTCCACAGAGTGAATGGAAATCTTGTTTAGAACATGCCGAGAAAATTGGAATAGGTACTAGACAATACGAAATTATAAAAGTTAATTAATCTTTTGGAAAAAGTTATATGTACTAATATAACTTGGTCTATTATATCTTTTTAACAAATATAAGGAATTAGGATTTTTAGTTAGTTTATTAATACCTTGTTCACAAGATAAACTTGCTTTAAAACCTAATTCTTTTATTATGTCTAATGACGCGTTACTAATTCCTCCAAATGGGTATGTAAAACATTTTGGAGTATAATTAGTATTTCCCTCAAATTCTTGTTGAAGTTTTAAAATATCATCTTTTAAAATACTTTTATAATGTTCGTCTGTTTCACCTTTTATTTTCTTTGTACCAATTCTTTTTCCAGTGTTACTATGCAAGTTATATGTGTGGTTTTGAAATTCTATACGTCCAGTATTCATTAATTCTTTAATATCTTTCCATCTTAAATATGAATAGTTTAAATTTGCTTCATCTGTTTCTGAAAATTTATCTGTATATGAACCTACAATTGATATAACAGCTTTCATATCATACTTTTCTAGTAAAGGAAATAAATAACCATAATTATTGTAATGTCCATCATCAAAGGTTAATACTATTGGCTTTTCAGGTAAAGGGCTATCATCATATACATAAGAAATTAAATCAGCTATTGTAACTGTAGTATAGCCTTTATCTTTAATATATTTTAAGTCCTCTTCTAACACAGCAGGAGTAACAGTATATTTATTAGACCTTGAAGGATCTTTTAAAATACTATGATACATAATTATTGGAACATCTATATAATCCTCAGAAGTTGCAATAACAATGGAAATACCAACAGTAAGAAGTGTGACTAATAATGTTAAAAAAAGTAATATTTTAGATAAATGTATAACCTTAATCTTCAAAATAATCCTCCTAAATAAAATCTTAATAAATTGTATACTTTTTCCTTAATATTTATGTGTTAATATATGAACAGAAAAACAATAGGGAGGGGAAAGACTTGAAAAAGATAGTATTAAGATGTGAAAATTTAAAAAAGAATTTTCGGTCAAAAAGAAATTTTAAAAGGTGTATCACTACAATTATTGGAAGGAGATATTTTAGGATTTATAGGTCCGAATGGTGCTGGTAAAACAACTACTATAAAACTTATACTAGGACTTCAAAATATAACTTCTGGAAAGGTATATATTAATGGATATGATATAGAAGAAAACTTTAAAAAAGCAATAGAAAATGTAGGAACAATAGTAGAAAGTCCTGATCTATATATGTATATGTCTGGTTATGAAAATTTAAAATTAGTAGCCAACTTATATAAAAATGTTGACAAGAAAAGAATTGATGAAATTGTAAAATTAGTTGGGCTAGAAAACAGAATAAAAGATAAGGTTTCTAAGTACTCATTAGGAATGAGACAAAGATTAGGAATTGCTCAAGCTATTCTGCACAAACCTAAATTATTAATATTAGATGAACCAACAAATGGTTTAGATCCTGAAGGAATAAAAGAAGTAAAAGTATTGCTTAAAAAATTGGCTGAACAAGAAAATATGGCAATTTTAATATCTAGCCACAATTTAGCAGAGCTAGATACATTCTGCAATAAGATATCAATTATTAAGAATGGTGAAATAGTAGAAACAAATGATATAGATACATTCAAAAAAGATATCAAAAACAATTGTTATATATTAGAAGTAGAAGATTCTAGTGTAATAGGCTCTATTATAGATTATAAGATGGATATTTTAACCGAAACAGAAGTTAGAGTTTATATAGAAAAAGAACAAGTACCTCTTCTAATTAAAGAATTAGTTTTAAGAAATATAAAAATATATAATGTTTCAGAAGAAAATTTAAGCTTAGAAGATGCATTCTTAAAGAAAACAGGGGGTAATGTAATTGAGTAAGTTAATAAAAAATGAGTTAATAAAGATTTTTTCAAAGAAAAGTATGATTGTTATTGGAGTAATTATTTTAGTTATAATAATAGGCTTTAATGTTTTAAATAAAGTAAGTCAAAACATGTCAAATTCATATTCGGCATATTCAGAAGGTTATATACAATATTTAGATGAAGAATTAGCTAATTTAGACCCTAATAAACCTTCAGATATAAATAAATATGTAGAAACTAAATCACAAAAAGATCTAGCAACTCTTGCAAAAGATTATAAAGAGACTAGCTGGCAAGCAGAAGTAATTGGAACAGTTATTTCTCCTATAATAGAGGAAATGAACAATTATGAATATATAGATAAAAATAATGAAGCACTTACTACTTCTAAGGCTCAATATGATGAAATGCTTACAGCTTTAAAAAATAATGATTGGAAGTATTTTGCAAATAAAGAATTAGAAAGTATAAATACACAAATAGAAGAATTGAATGCTTTAATATCACAAGATAGTGAAAATGATGATTTAAAAACTCAATTAAAGAGTTTAGAATTACAAAAAGAAGTAGTTAATTTAAGGTTAGATAAGAACATTAATTATGGCAGTGATAATTATAAAAGTATAGCTGTACAAAATTATAGGATGTATATGGGCAATTATATTCAATCATCACAAGGAAAAAATCTAACAGACGATGAAAAGTCAGAGATAAATGGATATTTAGAAAATGCTAATTTATATAAATATGATTTATATAATGACACAGAATATCAAAATACTGCTACAGCAAATTATACTTTTCAAAATTCAATAGGCACATATATCGCAATTATAGTAATGGTTGTTGTTATAGTTGCTGGCGTTTCAATTAGTGAAGAGTTTAATAAAGGCACTGTAAAATTACTATTAGTTAGACCCTATAGTAGAACTAAAATACTTATTTCAAAATTAATTGCTGTATTTATAACAATGCTTATTACTACAGTTGCAATTTTATTATTACAATTTATTATTGGTGGAATTGTATATGGCTTTGGAACTTATATGATGAATGTTGTACAGTTTGATTTTACAACTAATAGCATTATTACATTAAATATTTTTGCATATCTTGGATTAATATTTATATGCAAATTACCAATATTTATTTTAATTGGAACATTAGCTTTTGCACTAAGTACACTTTTCTTAAACTCACCGCTTGCAGTTGCATTACCTATACTTGGATATATGGGCAGCGATATGATTAATATGATTGCTATATCTTATAAATGGGATTGGGTAAAATATTTTGTAACGCCTAACTGGGATCTAAGTCAATATTTATTTGGTGGAACTCCAATGTTTAGCGGAACTAGTATAGAATTTTCTATAACTATTTGTGCAATATATTTTGCAATTATGCTAGTAGCTTCTATAGTTTCATTTAAGAAGAGGAATATTAAGAATGTATGATACTTTAAATTTTATGTAAAATGTAGTATAATATACTAAATCACGCAGTTGAAAGGAGAAAAAATTATGAGGACAGAATTTGTATATCATAACTCGCGGATTTATATTATGTACAACGATGAATATGCCAGAACTTTTGCACAAGACACATTATTAAAAAGTGCTGTTAAACTGCATAGAAATGTTATCTTCTTGGCGTACCATCTACAAGATGAATATGTTTTACTTCACGTAAAACCGTTGGAAATCAACACTAGCTTTTATGAAGCCATTAGGCAAGTAAAAACTGAGTTACTATTTGATAAAAAACTAGTAACTCAGGATGAAATTTTAAGAAAAAAACTGAACGAGCCTAAATTTAGTACAAGAGATACTTTCTTAGAGTTCCTACGGAGTGAAGCATAAAATTAGAAACCGTACAGGCTATTGCCTGTGCGGTTTTCTGTCTATACAGGAAATTTTATACCAATTTGATATTTTGATTTACAAATTCATTACTTTGTCAATCCTTGATTTTTAAGTAAAAACAGACTATAATATTATGGAAAAATAAATAGAAGGTGTAAAATTGAAAACAAAATATATAAATCTAAAAGAAGAATATAATGAAGAAAAAATAAAAGAAGCATCACAAGAGATAGTAAATGGGAATTTAGTAATATTTCCGACAGAAACAGTATATGGAATAGGTGCAAATGCATTAAATGATAATGCTTGTAAAAATATTTTTAAAGCAAAGGGTAGGGCAGGGGATAATCCGTTAATAGTACATGTAAATAATGTAGATATGATTAAACAGCTTGTAGAAGAACCAAATGAAGTAGAAAAAATATTAATTAATTCTTTTTGCCCAGGTCCTTTTACATTAATATTAAAAGCTAAAAATATAATTCCAAAATCAGTTACTGCAGGACTAGATACTGTTGGAATAAGAATGCCTTCAAACAAGATTGCAAATAAGCTAATAGAATATGCAGATGTTCCAATTGCAGCACCAAGTGCAAATGTTTCTGGTAGACCAAGTGGAACAAAAATAGAAGATATATTAAAAGAATTTGATGGTAAGGTTTCAACTATTATAGATGACGGAATGGTAGATATAGGGCTGGAATCAACAGTAGTTAGAGTTATAGATAATAAGGCAAGAATATTAAGGCCTGGTAAAATAACAAAAGAAGATATAGAAAAATTAGGGATAGAAGTAGAAATTGATAAGAATATTCTTGGAAAATATGATGGAAAAGAAAAAGTACTATCACCAGGTATGAAATATAGACATTATGCACCTAATACTAAATGCATGATGATATATAGTAAAAATGAAGAATCTATGGTGAATAAAATAAATGAGCTTATTAAAGATAAAAAGGCATTAGTAGTATGTAGAGATAAAAATTTTGATAAGTATACTACAAGCTATAAAATAAAAATGGGAAATTCACTAGAAGAGATAGCTCATAATATTTTTTCTATTTTAAGACAAGTAGATAAATATAATGTAGACATAGTAATAATAGAGGGTATGCAAAAAGATGGCTTAGGTCTGGCCTTAAATAATAGATTATTACGTGCATGTGAATATAATTATTTAGAAATATAGTATAGGGATTTTGAGGAATCGCCTAAAATACTCTATTTTATACAAAAAAACTGGTTCTTAAGAGCCAGTTTTTTGCGTACTACATAAAATTTTAGATTTGTTACTTTGCCTTGGTGGATTCCTCGCCAATCTGCCGCATGCGATGAGCATGAGTTTCTTTTTCCGGATCTTCATACACTATTTCGTCTTCTGCATCCCACTTTACAGTCTTAAGACCTATAAGTCGGTATTCATGCCGGTAAACAGGTATGAATTTCACTTTTCCATCAAGGATATCCATAAATGTCTGTAATTTTTCTTTTTCAGACATTTCTGCATTTATCTCTCTTGAATAGGTAAAAGCGTCCCGGAAGGGATAGAAAGCAGAGTGAAGAGAAAAACCTCGTAAACGAAGTGCATCCCATTCAGTATTGATGCGATGTACAACTTTCCATAGATTTTCATAGCTCCGAAAAATCATACCGTCGCGCCAATTCTCGTCGTGCTCTTCTTCTGTATCATGCATCCCCGCCATGTTTTTACATATTACTTCAGTTATACATGTAATCTTGGCGCTAAGCTCAGAAGATTTCTCCTGCGAATTCACTGTAAGTGCTTCATCATAGAGTGTATCTAACTCTCCAAAGATTTTTTTAATAGAGTCAGAATCTTCAGAACTTAACTTTTCATAATTCCTTGTATTTTTTGCCACATAGTTGGCAATTTTTAGCAAATTTTCAAGGTGGCAACAAGGAGAGCTGCCATCCCAGTCAATTTCAGTTGTAATGATTTTTGTGTACAATTCTTGAATCATTGGGATAAGCTCCAGGTTGCAAGGCGAGCGGAAGTATTTGCTTTTTATGACATTGTCTACTTCGTCTTCCATCCGTGCAAAAAACGGGTTATACTTTTTTCTAAACATGTAGTATCCTCCTTTTTGGTGTGTTAATAAACTTACAACTTGTTACTCGTATAAGCAAAAATGCTTAAATACATTAAAATTATACCATAATTAACATAAAATGTATAGCCTTAGAAGTAATGCAGTAAACTTCTTAAGGTTTTATATTATTAAAAGTAGACACACAAGCTAAAATAATATATAATATAAATGTACTAAGAAATTAAGGAGTGATTTATATAAATGAAGAAATTTGATGATGGTAATATCCAAATTCAATATAGTGACGAGAATGAGCCGTGTGTGCTCGAACTTATGAACCAAGTACTAATTGCTTACGAGACTATCACAAGTTTATTTAAACTAAAAAATTATGACAGAAAAATTATAATCTACTTATATAATAGTGTAGAAGAATTACATAACGAAGTGTTTGGCGAAAAAAGAGAAGAATGGGAAGTAGCATTAGAAGGTGAAGATGGAAACTTAAAATTAGTAACACCTTTAAATCCAGGAAATGTTCATTCATATAGTGATATCTTGAAAATAGCACAAAAATCTGTTGCAGATATGATTCTTGCAGATAATTTTGATGATATTCCTAATTGGTTAGATATTACGACATATCTTTTCGGATTAAACGACGCAAAAACAATTTATTCGTATCAAAAATTAAATATTAATAATATAAAATCTTATAGTGATGCATATTTTATTACTTTATCATTAATTAACATTTATGGCATTAACAAAATCATAAAAATATATAAAAAAGCAAAAAATTATAACAAGATTTTAAATGCATCAGATAAAGAAATTAACAACAAAATCATTCAATATTATGCAGAAGCAGTATAATATTAAAAATTATTTGAATATTAAATATAAAAATAAAACTCATAGATTAAATATGTTTTAGCGTAATTAATCTATGAGTTTTTGCTTTGTCGAAAAAAGTCAAAAAGTAAAAAAATTGACGAACGAAAATACTTGCTTTTATAAGGTTATAGGTATACAGTAGAATATACAAGCTAAAATTATTTACATTTTAACTTAAGAAAAGAAGGAAAGGGGAAATAAACAAATGAGTAAAAGATTTTGTGGAGGGATATTTTTTGATCCAAAGTTAATGATTGAATTAGGAGTAGAACATCCGGTGAGTTTGCTGTATTATTTAACCTATGAGAATAAAAGCTATGGAATAGAAATAGTAAAAATTCAATATAATGAAGATTCAAAAATGACAAGAGAAGTAGGAAACATAGATGATATATCAGAAAATGAAGCTGAAGTAATTTCAATTATAAATAAGTTAAAAGAAAACTATGTTACACCTATCGTAATGAAAGATATAATAGAGGATATGAAATACGAGATTATCCCTATACAATAGCAACTAGAACTTAAGTTTTGGTTGTTTTTTTATGCTTAATTAGATATAATAGATATGCAAAATAATAGGGAAAAAAGGAACGTCCCCAGATCCCGGATTGGTCCTAAATCCCGATTGGAGGAATAAAATGAGAATTAGATTTAAGCCATGGGCAAGACCAGAATTAGAAGCTTGCAAATTTTATATAGATAATCCAGAAGATTATAAAGGAAAATGGAAAACAGCTTTTAAAAATACAAATAATCCAATACATTTAGAACTTGGATGTGGTAAAGGTAATTTTATATCACAAATAGCATTACAAAACCCAGACATAAATTATATTGCAATAGATTTAGTAGATGCTATGCTTGGACTAGCTAAAAGAAATGTAGAACAAGAATTTGAAGCTAGCCATAAAGAGCCAGACAATGTTATTCTTACTAGATTTGATATAGAACGAATTTTATTAACAATGAATAATAATGATAATATAGAAAGAATTTATATTAGTTTTTGTAATCCTTGGCCTAGAGGAAAACATAGAAAGAAAAGATTAACACATACAAGACAATTGGAAAAGTATAAGGAATTTTTAATAGCAGGTGGAGAAATACATTTTAAAACAGATGATGATGATTTATTTGAATCTAGCATAAACTATTTTAAAGAAAGTGGGTTCGAAATTATAAAACTAACATATGATTTACATTCTGAGACTGATTGGGAAGACATCCAAACAGAACATGAAAAAATGTTCTCAGAAAAAGGAATAAAAATAAAAGCTTTAATAGCTAAATTAACAAAAAAATAATGGAGGATGTTATGTATAAAAGAACTGAAACCAGACCTATAAAAGTAGCAAATGTCCAAATAGGAGGTCAAAACAAAGTAAGTATTCAATCTATGACAAATACTAAAACAAAAGATGTAGCTTCAACTGTTAAACAAATATTAGAACTAGAGAAAGCTGGTTGCGAGATAATACGCGTTGCATGTTTAGATATGGAAGATGCAAAAGCAATTAAAGGTATAAAAGAACAAATACATATACCAATAGTAGCAGATATTCATTTTGACTATAAAATTGCAATATGTGCTATAGAAGCTGGAGTAGACAAGGTGAGAATTAATCCAGGTAATATTGGTGGTAAAGAAAAAGTAAAAGCAGTTGTAGACAAATGCAAGGAATATAATGTTCCTATAAGAATAGGCGTTAATGCAGGATCTTTGGAAAAAGATTTGTTAGCAAAGTATGGTGGTAAGCCAACAGCTAAAGCAATGGTAGAAAGTGCAAAAAGGCATGTAAAAATATTAGAGGACTTGGATTTTTATAATATAGCAATATCTTTAAAAGCTTCTAATTTAGATTTATGTATAGAAAGCTATGAAGAGGCAGCTAAAACTTTTAAATATCCATTACATTTAGGAATAACAGAGGCTGGAACAGCATTTAGTGGAACTATAAAATCAAGTATTGGGCTTGGAGCTTTATTAAGAGAGGGAATAGGTGATACAATTAGAGTTTCTTTATCAGATAATCCTATAGAAGAAATTAAGGTTGTAAAAGAAATATTAAAAGATTGTAATTTGTATAATAATGTTCCAACATTAGTTTCATGTCCTACTTGTGGTAGAACACAAATAGATTTAATACCAATAGCAAAAGAAGTAGAAGAATTTTTACAAACTATAAATAGTGATATAACTGTTGCTGTTATGGGATGTGCAGTAAATGGACCAGGAGAAGCCAGTAATGCAGATATAGGTATTGCTGGTGGAATAAAAGAAGGTTTATTATTTAAAAAAGGAAAAATAATTAGAAAGATTCCTCAAGAAAATATTGTAAGAGAATTAAAAGAAGAAATATTAAAAATGATAGAAGGTTAAAATATTGAAAGTAAAAGAACTATTACATGAATTTCAAACAAATCCAGAATACCAAGAATTAGATGAGTTAAGTTTTATTAGAAAAATTTATATAGAGATCGGAAAAAACAAAACTTTTGATGTAAGATACTATTTCGGAAATACAGCGACTCAAAAGCAAATATATAGACTAGCTAAAAAGGGAACTGGAGTTGAAGATAGACTTGAAGATAGAGAAATTATATGTTATTCGTTAGCTAGACAATGTGAATATATTTTTAAGGAATTAGGATATAGTTGTACAGTTACACATGAACCAAAAGAATTAGAACATGTGTTTAATATTCTTACACTAAAAAATGGTGATAGGATAAAGCTTGATCTACAGGCTGATTTAGAGTTTATACAAACTGGTAGGAGAACAAGACATTTTGGTACAACAGATGATGAATATGTTTTATTAACTGAGGTTCCCACAGAAGAATTAGAAAGAGCAGATAGGAACATCGGATATACAAGCGAAACTGGAGAATATACAGATGAAGTTATAAGCTCAATTATTGCAGATTTATCTGGTTTACCATTAAAAGATAAAGTAACAAAATTTATAGGCAACGAGAATATAATTAATATTTCAGCTAATATGGGATATATGCAACAATATTCTTTTTATTATAAAATGCTAACAAGTTTAGCAGAAAATGAAATTTGGAAAAAGCTCTATATTTTTCCTTGTAAAGTGAGTCAAGAAGAATATACAAGTTGTATATTCATAAGAGAGCAAGATCCTACTGTATTTTTATATTCTAATAAACATAACAGATTTTTAAATGTAGATATAGAGAAAATCCCAGACTTACAAGAAGAAGGATTAAGATTAGGAGTTAGAGGAACAGAAAATGGAGTAAAACTACTAAGAAGAGCTATTACAGAAAGAAAAAGGAAACTAGACGATTCAGAACAATCTTTATAAGGAGATGGAATATATTAATAAAGCAGTTAATAATTGGCGGTGGAAATACTTTAGAACTATTTAAGATTACTGATTCAAATAATAATGAAGTAAAGTTTATAAATTAATATATTTTAGCTTGCCAATAAAAAAATACTAATATATAATTGAAGAGGCGATAATTCTTAGCCAACAAAACAAAAAGGAGGATTAAAATGGCTTTTATAGATGAAATTAAAAATAGAGCAAAAAAAGATATAAAAAAAATAATACTTCCAGAATCAGACGATGATAGAACATTAAAAGCTACATTAGAAGTATTAAAACAAAAATTTGCAGAAATAATATTAATAGGAAATAGAAATAAAATATTAAAAAGAGCAAAAGAACTTAGTCTAGATAACATAGAAGAAGCAGAAATTGTAGACCCTAATAATTCTGAAAATTATAATGAATTTGTAGAACAATTCTATGAATTAAGAAAACATAAAGGAATGACAATAGAAAAATCAAAAGAATTTATGTTAGATAATATTTATTTTGGAATGATGATGGTTAAACAAGGTTATGCAGATGGACTAGTTTCTGGAGCTGTTCATTCTACATCAGATACTTTAAGACCAGCACTTCAAATATTAAAAACAGCACCTGGCACTAAATTAGTATCTGCTTTTTTTATGATGATTGTACCTAATTGTACATATGGAGAAAATGGTGTTTTCTTATTTTCAGATAGTGGTTTAAACGAAAATCCAGATAGTGATGCTTTATCTGAAATAGCAATATCATCTAGTAAAAGTTTTGAACTATTAACAGGTAAAACACCTAAAATAGCAATGCTTTCTTATTCTTCACATGGTAGCGCAAAATCAGAATTAACAGATAAAGTAATTAATGCAACTAATTTAGTAAAAGAAAAAGCACCAGAATTATTAGTAGATGGTGAATTACAATTAGATGCTGCAATAATTCCAGAAGTTGCAGAATATAAGGCTAAAGGAAGTCCATTGAAGGGAGAAGCAAATATTTTAATTTTCCCAGATTTAAATGCTGGAAATATTGGCTATAAGCTAGTTCAAAGGCTTGCAAAAGCAGAAGCATATGGACCACTATGTCAAGGTATTGCAAAACCAGTTAATGATTTATCAAGAGGATGCAGTAGCAAAGATATAGAAGGTGTTGTAGCTATTACTGCAGTACAAGCACAAGAGCAAGATAAATAAATTTGTTGGAGGTTTAATATGAAAATTTTAGTAATTAATTGTGGAAGCTCATCATTAAAATATCAATTAATAGATATGGCTTCTGAAAAAGTAATGGCAAAAGGAACTTTTGAAAGAATAGGTCAACCCAATTCTTTCTTAACACATAAAGTAAATGGTGAAAAATATAGATTAGAAAAACCTGTATGCAATCATGAAGAAGCACTAGAATTTTCTTTAGAACAATTACTAAATCCAGAATATAAAGTAATTGATTCATTAGAAGAAATAAATGCTACAGGACATAGAATAGTTCATGGCGGTGAGAAGTTCAACAAACCTGTAATAGTTACAGAAGAAGTTATAAAGGGAATTGAAGAATGTATAAGTTTAGCACCACTTCATAATCCAGCTGCAATTATGGGAATAAGAGCTGCACAAAAATTAATGAATGGAAAACCAATGGTAGCTGTATTTGATACAGCATTTCACCAAACAATGCCAAAAGAACATTATATATATGCAATACCAAAAAGATATTATGAAAAATATGGTATTAGAAAATACGGTGCACATGGAACTTCACATCAATATGTTGCTAACCGTGTAGCTGAATTAGAAGGAAAACCAATTGAAGACTTAAGAATTATATCTTGTCATTTAGGTCAAGGTGGAAGTATATGTGCAGTTCAAGATGGTAAATCTGTAGAAACAAGTATGGGACTTACACCACTTGCTGGAATTCCAATGGGAACACGTTCTGGTGATATTGATCCATCAATTGTTACTTTTATTATGAGAAAAGAAGGTTTAACACCTGACGAAATGGAACATATATTAAATAAAGAATCTGGAATTTTAGCATTATCAGGAGTTACACAAGACTGTAGAGATATGGAGGCTGCAGCCGCAGAAGGAAATGAGCAAGCTGCACTTGCAATAAAAATACACAATTATTTAATTGCTGCTCAAATAGCAAAATGTGCTGTTGCAATGAATGGATTTGATGTTATGCTATTTACTGCAGGAATCGGAGAAAACCAAAAGAATATTAGAAAAGGAATTTGCGAAAATTTAAAATTCTTAGGTGTAGAGATAGATGACGAGAGAAATGATGTAAAAGGTGAAGAAAGATTAATTTCTTCAGATGATTCTAAAATTAAAGTATATGTAGTTCCAACAGATGAAGAACTAATGATAGCAAAACAAACACTAGAATTAATAAAATAATTGATTTTGAACTTTAGGGATTATCCTTAAAGTTCATTTTATTTACATAAAGCCAATAAATTAAAAAGCATTATTGCTGAATGAGTTCTAATAAATTAAGATGGACTAAGCATAAGATACAAATAAGATTTTATTTAAACATCTCTGCAAAGGATATACATCAATATATCCAATAGATGATTTTTACACTGGTCTATCAGATTCCTTAATATTAAAAATTAGGAGTGTTGTTGAAACTGAAGCTATTGATAGGAAAACTGATGTATTTTGCTGGAAAAGAAAGGCTGTTCGCTTCCCAAGGAACAGCGTCCACGTGGAGGACGAGAATTAATTCCTACTTTGTTTTTATATAAAATTTATCATACCATAATTAACATAATTTCATATTATATATAAAGATAATATGAAAGGGGGAAGAGTATGGAATTAAAAGATATTAATATAGGGTTTACTTTAACTGGATCTTTTTGCACATTTAAAAAAGTAATCCCTAAAATAAAAGAGCTTAAAGAATTAGGAGCAAATATACTACCCATAATGTCATATAATAGCTATAATTTAGACACTAAATTTGGAAATGCTAAAGATTTTATAGAAGAAATAGAAGGTATTACAGAAAATAAAATAATTCATACAATACAGGGAGCAGAGCCTATAGGACCAAAAGGATTAACTGATATTATGGTTGTAGCACCTTGTTCTGGCAATACCATTGCTAAACTTGCAAATTCAATAATTGATACGCCTGCTGTTATGGCAATAAAATCGCATTTACGTAATCAGCGACCTCTGGTAATAGGCATTTCAACAAATGATGGACTTTCAGGTTCTGCTGAAAACATAGGAAAATTACTGAATAGGAAAAATTATTACTTTGTGCCATTTACACAAGATAATCCTATTACCAAACCTACATCTATAGTGTTCAAATTTGATTATTTAATACCTACCATAAAAGGAGCATTAGAAAACAAACAGATACAACCAGTAATAGGGTAAGCAATTGATATTATAGAAAAATCTGGTTTCACATTAAAAGTCACTGACCAGTGTTACAGTTAGTGACTTTTGCTTTATTTATCTGCTGAATAATCCGAAAGCGGATTTACATCAACTGCATTTCTAACTTGTTCATTAGCAACATGAGTATAAATTTCTGTTGTAGAAATACTTTCATGTCCTAAAAGCTCTTGAAGAGCTCTTATATCAACATTTCCATACTGATACATAAGTGTTGCTGCAGTATGTCTTAATTTATGGGTAGAATATTTTTTTGTGTCTAAACCTGCACGTCTTAATTCTTTATCAACTACATATTGAACTGTTCTTTTACTAATTCGTTCCTTTCTCTCACTTAGAAACAATGCTTTAACTGAATCCGGCTTTATACCAATCTTAGGTCTAACTTCTAAATAGTCATTAATAGCTTTTAGACAAGCTTTATTTAAATAGATTGTTCTCTCTTTATTACCTTTACCTATTACAGTCATTTTAGCATCATCAAATGAAATATCATTTATATTTATACCAACTAATTCGGACAAACGAAGCCCACAGTTTAAAAATAAAGTTATAATTGCATAATCTCTTTCTTTATTACGTTCTTCATCACTTGTAACAGTTAATAATTTTTTACTATCATCAAGAGTTAAATATTTAGGCATACGTTTTTCTATCTTTGGAGTTTCTAAATTTTGTGCAGGGTTTTTTTCTATCAAATTGGCTTTTTGTGATAAATAATTAAAAAATACTCTAATACTACTAACTTTTCTTGCACGAGTAGCGGCTTTACTATGATATGTAGTTGTTAAATATGCAAGAAAAGCATGAATATCATTTAATTCTATCTTTTTTATTACATCAAGAGATAAATTGCTTATGTTAATATCTTTAAAATCTTTAGCATTTGTAAGATGAAAATGAACCATAATAAATTTCAAGAACGTTGCTAAGTCATAATTATATTCTTTTATTGTGTTTGGTGATTTATTTAAAATTGTTACAGAATAGTCTAAAAAAGAATTTAGATATTCGGGGTTCATATCACGTGAAATCATTTGTTCCTCCTTATGTTATTCTTCAAAGTTTGACATATTATTTGAAAGTTTATCTATTATATCTAAAATGAATGTTATTATAATATAGCATAATGCAAAATTATTTTTATTAAACAAATTACCTATAAAAGATGGTGTAAATAATTGATCAATATAGAATCTTGAATATACATAATTTCCTGTAAATACAATTTGGAAATTAACATGATATTTATTATAAAATTCTGATAAATAATCTAACATATCTGATGTTAATATTTCTGTTGCATTTATTCTGTCATTTGAATATACATGTAAAACTTTATTAAAATTTGCATTATCCATTTCTATATATTTTAATAATGAATTAGTTGTTCCTAACGCATATGTAGTATTATGCTCTAAGTTTTCGGTATTTATTTTAGTGTATGATGGAATTGTTTTATCTAAAATAACTGTAGAAAAAATTCCGTTAAATACATTTTCATCTGTGGATGTTGCTGAAATATTAGAAGCATAAAACTTATAATTATCTTTAGTAGCACCACTTATTGTATCTTTTGTTATTAAGCTACTAAGTTGTAAATTATCAAAACAAGCAGTTTGATAATAATTTTCTTCATCTACATATGATGTATTATTATAAGTTAAGCTAGGATCTATTAATTGTAGAAATCTTTTTATAACATTTGAATATTTCACTTTAAATTTTTTAAATTCTAGTAAAAATAATATTACTGTTACAGCTAATGCAATTAATGGAATTATAGCAAAAGCCATATTAAAAGAATTTAAATATGTAAAAATAAAAGTAAATAAGAATGCCATGAAACTGATTATACCAATAATACTAAAAATCATCAGCTTTTTTTTACTAATAGTTATATCTAAAAAATCAAGTTCATTAAATTTGTTATATAATTCTCCAAATTCTTTAGGTGTCTGGGCTATATCTACCTTTTTAGTAGAAAAATTTGGCATTAAAATAAATTTGTATACTAAAAAACCAACCATTACTACGATTAAAATCTCTAAAAATATCATTTGTAATTCCTCCTATTTAAGATATTCTATCATAACTTAATATAGTATGTAAATTTTTTGACAATTTTTATAAAAAGTTTTATACTAAATATAATTATGAACAATAGAATAGGGGAGGAATATAATGACAATAGCATTAATAGTAATATTAGTTATTATAGTATTATATGTTATTATCACATATAATAAATTTGTAACACTAAAAAAACAAATGAAAAACTCTTATAGTGTTATAGATGTTTATTTAAAAAAGAGATTTGATTTAATACCAAATTTAGTAGAAGTAACGAAAGGTTATGCTGATTATGAACAAGATGTTTTAACTAAAATAACAGAATATAGAACTGCTTATAATCAAAATAAGGACAAAGATGCATTGAATAAATTAAATGAACAATATAATAATTTAATATTAGTAGTTGAAAATTATCCAGATTTAAAAGCTAGTGAACAATTTTTAAAATTGCAAAAAAGTCTTATAAAAGTTGAAAGCGAATTACAAGCTGCCAGAAGAATTTATAACAATGATACTACTAAATATAATACAAAATTAAATGTTTTTCCTTCTAATATTATTGGCAAAATATTTAATTTTAAAGAAGGAGAATTATTTGAATTAGAAGACAGAAAAATCGAAGGAGACAATATTAAAGTTGATATGTAAAAATAAAGAAGAAGCTTATCTAGGCTTCTTCTTTATTTTTGCTTAAGTTAATAAAACAATTTATTAAGTCTTCAAAATTATCATATCTATTTTCTAGCATAGTTGTTGCTGTCTGAATAGAATTATTATTAAGAATTAAATAATCCAATGTAATTTTATATTTTTTATTGTTAATTTTATTTACTTCTTTTACCGTAGTAATTTCATATACAAGTGGTAATTCAGACAAATTCAAAATTTCTTCCATGCCACTTATACCACTAAAATAAATCTTATTACTTTCAACATTATTAAAGTTCGGATTGGTAAACATTACAACATATAATTTTTTATCAAACACATAAACTCCACGCTCAAATAATATTGTTTTTCTTCTAATCATAAACATCACAAATATAATTAGAGGACAACATAAAATGCCATAAATTAATGCTATCATAAGAAGTAAAGCTCCAATATCTACATTTATAAACATAAATATTAAAGCAATAAAAACAATTATTAGAAAAACAACCATTAATTGTGTATAATTTTTATATTTATTTGGAGCCCAAAATTTAAAATTATTATCTTGCATAAATCACACCTCCTCTATAAAACTTATTATATCTATATCATATATTATAAACTAATACAATAGCATTTGTTTTTATTAAAACTAGTCAAAATACGTGTTTTATGGTATAATTAAGAGTGATACAAAAGAAAGTTGAAAAAAGGAGGAAAATGTAATGACAGAGGTGGAAGCTTTATGCCGGAAAATATTGTCAGCTCATCTTAAACTAGTCGAGGATTTCTGTGAGGAGGCAGTGTATGCAAATGACAAAGAAGTCCGTGAATCTGAAATCTTGGAAGATAGCAATTTTCCAAACGAATTTAGAATTATTCGCGATAGGTATGGAAATCCTAGAAATTTCATTAACTTACTGCATCGCGAACTAAAAAAACTGGCAAAAGAGGAATATTTGCCCTATGATCCGTCACTGCAGGAAATTGTACAGATTTCCCGGCTTTTCTTGAAAGAGTCAAAAGCGCAGATGGAAAAACTGAAGGATTATGCAAACTCGGTAGGAGTACCAGCATTGATTCTTGCTATTGAGGAATTCAAACACCTTAAAAAGCAAGAAAAAAAGCTCGGTATTGAGCGGACTGTTCTGGTTTCTGAGGAAGACGAAGAAGTCTTACGAAGAATCAGATTTTATGCACAAATCTCTGAATATCTTCCAGGAAACAAGCGGGGGTAATCCCCGCATTTTCCTATTATATGGAAAACAAGGAATGTCCCTAAATCCTGATTAGAATTTTATAAAAAAGCCTTTAAAAAAATTTTCTTTATTGATATAATAAATTAAAATTATAGGAAAAGGGAGTAAAAAAATGGGAACAACTGATAGCAATGTAACACAATTATATGATTTATTAAATCATATACCAGTAACAAAAGACAATGCTGGTAAAATTCAAGAAATCAAAGATGCAATTGGCAAAAATGACTTAAAAAAAGCTCTTGACGGTATAAAAGAATTAAATGTCGCTTTGCAAAATAAGAAGAAAGAACTAAAAAAAAGACAAACAAAAAAGGAAAAAGATGAACGAGATGCCTTAGAAACAGAAAAGAAAAAATTCGAAGCAGAACAAATAAAAGAAGATGAAGTAGAAAGATTTCCAAAAGAATTACTAGATTTAGACTTAGAAGAAGACTATATTGGTCTACTACTTTATGATCCAAGATATATAGTAAGCTATAATTTTTTATATGATGAAGTATGCTTCCAAGATGAAAGAATGCTAAACTTATATAAAAGTGTTATCTTTACAGAAGGCGAAAAATATGCACCAGAAGCAGTAAAAAGAAAATTTAACTTTGCAAAAACAACAAAAGAAGTATATGAATTAAAGAAGCAATTAGTAACTCGTATAAAATTACAAAGAACAGTTACTATGGAAAAAGTATATATAGATTTAAAAAAATTATTTATTTTAAGAAATTGGTATTTAAAAATACCAATCAAAAGTGTTCAAGAAAAAGTTGTTGAAATTAGAAATTACGAATTATATGATCAAATGTCAGTAGAAGAAGTAGAAAGTGCGGTTGAACAAGTTACTGCCACAGAAAAATTTAAAAGAGCTGTACTAAATAAAGGTCTTACAGAATTCCTAGAAACAGGGGAAAACAACTTAACTACAGGAATTCCATTACCATTTGAACGTTTAACAAAAGAGTTTAAAGGATTAAGAAAAGGTGAAACAATGGCTGTTGCAATGCCTTCTAACTCTGGTAAGAGTAGATTTACAATCAATCTAGTTGCAAATTTATCATTAGTACATAAAAAAAGAGTTTTAATAATTTCAAACGAAATGTCAGAAGAAAAAATGAAATTATGTTTAATGACAACAATTATAAATGATCCAGAAATCCAAAAAATTCATGGTAAAAAATTACATAAAACAGAAGGAGAACTACTAGAATTTAAATTTAGAGCAGATGAAGGTTCGGATGTAAAGACTGATGAAGATGGTTTTATTTTACAAGAAGAAGGAGAATCTAGAGCTGATTTTGTAAAAAGGCTAGCTAAAATTTCTAAAGAATTTAGAGACACTATTACTGTTACAGATTGGATAAACAAAGAAATTTATAATTCAATTTATTTTATTAATATAACAGATCATACTAATGACGAATTGCAAAAAGTTATAATGAATTACTATTATATGAAACATATTGAATATATATTTTATGATACATTAAAAACTGATACTGAACACATAGGAAATGGGGAAGAGGTAAAGAAAACCGCAACTATTCTTTCTAACCTAGCACAAAATTTTAATATGTTTATTTTTTCAACATTACAATTAACAGAAACAGCAACTTGGCCAATAAATTTAACAATCAATGACTTACAAGCTAGTAGAACTGTAAAAGAAGTGTTGGATACATTATGTTTGGTAAAGCAAATCAATCATGAAAATTATAAAGATTACGAATATTCAATAGAAGAAATGGATGAAAAATGTTATGACTTAGTAAAATATGATGATCCGGACGTAAGATATTATGCTTGTGTTGTAGATAAAAACAGAGCAGGAGCTAAACCTAAATTGCTATTTAAATTAAATTTGGCATATAACAGATGGGAAGAACTTGGCTATTTAAAATTAAAACAACAGGATCAAGATAAGACAAATAATTAATGTAAACTGGAAATAGTTTAGTACTATTTCCAGTTTTATTTTGTTTATAGTAATAATTTATACATGTCTTGAATATATATATTTAAGGAGGTACGAGTTATGGTAGAGGAAAGAAAGCAAAATAATATTAATGTTATGCAAAATGTTGTTTTAGAAAATAGAGAAAAATTAAATGTAACAGGGATAAATGATATTTTAAGTTTTGACGATCAAGTAGTTATTCTTTCAACAGATTTAGGTATGCTTACAATAAAAGGTTCGGAATTAAAAATAAACAAATTAAACATAGATGAAAGTGAAGTAAAAATAGAAGGAAATATATCAAATATAGGATACAGCCAAGATACAGAGGAAAAGAAAGGTGAAAATATCTTTAGTAAAATATTTAGATAATCTAGGGGTTTTGTATGTTACAACTATATAATTTTTTTGTATTTATTATTTTAGGTTTAATTATTAGTTTTATATTTGATATATTTAGAATTTTAAGGAAAAAATTTAAAACAAATAATTTTATTACATATATAGAAGATATTTTATTTTGGCTAATATCAGGATTTTTAATAATTACAGCTATATTTAAGTTTAATGATGGAGAATTAAGAGCATATCTTTTTATTGGAATATTATTAGGCATAGTTATATATATAATGCTATTTACAAAGTTAGTAAATAGCATATTATTAAAAATTCTTACACCTGTAAAAATATTATTAGACTTTTTTACATCGTTATTTAAGAAAATTTGTGTTTTTATAACTAATTGTCTAAAAAATTGTAAAAATAAATCAAAAAAAACTATACAAAAAAATAATTATAATGTATAATAAAAAAGAATTGATTATAGGAGAGAAAATATACTTATGAAAAGAATTCTTAGAAATAAAAAAATATTAAAAGTTATTATAATTTTAATTATACTATCTTATTTTATTTATGTTCTTATTAAACAACAAACAACATTAAATTCATATCAAACAGAGCAAGATTATGTTTCTTCACAAATTCAAGACCAACAAGAATATAAAAATGAATTAGCAGACATGGAAGCAAACATTAATTCTGATGAGTACATAGAACAAATCGCTAGGGATAAATTAGACATGTATTTACCTAACGAAAGAGTTTATGTTGATGCTAATAAATAAAATTTAAAATATTAATAATAGGATTCTAAAGACTTTATACTTATATATCTGTTATTAAACTTATTTATTTTCGTATTCTTATTTAATAACAGATATATACTTCTTTTATCCATTTATTTTTCTATTTCTTTTTATCAAACTTTTAATCTAGAATATTATTTCTCATGTAATTAGCTTAATTAAATATAGGAGGGATTTTATGAACTTAGAAGATTATAGTCTAAGTGAATTAAGAGAGCTTGCAAAAAACAAAAATATAAAAGGATATTCAAAATATAAAAAAAGTGAATTAATTGACTTATTAAAAGAAAATGATACAACTAATAATGAAGATAAAAATGAAAATAATGAAAGTGTTGTAACAGACTGTAATACAACATATAAAATTACTAATAGTGATGACAAAATCGCAGAAGGAATATTAGAAGTATTACCTGATGGATATGGCTTTTTAAGAGGTGAAAATTATCTTTCTACACCAGATGATGTATATATTTCACCAGTACAAATAAGAAGATTTAAATTAGACACAGGTGATCATATAAAGGGAATTTCCAGAATGGCAAAAGAAGGGGAGAGATTTCCATCTTTAATTTTCGTTGGGGAAGTAAATGGTGAGGCGCCAGAAAAAGCATACAGAAGAAAGAAATTTGACGATTTAATACCTATTTATCCGACCGAAAGAATAAAATTAGAGACTGAGCCAAATGAATATGCAATGAGAATGATAGATTTAATTAGTCCAATAGGCAAAGGCCAAAGAGGAATGATTGTGGCACCTCCAAAGGTTGGGAAAACAACTTTAATTAAAAAATTCGCTAATAGCATTACGAAAAATAATCCAGAAATTGAATTAATCGTATTGCTAATAGATGAAAGACCAGAAGAAGTTACAGATATGAAACGTTCTATTAATGGTGATGTAATATATTCAACATTCGATGAATTACCAGAACATCATGTAAAAGTGGCAGAAATGGTAATAGAGAGATCTAAAAGACTAGTAGAACAAGGCAAAGATGTTGTTATTCTACTAGATAGTATTACAAGACTTGCTAGAGCGTATAATTTAGTTATTCCTTCATCTGGTAGAACTTTATCTGGAGGTCTTGATCCAAATGCATTACATAAACCTAAGAAATTTTTCGGTGCTGCAAGAAATATAGAAAATGGCGGAAGTTTAACTATACTTGCTTCAGCTTTAATAGAAACTGGAAGTAGAATGGATGATGTAATATTCGAAGAATTTAAGGGTACTGGTAACATGGAAGTACACTTAGATAGAAAGTTATCAGAAAAACGTATTTTCCCTGCAATTGATATTAATAAATCTGGTACAAGAAGAGAAGATTTACTTCTTACTCCTAAGGAAATGGAGACTGTTTACGCATTGCGTAAGGCTTTAAATAATTTACCTGTAGCTGATGTTACAGAAAATATTATTTCTCAAATGGTACAAACAAAGAATAATGCAGAGTTTCTAGATAAAATAGATCTATATTTAAGAAGATTTAAATAATTGTGGATGAGGTGCTTTTATATGGAGCATATAAAGAAATTAAAGATACTAATTATAACTATTATTTTGGTAGTTATAGCATTAATACCTAACAATGTATTAGCAGATGGGCCATCTTATGATATTACCAATTATGATATGGATGCTTATATTCAAGAAGATGGAACTATTCATATAGATGAGTCTATCACTTATTATTTTTCTAGTAGTGCAAATGGTTTAACTCGAGATTTAAGATATTATTATAAAACTAATAAAGATACAATGGAACCGAATTCTGCTAGATATCAAGCAACTGGAATTGAAAATTTAACTGTCGCTGTTACAAATGCAGCTAATATAACAACAAATTTTACAAAATCATCTGATGCCGAGAAAGGCGATAGTGGTGTTTATACTGTAGATACAGTAAATGCTGATAGAACAGAAGGCTATGATATAATGGTTTATTCTCCAATATCTTCAAATAATTTTCAAACTGTGCACTATTCATATGATATAACAGACGCGGTTGTTCAGTATAATGATATGAGTGAAATATATTATAATTTTATAGGAAATGGAATAGAAACTGATGTCGATGAGTTTAATTTAGATATTTACTTGCCAATATCTATAAATATGGATGATGTAAAATATTATCCTCATACATATGCTACAAAATTAGAAAATATACAAGTTATCTTAGATTCGTCATCAAATTGTATTAGTTTTAATATTAAGAATATTCTATCAGGTAAGCCTGTTGATGCTAGAATAGTTTTTCCTAATACTGTACTAATGAATTGTACAAAAAAATATAATAATGATTATGATTTTAACAGTTTATATAAAATTGAAAATAATATGTCTTTAGGAAATACTAGATATTTTACACATATAACGATTAATATTATTTTAGGAGTATTATTAGTTGGTTTATGTATAATTTTCTTAACGTATGGAATTATAAAAAGTAAAAAATTTAGAACAACTGTAAAAAATGCAAACTATTTTAGAGATATACCTAAACGTTTAAATTTATTAGAATATCAGGCTTTATTACCATCAAAGATAACCGATGCTTTAAGTTCTAATTTAATTATTGCAACAATATTAGACTTAACAAATAGAAAAATATTAAATATGGAAACAAAAATAGATGCTAATAAAAAGAAACAATCTGATTATGAATATAATGTTTCTATTAATAAAAATACAGATTTTACTAAATTGTATCCATATGAAAACCAAATACTGTCATTAATTTTTTCAGATCAAATATCTGCAGATTTTAATGTTTCAAATTATACAGAAAAAACAGTAGAATTAAATACACGCTTTAAAGAAATATCTAAGAATAGCAAATTAGTTCAACAAATTTCTAAAGCTAGCTCAAAAAAATTAATTGATACTAAAAAAATGTATGCGAAAGTTAAGACAAGTTTAATATTAAATTTCTTAATATTAATTGTAACATTATTCATAGTATTTTTGTTTAATACTTTGGTAATGAATCCTGACAAAGCGCTTGGAATTATAGAATTTATTATATCTTCCGTTTTTACTGTATTTTTATCATTTATTGTAGTAGTAATATTAGATGATTTATATAAAATTCCTACAGATAAATATGCTCAGGATCAAAAAGAAGTACTCGGACTATGGAAATATTTAAAAGATTATAGTTTAATAAAAGATAGATTCCCAATAGAGTTAAGTATTTGGAATGAATATTTGGTATTTGCTTCCTTATTTGGTATTGCAGATAAAGTAGCAAAAGAATTTAAAGAAGAATTAATAAAAGCTGGATACTCAGATGAACAAATATATTTAACATACCCAGTCTTGTGTATGTCTAGCTATTCATCTTCATTTACAACTTCAATAAATTCTTCTACTGGTTATTCCGGCTCTGGTTCCGGTGGTGGAGGAGGCCGGAGGCGGGGGAGCAGGTGCTTTCTAAATCTCTATTATTTAACATACATAAAAGTCCCCTATCTTAAATTAATAAGATAGGGGACTTTACTATTAAACGAATACCAAACATTTGCTCTGTTAGAATTCGCAGTTATTTGGTGTTCTTGGAAAAGGTATTACATCACGAATATTTTGCATTCCTGTTAAATACATAATAGCTCTTTCAAATCCAAGACCAAAGCCTGCATGTTTACAGCTACCATATTTTCTTAAATCTAAATACCAGTCATAATTTTCTATTGGCATATTTAATTCTTTTATTCTAGCTAATAGTTTATTATAATCGTCTTCTCTTTGACTTCCACCAATAATTTCACCTATTCCAGGAGCTAATAAATCAGCTGCTGCAACAGTTTTTCCATCATCATTTAGTTTCATATAAAATGCTTTAATTTCTTTTGGATAATCAGTTACAAATACTGGTTTTTGGAATATCTTTTCGCATAAATATCTTTCATGCTCGGTTTGCAAATCAACACCCCAACTAACCTTATATTCAAATTCATCGTTATGTTTTTCTAATTCTGCAACAGCATCGGTATAACTAATTCTTGCGAAATCTGAATTTATAACATTATTTAATCTATCTAAAAGACCTTTATCTACAAAATTATTAAAGAATTGCATTTCTTCTGGATAATTATCTATAACATATTTAAAGATGTATTTAATCATTTCTTCAGCTAAATCCATGTCGTCATTTAAGTCTGCAAAGCATATTTCAGGTTCAACCATCCAAAATTCTGCGGCATGCTTAACAGTGTTAGAATTTTCAGCACGGAATGTTGGTCCAAATGTATATACATTGCAAAAAGCTTCTGCAAATGTTTCAGCATTTAATTGACCACTTACTGTTAGATGTGCTGGCTTTCCAAAGAAGTCTTGAGAAAAATCTACATTTCCTTTATCATCTTTAGGCAAATTATTTAAATCAAATGAATTTACATTAAACATTTCTCCAGCACCTTCTGCATCGCTTGCTGTAATTAGAGGTGTATTTACATATACGAATCCTTTTTCTTGGAAGAATTTATGTATTGCATATGCTAGTGCACTTCTAACACGGAATACAGCATTAAATGTATTACTCCTTGGACGTAAATGTGCAATTGTTCTTAAATATTCAAATGAATGTCTTTTCTTTTGAAGTGGATAGCTATTATCTGATAAACATTCTATTTCTACTGCAGTTGCTTGTATTTCAAATGGTTGTTTAGCATTCTCTGTTAATATAAAATTACCTTCAACTTTTATTGTAGAGCTAATAGTTAATTTACAAATATCATTAAAGTTTACTAAATTATCATTAAAAACTACTTGTACATTTTTAAAGAAAGTACCATCATTTAATTCTATAAATCCAAATGTTTTTGAATCTCTTATAGTACGAACCCAACCTTCGATACAAATATCTTTACCTGCATATTTTTCTTTTTGTCTATATAGATCTTTTAAAATAACTTTTTCCATATTATCCTCCTAAAAAATATAAAATCTTTCCATATTATATGACATTTTATATATAAATTCAATTAAAATAGTAAAATTAGTAAAAATAGGCTTTTTTTAGTAATAAAATTATATAGGTTTTAAATAAAAAAGGCTTAGAATCGATTCTCGTGCGTTGTGTCTTGAAAGTATTGAAAATAGTGGAACATAGTCGTTTGTAATAATAATTAATAATTTTTAATTATAAATACAGTAATTTTTTTATATTATAAAGGCTAAATCTTTTAAAAGAGAAATACTTTTTTCAATATATAATAAATAAATGGACAAATATAAATTATGAAGGTATAATACCAAAAGAGGGAAGGAATATATACGACATCAACCGAAGAAAATAGTATCAAAGATAACCAAATTAATTATAATAAAAGATATAGAATTATAAGAAAAATTTTTATTGTATTGGAATTATTAATGTTTTTATTTTTTAATACTTTCATAAGATGTGCTTGTGGTAGACTATTTTTTATTCAATTCCTCCAATTATAATGGTAAGTATTTTTTATTTTATAACAAGAAATAGGGTAGGTACTAAAAAAGAACAAAAAATGATGGTTATTGTTTATATTATGCTATTAATAAGTTTCTATATCTCACTAGTAGCTATTCAGAATCCACATAATACAATAATAAGTTAAAATATAAAACGTATATATATATGTGTGTACTAAAGTAAATATAATTTTTAAAAGAGAAAGAGGGAGGGTAGTAAATATACAATATTGGACATTGAAAAATGAATATATAACATTGCACAAAACAGGGCTGTTGCGTAATTAATCGAAATCTTAGGTAGAAATAAAAAAATCTCCCTAAGGCACGGAAGAATACAATTAGATTCAAGAAAATTTTTTAATTCTAAATTTTAATTCTAAAAATAAAATCCATACAACATTATCATTAACAAATATATAACAAGCAACTTAAATCAAGAGAAGTTTAAGTTGTTTTTTTGTTGTGCAAGAATTAGTAACATAAGTGAAAGAAGGTGAAAGTAGTGAGTATTGGCGAAAATGTAATCAGACTTAGAAAAGAAAAACATTTAAGTAGAAATGACTTGGCAAGACAAATGGCAGGTACAACAGAAAGAAATAAAATTAAATGTGCAAACATGAAAATTTCAAGAATAGAAGAGAATAGATCAGCAAATCCAGGTGTTTATACATTACAGTCTATAGCCAAACTTTTAGGAGTAACAATAGAAGATTTATTAAAATAAAAGGAGGAAAGAGATACTATGGAAAACGAATTTACAATTAAAGAAACAGCTAATGCAATAGGACAAACAGTACAAAACTTATACAGAAAAATACCAGAATTGAAAAAATTAGGATATGCAAGAGAAGATGAAAATGGCAATAAGTTTATTACAATAGAAGGAGTAAATTATTTAAGAGATAAAATAATTAATTCTAAAAGACCTACAAAAGAAGAAGAAAGACAGGAAACAGAAGAAAAAAATGTAAAAATCGCAAAATTAGAAACAGAAAAAGAATTTTTGGAAAAACAATTAGCAGAAGAAAAAGCTAAAAATAGAGATTTACAAGATAGATATGACAAAAAAGACGAAGCCTTTAATAAAATAAGTGTTGCTAACGCACAGTATTTAATTGATACAAGTAAACAAATACAAGCTGTTCCAGAAAAGAAAAAATTTAGTCTATTTAGAAGAAATAGACATTAAAGAAAGGAAGAAACGAAAGATGATTTACACGATTTCTATATTACTATTATTACTTTTAATAATTAACTTGTTGGCAATAGCTTTTATGCTCAACCTTTATTTAAAAAGAGTAAAAGAAACAGATAACTTTTTTAACGAATTAATAAAAGCAATAGCAAAGTTGCAAATAAAAGTAAGTGAAAATGAAATTTATTCAAAGGAGAAATAAGAGATGAATAATAACAAAAGAGATGTAAAAGAGCAATGGAAAAAAATTTTAGACAAGATAAAAAAATTAGATAACTTGAAAATGCAATAAGCTAATTAAAAAAATTTTAATTAGGAGGAAAAAACATGAATCTAACAGGTGAAGCTAAACAATATCTTGATAAAGAAATAAAAGATAATTTTTTAGATTTACAAAATAAAATAATAGAAACTATTAAACAAGAAATTAATTTGTCCTTAAATAATTCTATAAAAGAAGCAAAAATACAAGAGCTTAATGATATGAAAAAAGAAACAAATGAAATTTTAGAAACATACTCATTTAAAAGAAATAATATAAGTAATTTAAAAAATATGTATATAAATGCTATAAAAGTGGAAGAAAAACTTGGTAATTCGACTAAGGAATATGAGATAGAACTTGAAAAACTTAAACTTAAAGAACTAAAGCTTAATTATATTACAAACATTTTTAATAACTATATAAAAGAAAAATTAAAAGATGATATTACAAGTAACTATAAAAATACCAATATTCCTATAACAAAAGTACCAGACAAACGAAAAGCATTACTTTTACAAAATTACTACATGAAAAATAAAGATAAAAAGGACATTATTGATTTCTATGAAAACGAAGATAGAATCTATTACGATAAAAAAGAATTAATAAAAGAATTAACACCATTGCTTTTTGGAATTTTTGGAATTTAGGAGAAAACTGATATGAAAATATTTATAATAGTACTTTTCTTATTAATCACTATTTTTATGTATTTAGTAATTGTCGGTGGAAATATAACAAAAACAGCCGAAGAAAGAGAAATTGAAAGAGAAGAAGAATTAAGATTTTTAGATAATTATAAAAAACAGAAAGAGGCAAAAGATGAAAAATAGATTATTAAACAAAATAGAAGAATATAAAAAATTAAAATTTAAAATTGATAAATTTATAATTTTATATTTTGTAATTTACTTAGTATTAATCGTACTTTTTAGATTAAATGTTATGAGTATTATTCTATTATCAATTACTTTTGCAATATTAACATACATTACATATTACTTTAAAGAAAAAACAAAAATACAAACTATCAATAATGAAAATGTTAATTTAAATGTTAAAGATACTTTAAAACTATTGAAAGAATATTATACATCTTTAAGTTACGAAATTTACGAAGATAAAACAGCTATAAATACATTGTTTTTAGAAAAAAACAATAATAGATATAAAGTTAAAATGTTAAACGAAAATTTTAAAATTGAAAACTTAACTTTAAAACATTTTAAAAGTGAATTTAAAGACTTAAAGCTTTCAAAACTTGTATTAGTAATTAATAAAAATATTGATAAAAAAATAAAAAAAGATTTACGAAAAGAAAATATTTTTATTATAGACAATGATTCTTTAAAGTTTATCAAATTTAAATGTGAAAATATTTTAAAACATGAAACTACTGGAAAATGAGTGTTTTAAATTAAAGACCTTTAAGATTTTAATTAGTATTTATTAAAATTTAAATAAAATTTAATAGCATACGGAGGAAAAAAGCATGGGTGTTTTTAGAGTAGAAAAAACAAAAAATTATACAGTAATGAGTAATTATCACTTTAGAGATAAAAGATTATCTTTTAAAGCGAAAGGAATATTATCTTTTATGTTATCCTTACCTGACGATTGGGATTATTCTGTTCAAGGATTAATTACTACAGCCAAAGATGGTAGAGATAGTGTGACTTCTGGTCTTAAAGAACTTGAACATTATGGGTATTTAAAAAGAGAACCGATTAGAGAAAAAGGAATAATAAAAGACTGGAATTATATTATTTTTGAACAACCAATTTGTGAAAGTACTGAAAATACTCATTTTGAACCAGATACGGAAAATCCGAAAGTGGATAGTGAACCAGATACGGAAAATCCAGATACGGAAAAACCACTTACGGAAAATCCGAAACAAATAAATACTAAAGATAATAAATATATAAATAATAATATATATATATCTTCAATTTCTAAAAAAAGCTCTTCTAAAGAAAATGAAAATATAGAAATTCATAACAATGAAGAGAAAAAAGAGAAAAAAGAGAAGAATGAAAAAATTGATAATGCTATTAATGAGTTTGAAGAAATTTGGAAGAATTACCCTAAAAAAGTCGGAAAAGCTAAGGCTAGAGAATTTTACATAGCTTGGACTGTTAAAGGTCGAAAACTTAAAACTAATAATTACAGACTAAGGAAATTAACTAAAGAAGAAGTCGAGAAAGCTGTTAAAAACTATAATTTAGAAGTAATAAATAGAGAGTATCAATATATTAAAAATGCTGATACATTCTTTAATACAGCAATTTTGGATTATATTACTTTAGAAAAACAAGATCCAATTAGCAAAAATACTCAAAGGACAAGTAGTACTTCAAAGAATACTTATGGAAATTATAGTCAAAGAAAATATAGTAAATCAGATTTAAATAAACTGTATGCAAATAGCTGGCTAAAATAAATAGCAAAGGAGGCAGAATTATGGTCTATAATTTTGAAAGTTTTATATATGATAATTTGCAAAAATATATTGTAAAAGCAATAAATTCAAGGAAAATTACATTGACTGTAGGCGAAAATTTACTATTACAAAATTTAATTAAACACAATACGAAGCTTAATGTAAAAGCACTTCAAGGACTTTTTAAAGAAAAACATGAAGATCTAAATTCAAGTTATAGAGGATTAAAGAATAAGCTTATAGATGTTGCAAAATTAAGTAAAATAAAAGATGAAACAGGAATTTCTATTAGCATTAAAATCTATGATTTAGTACGAGTTTCTAAAATTGAAAAAAATACAACACGAAAAAAATTTAATAGAAGTACAGGAAAAGAAAAAGATGATAAATACTTTAATTTTGACAATTTCAATTATCCAAAAAAATTTAAGCATTTTAAACTTGTTAAAGTATATCCTAATTTTGCTAATTATAGAGATACTAGAACTAAATGTCTAACATCATTTAAAAAACAAGATTTAATAAATTACTAGGAGGAAAAAATAAATGAATAAACAAATTGTTGCAAAAGTTAAATTTTCAAAAGATGGTAGAATATATAACTTTTTGGTAAAAGATAATATAAAAATTGCAAAACTAAAAAAAGGTGGAACAGTAATTGTTGATACCAGGATAAGTAACAAAAAAGATGTTCATAAGCGAAAAAAAGCAGTTTTACAAGACGTGAAAATGATGGATATAGATAGAATGAAAATTAAGCCAAATGCTTATCTTGTAGGAACTTCACAACATGAAATGAAGTTATATACAAATGCAGAAAAAAGAGCATTTTGGAAACAACAAAAATTAAAGAAAAAGAAAAATACTAAATAGGAGGAATGAAAAAATGAATTTTAAAAAACAAAAAAAGAGAAAAACAAAATTTGTATTTTACAGAACATTTTTTGAATCTATAGAAAAAATGCCTAAAGAAAATCAATTAGAATTATATAGAGCAGTAACTCATTATGCGTTAAATGGAGAAGATACAAATTTAAAGGACTCATCAGGAGCAGTATTTAATTTAATTAAAGCTAAAATTGATGAGAACAATAAGAAAATTTTATGAAAAGTTTAAGAAGGAGAATTAAAGTATGGAAATATTAGATAAAATTTTTTGTTGGATAAATAGTAATATAAAAAATGTACAATCACATTCTAAAGACAGTCGAAATACAGAATTAATTTTAGCTTACTATAACGGGTATGAAACAGCATTAAAAGAAATGAAGAAAGAAGTTGTAAAAATAAAACAAGAGAAAGAAGGAGGAATAAGTATGGAGGTAGAAAATAAAGAAATTGCAATTAAAGGAATTGCATTACTTTTAAAAGAAAAAGCTGTAGGTATCAAAGAAATTTGTGATGAAATAAAAGTAGATGGCAAAGTGTATGATAGTGAAATAATTTCATTAAATACAGTTACAGAAAATATGAAAACAATTATTGGCTCTCTTGAAGCATGTAAAAACTTATCAAATGAAAATAATACAAAGGATAATAGTATAAATGAGCAGAAAGAAAAGGAATAGTAACAAATATAAAGATTTAGAAATATTTTTATATGGTAAGAGATTACATAAGTATAAAGCTGTTGCATATTGTAGATTACATAAATGTTATTTAGAGCCAGTAGATATAAAAGAGAAGGGTTGCAATTGGAAAGGAAAACATAGTAGTAGGTGTAATAATTTACAAGAAATTTAAAGAAGGTGAAAAAATGTTAATAGGAGAAATTATAAAAAAATATAGAGAAGAAAATCATTTATCTCAGAGAAATTTTGCTAAAAGAACAATATTAAGTCCATCTTATATAAATACTTTAGAAAAATTATATAATCCAAAGACAGGTAAGCTATATTCTATAACTTTAGAAGTTGCAGATCAATTAGCGAAAGCAATGAACATGTCATTAAATGGATTATTAGAAAAGTGTGGCAATAAATAAATTGGAAAGGAGATATTATAAATGTTAAAAGATTTAATTGAACCTATATTAGAAATGGGATATGAAATATTAGATTTCTTATTTGAGTTTGATGAAAATTAAAGAAAAATTGAGGTGAGAAAAATGAAAGAAGATAAAAAAGTAGAACAATTAATTTCATTAGGAGTAAAAAGAATTAGTATGAGCAAAAAAGAATATGAAAATTTAAAACAAGAAACAAAAAATTTAATTAAATTAAATAATATAAAAATAGACTTGGAGGATAAAAAGAAATGCTAAAAGAAAACGATTTTATAAGGATTAGTTGGAGTGGAGAAATAGGACAAGTAGTAAAAGTTTTAAAAAATAATTGGTACAAAGTGAAATTTCCAGGATATACATATTTAAGAAAAATTAAAATAGATGAACATGACTTTAGGATATTACAAAGTAGTAGTTTGTTAGATATCTTAAAAATAGGTGATTTTGCTAATGGTTATAAAATTATTCATATTACTGGAACTTATGTAGAAGTTGAAAGTAGTAGAAATTACACATTATGTTTTGAAGAGCATGAAATAGAAGAAGTTTTGAGTAAAGAAAAATATGAATCTAATTTATTTAAGCCAAAATTTAAAGAAGTTTCGGATTTGTATTATTTGACTGACAAAGAAAAAAATATAGTAAATAAAAGGAGAATCTGATTATGGATATAAAGAAGGCAAAAGAAAAAGAAGAAAATAAAATGAAAACAGAAAATCAAAAAGCAATAGAATATTTTAAAAGATTTACTAAATATACATGGCAATTAGCAAAAGACGAAGAAAGATTAAATGGAAAAACTATTTATCAGAAAGATTTAGAAAAAAGAACAAAATATTTTGAAACAATCTTAAGTCTTGTTAAAGATTATGAAAGGAAAAATAAATCTTTAATACATACAAATAAAAGTTATAAAGGTATTATTAATAAATATAATGCGAATTTAAAAAATCTTTATAAAAAATATGAAAATGAATACAAAAAAGTAGAAAATTTAAGTCTATTAAATGCAAAAGATTTAGTGCTACAAGAAATAAGTTGTATGCTTGATGACATAAAAGAGATAAATAAAAAATAAGGAGAAAAAATAAAATGAGTATTGGAGAAAAGATTAAATATTTAAGAGAAAAAAGCAATTTAAGTCAAAGGCAATTATCAATATTATTAAATGTTGAGCCAGCAACAGTATCAAGATATGAATTAAATATTAGAGTACCAAATATAAAAATTGTAAAACAATTAGCAATGATATTTAATGTTACAACAGATTATTTATTAGGTATTGAATCTACAGTAGAAGAGTTTCCTACAATAGAAGATTTTATAGAAAAATATAAAGAAAATAATGAATTATATTTTAATCTCTATATAGAAATAACAAATGGAAATCATGAAAAGGCAAGAAAACTTTATGATGAATGTATAAAAAGAAAAATAATAAATAAAGAAAATTCATCATGTAGCACGTATGAAAATTTTATCAATAATGGATATGGCAACTATTTTAGTAACTATAGAATGTTTTGTGATGACATATTTAAAAAAGAGCATAACGGTGGATATAGTTATGCTATTCAAGAAATAATAGCTGATAGTAAAACAAAAGAAAAATATATTAAATTTCTAAAAAAGCAAAAAGATAAAAAAATGAAAGATATAGAAAATCTAAAGATAGAAGATTATGAAGAAGATTTTAAACAATTTAAAGAAAATGTTAAAAACATATATCTTTTGGAAAAAGAATTTAATGGAAAAATAAATTTATTAAAATATAAAAATGCTCAAATTGAACATAAATACCACGAATATACAACTAATTCATATAATGAACATATATTTGAAAAATATTTTATAGAAAGAATTAAAAATAATGAAGATTACATATAGAGAAATTATAAAAAAATTGGGATTTAAAAATTTTATTTTATATTATCTAATAAGATATTTAGAAATTTTAATAAATTTACCATACAAAATATTAAAACTGATAATTGAAATTTTTTATACAGTATTTGACTTGTTAGATAGCTTATTTTACAAAAGAAACTTAATAGTAATATCCAATATAAGTAAAAGAGCAAATAGCTTTAGAATCAAGTGTCAAAATATATTAAACGGAGGAAAAAGTAATGAAACAAATAATATTAGAAAAAGATCTAAATAATTTAAATGAAGCAATAGATAAATTAAATGATGAATTTGAAACCGTTTACAAAGATAAAAGTGTTTTCGAGAAAAATAAAATTTTAGATATAAAATTTCTAATTAATCAAGTAAGAATAGATTTGCAAGATGAAAATATGCAAACTTTAAGCTATATATTAGATAGAAATTCAAAACTAGAATTAATAACTTTTAAAGGAAAAAGAGAAAAAGATGTTTTTTATTTTAATATAGATAATTCAATTATTATTAAACAAGGAGAATTTTTAGTTTTATTTTTAAATGCAGATTTTTCAAGTGATAATTTGGCAGATAATACATTTTATAATCACTTTAATGAAGAAATAAGAAATATATTAAAGCAATTTAATACTAGAACAGAATTATTAGAGTTTCAGCATAAATTAAAAAATTGCATTACTTTTGTATTTAAATATGAAACATATGCTAAAAGCTATGATAATAAATTTAAAGAATATATAAAAAATAATCTATATGATTCTATTTCTAATGAAAGTTCTAAAATTTCTATTTTGTTGGATAAAGAATTATATGAATTACATAATGATTATAACAAATTCAATAAAATGCTAACAAAAGAATTTGGTTATATACAGGATATATATGGACTAACTTCTATCAGTCAATTATTATATATTATGTTAAAAACTTTTACTCTATTTAGTAGTTTGCCAATTAGGAAATGTCAGAATTGTGGTAACTTTTTTATGGCTCAAAATAGAAAAGATGAATTATATTGTGGTAACATATATATGGATACAGGTAAAACTTGTAAACAAATTGGAGCAATGGAAAAATATGTACATAGCTTAGAAAAAGAACCTATTATAGCAGTATATAAAAATATGAGAAAAAGAAAATATATGAAGTTTAAAAGAAACCCTGATAAAAAGGAATTAGAAATAAAATTTGAAGAATGGGATAAAAAGTCTAAAATTGAATTTGAAAAATATAAAAAACATGAAATAACAACAGAAGAATTTGAGAATTGGTTAAATCAAAATTATTAAAATTTAAATGTAAAAAAGGAGGGAGAAAAAATTGGATAATATATTTATATTTATTCTAAGATTTAATATAGCAGTAACTTTAACATTACTTTTTGTAACAATATATTTTTATTTTAAAAGTATATTAAATAAAGGATTTAAAACTAAAGTAATATCTAAAAGAAAAGCAAAGGATTGCTTATATGTAACAACTATATCAACAGTAATATTTTTTGTAATGCTTTTTGCGTTTGTATTATTTATAATGCCATAAATTTAGATACTATTTAATTAAATAACAGATGAGTGAAGAAAATGAAGAATAAAAAGACCAGTATAATAAAAAAGATTATGAAAATTATATTTAAAACACTATTTTGTTGTATCATACTTAATATTTTAAATATATTTATTTAAAAATACATATTAAGATATTATCACTTATTTTTTTATTGTAGTTAAGTAGTAAACGCAGGATAAACGCACCGTGTCGTGCGTGGAAACAACTAGAGGGGCAAGCCCTCTACTATAATGTATAAACTTTAAATATGCCGTGTATTTAATGCTTAAAATGTTTATAAGGGAACATTCAAAGGAGGAAAAATTTATGGGAAAAATTTTAATTATTGCAGAAAAAAATAGTATGGCTAGAGATATTGTTTCAGCTATAGGAGGTTGTTCTTACAACAAAAAAGAAAGCTATTACGAAAATAATAAGTATATTGTAATGAGCTTACTAGGACATGTTATGACATTGTATGATATGGAAGATTATGATGAAAAGTTAAAAGCTTGGGATTTAGATTATTTACCATTCTTTCCACCAAAATGGAAATTAAAAGTAAAAAAAGAAGCTTATTTAAAACAAAAATACAATTTAGCTCAAAAACTAATAACATCTAAAGATGTAGATGAAATAATTAATGCAGGAGATCCAGATACAGAAGGAGAAGTCCTTGTAAATGAGGTAGTCTATTCGGTGTTTGAGGGTAAACATATACAAAAACCTGTAAAAAGAATTTGGATAAAAGACCATGTAGCAAGAACAATTTTACAAGAATTAAAATATGCAAGAGATATAAAAAATACTAATAACGTATATCAAGAAGGATTAGCAAGAAGCCACATAGACTGGCTATATGGTATAAATTTAACAAGATATGTTACTATAATGGCTAATGCTAATACAACATTTAACACGGGTAGAGTAATTATTCCAGCTGTTAAATATGTATATGATAGAGATTTAGAAATAGAAAATTTTAAGCCTAAAAAATACTATGTTGTAGTACCAACAATTACAAAAGATAATAAAGATATTAAACTGAATTTTAGTGATTTAAAATTTGATACAAAAGAAGAAGCAGAAAGTAGCTTAGGAAGCTTAAAAAATGGAAAAATAAAAGTAGTAGAAATAGAAAAACAAGAAAAGAAAAAAGAGCCTAAAAAACTATTTTCTCTATCTACATTACAAGTCTACATGTCAAAGAAATTTAAGTATAGTCCAGATGATACTTTAAATACAGTTCAAAAATTATACGAAGCAGGATATTTAACATACCCAAGAACTAATTCAGAATACATGACAGAAGCAGAAATTACTAAAGCAGAAAATATTATAAAAGCATTAAATAATAAAGGATTTACAGATGTAGAAATAAAAAAGACAAAGAAGATTTTTGATGACTCTAAAATTGATAGCCATAGTGCTATTACTCCTACAGAGAAAATAGCAGATTTAAATAATTTGTCTGGAAAAGAAAAAGAACTATATGAAGTTGTACGAAATCGATTTTTAGCAAACTTTGTTAAAGAAGAATGTAAATTAGATGTAACTAAAATAACTTTTGAATTTGGAAATTATAAATGTAATTTAACAGGAACAATAATAAAACAATTAGGATATTTAAAATATGAAAATGATTTAAATGAAAAGGATTTACCAAAATTTGAAGAAGAAGAAATGTTTACCCCTAAACATTTAGATTTAGAAGAAAAAGTAACAACTCCTACTGGAAAAGTTACAGAAGCAGAATTAATACAATTCTTCAATAAGCCATTTAAAAATTTTGATAAAGAAGAAACAGAAGATGATGAATTAGATGATACAGAAGATTATAAGAAATTATTAAAAGGTATTGAAATTGGTACAGAAGCAACTAGAGCTTCTACAATAAAAAAAATAATAGATATTTATTATATTTCAAAAGATAAAAATGGAAAATTATCAATTACAGATAAAGGAAGAGCTTTTATAGAGATACTTAAAAAATTGAATATTAATTTATGGAAAGAAAAAACTGTAGAATTATCTCAAAAACTAAAAGAAGTACATAATTCAAAAACAACTGTAGATGAAGTAGAAAAAGAAGCAAAAGATGAAATTAAAAATATTATAAATCAAAAAGTAGAAAATGTAGCAGTTTCTAATTTAAATATAAATAATTCCAATAATAAAAATACTAACAAAGAAATTGGAATATGTCCTTTATGTGGTAAAAATGTTATTGCTTTAAAAGGAAAATATGGAACTTTTTATAAATGTTCTAATTGTGATTTTAAAATTAGTGGTAAAATAGCAGGGAAAACAATTACGCAATCAATCGTTAAAGAATTATTAAAAAATGGAGAAACAAAAAATATAGATGGATTCATCTCCAAAAATGGTAAAGAGTTTGCAGGTAAACTTTGTTTAAATAATAATAAAATTGAATTTAAATTTTAAATTTTAAAAAAAGAAGATTTATACTAATATTTTAAATCTTTTTTTTATATGTTAAATTATTCATTTTTTAGATTATAAAAAGAAAAATAAACTTTTAGATATTGTAGAATATATATCTAAAAAAATATAAAATTTTAAAGACAAAAAATAATTTTTGTCTTTTTTTGTGCTTATTTTTTAAAAAATTTATAATGTTTATAGGTAAACACTATAATTCTAATAAGATTAAATTCATTTTTAAATTAATAATCTAGTAATATAATTCATCAACTATTTTTTAAAAATGGCTTAGAATTAATTTTCAAAAGCCATTTTTCATTTCTTTTTTTGAAAATTCAATAAAGATAATTTTCATATAAAAAAAAATTTAAATATAAAATGCAATATTTTTGAAATATTTTTAACGAAAATTACGCTTTTTTCCTTTTATAATTTTTATAAATAAAAAAACAAGGAGGAATGATTAGTATGGAAAACATAAAAAATGGAACACCAATAAAAAATAATCCTAGAGGAACTTTTATTCCATTGATAAGAAATAATCTTCAAAGATTACAAATTGCAATGGACGAAGCTAAAAAATTTGTTGATGAAGGATTAAGTTATAATGAAGTTTTAAAAAAGGTAGATTCAAGAGTTTTATTTGTTGAAGATATTGACAAATTATTTGAAGGAAAAAGTAAAGAAGGTAATCAAAAAACAAACATTCAAGATGAAAATTATGAAAATTTAGTAGAAGAGAATAGAGAGGAATTGCCTTTTGAAAATGAAATAATTGAAGAAGAATCTATCAATACAGAAGAAAAAGGCAATATGGAGGAAATGTTTATAGGTAAACATTCGGAAGAAAATAATAATTTTGAAGAAATTGATATTAACAATATATATGCAAATGAAGAACAGGCAAGAAAAGAATTTAATGAATCTGAAATAAATGAATTAGCAAATTCTATTAAACGCTATGGATTACTTAGCCCTATCATTGTAGCCAAAACAGGAGATAATCACTATATGATAGTTGCTGGAGAAAGAAGATGGAGAGCTTGTAAATCTTTAAATTTGGATAAAATAAAATGTCAAATAATAAATAATGAAGAAGAAGATTTAGATTTTATATCTTTAATAGAAAATTTTCAAAGAAAAGATCTAAATCCAATAGAAAAAGCAGTTGCATTAAATAATGTTATGAGCAAATATGAACTAACGCAAGAAGAATTAGCTGAAAAATTGGGAAAAGCTAGAAGTACAGTAACAAATATTTTAAGAATTTTGGATTTAGATAGTAGAGTTTTAGATTTACTTAAAGAAAAAAAGCTTACCTATAAACATTGCAAAACTTTATTATCAATAAAAGATCAAGAAAAACAGTATCAAAAAGCCTTAGAATTAATAGAAAATGATGTATCTTCTACCAAAGCCGAGGAAGAAATAAAACAAGAGGAAGAAAAGGAAAATTTACCACCAATATATATGGAAATAGAGCAAAAATGTCAAAATATTTTTGGTGAAAATCTTAAAATTCAAGCCAAACCTAAATCAAAAACTGTATCTTTTAAATTTAAAACTGATGAAGAATTAGAAAAATTTTTAAATTTATTAAAAAAATAGCTAATACAAAATGTTCCCTTATAAACATTTTGAGCAGTAAAAACAATGTGCTTTTTTAAGTTTTACATTATAGTAGAGGGCTTGCCCCTCTAGATGTTCATACGCACGACACGGTGCGTTTATCCTGCGTTTAACTATACTATATATCAAGAAATGGGAGGCAAAAATATAATGGAAGAGAAAAAAGAACAAAAAGTAACTAAATATAAAAAATCTAAAGCAAAGCAAAAAACCTTTTATATTTCAGATAAATTAAATAAGACATTAATAAATTACCAATCAGAAAAACAATATACATCTTTTTCTGAAACAATGAACAATATTCTAAAGGAATATTTTAGCGTGCAAGCTAATAAAGACAATATTACTATGATTACGGAAATTTTAAGAAATGTAATAAGACAAGAATTAAATAGTAAATTTGAAAGACAAATTGCATTAGAAGTAAAAGGTCTAAAAAATAATTTGTCGAACTCTTATTTACAGGCAAAAATACTGTCAGTTCTATTTAATTCAGATGATGATAAAGAATTTATGAGAAATGCAATTAAGGAAGCAAACGCAATAGGTTATAAAGCTATTAAAAATTATGATATAAAAACTGACTTTGAAAAATTAGCAAATTTGGATAAAGGAGAAAATTAAAAATGATTTTTTGTAGTTTTTGTGGAGATAAAATAGAACCATTAAATATTTTTTATCATGATAAGAGAAATAATAAAAACTATTGTGAGATATGTTTAGATACATATATTGCACAAGACAAGTTAAAAGTTATAAATGAAAATGGTGAAAAATTAGAAAGAAGTGTTGCTAATGAATAATGCTCCAGTTGTATTTAAATGGATTAATAAACAAGAAATATATAGTAAAAGAACTAATCAAGCAAAAGATAATAGATTACAAGCCCATATTGATAGATGTCATATTGATTATATTGCTACAAAAGCAGAAGCTGTTAAAAACGAATATGGTGAACATGCGTTATTTGGAACTATCTATGATAAAAAAGGTATTCCTCTTGAAGTAGAAAAAATGTCTTTAAGTGATATTAGAAAAAGAGTAGGGGAGATTACCCAAAATGATGGTGATGTTTTCAAAACAATTATAAGTTTAGATGGTGATGACGCATTAGAGCAACAATATAATACTAGAGAAAAATGGAAAGAACTCGTTGAACATAAAATAGAGGAAATAAGAAAATCTGTCAAACCAGAAATTCCAGTAGAAAATTTTGAGTATGCAGTTTCTTTTCATGCAAAAGAAGGACACCCTCATGTTCATATTGATTTTTGGAATAATAAAGATTATGAGAATACAACTAAAAAGCCATTTATAAATTATAAAAATATTAGAAAAGAATTTGTTAAAGAAATATTTTGTAATAAATTACAAGAATTGTATAACGTAAAAAATGTTTCAAAAAAAGAAATTTCAATTTTAGCAAAAGATGAATTAGAAAGATATAAAAAAGATTTAATAAATGCCTTAAATTTGAAAAATCTTGAACTAAATATAGTAGATACTACTAAAGAAGAAAAATTAATAAAAGATATTTCTAATAAATTGAAAGTCGGACAAAAAATATATTTATATGATAAAGATTATCCTAATAATTTCACAGAAATTAAAAAAGTTAGGAAATGGTACGAAAGCAAGAAATTTAATAATGTAAAGAAGTGGTATAAAGATAAACTTGAATTTAAAAATAATGGAAAAAAAGGGATCTTATATAAAGAAGATACTTTATCAGATACAGCTTCTTTCTTAAAAGATTTTAATGAAATAGGAATTGCAAAAAGTAGTTTAGAACTTGAAACGATAATAAAAAATACAACAGAAGAAGATTTAAAAATAAGTAATCTTTTAAAAGAAGTTATGCCAGAAGAGATACCAGATAGAATTTTAGATTATAGATTTAAAGAAGAAAATTTTGAAATAATATCAAGCAAACTTCAGGATTTAAAAAATATCACGAATAATTTTGAAAAAGGATTCAAGTATCAATATCAAACACCAGAAGTAAAGCAAGCAATAGATGATATTTCTAAATTAATTTTAAATACTTCGATGGAATGTAAAGAAATGTTTTATGAATATATTAATTCCGAAATAGAAGCAAGTAAATATTTAGCAGATATAGAAAATTCTACTGACTACGAAAGAGTAAAACAAAGAGCTAAAGATACTATGTATTCTAAGATAGGGAATCAAATTTTGCAATTTATAAAAAATACTAAAAGCGAAGCAAGAGAAGAAAATTGGAAAAAAAGGCAAGAAGAATATGAAAATAAAAAAGCAGAATATGAAATAAATAGGAAACAAAGTCAGATTGATTATAAAAAGAGAAATGAAACGAAGAATTTAATTAAATCAGTATTTTCTACATTAGACGAAGAAAATACTGTAAATCAAGCAAGAAATACTAGACTTAAAGAAAGTTTTAAAAATATGTCAAAAGAAGCTAAAAGAGAATGGATTAAAAAAATGCGTAATTCATCTGGTTTTGACTGGGGATTTGATAGGTAAATTAAGAAAGGAGAAGATTAAAAATGATTGAACGTGATGAACATGGTCAAGCAATAATTGAAAAAAGAGAAAAATATATTTATGTATCTTCCGAGCAAGAAAATTGGCTAGAAGAAGTAATGAACGAAAAGAAAATTATTTTATCTCAACGTTTTATGAATATTTATAATGTTATAAATTTCTTTTCTGGTACATTACAGAATTTAAACGGTATAGACTATTTTGTAATCGTTCTAAAAGCTTTTAAAGGATCTTCTAAAGATGATGAGATATTAAGCATGTTAAAATTACTTCTTCAAAAAGAAACTTGTAAAATAATTGTAGTAGATCAAGGAGTAAAGAAAGGAAATGTATTAATTTCTGACATCATTAAACTTGGAATATATAATTGTATAACACCAGGAGATGACAATTTAGCAAAAAGCTTGTTAAAAAAAGCTGTAACTGGAGGTATGACTTATTCTGACACAATGGCTTTCAGAGTAGATGAGGCAACAATAAATATAAATCAAAATACAAAAGTAATAAAAAATAACTTTATAAAAGTAAAAACAAACATATCTATTGGTATAGCAAGTACCGAAAGACATTTAGGGGCAACTACTGTAGCAATAAATTTAGTAAATTGGCTAAATCAAATACCTAATACTACAGCATGTTATATAGAAAATAATAATCATAATTCAATAAAAAGTTTAGAAAACTATAAAGAATCAGCAGTAAATGAAGAAGAAGGAAAGATTACTATCAATAGAATAAACTATTATCAAAAGCCAAATTCTGAAACACTAGCAAGAATACAAGCAACACAATATGACTTTTATGTATATGATTACGGAAACTATAATGAAATGACTGAAATTGAAAAAAATTCTTTTGTAAAATCTGATTTAAAAATCTTAGTTTCTGGTTCAAAAGCATGGGAAACAGACAATTTAATAAATGCCTTGATGGTATTAAATAAAGATGTAAATACCTTTCTTTTAATTAATTTTACAGAATTAGAAGAAAGACAAAATTTCAAAGAAAGTATTGGGGAGGAGTGGAGTAATAAAACTTTCTTTATTGATAATACTCCTAATCCATTTAAACTAAATAGTAATACAAATATATTTGAAAAATTATTTACACCTTACTTACAAAATACAGAAATAAAGGAAAAAAAGAAGAAATTTAAATTTAATTTATTTGGAAAAAAGGGTGATAAAAAATGAAAGAAAAGCAAAGTGTAGCAGAAAAATTAAAAATAAAAAAAGAGGTTGAAGCAGTAAAGAAAAATTTAAATTTAAATAATAACGAAAAAATCATTATTAATAAACAATCAAAAATTGAAAAGATTTTTAAATTTATTATTACATTTATTAAAACTTTAATTAAAATAATCTTCTTTATTTTAGTTGGAGTTCTTGTTACTGTTGGTATAACAGTATTAATTAATGAAAATACAAGAGAAATCTTTCTAAACAATATACATATTTTTAAATAAAACAATGCAATATTTTTGAAATATTTTTACCAAAAACTACTAACTTTTTATACTATAATTTTTTTATTGTAAATAAGAAAAGGAGGTTTTTGAAGTTGTTTAAGAAAAACAAAAAAGAAGAGAAGAAAGAAAAAGGAAAAATATCAAAGAAGAAGAAAATCATTATTTCAATATCCATTTTAGTGTTAATCATAGTTATTACTATTACAAGTATTTTATTAGTCAATTATTTTAATAATAAAGATAAAGATGAATCTATTATTGATACTAATACAATGAGTATAACAAATACATCAGATGATAATCAAGAACAAGAACAAGGAGTAATTGCATATTTAACAATCCCTTCTATTTTACTTACAAATGCTCCAGTTAAAGAAGGTACAGATATGGAAACATTAAATAATTATTTAGGACATTTTACAGATTCAGCTTATCTTGAAGGGAACGTTGCTATTGCTGGTCATAATAGAGGATATGAAAAAAATTATCTTGAAAATTTAGATAAAGTAAAACAAGGCGATGAAATTACATATCAAACTAAATATCAGACTAAAAAATATAAAGTATCAGAAATAAAAACAATTAAAGATAAAGATGTATATGTAATCGAAAATACTCCTGAAAATAAAATTACATTAATTACTTGCGTTAAAAATAAAGGAAGTCTTAGATTATGTATTGTGGGAGATGAAGTAAAAGAATGAATTTAAAGGAAAAAGTGAAAGATATATTTCAAGAACTTTTAGAAAATTTTGAAAATAAAGAAGAAGAGAAAGAGGCTTTAGAAGGAAAAGAATATCTTTCTAAAAATGAAATTAACTTGCTAGATACATTTACATATAAAAATCTATGGAAAGATTTGTGTATTTGTGTAGATAATAAATTTTTTAATGTAAATCCAGAAAAAGTGATAATTGATAATAAAGGTGATGTCTTTTATCAAGATAAAGAAGAAAGATTATATATTGGAAAAATAGAAGATACAATATATTATTTTAACAATTTAAATGATAAATACGAAAAAATTAATGTAGATAAATTTTGTACTTCTACAGAATTTATAATTAAAGGTGTTAAACTAACTCAATATTTAAAAGAAAAATTAGATAATAAATTTTTCATAAATGTTATAAACATGAAGAGAGGAGTAAATATAAATGGTTAAAATTTTATTGATTTTATCAGTAATTATAAATGTAATTTTAATAGTTAAAGTTTTAAAACAAAGAAACGAATTAAATGAGTTTTATGAAGAAGATGAAGAAGAATATGAAAATAGTTTAAATGATGATAGCAATAATACCAATGAAAATTCAGATAAGGTAAATTACATATACAAATATATTAAAAATGAAAGAGAAGGACTTTTAGCAAGAATTAAAGACAATAATTTAAATTATCAAACTGAATATACAAATTTGAAAAAACAGTTAAATGAAAAAGATGAAGTAATAAAACAACAAGAAGATCAAATTCAAAAGTTACTAAATGAAATTAGTAGTTTGGAAACTATTAAAGAACAACAACTAAAAGAAGAATCTATAATAGAAGAGAAACCTAAAAAAACAAGAAAAAAGAGAAAAACACAGGAGAATGAAAATATAGAAATTGAGAAAGATAAAACAAGTAATAGTGAAGAAGATTTAGTAAACTTATTATTTGAAAAAGAAGAAAATAAGAAAGTAGATTCAAAACTTGCTAAAATGCAAAAAGGAGAACTTTTAAATTATTTTACTAATTTGTTTAATACTTTAAGAAATGGAGATCCATCAAATAAAGAAGTACAAGAAACTTATACAAATGCGATTAAAGATATAAGAGATTATGAAGAAGCAAAACAAATTTCTACAGGTTTGGTAACAGAAGAAGGAAAATTAAAGATGAGAAGTTTAATGAATTACATAGACCAGTTACAAATGTAAATTACGAAGGTATTTTTATATATGGATAGTATTAAAGAAAATATGATTGTTGCTAAATCTTTTGTTAATTCATTAAAAAACAAAGAGGATTTTGTTATTGATAATTTCTTTAAAAAACATAATTTAAGTTTAGAATTAAAAGAAGAACTGAAAGAACAATTAAATGATATAAATATTTTACAGGAAACAAAGACTTTCAAAATATATCAAATAGCATTAATAAATAAATTACAAGAATATTTTTTTAAGACAACTTTTATTGGAGATACTTTAAATAAAGTAGATGGATTCTTATGTGATTTAAATAATAAAAAAGTACTTTCTTTAACCAATATTGAAGCAAAATATACTTTTAAATATTTAACAGATTCTTTAAATAAAGAAGAAAAAATAATAGAAAAAGAAACTCTATATAATGAAGAAGTTGCAAATGCAAAATTTAATTATTTTTTTGATTTACAAAAAAATAACTCTAAAGATAATGAGGAGGAAGATGAACTATGAGTAATATTACTTTAGACAAAAAAATGAAAAATAGGCTAGAAGATACTTATGAAAAAATGCGAATATAAATTGAAACTTTAAAAAATACATGGAACTCTATTCCTAGTCAAATTCGAGAACAGTTAAATGCTTAATTTAATGAAGATTATACTCCAGATTATTGTATTAGATGGCTCGAAACATCAATTGATGATTTATATAGAAATTCAGATGAAGTATTTGAAGATTTAAAAAATGAATTAGAAAATGAAGATGAAAATGACCTCTAAATATTTAAAATATTTTAATGACTAATTTTAAAAAAATTGCATAAAATAATAGTAAATCTATTGATTTTTAAATGGATTTGTGCTATATTAAATATAGTAATAAATGGTATGTCGCAACCTATGCTTGCGACTAATAAATGGGCTAGTGAATAAATGGTATGTCGCAACCTATGCTTGCGACTGATAAATGGGCTAGTGAATAAATAGTTTTTTAGGAGATTCTTTTTAGACCAGAATCTCCTTAATTAATTTAGGAGGAAATAATGAATATACAACAAGGATATTTTTATTTCATTTCAGATTTATATTTTGATAGAGTACAAGATAAAGAATTGTTACAAAATAAAGAAAGTGGAACCAAAAGACCAGCTTATTATTGTTTCAAAGATAGTAATAATAATAGAATCTTTTGGTTTGTTCCTATTTCTAGTAGAGTTGAAAAATATAAAAAAATATATAATCATAAAATACAAAAACAAAAGAATAAAGGAATAAAAAAGCCAAAAGTTGATACTATCGTTTTTGGTAAAATTTCTGGAAAAGAAAATGTATTTTTAATACAAAACATGTTTCCTGTAATTGATAAATATATTATTGATACTTTTCTTAGAAAAAATGCTTTAGTTTCAATAGATGATAAAACAAAAAAAGAGATAAACCTAAAAGCTAATACAGTATTATCTTTAGTAAACAAAGGTATTAAAAGTATGGTATTTCCAGATATATTAAAATTGAAAGGAATTATGAAAGATGAAATTTTAAAACAACTTGAAATTGAAGATATATTTAACAATAAAAAACTTACATTTATAGATGAATTTAAAAACATTATTAGTAATGCAATTAATAAAGAAGATATATCTTTATACCTACAATACATAAAAGATTCCAATATATTATCAGAATATACTAATATTTTAAATTCTAGTGATGATATTACTAAAATAAAAACAGACATAATATTAAAAACAGACGAATTGTTTAATGTAGAAGAAAACTCTGACGAAGAAACAAATGAAGATGAAGTTTAAAGTTATTATTCTTAAATATCCCCTTTTAATATAGATAAGCCATTAAAATAGTAGTTAAGCTATTTTAATGGCTTTATTTTTTTGTAATTCAAATTTTCTTTTAAATATTTAAAGGTATATATTTTAATGAAAATTGCAATATTTGTGCAATTTTTTTGTTAAAAATTACTTATTTTTTGTTTTACCATTTATGGCAAGGAGGAAAAGAGAAAATGGGAAACAAAAAATTTAGAACGAAACTTACAATGACTATTATTTCTACTATACTTGCTTCTGTTTTATCAGTAATAATCGCATATTGCTTGATGGAAATATTCCTAAGAACACCATTAAATTTATTAAATTTTAATATTGGTAATATGTTTAAAACGATATTTGGAAATCAAGATGGAATCCAAATGTTTATAATTATCTTACTTGCGTTTATGATTTTAATATTATCTACGGCATTTAAGTTGTTTAAATTAAACGATTATAAATCTAAACTCTATGAAGTAACACCAGATATAAAAATACCATATCCAGTAAAAAATCAAACACAATTTGGTTCGTCATGGTGGCTTACTAAAAAACAGATAGATAATCAAAAAGAATTGTATAAAAATACATTTGATCCAGAAAATCCAACAATTCATAAACTTATGAAAATGTCTGAAACTCAAAGAAAAGATGAAGAAAAATTAATGAAAGAAATTGATGAAGGAAAGCCTGTTCCAAAACTTTCTACCGATAATTTAGAGCCAAAAAATCCAAATTTTGAAACTAAAATATTTAAAAAAGGTGGACTTGTTGTAGGAAAAAAGGATAGAACTGTTGTAAATTTTGTAAAACAATTTCCTTTTATAAAAACTAGAAAAGTAGAAGATATTTATTATATTGGAGATGATATGCACAGTTTAACTGTTGGGGCAACACGTTCAGGAAAAACAAGAAATTTAGTTTTAGAAACAATAGCAAATACAGGTTTAGCTGGTGAAAGTATGATTTTATCAGATCCAAAAGGAGAGCTATTTGAATATACATCTGGTATGCTTAGAGAATTAGGCTATAATGTTGTAACATTAGATTTTAAAAATCCACTTAAAAGTTCAAAATATAATTTCTTGCAACCTGTTATTGATATGATTGATAAAAATGATATTCCAAAAGCAGTTTCTTACTGTTCTGATATTGTAAAATCTTTAGTTGGTGAAAAAGGTAATCAAGAAGCTATATGGTACAATGGAGAACAAGCCGTTGAAAAATGTGGAATTATGGCAGTTGTAATGGAAAATTCTGATAGAGTAAATGACCAAAAAATTTGGACTTTATTTAAAGAAAAAATTTGTGAAGATTATCAAAAATATTTAAATTCTCCAGAAGCTAAAAAATTAAATGAATATGGAGAAGAACTAGAAGCAGACACTATTGAAGAATTTAGAAAGAGAAAGTATGAAGATTATAAAAAAGACTATTATAGATTATCTAAAGAAGAAAGAAAAAATATAAAATATAAATATTTTGAAAATGCTAAAGAGAAGATATTAAACTATATTATTGAAAATAATACTAATTCTGAAAATTTAGACTTTTTATTAACAGCAAAAGATTTTAATACTGAATTAAATAAAGCTATCAATGAAAATTATGAAGAGTTACAAAATAAATTTAAAGAATTAAATGAAGATAGTTCTAATGAATTTTTAGAAGTTGTTTCTAATTGGAAAAACTTATTAGACTTAGAGCCACACCCAGAACTTCAAAATCTGAGAAATGTTTATGAATTTATTGCAAGAATGTGTGTTGAGCAATCTGATAAAACAATGCTAATTGATACATTCTTAGATAAATTACCACAAGATCACCCAGCAGTAACACAATTTCAAAGTGCAAAAATTGCACCTTCTAAAACAAGAGGCTCATTCTTTACAAGTGCATTAGCAACACTTTCAATATTTACAGATCCATATATTGCTGATATGCTTGCAAAAAGTGATATAGATGTAACTTCATTTAACACTCAAAAAACAGCCCTATACATGATTTTGCCTGATGAAAAAACAACCTTTTATGGTTTATGTTCGCTATTCGTAAATCAATGCTACACGAAACTTTGCGAAGTTGCAGACGCACAAGGTGGAAGATTAAATAATAGGGTAAACTTTATACTAGATGAGTTTGGTAACTTTAGTGCTATTAATAATTTTGGTGGATTCTTAACCGTTGGTGGTGGTAGAGGAATACGTTTTAATTTGTTTTTACAGTCATTTTCACAATTAAATGACAAGTACGGAGATAAAGTTGCACCAAATATTTTGGATAACTGTCATGTCTGGACTTATCTTAAAACTTCTAATGCAGATACAGCCAAGAAAATTAGTGAAAAATTAGGAACATATACAACTTCAACATGGTCAGAAAGCAATTCCTCTAGTGGAGGAGCAGTAAACGAATCTAAATCTCACAATTTAAGTAAAAGAGAACTTTTAACACCAGATGAGGTTTTAAGAGTCCAAAGACCATATTTACTTACAATGATTTCTGGAATTAATCCTTGTATGACTTATGCTCCAGACCTTTCTAAATGGTATTTTAATAAAGTATTAGGATTAGGAGATCCAGCATGGAATACAAAAATTAGACAGATTAGAGAAGATGAAAGACCAGAAAGAAGTGTGTCACAAGCACTTTTATGGGATATTGATAGAAAAATGAAAAAAGAAAAGGAGAAAGAAGAAGAAAACAAAAGAAGAGAAAAAGAATTAAATTGGAAAAGACAATTAATAAATAGCAATTTTAATTAAAAACTAAAAAGTAAAACTCTTGACATACAAAGAGTTTTATTTTTTTGACTTTTAAAATCATTTTTAAATACCTTTAAATATTTAAAGGTATATATTTTAATAAGAAATGCAATATTTATGCAATTTTTTTAACAAAAACTAGATTTTTTTCCTTCTATAATCTTTTTATAAAAATAAAAAAATGGGAGGGAATAAAAAGTGAAGAAAAAAACAACTTTTTTAAAGAAAATTAACAAAATTACTAGCCTAGTAACTTTAGGATTACTTGGTATGCAAAATACAGTTTTTGCAGATGTAGTTGAGGAAGCTGGTGGTGGAGGTTCGATAAGAGATTCTAAAATTGGTCAAGGAATGTTCAATTTAGTAAAAGATGTAACAGGAACATTACAATGGATTTTACCAGTTGTTGGTGCATGCTTCATTGTTTACTATGTAATAAGAATACAAACAGGAGAAGAACAAGACGCAATGAGATATAAAAAATCTATAATAAGAGTATTAATTTGTATAGTTGTTGGTGTATTAGCAGTTACAATAATTAATTTAATATCAAAGTACTTTGTTTAAAAGGAGGAAAAGAATATGAATTTTGATGATAAATTACAAAATTATATAAAAGATACTGAAAAAAACAGAATTAATTTTTTAAATGAAGCTTATTTGAAATTACCAAAAGAAATACAAGATAAAATAAATGATGACGATATTACAAATATTGCCAAAGGTAAAAAAGTAGAAAAAACACAAGAACTTGAAGAATTACAAAAAGAGCAAGAAAAGCTATTTAAGGAAAAAGAAGATGAATTAGTAGGAGATTTATCAAAAGAATTAAAAATAGGATTTGAAGATTCGAAAAATATGTTTAGTGAAATTAAAAGATATGCAGTAGCTGGAGTTATGGCAGGAGTACCAGGTCTTATGATTATGCTTATATATGATTTATTACAAGAGCGACAAATAAAAAATGAATTTACCGAAAAAGTAGAAAAAGCAATAAAGTCAGAAAATTTTACAGATATAAATCAATCTTTTAAAAGTATTCAAAATAAAGTAGGTAAAGTAGTTAGTGTCGAAAAACTAGGGGATTTATTAAAATCTTCTGATATTTATTTAAAGATAAGGGAAAATCAAGATTTAAGGAAAGAAGTTAGTTCAAATTTTGGAAAATTAATAGATAAAAGTGTATCTACTGTTTCTAAAATTAAACAAAATGAAGAAACAAATACAAAAACTACCGTATCAGAAAAAATAACTAAAACTTCCGAAACAACAGAAGATACAGAAGATGAGGAAGAAAAAGGTGGATTAGAATTAATAGACACTATGTTTATTAAATAATAATATCAAGTAAATGGAGGAAAAAAATGGCATTTTTAATTGGATTATTAATTTCAACTGTATTAGGTTTAATTATTAGAGAATGTTTAGGCTTTGTTGTAACATTACTTAATAATTTCTTTTACGACGCATTTGCCGTTGAAACTAACTTCTATGATATGGTAAATACAGGAGTATTTAATATAAATACTCTATATCATGCGATATATATATTTGCTATTTCTATACTTATTATGTTATTTGTAAAAAAGATGATTGAAACCTATTTTGCATGGAGCAATGGTGATCCAGAAAATAATCCATTAAATGTTTTAATACGGATTTGTGGAAGCTTTAATAATCATGATAAGTTTTGGATTTCTGTATGAAACTTTTGTAAATATTTTATATAGTTTCTATACTTCTATTACAACAGCAGGATTTGGCTCAGCTTCTGATTTACAGTCTATGTTAGGAACATTTACGGTGAGTACAGCTTTAATAAATTCAATAGGATTATTTATATATGCAATAATAGCATTTCAATTTGTTTTAATTTACTTCCAAAATTTAAGTAGAGGTATTGAAATATTAATTTTAAGATTTGGTATTCCATTTGCATGTATTGGACTTTTAAATGCGGATAAAGGAGTATTTAGAGGATATATTCAACAATTTGTTAAAGTTTCTTTTACTGTAATAGTTCAACTTACGTTATTAAGATTAGCAATCACTCTATTAGTAAATGGAAATGGAATATTAGCTTTAGCAACTTCATCACTTGCTATGAAAACGCCAGGATTATTATCTCAATTCTTAACAACTTATGGTGGAACAGATGGAAAAGCTGGAAAAATAGTACATAATGTGGGAATCGTTGCAGGTATGATGAAAAAACATTAATAAATATTAGGAGGCAAAAATGTCAGCTATTGTATTAGATAAAAAATTTTTTGATAATAATAAAAGATTTGAATTAAATGTAATAAATAAAGAAGGAAGAATAGCAACATTAAAAAAGCAAATTGATTTATTTCATATATTAAAATCAAGACATGATTTTAATAAAAAAGAAGAAAGAAATTGGGCTGTTCAACATGGTCTATTTGAAAAATTTTGGTATGATTATGCACACCCAGAATTTGACCAAATGAACGCAAGAGGTATCAGTGTTCCAAATGTTTTAAATGAAATAATAAGACATCAACAAGAATACGGCTTAAATGTAATATCTTGCATATATGATAAAAAATGTATGTATAATGTGATGAATAGTTTAATAATAAATTTAAAAGATACTACTAAAAAAGAAAATGTAATAAAAAGTTGTAAAAGATATATCAAAAATTTACAAAATAATATCAAATATTACAGAAAAAATTTAAATTCTAAAGAAGAAGAAGAAATAGAAAATACAAATATGCAGATTGCATATAACAATATAAAACATCTTCCAAACTTTAATGAAACTTTTTTAAAAAATAACGAAAAGAATTTAAGCCAAAACAATAATGATGAAGAAACAGAAGAAGATGAGCTATAAAAATTATTCTTAAAAAGTAAAGAAGTCTATGAACAAGATATGCAAGAAGCATAATTTATTATGGAAAGGAATTAATTATGAACCAAAATACTTATATCAATGTAAAAATGACAAAACAAGAAGCAATAAAATATTATGCAAATAAAATAGTCGAAGATTCAATTGAAGATTGTATGGAATTAAATTATTGCATGACAAATGAATATTATGAAGATAATGGATTTGTAAAAGAAAATCAAGATGAAATATTAGAAGAAATTAAAAAAGATGAAAGAATAGCAGATGTATATTTAAACAAATCAAGTAAGCCATATACCTTTGATATGGTATTTTGGTCTGACTATTGTCCTGGATATTATGAAGATTATACAATGTCAAGGTTTATTCAAAATGATATAATAAAAGACTTCATAGATCAATTAATAAAAATAAAAGATAATAGCATTTTCATACATAATACAACTACACAAAACATTATAAATAAATTACTAACAGCAAATAACTTCATCGTTTCATTATCAGAAGAAGAAAAAGAAGGTGCTAATAATATGTTAAAAGAATTTATTTGTGGCACAGGATTTTTTTATAAATATTTAGATAAAGACAAAGTTGTTGTAAATAAGGAAAATATAGCAGAATTAATAACAGAATTACAAGAAAAATATTACCAATTAGAGATATATAAAGATAGTAAACATATAAAAGATATATCATCAGAAGATATAGATGAAATGTTGAAAATATATGAAAAAGACAAGATTTATCCTGAAAAATATATTGGGTTATTTATATGTAAAGATGATAAAACAAAAACTTATTTAGCAATAGATAACAGAAATGGAGATATGTATATAGAAGAATTTAAAACAGAAAAAGAATGTATGGATTATTTATTAGGAGAAGAAGATCAAGAGGAGGAAGATGAACTATGATAATTAGAAACAAAGAAACAAAGGAATATATTCCTGTAAAAAATAAATATGGATATTCTAGTTTAGATTTTCAAACTGCTTTTCTTTATATGAGTAGACTTCCAGAAAAAGAAAGAAATACTTTAGAAATATATGATAGGGAGCAAAATAAGATAATAGAACCTAAAAAATATGTATCAAATGATAGATATTTACTTTTCTTAGATAGTAAAGGAATTAATTTAGAAGATTATGCTATGGGAAAAGTTGAATTTAATACTAATGTTGAATATATGGAATTTATCGATAATCTCTCTCTAAAATTTGAAAATGATATAGGAAAACCTGTTTTATCTAATCAAGATGAATTTACAGATTATATGAAATATAAAGTATTAGGTGCTATTGCATTTAATGAAGCTTTAAATAATTTAGGAGTGGGAATCATAACTTCATCACCACAGATGAGTTATATGCTAGATAAATATAATATTTCGGAAGAAACAAATTTATCTTTATACAAAAGAATTTCTGATAAATGGGAACAAGGTCAAAAATTAAGAATAGTTAGTAATTATAAAGAAGAAGTATTAGACAAAATTCCAACAAAATATTTAGATAAATATTTAAAAGTTCTACCCAATGAAAAAGCAGATTCACATGAATTGTATAGAGATATTTCTAAGTATAAAAGAATTGTAGAAAATATTGATAAAATAGAAGATAAAAAAGAGCCTGTTAAATTTTTAATTAATTATTCTGAAAATAGGGAATTAAGAAAAGATGATGTTTTAAATTTTAAAGAAATGGAAAGTAAAACATACTTGGCAACATTAGAAGTAAAAGCAAGAAATAATGAAGATTCAAAGAAATATGGAGAAGAATTTCATACTTACGACAAAGTAGATTTTACAATAATTTTAGATGATAGAAAAGATTTTAAAATTTATTTAGATAACAGAGAAGATATTGGCGATTATCAAAGTTTTAAATCATTTATGAAAAATACTTACATAGATGAATTTAATAATAAAATAACTAAAATGTTAAATGAAGCAGAAGAAAGTGAGGAAGAATCTATTTAAATAGAAAGTTGGTGAAAATTTTAGATGTTTAGTGATTCTAGTACAACAATTATTTATAATATAGTAAATACTATGGGTTGGATCGCAGGAATTGCTTGTGTTGCAATGATAGTAATGGCAGTAATTAAAATAATCACAGGAGATGAATCTGACGCAAAAATTTATTTAAGAAGAATTAAAAACGGAATTATTGCATTTATATTAATTTTTTCTATAACATCTATTACTAGATTAGTTATAAACTCTTATATCGGAACAGATGAAGCAACTATTGGTGATTTTAGTCAACATGCTTATGAAATTGGTAAATCAGCATTAACAGTAAAAGATGGAAAAGATGTTCAGCTAAGGCAAATAATATTATATAATGATATGAAATTAGTAAGAACTGATGTTGATGAAACCATTAAAGAAGGTACATTTTGGCACAAAATAAAAATGAAAGTAGATGTATATAGAAACTATGATGAATGTCAAGGTGCAATGAAAGGCTGGAGTGCAGAAAAATTATATTATGTTTTTAAATCAAGTGATGATGTAGGAGATTTAGAAGAAAAAGCAAAATATTATATATTCCCTAAAAATAGTATAGATGATATAGATGGTACAAAAGAAAGTTTTGAAAATTTAATTGGAAATTATAATTATAGTAAAAATGGATTATTGTTTACAGTTTTAACAGACGCAAATGGTGAAATAAATGCTGAAACTACAAACCCATACAAAGATACTGATAATAAATAAAATATAAATAAAGGAGATTTTTAATATGGAGGAAAACAATAACTATAAAGTACAAATACCAGGTGCAGTAAAAACAAGAATGGAAATATTTGATGGTGTGGGAATACCAGAAATAATTTATACAGCAATAGGAGCAGGAATTGGCTTAGTAATAGCAATGCTAATTTACCAAATATCTAAAAACTATATTGTTGCATTAATTATATTTGCAATTTGTTCTGGAGGAACTTTTGCAAGTGTAATAAAAGATAAAAACGGAGGTAGTATTGCTCAAACAATTAAAAATGTAATTATATTTGTGAAAAGTCAAAAAGTATTTAAATATGTTCGTACAAAAGATTATTAAAATATAAGAATTAAATACAAAAAACACATTAAAAAGTCTTACTTCATTCTTTAGTAAGGCTTCTTTTTAATATTTAAAACATTTTAAAGGATAAAAGCATTAAAAAATAAGCATTTTTTAATTATACATTTTAAATATTTAAAGTAATTTAAATAACTTTTATTAAAATGTTTAATTGATTATTTTAAAAATTTATTGTATAATACAATATTGAAATGCTAGAATCAACTGTTATGAAAATAACAAAAACATATAAAACCAGAGATAAAAAATTGTATGAAGAAATGAAAACAATAACACAATGACATTATAATTTAGAACTAGAAGATGTAGAATACTTAGCAAGTATTACCCTATTTATGACTATATGGTAAAAAATATAGGAAATTTTATATAGAGGTGGAACAAATGGAAAATAAATATATATACCAATTAAATAAATCCTTTTATAAAAAACTTTCAAAAGAAATACAATTACTTTTTAGACTTTCTCCTAAAGATTTTAAAGAATTAATAAATTATGAAGGAACATACGGATTTTCAACTTCTATTTATAATACTTGTAGAAAGCTACATAAAGATAATTTAGCGAAATATTATTATAAATCATCAGAAAATGATGGTTTGGATAGTGTTATTGTAAAAAAACTAATTAGTTTTAAAACAAGAAAAATATTCATACCTAAATCATTTGATTCAAATGATTACTATAGGAAATCTTATAAGGAAAATAAAATTTATTTAGACAATATCACAAAATAAATATTGATTTAACCCCAGATTCATGAAATATAATATATACATTATATTTATTATCAAAGTTATTATAGGTATTTTTATTAAAAAATAACATTTTTTAGCAAAGTAAAGTCTTAAATGACTTTATTTTTTTATATTTTAAATTTAATTTCTATTTTAACATTTCCTTTTAAACATTTAAAGATATAGATTTTAATAGAGAATGCAATATTTATGCAATTTTTTTAACAAAAATTACGTTTTTTTCTTTCTATAATATCAATATAATTTTATTAAGATGGGAGGAGAAAAATGGGTAAGTTCAAATTATTTAGTCGTTCTAATAAAAATAAATCAGGGCAAAAAGAAGAAATATCAGCAAATACATTTTTAAATATTAGAACTGTGCAAGATGGAAAAATCTATACAATAGACAATAAAATTTTAGGAATTTTAAGAATATATCCAAAAAATTGTAACTTAATGAGCCAAGATGAAAGAAAAGCACATGCAAGAGTTCTAACCTCTAATATGGCTACAGAACTAAAGCCATTTAAACTGTATTTTGCAAATCGACCAGTAGATTTACAAAGAAATCAAGACTATCAGGCTATGCTTATGGATAATGAAGCGAATTCTACTAAGTTCTATCTTTTAAATCAAAGAATGAAGTCGTTTGGTATGTTGTCAGCAACAGGCAAAGCACAAGAATCTGAAATTTACTTAATCATTTGGGAAACAAAACTAGATGACCATTCAGCAGTAGAAATTGATAAAAGATTAAATGAAATGAAAAGAAACTTATCAAATGCAACATATAAAACAGAAATTTTAAATGATAAGCAAATAATTCAAGTCATTAATGGCTTTACTAATCCAATTACGGCATATTTAGAAGATCAAGATTATATGGATAATGTAGTTCAAATAAAATAAAAGGAGGTAAAAAGGAAAATGAGCAAAAAAATATTTAAAAATACAACTATTCTATTATTAATATTTTTCATGATAATTCAAATTATATTACCTAGTCTAGTTCAAGCTAATTATACATTTCCTATGGACGCATATTTAGTTTCAAGTCATACAACACCATATATGATTTATTATAAAGGGCAACGTTCACACGCTTCTTTTGTTACATACAATTATAATGGTGTAAACTATCCAGCATATTGTATGAATGATGGAAGTCCAGGAGCAGAAACAAATCCATATACTGTTCATGTTGATGGAGTATGGAATAATAATGCAATATGGAGAGTTGCATTTCATGGCTATCCTTATACAACGCCAGCAAGTATGGGATTAAATAGTGATGATGAAGCATTTTATGTAACGAAACATGCTATGTATTGTGTTTTAGGACAAAGAAATATAGCAGATTATTCACCAATGTCAGGATATGAAAGAGTATATAATGCTTTAGTAAATTTAGTAAATTATGGATTTAATGGAGGAGATGTATATCAATCAGCAAGAGTTGATATTACTAAAGAAGGAAATTTATATAAAGATAATATTGGTGGAACTAACTATTATTCACAAAATTATAGAATCACTTCACCAGTTGAACTTGCAAGCTATGATGTAGAAAGATTGAATTTCCCTTATGGCACTAAAATATTTAATATGTCAAATGGAGAACAATATAACTTTACAGGAGAACAAACTATTAAAGTTTCTATACCAGAAACAAGTATTACTTCTGATGTAAATGGTACAGTAGTAGTACAAAATGCAAATTGTAAAACATATCCTATTTTATATGGAAACACATCAGTACCAGGTACTCAAAACTATTGTCTAGTCGGCGATCCATACGAATTTGCAGGAGCAAATATTAGTGAACAATTTAGAGGAAATGTTTCTACTATAACAGTAAATAAAACAGATGTAGAAACTAATCAAGCAATAAATGATACTGAATTTCAATTATTAAAAGATGGTCAAGTTTTACAAACTAAAACTACAGATGATAACGGAAAAGTAACATTTACAGATTTATATGCAGGAAATTACACAGTAAAAGAAACAAGAACTAATGATAATTATGTTCCAAATAATCAAGAACAACAGCAAAGCTTAATCTATAACCAAAATGCAACAATGAATTTAACAAATGAACATAAGAAAGGTACTTTAAAAGTAAATAAAATTGATAAAGATAATCATAAAATTCAGATGGGACATGTCTTATTTGATGTATATTCACGAGAATTTGATAAAGTTATAGATACCATTAGAACTGATGAAAATGGTGAAATAACAATACCTAATATGAGAACTGGTACTTATACTCTAAAAGAAAAAGAAACAAATAAATGGTATACTTTAGCACCAGATACAGATGTAGAAGTTTTTTGGGAGCAAGAAAAGCCAGTATCTGAATATACTATAGAAAATGAAAAGAAGAAAGGTCAAATTAAAATTTATAAATTTGATCAGGATTTTGCTTCAAATCCAGTTTCTTATGTAGAAGATGATAGTAATCTTCCAGACAAGATAATGCTTGAAGGAGTTAAGTTTGATATATATGATGATAGTGGAAACAAAGTACAGACAATAACAACAGATGAAAATGGTGAAGCTACTAGTATGAGATTACCTGTTGATACAACTTATACAGTAAAAGAGGTAGAAACGTTAGATAATTATTATTTAAATACAGAAACACAAGAAGTTCATTTTAATAATGTTGATGGTGATCAACAGACTTTATATGTACTAAATGAGCATAAAAAAGGAAATGCTAAAATCACTAAAGTAGATAAAGATGACCATGATACTAAATTAGGTGCAGTCGAATTTGATGTTTATTCTTATGAATTTGATACAGTTATAGGTCGTGCTACAACAGACGCAAATGGAGAAATTAACATAGAAAACTTAAGAACAGGTAAATATCAATTAAGAGAAACAAAGACAAATGATTTTTATAAATTAGCAGTTCCAGTTGATTTTGAGGTAAAAGATAAAGAAACTACTGATGTAGTAGTAGAAAACGAAAAGAAAAAAGGACAAGTAAAAATCATTAAAGTTGATAAAGATAATAATCAAATAAAATTACAAGGTGTAAAATTTAATATTTATGATAAAAATGGAAAACTAGTAGATACAATAACTACTGATAAAAATGGAGAAGCAACAAGTTCAAAACTTCCATTAATGTATAACCCTTATTCAGTAAAAGAAGTTGAAACTAATATGTTATATGAATTAAAAGAAACACCACAAACAATAGAATTAGAAGAAGATCAAATAAAGAATTTAACTTTTGAAAACGAAAGAAAGAAAGGTCAATTACAAGTAACTAAAGTTGATTTAGATAATCCAGATACAAAACTTGAAGGAGTTACATTTGAAATATACAAAGAAGATGGAACAAAAATAGATACTATGACAACAGGCGAAAACGGAATTGCAACAAGCCATAGACTTCCAGCTTATGATAGATATATTTTAAAAGAAGTAAAAACATTAGATAATTATAGATTAAATACTAAGGAAACACCTTTTGTTCTTGCATGGAATCAAACTTTAAAATTAACAGTACAAAACGAAAAGAAGAAAGGTCAAATACAAATTTATAAATTTGACCAAGATTATCCATTACACATGAATAGAAGTTCAGATACAGAAGAAACTCCAGAAATTATGCTTGAAGGTGTTAAGTTTGAAATATATGATAAAGACCAAAACTTAGTAGATACTATAGTAACAGACAAAGATGGAACAGCAACAAGTAAAGAACTTCCAATAGACAATATTTATACAGTAAAGGAAGTTGAAACTAAAGAAAATTATATATTAAATAATGAAACACAAGAAGTTCAATTTACAGAAGATAAAGAAATACAAACATTAGAAATTGAAAATGAACATGAGAAAGGTAATGTTAAAATTACAAAAGTAGATAAAGATAGTCCAGATTTAGTTTTACCTAATGCAAAATTTGACATATATTCTTATGAATTTGATAAAGTTGTAAATACAGTTACAACAAACGAAAAAGGCGAAATTAATATAGAAAACTTAAGAACAGGTAAATATCAATTAAGAGAAATTGAAGCTCCAGAATTTTATAATAAATCTGATACTATTGATTTTGAAGTAAGGAACAATGAAACTACTATTTTAAATGTAGTAGATGAAAAACAAAAAGGAACTATTGTAATCAATAAAACAGATTTAGATGACCAAAATATTAAACTTGAAGGAGTTAAGTTTGAGATATACGATAAAGACCAAAACTTAGTAGATACATTAGTAACAGATAAAAATGGAATGGCAACAAGCAAAGCTCTTCCAATAGACAATGTTTATACAATAAAAGAAATAGAAACAGCTGATAATTATTATCTAAGTGATAAAACTTATGAGGTTCAATTTACAGAGGACAAAGAAGTTAAGACAGTAAACATTACTAATGAGCATGAAAAAGGCAATGTAGATATATATAAACATGATTCAGAGGAAGAAAAGGCTTTACAAGGAGCAGAATTTGAACTTACTAACCTAACAGAAAACAAAGTAATTGGCAAATATACTACAGATGAAAATGGAAAAATAAATATAACTGGATTAAGAACAGGAGTTTACTTATTAAAAGAAACAAAAACTCCAGAGGGATATAAATTATCTAAAGATATTACATTTGAAGTAAAAGCTGATTCTACAACAACTTTAGATATAGCAGAATTAAAAATTGATAAACCAGTTACAACAATGGAAGTATTACCAAAGACAGGATTCTAAAATAAATAATTATTAATAAATGGCAACTATTGAAATAAAAGATAGTTGCCTTCTTTAAATTATAAAGAGAGAGGGAAAAATTATGAGTGAAACATATCAAGAGATGAAAAAAAGACAAGAAGAAGAATTAACAAAAATTCCAAAAAAGTTTGCTTTTACAGATGAACAATTTAAACAAGGAATGAAAGAATTGGGCTTAAATGAAAATGATACAGATAAAATTGTAGGTATTGGAGCAGGTGGCTTCATGAAAAAAACAGATGTAGAAGATTATAAAGGATTGCAAAAAAAACATTTTAAAGAATTTTGGAAAGAAATTGTTAATGATAAAGTTGGAGATAAGTTTATAAAAGATATGTTTTTATATGAATTAAATAATCACGAATATGGTTATACGAATGATATTACAGATACACTAATGAGTTTAGGATTAAGTGATAAAGATATTAGAGAAAATGAAAACTTAAGAACAGGCTTAATACTAGCAGAAAAGGAAATATTAGAGGCAGAAGAAAGCGAAGAAGAATCTATTTAAAATAGTTTTAAATATTTAAAGGTATTTTAATTGATTTAGAAAATTATTTTAAAAATAGAGAAGTAGAAGTATCTGAAATGAAACTTTAGAAGAAGCAGAAAAAATGCTATATAAACATAAACAAAATTTTTTAAAAAATGGAACAGAAAAATACAAGGAGGAAACTAATATGGATAAATTAAATATAAAAGTAGAATTAAAAAAAATAAACAAGGAAGATTCAAACTTAAAAGGATTTGCTGATATAACGTTAGCAGGAGTTACAATAAAAGATGTTGCAGTAAAAGAAATTCCTACAAAAGAAGGAACAATAGTAGCTTTTGATACACCTAATATTGATAAATACCAAGATAAAGAAGGAAATATGAAATACATAAAAAGTGTAAGCATAAATACTAAAAAGGATAACTTAATACCAGAGATAAGAAAAGCTTTATTAGAAGCCTTAACATCAAACGAAACTAATGAATATGGAAAGACAGTTATAAATCATGAAACAAATATTGAATATGATAAAGATTATGTGAAATCTTATATTAGACCATTATCTTTTGAAAATAATCCTTATATAAAAGCAACTGGTAGAATACTAGTAGGTGGTGTTTTAGCATTAAATAATGTACGATTAAATGAAGGCGTTTCAAAGGAAGGTAATGAATTTCAATCAATTTCTGTTCCAGAAAAAAAGATTGATCAAGAATATAAACCTTTAGTATATCTTGATAAAGATTTAAGAGATAAAATAAAAGATAATTTAGTTTCAGAATATAATAAAGAAACTAAGGAACAAGAAGCAAATAATGAAGAAGCAGAAGAAGATGAGATTTAAAATTATTATTCTAAATAACCCCTCTTTTAATATAGATACATAAAAGCTCTTAAAGTAGTAATTAAGCTATTTTAAGGGCTTTATTTTTTTATCTTTTAAAATAATCCTTTAAATATTTAAAGGTATAGATTTTAATATCAAATGCAATATTTATGCAATTTTTTTAACAAAAATAAGATTTTATTCCCTCTATAATTTTTTTATAAAAATAAAAAATAGGAGGGAATAAAAAGGTGAAAAAAGTAGAAATAGAGCAAATACCAATTAATAATGACTTATTAAACTTAATTACTCCACAGGGGATAGTTCTAAAATACAATAAAGTACAACTAGGGGAGATTACATCTAAACTTCAATATGTTGCAGGTTATCCTTCTACTGTAAATTTAGGCTGGCTAAGTAATTTAAAAGATATTCCAAATACTACTGTTTCTTTAACTGTTACACCAATAGAAGATGTTCAGGCTTATGTAGATGGTGTTTCAAAAGGTATTACAGCATTAAGAAATACTTTAAACTCTACACAAAATGAAGCAACAAGGCAAATGTGCGAATTTAAAATTGCTTCTGCAGAAAGAATTATCAAAGATATTACTGTAGATAATATTCCATACATAAATCTTTCAATTATTTTCAAAACAAATGGTGAAACAGATCAAGATTTCCAAAACAATGTGAAATTAATAAAAAATAGAGTTGCAGGTATGGGATTAAAAGCAAGAGTTCCAGCATATTTACAAAAAGAAGCTTTAAAACAATCTGCTCCATACGATACATCATATAAAGAAATAACAGATATTTCTAATAAGACTATGAGCTTAAATGCTTTATTTTCAGGATTACCATTTAGTGGCTCTGGATTAATTGACGCAGAAGGTTATTATATTGGAGTAGATGAAAATGGCAGAATGGTAGCTCCTTCATTTTTCTTTAAAGGAAATGATAGAACAAACTCAAATATTATAATTGAAGGTTCTTCTGGCTCTGGTAAATCATTCTTAGCAAAAAAGATTATGCTAAATGAATATTTAAATGGAACAAAAATATGGATAATAGATCCAGAGTCTGAATATCGACCAATCTGTAAACTATTAGGTGGAAAATGGATTGACTGTTCAGGTGGAGAAGGAGAATTTGTTGGAAGAATAAATCCACTTCAAATAAATCCTGTTCCTACAGCTGGCTTTGAAGATGAGGAAGAAGATAGTGAATACAATACAACAAAATCAGCATTAGCTTTGCACTTAGATTTCTTAACTACATTCTTTAAATTATATTATCCAGAAATTACATCACTTGAAATGAGCTTGCTTAACGAAACTTTGGAAGAATTATATAAAAGTTTTGGAATAAATTATGATACAGATATTACAAATTTTAAAACTATTCAATTTCCAATTATGCAAGACTTATATAGTTTATTAGAGGAAAAAGTAAAAGAAAAGAGTAATCACCAAAAAGAATATGAAGAATTAAGAGCAGCATTAAGACAAATGGCAATAGGAAACAATAGTGAAATATTTAACGGACATACAACAATACAATTTGATTCAGATTTTATTTGCTTAGATGTATATTCTCTTCAAGGAGCAAGTGAAAACGTTAAAAGATGTCAATATTTTAATATTTTAAGATACTGCCAAGATCAATCATTTAAAGATAGAAGAGAAAGAGATTTAGTATTCTGTGATGAAGCATATTTGCTTATTGATAAAAAAGTTCCTCAATCAATAGAATTTATGAGAAATTTTTGTAAAAGAGCAAGAAAATATGAATCTGGCTTAGTTACAATTACACAAAGTTTAGTAGATTTCTTAGCTCCAGAAGTAAAACAATACGGACAGGCTTTGCTTGATAACTCTACATATAAATTTTTCTTTGGAATAGATGGTAAAGACCTTGAAGAAGTTGTCGACTTGTATAATTTAAATACAGAAGAAAAAGCAATACTTTCACAAAAAGAAAAAGGACGTGGCTTATTCTTCGTAGGTTCAGGACATCAATTAATAAATGTTAAACCTTTAGAATTTGAAATGCCTTATTTAGTTGGTGGTGGTAGATAATATGGAAGAAAACAATGGAAATGTGTTCGATACACTTTTTAGCTTAGGTAGAAGCTTAAAAACTAAACTTATTATAGGAATATTTATGGGAGGCTTTATATTTATTATCTTCTTTGTTTTGATAATTGGTACAGCTTTTGCTTCTGATAAAGATAAAAATGAGGGTGCAGATTCAAGTGGAAATGAATATTCAGATACTGATAATACTTCTGGAAGTTCAGAAGTAGGAGAAATTATAAATCAAGATGGATTAAGTTGGATAGGAAGCGACCATACATTTTGTTCACCTGTTCAAACACTAACTGGTATAGGTTCAGGATTTGGTAAAAAAGGTTCGGCATGGAGTTTAGGGTATCACACAGGACTTGATTTATTTGGAAATCCTAGAACGAATATAGTAGCTGTATATCCTGGAAAAGTAGTACAAGCAATAAATGCAGGAAGCTATGGAAATCATGTTGTAATAGAACATAATTATAATGGATTTAAGTTTTATACTTTATATGCACACATGACAGCAGGTTCTCTTAAAGTCAAAACAGGTCAAGAAGTCCAACAAGGGCAAGTTTTAGGAGTAATTGGTCAAACAGGTAATGCTTTTGGTATTCATTGTCATTTTGAAGTAAGATACCCACAAAATGCTTTTCAATCTTCTTCACTTCATGATCCTATATCAGAACTATATAATGGTGGAATAAAAAATAGATAGAAAGGAGGATTTTAAATTGGATAAAAAAGATTTAAAAAAGCAATTAATTATATTAAGTATTATTTTAGTAATAGTAATAGGTGTAGCAATATTTGTAAATGTAGCTTTAAATAATAAAGAACAAAACACAAATACTAATACTGTTACGGATTTAAATGGAAATCAAACAAGTATGCAAGATGTTAAGATAAATGGATATACAAAAGAACAAATAGAAAACATGAAACCATTGCTTAATACAGACGCATATCAAAAATATATGGAAACATTTAATGCGATAGAAAATGGCTCAATTCCTTATCAAGAAAATTTTAAATTAGATATTGATGAGCAAGAAAATACGACTGACAATAATATTGTAGACAATACAACTTCAGGCATAAATGAAGCAGAGCAAAATGGAGATTACTCATTTCTAACTATAAATGGTGAACAAACTGATATAAAAGTTTATGACAATGTAGAAGGAGATTAATATGCTGGAAATTTTAACAAATATTTTAAATGTAATTTTAAAATTCAAGATACTAGAAGCCATTATACCTTTAATTTTATTAATGATTATTGTATGGCTTTTAGGTGGTAATAGAAATATTATATTAGGACTATTATTTAATACAATTTTTGGATTTATATTTTTAATACTTTTAAGATTAATTGGATTTATAACAGTTATAACCTCTATTGATGTAATAATAGTATCTATTGGAGGAATAATTGGAATTATTTATATTTTAGTTAAAAGTATTATATTTTAAAAAAAGGAAGGAGAGAAATATAGGAAATGAAAAGAAATTTTAAAAGTTTAGTGATAGTTACAAGTCTAACAGTAGTTAGCATGGGAATTATCGCATTAAATAATATTAGTCTTGCATTTACAGAAAATCAATTAGAACTTAATGGAGATACATTAAAAAGAAGTTTCTTTGTAGAATCAGATGATGAAATAAATTTTAAAACATTTATAAATTCAGATAATAACAAGACATACCAAGATGAAGAAGGAAACACTTATACCATTCATGATGTAATAGCAACGGAAAGTGATACTAACGCTAAAGAAGTAAGTGATACAAAAACATTAAATAATCTTACTACAAATGACCAAACAGCAATTTTAAATCAAGCAGGAGATACGTTAATCTATGATAAAGACGGATTTTTTGGAACTTTAAACTATAGTAATATGGATATTCAAGAAATAGACACAGGCACTTACGAAAGATTATTGTCATTAAATATTCCTTTTTCAGGATATTCTAAAAATGATTTAAATAATATATCAAAAACTATAACAAGGAACGGAAGAAATTGGACTTTAATTAATGTAGACTGGACTCCAGATAGTATGCAAAATGTAGATGGAAGTCAAGTTCCTGTAACATATTCAGGAACTATGCATTATCAAACTGTAGGTGTATTTTCAAATCCAAAACAATATAATGTAACAATAACTTATACAGGAACAGTAAATAAAGAGAATCCAGATTATATTTATACAGCAACTTATAAAAAAGAAATGCCTGTAGAAGCACCTGTAGAAGAAAAAACAAATTATACACCTATAATAATTACTCTATCAGGTGCAGGAGTTGTACTATTAATAATCTTATTATACTTCTTATCAAGAAATGCTAAAATTTATAGTAAAAATGCTAATGGAAACTATGAATTAGTAAAGAAAGTACATATTAGTAGTAATAATCCTAAAATAGATCTATCATCTCTATCTAGTTGCACTAGCAAAGTTTCAAATGGTGTAATTTATATAAGTAATTCACCATCGAACTTATATAAAGTTTCTTTAAAAGATTCACTTTTCAATAAAGTTTCTGGAAAAGATTTAGAAATTAAACTAACTAATATTTCTAAAAAAATAAGAATTGTAAATAAAAATATTGAATTTAAAATTTAATTGCTTAGAGGTGAATATAGTTATGGATTATCTAGAAGAAAAGAAAGATAATAATTTTATGAATCTAGTTGAATTATTACATTACTTATATATTGACGCAAATAACTTAGCAACTCCAGAAACAGAAAAAGAATTATCAGAAGAAGCAAAATTTAATCCTCTTGTATTAGAATATAAACTTGCTAGAGTTTACTACGAAAATGATCCAAAAGGATTAAATGATTATAAGAAACAAATGATAGACAGATTTTCAGCTAATGAATATATTCAAGCAACAAGAATTTTCAGTTTAACTTATTTAGATAAATATTCAGAAAATTTTACTGATGATGAATTAGAAGTTTAGGGGAAAGGAGAGAACAGCAAATGAAAAAATATTATTATAACATAAAAGATACTTATATAAAATTTTGGAAAAATACTAATAATAAATTTTATGATTTAGAACTATATGATAAAAACTTCATAAGATTTTACAACGGTAAAATAAAATTTTCTCCATTACCGGTTCCTTTAACTAATAAAATCTGTATTAATAAAATTCTAAAAGAAATTTTAGCATACTTAAATATTTCTAAAGATGAATTTAAAAATATCGTTGAGATAAAAAATAAAGAAACAATAGATAAATTAGAAAATATTGAAGTTAGAATTGAATAATTGTAAATGAAAGCAACTATTGAACTATATAGTTGCTTTTTTAAAAAAACGACGCACGAGAATCAATTTTAAGCGATTTTAAATAATAAGCAATATAAGTTTAAGGGGGAAATTAAAATGAATAAAAAAGATTTAAACAGATATTATGAATTTATAAATAAATATGAAGCTTATACCAAGAATAGACTAAAAAGTTTTAGTTCTAAAGATGAGGAAGAAGGATTTTTAAAATTTATAGATGAGATGAAAAAAAATAGTGAAACTATAAAAGAAGAATGTTTTAATCATTTTTTAAACATGGCAAATATTGATGAAGATAAAATAATGAAAGCATTTAGATTTGATAGTAGATTTGGAGATGTCTTTATTAGTGAAGATAACATATATGGAAAAGCAAAAGATATAATTGATTATTTTGAAAATGAATTTGCTCATTCTGCTGAATATTTTAATGAAGAAGATGAAGAAGAAAAAGAAAATTTTGAAAATATGTTAAAAGAAACTATTGAAGAATTAAAAAATACAAAAGAAAAATATGTTGTAATGGGTATTCACCCAATGGACGGACAATTCCATATTTTAGATACAGAAGAAGAGCTATACGAATTAATCTCACTTGCAAAAGAAGCACAAGATGAAATAAATAAAACTATGGAAAAGGAAGAATTTCATATTGTAAATAGAAAAGATGAAGAACATTACTTTAGAATAGATCTAAAAGATAATTCTAGTTGTTATGTAGCAATTACAGATGATATTGAATCTATTGCAAGACAAGATGTAATTAGTGAAGCTCTAAATGATAACCTAATTACAGAAGGCGAATTAGATAACATAGCAGAAATATCAGCTATTGCAAAAACAGAATTTGAATGTATGAAAAGTCATAATAGAAATTATCCATGTACTACTTATAAAGACTTATTAAATAGAATTTTAGGTGATTGTAATGTAGGAATAAATAGTAAAGAAGCAAGAGATAAGATTGATGAAAATACAAAGAATTTGGATAAAAAAGAAACTATAAATTCTTTAGAAATTAATGAAATAAAATTATATATTTTAGGATTAGGCGATGAACAATTTTATGTAACAAGAAATTCTAATGAAGTATTTAATAAAGCACAATTACTTGATAGTATCGAACAGGAAAAATCAAGAGAAAGTGAAGAGGAGGAAGAAATTTAAGATGAATAATAATATTAAATTAGAAGAAGGAAAAATTTATAAAGGTGAAAATGGAATTAATTATTTTGTTATACAAAGTAGAAAAAATATAGCATTACTAAAAGCAGATGAATACGTTATAGCCAATGGAACAATGCAAGATAATAATACAAATGAAATTTCATGGAATTATGGAAGTTACTATAATAATTTACTTAGTGGAACATTAAAATTTAATGATATTGCACTATCTGAACAAGAAAAAATTCAAGACTTAAAACAAGGATTAAATGAAGTTGATAATTATACTCTATTTTCTAGTGTAGTTGAACATATTCAAAATAAAGATAAATACATAATAACAGATAATGATTTAATAAAATTAAGAAATCTTTATGAATTTGAAGCAGAGGAAGATATTAAATCATTAATACCTGATAACATAAAGAATACGGAGCATGAATTAAATTTTGATAATATAAAAAAAGAAATAATAGATTATTTAAAGGAAATGGATATAGATCTAAATAAAATTCCAGAAAAAAAGATTGAAGAAATGGCAGAAGATGTATTTAAATATAGCATTGATACAAATGATACTCCAAGTAATCTTATTTGGGCAGTTGATTATTTTAGAGAAGATATAGACAAGTTAAAAGAAGAAAAGAAACAAAACAAAAGCTATTTACCATATATTATAGAAAAAAGTAAAGATATTTCTTTAGTTAAATATTTATCAAAAGAAACTCTATATTCTGTTGAAATTCAAAATAAAGACATTGGTATGTCTATATATATGGGAACAGATTTTAATAAAGCAAAAGAAATTTACGAAAAGGAAAAATTATTTATGAATATTCAAAAAGCTTCTAATAATATCTTGAATAATGCTGATGTAGAAGTCTATCGAGAAAAACTAAATAAAGCTGTAATTGGAACTAATTTTTTATTAGGAAGAAAATCTACATTAATAGAATATTTACAAAATGAGTTATCAAATGCTGATAAAGATTTTTATGAATATAACAATAATGAAAAAGAAGATTTTAAACAAAAAACCGAAAAAATCTTAAATGAATTAAAACAAGAAAAAAATTCTTTAGAACCTATGTATTTATATGTAAATCCTATAAATAAAAATTATGAAATAGCAAATTCCGAACAAACAATAAATAAATTAAATGAATTGAATACCAAAGTAAATGAATATACAAACGAATCAGAGGAAAGTGAGGAAGATGAACTATGAACATAAAAATAGGAAAATTTAATTTTATTAACAATAGAGAAAATAGAATATTCTTAAGTGGATATAACATTGATGAACGATTATTTAATTATTTCTATTTAGATGGAAAAGAAGATACCCTTTATGTAAGTTCAAGAGATAATTTTGATAAAATAAATGATTTTAAATATAATAATTATTCAGAATTTGACTTAGAAAGAAAATTATCAAAGAATTTTCTTGTTCTTGACTATAATATGGAAATAAAAAATGCTGTAAATAGATTTATAAATGATAAAGCTAGACAAATTTATAGAACAGAATCATATTCACGTTATAAGTTATACAAAGATATTTCTTTAAGTGAAATACTTTCAGTAGATAAAAATTCTAAATTTTCTTTAAGACATACTTACGATTCTTATATAGATGTAGAAGATAATAAAATAATAGTAGATGGAATAAAATTAGATCCTTACACACAAGTCATTTTAAATTTAGAAGATTTTTATAAAAATGGAAGATTTAATAATGAAATAAAAGCAACTTTAATAAAATTAGAATTGCAAGATAATATAGCTCCTAAATTCGTTTCAACTTTAATTGAAATTAATAGTTTTTTACAAAATAAAAATTCTGTAAATATATTATTTAATGATTGTGAAAAAGCTAAAATCGAACCTAGTTGTGGATCGTTTCTATATTTTGGGCATAATTATATAGAATTATCATTAACAGAAAAAACATGTAATTCATTGAAAAAAACAAACTCTAATATTAATCCAAATAATTTAAAATTAGGAGATTTACAGGGTTTATCTTATGGTAAAGAAGTATTAAATATTGAATCAAAAAATTTAAAAAATATTGTAAATCAAATAGTTATTTCTCCTAAAGATAAATTATTCTATAGATTAGATGTATTAGAAAAAAATATAAATGAAGATTATAGTAATATTTATAATGAAAATATAAATCTAAATTTACCATCTGATTTAAAAACACTTAAAAACTTAGATGAATTAGAAAGTATAACTTATGGTACAGGAGTTAAAGAAATAGATAATAAAATAAGTGATTTATCAAAAAAACTATATGACATAAATATTATTAGAAATACTAATAATGTCGAAGAATTTAATTATGCAATAAAAGATTTAAATGATTATGAACTAAATTCTATTGCAAATATAAAATCGTACATAATTTCTAATGAGGAAAGTGAAGAAACAGAGGAAGATGAATTATGATTTTCAAAACAAATGATTATGAAAAATTTCTATTAAAACTTTCTGAAATCTTAAATTTTAATTATGATAAAGAAACAAATTTAGAACTCTCTAAAAGAATATATAAAAGAGCTAAACTTATTGGGATAATAAGAAAAAATGATCTTAAATGTAAAATATATGAAATAAAAATGAATAATAAAAATATTTCTATTTCAATATATCAATATGAAAATAACATTAAATATTATACTTTAAAATTGAATGATACTTTATTTAAAAACAATTAAAATTTCTTTTTAAATATTTAAAACATTTTAATTAAATAAAACAATGCAATATTTTTGAAATATTTTTATCAAAAACTACGTTTTTTTATCTATATAATTTTATTATTAAAATAAAAAAGTAAAGGAGAGATTTAGTTATGGAAAATGAACAAAAAAGAAGTAAATTTATTGAAATTGCAAATAGGAGAGTAGGAGATATATTACATAAAGTAAATAATTTAAAACCTCTTGCAAATACTACTAGTTATTCTTATACTCAAAAAGATGTAGATAAAATATTTGGAGCTATTGAAAATGCAGTAGCAAATGTAAAAGAATCTTTTAAACCAAAAGATAATAAAAAAGAAGATGTATTTGATTTATTAAGTGATGACGAAGAAAGTGAGGATTAAATATGCAAGTTACAGACGTAAACGTAACTTTAAATACTGGAAGTAAAGTAAAAGCTACTGTAGATCTGGTTCTTGACAATGAACTTGAAATAACAGGAATTAGAATTGTTGAAGTATCAAATAATAAACTTTTAATTGCTTTTCCAAATAAAAGATATAAAGAAAAATTTTTAGATATTGCACACCCAATAAATTCTAGGACAAGAGAATATATACAAAAAGAAATATTAAAAAAATATAATAAAATGTTGAAAAAATAAAATTTCTATACTATAATAATAATGTATTTTTTATATATTATAATTTTTTCTTTAGTGTCAATAAATATGAAAAAAGTAACAAATTTGTAAGAATGTTGTGCAAAGGAATCGAGAATTTATTTTCTTGATTCTTTTTTTATAAATTTATTCAGGAAATAGGATTTATTCTAATTTTTGTGCTATAATAAAAAAGAATATAAGTTTAATAATAGGGGGAGATGATTAAATGCCAGAAAACCCAGAATTAAGAAAAAAATGGAATAGAGATTACGAAAATAAGAAAAAAGAACAATATGATAGAATGTTTATTAGAATTGATAAAAATTTAAAAAATAAATTTAAAGAAAAGATAGAAAAAGATAATAATTATACTGATATGAGCGACTTTATAATAAAAAATATAGAAAATTATTTAAAAAAATGAAAAAAATTCTTGACTTCGTGCGTACGATATGCTATAATATAATTAATAAGATAAATATGGTATTAAGGGGGAATTTAAAATGAAGAAAGAGGAAAAAGCTAAAAAACAACCTGTAGACTTCATTAAACAAGTTAAACCAGAAAGAAAATTAAATAAGTTTTTAGATATGTGTAAAAAGCACAAGGCTATTACAATAAGTTCTAGTGTAAGTATTATAGTTATCATATTAATAATAGTTGCTATAATTATTGTATCAACTTCTACGCAAACAGAAGAAGTGGCAACAAATAATGAAATAGAAAATACAACTATTGCAGAAGAAAACCCAGAACAAGATATAACTTTACAAACTAACACAAATGGATTAGCAGACGGAACAGAAGTAGCAGTAATTAAAAATGATGACGGAACTGTTGAAGTGATAGCAAAAGACGATCCTAAGTTTGCAGAAAAGACGGCAGGTAAAAATTATTCTACTGGAACAATAGGAAATGGTGGAGTGAATTTAAAAACTAATGATAATGATTTAATAACTATAGCAAGTAAACCACAAGAAGAACAAAAAAATAATGTTAAGGTAGAAAATAATACAACACCAGATACAACTGTATCTGAACAACAAACAACAACAGAAGCACCATCACAACCTACAGATAATAATCAAGGATCTACATCTAGTGGAAATACAAGTAAGCCATCTGGTGGATCTAGTACATCTTCAAAACCAGCTGGAAATTCTGGAAGTAGTTCATCAGGATCTACTTCAAGTAAACCAAGTGGAGGAAACTTATCAAGTTCTGGAGGCAGTAGTTCAGGATCTACTTCAAGCGGAAGCAGTAGCTCATCAGGAAGTTCTTCAACCAGTAAACCAGCACATACACCATTTAGCACTTATAGTAAATACAATGCCTCTAAAACAGCTCAAGCTGTAGCATGGGCTAATGAACAATTAAATGCAGATGGATATGGTGCAAAGGCTGTAGTAGGAGATTCAAGCTTAAAAAATAAAGCAGATGGCTTTTCATATGTAAAAAGTAGAGTTCAAAATAAAGTTTCAGGAGCTTGGGGAACTGTAAAAATATATGTAGAAGATATTTATATGTATGATAGCTCTGGAACAACAGCAAACTTATTTGATACTTGGGTATATGTATATGAAGAATAATATGAATAATTAATCGGCAAGGAGGGCTTATTTGAAACATAATAAACCTTCCTTATTTAATAAGGAGAATTAAACCAATGAGTATTAGAAGTTATTTAAAATCTATTTCAGTAAAAGAATATAATACTATTAAAGATTATAATAAAGAAGAACTTAATGAACTAAAAAAGAAGTTAGAGAGTTATTTTAAATTTGATATAGTTGATTATATTGTAAGTGATATATTAGATTGTGAAACATATAACCATGTCTGTTTAATGATAAACTTAGCTATTGTAAATAATAGACTTTCATTAAAAAATGGGAAAATTTTGAAAAATAAACTAAAAAAATTATTTAATATAAAAGATATATTTGATAAATTTTATAAAGACAATTATATGGTAAATTGAGAATTATTGATTTTGTTATCATTATTAAATAATAGTGAATTGCAAAAATATATAAATAATTATTGGAATAATTTCTATAAGGAATAAAAATTAATTATAAAATTATGAATGGGGGAATAGATTATGGAAATAAATGCAGGAATTTTATTTTCTATTATTAATTTAATATATATTATTATAATTATTTGTCTTGGACTTTTTACACCTATAAATAAAAAAAGTCCGAAACAAGAAAAATTTTATGATGATGTTAAGCATTATTATAATATATGGTGGATTTTTCTTATAATAGTTACAGGACTTTTGTATGGAATAGTTGTCATTAGAAAAATGAGAAAACAAAAAATAGTTAGAAAATATATACAAGAAAAAGTTGAAGATTATATGAGCAAAAAAGGATATGAAATAGAAAAGGGAAATGCTTATTCGAGAGTATATAAGATAAAAAATAAAGATATTATATGTATATATTTAAATGGAAAAATTATAGAGTTGAATTTTGATAATATAGTAAAATTTCAAACATATGAAAATTCTGAACTTCAAGTATACGGAAACTATTATAATGTTTCAAGTTCAACAGTTCTTGATAAAATAGAATTGAAAATTTATACTAATTTGAGTACAGTAGAAAATTCTATTATTTCATTGGAATATAAAAGAAGGTATATAGATAATAAATATATTAATGAATATCTAGTTAAATATGTAAAAGAAGCAGAATCTATTTTAAATTATGCCAAAATACATTCAGATTCTTCAAAAGAAGAAAAGCAAAAAACCTATGAAGAAATAAGAGAATATAAAAAGCTATTAGATGAAGGAATAATAACACAAGCAGAATTTGAAAATAAAAAGAAAAAATTATTAAATGATTGAATTTTATAAATTTTTTAAGGAGTAATTTAAATGAGCAAGAAGATATTAAAGAATAAGATTATGCTATATGATAATTCAAATTATATTACCTAGTCTAGTTCAAGCTAATGATACATTTCCTGTGGACGCATACTTAACATCAACAGAACATGAAAAAGGTACTATTAAGATTATAAAAGAAATAAAGAAAATTCAGAACTTGTTTTACCTTATGCTAAATTTGAAATTCATAAGAAAAACGGAAAATTAGTAGATACAATATCTACTGATGAAAAAGGTGAAGCTACTAGTATAAAATTATCTTATTATAATTTATCAAAAATTATAGATTTTTTAAGGAACTTTATAGTCCAGAAAAATATATTTTCATTTCTATAGATATAAAGTAAGATAGGAGATAGAATAAAATGTTAATTAATGCTAAAAATCAAATTCTTGTTAGTAATTTTAATAAAATTGTAGATTTAAATAAGAAAATTTTACATATAGATATTAAACATAATGATACTTTTAAATCTTTAATAAAGTTTCAAGAGCTACAAATTAAAAATTTAGAAACAAAATTAGAAGTATATAAGAAATAAGATATAGTTAATAAATTGATAGAATTCTTAATTTATGCTACAATATAGAAGAAATAAATTGAAAGGAATTATTAAAAAATGTCAAAAAGTTTAATTGATAAAGATAAAGCAAAGATTTATGAAACTTGCATACCAGATTATCTAAAACATGATATAGATGAATATTTAAAATATAAAGATGATAAAGATTGCACAATTATAGATTGTCTATTAGATGAAATATACGGTTCTATAAATTCAGCATTATATAGTGAGGAAATAACAGAAGAACAAGCAAACTATCTAAGAGATAAATATTATTATGGATTAGATTGGCTAGAGGGTAAAAAAAGTGATTTTTAGAAAGGAGTGAATTTTATAAGATGGAAGATTTAATAGATTTTACGAATTGTAAGGTAGATAATACATATTTATACAGAGGTCAAAATGGAAAGAAAATTGGTATAAATTATAATAATCATATATATATGTTAAAATTTCCACCGTTCAAGGAAGATGTTGAAAATTATTCAAATAGTTGTATTTCTGAATATGTTGCTTGTCATATATTTGCTTCTATGGGATTTAAAGTACAGGAAACATTATTAGGAAAATTCACTTTAGAAAATAATAAAACAAAAATAGTTTGTGCATGCAAAGATTTTACTGAAAATGATTATATTTTAAAAGAATTTGCAGAATTAAAAAATAGTATTATAAATTCACCAGCCAATGGATATGGAACAGACTTAATTGAAGTACTAGATACTATAAATGAACAAAATTTATATCCTAATGATAAATTAAAAGATTTTTTTTTGGATATGTTTATTGCAGATTCACTTTTAGGAAATTTTGATAGACATAATGGAAATTGGGGATTTTTAATTAATCGAGATACTAAAGAAATAGAAATTGCACCTATTTTTGATTGTGGCTCTTGTTTATATCCACAACTTGAAGATAGTCAAATGAAAGAATATATAAACAAGCCAGGAGAAATAAATAAAAGAATATACATATTTCCAAATTCTGCATTAAAATTAAATAATAAAAAAATAAACTACTATGAATTTATAAATTCTGGAAAAGTTGATGATTGTAATAAGGCTCTTTTAAGAGTATATCCTAAGATTGATTTTAGAAAAATTAATGATATTATAGATAATACACCTAGTATATCTGATATAAGAAAAGATTTCTATAAAACAATATTACATGAAAGATACGAAAAAATATTAACACCAGAATATCAAAAGCTTCAAAAAGCATTAAATAATATAAATGATGAAGAATCAGAAGAAGATGAAATCTAATATATATTATTAATAAAGTCCTTAATGGGGCTTTATTTTTTACCTTTAATATCTCTTTTAAATATTTAAAGGTATAGATTTTAATAACAAATGCAATATTTGTGCAATATTTTTGAGAAAAATTACGTTTTTTCCCTCCTATAATATTTTTATAAAATAAAAAGAAAAGGGAGGTATTTAGAAATGGTGAAAAATATTTCTAAAAAATTTATTGCTATTTTGGCTATTATAATCTTGATAGCAGGAGTATTCTCGCCAATATCTAAAGTTTATGCTGACTTTATGATTTCATCAGCAGATTTACATGATAATGGCGAAGTAGGTAGAAATCTTTTACACAAAGTAGATGACGGTACTTTTAAAGCTGTTATAACACACTATGTTACATATACGCATGATGGCAGAGAATATCCAGCATATTGTTTAAATAAAGATTTACCTGGAGTTGGAGAAACTTCAAATTATTCTGTAAATGTAAATAGTGCAGTAAGCAATCAAAAAGTTTATAGAGTAATTGTAAATGGATTTCCATATAAGTCAGCAAGTGAATTAGGAGTAGAAACAGACGGTGACGCATTTCAGGCAACTAAGCAAGCTGTTTATTGCGTATTATATGGAACAGATCCAAGAACTAATTTTAAAGGTGCAAATGCTAGAGGAGATAAAATAGTAAATGCAATAATTAATTTAACTGACATTGGTAATAATGGAAGTCAAACATATTCAGAAGCAAGAGTTGATATTACTAAAGATGGAGATTTAACTAAAGAAAAATTAAATGATAAAAACTATTATGTTCAAACTTTTAATATTACATCACCACAAGAAATGAGTGGAAGTTATGAAATCAGAACTAATGGATTACCAGAAGGTTCAAAAGTATTAAATACAAACAATACAGAACAAACAAATTTTGAAGGAAATAATCAAGTTGTTAAAGTTGCAATTCCGGAAAATGAAATTTCAGGAACCATAAATGGTGCTTTAAGAGTTGCAAATGTTAGATGTAAGACATATCCAATATTGTATGGAAACACAACTATTGCAGGAACACAAGACTATGCTTTAGCAGGAGATCCATACGAATTGGCTAGTTCAAATGTAGATTTAATATTACAAATAAATGCTCCTACATTAATAAAAACAGAAAGAGGAACAACTACAGGTGTTAAAGGTGCAGAATATACAATATTTAGAGATACAAACGAAAACAAAAAATATGACGCAGAAGATACACCAGTAAAAACAGTTACTACTGGAGATAACGGAAAAGTTACTTTAACAGATTTAACAGCTGGTATGTATGTAGCCAAAGAAACTAAAGCTCCAGAAGGATACAACTTAGATTCTGTAGATCAAGCTTTTGAGGTAAAACCTAATACAACAGCAGTTACAGTAAAATCTGATGACAGCCCAATTACAGCTCCAGTAACAATTATGAAACAATCTAATGATAAATCAAACGTAACAGGTACAGAAGCAGGAACACCTTTAGCAGGTGCAGAATTTAACATCTATGATAAAAATCATGTTTTACTAAAGAAAGTTACTACAGATGAAAACGGACAAATTCAAGATACAATGAGATACGGAACATATTATGTTCAAGAAGTAAAAGCTCCAGAATGGTATTTACTAGATGATAAAGAACAAGTAATCTCTATACAAAAACAAGGTGAACCAGTAACTTTAACATTTGGTAACAATGCAGTACAACTTGGTACAACAATAGAAAAAGAAGGTATTGTTCAAGCTCAACCTAATGATGAAATAAGATATGACTTCCCTGTTGTAAGAAACGATAGTAACGTTTCAGTAGATAACTTTACATGGTCAGATGAACTTCCAACAGATTATATAAGAATTACAAAATTATATACTGGTACATGGAATGAAAAATTAAATTATAAAGTTTTATATAAGCTAAACAATTCTGAAATTTGGCAAGAATATAAGAATCCAGATTCAGAAGATGGAACATATTCAACAGATGAAAATCACTTTATAGATTTTACGACTGTTCAATCTGGAGATAGTTATATTACAGACTTTAAATTAGAATTTGGTACAGTTAAACCTGGATTTGAAGCAGTAGAAAAACCATTTATCTTCGCTAAAGTTTTACCAGTAAAAGCAAATGATACATGGACTAACTATACAAAAATAGAATCTACATATACTTCTAATCATGATACTACCGTAGAATTAAAAGCACATGATGACTGGACTACAACTTCATATTCAGCAAAATTAAGTATCAAAAAATTACCAAAAACAGGATTCTAAAAATAGATTTAAGTTAAGTTTTAAAAGAGCAACTATTGAATTTTTATAGTTGCTCTTTTTTCAGTAAATGGAGGGAGAAAAATGACAGATGTTGAAACAAGAAAGATAGATTTATCACAAACTATAATATCATTTAAGATTTTGTATTCAGCAATAACTGGTGAAAATATTGGAGATAATAGCTTAAAAGATGTTGTATTTAAAGCAATGATAACAAAAGAAATAAGTAAGCATTTAGATAATCTTAATTTTAGAAAACAATATTTTTTAAATATACAAGATAATTTAAAAAGCTTTAATATGATACAGTTACAAAAAAATAAAAGAGTAGAAAAGTTATTTCAAACAGGATTTACTATTTGTTTAACTCTTAGTCATTACGACGATATTATTATAAAAAATAAACCTATATCAGAAATAATAAAAATAGAAACAGATGACTTAAAAAAAGAAATTCTTGAAGATACATCTATGTTTAAAAAAATAGATATTTCTGAATATCCTAAATTATTAGATAAATTTATAAACAATATACCTTTTGATAATTCTGAAATAGGACTTTTTATAACTAAATCAGGTGATGAATATATAGCAATAGACAATTCATTTGGAGATTTTTTTACAAAAAGATTTCCAGATGAAAATAGTGCAGTAAATTTTTTACTTTATCAAAATGCAAAAATGAAATCAATAGAAGCAGATTTTAAAGTAGAAATAGAAGATGAAGAAGAAAGCGAGGAAGATGAGCTATGAGTATTTATTCAGGTTTTAAAAATGAAGAGAGTTTTAGAAAAAATTTAATTTCAAATATAAAAAAAACAAACTATGAAGATTTAACGGATAAAATATGTTCTAGGTTAAATTATGGATTTTCTTCCTATGATATTTTAAGAATAGCAAAAGCATATAAACAAGGTGATAAAGATTTAAATAATAAAATTGAATATGTTTTAGAAGATTGTAACTTTCATTCAGAATGTTCAATGCTTTCTTTAAGTAAAGCAGATGAACTAATAGAAAATACTAAAAAAGAAATAGAAGATTATATTTTAAAGAATTTAACTAAAATTTATACAGATGAATATTTAGCAAATAAAGAAACAAGAGGATTTATCCCTATAAATTCTGTTTTAGTAGATGAGTGGTCTATTGAAGAACATGAATTTTTAGTGGATAAAGGAATATTACAAAAAAGAGATTGCGAAGGATATGCTTATGAGCTAACAGATTCATACATATCTAAATTGAAATTTCCTAAAGAACTAAAAGAAGGCATTTATGAAATAATTCCAATACATCAATCTAAAAATGGAAATAAAATCTGTTCAGAATATATGAATATCAACGTAAAAAATGGAACTATTATTTATGAAGTAGATTTAGGAATTTCTAAATTATCTCCAGAAATTATACCAATTAGAGAATATGAACAAAAGATAATTAACTATGGTAAAGATAATGTTTCAGGAGCTAAAGAATTTGAAATATTTAAGAATAAATATCAAGAATTATATAGCTTTGCTTTAGATAATAGTATTAAAAATAGAGATATAGAAGAAAATAGGGAAGAAAGTGAGGAAGATGAATTATGAGTAAACTAAATTTTATACAAGATAAGAGCAATAACAATTATCTTGTAATAGATAGAAATAATCTTCTTGTTTTATTTAAAGATGATAAAAATTATTGTGTAACACCAGAAAGCAATATAAATAATAATTTAATAATAGATATGAAAAGAATATCAAGTTTTTCAGCACTTATGCCAGCTGTTGGATTATTTGAAAAATATTCATTACCATTAAAAGAACAATTAGAAAGTTTAGCTAAAACATTTAATGAAGTAGATAATAAAACATTAGTATTTTCTATCTTAGAACATGAAAGTTGGTCAAACGAGATTAATGATGTAGATATAAAAATTCTTGAAAATATATATGATGATTTTATAGATAATAATGACATTCATTTACTTTCAGACGAAATTAAAGAATTAGAAAACAAGTATTCATATAAGACTTTGGAAAATGAGGTAATTGATAAACTAAAAGAAAATGGAATAGATCCTACTTTGATACCAAATGATAAATTAGAAAACATATATGATGACATACTTGAAGAAGCAATAAATGAAGATACTGATGTAGCAACTATAATTGAATTTAGTGATTATTTAGATGAAACAATAGAGGAATTACAAAAAGAACAAGAAAACAGAGAGGAAGATGAACTATGATTTTATATGGAAAAATCATTGATGAACCACGATACGACCAAGTAGAAGAAACCAATGAAACTTATTTTTACATAACTGTAGAGGATTTAAAACAAAATAAACAAAAAGTAGTTCTTTCTTATAATGTTAGTAATGATTATGAAATATATCAAATAGGTAAAAACATCAAAGCAGAAATTAAAATAGCAGAAGATATAAATTTAAATATAGCAACTAAAATTAATTTTATTACAAAACAAGAATTAATAGATAAGGCTCTAAATGAATACAGGAAAGGTAATATCTCTTTAGATAATTATATAAATGTATGTAAAAGAAATTTACAAAATGATAATACTAAAGAACAAAAGAATTTATATAAACAAGATATTAAAAGATATAATATTTTAAGTTTTAAAGATAAAGAAATTATAGAAAATCTTACAGAAGATGAAATTTATAGAAAAATTGAATCTTACTTAAAAGAATCTTTACAACTTGCTGATATTGATACTGATATAATTGGTATTCAACTTGTCGGATCAAGAACTAAAGGGATAAATAAATCAATTTCAGATTTAGATGTACTAGTAGAATATAATAACTCTGAAATTCACGAAGATGACCTTTTTAACTATTTAAATGATGAAGATGATAGATTATATATCAATGGAGTGAAAGTTGATTTTAATCCAATTAATGAAGAAAGGTCAGGGTATAATATAAAATCATGGCTAAAAGAAAATTATAACTACGATAAAAATTTAGATGAAAAAGGAAATATAGTACATAACAATATGGAGGAAACTCAAAAGAAAGTAGAAACAATATATGAAAAAGTAATTACTGATGGGCTAAAAGATACATTGTCTGGAAACTATGTAATAGATTTAAATAAGCTTAAATTAAATTCTAAGGAAGAAAATTTGTTTATTAATATGTTAAATAGTGATAATAGAATAAACGACCTAGAAATTAATCCTAAAACGAAAGAAATAGATATAATTTTCTACTTAGATTATTGCCCTAACGTAGAAGATGAGGAGGAAATCTAATTATGGGATTTACATTAGTAAAAAATTTAAGAGTTAATAAGGAAACAGGTGTAGTTTCTGGAGATTTTGCAGATAGTAATACTTTTGATTATTATAATAAACATATATATGAGCATTTAAAGGATATTTACCAAGATAAAGAAGGAAAACGTAATCCATTACAAAAATATTCTAGGTTTATTAGTGATATTATTGCTGGCAATATTCAAGGCTCTATTGGTAAATATAGTAAATTATCAATACCAAACTATTATGATGATTTAAGCTATTTTATGAGAGAAAGCGAAAATACTAAGGAAGATCCATTTGTTCTTACATATTTAAAATATAAAGACGAAATAAATAAAACTCTAACAGATAAACCAGAATATATAATTAAAATAAATAATAATTTTTATTTACAAAAATTAAACAAAAAAACATATATTCCTACATATAAAAAAGAAAATGCACAATTATTTGCAGAATCAGATTTTAATAGAATTAAAGAAGCTTTTAACAATAGTATAGCAATAAATATTAATACAAATGAAGAAATAAGTTTAAAGAATTATGAAAGAAAAGTTATTCCTTCTGAAATTGAAAAAAATTACAATTTAAAGATTCCTACAAATGAATCATTTAAAGATATTTCTAAAAAAATAAATGATTTTAAACTTTATATAGATTCATTAAGTAATAAGAATGTAAATAAAAACACAATTACAGAAGTATTTAATGAAGAAATAAATAGAATTTTAAACAATAATCTTCCTGGTGAAAAACCGTTTTTTAGTTTTGGAAGGAAAACAGAAAATAATGAATTACCTAATATTGTAACAATACTTTATCCGATATTAAATGAAACTACGTCATTAGATGATAATAAGAAATATTATGTTGGATATAAATTTAAATGCTTAAATCTTGAAAAAAATATTGAAAATGAATATGACGGAGGACATTTATCAATAGGTTATTTATTAGATAGTGAATCAACTTTAAAAAAAGAATTATATAATGTTGAGAAAAATTTTGAAAAAGATGTTTTAAATTATGAAAAACACAAAAATGAAGAAGTAGAAGAAGATGAAATTTAAAGAGGTGAATATAAATGCAAAATTTTTTAAGTGATGAAGAAAAAATGAAGGACTTTAAAAAATTATCAAAAAATGAATTTTTAGATAGTTATAGTTATTTAACAGAAGAAGAATATGATAATACTAAAAAACTGTATAATTCTTTATTAGATAAAATTAAAAGTTATGATGAAATTAAAATTAGACAAGAAGAATTGCAAACAAAATTAAAGAAAATAGAAAATCAAATATTAAATATGATACCTAATAATATATCAAAAGAAAATTTTAGTAATCTAATTAATGAAATTAGATATGATTATCATGAAAAAGATAATATAGAAAATAGAGAAATTAATATGTTAAATGCTTTCAAACAAAATAATATTAAGCTTTGTAATACTTATTTAACTAAAGGAGTTAGTCCAGATAAAATTTTTCAATATATAAGAAATGTTGGATATAATAATTTTTGTTTAGATCAACAAGAATTTTTTAATAAGAATTTTAAACCTAAAGTAATTACTAAAGAACAATTTGATGTATTATATAAAAAATTTGAAAATAAACAAGCTTTCACTAAAGAAGAATTAGGAAACTTTTTAATTAAGGAAAATGGAATTTATACAGCAATAGATAATACATCTGGAAATTTGTTTACAGAAGATTTTAAGGATAGAACTTTAGCTCTTAGATATTTAAATGGTGAAGGAATAGAAAAATTAAGAGATGAAGAATGTAGGTATGAAATAGGAATATATGAAACAAAAGAAGATTATGAGCAAGGCGAGCCTTTTCAGCACGATGTAATTTCAGATTTAAAAGAAGCAGAAAATATATTAAATAATTTAATGAAGTCAAATAATTATTATTCTGGATTTGTATTAGACCAAAAAACTGGAATTGAAGAATATGCGTATTATAGTGATGAGCAAATAGAAGATGAAGAAGGCGAGGAAGATGAAATTTAAATCATCTTCTTTTTTTCTCTTTTTAATATTTTGGTAATTCAACAGCCTCAACGGTTATAGAAACAATATGTAGACAAGAGGTACAATATTATAGGGACAAAAAGTACGATATTAATGGACGTAAGAAAAAACATTTTTCCCTAATTGATACTATAGATCAATAAAATAATATTTTTTATTGACAAAAGGTATACTTTAGTGTATAATGTAAAGTGTTGCTTTTAATATATTAAATTAGAAAGGAGGATCTAAATATACCAAAGATTAAGCAACTAAAATATTATTATATATGAGGAGAAAAGATATGCCAAAGAGAAAAATTGAGCCTTCTGAATATCCAAATATTTTAGAACTATATGAAAGTGGCTTAGCTCCAGAACAAATAGCAAAAAAGTATCATGTAGGTAGAACTTCAATTTTATATATATTAAATAAATATTATCCAAAAGAATTTGAAGAAATTAGACTTAGAGATAGAAATGTAAAAGTCTTTTTTGTTAAAAAAAGTAGCCCCAAAATTGCTATTCCAAAATTATTTTTTAGCAAAATAAATGTAGATGAAAATAACCCAAAAGTTCAAGTACATCTAAATGAAAAAGACAAAACTATTATTTTAAAAAAGCCAATAGAAAATGATGTTTAGAAGTAAAAAAATATTTAAGGCTCTTTTTGCGTGCAAGCCTTAAATAATTTTCAATTTAATATTAAATTAAAGTTATTTGCATTTCTTTATTCTTTACTTATAATAATATATTTAACCCTAGTTGTCAATAAAATTTTGAAAAAAATATGAGAAAAAAGGAGTGAAATTTGTATGAAAAATACAGATATTAAAAATATTCCAGATATTTTAAAATATTTTTTAAGTTACTTAAAAGCTCATAATTTTTCAGATGGTACAATTACTGTTTATAGGGATCATGTATATGAATTTTTATCGTTTTATAAAGATTATAAAGATTTAGATATTGAATTAAAAAATATTGGAATATTCATTGTCTTACAAATTGAAACAGCAGATATTAGAGCTTATTTAGTTCATCTAAGTTATGATTCAAAAAACAATTCGAGTACACGAGAAAATAAACTTAATGCTATATCTTCATTCTTTAGTTGGGTACTTTCTACTAATCCAAATTTAAAAAAAGAAGAAAATCCTACTTATGGAATTAATGATATAACAAGAATAAACAAATTGCCGAAATATTTAAATTTAGATAATGCACATAAGATTCAATCCATTTTTGATAATAATAATTGTAGAAATCCTATTAGAAATAATATGATAATAACTTTATTTTTAGCTACAGGAATAAGACTTTCTGAATTACACAATTTAAATATTGAAGATGTTATATTAGATGAAAACTGTCTTTTTATCAAAAAAGGTAAAGGAAAAAAAGATAGATACGCTTATTATAATGATAATTGCAAAAAACAATTAGAAGAATATCTAAGATATAGAAATAAAATTGAAGTGGATTCAAATGCACTATTTTTAAGCGAAAGAGGTGAAAGACTAGCCAGAAGGACTATCCAATATATAATAGAAAAAGCTTATGAACTTATGGGATTAAATGATTTTGACTTCTCTGTTCATACATTAAGACATACATTTGCTACATTAACTTATATATATGTAAAACAAGATGTACTTTTACTTAAAGAAATGTTAGGTCATGCTAGAATAACTTCAACTGAAATTTATACTCATGTTGCAGATAAACAAATTGAAAATGCTATGAATAGTAATCCTTTAAGTAATTTTGATGTAACAAAATATAACAAAACAGCATAGAAGGAGATGATTTTTAAATGAATAATGAAAATAAAATTCACAGAAACACTATAGAATTACTGGATTGTCAAGTCAATCTAATTTTAAAAAGTTTAGGATTTTATTTAAATACTTTTGAAAATTTTTCTTTTTCTAATAATGCTAATATGAATAAAGAATTAGAATTACAAACAAGTATAATTCGTGATACATATAATCAAATACTTAACGAGTGCAAAGATGGAATACAAAATCCAGCAATAGATACTTATTATAAAATAACAGAAAAAACAGCTTAAAATAGGAGGGAGAGATATGTATAGAAGTAAGGAAATTAAAATTAATTTTGATAAAAATCCAGATTTTCTTAATGAAATGTTAAATTACTATATTGTAGTCTTAAATAGATCTCCCTCTTCAATGAAGGAAGAAAATATTGTTTTAAGAAATTTCTTAAAATATATTGCAGTAAAATTTAAAATTAAAGAAGAAAATACAGATATGGATATTTCTAATCTTAGTATAGATATTTTAAAAAAGGTAAGGAAGGTACATATTGAAAATTATTTATCTTATTTAAGTACAATAAATAAATCTAGTACTATATCTAAAAAAGTCTGTTGTATTAGACATCTGTTTTATTATTTTAGTGAAAAGAATAAAATATTAAAAGAAAATCCTACTAAAGATTTAAAATGTTTAAGAAGGGAAAAGAGCCTTCCTAAATATTTATCCTTAGAAGAAAGTAAAAAAGTATTAACAGATACTTATAATAACGAGGAAGATAAATATTATCTTAGAAATTATTGTATTGTTACTTTATTTTTAAATTTAGGAATAAGAGTAGCAGAATTAGTAAGTATTGATATTAACGATATAAATGAAAATAAAATTACAATATTAGGAAAGGGAAGAGAGGAAAGAGTTTTATACTTAAATGAGATAAGTTTAAAAGCAATCGAAGAATATCTAAAAAATAGGATTAAGCCAGAATTAATAATACCAGATGAGCAACACTCTGAAAGAGCATTATTTTTAAGTTCAAGAAAAACTAGAATCTCTATAAGAGCAGTACAAGTAATAATAGAAAATGCTTTTAAAGAAGCTGGATTAGATTATAAAAATCTTTCTGTTCATAAATTAAGACATACATGTGCAACTTTACTATATCTATATGGAAATATAGATATAAGGACAATACAAAAAGTATTAGGACATGATTATATAGAAACTACAGAAATATATACTCATATTAACAACAAATACATAAAAGAATTGATTAGGAATAGTCCGATAGTATAACTTATCATCTGTTATTAATTACTAAAAAGTTAAAAAACTTGAAAGTATTGAAATATATGTATTTTATAAAAAAGTAGTTAAAAATTGACGCACGAGAATCAATTTTAAGCCATTTTTATTTTTCAGTAATATAGTTTTATTTCTAAAAAAGTCTTAAAATAGTATAAAATAAGCTTTTTAAGAAATTATAGAAAAATTACTCAAAAGTTTTTGTAAAAAATTCTAAAAAATACTTGACAACAAAAATTTGTAATGATATATAGTAAATAACTTAATAATTTGTTTTAAAAATATAATTTATTTAAGTTGTTTGCATTGAATGTTAGGATTCTATGTAGATTAAGAATTAAATTTAGGAGATAGGAAGGGCTAGCCCTTTAAAAAAAGCAATATATAACATTGCACAAAATCAAAGTTTTGTGCAATAAGGCGTAGGGGTAAAATATAAAGATTATGTTCTGGTACTCCTTGATACATCTGGCTTACAGCTATTTATGTACTTCTTCTTTTTCTCTAAATATTGCTTATTTTATGTGTTTTTATTATTTCTTATTATTTTATATTATTCATTATTATTTGTATTAAATTTGTAATTATATATAATTTGTTATCCTTAATATTTAAACCTTTTAAAATCAATTTTAAAGCTTTTTAATTTTATTATTATATAACTTGTTATCTAATTATTTTTTTATTATCTTATTTATTATTTTATCTGAAGAAATTTTTTATTACTTTTATATTATTTGTATTTTTTTAGAAAATTTTATCCAATTTGCTCAAAGTCGCTAAAACCCTCTATTTGCCGTATTTTTAAGACAACAAACTATATGTCTAAAATATAAAAACGGCTTAAAATCGATTCTCGTGCGTCGTATTTTTGACACTTTTTAGCCATTTTTTGAAAGTATTGATTTATAGGCATTTATAAGTATTTTTATATATTTTATCTATATTAGATATAACATTTTATATATTCTAAACATATAACTTGTTAGGTTTATTATTAAAATGTCTTAAAAACGATTTTAAAGCTTAATAAATTATAATTTTATTTGCATAATCTAAGTAGCTTTTTATAATTTAATTTTCATATTACTAAATCTATTTTACAATTTATAATTTTAGTTTTCTTATTATAATGTATCTTAATTTTAATTCAAATTAGATTTTAAACAATTTATTTAATCAAAATGATAAATTACATATTATAAATATAAATTCATTTTAAAACTAATTTTTAGTTATTGATTTTTAATTTGAACTGTTCAAATGTTCGTTTTTGAGATTTTAGTGTTTGGTATAAAAATTTTATAATTTAAACATTGCACAAAATTTTGAATTATATAATTTATTATAATTTTATTTGTATCTTAAATTTATTTTTTAAAAATAGCCTATTGCCCTACTCCCTTCTATAAAACCTGTAAAACAAAAAAGATTAGTTATATTTCAAACTAATCTCATAAATTGTAAGTTGACGAGATGCATTATCTTCAAACATCATTCAAAATATATGAACAAATCTATATAAAATTTTAATCTTAATGTTCTATATTATAGTTTTACCTATATATTGTGTTGCAATTCTATTTTCTGGTTTTTCATCAAATAAATATAAAAATATTAAAAATACCCATTCTAAAGGTTTCATTATTATATATGTAACATCAGCTTGAATTGCCGTATTTATATGTTTAGATAGAGGATATCCATATTTATCATAAATATATCTCACAAAATGATGAAATTTAGGTGTTCTTTCCTGTATTAAATCTTCAAAAGCATTTGCTACACATAATTGTCTATTAACTACTATTTTCTTTCCTCTCCTAATTCCCATTCTAATAGGTTTTACTAAATTTTTATGACCTCTTAATGAAACAGTACATAAATAATGTCCATCATATTCAATTGGTGGTGGAGAAATTTTTGTTGATAAAGTCCAGTCACTTGTTTCTAAAAATGCTTTGATTGCTTCATCTGGTCTTTGTCCAAATAATACCAATATACATATCAGTATTACTGTAAGTGGTATTGACAGAACAATAGCAAGAATTGACCAGTTATCAGTATTATAGAGTATTTTACTACACTCATTTAAAATTTTATTATCATATTTTTTTGCCTTTATATTCTTTTCTTTATATTTTTTTATTACTTCAATCTGAGCTCTTATACTACATAGGATATAATTTATAGGAAATAATATCAAATATGGTATTCCAAAAAATGCTTTTTCCATTGTATTATAGCCTAACTGAATTATGAAAATTATCATATATATAGAACATATTAAAATCCCAGACATTGAACATACAATTACTAATGGTGGTAGTTTTAATTTTTTTATTCTTATTAAACAGTATGATACTATTCCAACTAAAACTATTGCAAGAACTGTTGGCATACTCCAAGAAGCTATTGGACTATGGACATCTATTTCTCCTCCTCCTAATCTTAAACTTTGGTTATAATCTTTAAATGAATATAAAAAATACAATAATCCTGTTAAAATCATTCCTAATGAAAATGTTAAAATATCTATTAAATTTTCTTTTATTTTCTTTTTCTTAAATAGATTTATTATATTCAGTATTGTTAAAATTAACGGAACCACTAAACATATAAATGCTATTATCATATATAATATTAGCATATACCTTTTCCTTTCTTGTTTATTTTAATCACTAGAATCTCCTGCTCCTATAACTTTTCCATTGATTGCATCAATATAAATATACAAGTTCGTTAATGGATCGTTTCTATCAAATAGTCTTATTTTCCACATTATTTTATTTTCATATTCTTCATTTTTCCATTCATTTCTCCAATGATATAATTTACTTATATCATCTAAACCCAAAATCAATTCTCCTGCAATGAAATCATTAGGGCTCTCTCTACTATAAAATTCCGATTTCCATCCTTGATATTGGTACTTTTGCTTTTTAGCTTCATTATCTGCTATATCAGCTGCTGTTTCTATAGATATTATTTCTGTCTTTGTATGATTTTCATTTGTATAATATTTTCCATTTTCAACAAAATATTCGACGCCATTTTCATTATTATTAACAGTAAATTGACTTACACTTGATTCGCCTAGATTTGTATTATAATATATACAATTCGTATTTACAACTTTACTTACTATTAGAACATTAACAATATATTCATCACAAAGATTTCCTAATTCATACTTTATATTGCCAATGCTTTGTTTTATTTCTTGAATTTCGTATCTTGATACTATTATAACTACACTTTGTCTATCAAAATTTACTTTAGGTAATTCTTGATTTATTTTAAAATTTAATTTTTCTAGCATCTCATAATAATCGTTCTCGCTATGTTCTATAACTTTTTTATATACACCTGCTACTTTTGTTTGTGATAGTGGCATATCATAAGCAACTTTTGATAAGGTGTTTTCTGAAACATAACTATATTCTGTATCAAAATCATATCTTGTTTCATCTTTTGTTAAATTATCTATTTTTTTTATTAAATTTGACTTATCATCTAAAGAATTCTTTATAACTTGTGCACTATCTGATAATCGTTTTATTATGCCTATTTCATTTTCTTCAAATATAAACACAAAGTTTTTGCTTTTGGTATCATAATCAAATTCTATAAAACTACCTCTATTTTGCATTTCACTTATTTGTTCTTCAGAATAAACTTTTCCATTTATAGTATTTGTAGTTCTATTATATAATTCAGAATAAATTTGGGTATATTCATTTGTGCCAGCATCTATGATTATATCCTTCCATACCTTTCTAACTTATAAATTACTAATTGTTTTCCAATAATTGTCCCAATATTCTATCAATATCGGGAAAAACAATATTTTTCATTCCATGATTATATAAATTCAAAACTTTAATAGCTTTACTGATAATTTCATTTTGTAATTTATTTGACAGTTTTATAGCTACTTTATTTTTTATGTATTGACTTTCTATATATTCTTCTGTCACAGGAAACATATTTTGTATTAAGAAAGCACTATATGTATTGGCAACATTTCCAAAAACTATAGTATCAATTGAAGGTGTCTTTCCTAATTTTATTTGTTTTTGCAATTTTTTATCGTAAATTTTTTGATATTTATCTATTTTTGTACTAACAGGAATAAACCAAATAATACTATCATATTCTTTACTTTTAAAACAATAATAGCATGGTCTTTTATTACCATTCTCTTTATTTTGCATTAATTCTGAATCATCTATAACATCAAAAAATGAATCTTTTATAAAATAAAAACAACCTACATTAATTTGCATTTATACTACTCCTTATATTATTAAAGGCTCACCATTTCTGGTAAGCCTTATAATTTATTCACTCTCTCATTTATAACTCGCCAAAGGGGCGGCGACAAACACATTTATTCACTCTCTCATTTATAACTCGCCAAAGGGGCGGCGACAAACACATTTATTAAAAACAATGATGTTCTTAATTATTATATTAATTATACATAAAAAATATTACAAAATCAATACTTTTTGTCTAATATTTTTTTCATATATATAATATGATATTTTTGCGATATGTATAAATTTTTGAAACTTTTTTATTTAAAAAAACAAATCATGACGGGCATATTATCAAAGTTTTGTGCAATAAGAGGTAGGAGAAAAATATAAAACAGTCATAAACTTCTAGTCTTACTAATTCAAGGCTTTTAGCTGTTCTAATATTCATTTATATATCTTTATTTTATTATATAAATTGCTACTTTATAATATTAAAACTTTTCAAAAATCTCCTCAATGCCTATTTCTCCATATTTACCTTATTTTGCAGACAACAAACTATATGCCTAAAAAATAAAAATATCTTAAAAGCGATTTTAGAAGGTCATTATTTTATATGATTATAGTTTGTAATACAGTGAATTCATAAAATTACTGAACAACAAATGTTCGTTTTAAGATTTTAATGCTTGGTATTAAAATCTTGTAATTAAAAATTTATATAGAGTTTTTATAAGTTATTTTTATTAATTTAATTCTACTTGTCTCTCCCCCCTACTCTACTGTTTTTATAGAATAAAATAGATTAGTTATATTTCAAACTAATCTATAATTTATTGTTATGATTTTCTTCCATATATTTCATACGTTTTGCTCGTCGTATCTCTGATTTTTCTTTTGTATTCAAGCTATATAAGTAAATTATTAATATTAGTAATATTATAATTAATAGTATTACTTGATTCTCCATTGCAGATACAATTTGTCCTAAATAAGGAATTCTTAAAATTTCAACTCCTTCGATTTGTTCAAAAGATATCTTTTGTAAGTCGGGGACATTATTATTATCCCCTTTAGTTATATATCTTTTTACTCCATTTGTGTCACTTATATCTACAATCCTATGTGTAATTATTTGCCCATCATTTTTAAAAGAAATAACATCACCAATTTTAATTTTTTCCTCTTTTTTAGGTTTCTTAATTAGAATTATATCACCTTTATTTATATTAGGCTCCATGCTATTAGTTGTAATATTATAAGCTTTGTAGCCAAAAATCCCATTAAAATCCTGTCTGCTTATATAAGAAATTCCAACTAATATTATATTGTAAATTAAGATAATTAAAATTACATATAATATTTTTTTTACATTATTCATTCTATTCTTTCGCTTTTTTATCGAGTCTTTATCGTATCTCATTTGTATCCTCTCTATTTAATAATAATATATTCGTATGCATCACCTATAAATTCGTAGTTATTTTGATTATCTACATTTTTTACATCATATAGCTTAAATGTCAGTCTATAAGTACCTGTTGTTAAATGTTGTTTTATAGTATATGTAAAGTCCATATTCGCTGTTGGATTATCAGAAAATAAATATTCTAATTTATCCGAATTATCAACTTCAAAATTAAATTTAGTTAAACTGTCTGTTACATAGTCTGCTAAATCTACAACCTCATAATTTTGGTCATATACAGAATCATATTTTCTTCTTTCTAAAGATACTGTAATTATAGGATGAGATAGACCAGAAGAATATTCCACATTACCTTTCAAAAGATTTTGATTATTTTGATTAAGACCTGTATCTTTTTGTAATATTTTATATTCATCAGTAGTAGTAACTTTAATACCATATATTGAATTTATTATTGTTAGATCTACTTCTATACTATCTGACGAGTTTAATCCATAATAGACACCATCAGGTGAACCATATGTTTCTATTCTTATTGTGTAATCACCTGTTGCAAGCGTTGTATTATTTGACGTATTAATTGTTATGTTAGAAAGTACATTTGATACTTTATCAGCTATTTTTATTCTTGTTGTTCCATCTATTCTTGGATAATAATTAACTCCATCTAAGGTAAAGTATATACCAAGTAAACTATCATTTTGTAATGCATTGCCATTTCCATCTAAGAAAGTTAATTTAATACCCATTTTTTTGTCAAAATATTGTGTATCAAATATAACTCTAGAATCCAAAATTTGTTGCGTAAATTCAGTAGATACATCTAAACCTATATCATTTCCTAAATAGTTAACTGAGTCTACAGTTGCATCAACACCAATTGTTGAGTCTCTATTTTGATATACACTATATCTCATAACATCCCTATGTATACCTAAAACACCAAGTATCGTTTCATCATCTTTATTTCTTAATTCCATTAACATTGTATTATTTACAAGGTCAGTATTTAAATTTGTGTCCTTAAAATTAAATTGGAAAATATAATTTTCGTATATTAAATCTTGATCTTTATCATAATATATATCTCCCATTTCACTTTCTGGATATTTTCTATCAGTACTACCCATATATGTAAAATCAGATAAATGATATATATATTTATTGTTTCTAACATCATCTGCATTAACTATATAGTAATAATATTCATTTGTTACCATATCTAACATTGTAATATTTGTTCCTTCAGGAAGAATATATGGACTACCATCAGACGTATTAGAAATTAATACTCTTTCATAATTGTCATAATCTCTTACATAATCAGTACTAGAAAATTCATTTACATATAAAGAATAATATGTAGAAAATGAGCTCTTATTTGTTATAACTGTTTCTGTAGAAGTAAACAAATTAAATTGATCTCCAGGCGTTATTGCAGCTTCTATATAATCATCTTGATATTCCTTGGATGTAATCGTAACTACAATCATTATTCTTTTAGGTAGAACATTTTGTTCATCCACAGGAACAAGTGCGGTCATATTTATTGTTATACTACCAATTGTTCTTTCACCAGAAATATTTTGCGCATGATACAAACAGAAATATAACGAAGGTGTGTATGCAGAGTTATCAGAAGAATACATAGAATCACCAGTATATGATGTATTTCCGTTCTGTGCTAAGAATGTAGTCTCACTTGGATTTGACCAACCATTATTTCCTGCTTCCATTGTTAATCCAAACATTTTGTTTGCATCTTCTGCTGTTTCTGCAATAGAAGGTACTTCATCTGGATCTAATAATATTTCATTATTTCTAAATCCTGATGTAACATTATCTATACTAAATTTTATGTTTGGATCAGAAAATCCAACTAAAGACAATTCGTCAGTACCAAATGTTGCATATTTAGAAGCGATTAGACTTACATCAAATCTTGTGATTTCTCCTGTTTTTCCAACATTCCAAATATAATAAACATCTTCTGCAGGTGTTACCCCAACATAATCTACTTTTATTGTTCCATCATTATCATAATTTGTATAGAACCCATCTACCTTTATATCGTGTTCTGGGTCACGTTTATGTTCTCCTCTTACATAGGAGCTTAAAGTAAACATATCAGGGATTGTTATTGCATCACCATTATTAAAGTTTGGCCCATATATTCCTGTACTAGAAGCCGGAACGATTGTATTAGTAAATATACCAAAGAAAGTCATTCCATTTATTTTACCAAAAGCTGTAAGTCCTTCGTTTGTTGCAACATCTAAGTTTTTACCTTCTGCCATATATATTCTGTTATCAACATTTTTTATTGTATTACCATTTTCATCAATTGTTACTGTAGCTTTTTCTTCCTTGCTATTTACGTCTACAAGACTGTCAAATTGTCTTAATAGGTTTGCACCATAGTTTAAATATAATGTTGAATTATTTTTTAGTTTAATATTGTCAACCCTACTTAGACTATAATAAGTATCGGCATATTCATTTGTTCTATCTGTAGCTCCATCCAAGGCAATTGCTGAATTAGAAATTGTACATGTATTTGTTCTCTGAATTGATACATTATATTTTGGATTTTGTATAGTTCCATAATCTTTTATATCAATAATACTAGTTCCACTAGTACTAGATGCGTTACCAGAACCAAATATACTACCGTCTATATTAAGTACATTGTATGAATTTCCATTTAAGTATATTTCTATTCCTTTTGTAACACTTATAAAAGAGAAATCATATATTGGCGAACCAGATGCGTTTGCTTCTCCCCCACCAAATACTGTTCCAAATATATGGATATCTCCTTGCTCGAGATTATTATTTGAAAGGGCATCATATCCAATTGTCGTCGTAGTTGTACCATAAACGACTGCTGTGTTTGCTCCACCATATACATTTCCACCAATTTCTCCTCCAGCTATATTTACAGTACTAGATGAATTGTTTATATTTTCTTCCCCTGTGTTGGCTTTATTACCACCACCAAATGCATGATTTTCGATTTGTGTTGTTGTTCCATCGATTGTTAGAATTGTATTTCCTTGTACTATGGCTGTAACACCATTACCACCGCCATATACACTATTATCCAATTTCGAATTTTTTATATGTACATTTGTATTTTCTATTACAATTCCTTCATTTCCTCCACCATATACATTGTCTACAACATGTGCTCCTTCTACTAAAACATCTGTAGAAGTTTCTATACCGGCTTTATTACCACCACCATACACACATTCTGTTACTGTTCCATTTATTATTACTCTAGTTTCTGTTGTTATGGCTTCGTTGCCTCCACCATAAACATTTGCTACAGAACCATTCTCGTGAATTGTAATATTAGCAGTAATTGTATTACCACCAGCATTATTTCCACCATATGATTCGTTTACGTGACCATCATATATGTGTACAGTACTTGTAGCAACTGTTCCATTTGTATTAGAACCACCAAATACATAATTAATATTACCATTATTTATTGTTACATTTGATGTGATAACATTTGCAGCATATCCTCCACCATATACTTCTGGTATTTGACCAAGTACATTATTTACTGTTACATTGCTAGTATTTGTAGCAACCTGATTTCCACCACCATAAATTGCTTTATTTATGGTTCCAGAATTAATAGTAACATTTGATGCATCATTAGTTCCACCCATGTTATTACCACCATATATTGTATCAAAAGTACCAGAATCTATAATAATTTCTGTTACAGGTACATTCCCTGCTTGGTTAGCTCCGCCATAGACATTCTCTGTTTGTCCACCTTGTCCATATACATGTGTTTCATTTGCTCCAGCATTATTTCCTGCACCAAATACATTTGGTATTTTATTACCACAATTAATTAAATATATTTTTGTTTTTGTAGTATCAACTTGGTTGCCACCACCATATAAGGTTTCTGTAACAATTCCACCATTAATTGTAATTTTAGCATTTGCTGTATTACCACCAATGTTATTTCCTCCATACATTGTGTTTACGATACCAGCAGTAGAAGTTATATTACTTGAATTTATATCACCTCTTTGGTTTGATCCACCATATAAATTTGTAGTATTACCGCCCATGACAAATACATTTGTTGTTTCTACATCTGCAGAGTTTCCTCCTGCAAATACGTCTATATTTGTTCCATTATTTATATTAACAGTTGATGTAGTAACTTTCGCTTGGTTACCTCCACCATATACTAATGTTTGTGTTCCACCATTAATATTTACAGTAGAAGTTCCTTGTATTTCTCCAATATTACCTCCACCGTAAATAGCAGATGTATGTGTTCCATTTATAATATTTATATTAGTATTTCCTTCTACTTTTGCGACATTACCTCCACCATATATTTCTGTATCTAAATCTGTAGAAATATTAACAGTAGAAGTTCCAATTAATTTTGCCATTTCAGTATATCCAGAGACTCCATTACCAGCTCCAAATATTGTTCCATTTAAATCTGGTGTACCTGATATATTTATTATAGAATTTCCTTCCATTTGAGCAATTTCTTGCTTATTTCTGTAATTATAACCACAACCTGAAGCATATATATTTCCATTTATTACAGGAGATTCTGATATATTTATTGTACTATCACCATAAAGTGTTCCACCATCTACTGCTGTAACATTTTGGTTTAGATATTCTGTATATCCATATCCACCACCAAATATATCTCCTTCAATTGTTCCACCTGTAATATTTATTTCTACACCAGTATCAAATTCTTGTCCATAATTCTTATATGGGTCAGATGAATTTGGACTATATCCTGTAACTCCACCAGCTCCTGCACCATATATATTACTTTCTATTCTACCACCAGAAATATTTATATTAACAGTACCATAAAAATATGAATCACAGGTATTTCCAGATGCGTAAGAACTTCCTACTACATCCATATTTCTTCCTAAGCAACCACCATATAGTTCATCTATACTACCACCTGTAACATTTATTGTAGCTGTACCTAGGAAAGTATTTTCTGGATAATTCCAGTTTCTTGGTCTATATGCTGAGTCCCCTATACTTCCACCTATTAAACGACCAACCGAACCATTTTTTATGTTTTGTACAACATTTGAATAATTATTACCAGCAGCGGAGCCACCAGTTAATAGGTTTACATCATAATCATATTGGTTAGATGTTGTACTATTTTGTATATCTATTGTAATTGTAATATTAAATGAGTCGCTTTTAGAAGAACCCATAAAATCGTGAGAAATTTGTTGTCCTTGTCCAGATGAAGTTCCTGGACTTCCTCCACCAACAATTCTTCCATATGTACCACTTTTTATAATTACTTCTGCATCTTTTCTTGGCAAAGTACTATAATTATATTGGTTCCAACCACAAAATATATGGAATGCTGGTGCATTTCCACCAAGTAATCCTTGGTTAGTATTAGATGTCGCATAATTTTGCATAGTAACGTTTTCACCAATCGTTAAGCTATACCCCTGTAAATAAAAATACATTTGATCCCTATTACCATAAAAAATCATGTTTTGGAAAGTTGTATCTTCTGCCATATACCTATATGTTCCACTACCACTATAAAAATATAACTCAGCATTATAATCTATTCCATTATATTTTCCAGTAAGTGTCGCTTTCTTAGCATATGTGTCGTCATTACTATTACCTTCTTTATAATTATAAATACTATTACTGCTATATGTTCCCATAATAACAATAATATTAGAACTTCTTGTACCATCTTCTTTTAATTTTTCGTATGCAGTACTAAGTGTCTTAACAGGTCTTTCTGGAGAAAACCCATTATTTCTCCTATCATCACCATTCCTATAATCACAATATATAACAGTTCTATCTGCTAAATTATATCGACCTGAAACTGTTAAAGAAGATATTGCATTATTGGTTGCAACTAATTCATATTCTGCACCATCTTCTAGATTTCCCAAAGTTTTGTCTACTGCACCTTCGATAATATCACTATCTTCACCAGTTACATCCAATATATACCATTGGTAAGTATAATCATCCAAATTTATATATGGCACTGCATTTCCTGCTAAATTACCAGTTATTGTTCCATTTGCTATATCCTCTGTAAATTCTATATATAATGAAAGTTTCTCTATTTTAATTTGAGCTACATAATAATATTTTCCATCAAATATTACAACATCGTATAAATATTCTCTGTCAAAAGCTTGTTCTTGTGTTATTTGCGTTTGATTTTGTAAATTTGTAATTACGTCTCCATCTAAATACCATGTATATGTATATGGTCCAGAAGTATAACTATTGTTTACAATAACTTTGTACGTAGGTTGTGTAGAACTATCTACAGAAGCTTCAAATCTTGGACGTAAATTAAATTCTCCTCCAGAATATTCCCATTGTATATTACCTTGTGCATTCGTATTAAAAGTATTTAACATAGAAGATTCATCATTTGTATATAAACCTTTATTAACACCTTGTGCATATTCTAAATCTTCTGGCTCATCCCACCAAGACGAATCATCTGCAATGTAAGAAGAAGAGTCTCCTGATTCTTCATTTGATGTAAATCCTGTACCATTTACATAAAAGTTTATATAATAGCTATTCATTGTTAAATTTCCAGCATCATTACCATTCCAAAGAGTCCCATAATTACCTGTATTTGTAAAGCTTGTCCTATTCATTACTGCTGCAAATATTGGACCAATAAAACCATTAGAATCTATTTGTCCATTATATAAACAATTTGTTGGCCATACAGGTTGGCTTCTAATCGTTCCAATAATTCCGCCTGCATGATATTGAGCTTCTCCAGTATATGTTTTATTAAACCATCCTCCTGATTCATATCTATTAGCTTCAATATTTATATTTCCTTTTACATAGCAATTAGAAATTAAATATCTTCTATTATTCCCTGGATCTGTTGTGTTATTTGCATTATTTGTTGCATAACCCGCAATTCCTCCTATAGCTAGTTGAGTATAATTCGTTCTTAATGTAACTCCATTACCACCTGTAATATTCATATTCTTAACAATACAATTTTGAACAGTTGAATTATTATACATCGTTCCAACAATACTGCCAATATGCCAACCCTTATCTGTATTATTATTTGCTGTTGTGCCATTTGAATCAAGTAAGATTGTGGAATTTCTTAGTTCTATATTGCTAATTAACGTTCTATTACTACTATCACCAATAGTTCCAAATAAACCGTAATTTTCTATTGAGTTCGTAGGAATTGAATTTATTGCTATATTCATGTTAGAAATATAATGCCCTGCTCCATCAAATATTCCTTTAAAAGGATTATTAGTGTTTCCAATTGGTGTCCAATTTTTATTATCTAAATTTAAATTCATCGCTAATTGAAAAAAAGTATTCTCATATGTAATTCCATTATTAACTTGAGTTGCTAAATAGCTAAGTTCTGCACTATTAGTTATTAAATATGGTTCTGTCTCTGTACCATTTCCATATTTAAATGCTGAAGAAGTTATACCATCCCACACGTCTTCCATTACTTCACTATTTGTAACAACAGTTCTTCCTTGCATTGATGACATTGCTAAAGAATTTGCATTAGCCCCAGATTGGATTATTATATTTTTTAATATAGCAAAAATACCTAAGTTTGATGTATTAAAATATATTTTATTTTGTTCAATTGTAAAATCTGTAATCTCTATTAAATTATTACCAGTTGAATCTGCTTTTACAATTTTATATGTATTATCAATTAATGTTTCTGTTTCATTACTTTTAAAAGTTATTTTTATGTCTTCTGTTGGCTTAAATTCTTTTCCATTTTGTTGTATTAATACTTTATATGCTACATCAAATGTTGTAGTATACAAAAATTTGTCTATATCATTATTAAGAGTTTCTTTATCCGTTGTTTCTATAATTAAATTAGAATCTAATGGAAAATAACCTTCAACTTCTATATTAAATTTATTACTATTTGCAATTAATTTTTGGTTATATAAGTCATCCTTCTTATCATATTCTATAGATAAATCTAATTTTTTTAATTCTAATTCTTCATCTGTTAAATAAATTTTGTCTCCTGGCAACATCGCTACTTTTTCTGCATTTTCCAAAGTTTCATTACTTCCAGTTGTTTCATTTATTGTTTTTTGAGTTACAAAATATTTAGTAACTTTTTTATTATTTACCATATCTGGAAGAATAACAGTATATCCACTTTCGGCCTCGCTTTTTGCATCTATAGTTTCTTTAATTACAGAAACCTTTTCTGCAGTATCTGTAAATGTTGCAATTATTGGTATTATTTTTTCTGCTCTAGAATTTCTAAAAGCTACCAATTCGAATATAATTAGAGTTAATAATACTATTAATATAATTATTTTTCCTTTTTTTAGTTTTTTCATCTATAACTCTCTCCAATATTATTTTATAATTTCGTATAACTCTATAATTTCACTAATTTTATTAATGTCCATATTGGCTTTTTCTAAATTAATATCAAATTTTAATTTTTTAAGGATTTGATATAATGTATCTATATTGTCTTCTTGAACATCTTCTTTCGTTATATTAAATTTTAATAAAGCATATCTATCTTTTATTATTAATGAAATGTTCTTTGTTTCTTGAATAAGTATATTATTAATTATTTGTATATTTGGTGTTTTTACAAATCTATCAAAATCGATAATTAATTCGTCAATTTCTTCTGGCATAATTGTAGGAATATTTTCTATTGCAATATCTCTAACATATGGTTTGAATGAATTGGCAAATTTAAACACATCATATATTGTTGAATTGTCATTAATATATTCACTAATTTTATTATATACTTTTTCTTTATCTAATTGTTTATACATATCCTGTATATTTTTTATTAAATCAGCATATTGTATATTTATATCATCATTTTTCTTTTTGAATAAAAAGAATTTTTTAGTTTTTTCATCATTTAATTTTGATAACTTCTTCTCTTCTGTACGAATTTTCTTTAATAAATCGTCATAAGTTTTTTTATTTCTATCTTTTTCTAGGTAGTGTTTTTTTATATCCTCAAAAATAAATTTGAACTTTAAGTAATTTTTAAATTCACAAATATTATTATAGAATTTAAGAATATTATCTTTAATCTCGTCATCTTCTTGTAATAGCTCTATATCAATTATTTTGGCATATTCTTTTTGTATTTTATTTGGTAAATAATCTTTATAATTAACTTCTTTATTTAAGAATTTATCAAGAATTAATTTTGGGCTAGTATCTAACATGTTTTGTAAATTATCTTTTAATTCTAGATATCTATTAAAAACATCTTGTTCTGTGTCATTTCCTTTAAGAATATCAAACTTAGCTTGTGTATAATATTTTTCTGCTTTTGATTCATTTTGTAAATACAAATATCTTATATTTAATTCCAAATGTGTTATAAGTTCTGGACATTTCCAATAAATGTTTTCAAAAGTTTCTTTTAATTTTTTAGATGTTATATCTTCTATTTCTTCGAAAAATACATTCATATATGCTTGTGTAAATTTATTATAATTAAAATCTTTAGCTGTTAAATTAATTCCAACGACAGAAAATGCATTAATACATTGCAATATTTCATTATTTACATTTTCCAAATTATCTTTATAAAATTTTCTTAAACGCCAAATATTTTCGTCTATGCCCATTTTTTCATAAGCTGTCTTTATAGAATTAACAAGATATAAAGAATCTCCCATTTGTTCTAATAATCTTTTGGAATTATTGATTTCTGGGTTTAATACAAATTTTTCTGTTTTTTCGCTATATCTTCGTTTAATCTCATTAAACAATTCATTTTTTATGTTTATATATTCGTCTTTTAATTCTTCTATATTCTTTTTATATGACACCTTATTTTTCTTATTATTCTTTGGCATATTTTCTAATATTTCTTTACTAACTGATATCTTATCTAAAAACTTCATGATAACTCCTATTCCTCTACATTTTTTTCTTCTACTTCTAGGTATTTTATAAAATCATTAACCTTTTTATAGGCATCCAGTAATTCTTGAGTAGAAATTTCTGTGATTTTTTTCATTTTTTTCATCCTTTCAACTCATAAATATTCTTGTATATTATATCATATACAAATAAAACATATCCATATTTTTTACAAAAATGTTATAATTATTTAGTAAAATATAAGCGTTTTGTACGCAAAAAAAGCATTAGCAATTTGCTAGTGCTTTTTATATATAATATTTATTATTCAGTTGCTTTTGTTATTTGAACATTGAATGATATGTCTGTACCAGATGCATTGTTTTCGCAGTCAACATCTTGTCCTTCTACCCACATATAAATTCTAACTTTAGTAATACCTGCTTTTAGATTTAATAATGTTTGTTGTGTATCAAAATCTTTTACTGTAGAAATTGTAGGTGTTACTGTTTGAAAATATTGAGAAAATGTATTTGTATTCTTTAATGTTACACCTTCTGTGTCTGCGAATTCTGCTTTAATACCTTGGTAAGATAATTGTGTAGCACCTGTTGTAGTAGTATCAAGTCCATATATTTCTTTTGCATTTGCAACACCAGCTGCTGTATGTACATCATAATTTGGTTCCCAAATTATAGAAGTTGTTCCACCTTTTAAAGCCTGTGCACCAGTAGAATCACCAACATCTGCAATATTTCCTTCATCTATAAATGCAACTCTTGCAGCATTTTGTAAACCTTTATCTGCAGCACCTTCTTTTGTTATAATATTAGAAGCAGTTGTTAAATATACTGGTGTAGTTTGGTCTACTCTCAAGAATATATCAAATGCAATATATCTACCCTCTGCTCCCCTTGTATCTACTTCTTTATCACTTGCTAATGAATAACCTGTACCATCATCTAGAGCATCTACTGTTCCAAAGTACATATCCATATATCCTGTATCTGTATCTACAATACCTGCTGAAGAAACTGGTTGCATTTCATCAGGTACTTGGTTTACACTACTTGTATATGTAGCAGAAGCTCCTGTTATATCTGCTTTTTGTAAAATAGTTTTCCAGTTAATTGCATCTGCAGAAATCTGCAAACCGTTAGATGTTTGTACATTAACATCTAATGTGCTGATTGTAACTGTTTGGTTCGCTGTGAACCATGCATATGTAGATACCATTAAAAACACTAATAATAATAATAATAACAATAATGAGTATCTTAAATTATTTTTTCGTCTTTCGTTTTTCTTTACCATAGCTTTATCCTTCCTTTATTTCAAATTTAATTAGTATAACTTTATAATACAACAATTTTTAAAATTTGTCAACTTTTGCTATTTTTTTCTAAAATAAAACTATCTCAGTTATACTTGTGTTTCATCTACATTGTTTTCTCCCTCGTTGATATGTTCCTCTGTTATATCCATATGCATCTTCATTTCTCCACCAATTAACTCATCAGTACAATCTGGGTCATCACCTTCTAAAAATATTACTATTGTAAATTTATCTATATCCCCAGATTTCATCCCTTGTCTTTGCTTTAAGACTAGATCTTTACTATTATTAAATTTTTCTGTAGGTTCTGCAGTTCCGCCCTCGTTTTCTCCAGTTATTTCATTTGGCTTTGCATATATTGTTTGTTCGTCATTTCTAATTACCATTATTCTTATTGCCCTATCTACATTTTTTACAACATCGTCAGAGACTATTCTATACCAATAATTAATAGTTTCTGATCCTTGATTTTCTAAATAAAAAGAATATGCTAAATAATTTGTACCATTATGACTTCCTTCTCCTTCTGAAAGATTAGATGGAAGCCAAGATACACAGATATTATCCATATATTCTACTCTTTCTGCTTTTAATATTTGTTTATTTTGCTTATCCGATAAATGCTCATACATGACAAGACCACTTTTTTCCTCTAGTTGTGGATCTAACGATACTGTAAAATCTCCTAATTCATAAACAACTCTTAAAATAAAATATAGAATAATTAAAAATAATAATATTAATAATATGGTAATTTTTAATATTTTTATCTTCTGTTCTCTTTTTCTTATTTTTTCTGAGTTTAAAGTTATTTTTTCCTTATTAGTTTTAGTCACTTTAAAATCCGCCTTTCTTTTGTATTGCTTTATTTTGTTTTATATGGTATAAAGATTATAGGTGATTACATATGAAAAATTATAAAAAGTTATTTATTTTTTTAGCAATTTCATGTTTAGCAATTGCTATAATCTCATTTGTTCTTATTTATGCAAAATATACAACGTCTGCAGCAAGTCAAACAAACATGCCAATTGCTAGATGGGATATTTTGGTTAATAATATTTCTATTAAAAACCAATCAGATATTTCTGCAACATTACAGCCAACATTTCCTGGTAATGAAAATATTGCAGAAGGCATAATAGCTCCAACAGCTGAAGGTTATTTTGATTTAAATTTTGATTATTCTGCTGTTGATGTTGCTTTTAAATATACTATATCATTAAAACCGGCTGAGCAAAGTTCTGTAACAGATATTGTTGCAACAGGATATTCTATTGATGATGGTGCAAAACAAGATTTTGCTAATTTTAATGAAGATATAACAGCAAGCATAGCATTGGATGATCCTAGTAGAACCAGAAAAATTCGTGTATATGTAAAATGGAATGATGATTCTAATAGTGCTACAATGGATAATGCTAAAGATACAGCTTCTGCCCTATCTGGCAATCCTGCATTATTCAATGTAAATATTACTTTTGACCAAATAGTTTCATAAATTTAATTATTTTGTGTTGCAGTTAATTCAAAAGTAACTCTTAATCCCTTTTCTTGGGGATTATTTTTTTGGAATTCTGCTGATCGGTTTCCCCAATATGTATCTGCTTGGTCATTACCTGATTCAAATGGCCATACAACTTTTACTATAAATTTTCCTTCTCCTGTTTCTGCAGCAATTTGATCAGCAGTTGTTTCTACTGTTATTTTAAAGGGATAACTATCCAATATGTTTTGTAATTCGTCTGCAGTATAATTTTCTCCTATTTCATAGGTGTCACCTAGTATTTGTATTGATGTGACAGTATATGATAGATTGGCTAATAATTCTCCTCTGTTATATACCTTTATTTCTTTAATATAATCTTCCATACCTGGATAAATTCTATCGATTTCTAGAATAACACTTGTATCAGATTGACTTTCACCTGCATCAAAACTAATTTCCCATGCAGCAACATGTGTTGTTAAATCTAGTGATGCCCTTGTTGCATATATAAACCAAGCATATGCATTAAAAACAAGTAATAAGATTAATACTATCATTGTTTTAGGATTTATATATTTTAATATTTTTTTAGTTTTTTTTTAGCATTTTTTTCTTCTTCATCTTCTTGTTCTTTTATTTTTACAGTTTTCACTGTTTTATCCTTTTTATCCTTAGTTCCACTTTTTAGCTCTGATTTTTCAGCTTTTGTATTTTTATAACTTATAACATTATCAATAATCAGTTTACAAATTATTATTGCTATAGGAATAAAAATCAAGAAATAAAACGCATATATATTATTTATTATTTTGCTAATAAAACTTAAAATTATTGTTTTGTAAACTATTTTTCCATATATTTGATCTTCGGATATTTCTGGATCTGCTTCTTCGTTGGCAATTCCCTTTGTCGTAAAAAATAGTTTACCATTTTCTTCTCTTTTTTCGATTATTTTGTGAGTTACAATCTTACCCTTAAAATCTTGTTTCTCACCTTGATAAACGATATTATCTCCTACTTGCAATTCATTTGGATCTATTTCTTTAGAAATAAGTATATCTCCAACATTATATTCTGGAACCATACTTCCTGTTGCTACATTGAATATTCTAAAGCCTACAATTGTAAAATTATTATTCGAAAATCTTTGGGTTAGCACTACTAATAAAGTTACTAAAATTATAATATATAGTAAAACATATATTATTTTTCCAATAATTTTTATAACTTTATTATCTAATATTTTTTTCATCTTATGTTCCTCCTAGGTTAGTTTTTGCATAAATTCGTCTATATACTGTTTAAATATAGCTTGAATCTCTTGTAAAGTTACAGCTTTCTTATATTTAATTTTTTCAAATTTATCCCCCACTAATTCTTTTATTTGTTCCAAAGTTAAATCTGCATTCATATTTATTAATTTTTCTAATAAATATTCTACTATTTCTTCTTTCGTCATTTTCTGATCTGTTACATCACTTTTTCTTTTATTTAAAGTATTTATAGCAAGATAATCTATAAAAAATGTTTCATCGCTTATTTGTTTTATTATGTCTTCATCAATGTATTCCTTATGCTCTGTAGAAGGTCCATCCAGGTTATCTAAATGTTCTTGAATATAATCCCATAACTTTGTTGCATATTGAAAATTAACATTTTTCAATATTAAATTGGTCTTTTTTATTGGAGGTCTAATCAGTCTTACATTCATTTTGTCCAACTCTTTATACACATCTGTAAATGTTAATTCATTAATTTTCTTTTCTATCTTATCAATTCTGGAAATAATTTCTCGTTTCTTTTTTTGTTTTTCATCTTCTGTCATATTTAATGCTGTTGTAACTGACATATTTATCGCAACATCTTCATTTTTCATTTTACTAGTTGCAATATATGTAAGCTTTTTCTCGTCCTTCATATTCCTCTTTAAATTTTCTTCTACTAATTTTCTTTTTTTGTCACAAAACATTTTTAAATTATGTATTAATGTATATATTAATTTATTCTCATATGTGTCAAAACTTTCTTCTTTATACACATTAAGAATTTTAGACGGACGTACATCATCATTTTCATCAACTTCTTGTATTAAATTTGTATGCTTAGAAAGATGTTTAATACTATCAACTGTAATTTTACGAGCAAGCTCGATTTTAACTATTTCTTCTTCATTAACTATAAATCTATTTGGACTTCTTAAAATATTATCTATATAAGGAAGAGTTAATTCTACAACATCAATCCATTCAATATCATTCAAATAATTTTCGTAATCAATATTTATCTTTGCATTAGAATTAATTTTGGACATAAAATAATCTACTGTAGAATTTTCTGTTTCCTCATATAATTTTTTAAGTTCTAATTCTTTCATTTACATTACCTCTTATGTTAATTTCTTTAATCTAGATACAAACTCTATACATTCTTTCATTTTATTTTTACCAAAAGTTTTATTTAGAAAGTTTATATATGGATCAATTTCATCTTTAATGTAACCAATGTTTAATTGTTCAAATTTTCTAAGTATTTTTTTAGCTATAAAATAATCTACACCTGCAATTTCGTCACCACCACAAGCCACATAAACTGGTACAAATTTTTTCATATGAGAAACAATACGGTTACCAAAAGCAATTCTAAAATGTTCAATTACATAGTCGTCCATTTGTTCTATTTTCTTAATCGTGTCATCAGAAATTGGGTGTTCTTGCATTGCTGTTTGGAATAATTCTGATAAATAAGAGAAATTAATATCTATTGCATCTGTATCTGTAGGAGTAAATGCATTACCTTTATCATTTATATCTATTGGCATAGCTCTATCATAAACTTTATCTGTTACCATGAATGTAGAATCATCATTGTTTATTGTTCCAATATACCACATATTAGCAGGTACTTTTATTTTCCCTCCATTAATATGTTTTGGATCTGTTGACCAGCTATTTGGAACAAGTTCGATTATCCACTCGTCTGTATTTGGCATTTCCAAAATAGAAAGCATCTCTGCAAAATAATATTCAACACGTGAAATATTCATTTCGTCCAATATTACTGTATAAACATCATCCGTATAACCAGCAATATACATTTCTTTTAAAACTTCTGTTTCGTTAAATTTTTTTGTAAACTCGTTAAAATATCCAAACAATTCTGTTCTGTCTCTCCAAGATGGCTGTACAGAAGCTACACACGAATCATGCTTCATAAATTTTCCCCATGCATAAGCTAAAGATGTTTTACCAGTACCAGATATACCTTGTAAAATAACTAGCTTAGTAGATGCTAATGCAGAAACGAATAACCTCATCATATCTATTGTATAGTATAGTCCTAATTTTGAAGCTGCAAAATTTCTGAAGTTTTCACATAATTCCTGCAAGGTAAACGAGTTGCCATAATTTTTAATTCTATAATTTTTATATTCTTCATCTATTTCGGTTAATTTAGCAAATCTAGAATCTTTAGTTGGATCTATAGTCTCATCCCCTGCATTTTCTTCTACAGGAGATTCTCCTGGTTTAAGTCCTAATTGTGAAACTTTCATTGCCATTATATCTTCTTTTTCTTTTACTAAAGATGCAACTTTACTATTTAAGTTTGCAACTTCATCCAATAACTGATCTTTCTCTATATTTGTTTTTCTAAATTTAAAGTATTTTCTAAATAAAAAATAAATTAATAATATGATTGCAGCTATAAATATTATAATTAGTGCAATAGATATGCCAACTAACAGCCATTCTGGCATAGAAAGATCCCCTTTGTAATTATTTAGAATCTCTTGATATCTTTTAAAATTAAATGCTTGGGCAAATCCTTCTCCAATGCCCTTAAACATCCCTATAAAGCCTGAAAAAAATTGATTTAAAAATTCGTATAAAAATCTTGTAAATGTTTCCATCTTTTACCTCTTACGTTCTAATTAAATTTTTTATATTTTTTGTTTTTTCATTTATATCATCAAAATTATTAATTGTTGTATCTAAAATAATAAAATTAAACATCTTTAGTCTTTCCATACTCTCTATGTCTGTTTTAAAAGTATTATCCAAATATAATGAAAATTTAAATCCATTTTGAATTAAACTATATATCTTCTTTCTATAATTTATAAAAGCTTTATTAGAAATTAATAAGCTTATTTTTTCTTGAATTGCAGATGAATTTATTATATTTAAAATACTCTTTATTTTTTTCTCTTTTATTATTAGAGTTTCTGGTAGATCAACAATATATTTTCTTTTAAAATTATGTACTAAAATTTCATTTAATATTTCTTTAGATAACATAGAATATTCTACTTGTAGCTTGTCTTCATTTGTTATTCCATTACAAAACACATTTTTTATAAATTCTCTATTATAAATCTTAGGAAATTTAATTTTATAACTAATATCAGCATAATATGTATCCAAATCAAGTTTCTTATATTTCAAGTAAAAAACTTCACTTTCGTATTTTTCTTTTAATTCATCTCTTTTATTTTCATAAAAAACATTTTTTTCTATAAATCTACTTTTGAAATAATCTTTAGTATTATTTTTCCAATATATATCATTTAATGCATTTATTGCTGATTCTTCACTTTTTACGATACTTACTGAATCAAAAGTTAATATGTTTTTAAATATATTAGATTCATCTATAATTAGTTTCTTATCATGTGGTCTTTTAATTTCTAAATTGTTTTGTGTATTAGTTATTACTTTAATAATTTTATCTCTAAATGTTCTTATATTTTCATTATCTATAAAATTAAAATATCTAGCATCTATATAATCATTTAAAAAACTATTAAATATATCTAGATCAAAATTCTTACCTAGAATCAATTTTGAATATTCTTTAAATTCTTCTTTTACTATATCAATATATCTATCTATAATGTTTTTAACCATTTTTTTCTCCTCATTTAATATGTACTTACAGTAATAACTGGACTGCCTAATCCATTATATGTATAATCTTTTGTAACATCTGTTTTATAAAATCTTATATTAACACTTGTAATGGCATCTATCGATAAAGAAAAACTATCTACATATGTGTATCCATCTATTTTGGTAGTTTGTACATTTGTTCCATCTTTGTATGTTCCATTAGTTATATCTATTAAAACATTTTCTGGATTAAAATTTATATTGACCCTTGCAGAATAGCATTTCCTTTTGTTTTCTTCAGATAAAGATAAATATTCATCTATTGTAAGACGATCACCAACTTTATGTGAACCAAAGCTTTGTTCTACTGTATAATATGATAATGTATTAGTAATTTTTAATTCTAAGTATTGTCTATTTGCAATATCATCAATAGTGTATGATAAATTTTCTTTACCTACTACTAAAGTAAATTTTCCTATTAAAGTCTTTTTATATGGCCCTTTGGATGTTGCAGTTATTTCTACCCAAACAGTATCCCCTGTATCTAATTTGGTATTAGGTGTAAGCATTATATTAAATGAATCTGAATTTGTAGATGCATAAATTGTTCCACTCGTTTTGCTTATATCACATTTTATATTGTCTGAATACGCATAAGATATATCATAATCTATATCATAAGAAGTAACATTTAAATTATTGCTTCTACTATTCATATTTATAACTATTTCATAACTATCCACACCAGACCAATTTTCTACTTGATAGTTAGCTCCTTCCTCTTTTAATTTATCACTATAGAAATAAAATTCTTTTGAGCGTAAGAAAAAGTCATGAATACTACTAGTTATATATCTTCCAAAAACTGTAGTTATAAAAATAAATATAACAAGCATAATCATAAGAAATATTATTTTGTTTTTTTTCATTTTAGTAGATTTTTTCTTATTATACATTTGTTTCTCCTAACTTTATTGTATTATTGTTTGCGTAGAAGTTACAGAAATTTCTACTAATTCTATTAGGTCTTGATAATTAATGCTAGTAAAATCAGCTGGAAAAGTTATTATTAGTTTATATATATTTATTCCACTAACACTATGTTTAAAATATCTCGAATTCACTTTCATTGTTCTAAAATATGTCCCATCGGTATCTTTATTAATTTCATTAGTAAAATCTGCTATTGTTGTATCATTTTCTAATAATTGGTAAGTCAATGGGAGATTTGTTGTTGTTCTAATCTGCAAATCATATTGCATGTCTGTTTCTGTTATATGACCATCTTTCTCATTAGAAATAGAAAAAGTATATGTATATGGTGTAGAATTTGGAATTAAAGAATCCAAATTTAATGTCATTTGTTGATAGTCATCATTTAGAACATAAAAAGCTGTATCTACATTAGCTTCAGAACTTGTATTAGATGTATATCTAGCCATTATTAATGTAATGAGCCTAATTACTATTAAAATACATATAATTAAAACTATAAACTTTTTTAATAAAATAATCTTTTTTTTTTGCATATTTACTCCATTTCTTTAGTTTTTTTGTCATATAAAAAGCAAACAATTCCAAGTAATATTATCGTTACCAAAATTGGAATAAAAACTTGTGGGGCAAATATTACATTTTTCATTAAAGAAAATTTAGGAATAATCTTAATTACTTTTCCTATTAAATTTGCTACATCCATAGGTTTATCTTCTGCATTGTTTGCATCACCTTTTGCAATAAATTTATTATCTTGTATCCTTATTAACCTATGTGTTACAAAAGAATTATTATCTTTACATACAATAATATCATCTTTTTTTACATCATCTGTAAGTTTTACAATTATAACATCACCAGCATTTATTGTTGGTGACATACTTCCTGTTGCAACCTCAAAAAATGTGTAACCAAATATGTTTGCATATGCTTTATTAAGTACTTTTACTTGCACAAAATAATAAATTGCAAAAGCCATTATAATTATTATAAATAAGATTAAAATATTTAAAACATATCCTAATACTTTTGATAACTTTTTCAAAATTTTCTCCTATTCAGCCTTAAATTCTTGTATTTCTTCGCCAAGGTATTGACTTACTTTTACCTGTACAGGAATATTGATTTTATGATTTGGAATGCTTCCAATATTTATGTCTTCATTTCCATCATCACACCAAAATAATGTAACTTGAATATTGTTAGTTAAATTATTTTTAATATCGTCCAATGAAATGATTCCTACATATGTATTTGAATCTGTCTTTATCAAAGTATTTCCTGCCATTGTTTCTTTAACAGAGTCTATTCTTATATTTGTTGCATTAATATCTGTCGTATCAAATTTTATTTCATACATAATCGAAACATCTGTCTCGGTTGGATCTATTAATATATTAAAATTCCCTTTTAAGCCAGGGGCTAACTTGCCTGGCTCGACACCTTGTGATTCATCTATCTCTATGTCATCTATTACAAATTCCTTTACAGCATTCGAAGAGATATCTGTACTGTTTACAAGTATTTTCCAAGTTGCATTATCAATTTTCATGTCGCCTGTAAATTCACTTCTGAATGTTGCAAAGGTAGATAAGATAGCATAAATAAGAATAATAAATATAATTATTAATAGAACAATTATAATTAAAACTTTTTTATTTTTATTCATTTGTGTCTTCCTTTTTGTTATTTCTACCCTCTTTAATTTCTGCAAATACAACTGTTATTTCATAAATAAACGCTAACAATGATGGGAATACAATTAATATTAAAAATCCCCATTTAGATTCTAATATTCCTAAAACAGTTCCAAGTTTTGGAATTACTGTAACTCCTTCTGTATTTCCAATAACATATTCACTAGAAATGATCATATTTCCTTCCAATGTATATGTATATTCAAAATTACTAACTTTTTCGACATTTGTTACATTTGCTACAGTAATCTCTACTCTATCTGCAGATGTATTATAAAAAAATATAGAGTCATTTTCTCTAATTCTTGTATCTCTATTTACAATTACCAAATCGCCTTTATTATAATTCGGTTGTAATTCTTCATTGTCTATCAATACTAAAGAAGTTTCTCCGAATTCAGTAACTTTAAACTCGTTGTAGGATAAAAGGCAAATTGTCACAAATACCGCAATTATTGCATAAATTATAAATATTATGTTTCCTATTATTTTTTTCATTAAAATTCCCTCCATTTAATTCTGTAAATTTGTCATTAGTTATTTCTGAAATAAATATATCATACCAATATTTCTTTTTCAACTTTTTTGAATATTTTTATTGATTTAAATTTTATAAATGTTATAATTAATTAAAGTACACGTGGAGGATTGCAAATGATTAAACTTTCTAACAAAGAAGAAGTTAAGAAACAAATAACAAATCAGAATAATTTAATAGAAAAATATATAAATAAACAAGTACATTTAAGCAATGAACTAATATCTTCTATAAATATTTTTACGGAAGATATTTTTAATGAATTTGTAAAATACATTGCTCAAATAAAAAAGAATTTAGAATTATTTGATAATTTAAATTCCAAATTAGAAAAACTAAAACTTGAAAAGAACAAAGATATCAGAAAAGAACTTATAACAGATTATATTAATTCTTTATCTTCTATTATTCCTGATATGATTAATACTAACTTACAGGTTAAAGCGTTTATAGAAAAAAATAAAACGATATCTGATTCTACAAATGTACCTGAAGAAATTAAGAAACAAAATAATGATAATTTATTAGAAAATACACTAATTATTTCAGAACTTTCTGGTAAAGTAGTTCTACCCTACACCATAAATAAATTAAATAAAATAAAAGAGCAAAATACTGACTATGAAAATATATATGAAATAATCGAGAAAGAATTTACTATTCCTTTAAGTCATTATAAATATGCACCTATTTCAAGGTTTAAAGAAGGAATGCAGTTAGCTTTAAAGCGTTCTAATTTAAATTATCTTAAAGCACTTTCTTTAGGTGCCGAATTATTAGTAAATTATAATCTACACCCAGCAATAATTACTGCATGTAAAAATATAGATGAACTTGATGTTTATTTATCTTGTTTAGAAGATGACCAATTGGATAAATTTAACTTATTTGATATAAAATTTGAAATGTTACCACAAGCTTCTAAGAATAAAACAATAGTACAAAATAGTTAAAGAAATCAAAATATTAAGATTTATTTTGATTTCTTTTTTCGCTCTAACTATATTTATCTCTCTCCATATATTTTATCTAAAACTATATTTACTTTTTCTGTAGCAGCTTTTATATATTCTTCTAACATTTCAAAAGAAATTAAAATTAGATTTTCACTTTGTAAATCAAATAATTTAAAGTTTTCTTTGATTGTGTTTTTTAAATTAATATCATCTGATATTGCTAGAAATTCTTTTTGCAATTTTTCTATGTTTAGATCGGTTTTCTTTAAAAGATATCTATCAATAATTGGATAATCAGAATAAATGTCTGAGCTAAATTGGTCGTCAGTATGCACAGAATTATCTTTTTTATAAATAATAGTTTTTTTATCTTTTTCTATAGCCATTCTAGGTATATATATACTAAACCATAGCATATCTTCAATTAAATGAGCTAAATATCCTTGCATCATTTGGCTTTTAGGTAAAATTTCTTTATTTTCGATTATAAATCTTTCTATATCTGGATAATCTCCTTCTGAACCATATAAGATACCATGACGTATATAATGTGTCATTTCTCTCCTCTGAGCTGGTATAGCTTTATGTAATATATCTGGTAAAATTGCACCATATAAAAATTCGTCTCCTAATTTATATTTTTCTTTTAGTATATTTGATATATATACATGACTAATTATTGAACTCATTGTTATTTCTCCTTTGTTTATTCTTTTTCTGGCTCTTCTGAAATTTCCTTTGACATATTTTCATATAAAGGTATTATAAAATTCAAATTAGAATCTACGGTATTAGAACTTTCATATTGGTCTAATAAAATACTACTTTCTGATGTTGGGGCTAATAAATTTTGCATATATTGATTTGTATATAGTTCATTTTCTTTTATTACATCGAATTTTTGAAAATATAATGTATTTTGACCTATATCCACATACTTGGTATTAATAAAATCTACACCCTCTATTAATGCTTTTTCCAAAGAAAACCATTCATGTGAATAGGCATATTCTGCTGCATTATTTATAATACTTGTTTGCGAATTTCCAGAAGCTGCAATATTAAATGGGTTATATACTGTTTGTCCATTATATTCATATCCTCGTGATAATTTAGTACCATTTTTACCTTGTTCTTGTATTAATCTAGAAACAATAAAATATGGATCTATGTCATTCTTTTCTCCAGCCTCTATAATTGCTTCTGCAAGACTTTCTCCTTCTAAAAAAGTGTTTTCTGTTTTATTCATTATTCCTTCTTTAGTAGCAGCATCTTCGTTAAAATTTAGTTCCTTTAGCTGAAATATATCATCTGAATTAAGCATATTTCTAGGGTCCATCTTATATGCAATAGCTTTTGTAGAAGCACACAACCAGCTTCCGTTATCATAAGTTTTGCCATTATCTTCTTCGCATTGCCACTCTCCAGAGTAGCTTTTAGAATCTGGTATTAAATTTAATGGAGTCGTTCTATTATTAGAATGACCTTCATTTTTAATAACTGAACTCCAATTTAATTTCGTATAAAATAATGTAAAAGTCCAATTTGGATGTTCATCTTTTAATTTATCTAACAGTTCTTTATATTGAGGATATTTATTTTCATTTAAATTATCCCCTGTATAAATTACCTCCTTTTGTTTTGAAGCTTGTACAATAATCATAGTAATTATTGTAGATAGTAAAATGATAATTATTAATACCAAAATAATAAATTTAGGTGGTAATTTTTTTATGTTTTTTATAATATTTTTAGCTGAAATTCTTTTCATTTAACTATGTTTAATTATGATTGTGGATATACAAATATGATTTAACCACATTATAATTAATTCCTTTCTAAATCTTTTTTAAAATTATATAATTCAAATATTATATTTTCAAGTAATTATTGTAAATTTTGTCTATCTTTGTTGTAAATTTAATAAGATGGAATTTTTATCTCCATTCCAGCTGATAAATTAGAGTTTTTTAAATTATTTACATATTTAATATCATTTATTACATATCTTATATCTTTGTTTTGATAATATTCATTATTCTCTACTTCATATTTGGCTATTGACCATAATGTCTCACCACTAGAAACATATTTAGTTATATAAGTTGATTCTTGTTTTGAATAACTAGTCTTTGCAAAAATAATAATTAATATAAAAATTATTAAAAGTATCCCTCTTTTTATTTTCATAAATAACCTCCTTAGTAGCTATAGAATATTTGTTCGCATTTAGATTATATAAGAACATTTGTTTTTATGCAATACTTTTTTTAAAATTTTCACTAAAAAAGAACACATATTTCTATGTGCTCTTTAATTATTCTATAGCTGAATTAGTCTCTACATTAGTGTTGTTATTTGTATTTTGGTTATTATTAACATTCGTATTTATATTGCTATTTGTGTTTTCATTTAGATTTGTATTGGTATTTGTGTTTGTATTAATATTAGTATTTGTATTTCTGTTAGTATTTTCATTAGTGTCTGTATTTGTATTAGTATTTGTGTTTCTGTTAGAATTATTATTAGAGTTATTATTAGCATTTATATCCTCTTTTGGTTTATCCTCTGTCGTAACAACATTTGTATTCATTACAGGTTCCTCTGCATCGATGTCATTTTTAATTCCTTGTACAGTAGAATTTTCATCTTTATTCTCAGTACTTGTATTAGAAGATTTTACTTCACTTCCACTATGTTCATTACATAAATCTGGAGTAGTAAATCTTAAGAAATATTCAGTATATGTATTAGTACATCCTGTTCTTGCTTTTAATCCTGTCTCTGCACAAACAGTAACAGCTTGAACAGAAGATGGCTTTTCGAAATATGCTGTTTTTAAACCAGTATGAATTCTTGACATTACATTTGCCCAAATCAAACCAGCAGGATTTCTTTTATTAAAGTTAACTGTCTCATTTTGATCATATCCATACCATGTAACTCCTGTATAATATGGCGTAAAACCACAAAGCCATCTATCATAGTTAGAATCTGTAGTACCTGTTTTAGCTGCAACATCAATTCCATTTATCTTACAATATGTAGCAGTTCCATTACTGCCCTCTACTGGCTGTGTTAATAGTTCTTTTAATATAAATGCTGTTTCTTTAGAAAATACTCTTCTTGTATCTTGTTTTGATGTTATTATAGTTTCACCAGAATGATTTTTTATGTTTTGGTAAAACACTGGTTCTATATATTCTCCATCATTTGCTATTGCAGCATATGCTGCAGCCATTTCTAGTGGACTTATTCCTTTTTGTAGACCTCCTAATGCTAAAGACAAGTTATTGTCTTCTTCTGTTAAAGTTGTTATTCCTAATCGTTCCAAATAATCCATTGAAACACTAGGTTTTAATTCTTGCATTATTTCTACAAAAGGAATATTCTGTGAGGATTCTATAGCTCTTCTAACAGTTATTTTCCCTAATGCCTTACTATAATCTACAGGATGATATCCACCAGGAAAATCTTTTTCAGTATCATCATATATTGAAGATGCTACTATTATTCTCTTCTGGATAGCCGGTCCAACAACCGCAATTGGTTTAATTGCAGATCCAGTTTGTCTTATACTTTGCGTTGCCCTGTTTAATGAACGTGGAGTAGTTTTTTCTCCTAAGCCACCTACACAGCCCAGTACATATCCGTTTTTGTGGTCTATTATTACCATTGCTGCTTGTGAAGGATCGCCACCAGTTTTAGACTGTAACACATATTTGCTTTTTTCCATTTCTGTTTCAATTTGATTTTGTATTTTGGAATCTTGCGTACTAGTTATTGTTAAGCCAGCCATATAAATATAATTTGTCGCAAAATCACTTGAAATATCATATTTTTTTGCAATATCATTTGTAACATCAGTTATTAAAGCATCAGTATGATATGAATATACTCCATCACTTGACTCTACAGATCCTTTCTTAAATTTTAGCCCTGCGTCCACATTCGCTGTTGCTTCATTGTACTCTGCTTCGTCAATATATCCTAATTCCAGCATTTTAGCTAATACTGTATTTGTTCTATTTTTTATCTTTTCTGAATTATCTTTTTCTCCAAAAGGATTGTATGAATTTGGCGAATTATTTATTCCTGCTAAAAAAGCAGATTCTTCTAATGTTAGATTTTTGCAAGATTTACTAAAGTAGTAATTACTTCCTGCTTCTACACCATATATACTAGGACCAACATATATTATATTTAGGTATGTTTCTAGAATTTCATCTTTTTCAGTTATGCACTCTAGATTCCATGCTTGCCACCATTCTTTTACTTTTCTAAAAATACTGTCTGTATTGTCACCAGTCATATTTTTTACTAACTGTTGAGTAATTGTACTTCCTCCATATGAAGAATTACCAAAATGAAAAATATAACTTATAATAGCAGAACCAGTCCTTTTTATATCAACACCTTGATGTTTGTAAAATCTTTCATCTTCAATTGCCACATAAGCATTTTTTAAATTTGCTGGTATTTCTGAAATACTAACCTTTTTTTGTTTTCTTTCGCTACCTAATTTAGCTATTTGAGCTCCATCTGCATCAACAACTACTGAATTTTCGTTAACCAACATGTCTTCTGCTATATTTCTCCATTTAATTGCTGAAACTGCTAGTGTAATTCCAATTACAATTATGGCTATTAATATGATAATAAGAATGATTTTCCTTAATCTTTTATTAGTTTTCTTTTTAGATTTTACATTTTTACGAGTTTTTTTAGTTGATGCTTCAGTTTTATCAATAGCTTTATCTTTTTTGAAGGCCTTTGGAACAAATTCTTCCTCTTCTTGATTTTTTAATCTTTTACCTTTCATATATCAAGCTCCTTAGAAAAATAAGCTACTTTACTTATTTCAGAAAAACCAGAATAATTATATAAGTTCATAGCTTGTTCGTCATCAATATCGCAACTAGCTGTAAATTTTTCGCAACCTCTGTCTTTTGCCCAATCTTCACATTTATTTAATAATTTTTTAGCAATTCCCTTATTTTGATAATTGCGTTTAATACTTATTTTTTCTAAATATCCAATTGGAGATATATTTTCATCCTGTAATGAGCATTGTGCATATGCTACCGGAATTTCATTTTCGTAGTCAATAAATACTACTTTACTGTAATTTGTTAAAGCTTCTCTTATATTGTTTAATTGTTCATTTTCTAGTTTATTTATATTACTGTCTTCATCAATTTGTGCAATTATGTCATAATCACTTATCTTAGCTTCTTTAATCATATGTATCCCTTCCTTCTTATATTTAAATAAGTTTCCTATATAATAACAAAAAAATAATTATTTTACAACAGCAAACTTTAACTAAAAAATCGACACATTTCTATTAATATTCCAAAAAAACAGACCCGAAGGTCTGCTTAAAGTGGACAAAGAATGAAGAATCCAACAAAGGAATAATTAAATTTTTCATTTATCTGTGCAAATCTTGGGTCTGTTATCGTTATGCCTTCGAAATCTGTAGTCTTAGGCTTTTGCCCTCTAAATTTATGTGACCATCTCCTCGGTTGGTCTTCTCGCAAGAAATGGTAATCATATTCGTTCTCGTCAGTTGTATCAACTGAAAAAATACATATTTTCCATTCCCAATCAGATGGAGTCTCCTCGTACGAAGCTTCCCGAACATATACGTCTTCTTCCAGCATATCTGCAATCAATCTTTCGATTACCTCTTCTTTAGAAAAGACGTCTTTGTCCTCATAACCGGCGATTTGCCCAACATAATCTTGTGGCTTATTAAGATTGCATGCATATGCATAACAATCTAACCGGCGTTTTTTTGGATGTAAGCCATTTGGCTTTTTAATTTTTCCCAAATATTTGTACCTCCTTAGTCGTCACTATATATATGATACCTTATTTATGGCATTATGTCAATTTCATATTTATTATAATGGTTGCTCTATAATTCCTCCACCTACTACAATATTATTCAAATAAAATACAGCAGATTGTCCAGGTGTCAATGATTTTTCTGGTTCGTTAAAAGTAATTTTAATTTTATTATTTTCTAATGTATGTAATGTTGCCATAGATTCTTTTTTGCTATAACGTGTTTTTACTCCAACTTTCAAATTATCTATAGCAATATCTTTTATTAATATATTTACATTATTTATTATAGCCTCTTTCTTATATACCTCTTCTTTAGTTCCAACTATCAATTCATTTTTTAAAATATTAAAGCCTATAACAAATAAAGGTTCTTTATATGATATTCCCATACCCTTTCTTTGGCCAATTGTATAATTATATAAACCAGTATGCTTTCCTAAAACTTTTCCATCAGTAAGAACTATATTACCTGGTTTAGGTTTAATAGTTGAATTCTCTTCTAAAAACTTTTTATAATTGCCATCAGGAATAAAACAAATATCTTCACTATCTGGTTTATCTGCTACATTTACTAAATTATTTTCTTTAGCAATTTGTCTTATTTCATCTTTAGAGCTAAAATCTCCTAATGGAAATAAAACTTTAGCTAATATTTCTTTTGGTAAAGTATATAACACATATGATTGATCTTTATTAGTATTTATACATTTTTCTAATACATATTGATTATATTCATCATTGTATTCTATTTTTGCATAGTGACCTGTTGATAAAAAGTCACAATTTAATTCTTTAGCTTTTTTATACATCTCTCCAAATTTTAGTTTTCTATTACATTCTATACAAGGATTAGGTGTAAGTGCTTTTGCATAGCAATCTATAAAATTATCTATTACATATTTTTTAAAGCTTTCTTGCATGTCTATAGAAATATGTTCTATTCCTAACTTACCACATACATCTTTAGCATCTTTGGCATCTGTATGGTTAGAAAGTGATAAAGTAACACCGATAACTTCATAGCCTTCATTTTTTAATAGTAAAGCAGATACACTACTATCTACTCCACCACTCATTCCTAATAAAACTCTTCCTTTTTTCATATCATCTCTCCTATGTTCACATTGTACCATATATACCATAATTTAGCAAAGCTATTGTTTAAACAGTTAAAATATAGTATAATAATTATGTTAATCGTTAGGAGGACTACTTATGTACTTTATGAATTTTAAATCAGCCATTGATAAAACTGAAAAAATGGTCGCTGATTTTAAACCTTTTACATATAAAGAAATAAATACAGATATTGATAGAATATATAGATTTGTTCAGAGAGAAAAAGCTAACAATCCAAATATGAAAGATTTTAACATCTATAATTTATTAAACACTTATAATTCAAGGCTAAAAACAGTTTCCTTTTATAATGAACATACATTAAATCAAGTCACTGCATATAATGCATGCTTATTTTTACTAAAAAATTCAAAAAAATATAACGAAATTACTACATATATTGAAAAAAACAATTTATCATCTGATAGGGATTTCTTTATGCATACAAATAGTTTTGACGAAAATTTAACTAATTTATTATTATTTATGAGACATCTATATCCAAAAGTAGAATCAGAAATAAGGAAAAATTATGGACCGATATTTGATAGAATACTAGATTTAGATAAATCTAGACAAGAAAAATACAGTATGGCAGAAAAAATGTTAGCACGTTTGCCATTAATACAAAGAAAACGCTATCTTGATGCGTTCGAATTACTTCTTGATGGAATACCAGCATATATGAGGACATATCTAGATTATACTGAATCAAGTATTCGAGAAGATTTAATACAGTCAAATACAGAATTAGTTAGTTTGTTTGATTCAATGGGCTATTTGGATGAATGGTTAGAAACTGCCAACAATCAGTTTGATGAAATTGGTCTTTCAGAATTAAAACAAGATAAAAGTGCTATAAAGACAGGCTTATCTCCAGAGGTTCAGAAAACTTTAAGTACAGTTGATTTATTAGGAATCAATATAATGTATACTAATAGAGCTTTACATATATTAAATTCATATTCTAGAGCAATGTATGCAATTTCAGAATTTAATTTAGAACCTCTTTTATTGAATTCCTCTGAGGCACCTAAATTAGAAAACGAAAATTTAAAAAATGTTCTTATTAAAATGGAACTATTCTATTATCCAACAGAAGCCTATTATACAGAAAATGAAACTAAAATAGAAGAATTAACTCGCAGTGGTGAATTAATATTAGATGATGATAATTCAAACAGAAGATACTATTCTATGGCACCTCTAGAAGAAGAATTAAAAAAATCATATGGAAAAGAATATGAAGAATATTTTTCTAAACGTCTCCCTGCTTCCAAAAATGATGTTGGAGAAGATATGGTAAGATTCTCACAATTCGCTAATGCAATTCATCGTTTAAAATCTTCTAAGAACCGTATTGCATTATCTCTTTATAGTTTTTTAGAACTAAACGACAATCAAAAAAGAAATTATGGAATTGTAGTAGATAGAATTTCTAAAGATGGTACCTTTGGTGAAGTAAAACACTTTGTAGATTTTGCGGTAGATATCAACTCTATGTTTCCCGTGAATGTTCATCTTCCACAAAATATATTTTCTGATTTTGCAAAAGAATATTTTAAAAGTCCTATTGTTCCTATTTATGCTGGTTCAGATGATTGGAATATGACAAATGGAAGAAGAGTAAAATCGCATATAATGGTTCCGTGGAATAAAAAAACTAAGAAAACAATTAAACAAGTATCTAAGAATAATAAAGCTTATAGTCAACAAGTAGTTGATCATTTCAGATTTTTGTCTGATGAAAATTGTGTACCAATGCATTTTAAAAAGACACCTAAAGATAAACAAATTCACAAAACATATATTAATTTGGATACAAATTCTATCTTAGAAAGAACTAAAGAAGGAATATTTATAAAGGTTTTACCACAAGGTCAAGGAGATGATGAACGATTTGATAGATAATAAATTATTAAAAGAAAATTTTAAAAATAAAAATTATATCTATTGTATAAACACACTTCAAAATGAAATAAAACAAAAATTAGTTGCGAGAGTAAAAATATTTAAGCCAGAATATAAATATTGCAACTTATTAGATTTAAAAACGAATTGTTATAAATATTTAAATGATAAAGAAAAGTTATATATCACTTTGTTATGCAGGTATTCTGAGGAGGAATATCCTCCAACACTTGAGTTAAATACTTTATTAGATATTTATTCTTCATATAAATAATATATAAGCTACTAGATTAATATTGTCTAGTAGCTTATTTTTATTATGATATTTCATTCATTATATCTTGTTTTGTTCTTAACCCAATCATTGTAGCTCTTACTTGCCCATTTTTAAAATAAATTAATGTTGGAATACTCTCTACATCATATTTTATGGCTAATTCTGATGCTTCATCTACATTTACTTTGCAAACCTTTAATTCTAAGTTTTCTTCAGCTATTTCATCAACTATTGGTCCCATCATTCTACATGGTCCACACCATGGAGCCCAAAAATCAACTAATACTGGTAATTCTGATTTTAAAACCTCTGATTCAAAATTTTCTTCTGATATTTCAATTACTTTACTCATAATAAAAAACCTCCTTATATATTTTTTAATTGCTTAGCAATACTTAAACCACATTTAGCACCTTCATATATTGCCTTACATATTTGAAGTAAGCCACCGGTACAGTCTCCTGCTGCATAAATACCAGGTACATTAGTTTCCATATTTTCATTTACTACTATATTATTATTTTTTACTATAATACCAAGTTTTTTTGCAAAGTCACTACTTGATGCTATTCCCTCTGCTATAAATATTCCATCAACAGGTATACTCATATTATCTTCTAAAACAATACTTTCTACTTTTTTCTCTCCTCTTATGGAATCTATTTTTCCTTCTATAACATTTTTTATTTCTATTGACCTGTTTTCTGGAAGATGACTACCATTAGTAAATATGCTTACTTTATCTGTTACATTTTTTAAGACTTCAGCTTCATGAAGTGCATATTCTCCACTACCTATTACTGCAACATTTTTATTTTTGAAGAAAAATCCATCACATATTGCACAATAGCTTATTCCTTTTCCTTCGAATTCTTTTTCACCATTTATATTAGAACTTTTTCTGCTATTTCCTGTTGCGAGAATAATTGTTTTTGTTTCATACTCGCTATTTACAGTCTTAACAATATATGTTCCATTACCATATTCTATGTCTATAACTTCATCCGTTTTTATTGCTATATTTTGTTCTTCTGCTTGCTTTATTCCTCTTTTAAAAAGTTCTTCACCTGATATTGGTTTCTCGAATCCATAGTAATTTTCGATAGATTTAGCTTTTTTTAAAGCTGTCTGATTTTTTCCTATTACTAAACATTTTAAGTTAGATCTACTTATATAAATTGCTGCAGAAATTCCTGCAGGCCCTTTACCAATTATTATACAATCATACATAAATATTCTCCTAGTCTGCTAAAGTTCCCATTGGATCCCATGGTTCTAATTCCATATAATATTTATTTTCATTATATGCTTCTAGTTCTTCTGGTTTTAAATGTTTTTTATTAATTACAACTTGATATACATATGAATTAAACCACTCATCAGTTAAAAGGTAAATTCCTTTGTTTCCAGAAGCATCTCCCCATGAATTTTCTACCTTCCAACGGTTACCTTTCCAATTTTCATCTAAATTGACACCTAAAAACATCATTGCATGTGTCATGGCACTTTCCCTATATTCAAGTTTTGTAGCTTTATCCATTGTATCTTTAATATTTATTATATCTTTTATATTATACAAATTACGAGATAATATTCCTAACTCTCTTGAAGATTCTTGTCCAACATCACTTCCAAAAAATACTGGAACTCCTTCTGAAAGTTGAGCAATTGCCATTTCTTTTAATCTTTCTATTGGTAAGTTTAAATATGTAATTCTATTACCATCTGCAACATTACCAATATAATTTACTGTATACTTTTTATAAAATGGTCTATCTTCATTAGGCGCATTTATTATGCTTATGTAATCATCTAAGTTTAAATCCTTTATATATTTATCATAAAATTCTGTTGGTGTTATATCAGAATCTCTGTGAAATTCATCATTTTTATCAGTATATTCAAAATCAAATTTTTCTGGTGGTCTACCAAATGCAGTACATAAAATTGCATAGATATTTTCTAACATATCTAGTTTTTGATTTTCTAGCTCTTCTAAATTCTTCTTATTTTTATAACTTGTTCTTAATTCATATGCATACATTCTTAGTATACGTTTTAAAATTTTATTTATTTCCGAAGTATTTGAAGAACTATAAGTTTCTGGCATAGCACTTTTTGGTACAATTCCATATTTTTTTATAATATTCAAAAACATATCCCATTGTCCACCATCATTTATAGGTGCATCTAAGAAAAATGTTACATGCCTATCTGTTGTTGGTCTGTCTATTGAGTCTATTATATTATTTAAGAAATAGTTACATTTTTCTAATTTATCATAAAATGCAATATAGTTTTGTGATAACTCTATTGTATTTATATTTAATTTTTTAATTAAGAAATATCTAAGAAAATTTGTAGATGCAAAAATCCAACATCTTCCACTTTGTTTTTGGTTAGTTATATTACCTTGTTTTAAATTTACAGAAAATTCATATCTTGCATTTCTTATTTCATCATAATTTTCGCAAGATTTAAAAAATCCATTTTTGGTAACTGTATTTGTAATTACTTTGTTCTCATTTTGATTAAAACTTCTTTCGTATTTTTTTAATTTGTCTTTTGAAATATTTTTCATATGTATCCTCCCTTTAATCCAAATATGATTTATTTTAAGCTGCTCATGAAATTTTGAGCAGCCCCTGTTGGTTTTACTTTTGTACATTAATTAATTCATTGTGTAATTGCTCTAATATATTATCACCTAATTTATCTTTAAATATTATTCTTATTTTTGATTCATTTGTTCGAATGTTTAAGACCTCTAATGCGTTTGTATCTAATATTTGCATTGTTTTTGTTATAACATCCGAATCATTCATTATTCCATAGCCTATAATTGATATTTTGCTTATATTTTTATAAGAACAATCTAACTTAGGATATTCACTTGTTATTAGATTTTCAAACTTATTAAATTCTGCTGATTTAATAGTAAATTGAATGTCTAAACTTGATATACTTTTATTTATTATGTTATTAATAAATATGTTGTTATCTAGTAATTTTCTATATATACGATTAATCATTCTAGGTGTATACACTTCTTGTTTTGCAGTTACTAAAATTATGTTATCATTTTTTACAATACTCTTTACTTTTGTATCTTCTATTTTGTCATTTATTACACTTCCTGGTCTATTATTAAATGTTGACTTTGTAATTATTGGAATATTAAATCTTTTTCCAATTTCTACACATCTATTATGCAAAACTTTTGCCCCTTCATTTGAAATGTCCTGCATTTCTTCATATGAAAGCTCTGATATCTTCTTTGCATCTTGTATTTTATTTGGGTCTGTAGAATATACCCCATCAACATCAGAAAATATATAGCATTTATCTGCTTTTAATGCTGCAGCCACTGCAACCGCTGTAGTGTCTGAGCCACCTCTTCCAAAAGTTGTTATATCTCCTTTTTCGTTTATACCTTGGAATCCTGCTATAATAACAATCTTTCTTTCTGCTAACTCTTTTTCTATCCTTGTTGTGTCTATACTTTCTACAACTGCTGATTGATTTGTTTCGCTTGTATATATTCCAGCTTGCCATCCTGTAAGTGAAATTGCTGGATATCCTAATCTGTTAAGTAAAATGCTTAATTTAGACATTGATATCTGTTCGCCACTACTTAGTAATGTATCTAATTCTCTTTCATTTGGAACATTACTTAATTCGTGTGCTTCTCTTAATAGATTATCTGTAGTTTTTCCTTGAGCAGATACTACAACTACTACATTGTTTTCCTTGTAAAATTCTTTAATTTTATCAGCTACAATATTTAATTTAATATTGTCTGAGACTGAACTCCCTCCAAATTTTAATACTATTGTGTCCATATCTGACAACCTCTTTTTTATAATGTAAGAAGCGAATTTAATTAAATATCACTTCTATATAATATATGAAAATAAATACTTTTTCGTAACTTTTTGAACTATTACAAATATTTATTTCATAAGCTTATCAAATTATATCATAAAATGTTTTATATTGTATTTATCTATTGAATTTTTTTAAATATTCTTCTATAAAATCATCTATTTGTCCATCCATAACGGCTTGTACATTTCCAACTTCATAATTTGTTCTGTGGTCTTTTACTAGTGTATATGGGCAAAATATATATGACCTAATTTGACTACCCCATGCAATGTCTTTTTGTTCTCCTTTTAAATCTGCTATATTTTTTTGTCTTTCTTTTTCTTTTAAGTCAAATAATTTAGATTTTAACATCTTCATTGCTGTTTCCCTATTTTGTATCTGAGAACGTTCTGATTGACATGCTACAACTGTATTAGTAGGTATATGTGTTATTCTTACAGCAGAAGAAGTTTTATTTATATGCTGTCCTCCTGCTCCTGATGCTCTATAGGTATCTATTCTTAAATCATCTGGATTTATTTCGATCTCTATATCATCTTCAATTTCTGGTAATACTTCTACAGAAGCAAATGATGTATGCCTTCTTCCACCGCTATCAAATGGTGAAATTCTGATTAACCTATGTACTCCCATCTCCCCTTTTAAATAACCATATGCATATTCACCTTGTACTAAAAATGTAACACTTTTTATACCAGCTTCATCACCTTCTAGATAATCAAGCTCTTTTACTACAAAATTATGTTTTTCTGCCCATCTAGTATACATTCTATATAGCATTTCTACCCAGTCTTGTGATTCTGTTCCACCTGCTCCTGGATGCATAGATACTATTGCATTATTTACATCGTATTGACCTGAAAATAATGTTTTAATTTCTAATTCTTCAATATCGTTTTTTATATTTTTGGTATCTTCTAGTAATTCTTTTATAAGTTCTTGATCCTCTTCTAATGTTAATAAATTATTCATTTCGATTAAATTTTTTAAACTTGTATCTATTTTAGTATATGAATTAATCTTATCTTTTAGAATTTTAATTTCTTGCAAAATCTTACTATTATTACTACTCCAAAATTCTTGTTTTAAAGTTTCTTTTTCTAAGTCAGCTAATCTAGATTTTAATTTATCTACTTCAAAGAGATTCACCGATTTCTTTAAGTTTATCTGATAATGTTTGAAGCTCTTTTTGATTTTCTTCTAGCTCTATCATATCTTCACTCCAATCTTTTCTTTGTGTCACAATCTTATCATAGGTATATCTTTTTTTCAAGTGATTTGTGATTTTCCCGATTCGGTATTGGGGGGCATTCCTTTTTTCCCTTTTTAATAATTTAGAAAAAAATAGTAGCTCATCATAGATATGACGAACTACTATTAATTTATATATAGAAATTCTAAGAACGTCCCCAAATACCGGTTTCTTAATTTCAATTTATTTTGTTCCAAATATTCTGTCTCCTGCATCACCTAGTCCTGGTAAAATGTATCCATGCTCATTTAATTTTTCATCTATTGCTGCTGTATATAATTCCACATCTGGAAATTCTTTATTTAATCTTTCTATTCCTTCTGGTGCAGCTAATATTGATAAAAACTTAATTTTCTTTACTCCATCTTCTTTTAAGCATTTTATTGTATCTGATGCAGATCCACCTGTTGCAAGCATTGGATCTAAAATTAAAACTTCTCTTTTACTAATATCTTTTGGCATTTTATAATAATATTTTACTGGCTCTAATGTTTCTTCATTTCTATACAAACCAATATGACCTATTTTTGCATTTGGTATTACTTGCAACAACCCATCTAACATTCCTGTTCCTGCTCTTAAGATTGGTACAAATGCGTAATTATCTTCTTTTAAAACTTTAGCTTTAGTTTTGCATAATGGTGTTTCTATTTCTACCTCTTCTAATTTTGCATCTTTCATTGCCTCATAGCATAAAAAAATTGCAATTTCTGTTATTATTTCTCTAAATTCTTTTGTTCCTGTATTTTTATTTCTTATAATTGATAATTTGTGTTCTATTATTGGATTGTCTAATACATTTATATTCATTTTCTTTCCCTCTATCTTGTTTTCTGATATATTTTCTGCAATAACTTTTGTGTCTTCATTTTTTTCTTCTCTTTTTGTTTCATTACTTGCTTCTGTAATTTCTTTGTTTTCATCTACTTGTTTTTCTTCTGTATTTTTTCCTTTTTCATCTGGTAATAATAAATTTAACAAGATACCTACTATTGCTGCTAAGCTCATTCCAGAAATAGTAACAGATAAATCTCCAGATACTATTGATATTGCAGCTCCTCCTAACCCTAAAACAAGCATTGTAGATGCTACAACTATATTCTTTGATTTTCCAAAATCAATATGATTTTCTATTAAAACTTTTAAACCATTTACAGCAATAAATCCATAAAGTAGTAATGAAACTCCTCCTAATACTGGATTTGGTATTGTTGAAATAAGTGCTGTAAATTTGCCTAAGAAAGCTAAACATATTGCAATTATTGCTGCTAGTCCTATTACCCAAACTGATGCAACTTTTGTCATTCCAACTACTGAAGTGTTTTCACCATATGTTGTATTTGCAGGTCCTCCAAGCATTCCTGCTACAAATGTTGCTATACCATCTCCAAGTAATGTTCTATCCAATCCTGGATTTTTAAGCAAATCTTTCCCTACTATTGAGCCTAATGCTGTATGATCCCCAATATGTTCTGCCATTGTAACTAGCGCTATTGGTGCTATTGTAAGTAAAGCAGAAAAGTTTGGTGCATAATTTACAAATGGTAATATAAAGTTTGGCATACTAAAGAATGCTGCTTCTGCTACTGGCGTAAAATCTACTAATCCTAGACAAATAGATGCTATATATCCTACTACAATACCTATCAAAAAAGGAACTATCTTCAAAAATCCTTTTCCTCTAACCATAACAATAGCTGTTGTTAAAAATGTTATTATTGCTACTATTACACCTTTCCATTCTATTTGTGTATCTGTTCCTAAACCAATTTGCGATATTGCATTAGGAGCTAAACCTAATCCAATTATCATTATCATTGGTCCTATAACTACATGTGGTAGTAACTTATGTATCCAATCTTTTCCTATAAAGTGAATTAATGTAGCAAATATTACATAAATAAGACCTACTACCATAATTCCTGTCATTGCACCAGAGATTCCTCCTTTTAAATATGCTGCTGTAAGTGGTGCAATAAAAGCAAATGAGCTTCCTAAATATACTGGCGATCTTCCTTTGGTACACAGTATATAAATTAAAGTTCCTATACCTGATGTAGCTAATGCTACTGGTATTGTTAATACCTCTGTACCTGCTGAACTATTTACTAATATTGGTACTAATATTGTTGCACCAAACATTGCAAAAACATGCTGTATTGCTAAAATAATCCATTTCCCTATTGTTGGTTTTTCGTTTACATCTAGCAGTAATTTTGTTTCTTCCATTTAAAGATACCCCCCTCTTTCTTTATATATTGTTTTGCTTAATTAATAAATTATTTTCATAATAACTTATTAATTAGGCAAAAAAAATACTAATTCATTTATGAATTAGTAACACATGGATAAATATTTTGTTGGGTTGCTAAAAAAAGCAAATTTTGCCTTTAATTTTTTTGCTATATTTAATTTTGTTTCTTCTACAAATTTTTGCATTTTTTCACACCCTTTGACATACTATATATCAAGAAATAAAAAATTACAATATTTATTTTTAATTTTATAAAATATTTTTTTATAAACAATTAATTTAAAAGCTTGAATATTTTAGAGCATTTCATTTATACAGCTCTCATAATAAAGTAAACCAGTTTTCTGTGTTTTTACTGTTGACATATTACTCTTCCTTTTAGGAATTTGCTTATAAAATTTTAAACAGCTTTTGCCTTTATATTATATAGCCATCACTATTGTTATGGCTATTTCAAAAAATATTCTTTAGCTTTATTAATTGCCTCTTCTAATTCTCCATTCTTTTTCATTCTATGATCTGCACCTTTAATTTCGTAAAGTGTAATATTTTTATTATCTAAAGCTTGTAATTCTTTAGTATCTTTTATTGGCGCTACGTCATCATCTGTTCCTTGAATTATAAATATTTTCTGATTATTTTGATATATCTTTAATATTTTATTTGCTTTTAGCTCTTCGTAAAAATCATATGGTACGTCCATTATTCTTCTAAAACCTAACTTTGTAACTCTTTTTCTTTTAAAAATTTCAAAAGGTTCTCTTAATAAAGTATTTTTTAATATTTCATCCATCTTAATTGCAGGTGCTCTTAATACAATCTTATTATATTTTGTATTATATTTAAAAAGCTTTAACAAAGCTATATAAGCACCAAAGCTAGTTGCAAATATATTTATTTTTATGTTTTTACCAAAATTGTCTTTAGTATATTGTTCTATTGCTTCTATATCGTTTATGCAATTATTTATTGTTAACTTATCTGCTTCTACTTCGCTATCTCCGTGACTAGGAAAATCAAAACAAATGACTAAAAAATTTTTCCTTACCATATTTTCTGCTAAAAGTCTTATTGCACTGCTATCTTTATCTCCACCAAAACCATGTATTGCAATGATTACTTCTTTTATACTTTCTGTTGGTAAATAAGTTCTTGCAGATATATTATATCCATTTAAGCTTCTTAGTTTAAATTCATTTATTTGCATTTTCTACTCCTATTCAAATATTCTTGTATAAATTTTCTAGTTGGTGTATATAAATTTGATGGTAAATTGTCTAACCTAAACCAATCCCATTGGTCGTGTTTATTAGGTTCTAAGTTAATTAATTCTCCACTGAATTTATTAGTAATTAATTGTATTGTAATATAATGTTTACCTGACTGTATATCATCAACTGCATTGAATATTTCCAAATCTGATATATCTAAATTAGTTTCTTCTTTAGTTTCTCTAATTGCTCCTTCTATAATAGTTTCATTATATTCTTGTTTTCCTCCTGGAAATGTCCAACTTCCTGGTTCGTAAATTCCACCTGTATCTCCATACTTTTCAGAACGATGACCTAATAAAACTTTATCTCCATCTTTTATCATGATTCCTAATCCTACTTTAATTACTCCATCCATAATATCACCTCATTAATATTTTAATAATTTTATAATATAACTAACAAATATACAATATTTACTTCTTAAATTATAAGCCATTTCATATTATATATTAACAACATTCATTTTATAGATTGACCTAATAGTATAAATTAAAATAAAAAAAGAAATGCTAGTATAATTCAAACATTTCTTTTTTAAATTACTAATTTATATTTTAATTAGTGGTCGTATTGTAAGCCAATCCTTATTTCCATTTAATACCTCATTTTTTATAAAATTTATATCATAAGTTGCTGTTTCTTTTATAAAATTTATTACATCATCTAGATTTAATATTTTGGTTTCTCCAGTATTACAAAAAACATAATTTTTAATTTTATCTGGAATTTTAACTTTAAATTTATCTTCTAAAGATTTATTTAATATATCATAATCATTATAGATATATTTTTTAGAGAATACTGTTAAAAATCTATTATAAAATAAATAGTCAGTAACCAAATGTATAAAATATCCTTTATTAAAATCATTATCTAAATCTCTATCAGAAAAAAATTCATTTAAATGAACTTGGCTACTTTTTGGTCCATAATGAGTTAATGATTTTTCACTAACAGAATCTGGATATATAATTCCTTCTATAAATTTTTCATAATTAATAATTTCATTTGGAAAATTTCTTAAATATTCTTCACCAACAGCTAAATGGATTACATAACCTGCCATCTTTCAATCTCCTTAATTTAATACTAAATTTCTATTTCTTCCTTTCCTTCACTTTGAGTAATAGAACTTGTAACATCATAAAGTCCTTTATCTTCGTTATCTTCATATCTTCCAATTCCGCCTTTTTCTTCTACCATTCTTTTATATGTAGAACTTGATATTAACTGCATTTTTTCTTCAGATCTAGGAGTAAATGCTACACTAACATCTCCCCAATCTCCATTTCTTTTTCTTTCTTCCTCTTTTTCTTTTAAATCTTCTCCGAAAATTGCAACTAAATCTTTTGGCTCTAGTAATTGTCCCAGATGATTTAATGCATATTGTTCAATAATACTGTTAACAACATCAGTTCTATTTGAGTCTAAATCATAATATAGAACATCTTTTACTTTCTTTAAAGCACATAAATTTGCTGCTCTTTGCGCTGTATTTTGAACTGGATCTTTATGTTTTTTATCTCTAATTCTCTCATCTGTTTTTACTACAACATAAAGTTCGTCACACATTTCACTTGCAAGTTCTATATTTTGTAAATGACCAGAATGAAGTAAATCAAAACTTCCTATTACAAACCCTGCTTTATATGGTTTAGGTGCTTGTTCTTGTTTTACTCTTTCCATATATTCTTTATATGCTACATCTGCAACTTCTTCATATTCTGAAAAGACTCTGCTATTTGCTATAAATGTAAAAGCAACACCTGTTAAACCTTGTGCAATTTCCATTCTATGTTCAACTGATTTCATTGGCTTACTAAAATCTGTTAATTCGCAATATTCATCAGTATATACTCCAACACCTAATGGTTTTCCATCTAATGATCTTTCTAAAACACTTTTTCTGATTCCTTTTGTAATAACATCAAAAATACCTGTTATAACATTATACTCTTTTTCTTTACTTGACATTTTAAATCTCCTTTTAATTTATATTTTATTGTTTATTATCATTTATATATTTCATCGTTTCATTTTTTATTATTTCTTTAAGTTTACTAGAATCACTTGAATCTAATTTAAAAACGAACTTTACTCCTTCAATATTTTCTGCAGTTGCCATTCTCTTTTCTAAATTATTTACTGGATAAGTATAAAAATCATTTATTACAACTTCATCAGTATATACTCCTATTCCATATATTTCACAGTTTTGAATATCTTCCTTTATTTTTGCTATCCCTTTGTCTGTTAAATTATCAAATATTCCAATGCAAAAATCAAGTTTCTTTTTACTCATAGTTAAGCTCCTTTCAATATTTATAAATATATTTTTATTTATTAGAGTATCTATCTACGGTCTCTTTATCTAATAAATTTAATTTTCTCTTATCTTCTATCAGTTGTAAATATTCAATTTTATTAAGTTTACTTTTTTCTTTAAGATACGCTTCTCTAGCTTTATTTAATTTATCATTTAATTTTAATTTTGCATATTCAAACTCATCTATAAAATTAGTTTTCATATTCATCTCCTCGTATAATGAACATATATTCCATTATATGTTTTTTATTTTTTAAAATTTTTATAATATCTATATAGACTCTATGGATTGGTGTTTTTTCCTATCACTTGACGATTTTCTTAATTTTCCAACCATATATGTTTGTTAATTTGTATGCGTGATAAAACTTTCAACGATTACAAAAACAAGAAAATTGCTGAAGGTAAGCATTTTTCAATGTACTAAAAATTTTTTACTTTTTTTCATTTTTCTATCGACTCCATATAGTTAGTCTTATATATTAATGGCCTGTTGGAAATTTACCATTAGTTTCCCTAACTTGTCCTTGCCTTAATTTAAACTGACTGTAAAAAGCATCTAACCTCTCTAACTGTACTTGTTGTTTATATCTTTCTAGGATTGTTCTTAATTCACGATATCTTCTTTCGAAATTTTCTTGACTCACTCTTTCTTGATTAATAGCAGTCTTATATGCATATGCTGGTGGAATATTAGGATTTTCCCTTTGTGAATATACTTGTACAGGTAAAAAATTATTTGACTTATTTCCCCTCTTTGATACAGTTATATCATCAAATATGCCCAATCTATCCATTTTCTCAATATTTTCTGGAATTCTTATTACTGAATCTTCATCAACTCTTGTATTTCTTCTACAATCGCCATATTTAGTTAATAATAAGCAATACCTTGTAAACATTGAAAGATTTGCTTCGTCTGGATGTACTGCAAGAACAGATAACCTTGTATTATATCCATCTTGTTTTACATCTTGCGTGTTTATTATAAATTTAGAAACACTTCTTAATGCTGATTCTAATATTAAATTAAATCTTTCTTTTTTTGTATAATCTATTATTGTATTAACTAATTTGTCCAAATATCTTTTCAATAAAAGAAATTCTTCTCTTTCCGTATATTCATCATGAATTTGTTTATATGCAGGATGTTTAGTTCTTAATTCATCTTGATCTATTATGATAGCTCCATTTTTTAAGTTCTGAACTTCCTTTCCTACAAGCATGCTTTTTCCACACCCAGCTTGTCCTCCAACCATTATGAATTTAGGCTTACACGTAGGTAAATCATTTCCACCAGTTAGAATTAGCTCATTAAATACAGTATTAAAATTAGTTCTAAATTCATAATCAGATAAAGCCCATTTTTTTCTTTCAGCATTTATTTCCTCTTCATTATTAAATGGCATATATTTTTCTCCTTTTTAATAAAATAAATCTAATTAGTTCTATATTAAAGCGGAAGAAATATGGAATACTTCTCCTTTATCCTTAAGCTCTTTTTGGGTTGTTTTTAATATTTTATGTTCATCATCTAAAAGTATAACATAATCATATACATTTAACTTTTCTTTCATTTTCTCTGATTTTATATATTTTCTGTTATCAGAATCATAATCTCCATTTTCTCTAATTGGAATAATATAATTTTCTTCTTTAATAAATGGAATATATTTTTTTAGCCATTTTAATTTTTCTTCTTTAATTATATTGCTTTTAGATAATGATAGTATATATACTTCTAAATTATTTATTTTGTTTAATTCTTCTAATTTATCAATTATTATCTTTACTGGCTCTGCTTCTATAAATAGCTCTTTTGATTCATAAGTAACAAATCCTTCTGGATATACTTTATATTCCACAATTGTTCCATCCATATCTACAAATAACGCTACTTTGTTATATTTATTACATATCTCTTCTATTTTTTCATAAAATTTCATATTTTCTCCTATTTAATTAAATTTTACCTAATATATTTTATTATATCACATTTTATTATATAATACTAGATGTTTACATAAACTATTAAATATTATCTATTTTCACGTTATGACCATATCTTTTACAATTTAACTTTTCTTTTAATCTAAAGCATTTCTCTAAATTAATATCATATGTATTTGCAATGATTATTATATAATAAATCTGAAAGTTCTTCTTCTATATAAAATTACGTATATATATTATATTTTATAATTTTAACATGTAATTAAAATTTATATTTTTTAATATTGCAATAAATCTATTATTGATATACTTTTCTACTTAAATCTTATTATTATTACAATCTAATATAAAAAAGAAGTGTACATATTTTTATGTTACACTTCTTTAATTCTTAAACTTTTACTTATTTCTGCCACAACAATTTTTATACTTCTTACCACTTCCACATGGGCAAGGATCATTTCTTCCAACCTTTGGTCCATCATTTACAATAGTTTGTTGTACATGGTTTTTATCAGATTGTGATAATTTTCCATCTACTAAACTAATTGCTGAGTCATCAAATCCTTCATTTGTTACTTTAACATTTGATGTTCTAACTACATTTCCAACTTTTTCAACATGAGAAAGAATTTTAACTACATCTAATTTGATATTTTCATTCATTTCGTCAAACATATCTGTTCCTTCAATTCTATATTGAACAACAGGGTCTTTTTGACCATAAGCACGAAGACCAATACCATTTTTTAATTCTTCCATGTTATCAATGTGATCCATCCATTTTTGATCAACAACTTTTAATACAACAACTCTTTCAAGTTCTCTTATTTCGTTTTCTCCGAAGTCTTTTTCTTTAGCTTCATATTTTTCATGGACTTTATTTGCCAATTCTTCAGAAACTTCTACTATGTCTAGAGTTTCTTTATTCATACTATCTAATTCTATAATACCAAATACATCTATTATATCTTGCATTAAAGCTTCTTTATTAACATTTTCATTCTCTGCTACATTAAAGTGTGTTGATACTACATCATCTACTATAGAATTAAACATTTTCTCGATATTATCTTTTAAATCTTTACCATCAAGAACTTCTCTTCTTTGTTTATATATAAGTTCTCTTTGCGCATTCATAACATCGTCGTATTTTAATACGTTCTTTCTTATACTAAAGTTTCTACCTTCAACTCTCTTTTGAGCATTTTCAACTGCGTTTGTTATTATCTTAGACTCTATAGGTAGATCTTCTGAAGCATTTAATTTATCATATACTTTTGTAATAGCAGCTCCACCGAATATTTTCATTAAATTATCATCTAATCCTATATAGAATCTAGAGCTTCCTGGATCTCCTTGACGACCACTACGTCCACGTAATTGGTTATCAATTCTTCTTGATTCATGTCTTTCTGTACCAATTATTTTTAATCCACCGGCTTCGATAACTTTTTGTTTCTCTTCTTCTATTTCTTTATCATATTTTTTAACTAATTCTCTAAATGTTTTTCTTGCATTAATAATATCTTGATCATCTGTTTCGTTAAATGCTGTAGCTTGCTCTATCATTTCTGGAACATATTTTCTACGTTTCATTTCTTGTTTTGCTAAATATTCACTGTTACCACCAAGCATAATATCTGTACCACGACCAGCCATGTTTGTTGCTATTGTAACAGCACCATATTTACCTGCTTGTGCAATTATTTCAGCTTCTCTTTCATGTGCTTTAGCGTTTAATACTTGATGTTTAATTCCTTCCTTAGTTAATATTTTACTTAACTTTTCAGATTTCTCGATTGAAACAGTACCAATTAATACTGGTTGTCCCTTTTCATAACTTTCTTTTACATCCTTAACAACAGCTTTAAATTTAGCTTTTTCATTCTTATATATAATATCTGATAAATCTTTTCTTATCATAGGTTTATTTGTTGGTATAGAAACAACATCTAAATGATAAATTTCTTGGAATTCTGATTCTTCTGTCATTGCTGTACCAGTCATACCAGATAATTTAGCATACATTCTAAAGTAGTTTTGGAATGTAATTGTTGCTAATGTTTTAGATTCATCTGCAATTTTAACATGTTCCTTTGCTTCAATTGCTTGATGTAATCCATTATTGTATCTTCTACCATACATTATACGTCCAGTAAATTCATCAACGATTAAAACTTCTCCATCTTTTACGATATAGTCTATATCTTTTTTCATAACACCATGTGCACGTAATGCTTGGTTAACATTATGAACGATTTCAGAGTTTTCTAAATCGTTAAAATTATCTACTTTGAAATATTCCTCTGCTTTTTTAATACCTTTTTGTGTTAATGATGCAGATTTTGCTTTTAAATCTACTATATAATCATATTTCTCGTTATCTTCTGCTTGGTCATAATCTTTTACATCTTCTTCAACTATAACTTTTGCTTCTAGCGTTCTTACAAAGCTATCTGCTTTTTTGTATAATTCTGATGATTTATTTGCTCTACCAGATATAATAAGAGGTGTACGAGCCTCATCAATTAAGATACTATCTATTTCGTCTACTATTGCATAGTTTAATTCTCTTTGTACAAGTTGTTCTTTATATAGAACCATATTATCTCTTAAGTAGTCAAATCCGAACTCATTATTTGTTCCATATGTTATATCTGCAGCATATGCTTTTCTTCTTTGGTCTGGTTCTAATCCATTAACAACAAGTCCTACTGTTAATCCTAAAAATTTATATAATTTACCCATCCATTCGCTATCTCTTCTAGCTAGGTAATCATTTACTGTAATAACATGAACACCTTTACCTGTTAACGCATTTAGGTATGCAGGAAGTGTTGCAACTAAAGTTTTACCTTCACCTGTCTTCATTTCTGAAATTCTACCTTGGTGTAGTATAATACCACCAATTAATTGAACATCAAAATGTCTTAATCCTAAAACTCTTCTAGACGCTTCCCTAACAACTGCAAAAGCCTCTGGTAATATATCATCTAATGTCTTTCCCTCTTCTAGTTGCTTTTTAAAGTACTCAGTTTTTCCTGTTAGTTCTTTGTCTGTTAATTTTTCCATCTCTGGTTCTAATTTGTTAATCTGCTCTACTATTGGCATTACTCTCTTTACTTCTTTTTCACTGTATGATTTAAAGATTTTCCTTAATACGCCCATTCGTCTTTTGCCTCCTAAAAATAAATATCATGTGTACTATATCACTAAAATAATTTTTTCGCAATATTTTACCCAAAAAAAACATATATAAGAAACTTTTTTCATAATATTTATAAATGGAGGTGCATTTGCTTTGTTTATATATAATATTAAAGTTAGTGGAAGCATGTTATTTAAGATTTTTTTTGTGATTGTTACAATTATAATTCTTACTGTTTTTTCTATATGCTGTTATAATTTGTTTGTAGATGCTAAGAATAATGTTAATATAGCAGATAATTCATCAGCAGTAATAGAAATAGACCCTAAAAATTATACTAATATATTAAAAGATTCTCATGAACACATAGATAATTATGTTGGTAAATCATATAAGTTTTCTGGATATATTTATAGAGCATATGATTTTACTGATGAACAATTTGTGCTTGCTCGTGATATGGTAATTAGTTCTGACTATCAAACTCTTATTGTTGGATTTCTTTCTGAATATAAGGATATTAAAAACTATGCAGATGATACATGGGTAGAAGTTACAGGAACCATAAAAAAAGTAGATTATCATGGTGACATGCCAGAGCTACAAATTACATCTTTAAAAGAAATAGATAAACCAAATGATGAATATGTATATCCACCAGATGAATCCTATGTTCCAACAGTATAATATTAATCCACCAACGAAATTGTGTTTTTCGACGGTGGATTAATTTTGTTACTTATAACTTTATCTTTCTAATATTGCCTTTACTACTCCTTTATCTATTAATGTGCTAAATATATTTTTTAGAATAATAAGTATTATTGGCCCTAAAACCATTCCCCAAACTCCTATAAATTTAAATCCTGTATACATTGCAATTAGAGTAAATATTGGATGAATTCCTAATTTATTACTTACTAATTTAGGTTCTAAAAACTGTCTTACAACAGACATTATTCCCCATAATACTAAAAGACCTACTGCAAGTTCTATATTTCCATCTGCTGCACTTATTACTGCCCAAGGTAGCATTATCGTTCCGGAGCCTAAAATTGGTAGTGCATCTACAAATGCAATTCCTAAGGCTATTAATAACGGATAACTTATCTTTATCCCCATAATATTTAATACATAAAATCCTATTAAAGAAATAACAAAAGAAACTAATACCAATATAAATTCAGCTTTTAAATAATTTCCAACTGAGCTTATTATTTCATGTATATGAGTACCTAGCTTTTTTACCCATTTGGTTGTTAGGTGATGCTCCATTTCATCTATCATATATACTTTGTCTACACACATAAAATATAACGCCACTAATGTTATAGAGGTATAAATTGCAATTGTTGGAATTTGCATTAAAAAATCTAAAAGTTTTGATAAACTATTTTTTACCCATGTTGTTATATTATTAAAAAAATCGTCGTTTGAAGTCTCTATTACTTTTTCTACCTGTTCGGGCAAATGTAATCTCTTTATATCAAATTGCGAACTAATATTTTCTATTTGAGTATATGCTTTATCAATATAAGTATTTAATCCTTGCATTAAATTAGATGCCTCAGAAACTAATGTTGATATTCCCCAAACAAGTAGACCTGTAATTATCGAAATTGCAATTAAAAATATTATTATACTACTTGTCCTTCTTTTAAAGCCAAATTTTTTCATAAAAAATTTTATTGGATGTTCTAATGTTAATGCTATAATAAATGCTACTAGAAATGGCATGTAAAAAACACTAAGTTTAAACAAAAGTATTAAAACAATAACACTTATAGCAATTATTCCTATTCTTTTTATTACTTTTGTAAAATAACCCAACTCTACAACCATTTCTTCCTCCTATATTTATTATATGTATATTTGTGTTATTTATGACTCGCTTTAATTATTATTTTTAGAAGAGGGATTTTAGAATCGTCCCTTAATCCCAGTTATTAAAAAAGAGAATTTCCAATTATGAAAATTCTCTTTTAAATATAGTTAACTTATAAACTTTACCTAATCCAATGCATCAGACATATTCTTGTAAAATTATTCTGCATTTTTATTTTTATTTGTACAACAAATATCTTCTAGTGTAGCACATACTCCCTCTGAATTAATTTCTTTATTTTTAGCTAAATCTCCTAATGTAATCATTCCTATAACCTTATTATTATCAACTATAGGAATTCTTCTAATTTTATTCTCTGCCATTTTATTTTCTACATTTTTAATGTCATCATCTAAAGTACAGCTATAAACATTACAAGTCATTATATCGCTAACTTTAGTTGTATTACAATCTTTATTAGATGCTATACATCTTAAAGTTATATCTCTATCTGTTACTAAACCTACTAAATTTTTTCCTTCATCACAAACTGGAATACATCCTACATGTTTTTCATTCATAATTTTAGCGCAATCTGTAACAGTAGAGTTTGGCAAGCAATAGTAAATATTATTACACATACAATCTTTAACTTTCATTTAATATACCTTCCTTGCTCTAAGTTTAAACAAATAAGTTACTGGTATACTATTATAATGTCCTTTTATAAAAAAATAATTCTTACATTTTTAGCCATTTTTAAAAATCAACATATGGACTATATCTTCTCATTCCTCTATTTAAATACATATTTTTATTTTGGATTTCTGATTGTCTTTCTGCTACTTTTTCTTTTATTATTAGAATTTTTAATAAATCAATTATAAGGTTTTTCATGTCTTTTGTATTTTCTTTTATTTTTAGTTCTTTATAAAGATTTTGGACTATTTCATCAAAATTATTTTGACAAGTTTGTATGTCTATTTGTTTTATTTTTTCACTTAAATCTTTATAAATATCAGGGTAATTTTTCTCTAAATCATACGAAAAATTATCGTAATCATAATTACAATATGTATTCTCCTGATTTATATTATATCCCAAAACCGTACTCATATATTCTTCATAATTTTTATCGTACATTTTTATAACCTCCTTATTTTATTTTATAAAAAAAAGACACTTGATGTGCCTCTTTTTCTTATAATTCATTAACTAATTTTTTAAACTGATTTCCTCTATCTGCAAAGTTTTTGAACATATCAAAACTTGCACTAGCAGGTGAAAATAATACAACTTGATTTTCTTTTGCAACTTGTTTTGCTGCTTTTACAGCATCTCCTAATGTTTGACAAAAACAAATTGGAAGTTCTACTCCTTGTTTTTCTATTTCTTTTGTAGTCGCATCTAGTATTTTCTTAGCTGTATTGCCAATTAAAACTAATGCTTTTACTTTTTTTACAATGTATTTTCCTAAAATATCATAGTCTAAATTTTTATCATATCCACCAGCAATTAAAACTATTTCCTCATCATATGCATTTAAACCTGCAATTGTACGTGATGGGCTTGAACTTGCAGAATCATTGTACCATTTTACTCCATTAATTTCTCTTACAAATTCTAACCTGTGTTCTACTGCATTAAATTCTTTTATTGCTTCTACAGCTGTTTTTTCATCTACTAATTCTCTTGTTGCTGCAAGTGCCGCACAAATGTTTTCGAAATTATGAGTTCCTCTTAGTTTAATCTCTTTGACATTTAAAATATGCTTTCTTAATTTGTTTTCACATTCTTTTATGATATTTCCATCAACTATATATCCATCATTTAATTTTTCTTTACTACTAAAATATATTACCTTAGAATCTGCTTCTGGCTTACATTTTCTTGTAATTTCATTATCATAATTTAATATTAGTGTATCATCTTGTGTTTGATATTTAAATATTGTTTTCTTAGCCTCTATATATTCTTCATATGAACTATGTATGTTCAAATGATTTGGTGTTATATTTGTAATTACAGAAATATTTGGGCTTACTTCCATTTCCATTAATTGAAAACTACTTAATTCTAAAACAACTATATCATCTGGTAAGATTTCTGAAAGCTTTGTAAATAAAGGTGTACCAATATTTCCACCAAGATAAGTATTATATCCTGCATGTTTTAATATCGCATATATTAAACTTGTAGTAGTTGTTTTACCTTCACTTCCAGTAACACCAATTATTTTACAAGGACACATCTTCATAAGCATTTCTATCTCTGTAGTAACTATTGCACCTTTTTCTTCTTCAGCTCTTAATTCTGGTCTTGTAGGTAAACAACTTGGTGATCTAAATATTAAATTAAATCCATTTAAATTTTTTAAATTGTCTTTTCCTAAAAAATATGGAATAGCATGTGATGTTAATTTATTTACTATTTCTCCAGGAAGTTCATCAATTGTTCTATCGTCAAAAACTGTTACATTAGCTTTTTTGTCATATAAATAATCTAATAAAGGAATATTGCTTACTCCTAACCCAATAATTGCTACTTTTTTATGATATATATAATTTTCAAATTCTTGTAATTTTTCGTTTATATAATCCAATATAATACACCTCTCCACAGGGATTTAGGGACGTTCCTTTTTTCCCTATTAATTTTTTATTATTATTTTTTTATATATTCCATTATTTTATTTGCTTCATCTTCTATTGTTTTACATTCTGTTACATCTAAAACTTTTGTAATTGGATGAATTTTATAATAACCTGATTGTTTTTGAAGTTCATCTCTTTTTTGTATATGTTCTTTTAATTCATCAACTGTTATTTCCCCTTCGTATTGGTTCATTTTTCTTCTAACTCTTTCATCTATATCTGCAATAAGAAGAAAATGATAATCAATTTTTGGATACATATTTACTATGTCTCTTGAAGATAATATAACATTATATTTTTGTTTTAAATTTTCTACTATATTTCTTCCGAAGTCATATAATTTATCATTATTTGCATAACTACTAATTTTAGAAGTAGCTATAGAAGTTTCTAATGATTGTAAATCTTTTTCGTTAATTTTTTTGTCGTGAATATATACAACACTTTCTCTATCTTCTATCTCTATTCTTAACTTAAGTTTATCCATTATGTTTTTTATGTTTAAACCACTTAATTTATTATTGTCCTCTTTAACATTTATTAATCCTGTTTTTAATATACCATATGTAATTGCCCTGTATATGTTTCCACCATGCAACAAAACAGAATTTGGTATCTCATCTAATAATTTTTTACAAACAGAAGTCTTTCCTGTTCCTACATAACCTTCAATTCCAACAACTATATTTTCCATAATATTCCTCCTATATTTAGCTTTCGTAATTATATAACAATATGTTTATTTTTTCAAATAATTTAAATTTTCATTAAAAGAAGTGTATTTTGCGTATACATTGCATAATATTATATACTTAATTTATGTATATTTTTATTTTTTATGTAGAAACTAAGTATATATTTATTGGTAATACCAATAATAACTGTGGCACTAAATTAATGACCACAATCTATTATGGAGGTGCTTAAATAATGGCTAAAAATAAAGAAAAGAAAAATAAGAAACAAGGAAATAATGCTAAAAAGCATAAACCAGTTAATAACGAAACTTTAAACGAACAAAAATAAGTGATTATAGGGATTTAGGGACGTTTCTTAAATCCCTATTTTATTGGCTTAGCCAATATAAATATGACAAAAGAGAGGTACTTGTCTAATACAAGTCCTCTCTTTCACTGTAATGTTAGCCTCTACAAAATTCGTTATTTTTACAGAAAGATATACTTTGTATGCTTCTGCAAATATATGTACACTATTTTAACTTAGTCTTCCAAATATTTCTTCAAAAATTTACCAGTATAAGATCTATCATTTTTACAAATTTGTTCCGGTGTTCCAACAGCGACTATTTCTCCACCACCATCTCCACCTTCTGGTCCTAAATCTATTATATGGTCACAAGTTTTTATTAAATCCAAATTATGTTCGATTACTATTATAGTATTTCCAGTATCTACAAGTCTTTGCAATATATCAACTAATCTATGAACATCTGCTATATGAAGACCTGTTGTTGGTTCGTCTAAAATGTATAATGTTTTACCTGTTGCTCTTTTAGATAATTCAGTAGCTAGTTTAACTCTTTGTGCTTCTCCTCCTGATAAAGTTGTAGATGGTTGTCCTAGTTTTATATAACCAAGGCCTACATCATATAATGTTTGAATTTTTTGTTTTATTTTTGGAATATTGCTAAAGAAATCCAAAGCTTCTTCTACAGTCATGTCTAACACATCTGCAATAGTTTTACCTTTATATTTTACCTCTAATGTTTCATGATTATATCTTTTACCTTTACATACTTCACATGGTACATAAATATCTGGTAGGAAATGCATTTCGATTTTTATTAAGCCATCACCATTACAAGCTTCACACCTACCTCCTTGCACATTAAAGCTAAATCTACCTTTTTGATAGCCACGCAATTTTGCCTCATTAGTATTGGCAAAAATCTCTCTTATTGTATCAAACACGCCTGTATATGTCGCTGGATTCGACCTTGGTGTTCTACCGATTGGTGATTGATCTATATTTATTATTTTATCTATTTTATCAATTCCAACTACTTCTTTACATTTACCTGGTTTTTCATTAGAGCCATTTAATTGTTTTGTAATTGTTTTATATAGTATTTCATTTACTAATGTACTCTTTCCAGAACCAGAAACACCCGTTACACAGTTAAATACTCCTAGTGGAAATTTAACACTTATATTTTTTAAGTTATGTTCTGTTGCGCCCTTAACTTCTATTGCTTTTCCTTTTACTGTTTTTCTTCTCTTTTTTGGTACAGGAATATTTTTTCTTCCACTTAAATATTGGCCAGTTATAGAATTTTCTACTTTTTTAATTTCTTCTGCTGTTCCCTGTGCCATTACATTACCACCATGTACACCAGCACCTGGACCTATATCGATTATTTGATCTGCTGCATACATAGTATCTTCATCATGTTCTACAACAAGAAGTGTATTTCCTAAATCTCTTAATTTTTTTAGAGTCGCTAATAATTTATCATTATCCCTTTGATGTAAACCAATACTAGGCTCATCTAAAATATAAAGTACACCTGTTAAACCTGAACCTATCTGAGTAGCTAAACGTATACGTTGTGATTCTCCTCCTGATAGAGAACCCGCTGATCTTGATAATGTTAAATATTCCAACCCAACATCTATTAGGAAATTTAATCTCTTATCAATTTCCTTAAAAATCTGTTCCCCTATTAATTTTTCTTGGTTAGTTAATTCTAGACTTTTTAAATAATCTCTAATTTTATTTATAGGCATATCTGTTAATTCATTAATATTTTTATCTCCAACTTTTATAGAAAGAATTTCTTTTCTTAATCTTGCACCATGGCAAGCATGACAAGGACTTTCACTCATATACATTTCATAAAATTCTCTCATGCCTTGTGATTTTGTTTCATTATGTCTTCTTTCTAATGTCGGGATAACACCTTCAAATGGTGCACTAAATTTTCTTATTCCAAAAGGAGATTCATGTTCAAAATCAATGCATTCATCTCCAGTTCCATATAATATCTTATCCAAGAAATCTCTTGGTAATTTTTTTATTGGAACTTTTATATCTACACCATAATGTTTACCAATGGTTTCAAAATACATTTTAGCCATTGTTTCTCCTTTTTTCATTGTACTAGATCCAAATGCTTTAACACCATCATATAAAGTCTTATTTTTATCTGGTATAATTAAATCTTCATCCATTTTCAATAAATAACCAATGCCTGTACATTCTGGGCAAGCTCCTTGTGGATTATTAAATGAAAACATTCTAGGTGTTAATTCTGGGAAGCTAAAACCACAATCTGGACAAGCATAATTTTGACTATATAAAGTTTCTCCATTGCCAGGAACATCTATTGTAACTATATTATCTGCGTGTTTTAAAGCAATCTCTACAGATTCTGTTAATCTACTTCTTATGTCTGGTTTAATTACAAGTCTATCAACAATTAAATCTATATTATGTTTTTTCTTTCTATCTATTTTTATATCATCTGATAGCTCTATATTTTCACCATCTATTCTTGCTCTTATAAACCCTTCTTTTAATAAGTCTTGAATTAATTTTGTATACTCACCTTTTCTTCCACGAATTATTGGAGCTATAACTTGAATTTTAGTTCCTTCTTCTAATTTCATTATATTATCTATAATTTGGTCTATTGTTTGCTTTTCAATTTTCTTGCCACAAATTGGACAATATGGCACACCAATTCTTGCATATAATAAACGAATATAATCGTAAATTTCTGTTACAGTTCCAACTGTTGACCTAGGATTCTTTGATGTTGTTTTTTGATCTATAGATATTGCAGGTGACAAACCTTCTATTGATTCTACATCTGGCTTTTCCATTAAGCCTAAAAATTGCCTTGCATATGAAGAAAGGCTCTCTACATACCTTCTTTGTCCTTCTGCATATAATGTATCAAAAGCCAATGATGACTTTCCTGAACCGGAAAGACCTGTTACAACTACTAATTTATCTCTTGGTATTTCCAAATTTATATTTTTTAAATTATGTTCTTTTGCTCCTTTTATAATTATTTTATCATTCATAAAATGCCCCCAATAAATTTAGTTTGCATACTTAATCGGGAAAAAAGGAACGTCCCCTACTCCCGATTGCTTACTCATTATATTATATTTAATTTATAAAAACAATAGTTTGGTAATAATTTCAAAACAAAAGTGCTATTTTAGAATATCTTCTAAAATAGCACACTAATAATTATCTTTCTTCGTTATCATCAAAAGTTACAAAACTATTTTTACCTTGCGTATTATATAATTCCATATTTAATGAATTTAAATAATTTCTCGAACTCTCGCTTCCATATAATATTCTATAGCCTTCTGTTGTCTTCTTTAGATATCCAACATGTCTATTTCCTAATTCACCATTTCCTACATATTGATCAACATTTGCTTCTGAAAATAATGTCCTGAAAGCAAAATTTAAACTGTCATTTTTATTTGTAAGAAGATTACTCATTTCATCTTCTGATAGTTCAAATGCTATATTATTGTTATGTGCTAAATTTTCTACATCATCAAATCTTCTTTTAGCAGTATATTTTGCTACATATAAATTAGACATTTGCCCATCTCTATGAACAACTTCATTCACTTTAAGAATTCTATCTAAAAGTATAATTTTACCATTATCGGGATCTGTGAACCACATTGTATTGGTACCTGGTGCAATGCGAATATTATTATCATTTATTCTATTTTCTTTTTCTTGTCTTTCTCTATTTTTAAAATTTTCTTCGTCAATAAATGCTTGATCATATATATCATTAGCCATTTTTTTATCAGCTTGTTTTCGTAATTTTTCCTGCTCTTTCTTTTCTTTTTTCATTTGTGCTAACCATTCTGGAGTAAGCACTTTTTCTTCATATTTTAATGCATCTATAGAGTTATCTAATATTGTTACAGTAGTCTGCATATCATTTCCCGATTTCATTTCAGCTCTCCCTATTGGGTTTATTTTATAATAGTTTAATTGTTCTAAATTAAGTCTTCCACTTTGTACTAATTGATATAAACCATCATTGTATAAAAATTCCTCCAACGAATAATAAGCCGGTATCTCAAAACACACTTTTCTTAAATTTTGAGGTTCTAATCCTTCTGTTTGGTAATTTTGATTTAAATCTGCGACAATTAATTTTGTTGATTCCCCTTTTTGATGATGCAATAATCCTAATTCTTTTATTTTTTGAAAGCTATATATATCTAACCCATTCATACTTACAGTTCCATAAAACACTTCTTCTCCCGAATTATCTATAGAATTAGTTACATATGAATGTCTTGAATAAAAAGCCTGATTAGAATAATAGTCTTCTACCTTCTCTTCTTTATTCCCAGTAAAAAATGAAGCAATTTTAGAAAATATGCTTTTTTTCCTAGGAACTAACGCTAGTATTTCTTCTTTTTTTCTTTTGGATCCAAACATTAAATTATCTCCTTTTATTCGACAAATATTCTTACAATATTATTTTATATTTATTAAAATTAATTGTCAATCATTATACTAAATCTTGCAATTCCTTAATTTTATCTCTTAATTCTGCAGCCTTTTCAAATTCCATTTTAGAAGCACATTTAAGCATTTCATCTGTTAATTTAGTAATTATTTCTTCTATATTTTGTTCTTCTTTTATGTCATATTCAGTAGAAACATCTTCTAGTACAGTAGCTTTTATCGTATCTCTTACAGATTTATTTATAGTTTGTGGCGTAATTCCATGTTCTTTATTATATTTCATTTGAATTTCACGTCTTCTATTAGTTTCGCTTATAGCTTTTTCCATAGAATCGGTTAATTCATCGGCATACATTATTACCTTTCCATTTGTGTTTCTTGCTGCACGTCCTATTGTTTGAATTAATGAACGTTCTGAACGTAAAAATCCTTCTTTATCTGCATCTAAAATTGCAACTAAAGAAACTTCTGGAATATCCAAACCTTCTCTTAATAAATTTATTCCTACTAAAACATCAAATTCTCCTAAACGAAGATTTCTTATAATTTCCATTCTTTCTAATGCTTTAATATCTGAATGCATATAGTTTACTTTTATATCTACATTCTTTAAATAATCAGTTAAATCTTCTGCCATTTTCTTTGTCAAAGTTGTAACCAAGACTCTTTCATTTCTCTCTGTTCTTTCTCTTATCTGCTCTATTAAATCATCAATTTGGTTTTCAATTGGTTTTACCTCTATTTTTGGATCAAGTAAACCTGTTGGTCTTATAATTTGTTCTACAACATTGTCTTTACTATGTTCTTTTTCGTAGTCTGCAGGCGTTGCACTTACAAATACCACCTGATTTATTCTTTCTTCAAATTCTTTAAAAGTTAATGGTCTATTATCATAAGCAGAAGGTAATCTGAATCCATAATTTACTAAAGAGTCTTTCCTTGCTTTATCCCCATTATACATCGCTCTTACTTGTGGTATAGTGGCATGTGATTCATCTATTAGTAATAAAAAGTCTTTAGGGAAATAATCAAATAATGTAAATGGTGGACTCCCTGTTTTCCTTCCGCTAATATGTCTTGAATAATTTTCTATTCCTTGGCAAAATCCCGTTTCTTTCATCATTTCTATATCAAAATTTGTTCTTTCTTCTATTCTTTGTGCTTCTATTAATTTGCCTTGATCTTTAAAAAATTTAATTCGTTCCTCTAGTTCTTCTTCTATTGTTCCAATTGCTCTATCCATTTTTTCTTTTGTTGTAACATAATGTGAATTTGGGAAAATCATTACATGATTTCTTGTTCCAATTGCTTTTCCTGTTAATGGATTTATCTCTGAAATTTTTTCTATCTCATCACCCCAAAATTCCACTCTAATTGCACTTTCGCTTTGGTCTGAGGGATAAATTTCTACAATATCACCTTTTGCTCTAAAAGTTCCTCTTTTAAAATCTATTTCATTTCTTGTATATTGCATTTTTATTAATTTCTTAAGCACTTCATCTCTTGATTTTTGCATTCCTGGTCTTAATGATATAATCATATTCTCGTAATCTATTGGATCTCCTAATCCATATATACATGACACAGATGAAACTATTATTACATCTTTACTTTCAAATAAACTAGCTGTTGCAGAATGGCGCAATTTATCTATTTCGTCATTTATAGAAGCATCTTTTTCTATATAAGTATCAGAGCTTGGAATATAACTTTCTGGTTGATAATAATCATAATACGAAACAAAATATTCAACATGATTTTCCGGGAAAAATTCTTTAAATTCTGAATATAATTGTCCTGCAAGTGTTTTATTATGTGCTAAAACCAATGTTGGTTTTTGTACACTTTGAATTATATTGGCCATTGTAAATGTTTTTCCTGAACCAGTAACTCCAAGTAAAGTTTGAAATTTCTTTCCTTGTTTTATTCCATTACTTAAATATTCAATTGCCTGTGGTTGGTCTCCTGTTGGCTTATACTCTGAATGTAATTTGAACATATTTGCCTCCTATTTTTTTATTTATAATTAATATCATCCTTTATTTTCCCAGTTTTCCCTAAAAATTATAGCATATGCAATATAAAAAGACAAGATAAGTGCAAATCTCTCCAAAACTATCTACTATCATTTTTATCTTTGTATTATATTATATATTATTTATACTTATTATAATTTTAGTTCTCCTCAAAAAAAATTTTTAGTAGCTGTCAGCTTTCGACAGCTTTTGCATTTTTATTAATATATACTTTTTTAAAATTATTTAATCTAATTTACTACATAAGATAATTTTAAAATTAAGGAGGATTTTCCCATGTATAACAAACATTTATATTGCTTTGTAATGAGTTCAAAAACACAAATGGCCGATATTAGGCTTGATAGTGATGAAATTTCTTTTCTTAAAAAAAATGAAATTGAATATCAAAAGAAACCTGATAATATTGGTAATCTGTTTTCTGTAGATTGCTCACAACTTAAAGAAAAATTTTGTAACTGTTAATTAACAATATTTATGTAGTAAATAAATAATTTTTTACAATGTAATAATTAAAACACTATCAAAATTTTTTGTTTAGTGACAAGTAATTGGCTAAAACCAATTAAGAACTGCATTTAGTCAAACTATATGCAGTTCTTTTCTTACTTTAATTATTCTTTTTCTCTTTATTTCTCTTGTCTTGTATTTGGTCCATTTCTTTTTCTGTAATTAGACTCACATTATTTTCTTTTGCCCATGCTACACATCCTTTAAGAACGGTATTTAAAAATACCCTTGGAACTTTTACAAGTTTTTGGCATGCTTCATCTGTAAATTTAACATCTGGATCTAGTCTTGAAGCAGCATATTTTACTGTATCTAGACTAATACCTTTACTTGATGGTATCGGTTCAGAAATTGGTCTTTTAAATCTTGTATACCAAAAGTTCTTATTGTCTCTATACCCATAGTCAACTGGAACTGATGGAAAGCTTCTATTATCTACTCCATTTATAATAGCATCATAATATTTTGGTTTCATTAAGATATTATTAATTTTTAAAATAAAATGAGCTCCAAATTCACTAGTTATTCCGTTAAAGTCATGATATGGAGGTTTATATTCTTCTTGCACAGTATCATTTTGAGCATTATCTAATTCCTTTACCCATGTACATTCAAAAACTTGAAAAGCTTCCTGTATTATTTTTGGAAATTGTTCATCTGGATTTTCTCTTGCTCTTTTTCCATCAACTAATGTAAATATAGTATCTTTCATTTTTTCTTCTGTAGTTTCACCTGGATATCCGAGTCTTACAGCTTCTTTAAAATACTTTCTTTTATCTGTTATAAAATTTATAGAGCATTTTCCAGTTCTTAAAATATTTTTACATGTATTAGAACTGTTTCGACAGCATAGTACCATTGCATAATAATCTTTTCCAGCAATATAGTAAGGAAAGCATAGTGAATATGAGCCTAAATTAGTTTGGCCATTTTCGCTTAATGTTCCTATTTCTGTTGTTGGCATAGGAAAAAAAGCAGATGTTTGATAAAAATTATCTACTATTCTTAAATCTTTAAATCCATTTAAGTCTTCTATTTTCTTTTGTTTTTCTTCCATAATATTTTCCCCCTTATTATAACTAATATCTTAATAATTCATTATCCCTGTTCAGCCAATTATCTATTGCTACAATAGTATCATGATCGCTCTTACTTTTTTGTTTTGAAGTATTAATTTGTCTAGCTAGTTTCGCTTCTTGGTCTAAAGAAATTCCTATTGCTTGATGATTTCTTATTAATATATTCTCGGTAATTTTTTGCGCATCAGTCTTAGTTATTTTTAATCTGGTAGCTGTTTTATTTACACCATCCATTCCATTTTTAGCATATGAAGCAATAAATTGTTCATCCAAACTCATTTTCATTCCTATTATTTCATTAACTTGTTCTAATATCGATATCTTATCACCATTTTCTTGTAGTTCTACATCTAAATTTGTAATATTTGCTCCTGGTATTGTTCCCTCTAAGCCTATTCCATATATAGCTTTTCCGTACATCGATTCTCTCATTACTTTTCTTTTAAGTAATGGTGGCAGATTTCTCCATTGATTTCCATTATCGTGTGCTACTATGTAAATTTTTTCATCAGCTCTTGTCAATTTATTTATAATTGCCTTATTTTCTATTCCATAATCAGAACAAAACCATAATCTATCTTTATCCTTTGTGACCATAACTACCTCCGTCTATCTTTTATTTTTCTCTTCTAGTAATTTTACTTTTTTATTTTTTAAAAATAATATTCTTACAAACTTAGGAATTTTATTTAACATTTCTTTTAATGAATTACATTCTTCTTCTAGTTTTTTTATTTTTTCATCTTTGTTTGAAATTACCTCTTGATATCCAAAAATTAATTCTTTTGCTTTAGGTAATTTTAGATTTTCTTTTTGTAGCTTTAAGCAGTCTTTACTTAAATTAATATTATCTATTCTTGCTTTAAAGCCATCATTTTGTTCGTTTATAATATTAATATATTCATCAACATCTTTTTTATATTCTTCATAAAATTCCCTATCACTAACATCATCTGCAATTTTCTGTAAAAGTTGCCATGTTTGTGGATCTATATCTTGTTCTTCTAGTGAAATATCTGGATTAATTACTATATTAGAATCAACTTGCATATTATCTTCTATATATTTTAGAGTTTCTTTTGGGATTGACTCATAATCTTCTTTTGGAAAACAATCAATTATTAATTTAGTTTGATATAAATATTGTGGTTTTGATAGCATAACTTTCTCCTTTTCAGCTTTTGTAAATTTATCTCATTATTTTGATACTACTATAATTAATAGCACAACAAATTATTTTATTCAATAAATTTTTTATAAAAAACTGTTATTCTATAAATACTTTTTTATGTAAAAAACCACAAGGAATAAAATGTTATTTTCCTTGTGGTTTTCTAATGAATTAATTAAGATATGTATGAACTTATTATAAGCATTTTACGATTTTTTAATCATTTTCATCCTTGTAAATTCTTCTCTATCTCTTTCATCCAATGTTTCTTGTATTCTTTTTTCTTGTTTCTCATAATTTGGTATAACAATATCCTTTAAAGAATTAGAACGCTTTTGTACTTTTACTATTGAATCATTCAATCTTTTAACAGTAACTTCTATTTCTGCCAAATCTATTAAAATTTTTTTCAATTTTTGGAATTCAATAATTGCCTCATCTAAATTTATTGTTGTTCCTAACAAACCAAACGTTAATTCTGGCTTTTCTCTCTGTTTATAATCTACTATTGGTATTTCAACACCCATTACTGTTTTGTATTTTATATCTAATGTCTCATCAACACCTATGTTATGTGCAATACTACTTACTTTATTAATTCCAATATCAACATTTGCATTTTGCAACATATAAAAAGCTTTTTCGTATTGTTCTTTAAACTCATCTTCTATTTGTACTCTTTTTGAAATATACTTTTCTACTTCTTTCATCAAAATATACTTCTTTTTTTCCAATAATTCTTGCCCCTGCTTAGCTAATATAATTGTCTTTTTTAATTTTATTAAATTACTTTTAGTTGGAAGAATATCACTCATTTTAACCTCCATTATAATTTATTTAACTCTTCTTTTGGCAAAATATTTAATATTTCTAACGCTAAGTCTAAAGTTTGATTTATATTTCTTCTTTCGTCTGCTTCCTGTTTTAAAAAACTTTCTTCAAATTTTTCTGCAAATTTCAAATATTTTCTATCTAGTTCACCTAAATCACTTTCACCTAAAACTTTTGCCAAAGCTCTTACGTCCTGTGCCTTAGAATATGATGCAAATATTTGATCAGATATTTTACTATGATCTTTTCGTGTATATTTTTCTCCTATTCCATCTTTCATTAATCTCGATAATGAATTTAATATATCAACTGGAGGTGTTATTCCTTTTTGATATAAATCTCTAGATAAAACAATTTGTCCTTCTGTAATATAACCTGTTAAATCTGGAATTGGATGTGATATATCATCATTTGGCATTGTTAATATTGGAATCTCTGTTATAGAACCTTCTTTTCCTCGTATCATTCCAGCTCTTTCATAAATAGCTGCTAAATCGCTATACAAGTAGCCTGGATATCCTTTTCTACTTGGTATTTCACCTTTTAGTGTAGAAACCTCTCTTAAACTCTCTGCATATGCAGTCATATCAGTTAAGATTACTAAAACATGATATCCTAAGTCAAATGCTAAATATTCAGCACAAGTTAGTGTGACTTTTGGAGTTAGCAATCTTTCTATACTTGGATCATTAGAAAGATTTTGGAACATTACTACTTTCTGCAATGTACCATTTTCCTTTAAACTGTTTTTAAAATATTCCGCTGTCTCAAATTCAGCACCCATTAAACCAAAGCAGATAGCAAATTTTTCTTCATTACCTATATTAGAATCTTTGATAATTTTATTTGCAAGTTCATTATGATTAATTCCACTTCCAGAAAATATTGGTAATTTTTGTCCCCTAATTAAAGTCATTAGACCGTCTATACTAGATATACCTGTTTCTATATAATTACGTGGATATTCTCTAGAAACCGGATTAATGCTGCTTCCATTTATATCCCTTTCTATAACTGATTCTATATTTCCTAGTCCATCTATTGGTCTACCTGTTCCATCAAATACTCTACCTAGCATATCTACAGAAAGTTTTATGCTTAAAGGCTTTCCTTTTAAAATTGTTTTAGTATCAGTTAAATTTATTCCATTTGTACCTTCATATACTTGTATAGCTGTAATATTTTCATCCATAGAGATAACATTTCCTATTCTTGTTTCTCCATTTTTTAATATTAATTGTACTTGCTCGTCAAATGAAATATTCTTTGGCGTTTTTATATAGGCAATTGGACCATTAATTGATTCTAATCCAATATATTGTATATTCATTAGTTTCACAACCCTTTCTTAAAGAAGTGTTTATATTCTTCTTCTATTTTGTTCAATTCATTTATATATTTTTCTTCTAACTCATCTATTTTTGCCATTTCTATATTTGAGACTTCACTTTTTATTTTTGAATACTCACTAAAAAAGCTTATTTGCTTTATTTTAGACATTGGCGTTCCATTTTCTATTAATTCATTCGCTAGCTCATAAATATCTATTATTACTTTCATCATTTTATATTGTTTTAATAAGGGCACATATGTGTCTATTTCTGAATTTGCATTTTGTTGCAAAAATCCTTCTCTAATACATTTACTAATTTCCAATACTAATTTTTTTGAATCTGACAATACATCTTGTCCTACAACTTTTGCAATTTCTTGTAGCTCGTTTTCTTCATTTAAAAGCTTAATTATTTTGTTTCTATATTCTAGGAAATCCTCTTCTGTATTTTTTTCATACCATTCTTCTAAATTTGTCATATATTCGCTATAACTTATCATCCAATTTATAGCTGGATAATGTCTAGAATAAGCCAAGTCCCTATCTAATCCCCAAAACACATGTACAAATCTTCTTGTGTTTTGGGTAACAGGCTCCGAGAAATCCGAACCCTGTGGTGAAACCGCTCCTATAATTGTTACAGACCCTTCTGTTTCGTTATTATTTAACGTTCTTCCTGCTCTACCATAAAATTCAGAAAGTCTTGATGGCAAATAAGAAGGATATCCTTCTTCTGCTGGCATTTCCTCTAATCTTCCTGATATTTCTCTTAGTGCCTCTGCCCATCTAGATGTTGAATCAGCCATTATGGCAACTTGATATCCCATGTCTCTATAATACTCAGCAATTGTTATACCTGTATAAATTGAGGTTTCTCTAGCTGCAACCGGCATATTAGACGTATTTGCAATTAATATAGTTCTTTCCATTAAAGGTCTACCTGTTCTTGGATCTGTAAGTTTTGGAAAATCTTCTAGTACCTCTGTCATTTCATTTCCTCTTTCTCCACATCCAATATATACAATTATGTCTGCATCACACCATTTTGCTAATTGATGTTGTAACATCGTTTTTCCCGTTCCAAAACCTCCTGGAATTGTTGCTGTGCCGCCTTTACTAATTGGAAAAATTGAGTCTATAACTCTTTGACCTGTAATAAGTGGAATATTTGCTTGTAATCTTTTCTTGTATGGTCTTTGCTTTCTTACCGCCCATCTTTGTACCATTGTAAGTTCTCGAACTTTTCCATCAGCGGTTTGAACTTTTGCAATAATATCTTTTATAGAATATTCTCCTTCTTGTACAATTTCTAATATTTTTCCTTCTTCAATAACTGAATACATTATCTTATGTGTAATACTTTCTGTTTCCATAACATTACCTAATATAGAATTATATATAACAGTATCTCCTATGTTTACCTTTGGAATAAAATGCCATTTTTTATTTTCATCCAAACTGCTTACTTGTATTCCTTTTGTTATAAAAGGACCTGAGTTTTGTTCTATTACTTTTAAAGGACGCTGAATTCCATCAAATACACTACCAATTAATCCTGGTCCTAAACTTAAAGTTAATGGACCACATGTACTTGTTACTTCTTCTCCTATATTCATACCCGCTGTATCTTCATAAACTTGGATTGTTGCAGCTTTTCCATCTAACTTTATAACTTCGCCCATTAGTTTATCTTTACCTATGTAGACCATATCATGCATTGCAAAATCTGCTTCGCCTGTTGCAACTATTACAGGTCCATTTATTTTAGTTACTCTCTTCTGTTCCATATATTTTCTCCTTTAAATTAGTCAAAATTGTATTGTCAACTAACATATTTTTATTTTGTAGTTTAACACCACCTATATAACTTGCATCTAAAAATTTTATTTCTCCATAAGATGAAAAGTCAAACTTGTCTTTATCTTGTTCTAATACATATATAGTTATATCGTCTTTTTCATCTAATAGTTCCATAGCTTTAAAAAACATATTAGAAAGAGATTTATTGTATTCTGATGTATTTGTAAATTCTTGTAATCTTTGTTTGCAACTTTCAAATAGCTCATTTTTTTCACTAGTATATTCTGCTAAGGCTTTCCTTTTGTATACAATATCTATGTCCATATTTTTTTTATTATATTCTTTTTCTAGTCTTATTTTTTCTTTCTTTAATTTATTCTCTAATTTTTGATTAAAGTTATCTACACTTTTTTCTATTTTGTTTCTTGCTTTTTCATCTAATTCTTTGGTTAAAATTTGTTTGTCTGCGTCTGACATCTCTAAACAAATTCTTTCGAACTTTTTTAATTTTTCTTCTATGTCCAAGTTTCTACTCTCCTTAATCTATTCTTAGTAATAAAGGAAATTGTCCTTTTTGAATCTTTTCAAATCTTTGTGGTAATAAGTCAAATATTTCTTTACTTATTACTAAAATACCTACATCTGTGCTTTGCATTATATCTGCTAATTTTTCTTCCAGTTCATTTTTATTCTGTATTAAGTTTGTTTCCATTCCGCCTAATCTAAAACCTATTTGTTCTTCTCTCTTATTAAAAATTCCTATAATTTTCAATTAAACTCTTCCTTTATATTTTATTTAATATCATTATTGATATTATTAATCCATATATAGCTATACCTTCAGCCAATCCTGCAAATATTATAGTTTTTCCAAGTAGTGATGGATTTTCACTAATTGCACCAATAGCACTAGATGCAACCATAGCAACTGCTATACCAGCACCTATACAACCTAATCCTGTAGCTAAAGCTGCAGCAAGTAATCCAACATCATGATTTGACAAACCACTTTCTGAAGTTTCTTCTGTAGTTTCAGAAGTTGTTGTATTTATTGTTTCTTCTGCATTTGTAGTAGTAGCAGGTTCTGCTGTAGTAACTTCATTTACTTGATTTATAACTGTATTATTAGAAGCTGTACTTTTAGTTTCTTTACTTGCTACTGCATAAACAGAGGTAGCACTACAAGCTCCTATTATTACTGCTAAAACTATTATTATATTAAAAATCTTTTTTTTCATATCAAACTTTCCTTTCGTATTTTATTTTTGTTCTTCTATTGGAATATATTCTTTTCCATCACCTGTATAAAATCTGCTAAATAATTCATAATACTCTAATCTTAAAACTTGTATTGCAACAATTAAACCTTCTAATGCTATTACAATAATATTTCCTATTATCGCAACAATTAAGCTTCCAGTTGTGCCAAACATATTTGCCAAAATATATACTGCCATACATAGTCCAACATGGTTTATTGCGAATGCTGCAAGTCTTACAAATGAAATTGTATTACTTGCCATGCTTATTAACATTTCTATAATTTCAAATATCTTTTCTATTATAGAAACTTTTTGTCTAGCTTTGTTTTTATTTATTAGATTTTCAATATTATCCTTAAATAAAATTAATAGTAAAGTAACAACTATCAATGTTACACTAATTGATAAACTAATAAACATCTGTCCATTTACTAAAAATCCAACTATTAATGCCAAAATAACTATATAGAAAACTAAGCCTGCTATTCCATTTTTATCAAATAATACTTTTCCAACATCTTTATTTTTTATTCCATTTTTTATATTAAATATCATCGCTAGTATTATTAATATGGCACCACTTGCAATTCCAACAACTAACATACTTGTTATATTATCCATAGGACTTGGCACTAAGCCTTTTATTATATCCTCATTTCCAAATACACTACCATATAAGAATCCAAATATTATTGCAGATATTCCTCCTGCAATTAGTACTGGTCCTAAATTGCTTTTCCTTATTGTCAAAATTGCTCCAATAATGCCAATCACTAGACCTTGTCCTACATCTCCAAACATAAAACCGAACATTAAAAACGCTGTAATTGCTACAAAGAATGTTGGGTCCATTTCCGTATAGTTAGGCGTTCCATACATTTTTACTATCGATTCGAATGGTTTTATTAGTCTATTATTTCTTAGTTTAGTTGGTGGAGTACTAATTACTTCATCATGATTTTTTATTACATATTCTACATTATCTTTATTTAACTTTGGAAGTAATTCTTGTAAATTATCTTTTGGTATCCAACCAACAATATAAAACGAACCTTTATTATCATGTGCCATATATTTCTTTACTTTATTTATTTTTTCTAACAATTCTAGTTGTAATAAATTATTTAATATTTCTCGTCCATTTTGTTCTCGAATATCTATAAGTTTTGCTTTTAAATCCTCTGTGTTATTTTTGGTCTTAGTTATTTGCTCTTTGGCTTTTGTTAAGATATCTGCTGGTCTTCCAATTATTTCTTGTTGAAGCCAAACTCTTTCAAACTTCATAACTTTAAAATAGCTATCAACTTTTTCAGCTAACTTATCAGGTGTAAAATATAATATCCAAGCCTCTTTATCTGTTTTTTCTAGTTCTAATATTAGTACATCTAAATTGGTAAGTTCGTTATTCAATTGTTCATAATTTTCTAGTGATATTTTTCCAAACCTAAATTTCATATATTTTAAATTATATAATTGCTCTAAAGCTACTGGAAGGTTTTTTAGATGTTCTATTGGCATTATGCTTTCTTCTATTTTCGCCAGTTGATCTTCATTTTCTTCTATTTTGGTATATATTGAGCTAATTTCCTGTGATTTACTGTCTATATCTTCTTTAATTTCTTCTAACTTTTTCTTTAATTCTACTTGTTTCTTTACATATGGAACGTCCATTTCGTTTAATAATTCTTTAGCTTTTTTTATATATTCCTTAATTGTAGAATCATAAGAAAAATATGTTACTTTCCATCCCTTTTCTAAAACTTTTAAGGTATTTTCTGGTTGAAACCCACTTCCTATTAAATCATTAGCAATGATAAAATCTAATTCTCTTTCATTTCCAGTCATACTTAAAAATTTCATTCTTTCAATTGCCAAAATCTTCACCTCTTTTGTTTATTAAATTATAATTTTATTTTTTATTGTAGGTCCTTTTAAGTTATATCTTATTCCTTCTATTATTGTTATAATATTTTCTTTTTCTATTTGTATCATTTCAAAATAACTAATGACAGTATTTAAATTTAATATATCTTTTCTAAAACTACTTTTACTTCTTTTATATAGCGCTCTTTTTACATCTTTTTGTACATCTTCTTTTATTATGTTTTTATACGCAGTATGACTTAATATTTGTTTTAGTTCTTCAATAGTTTCTATTTTCTCTACTTCTCTTATTATGTTAATATCTATTTTATAAAAGCTATTAATTAAAATATTTTCATCTACAATTCCATAATATTTTTGACATCTATATGTCCAAAAAATATTTAATAAATCTATGCTATATTTTAATACTGTTTCTATATCCTTATTTTTTCCTTTTACTTCATGCAAGAATCCTTCAAAATAATACTTATTAAGGTTGTTTTCTAATTCAAAATTGTTTTTACTAGTTTCAAATATTTCTTTTATATCTTCGTCAGGTAGCTGTTCCAAAAATTCTTCTTTAGATTTTACTTTAAGCAGTGGTTCCAAGTCTGTAAATATATTAGTAACCCAAATAGTATTTTCTATATTCTGCAATTCGTTTGTAATTACTTTTTCATAAATTTTTTTAATAATGTCTATTTTATATTTTAAAATATATTTTTGCCAAATTTTTTTATTTGTACCATTAATGTATTTATCAATTTTTTTCATATCAATTATTATTAATTTATCTAACGAATTTTCTAATTCTAATCTTTTTGCATCATTTGATAAATTATCTAAATCGTCAATTTTTGATTTTAAAATTATAATTGCATCTTTTATATGTTCTTGTTTTATTAAATCATCTAAATCATCATTTTTTAGCTTTTTAGCATACATTGCTTTTAATTTGGCTGTTACACTAGGATTATTAAATGTTTTCATTTTTTAATCTCCTATCATTTTAGTAGTTATTCAGCATTTATAATACTTGATACTATGTCATGTATAATTTGATTTTTACGTTCTTCAAATTTTCTTCTGCCATTTTCTATAGTTGCATTGGTTTTGAACTTTAAGTTGTCTTCTACAGTTTTTAATTTATTATTATATTCTTGCTCTAATCTTAATATTTCTTCTTTATACTTCGCTTCCATTGCTGCTTCTTTTACCGATATCTCCTGCGCTATATATTTTTCAAGTTCGTTATTTTTTGCTTCTATTAGTTTAATATTATCTTTGGCTTCATTGTCTATTTTTAATATTGTTCGTAATTCTTCGTTATTCATATACTCACCATCCATATATTTATAAAGCAGTAGCTACACTGCTACTGCCATTACTTTCATTTATATTATCTCCAATTAATTTTGCTTTATTAGTTTTACTAAATATAATGTAAATATTAAATTATAAGTTTATATTTACTTAACTTATCTTTTGTCAGTAACAATTTTTTCATATATATTTTATTTTTTTACTATCCATTTTGTCAATATAATACACAAAAAATTCATATTAATTAAAGTTACTACTATTTATCTAAAGCTCTAGTATTACCACCATGATAGGCAAAATTTAAACTTCTATTTCTATTTTACTACCATCACTTGTTTTGGTAACAATTATTTTTTTATCTATTCTTTCTTTTAGTTCTGTAACATGGCTTATTATTCCTATTAGTTTGTTATTATCTATTAGTAAACTTAGCGTATTTATGGCTTGTTCTCTAGATTCTGTATCAAGTGAACCAAATCCTTCATCTATAAATAAAGTATCTATTACTACTCCTCCAGAATAACTTTGGATCACATCGGATAAACCTAATGCTAATGATAGTGCAGCCTTAAAAGCTTCACCTCCAGATAATGATTTTACATCTCTTTTTTTCCCATTATAATTATCCATTACTTCTAATTCTAAACCTACTTTATCCGAAATTTTCTCTGGTTCTTCTTTTCTTAATAACCAATATCTATTTTCTGTCATTTTAGCTAATCGTTTATTTGCTTCTAAAATTACCATATCAAAATATGTAGCCTGAACATATTGTTCAAATTCAATTCTTTTTTTACCTAGTAATGTTCCATTTGCTGTTCTACTTAATTCATCATATATTATAAAATCTTTTATTTTTCGCTTAAGTTCTTTGCTATTTTCTATTAATAATTTATAAATTCTTGTATTATTGTCTAGTTTCCCTTTTACTTGAACATGAATTTTTCTTTCTTCTTCCAGATGTTGTTTTCTTTGTAACAATTTATCTTTTTCTTCTGATAAATCTATCTTTTGTTTTCCTTTTACTTCTTTTTCTAAATCTACTATCTTTGTATTATTTATTGTTACAGTTGTATTAAATTTTTCTATATATTTTTGGATATTTTCAATCTCATTATCTGAAATTAGCATTTTCTTATATTCTTCTTCAGTCTTTAAACCTAACTTCGTTAATTCCTTTATATATTCTTCTTTATATTCTTTTAGGCTTGCTCTGCTTTCCTCTAATTGTTTAGTCTTTTCATCTTGTAGTGTTTTATCTTTTACCAATTCATTTTTTTCTAAGTTTATATTTGCAATTATTTTATCTTTAAAGGTTTCAAACTCAAAATTAGCTAACACTAGCTTTTCTTCGAATATTTTTGTATATTCTGTAATTAGTATTTGTTCATCTTTCTCTAATCTTACTTTATTTTTATTAAATTCCTCTCTTAACACTTTTTTTAATTCTTCTAAGTTAAATTCTGTTTCTAAATTTTCTTTAAATTCTTGTATTAAAGCATTAATTTGTGAATTAGTATTAATACATTCTTCTTGTTGTTTTTGTTTTTCTTGTTGCTTATTTTCTAAGACTTTCTTTAATTTGTCTAATTCCTGTTTAGTAAGTACACTTGTACTTTTTTTGGCAATACAAGGATGTTCTAAACTTCCACATACCGGACATGGTTTGTTGTCTTCTAATTTTTCCGCAATAATCCCCGCTTGTTCTTTAAAAAATTCATCTTCTTTGTCTAAGTATTCATTATTCATTATTTTATATTCATTTTCTAGTTTAGTATAATTTTTTACTTGAGTTACCTTTTTTAATTCTAACTCTTCTATCTTTTTTAGACGATTACCTTTTTCTAATAGTTCTTTTTTTATTTCTGTACATTCACTATATTCTTTATATATTTTTCCTATCTTATCTACAGCTTCAATCTTCTTCTCGTGTTCTTTCTCTTTTTCTTTTCCTTTTATAATATTTACTTTTAAATTCTCCAATTCTCGTTCTAATTTTGCTGTTAATTCATTTTGATTCTTTACTTTTTCTTCTTTCGGTTTAATAGCTTCTTTAATCTTTTGATTTTTAATCACTTTATCCTTTAATTCGACTATATCTTTTTCTTTATTTTTATATTCTATTTGTTTTTTTAGTAATTCAGTATAGTTGTCTATTTTTATATTCAGTTCTTCTGTCTTTTTTATTTTTTCTTCAAACTGACCTATTTCTTTTTCTTCTTTACTTATGTTTGCTTCTATTTTTAAATTATCTGTCTCATTATTTTTTAGCTCTTCTGTTAAATCACTTAATATATTTTCTATATCTACTTCATTTAAATCTTTAGTTGAAAAATATATATTTTTTTCCTCACTCCACATAATATTGGCTGTATTAGTTATAAAAGAATTTTTTAATTCTTTTAAATTATCCTCATTCTCTTTTAATCTTTCTTTTAATTTTTTAGCAATTAAATTATATATATTAGTATCAAAAATCTTTCTAAAAATTTCTGTTCTATCTTTACTTTCTGCAAATAATATCTTTAAAAATTCACCTTGTGCAAGCATTGCAATTTGCTTAAATTGTTTAGCATTAATACCTAAAATTTCTTCTACCTTTGTATCTACATTTTTTATTCCAGAAATTACTTTATTATCATATTCTAAAGAAGCATCAGCTGCTTTTTTAGTAAATCCCTCTCCTTTTTTCTTTGGCTTTTCATAAGATGGATTTCTTAAAATTTTATATGTCTTATTTTTATGTATGAATTCTAACTCTACAAAGGTTTCTGTATCTAGCTCTGCAAAGTCACTTCTAACAGATTGTATTGGCCTGTTAGAGCCACTAACTTCACCAAAAATCGCAAAAGAAATTGCATCAAAAATACTTGTTTTGCCAGCACCAGTATCTCCTGTTATTAAAAATATTCCATTTTCTCCAAGTTTGGTAAAATCTATCGTAACTTTATCTTTGTATGGACCAAATGCACTAATTACTAAATTAATTGGTTTCATGTTTCACCTCCGAAATTATATTTTTAATAATTTCTGTTTCGTTTTCATTTAAATCTACATTATTTTGAGATTTATAAAAATCACAAAATAATTCTAATTCACTTTTCTTTTTTATATTTTCAATATTTAAAGTTTGTTTTTCTGTGCTACCAGCTGTTTTACTATTTCTTATTTCTAGTTTTAAAGTATTAGGATATATTCTTCTTATTTGTCCGATTGCATCATAAACAGGTTCCTCATTTGTAATTATAGCTTTAATATAATCATTTACATTTCCTGTTTCATAATTTTCCTTTTTTATTAGTTCCTCTATCGGTCCTTTTATTTCCCTCATATCGTGCAATGGTTCTAATTCAATTAAATTTATGTCAATATTTTCTTTTTCCTTTATCTCTATAATCGGAACAGTTTTATTGTGGTTAATCTCTGAAAATGAGTATTTTAGCATTGTGCCTGCATACCTAGCAGTATCTCTTCCTATTTTTTGTGGTCTATGTACATGACCTATTGCAACATAGTCAAAGCATTCGAAATTAGACACATCAACATTTTCTATTCCACCTAACGACAATACTTCTGATTCTGTTCTTTCTGGTTCTACAGTTCCAGCTGTTACAAATTGATGTACCATGATAATATTTCTTTCTTTCATATTAATTTTTTCTTTTTCAATTATTTTATGTATTGCAGTATTATAATTATTTTCTAACTCTTCTTCCAAAAATTGTTTTACTTCTACTGGTTTTACAAAAGGCAACATGTATACATTTATTTTGCCATATTCATCTTGTAATTCTACTTTTCTTAAATTTCCGTTATATTTACTTTCTATATATAGTCCTTCATCTTCAAAAATCTTACTTCCAAATCCCAATCTATCTTTTGAATCATGGTTTCCTGCTATTATAAATACTTTTATTTTTAATTCTTTTATAAGTGTTTTTAAAAAATCATCTAATAAATTTACTGCTTCTGCAGGTGGTACACTTCTGTCATACACATCACCAGTTATTAAAACACTTTCTACTTTTTCTTCCTTTATTATTTTTATAATTTCTTTCAACATATATTCTTGATCTTCTAATAGTGACTGTTCTTGTAATATTTTTCCTAAGTGTAAATCTGCTAAATGTAAAATTTTCATTTTACTCCTCCTTTGCATTAGAATATCACATTTTATATATAAAACAAAAGAGGTAAAATATAAATTTTACCCCCCCAAAAATGTTATTTATTTAATTTTAATTTATTTAATACAATACCAACTGAATGTACAATTTTAGTTGCATTCTTATTTGCGATACCTTTACCTAATGCCTTACCACCAACAGTTAAAGCTGAAACCAAAGCACTAATTATAAATTGTATGTCAAATCTTATTCCAAATTGATTTGTAATTTTTACAGCAATTAGTGCACTTATTGCACCACTTAATACCCCACAAATGTCTCCTATTACATCTGCACATATATTTGCAACTTTAGGAGCATTCCTAATTAATTGTATAGATGCTTTTGAACCCTTTACTTTTTTAGTCGCTTTAGCATGGAATTCGTTTTCATTTGCAACAGTTACTGCCACACCTACAATATCGAAAAATATACCTACTAAAATAACTAATACTAATATCAAAATAGCTGGTATTAAACTAAAATTTGATACACCATTAGCTGATATATATGAAAATAACATAGATAATATAAAAGTCATTATAAATACTTCTATAAACCATTTAAATTCTGATTTATCTCTTTTATTTTTCATTTTATTTTGCATAATATTAAATTATGCAAGCTCCTTTCTTTATATAAAATTAAATTGCTAACAAAATACTTTAGTTTTGATATAGCAATTTAATAAAATAATATCAAATAAGGCAGATAACTCCGCCTTTTTAATTGTTTTAATGGTAAAAGCTTAAGTAAATTTTACAGTTTAGGTCTGGTCGAATTTCTCTATTCTTCGCTTAACATTACTGTTAGAACCGTTTCCGTTTAAGAAGAACATATATATATTGCAATAGACACCAGATCGCCACTTAAATCTGTACCTTAATCCTTAAACTTCCTTGCTTTTATGTAAGCAAACATTCTAGAAGTTTTCCTTAACATACACCTATTCTTTACTAGTCTTTTTTGCAAATATAGTTTCATAATATAGAATAAATTTATTTGGCCAAATAGACTTATTCTTTTTGTATTAATCCCAATATATTCACTCAAGACAAGCTACACTATGTATTTTGTGTCTTGGCACGCAACATAGGTTATACTCAAATATTGCAAAGTTAGATATATAATACAGATTTTGTTTCCTATATTTATACTAAATTGCGTTATTTAAGCCTCCACGAAATCAGGGAGTTTTATATATGCCATTATATAATACCCTAATTTCTTTACTCCCTAGCACCACACAAAACTGGCATTTCGCGCAACACTAAGAAACTTCAACGATGTGCTCTTTAGTGGATTTTTAGCCCCACCCTCGTAAAGTTTGTACGACTAGAATAATGCACCACTGATATATATTATACTGGCATTGGTTTATTTTGCCAAATTCAAATAATACTCAATTTTGTTTGCTTTGGCTTTCTTTTAAATTTGATTTTTAATAATTCCCTTGTTTTTTATTATTTTAAAGTTTCTCTTCATTTTTCTTTCTTTTTTAAATCTTATTTTGCTTTATTGTAATATAAAAGTAATATTTAATTGGTTGACTAATAATTTTTTTTAAAATAAAATCATATTATAAAAAAATTATTAAAGGGGGACTTTTTATGGCAGAAAATAACACTAAAAAAACGGTAAGCACTTCTACAGTAGTAATTATAGTTCTTTCTATTGTAATCGTACTTTTACTTGTTTTTGGAACAATTCTATTTTTTATAATGAATTCTAATAAAAATGAAAATTCAGCAACAGTTGATAACACAAATTCTCAAGTTGTTGCAAAAAATGAAACAAAAGAAGATGCTTCATCTTCTAATGGAACTGCAAATACTAGTACAACTAACACTCAACCAGTTTCTACTGGTAATATATCTGATGATTGGAAAGATTGTGAGTTTATATTTAACAATAAAGCTTATAAACTATATTTCCCTTATTCAGATTTAAAAAATGATGGTTGGTCATTTGATTTAGCCGATTATGGATATGCAAATGGATATGTTATGAATCCAGGAAATAAAGTTTCTGGTACTATAAGCTTAGAAAATCCAAATTTTGATTCCACTGTAAGAATAGGATTCATAAATGATTCTAATACCATTAAAGATATAACAGAATGTAATATCTGGTCATTCGAAGTAGATAATGCTTTCGTAGATGATGATGAAACACCAGTATCTTTTACATTGCCAAAAGGTATTCATAATGGTAGTTCTTTACAAGATGTAATAAATGCATATGGTGAACCAAAAGATTCTTATCGTGCAGATAGCTTAGGTTATTGGAATTATACTTATCAAGATGAATATTCAAAATATTTTAGATTAACAATATATGACGATAAAGGTGTAACAGCTTTTTCATATGATATGCATTAATATAATTTGAAAACCCGAAGGATTAGTAATCCTTCGGGTTTTCGTTAAAGAAAATAACCATATATGGTCCATATTGTTTTGCAACAATTGCTGGACCATCAAAATCTTCGACTACCCATATTGGTCTTATATTGCCAATATAGTTTTCATATAGTTCCACCAAATGCTCCTTCTTGAGATTTGATTTTTTTAATAAATGGAAAATCTGTCTATACGTATATCCACTTAAAATACGATTTGGCAATTCTGCTATTTCATATAATCTTTCAAATAGCTCATTACTTCCATCAACTTCTATTGGATTGTTTAGATAAATTTTCTCTTTTTGTGAAACTATATCCTCAAAAATACTTGTTTTATATGAAGGATACTGTTTAAGCACCTTCACAATTTCTTCTACTGATGCGTTACTACTATACCATGCTGTCTTCATTCTTATGTCCTCCTTTCGCATCAATGCACTAGAACAAAATCTACATGAAATAACTTCATTATATATTTGTTCCTTTCCTACTTTTAGTGCATTAAATATTATAACACATTTATGTTAGTTTGGCAACTATTAAATGAAACGTTCTCATTATTAATATAATAATGACTTATAAAAACTTTATCTTCATTATCTTGTATAACCCAAAAGCGAATAGAGACTCTAAGCCCCTATTCGCCTTTTAGTACACCCTTTTACTACTGCAATGAACAGCAATATACTTAGTATCGCTACAATTGCATATAAATATTTAAGAGCATTAACCTCATTAATCTTATCTATCAACTGGCAATCGGGACTCATTTCACAAACGATTTGTTCTCCCTCATTCCCTGTTATGCATAAGATAAGATTTCCATAGCGATCCGTTTTGACAGTATAATTACTAACTGTCTTAGGATCTGGTGGTATTAGATGTCCTGCTTGCTGTATTTTATAGCAGAATTCTTTTACCTTACCATAATGTAAATTAGCTTGCCTATTGAATAATACCAATGATATAGCAAATATTACTATTAATCCCATTAGTACAATAGGTATCCGCTTTTTCATAGAATCACTCCTTTTGCAATTCTTGGTGAAAGCATTTAATAAATCTTTGCTTTCTTTAGTTTACAGAGTAACAATTAAATTATATCATACGTTGTCAAGGCTATATACATAATATTTTTGTCATTTTTTGACAAATTCTTGTAATTTTGCACTGTTAAATGATGACTCTGAGAGAATAATGAAGATGAAAAATAAAATACAGTGGGACAGTATAATAAATCAAATCCAACCCGATATTAATGCCATACTACAAATCGAAAACAAGGATGTTTTATTAAGCAAACTTTGTGATGTATCTAACTCGTTATTAGATGCAATGTAATTAATTAAACTAGAAAAAGCAGCTATAAAGTACATACTTTAAGCTGCTTTTTAAATTTTAAATATATGATGTTTCTACTTTTATTACTGCATAGTATTTGTTATCTTTTTCGTGAATCTTTTGTTGTACATTTTTTATTATCTCTTCTTTGTTGTATTCTTTATCTCTTGGAACTACTAAATCAAAAATTAAATTAATCCTTTGTCCGCCATCAGTCATTCTAAAATCATGTATAGAAAAATCTGAATTTAATTCTTTGACTATATCCTCTGTAAAAGCTCTCATGTCATTTATTTCTTTATTATCTATAACTATTGGATCCATATGTATTGTTGTAATGCAATTAAATTTTTCGAATAAATCTTGTTCCATTTGGTCAATTATATCATGTACTTTGCATATATCTCCATCTGCTGGAACTTCAGCATGAAAAGAAACAATCTTTCTTCCTGGTCCATAATCGTGAACCATTATATCATGTATTCCAGAAATCATATCATATTTTTTAGCTGCTTCTTCTATTTCCCTTATAAATTCTGGATCTGGTTTCATTCCTAATAATAAATCTACAGTCTCCTTTATCGCTTTATATCCTGTAAATAAAATAAATATAGAAACTATTAAACTTGCATAGCCATCTATTGATATTCCACATAATTTAGCTACAACTGCTGATATTAAAACAACTAATGTTGATATAGAATCTGAAATACTATCATATGCATTTCCTTTAATAGCATTAGAGTCTATTATTTTTGCAATTTTTTTATAAAATAAAAATAGCCATAATTTTGTAAATACTGCTATAACTAATATTATAATTGTAACATTACTTACTGCTGGAAGCTCTGGATGAATTATCTTATCTATTGAACTTTTCAAAAGTTCAAACCCTACCATCAAAATAATTATATCAACTATAAATGCTGTTATATATTCCATTCTACCATGACCCCAAGGATGATCTTTGTCTATTTTCTTCTGTGATATTTTAAATCCTATCATGGTAACTACTGAAGACCCAACATCTGTGATATTATTTAATGCATCAGATATAATAGAAATTGAATTTGCAATTATTCCTATAACAAGCTTTACTATAGAAAGTAAAATATTAACTACAATTCCTGTGGCACTTGAAAGTATTCCATACTTTCCTCTCGTTTTTAAATTACCAACATCATTATCTTTTATGAATAATTTTATTAATAAATTTGTCATTTTGTTTACCTCCAAATTTTGTGCTAAATAGTTATACCATATTTTATTTTTTTATACAAGAATTTATTAATTAAAAATTGTTAGTTGAGTAAACTACATAAAAAAATTGCTGTATTTGTTCTTAAAAGATTTGGTTCAACTTTCATTCTTACAGTAAGACCTATATGTCTTGAATAATTACCGTCAAAGATTATCGCATCATCTTGATTATACCAACTAACTTTTCCAGTATATACTTTATATCCATTTATATCTTCTGGTATTGTTTCTAATACTAATCTTGTAGAATCATAATCTTTTCTAAAGTCTGGTAGCTGTTTCAAATTTGGGTTGTTCTAAATATTAATCTTTATAAATTATATTTCTTCCTATTTTCTTTTGTTGCAAAACCATCTTTTTCTCTAACTCTATTTAATAGTGTAAATCCATCTAAGTGGTCACATTCGTGCTGAATAAGCCTAGCAAAAAATCCATGTATCTCCTTTTCTATCTTTTCTCCTTGTTCATTGTAATATTGTAAGGTGATATGTTTAAATCTTTCAACTTTACCAGCTATTGCAGGTACACTTAAACAAGCTTCAAATTGTATATCTGTTTCATCTGATGATTTCTTCCATTTTGGATTTATCATAGCAGTTAATGGTATATCTTCTGCATCATTATATCTTACATTTTCCTTTTTGGCTCCAACTACTATAATTCTTTTGTTAATACCAATCTGTGGTGCAGCAATACCAACTCCCACCTCATCTTCGAGAGTTGCTTTTAAATCATCTATAATATCTAAAACATCACTATTTATATTTGTTATATCAACTTCTTCTGACATTTTATTAAGTACTGGATCTCCTACTTCTCTTACTTTTATTATTTTTCCCATAGTTTTTCTCCTTTAATTCTATTTATTAGATTATATCATTTTCATTTTAAAAAGCAAAGAACGGTATTGCTTCATCTTACAATACCGTTCCTCGCTTTTAATACAAATGACCTTCGATAGAATCCCCTTCAAGCATCCATGCCAAATGTGGATACATAAAAAGCTCGCTGTCTTTAAAAGGCATAGAGCCCTGAAACTCTTCGTAATCATCTCCTGTGTCAATATCTGAGATAATCCATCTTTTGTTTTCATCTAATCTCATTTTACGTACAACCGGTCCAGCAGGATTTGGAAAAGCATAAGGAGTAAAAAACCAAAATCCTTCCTTGCCTTCCAATAATTCCGGTTTGTTTAATAATTCTTTAAGTGTCACAGTTGGTGCACTTAAAATTGCTTCAACTTTCTCCGTTTTCATTTTTTTCCTCCTGTATTATTATGAAAACATTGTATTTCTAGTTACATTTACAATTATAGCCTTTTTTGTTGTTTATGTAAAATACATAATAGTAATGCAGATATAACTAATTGTTATACCTGCAAAAACTCATTTTTCATTATTTTAATTAAATCTTTTAATTCTTTAAACTTATTTTCTTTATTTATATATATACCAAATTCCATTGGTTCAAATTCAAAATCTGTTTTTAAGATAGCTAATTTATTTTCTTTTAATTCATCTTTTATATATTCTTTTGTTATAAGTCCGATACTATCTTCAGTTTTTAGAATTCCAAGCATTGTTGTATATGTAATGTTTTTAATATTTTCCATATCATCTGTTAAGTTTAATTCTTTCATTAAATTTATAGTAGTAATTGATGTTCTCTTTGGAGTATATATCTTCTCCTTTGACAACTGCTCTTTGTTAAAAATTTTATCCTTATATTTAGAATTCGTATTAATTACAAATATATCATGCAATAAACCTAATTTAATAAATTCAATCTTGTTTGTATTATATACACTTTTATCAACCTTTTTAGAAAGTACAATGTCAAGTTTCTGATTTTCTAACATATTTAACATATCATTAAAGGTTTCATTCGTTACTTCTATTTGGCTAGTTGGATTTAATTTATAATATTCTGCAATACATTTTCCAAACATTCTACTAAGCATTGTAACATGTGAACCTAAATGTATATTTCTAATACTAGTAAATTTTCTTTCGGCATTATATATCTTTATTATAGGCTCTTCTACCTCACTAAATAATTCTCTGCCTTTGTCTGTTAGCTCCATTCCATATTTATTTCTTTTAAATAAAGTAACACCTAATTGATCTTCCAAATTCTTTATATGCTTTGTTACTGCTGGTTGAGATATATTTAGTTTTTCACTGGCTTTAGTTATATTTTCTTCTTTTGCCACAAAAACAAATATTTTATATAATTCTAAATTAATCATATCAAATCCCCACACTTTAATTTTTTTACTTTCTTAAATAAATCTTTTTCTTTCTTCGTTATTGTTTTCTCTTCTATACTTCCATTGTTGCATAATTTAACTTTTATAAAGCCACTAGAGATGTTAGGATGTCTTAATATTCTAGCGCCACTATTATTTATTTTCTCTCTTGAAATTGCTATATAAGAAAATTTTTCGTCTTCATATGGTACATCTGCATCTTTTACAAATTTATGAACTTTACTTCGTTCTACTCTAACTATAGAATGGCACCAATCATCTACTGGCAAACTACATTCTGTTTGACAAGTACATGGTGCTATTATATTCAAGTTACTTTCTATTGCTAACCTTTGTACTTTTCTTATATTATTAAATCCTTCTGGGGTTCCTGGTTCTATAAATATTACTAACTTGTTAAAAGCTTGTAAGATATCTTTTATTACTTTTTCTTTGTTAGCTTCTTTAAGCTCATTTATCATATACGAAGTTATTACTAAATCTGCTTTATCGGTAATATCATCTTGAACTATATCTTGATTTTTCCAATTTATTTTGTTATGACCTTGCAATAATTTTCTGGCCATATTCTCCATTTCTTTGTCACGCTCTATGCAAGTAATTTCTTCTACTTCTATATTGCTAAGTACAGCCCATTCACCTGCTCCAGTTCCTGAACCTAAATCTAATACTGTTTTTATAGTAGGATTATATTTTTTTAAAGTCTCTTCTAGAGCTTTATTAATCGCTCCAAAAGTAGCCGGCATCCTAATAATAGAATAAGCAAGAACCTCTATATCTTTATTTAATAAACTTTGCCCTGTTCTTTTAGCATTCATATACCTATCACTTAAAATTTTTGCAGTATCCCTTAATATTGTCAGCTTTATATTATTTACTTCCTTTTCTATTCTATCTTCTAATTCATCCGGTATTCTCATTATTCCTCCATTTTATGAACTTTAGGTACGGAGCTAAAAGTTCATTTTTTATGTTATCTTTCTGAACTTTTAGGACTGTCCCCTAAGTTCAAACTTGATAATATAAATTTTATTACATCATCATCTTTTGCATTTTTATTTTTATACTCATCTTTTTCTTCTCTAGTTAAATCTACAAAATATTTACCAGAGTCTGGCAATACACTTATAGAGTCTAAAGGATAACCTTCATTTAAAATTGGCGATGGTTTTCCTACAAAATAAAAATCTCCTTTCGACCAAGTAAAAGTTTGTACATCTTTTCCATCATATATAGCCATTCCATAAACCCATTTAGCTTTTAAATTCTTACCATATTTTTTTACTAATCCTGTATAGTATTCTATCATTTCTTTATCTGATAGTCTTTTACCATGAACTCTTCTTACATGTGTACCTGGTTGATCTGCTTCATCTATACCTTCTATAAAAAGGCTATTGTCCATACCAATCGTTGGTACTTTTACAAATTCATAATACCCTCTAGCTTTTATTATAGCATTTTCTATGGAATTTTTTCCATTTTCTTCTACAGAATCTGCTATATTTAAGTCAGCTAATGTTTTTAAATTAATCCCATTTTCTTCTAGTCTATTAGCATATATCTTTACTTTTGCTGGATTGTTTGTTGCAAATAATACTTTCATTTTTTCCTCCTATCTTAATCCTTATAATTCCATATTCCTAAATGTCCTTTTGCTTGTATTGGTTCTATTTTTCTAATATCTTTTAATACCCAAGCATATCTACCAACAGCATATTCCCCACACTTATATTCTGTTGGATTTTCTGTTTTTATTTTATTTATAAATTCTTCGTCCATATAAATACAATCTACTAAATTACATTTTGCAATTATATATCCATATTTTATATCTTTATCTTTTAATAAATTAACTAGTTCTTGTATTCTTTTGTCATTTTTTGGAATCTTTTTTAAACTAGTATGAATGTATAATTCTCCTCTATAATTTGTCTTCCAACTTCTTGTTTCGATATATTTTGCTTTTTCTTTAATTAAACTTCCCCATGGCTCCATTATTGATAAAACTTTCATTTACATCTACTTCCTAATTTATATATTTACAGTGATTTAAGGAACGTCCCCAAAATCCAGACAAAATCCCGAAAGGCTTTCCAAATTCTGATTAATAATTTGTAGTTCTTGTTAAATGATATGGTCTTTTTGATAATCTCTTATTCTTTGACATAAGCCAAATATAATCATTTAATTCTATTGCATTTATTTTGTTATTTAATAATCTTTTTATTTCATCTATTACATATATAACTGTTGCTCTAATTTCTACTTCATATGCTGAATTTTCTTTTATTTCTACTTTATTATCAACTATATCTGCCAATTCTTTATTGTATTTTACTAGATTTAATGCTCGTAAGCCCTGTGGTATTTTATAATCACTACATCCAACTAAATGTGAGCAGTCTACTTTTATTTTTTCTTTCTTTTCCCTTATATGTAAAATATCTGATGTTAATAATTGTGCCAATTTATAAAAATATATTGTCTTACATTCATATGTCCTTATATCTTTAAAATCTTCAAAATTATCTATTATAAGTTTAAATAAGTCTTCATCTTTTGTTATGTTATATATTGCATTGTAAAAATCTCCACCGAATCTTTCGTTTACAACCTTATTAACATTTTTTATAATTTTAAATCTTTCTTCAAAAAGAGGAATCTCTACATTACCTTTTAAATATTCTTTAAAGTTTTCTTTTGTCAAATTATCAAATGTCTTATTGTCTCTTATATATCTTAGCATTGCATACATAAGTGCCATAGAACCATCTTCTTTTCCGTTAATTGTTTCTATTTGCCATTTTGGACTTCCCCAAAAAGAAAAGTCTATTGCCTCGAAATATAGTAAAAATGTTATTATTGTTTCTACATTTTCATCTAATAAATTATATGGAGAATTGTACAACCAATTTTTTATATTTACCTCTTGTATTCCATTTGCAAACTTTTTTATTTCTTCCTTATTTATTTGAATATATTTTGCATTTTCTATTACATACTTATTTGATTCTATTATTTTATTAAACATCTTTTTTCTCCTTTTGTAGCCTAATTATACAACATACATCATTAAATATCAATTAGATTAAATATTACTAGTTTATAACAAAAACAGGATTCCAGGTAATCAAATTGCCTGAAATCCCATTTTAAATATAATATTTACTTATTTAATAAAGACACAAATTCTCCTCTATATCTGTGTTTTATCACAAGTTAATCAGAAGTACAATAATCTTATAAAGTTATTTTAGCTTCGTCTACATGTCAATATAGCAAAAGAAACACAATAATCACATTATCATGTTTCTTTTATTTTGCTCTTCAGTTATTCACCCCATGCTGGACTGGAATTGTGTCTTCTGTAATTTCTGAAAACACATATCCATTCTCTTTGGCATAGTCTATAATCTTCTGCAGAGCATCTGCTGTTGGTTGATGCCCATATCCATCATGCATTAATACAACATTTTCGCGCTGTGGCACAATTCCTGCCACAAAATTATCATAAACTTTGTTTGCTGTTCTTGCACTACCAGCATCATTGACATCAACATTCCAGTCATAATATGTAAAACCCTCTTGCTCTACTTTACTGGTTGCTGCTGTCATTACACCATCACAATACTTCTTGCTGATGGTATTAGATGCTCCTCCAGGAAATCTTATGTATATTGCATTATAATCGAAATCATTCAATATTTTTTCCTGCAATCCAATAAAATTCTCTGTAATCGCATCTACCGACGAATAAATCTTAGCATAATCATGAGACAATCCATGTAACCCAAGAGTATGACCTTCATCTATAATTCTTTGAATCTTACTCTTGTCTTCTTCTGAATAATCTACAATAAAAAATGTAGCCTTAATTTCATTTTCTTGCAGAATATCCAGAACTTCAGGCGTAATATCTGATGGTCCATCATCAAATGTCAAATAAATTACTCCTGTTGTCTTCATAATGGTTCTTTTTGCTATAGTAATGTTTCCTGATGAATCAGTTGCAGTATACACGAATTCATATTCAGAATCACTGATCTTATGTCTTTCGCGTTTTGCTTTAACATCTTCGTCATAGTTGTCAGTTACTATAACTCCCGGGTCTAAACTTTCCAAATTGTTAAAGTCTTCGACATACAGCGTGCTACCACCCTGCATATCAATAACTGGTGCTGTAGTATCTATTACATTTATAGTCCTTGTAGCAGATTTTAATCCCCATTTGTAGGTTATTTTATATTCACCTACTTTAGAGGTATCAACATTACCAGTAATTTTAACATCTTTAGAAACATTAAAACCAAGGTATTTTATTGTAGGTTCATCTGTAAATTCAGTTCCAACTTCAACTTCGATAGTTTTATCTTCCATTGACAGTGGCAAAAATAATAATATTATTGCTAGTAATGCAATAATAACTCCTACAATCCGTCCGAATCTTATAGACTTTCTCCTCCGTCTTCTTCCTTTAGACATCACCATATTTATGCTCCCTTTCTGCTGAAAATTATAACGTAAGTAACTACTATCCTCCTCCATAAAAATTATTTTACAGAATATATCAGCTTTTTTCTGTAGAACCTATATTTTACCACCATATTTTTTTTAAGTAAATATTTTTTATTAAACTGTATTGATAACATATATTAAAAGCCGAACTTTAGCATACTAAACAAAGATTGTTCTACTTTTTTTATGCCATTTTCACTCAAATCAAAATCTGCAATTCCACCATAGCAATTTTCTATATCGTCTATTGATTCGCTATGTCTTATTAAATAAATTTTCATAATATTCCCCTTAAAATAATAAATCTATAATTTCATCTATACTTAAGTTATTTTCTTCGCCTAGCATTTCAACTTTTTTTAGTTTTAACTCTTCTAATAATTTAACACTGTCAATCTCTTCTTTTATTCTTTCTATGCCATAAATTTTCCTTATTATTTCGTTTGCAACTGCTTGATTTATTTCTTTCGCATATTTTAGCATCTCTGGTGCTTTTGCAGTTTCACTTCTTAAATACTTTGGATCTAGCTTTCCATATGTTGCAAATCTTTCCCTATCTAAAGCATCTGCATCTTTTAAAAGCATACACAATTTTTCTATTTGACTTAAGCAGTCTACTGGTGCATTATATTTTTTTATTAGTTGTAATATTTCATCTTTATCTAATTTTCCTCGTTCGCATTCTTTATGTTCATGATAATGTATTACCACTTGCAATATCGGTATTTCCTCTTTTCTTATATTAAATGTATTTGCTACGTTTTTTTCAAAGTATTCGCACGCAAGTTTTGCTCCTGCTTCGGCATGCTCGTTTTCTCCATCATTTCCGTTTCTGCCACAATCATGAAAAGCTGCAGAAACTAATAATAGTTTCATTTCTTCTTCTGTTAAATTTTCATTTTTTCCTAGTAAAAAAGAAAACATAATAACTTTTGAAATATGTTCCATTGAATGAAATTTATTTTTTGAATAAAAACCTGTGGCATTAACATTTCTTATGATTTTTTTTATATTTTGTTTTGCTTCATTATCTAATTTTGTTTTAGGTAAATCTTTTTCTATTATTTCTACTAATATTCCATCTGGATCTTTTATAAAGAAATATGGTTTTCCCAATCTTCCAATTGTTATAGTTATTTCATCTGCTATTTTATTTTCCAATACCCATTTTTTAGCTTTTTCTATATTAGGAACTCCTAATGCAAAATGTTTTGTTCCAATTACAGATAAATCTGTAGCTGTGGAAGTAGCTGTTTTAGGTAGTTCTATGTAATCTTTATAACAAAACATTTCTAGTATCATTCCATTTAAATTTAGCATTCTTATTTTTATACTTTCATCTTCTGCATCCCAAGATTTAAATTCTTTAAATCCAAATTTTTTATAAAATTCTATACTTTTTTCTATATTGCTTACACTTATTGCAACATGTACTACATTAAACATTTTCTCCTCCTATAAGTAACCTACTATTTCTTCAAAAGTGTCATATCCACTTTCTGAATTTATATGTCCTGCATTTGGTATTAAAATACTTTCAGTTGATATCTTATCTGCAAAGTCTTTTTCGACTTCATATTTTACATATGGATCATTATCTGAATAAAAACATACTATGTCTTTAACATAATTCCTAATTTCTTCTATATTGTTTAGATACATTGATTCATTTACTGCATCATAATCTTTATTTATTCCAAGGTAATTGTTAAAACCACAAACTGAAATTAATTTTTTTATTTTTATCTTATTCTCTATTAAGAATTTTGAAATAAATACTGGTGCAATACTATGTCCTATTATTATAGTATTTTCTGTTATCAATCCTAAATCAACATAATATTTTAATAATTTACTCCAGTTCTCATAATTTTGTTTTCCAACACCTATTGGAAAATGTGGCACATACACTTCTTTCCCATCTGATGATATAAAGTCAAATAACCATCCTATCCAATTTGAATATGGTGTACCAAATGAACCATGAATTATAAAATAATTTTCCATCTTTTCTTCCTCCTGAACTTTTATAATTTACTAATCTCTCCCTTTACTTTTATGGCTTTAAATATTTTCTCATGACCTTTTTCATTTGGATGTATTCCATCATCAGAAAAGTCTATTTGTTGTAATACATCAAACAATTTTAAATATTGAACCTTATTCGTATTACAATAATTCTCAAGAGCAATATCATATTCTTTTATGGTATCATTAAAATACATTTCATTATCATTCCATAAAATCGGAGTTGTACGTTCTTCAATTACGTTTGTCAATCCTAGTATTAGAATGTTGTTTGTATATGTGGTTGCGATAGCAATAATTTTGCTAATATTACTTATAAATTCTTTTATTTTGATTGCTTCTTGTTGCTTATTTTTAATATAGATAGTATCATTTATTCCAATGCCAATTATTATTGTATTAGGAGTTCTAGGTTTTAATTCTGTATCAAGTCTTTTTAATAGGCCCGCTGTTGTCTCTCCCGGGATTCCAAGTCCATATATATTTTCTACTTGATTATTTTCTTTTAAATCTTCCCTTAATCTATTTACATATCCGTGTTTTTCTTCATCCCACGCACCATAGACAATACTATCTCCTAATATACAAATATTTCCTTCTAGTTTAAACATATCTATCTCCTTTGTTTGTATATTTATTTTTTATTGCAATAGGGATTTAAGGAACGTCCCTATTCTCTCTATCTAAGATATGCATTAGTTCTTTAAAATTTTTAACTTTATAATCTGATAATTTATTAATTTCTTCTCTATCTGAGTCTGAATATTTATCATACATATTTACTACTTCAATTCCAGCATTTTTAGCTGCTTGTACACCAATCAGTGCATCTTCTATAACTAAACATTCTTCTGGTGTTACATTTAACTTTTTCATTATTTTATTATGTATTTCTGGACTAGGCTTTTTATGTTCTACATCTTCTTTACTTAGAATAACTGTAAAAATTTTATCTATGTCTGCTTTTTTTAATTTTTTTCTGTATATATCTAATCTATCTTTTGTTGTAGTTGTAGCTAATGCTAATATATATCTTTTTTCTTTTAATCTTTCTAATAATATTTCTGCATTTTCTTTATAATCTACTTCATTAATAATATATTCATTTGCAATATTCCATCTTAATTTTAGTATTTCTTCTGCTGATACGTCTGTTTTAAACTTTTCCTTTAACCAACTACAATATTCTAAATATATATCTCCACTTTTACATTTAGCTAATATACTATCTCTCATCTGACCTATATCTTTAGCTTGTATATCATTTTCTGTAAAAAATTCATCTATACTTTTATTGGTAAATTTTTCAATTAATGTTTCATCTGTTTTATTCCACATACCAACAGAATCTATTAATGTTCCGTCCATATCAAATATAATAACTTTTTTATTTTTAAACATATTTACTCCTTATTAATCTTTATATCATTAATATCAATTATATCTGCTAAAATATCTGCTCTTTTGTCTTCGTCTGGTAAATATCCTAAACTAATTATTTGATCTTGACCTTCAAAATCTTCAAAAATACATTTTCCTTCAACATTTGTGCCAAATTCTATATTTCTTATATATTGATTTCCATCTCCTGTTTTATTAAAAGTTTTTCCGTTATATTTTAACACTGTATCTTCTGCTCTTTCATATTCCATGTTTTCTATTTCTTTACCTATATACATTAAATCATCTTCTGGAATTATAACTAATGTATCACCAGTATCCATAATACATTTAATATAATAAGCTTCATCATCTTCTTTTATTCCATAAAAAGTTTTTGTTTTAACTATATATTCTTTTTCTTTTATAATTAATTTCGCATCTTCTTTTATATTTTTAATTAATTCGTCCATATTTCCTCCTTACAGACCCATTGAAATTACGTCTATCCTTATAGTTCAATTACATCCAAATCATTTGGAACAAATACATATCCACTATAATATTCTTTAGCTTCTTTGGTATACAACTCTTTTCTTTGTGGTATATTGTTATCCATTGTATGCCACATTACCAAATTTTTTATATTAAGCATTTCCATTTTTTCTGTAACATCTTTAACCGTAGAATGACATTTTTCTCTTGCTTTAAATTTTGCCTCTTCTGATTCTAAACAAAATACTTCATGCAATACCCAATCTGTATTTCTTATTTTATCGTGTAATTTCTCATTACATGGTACGTCTCCCATAAAAGTTAATATTTTTCCATTATTTAATTTTGTTTGAAATCCAAATTGATTGCATTCTGTAGAATACATATCTAAAGCCTCGATATTGTATCCTATAATATTAAATTTTCCATTATTATGTAGATCATGAAAAACAACACGTTCATTATACATTTTTATAAGATGAGGATATGATGTTGGTATAAAGAAATTGTCTACTAATTCTTTTATTTCTTTATCACAATAAATATGTAATTTACCTTCATATACTCCTGCTCCCATAAGGCTTGTTACCATCCTTATAACAGGAAATATTCCCAATAAATGATCAATATGTTTATGAGAGATAAATACATCATGTATTTCGGTAATATTTACTCCTACATCTTTAATTTGTTTTAAAACACCAATTCCCATTCCCGTATCTACTAATAAATATTTTCCATTATTTTCTAATAAAAAACAGGCATTATAGCAATTTGTTGACATTCCTGCTCCTGTTCCTAAAACTAATATTCTTTCCATATTTCCTCCTATTTTAAAACTTCATCTTTATAAATTTCTACTTGTCTTAGCATATGTCCAATATTCCCTTCTCCGGCATATTTATCTATGTCAAAAAAATTGTCGTTTTTATTTACCCAAAGTAGTTTATTAATCTCTTCTACTAGTTCAACTTCTTTATTTAATTTGCCTACATAAACTTCTAATTCCATATCTTGTAATTTATAATCAAAATTCATAATATTTATTAATCTGATATCATTACTTGTAATCCCTGTTTCTTCTTCTAATTCTCTATATGCTGCATGTGATTCATCTTCATTCTTTTCTACTTTTCCACCAACAAGATTCAATTTACCTTTATAGGGTTCTTTTGTCCTTTTACACATTAAAATTTTATCTTCGTCTTTATTAAAAACTATTATTACATTTAATTTTTTCATAACTATTTCTCCGTTTTTCTTATATTTAAAGTCTTTTCAAAATTTATAAACTTTTTATTAAATTATCTAATGCTTGTTTTATATCCTCTTCAAAACATGTACCTTCAGCCATTTTTAGATACCATTCTTCTGTTTCTTTTATATATTTTTTCTTAAAAAAAATATTTGTCATTGTACTTTCGCTTAAATTATGATATCGATCTGCTAGTTTAACCATTTTTGCCATATCACTATTTATTATTCTATTATAATAATCTTGCATTTTGTATCCTTTTTCTTTTGTTAGTAACACCACTGCGTCTAGAACTTTTTTATTGCTCAATTTCAAGATTTCTTCTTTTGTTGCATTTGTATCTTCTAATGTATCATGTAATAATCCTGCAGCTTGGTAATCCTCATTAAATCCCTTTTCTTTTAATATATCTGCAACCGCAAATGGATGCAAATAATATGGTGTACCTTGTTTTCTTTTTTGTCCTTTATGTTTAATTTTTACATATTCTTTTAAAATTTCAATATTCATCCTATTACTCCCTTTACTTTCATATTTTTATTACTGCAGAACTATATTAAATAGTTAAATTAATTGCTTTTCACTAACATTATTTGCTCTTTATCTTGTGTAAATTGATACGCCTCCTTAAAACCATATTTTTCGTGTAATTTCAGCGATGGTATATTTTCTTTCGCAATACAGCTATAAATTCTATATCCTTTAAATTTTTCCAACACATATTGCATAAGTTTACTTGCAATTCCTTTTCCAATATATTTTTTGTCTGTTACAATTTCCCATATATAAGAAATATTCCCATTCTTTTCTATTTTATCTGGAAAATCTTCTAACTTACAAAAATCATCTTTTGTATATACTGCAACATATCCAGCTGGTACATTATTTTCTAAATACACTATCTTTAATATATCATCGCTATTTATGAGCAGTTCATTACTCTCTTTTGTAATAAAACCATTGTGATTATCCTTCCAAATTCTTTTAATATCTTTAAAATACTTGTTTTCAACTATCATAAGGACTCCTTTTTTATAGTATTACTACATTAAATTTAAAACGCAACATATAAGTTTGTCTTAATAGGGATTTAAGGAACGTCACCAAAATCCCTATAGGTGCTCTCAAAATTCCTATATCTGTAATGAATCTGCAACTGCTTTTATTTGTGTCATTGCATATCTAATTTCGTAATTTAAATAATTTATTTGTTCTTCTGCTAATTCTATTTCTTCTTTCCTATATGTACTTTCTATGCATAGTGACCTTTTTAAATTATATTCTAACCATTCTATTGCTTCCCATAAATTAGCATATATAAGTTTTTTCATATCTTCTTTTTTATAATTTTTTATATTTTGTAAATAACTGTTTACAATTATTTCAAACTTTTCAAACTCGAACTTTCCTACATCTCCATTGGCCCAATTCCAACATACTTGCACTAATTCTACTGTTGGATTTACATAGCCACTAGATTCCCAATCTATAACTGTTGGAATATTATTATTCCACAAGATATTCTTTTTTATTAAATCTCTATGACTTATTATTAAATTACTCTTTGCATATTCTAAAGCTTCATTCGTCTTCTTATTTATTTCATAAAGTATTTCTATATTTTCTACTAAGTCTTTGTAATAATATTTATTTTGCTCTTTCGCTATCTTTGCCAAAGAATTCCAATCTATTGTTCTTATTTGCATTTCTTTAGATTTCTCTGCTTCGATTTTAGAAAAATCTAAATTATGAATTTTTGCTAGTAACTCTCCAATTATATTACATATTTCATCTGTAACATCTTCTGGCTGTATATGACTTCCATAATTCCAATTAAATATCATATAGTAATCTCCATCTATTTTATGAATAATTTTATTTTCAAATTCTAATGCTCTTACTACCAAAATTCCATTTTCTTCAGCTATTCTTGCCACCTTTTCTGCAAATATAATTCTTTCAAACTCTGCTTTGTTTTGCATTAATGTTTTATTTAATTTTTTTATCGCATACTCTGCTTGGTCTGTTTCTACTCTATACAATCTATTGGATAGGCCACCATGAATTTGTGTCACTTTAATAATTTGGCTACCTAAATCAAATTTTTTAATTAATTTTTCCATCTTTTTGGTATTACTTTTTCTTAATAACAAATTATACTGATAAGTTCTTCCTTTTACAGTTTCTTCACCTCTATCTATTATCTCTGTAAAATCAAATTTCTCATATATGTGTTTTGCGTTTTCATTATCATCTTCTACACCAACAGTAAATTCTGTTATTCCTTTGTTTTCTAATTCTGATATTACATATTTAAGTAATTTTTGTCCTAACCCTTGATCTTGATAATCTTTATGAACTCTAAAAGCGCTTAAATATACTCGTATATTTGGAATAGTTTCATTTGGTAAATCTGATTTATAAGTTACTGTTATTTCTCCAATTAAGTTTTCATTTTCTGTTATAACATAAATATCTTTTATTCCATTTGATATATCATCTATAATTTGTTTCTTAATTTCTTCGAAGTTCTCATACACATAAAGATTTTTTAATTTTTCTAATTCTTCTAAATTGATTTTTCTATATTCCATAAAAACTCCTTTAATAATTAATTATCTTTTACAAAAACTCTTCCTAGCATTATCTCTTTAAAACCCATATTTGCATATGCCTTTTCTGTATAGTATCAAAATTTTTTTAAATCACCATATTCCAGTAGCAATCATCTATTAGTAAATTACTAAATATATAGTAATCGCCTTTTTCTATTAATTCTGATTTATATAATTCCGTTGCACCTTTAAAATGCAAATCTATTAAATCTTGTTTATTCATGTTTCTCCCTTTACCAACAAATTTTATTAAATAAGTCATCTAAATTATGTGATGTTAATTTAAATGTTTTATCATACATTCTTTCTATTACATATGGTTCACAATTTTCTATCTTTAAATTAAAAATTTTCTCCTTTGGCTCAAATTTAAGTAAATTATAGAAGATACATCTTATGCAATGCATATGTGCGAATATACCTATTGTTATATCTTCATCCATATTTAATGAATCTAAAAAGTCTTTTGTTCTTTTTATTACATCTGTATAACTTTCTCCGTGTGGAGCTTTTTGAATAAAATCTCTTCTAAATTTTTTATAATTTTCATCTGTAAAGTATTTTTTATAGCTTTCATTATCTTCTAAATCTTCTGGATACTTTCCTTCGAAATCGCCCAAACTTCTTTCTCTTAAACGTTTATCTATATTAAGTTCATAACCTGGTTTTGCAAGTTTTGCAGTATCTATAGCTCTTTTTAAATCCGAACAATAAACTTTAGAAATCTCCTTAATAATTGGATTATCATTTAATTTTTTGGCAGCTTCTATCCCTTTTTCGGTTAAATCTGTATATTTGTTATTTAATGCACCTGTAAATAGGTTAATTCCTTGCTCATTTAAAATATTTCCCTGGGTTTGTCCATGTCTTATTAAAATTAGCTTCATAAAATCACTCCTATCTATTTTGGTGCAATTAGTATATTAGCATAAAAGAGGAACTAAATAGTTCCTCTTTTGTAAATATAAAACTTGATATATATGCCAAAGAACTATGATTTGATACCCCAAAAATCTTTTTATATTGGATAATATATTACATTAATTTTCTGGTTTAAATAACTTTATCCATCCTAATTTTATAAAATTATTTAATTCATTATAACTTGAAACCTCTTTTGATGGTTCGTTTAAAATCCAAATAGTTTTATTTTTATTTTGTAATATATTTTGTACTATTATATAGCTCATTTCTGCATAAACTTGTGGACCAACATATCCTTTTATGCCATTTTTCTCTTCGTTTAATACAAATAAACAATCCGCTTCTTCTAAGGCATTATAAAAATTAATATATACATCTTTATATATTAGTTCATTTGATTGGTCTATTTTTTTTGAATATTGAATTACATCATAATTATGTTCTTTAAAATATTCTACCCATTTTTTTATTTCTTTTTCAAATTTTGCACTTCCTGATATTACTAACTTTTTCATACATTCTCCCTTTTGTGAGTTTATATTATCATATAAAAAAATGATATGCAATAGAAAAAACTATTACTTATTCGTAATAGTCTTTAAATTAATTATTCTTTTCTTCTAACAACTTAATTTTCTTTCTCTTTTTATAATTATATATCAATATAATTATTACTACTATAAATATAATAATCGAAATTAATTGGGATATCCTTATGTTTCCAATCATTAAACTATCTGTTCTTAGACCCTCTATTATTATTCTAATTAAAGAATACAATAATAGGTATATAATCGTTAATTGCCCTTTGTACTTTCTATGATTTCTAACATGCATTAATATAAAAAATATAATTAAAGTACATATGGATTCATATAAAAACGTTGGATGTACTTCCATATATATACCATTTTCTATAATTCCCATTCTAAAAATACTACTAGTTGTTGTTCCATGTGCTTCGCCATTAATAAAGTTTCCCCATCTACCAATTGCTTGTCCTAAGCTTAAGTATGGAACTATCATATCAAACATATCTAATATCTGTATTTTTTTAATTTTGCAAAATATAATAGTTGTTATAGCTCCACCTATTATTCCTCCATAGATTGCAAGTCCACCATTTCTTATATTTATGATTTCACTAGGATTATTTAAATAATATTGCATATTGAAAATGACATAGTATAATCTAGCACATATAATTGCTATTGGTAGTATAAGTATCATTAATTCTAATATATCATTGTATTTTATATTATATTTTTTACAATCTTTTTTTAAAGCTAATATTGCAATCAAAATAGCTACAGCTATAAAAATAGCATACCAGTATATATGTATACCACCAATTGTAAATGCTGTTCTAGAAATGCTTAGATTTATATTAAAAGCTGGAAATGTAATATTAGTCATTAATTTTCTCCTTTATATGATCTATTCTATATCAAAAATTTTAGTTAGTTCATATGCTACTCCAGCTTCGTTGTTTGTTTTTGTAACTACATCTGCTAATTCTTTTATTTGGTTTGCAGCATTTCCCATTGCTACTTTATAACCTCCAACATTAAACATTTCTATGTCATTTAAACCATCACCAAATACAATCGTTTGAGCTAATTCTATACCTAAATATTTGCATAGTTTTTCTATAGCTTTCGCCTTGCTTATTCCTTTTGGCATAATATCCATTACATATGGAAGCTTATAATTATTTTCTGCTTTTCGATATTTTTTAGGAATCATAAATTCATCAACTTCTGTTGCATCAATATTAAATCTATTTAATACTAATTTTCTAACTTTTTGAAGATTTTCTTTTTTATCATCCATAAGACTGAGTTTTATAACTGGTGCATCATTTGTTTCTAAATATTCTTCTAATGAATTTACGATTATAAGTTCATTTCTATTTTCTTTTGTCATACTATATTGTTCATCTTCTACAAGCAAATTACCTGAAATTGTAACTGTGAAATATATATTATTATCTTTTATTAGTTTAACTAGTTCTAGTACATTCTCTTTTTCTATATTGGTGCTAAATATTTTCTTATCTTCTACAAAATTTGCTACTATACCACCATTAGATCCAATAATATATGGTATAGCTCCTACCTGAGTACTGTATTTTTCAATACTATGATATGGTCTGCCAGATGCTAATACTACTTCTATTCCGTTTTTCTTTAAATTTTGTATCATCTTTATATTTTCTTCTGGCACTATTTTTTCGTCATTAACTAATGTCCCGTCTATATCTATAAAAACGATTTTATAATCATTATTCATTGTAAATCCTCCTTGATTATATTATTGGCCTTTTTGCGTACTTTAGTCAACCAAAATCACTTTATTATTTCACAATTTTCGTCAACCTTTTTATTGCCATGGACTTTATAATATATTTCAAATATGTTATTTAAAATTTCTTTTTCGTCATATGTTAGATTTTCATTTAATTTTAAATAGTATATAGATAAAAACAGACTATTAAACCATTTTAAATCAACATTTAATTTATTAAATTCTAGTCTTTCGTAAAATTTTGCTCTTTTTTCCCTTATTTTATTTTCCTCTGTATTCGCTCCACAACCCAATTTCTCAATCTCTACAAATACAGCATCATAATTTGGAACTACTTTTTTCAATTCTTTAATTGCTTTAGTACCATATCCTTTATTTTGATATTCTGGTAAAATCGCAAAGTAATCCAGTTGCATATACCTAGTATTCTCTACCGAATTCATTATTAAAAATCCAATTAATTTATTAGCTTCAGCGATTTTTATAAAGCTAGTTATTTTTTTGTTATAGTTTTTCTCTATAGTTTCTAAACTTTTTCTTTCCTCTTCTGGAAATATCTCTATATATTTTTGATATACTTCTTCTTTGAATTCTTTAAAATTAATATTTATAAGTTCCATAAATTACCTCTTCATATTTATTTACTTTTTATATGCTATTATTTTGAATTTTTATTCATGAAATAATCAAAATAATATCTATCTAATAGTATCCCTGTATATATAGAAAACTTCCACAATTCTTCTTCTGTCCTTAAGGTTTCTTTTGAAATATGTATATCTTTATCTACAAGAAGTTTCATAAATGCTTTACTAGTATACCATAGAAAACTAATCATGTTTTCTAAAATAGTATTAACTCTACTAATGTATCCTCCCCACACATTATTAAATAGCTTATCTTTTTCATTTTTTGGAGAAGAAAAAGAAAAAAAGAGAAAACTTAGAAAGTCATTATGAGAATAATTAGAGTAAAAACTATATTGTCTTTTTCTCCAATCTGTCAAATCAGCTTTTTCGTAATTTTCTATTGTATCATTTAATTCTTTTGGAGAAAAATACTTTCTCCATATTTTCATATTTCCTTCTGTCATTTCGGTATCTGTTAATATCTTTTCTTTGTTTTCATCAATCATAACATTTAAAAGTAACATACATATTTCAAATAATTGCCTATTTATGACATTAGCCTGATAATCTAATCCATTTTCAGCTAAATATATTACAGCAGTTATAGAATTTGCTATAGTCACAAATATAGAAGAATATAATGCTTTTATTTTGAAATTTTTATCTTCCTCTTTTGGTTCAATCGAAAAACTCATTATTCCATAATACAAATTATATAGTTCAGCTATGTTTAAAACATCTTCATTGGCCTCTTGCCATATTTCTGGATTATCCATTATATCATTCATTTGATTATAATAATCCATAATAGTTTCATATGGTACTACGAATTCTTTATCAAGACTAATTTTACTATTTAGGTATTCATATTTTTCTTTTAATAACATATTTTTTACCTCTTATATTTCATTTCCATCTTCTGTCGCTATAAATCCATTTATTGAGCACGCCATTTCTACAGTTATATTTCTCATAAATTTTCTCCTAATCAATTAATTATTTTTTTAATTCAAGAACAGAAACACATTCTATTCCATTTGTATAAGGAAACATATCTACGGGTTTAATCTTTTTTATTTCATATATATTTTCTAACTTTGCTAAATCTCTAACCAATGTAGCTGGATTACAACTAATATATACTAGTTTTTTAGGTAAAACTTTTTTTATGTTTTCTATACTTGTATTATCTAGACCTCTTCTTGGTGGATCTACCATAATAATATCAGGAATAATCTGTTTAACATTTACTAGGTCATCTAACACTTTTTCTACATCACCAGCAATAAATTCTGTATTATTTACATTATTTATTTTTGCATTTTCTTTGGCAGCAATAATTGCTTCTTCTACAATTTCTACTCCGTAAACTTTTTTTGCAAACTTACTCATAAATAATGAAATCGTACCAATTCCACAGTACAAATCGAACACAACATCTTCCTTTGTTATATCTGCAAACTTAACACCAAGCTCATATAATTTTTCAGCTTGAATTGGATTTACTTGATAAAATGACATTGGAGATATCTTAAATTTATAATCACCTAGCTTATCTGTAATATATCCATCTCCATATAAATTGATATTCTCGTTTCCTAATATAACATTTGTATTTTTTGTATTTACATTTTTAACTATAGTCTTTATATTACTGAATTTGCTAGTTAGTTCTGATATCATTTTAGCTTCATTAGATATTTCTCTTCCATTTATAACTATAATACACATTATCTCATTTGTTTTTATACCAATTTTAGTAACAATATGTCTAACTAAACCTTTTTGAGTTTTCTCATTATAAAAACTAACATTATTATCTACTAAAAGTTTAAAAATATATTTCGCAATTTCTTCTGTTTGTTCATTTTGAATAAAACAAGTATCTATTGGTATAATTTCATGTGTTCTATTTGCAAATACACCAATTACTGGTTTTCCATCTTTATTTAAGCCAACAGGATATTGTGCTTTATTCCTGTAGTGATATGGATGTTCCATACCTAATGTTTCTTCTACTTTAATTTTATTATTTAAACTCTTATTTACTAAACTTTGAACTGCATTTTGTTTCATTTTTAATGTCTCTTCATATTTTATATGTCTTAATGAACAACCTCCACATCTTTTGTATGTTGTACAATCACTTTCTATTCTATTTTCTGATGGATTGATGATTTCTATAATTTTGCCAAAAGCATGTGACGTTAATACTTTTACAATTAATACTTTTATTTTTTCTCCTTTTATTGCATTTGGTATAAAAATTGTAAGTCCATCTATCTTTGCAATTCCCTCTCCTTGAAATCCATTGTCTATTATCTCTACAATATATTCTTTATTCTTTTCTACTTGCATATGTTCTCCTTTAATTTAATTTATAGTTGTATTATAGCATAAAAAATAGACTGTTAGAATACTCTAAAAGCCTATTTTTAACAATTACTTTACAATGAATGCTGTTCGTTTCCGTCTGGTTCTTCCTTATCAGGACGTAATTTTCTTTCTAACAACATATTAAGTTCAGCTAACTCTTCTGTAATTCCAGGTAAATCTGTTTTCTTACCAACAAACTTTGTTTTAGCCTTTGCTTCTTTTCTACTATTTTTTGGACAAATTACAAATCCACCTTTTTTAGCATTAACATAATCCATAGAAGCTAAGTCATTTCTTCCATTACCACAATATATAATCATTTTAACATCATATTGCTCTTGTGCCATTGCTGTCCATGATCTAACATAATGAAGTTTTCCATACCCCGCAGGATTATCATCATTTAGATTACTTGGTCTTTTTAAATCTACTATTCTTTCATCCATTCTTTTAACAAATCTATTAAATGTCGCATCTTTTTGTGGTCCTGACATAAATTCATCTTTAGCAGATGCTGCTGCACCCTCTATTAGTTTTAATTTTTTGATTGGTTCTTTTTGTAATTTATTAAAATTAAAGAAACTTGTATCTAGATTCCTTAATATTTCTGTCATTTCGTTTTGACTAATTGGTGATACAATATGCATTCTTACTTTCGCGTTCATTAGTTCTTGTAATCTAGATAATTGTTTTAAAAAATTATACATCTCTATATCTTCAAAAGTTCTACTCGATTCATTTAAGATTGTACCTTCTAGATCTGAATATAATAAAATTATTTTTTCCATAAAAGCTCTCCTTAATTTAACACTATTATAATTTTACCACATTATGTAAAATAGCGCAATCCCCTATATTATTTATAATTTTTGTGTTATAATAATTATATGGTACGAGTTGAAAAAAATCCTCTCGTGCTTTGTATTTTTAATAATTTATAATACAAATAGGAGGAATAAGTGTATGAGCAAATTTAATTTTTTTGGTAACATTTCTGGTGAAAACGTCGTTATTAATGGAAATGATGTTATTATTAATGGTAAGCAAGTTAATAACCCCGGTGGTAAGGAGGGCAAAGAGATTGATGAAATCAAAAAAGCCACAGCCCAAATCAAGAAACTATATGTTACAAGTAACGTACGGGTAAATATCTATGACGGTAATGATGATGTAATCGTGGCTAGATTACATGGTACTGCTTCTAGTAAAGACTTTCAATTTGATGTAGTACCAAACAATGACTCATTAAGAATCACTGCAAATATTGAAGGCTCTTCAGGAGGAATAACAATTATAAATGATGTTATTATGAGTGGCTCTTTCAACAATTTACAACTGGACATTGTGCTTCCTCGTAGTCCCATGGAAATTATAATCATTCAATCAAAGAATTCAAGTATTTCTGTGGAGGGGAACATAAATGTGCCAATCATCTGTGCAGCTTCTACAAATGGTAGTATCAAAATAGATGGTGCAATTTTTAGAAAGTTACAACTTGAATGCAAGAATGGAAGCATCCGAATAAATTCACATCTTTATTCAGATGTAGAGTTGGATATTACCAATCAAAATGGTAGTATAGATTGTGCACTCAGCAATGTTGGCATGTCTACCGTTGATGTATACTCAAAAAATGGAAGTTGTCATAACTCTCCAGTTTTATCTGGTAAATATACTGCCTCTGGTAGTGTTATCAGTAAAAATGGTAGTGTGAAATTTCATTGATTTATACCTGTTAAGGTCAGCTATCCCCTTGCTTTTATATAAAAAGCAAGGGGATTTTCTTAAATGAATCAATAATATCAGATGCAATTATAAATAATTTTCTTCATAAAAAATCTCTTATAGATTATTGTTCTTTTGATTATATCATCGATATATTACTTACACAATAATCCAAAACAAACGAGCTCGTTTATCTTATTCAGGTTTTATGACTTCATTTTCAATAACAGAATCATTTTTTAATTTATATGTACAAGATACATTACCATTTCCATAGAAAACTTTTGATATAATTCCCGTGTTAGTATTAACATAAAATGTTGTATTATCATAATTTATAACATAACAATTATTTTCTATTTTTATTGGTTTCAAAATATTTGCTGTTAAAATTTTTCCATATCCAGTCTTGTCTATTGTTGTAGCAAATAAAGCTTCTTCATATTCTATATCAAATTCCTTCATTTTTATCTCTTGAGCAATTTCCCCTGTTTTCTCATTTATGGATATATATTCCGGTATGTTTTTATCAATCCATTCTGTTGTAATAATACCCTCATCGTTATAATACTCTTTTATTAAGTATTTATCTCCATAATTATATATCTTATATGTGGTTGTTCTGGTTTGCCCTTCTGATAATTCAGAATTCTTTTCATAATAATAATTTTTTATAGATGATTTAAGTTCATTACTACTTTCATATAGTTTCTTCATAATGAAATTGTTTCTAATAACATTAGCAATTATTCCCAATATTAAAATCACAATAACTACTATAATAACTGTAACTAAAATCTTCATTCCACTTTTCATAATACAATCCCCCTTTTATTAATCATAAATATTATATCGAAAAAAAAATGTACTGTAAACAATTTTTATAACTATATATACTAATTGTTTTCTATACTATATAATTAGAGCATTAAAGGCTTTATTACCTCCATTTAAAAATTCTCGATACAACTCGATATCGGATTGTTTGTCAATCGACGTCGCATTTTCTAATTTCATTTTTCCTACCTCCTAACCTTAATACAATTTACTTAGTTAATTTGTCATAAAATTGTTTTATTAATAATTTATAGCATTTGAAAGCTTTTCAATAAAATTCTTATTCATAAATACATCTTAATTCAAGATAATAATTAACCTTGTAACACAAAATAAGTCTTAAAATATGCTATAAATCAATAAATTTTTCATAGAATATAAATTCACACAAAAATAAATAAATTTTTCATTTTCATTCATATTTAATCACCTTTCCTTTTTTATTTAGAAAAATTTTTCTATGATTAAATTATAAAATTATATTAATATATTTTTTAAAAAGTGGATTAATATTGCCTTTTATAGTTTTTTTAATTTTCGTCGTTTTTATTTGTTTTGCTTTCAATTAACTTGTCATATGCATCTAAACCTTTGGCGAGAAAATTTGGTACTTTTATATCTACAACTATTAAATTTTCTAATATACTTCTTGTTTCATTGATAATTAGACAAGCTAAAGTAAACCAACCAAAAAGCAATAAGGAAAATAAAGTTGTACGTGCATTAACGGTTGAAGAACGAGAAGCTTTCACTAATTGGCTTGTTGATAAGCTTATAGATGAATTTAAATATAGAAATGTATATTTGTTACAAATGTATACAGGCTTAAGAGTCGGAGAATCTTTAGCTCTTACAACACACGATATAGACTTAAAAAATAAAAGATTAAATATATCTCGTACATTAACAACTGATGAGAAAAGAAATATTATTATGTGAATAAAACCAAAACATATAGTGGCAAAAGAACTATTCCTATCCCCTACTTCCTTTGTCCTTATATTGTAGAACAAATGAAAATAGCAAATAAGCAAATTAATAATGATGAAAAACTACTTTTTAAGCCTAATAACAGTAACTATTGTGGACGTTCTACAATAAATAATGAGCTAAAGCGAATATTCAAACAAGAATTTAATATTACTGATATTTCTAGCCACTCTTTAAGACATACTTTCGGAACACGTTGCATTGAAGGTGGTATGGCTCCTGTTGTAGTTCAAAGATTAATGGGACATAAAGATATTGCAGTCACATTAAATACATATACTTCTGTTTTAGAGCAATTTAAGGAAAGAGAATTTGATAAGGTCAATCAGTATTATCTTAATGAAAATTTAATAGGAAATAATTTTTTATATGACGTTAATAATATCAAAGCGTTTGAAAGATAAATTTATATATACGCATGTTTTATAACTCAACAATATTAAATTGTAGAGTATTGAAAATTAAAATTGTTGAGTTATCTGTTTGAAATACTAAAAAATAAAATAAATTAAAAATCCTGAAAAACTATGTAACTCTAGTGAAAATTAAATATTGTAAGTTTTTCAAGATTATAATTAGTTTTAAACAAGTAAATAGCCTGTATCTGTTGATACAAGCTATTTACATCAATTATTTAGTTGGCTGGGCTGGCAAGATTCGAACTTGCGCATGCCAGAGTCAAAGTCTGGTGCCTTACCGCTTGGCTACAGCCCAATATAATTTAATTGTCCATTTTTGTTAGGTGATTTTTGCAGTAATACCCCAATATAAAATCTGGGGTGAGTACTGGGATTCGAACCCAGGGTCTCCAGTGCCACAAACTGGCGCGTTAACCAACTACGCTATACTCACCATCTCTTGCGGACATTTATTATTTTAAACTATTTTATATCCTTTTGTCAACTATTTTATTAATATTTTATAATAATTTTTATTTTTCAAGAAATTTCTAAAATTTAATCCAGCATATTCCTTTTAAATGGTAGATCAAACTTCATAGTCAATTGAATAAAACAACCCAAAAGACGATTACAAGTCTCAAATTGTAATCGCCTTTTTTATTAAATATTTTACTCTTATCTATCTTCTAATTTATATATCACAAAAGCCACAATTACTCCTAAAGTAGCTGTTATAAGCTGTGTCATTCCCATTGTATTTCTTAAATTTTCAACTAGTTTTTCTGGAAAGATTCCGAATAAATTAATTATATTAAATAATGCAAATATAATTGCTACTTTAACAACAATTCCTACAATTCCAGCTAAAAAGTAATGTTTATTTTTGCCTAACATTAATAATTTATACGAATAAATTATTGCAAAGTTTCCAAGCCATATTGCAGGTATCATATATACCATATATACAGAAGCTGTTCCAAAAACATATCCACTTAATATTGTAGATATACTTGGCATTGTAACTACTCCTAATATTTTTGCCCAACCTTTTAAATTTATTGCTGCAGTAACAAGCGCTGCATTTACAATAGTTCCTATTATCAATTGTGAATTAGTAGAAATAACACTTGTACTACCAAAGATTTTACTTAAAATTCCACCTAAAAAAGTTGGTACTAGTAAAGCAATTAAGAATATTAATATTGTTTGCATAATATCAATACCTTTAGAAAAATCCTTTACTCTTCTTTTCATTATTCCTTCATTTTCCATTTTAAACCCTCTCTTTCTTTTTAGACAGAGCTTTAAAATATATCTTTACTTATTTGAATAAATAACTTTACTGGTTATTCCAGAAAGTTTTCCAATCTTTCCAGATAAAGTATTTATTTCATCTTGTGGAGCATCAATAACAATAGTAATAATGTTAATTGCCTTTTCTTTATATGGCATCCCCATTCTTCCTATTATTCTATTAGAATATTCATGTAAAATAGAATTTAATTTTTCAACTTCATCTTTCTTTTCTAATATAATTCCTATTATTGCTACTCTTGTATCCATAAAGTCCCCCTATTAGTTGCTTCTACCTTAATTTTGATTAATAGTTAAATTTTGGTATTAGAAGAATTTATAATACTTTGCTATAAAGATACTCTTACTAGCTCAGTTTATAAAATTATAATATAAAGCTTATAAAAAAGCTAGTAATGTTTCACATATTTTTATCTATTCTTTTTTAAAAACAAAAAATAAAGCTTTCTAAAATTTAGAAAACTTTATTGGTGCGGATGAGAGGACTCGAACCTCCACGCCGTAGGCACTGGTTCCTAAGACCAGCGCGTCTGCCAGTTTCGCCACATCCGCATAAGCTTTAACATTACTTATAATAGCACATTAAAACTTTCTTTGTCAAGTATTTTTTTATTTATTTATGCAAATTATTTCTTCCTTGCAACAACAGCAAATCTTCCATCTTCTGTATGATATGAACATGTAGATAAAGTCATAAGTTGATCCCCATATTCTGCTGCTTTACCTGTGTCATAAAAAGATGCTTCTTTTGCACTATTTACAAATTCATTATATTCTTCTTCATTATCTGCATTTATAAAATAATAATATCTAAATACATTTTTTTCAGACTTATAATATACTCTAGATTTAAATGCTGAAATAATTTCATATTCTGCATCTTCAGTTGCTGTTGTAAATCTGACAATTGGATGTTGCTTATAAAATTCCTCATCCTCATATTTTAGCAAGTCTTGGAACATTGCACCATCTCCCATATTATGTCCATACATCAATAAGTTACTGCTAGGAATAGTCCAATCATAATCCTTATCTAAAAATATAGAACCATCTTTTGCTTCTTCTTTTTTATAATTATGTGTCATATAATAAGAATTATCTGTGCCTTGTAATACGGGATAATTTATATTCGTTCCTTCTATTTCTATCCAACCTACTACATCTGGATTTTCTTTTTGTAATTCCTGCACCTGTAACATTCTTTCTGTAGTTTTATCATCAACTTTTGCTTCATCTATTTGAACATTATTTAAAGCTGCACTTTCCTGTATAGTATCATTTTTGCCTTTAATAAAAAATATGATATATATAGTAGCTATAATAATTAACACAATTAAAAATATGTATATTAATCTTCTAGTTTTTTTTGTCGTTTGTTTAAAATGTTTTGCCATAATTCATCTCCATAAATATATTATAAGGATAGACAAAACAATTCTAGTCTATCCCATTAATATTTTATATTCTGTTTTTTCTTATTATAAATAATGTTGCTGCTGATATAGCAATTACTATAACTGCAATTCCTGCATAATTTGCTACACCTGTTTTTGGAGTTTCGTCTTTTTCTCCTTTATTTTCTTCTACAACTGTATTTTCTTCAGTTGTATTAGATTCTTCTTCATCTGTTTCAGTATTAGGAACTTCAAATTTTGCATAAACAGTTATATTTTCTGTTAAATCTTTTGTTGTATCTAAAGCTGTTGTGAAGTTTGCATCTGTATACCAACCTGCAAAAATATATCCGTCTTTTTCTGGTTCTGGTATAGCTAAAGAATCAAAAGAGCCAATTCCATCTGTAACATATGTTCCTTGGTTATCTCCAGCAACTACTGTTACTTTAACTCCAACATTTATTTTATATGTTTCACTAGCAATAACAGCTTGTAAATTATCCATATCTACTAAATCCATCTTTATTGTATATGTACCTGGTACTGGGAATGTAGCTTTTATAGGTGTTTTATTTATATAATCACCCATATAAAGTGCAAAACCTTCTGCTGGTCCCCAATATCCATAATCCATAACATTTATAGGTGTTCCATTAGCCTCGTAAGCAATAATTTCTGGTGTTGCAGGTCCTGTTACATCAAAATTAACTCTAACATGATCATAGTTTGTATCACTGTTGTGTGATATTAATTGTGCCTCTGCTTCAGTTGCAGTTCCTGCTACTATTGAGTTATTATACATCAAGTTAACTGAATATCCATGGCTTGACATAGCATTGCTAACGTTTGGAATTAATAAACTTGCAATTACTACTACACAGATTAAAGCTATTTTTACTATATTTTTCATTTTTTCACCTCCCCTAAATTTACAAAATATATTTATATGTAAAAAATATAAATATTAATTTAGGCCTTTATCTTTTGATTATTTTTTACATAACTTATTAATATCACAAAATAAATTATAAATCAATAATATTAATAAAATATTTTAAATTATGAATTATTAGCAATAATTGCTAACTTTAAAGCATCTTCTTTAGTATCAACAGCACATATAAAACACTTATTATGACAAAATCTTGCAGTTTCTACTGTTGTTACTTTTTGCAATTCCTTGTCCTTTAAACCTGCCCATTCCTTTGGAAATAACTTCCTACTTTCGAATGAACCTAACTTTTCTGGCACAGTATAGATGTTATACCCCCCTCTGTTTGAAGGAAATATAACAAAATTAATTTGTTTAGCTTTAGCACTAGTCGACTCTAACAAAACTTCTTTCCATGGTAAAAATCTTTCTAATGTCATAATTCCATCTTTGGAATTATCTATAGCTTTTTCTACTTTTCCCTTTGCTTTTAGCTTAGAGATAGTACTTTTAAAAGTATTGTCAAATACTATTTCTGCCCATTTAACTGCATCCTCAAATCTAATATCTGGATCAATTTCTTCATCCCAATTTGGATTAAATTCTGCTACCGCATTTGCTATTTGTACAAGCTTATAACTAACACCTATATCTGGTATTTGTCCATTGTCTCCAGCATCAATGCACTGAATTAAGTTTTTATCTAACATCTCCCAGATTTCGTCAACATTACTATCTGTATATTTTTTTATGATATCTTTTCCAAACTTTTTCCAAACTAAACCACAAGATGAATATTTTACACCATTTTCTCTTTCTCCATTTCCACCGAATTGATGATGATCTAGCTCGCCTCCACCTACATCATATATGTACTGTTTTTCTCTTGATTTTTCTAAATCCGATGTTCTGCATACTACAACCTCTGGTAATAACTTTGAAAACATAATTGTAGAAAAAATTTCATCACAATGGAATGTTCCGTTATGTGTTATACAATTCGCTTCTTCTATGTTTTTTGTTACTTTTATATTCATCTTCTCCTCCTTATATAATATATTTTTTATTACATTTGTGACATTGATAATTATAATCTGTATAAATTTTGTATTTTTCATTTTTGCATTAATGCGTTAATAATTTATTAAGTATTCGATATCTCCAAAATGTATTTTTAAGCATTATATCATACGTAATTTTAAAGTATATATTAACATAAAAAATTTTTCGTTTTTTTAAGCCTACTATTACTTTTTGTTACTTTACAAAATTTTAAAGCTCTTAGCTTTTAATTTAGCTAAGAGCTTTTATAAATTAAACACCTACTGTTGTGAATCCATTATCACAATGAATTATTTCGCCTGTAATACCAGATGACATATTACTAAACAAGAATGTTGTTGTATCTCCAACTTGTTCTATTGTAACATTTTTATGCATTGGAGCTTTTTCTTCTATAACATCTAATATTGAACCAAAATCTTTAATTCCTTTTGCAGATAATGTTTTGATTGGTCCTGAAGAAATACCATTAATTCTCATACCTTTTTTACCTAAATCTTGTGCTAAGTAACGAATGCTAGCTTCTAGAGCTGCTTTTGCAACACCCATAACATTATATCCAACAACTGCTTTTTCTGATCCATAATATGTATATGTAACAATACTTGCTCCTTCATTTAATGCATCTTGTGCAACTGCTTCATTTACTATTTTTACTAGTGAATATGCACTTACATCACATGCATGAGCATATCCTTCTCTTGATGTATTAATAAAATCATTTCTTAAATCATCTGTAAAAGCATGTGCTATACTATGTAATATTCCATCTACTTTTCCAAAATCTGCTTTTATAGCTGCAAAGCACTCTCTTATACTGTCATCTGATCCAGCATCACATGGATATAATTTTGTTCCAGGAAATTCTTCTAATAATTTTGCTAATTTTTCTGAACCTTCTTCTGGATTATATGTACAAATTAATTGTGCACCATTATCATGAGCTGATTTAGCTGCTCCCCATGCAATACTCCATTTGTTTCTTACTCCCATTAATACTAACTTTTTGTTTTCTAATAACATAATCTTATTCCTCCATCTTTCCTATTTTTCTATATTTTTCATACCTAAGATTTAATAAATCTTCAGTTTTTAACTTATTTAAGTCCTTTAGAGTTTTCGTAATATATTTTTTTATCTCTGATGACACAAACTCTAAATTTTCTTCTTGGTCATCTTTTTCTTTTATAATATCATCTATTATTCCTAGTTCTTTTAAATCTTTTGCAGTAATTTTCATTTTTTCTGCCGCTTCTTTATTTTTACTTGAATCTTTATATAAAATACTTGCAAATCCTTCTGGTGATAAAACTGAATACACACTATTTTCTAGCATTGCTATTTTATCTCCAACACAAATTCCTAAAGCTCCACCACTAGACCCCTCACCAATTACTATAGAAATTATTGGTGTTTTTAATCTAGACATTTCCATCAAGTTTCTTGCAATCGCTTCTCCTTGACCTCTTTCTTCTGCACCTAGCCCTGGATAGGCTCCTGGAGTATCTACAAATGTAATTATTGGTCTATGAAACTTTTCTGCTTGTTTCATAAGTCTTAGAGCTTTTCTATATCCTTCTGGATTTGTCATACCAAAATTTCTTTCCATTTTTTCCTTTGTTGTACTACCTTTTTCTTGACCTATAACTGTAACTACAGTACCATTTATTCTACCAATTCCACCAATTATAGATTTATCATCTCCAAATGCTCTATCACCATGAAATTCGATGAAATCATCTACAATGCTTTCTATGTAGTCTTTTGCTTTTGGTCTTTGTGCATCTCTTGCAAGCATAACTATATCCCATGCTGTTTTTTTACTCATTAATTCCATCTCCTTCCTTAGTTTTTATGTAATTCTACTATTTGTGCTAAAGTTTTCTTCATGTCTTTTCTTTCTACAATCTTATCTATAAATCCGTGTTCTAATAAAAACTCTGACCTTTGGAAACCTTTTGGTAATTTTTGATTTATTGTTTGCTCTATTACTCTTGGTCCTGCAAAACCAATTAATGCATTAGGTTCTGCTAAAATTATATCTCCTAAACTTGCAAAACTTGCTGTAACTCCTCCAGTAGTTGGATCTGTAAATACGGTTATGCTTAATAATCCGGCATCATCTAATTTTGCTACTGCAGCTGAAGTTTTTGCCATTTGCATTAATGATATCATTCCTTCTTGCATTCTAGCTCCACCAGACACACAAAAAATTATAAATGGTAATTTTTCTTTTATTGCATCTTCTATAGCAAGTGTTATTTTTTCTCCTACAACACTTCCCATACTTCCCATTAAAAAGTTTCCATCCATTACAGCTATTACTACTTTGTTACCATGTATTTCTCCAAATCCTGTTGTAACAGCTTCTTGTATTTTGGTTTTTTCTTTTAATGTTTCTATTTTCTTTAAATATCCATCAAAATGTATAGGATCTGTTTGTGGCATGTTTTCGTATGTTTCTACAAAAGTTCCTTCATCTATTATTTGTTTTATTCTTCTTCTTGCAGATATTCTAAAATGTTTACCACAATTTGGGCATACACTAAAATTCTTGTGAACATCATCTTTATATAAAATTTCCTTACATGCATCACATTTTACCCACTTACCAACTAGCATATCTGCAGCTTTGGTATTTTTATGTGGCTTTTCATCTTCACTATTGTTTACCTTTTTTATTTTGTCGATAACCATACTCTTTTTTGTTCCTCCTTTAGGAATATAGGTACATAGGGATTTAGGAACGTTCCTTTTTTCCCTATATTCTTATGAACTTTGAACTTTAGGGACAGAGCTAAAAGTTCATTTTTTATGTTAAGACCAAGTCTTATAGTTCATTTTATATAAATATTTCTACCTATACAATTCTATTTCATTTATTGCATTTTGACAAGTTATTATTTATTCGTTTTTTGCTTTGGCTATTATATATATTTTTTTTGTTTTTTTCTATTAGGATGAGTAGTCAGTTGAATAAGAATTTATTACTTACTTCTGCCAATACAAATTATGTCAATTCTGGTATAATATAGCATTAACACATTTAAATAAGGAATGCTATAAAATGCATTCCTTATTTTTTAAACTTTTATATCTTTTAGATCCATTTCATACTTCTTATAAACACTATCAACATCCAAAGTTGTAACATTATCTTTTGATAGTTCTAATATTTCTAATGTACTCATTTCATTTTTTCCTTCAATTTCGACATAAGTAGGAATCATTGGCCAAGAATCTATGTCTATTTCTACTCCATCCGAAATATCGGGAAAAAGCAGGGATTTCAGGACCGTCCCCAAAATCCCCCCTATTCTGTTAAATATCATACATATTTTTAGCTGTATAATGTGTATGTAAATATTTATGAGCTACTTCGCTTCCTGGTTTTTGTAAGAATTCTGCATACATTTGCTTCATAACTGGACTTTCGTGTGATTTCCTTATTACACTCTTTTCATCTATTGTATATAAAGCATCTGCTCTTAATTTTCTAACATCAACTTCACTTCTTATTTTAGAACTCTTTATTGGTTGGCCTCCACCCATTACACAACCACCTGGGCAAGCCATTATTTCTACAAATTGATAATCTGCTTTTCCTTCTCTTATTTCATCCATTATTTTCCTTGCATTACTCAAACCACTTACTACAACTGCTTTAATTTTCTTACCAGCAATTTCTACAGTAGCTTCTTTTCTATCTTCGCCACCTCTTACAGCTTCGTATTCAAATTTTGGTAGATCTTTACCTTCCAAAGTATCTGCTGCAGTTCTTAATGCTGCTTCCATAACACCTCCTGTTGTTCCAAAAATAGCACCAGCACCTGTAGCTTCTCCCATTGGCTCATCAAATACATCATCTTGTAATTGAGTAAACTCAATATTTGCTTGTTTTATCATTCTAGATAATTCTCTTGTTGTAATTACATAATCAACATCACGAAGTCCATCAACTTCCATTTCTTCTCTTTGGCACTCATATTTTTTAGCAATACAAGGCATAACAGAAACCATACATATTTTCTTTGGATCCACATTATATTTTTTAGCATAATATGATTTAACCATTGCTCCAAACATTTGGTGTGGAGATTTACAGCTTGATAAATGTCCTAATAAATCAGGATAATTCTTTTCTGCAAACCTTACCCATCCTGGACTACAAGATGTAATCATTGGCAAACATTCTTGTTTAGAGAAACGATCTATAAATTCATTTGCCTCTTCCATAATAGTTAAATCTGCACCGGTATTTGTATCAAAAACTCTATCAAATCCCAAACTCTTCAATGCAGAAACCATTTTACCAGTTACATTTGTTCCAATAGGCATATCAAATTCTTCACCTAAAGCCACTCTAACCGCAGGAGCAGTTTGAACAACTGTATAAATATCTGGATCTTTTAAATTTCTCCAAACATCTTTAATGTATTCTTTTTCTTTCAAAGCTCCTGTTGGGCAAGCCTCGATACATTGACCACAGAATGTACAATTAACATCATTTAAACTATGATCACCAACTGTAGAAATACAAGATTCAAAACCTCTATTAATACAATCTATGGCACCTATTTCTTGTACATTCTTACATGCTGCAACACATCTTCTACATAAAATACATTTATTAAAATCCCTCATAATTGCAGGAGATTTATCATCAACTTTATGTTCTGTCATCTCACCTTCAAATTCAACATGTTGAACATTAAATTTCATTGCTAACGCCTGTAACTCACAATTGCCATTACGACTACAAGTTAAACAATCACGATGATGATTAGAAAGGATTAAATCTAGTATAAGCCTTCTTGCTTCCATAACAGCTGGTGAATGTGTATGTACAACCATACCTTCTTCAGCCTTTTGAATACAAGAAGTTGCAAATCCTTTTCTTCCATCAACTTCCACTATACACATTCTGCAGTCCCCAACCTCATTAATATCTTTTAAGAAACATAAGGTAGGGATATCTATTCCTGCTTGTTTTGCAGCTTGCAAAATAGTAGTTCCTTGCTTCACTTTAACTTCTTTATCATCAATTTTTAATCTTACTAAATTCTCTTCCATCTTAATTCTCCCTTCACTTGGACTGGCACATTCATTCTTATAACAGTCTTTTGGCCTTACTAGTTCATAATAGCTTTAAATGGGCATTTATCAACACAAGTACCACATTTAATACAAACATCTGGATCTATTTTATGTGGCTGTCTTGGCTCGCCTGTAATAGCATTAACAGGACAGTTTCTTTTACAAATACCACAACCTTTACATTTTTCTGGATTAATCTCTATATTTGCCAAAGCTTTACATTGACCAGCTCTACACTTTTTATATTTAATATGCTCCATATACTCATCCCTAAAATATTTTAAAGTACTTAAAACTGGGTTTGGAGCTGTTTGACCAAGTCCACAGATAGCAGATTTTTTAATATTTAGTGCTAATTTCTCTAATTTATATAAATCATCTTCATCTGCTTTACCTTCACACATTCTATCTAATATTTCCAGCATCCTCTTTGTACCAATTCTACAAGGAGTACATTTACCACAGCTCTCACTAACTGTAAAGTCTAGATAGAATTTAGAAATATTAACCATACATTTAGAATCATCCATAACAATTAGTCCCCCAGAGCCCATCATAGAACCAATACTAGAAAGGGATTCATAATCTATTGGAGTATCTAAATGCTCTTTTGGAATACATCCACCAGAAGGGCCACCAGTTTGAGCAGCTTTAAACTCTCTACCATTTGGAATTCCGCCACCTATATCAAAAACGATTTCTCTTAAAGTTGTTCCCATTGGTACCTCTACAAGTCCGATATTATTTACATTTCCACCTAAAGCAAAAACTTTAGTTCCTTTAGATTTTTCTGTACCAATACTTGCATACCATTTAGCACCATTTAAGATAATTCTAGTAATATTTGCATATGTTTCAACATTATTAATTAGTGTTGGTTTACCCCATAAACCAGAATTTGCAGGATATGGAGGTTTAACACGTGGTTGACCTCTTCTTCCTTCTATAGACTCTAGAAGTGCTGTTTCCTCACCACAAACAAATGCACCTGCACCTAATCTAATTTCTATATCAAAAGAAAAAGCTGTACCAAAAATATTTTTTCCAAGTAATCCATATTCTCTTGCTTGATCTATTGCAACTTGAAGCCTTTGAACAGCAATAGGATACTCTGCTCTTACATAAATATATCCCTTATCTGCACCAATACTATAACCCGCAATCTCCATTGCCTCTAATACACTATGTGGATCACCCTCCAAAATACTACGATCCATAAAAGCACCGGGGTCACCCTCATCTGCATTACATACAACATATTTTTGGTCACCTTCAGCTCGTTTAGTAAATAACCATTTCTTACCAGTTGGGAAACCAGCTCCTCCACGACCTCTTAAACCGGATTCAGTAACCTCATTAATTACTTCATCTGGAGACATTGATGTTAAAACTTGTTCTAATGCTTTATATCCATCAAAAGCTATGTATTCATCAATTTGTTCTGGATCGATAATACCACAATTCTTTAAAGCAATACGTTTTTGTTTTTTATAAAAGTTAAGCTCATCCAAACGGTTAACCATTGTATTATCAACATCTTTGCAAAGTAGTCTTTCTACAATTTCACCTTTTTCTATATGTTTTTCTATAATCTCTCTGCAATCTTCTGGAGTTACCATAGCATAAAAGGTATCCTCTGGACGAATTATAACAATAGGTCCTTTGGCGCATAAACCAAAGCATCCTGTTTGAATAACTCTTACATTTTGGATACCTTTTTCATCTATAATCTTTCTAAAATTCTCTATAATCTTTGGTGATTTTGAAGACGTACAACCCGTTCCTCTACATACTAAAATATGTTTTTCTCTTGAATCTGCTTTAATATTTACTCTTAAGTCTAATTCTTTTCTTTTTTGCTCTCTTATTTGGTGAATTTCTTCTAAAGTTTTCATACTCTTCTCCTTTCGATATATTGATCTATCTTTAGTACTTTTTTCAGACCTACTGACTCTTAATCAGCGACCCATTATTTAGATTTTATATTGTTGATCTAGCATTTTTCTAAATTAAGTTTTTTAATTTTGACAAATTTTTAGATAAGCCTATAACCTCGATTGGTATTTCGACTAGGCCTTCATTTATTGCCACATAATTTTTGATTTTTATCTCTTTTAAATCCATTATATTTTCTAACTCTTTTACAACATAATGCAATTGTACACAATGTGGTGATTTATCTACTGTTACAAATGTTAGTTCCTTACATTTCTTTCTAGCTATCATGCCAGCAAGTTTAGTTATAAGCATATTTAAATGTGTCTCTTCTAAACATACATCATAAATATTTTCTGAACTTTCATTTAATTCATTATATATTTTAGGGAACATATATTCCAAACAACTTCCAATTATTATCATTTTTTCTTCTACATCAAAGCAATTTGTTTTTAATAAATCTTTTTTCATAATGTTCCTCCTATGTTTGTTTAAGTATCTTGTTCTATTTTATGTTAATTGCACTTTTTTTGCTGTCCATACTTCTGCTATTTAGTCTTCTTTTTTCATGTATTCATCTAATACTTCATCTAGTTTTTTTACGGTTGCTTTACCATATACTTCATTATTAATAGTAAATACTGGCGCCAAACCACATGCACCAACACATCTTGTTGCATCTATAGAAAATTTACCATCTGGAGTAGTCCCACCTTCATCTATTTTTAATCTTTCCTTTAGTCTATCCAATATAGCTTGTGACCCTTTAACAAAACAAGCTGTCCCTAGACACACTGATATATTATATTTTCCTTTTGGTTCTAATGTAAAACGAGAATAAAATGTTATGACACCATAAATTTCTGCCATTGGAATTGATAAATAATTAGAAATTTCAATTTGAGATTGTTTTGGAATGTAACCATACTTTTCTTGAACTTCATTTAAAATTTGAATTAAATTTGATTTGTCTTGAGAATAATTTTTAAGTAGCTCTTTCATTTCATTAGCTAATTTTTCGTCCATACAATTTTTTTCGCACATATTTGCCTCCATTCTGTCATGATTATTCTTTATGTATTGTTTTTTATGTGTAGCTATGACATTCGAATATATATACTTATACAGTATATGATACTATGGCTCATTATATCAAAAGAAATTTATTTGTACAATAAAATACTTCAATTTTTGTCGCTAAAAATCGTAATAACTAATATATAAATAAAAAAGCAAGCCTAAACGATTAATTTAAGCTTGTTTTTTGTTTTAACTTTTCAAATAATAAAAGTAAGCGAACTGCTAGCTACGAATGATAATACATTTATAGTAATTGCAGCTGTAAGTACAATACCAATAGCTCCTAAAATAATTCCAATTGTTGAAAGAACTTTCCTTCCATTTTTCATACTTAAGACTCCAAGGCCAATTGCTAAAATTCCACATAAAATCGAAATATGAAAAACTATTGATACAATTCCTAATGCAATAGCTACTATACTATACTTTTTATATTGCTCTTCCTTACCACTTTGGTTTGAGCAACTTTTTCTTCATCCTTCATAGTATACTAATTCCTAGTCATTATAATAGTAATAGCTTGATGGATAGTTACTATTATCTATTGCATCTTTAGTACTATTAAATATGCTTACACCTAATAATACAACTGATACTACTAATACAATACTTAGTATCATACCAATAACACCTGTAATAATTCCTGCAATTGACATTCCTCTTTTGCTTGATTTTAAACCTATAATTCCAAGTATTAACGCAATAATACCACAAGGTATAGATACATACCATATACAACAAAGTACAATTGCAATTATTCCTAATACTAATGCAGCAATTGAGAATCCTTTTTTATCATTTGTTGCAGTAGTATTAGTTGATTGATTTACCTCGCTTTCAACATTGTTTACTTCATTTTCTTTGTTTTCGTCCATAAAAAACTCCCTCCTATTTTTTCTTTTTGTATATATGTATTTAATTTGATAAATACCGTAATTAATTCCTTAATATTATTTGCTCTTGTACTTCGTTCATTCCGTACTTGTTTTTTAGTAATATTAAGTGTTAAAAATTATAAAAACTATCGTAATCATAGTCATAATCATAAAAGTCTGAATAGTTATTATCATCAATTATATCCTTTATACTCTCTGTTATTCCTATTGCAAATCCAAAAATAACTAACATCAATATTATACAGATAGAAATGATCATGCCAATAATACCTGTAACAATTCCTGATATTGACATACCTCTTTTGCTTGACTTTACTCCTATAGCACCAAAGACAATTGCCAAAATTCCACATGGTATTGATATATACCATACACAGCAAAGTACAATTGCAACAATACCAAGAACTAAAGCTGCTATACTAAATCCTTTCTTATCTTTTGGTTGTTGATTTACTGTTGCATTGTTGTTATTTGCTTTTTCTTGTTTTTGATCTGACTGCTCTTCTTTTACTACTTGAGGTGCTGGCTGAGTTGTTGAATTTGCCTCTAGTTTAGGTGTTGACTCAATGTTTACTCTGTTCTCTGTAACTGTATTAGTAGCTAATTGAGACTCTGTCTTAGATGTTGTATTATCTACTGGTCGAGAATCCAGCTTAGATGTTATATTATCTGCTAGATTAGGCACAGCATCCTTCTTTATTTCTTCTATATTTTGATTATTTTTGATAACATCATCTTTGTTGTTTTCGTCCATAAAAAATCCTCCTTTATTTTATTAAACTCACTTAGGAAATTTTTCTTTTGGGCAAACCTGATTTTATTATTTAAAATCATACCATTTATGTAATACTTAATGTCTATTAATTTATTTGCTTTTTGTTTAACCTTGGCTGCTATTTTTACTAGACTAAGTTACGTAGTATTCCATATACTACTAGGATTACAGCAAAAATTACAGTATACCAATACTTTGGATATATCCATGTTAAAATTTTATTTTTCTTATTTAAGTTAATTAAATATACTATATTACAAAGTAATATATAAAAAATGGCTATAAAAAATATTGGATGAAACAAAAAAGCTTCTTTAAAATTACCTTTTAATATATTTTCTACACACCTTGTTCCCCCACAAGAAGGACACTGAAGATTTGTAACTTCGTAAAATAAACAACTTGGTGTATATTGCATTAGATTACTATTTACCCCAATAATTGCTAATATTAATATTAAAAGTTCTATTAGTATTATCTTTATGCTTTTTTTGTTCATTCTTTCACCAATCCTACTATAAATAATATAACATATAGTTCGACTATTTTCTACAAAATATTAAATTTTTTATATTTTATTTTTGAATATCTCGATTTACAAGGTGAATTCTAATGTTTTTTGTAATTTTCGCAGTATTTTTTCAATTTTCGAACTATAGAATTATATTATATCTTAATTTTTTGATGTATTTTTATTTTTTTGATTTTTCCGACAGCTTTCTACAAACTTTGCATTTTTATTGTGTTATAATTATGTAAAGTAAAGGACATATATATTTTTTTCTTTCTTTGCTGATAAAAGATTTATTTCAAGAAAGTATCATTGTTTTATTTTTTTCGTCACTGGTACTTTCATTTTTTTGTTTTTATATTTCTTATTATAAAAAATTTCGCGTCACTAAATTTTTTACTAAAAATCTTATCTAAAATAATATGTATTTCAATGTATGTTTATTTTTATTTATTATTAAATTAATTAAATATATTTACTTAGCTAGGTTGCTAATGCGTCTTCAGTAGCTCTGTGTGCTTGAGATATTCAATTTAATATATTTACTTAGCTAGCGTATTTGTCGAATAATTTTTATGTTCTTGTACATAATTTTAATATAGACTTTTTAAATCTACATATTTTATTAATATAGTACAGCTTTGGTAGCTAGAGGTATAAGTAGGTTTGTCTATATCTCTTCATTTACCTCCTAGCACCTTAGCAAACTTCGTGGCTAAGTTTAGTCCTAAATTTAATGGAGGTATCTTATGAATTCTTTTTGGCTTGATTCTATAGAAAATTCGACTAATTTTAATAAATTAGAAAAAGATATATCTACTGATGTTTGTATAGTTGGTGCTGGTATTTTTGGACTTACTTGTGGTTATTATTTAACAAAGCAGGGATATAATGTTGTGATTTTAGAGAAAGAACCTGATATTGCCAGTAAAACAACTGGGCACACTACTGCAAAAATAACAAGTCAGCATAATCTTATATATAAATATTTAATTGACTCTTTAGGTGTATCTATGGCTCAGAAATATTTGTATGCAAATCAAGATGCTATAGAAAATATTGCTAAAATAATTGATGAAGAAAAAATTGATTGTGATTTTAAAAGACAGGATAGTTATGTTTATACCAATAATTTGGATGAATTAGAAAAAATCAAATTAGAAAATGAAGCTGTAAATTCTCTTGGTGTTAAAAGCGAATTTGTTACATCTGCTCCTCTTCCCTTTGACATTTTAGGTGCTATTAAGTTTCCAAATCAAGCTGAGTTTAATCCTATAAAATATGCGTATGGGTTGGCAAAGTGTATTACTTCTAGTGGAATTGGTAGTTTATGTGATTCTGTTTCTAGTGCCTCAAGTCCAGTTGTAGATAGTTCGAGCAGTGCTAATTCGGTTGGAGCTGGTTCGACTGAAGATGAATTGGTTGAGGTTAGTTCGAGTAATGCTAGCTTAATAGAATCTAATAGGAATAACAATTTTTTTGCTTCTAATTCTACTGAACCTAATAATTCATATTCTATTAATTCTACTTCTCCGATTAATTCTTTTACAGAAAGTTCTGATAAACACATCAACTCTTTTAGGGTTACAAAAGGTACAGGTGAAATTTATACAGATACGCTTGTTCAAAATATAAAAAAAGATGATGATAAATTTATAGCATCATGTAAAGATTATGTCGTTAGAGCAAAATATGTAATACTAGCTTGTCATTATCCTTTTATTGATCGTTTAGGATATTATTTTTTAAAGATGTACCAATCAACATCTTATATAATTGCTGTAGATATTGGTGATAAAGCTTTTGATGGAATGTATATAAATTCTGAACAACCTACTTTTTCATATAGATTTGTAAATTATAATGGTTCTAACGAAAAAAGGTTGTTGTTAGTTGGGCGGTGCAGATCATAAGACTGGTAGTAAAATAGATTTATCAAATGCTTACAATATCTTGAAAGATGAGGTTAGAAAATATTATCCTGATTGTAAAGTTTTATATAAATGGAATACCGAGGATTGTATTACTCTTGATAAAATCCCTTATATTGGTGAATTTTCTCATTTTATGCCTAATATGTATATTGGTACTGGTTTTAATAAGTGGGGAATGACTTCTTCTAATGTTGCTGCTAATATTATTGTTGATAAAATTTTAGGTCGCGATAATGAATATGAAGATGTATTTAAAGCTACTAGATTGCAACCTATTAAGAATAATGCTGAACTTGGAAATATGATAAAAGAAACCGCTAATTCGCTTGTAATTAATAAGTTTAAAGTGCCTGAAGTTGAAATGAATGAAAATGATTTAAATGAGGCTGGCACAGAAGTTGTAAATAATGTCAATTTTGTTGGAATTAACGAAATTGATAATAATACTGATGCGAACTACTCTGCAATTAATAGAAAAGAAGATAATAATGTGGTACATGTAGCTGATGGAAATTTTGAAAAAATTGACAGTAGCTCTACACATGTATCAGAAAAAGTTTTTGCTGAGCTTGAAAATGATACTGGGCATGTGCTTGAATATAATGGTCAAAAGATTGGAGGTTATAAGGATGCTAATGGTAAAATTTTCGCTGTTAAACCTATTTGTACACACTTAGGTTGCTTACTTAGTTGGAATAATCTTGATAAGACTTGGGATTGCCCTTGCCATGGTTCTAGGTTTGATTATATGGGACATCAATTGTATAATCCTGCGATTAGGGATTTGGATGTGGTGGAAGTGGAATTTTAGTAGGGCAGCAAATAATTGCATTTCATTTATATATTTATTATGTTAAAACAATTATAACTCATTAAAAAAAAGTGTTATTTAGTATTTTTCCAAATAACACTTTTTTATATACACCTATTATCACAATTTCTAAGTTTATATTTATTATTTGAACAAATCCCATATGCTGAAAGTAGCCTTTTTGTAAATTTTATTATATGCTGCTTTTTTAGGATTTTTTATCCATCCCATTTCTTTTTTTCCGTAGCCTGGAAATATTGCTTTTTTTATGCTTCGTTTTGCTTTTCCTTTTGTCCTTGCTGAAATACTCTTTTTTATACTTGGTTTTCTCATTCCGAATTTCATATTATCATCTCCACTTTAATTCGATTTTTTATACTTTTTGTATCCTAAATAACCTCCTCCAGCTAAAATGCCTAAACCTAATATTGTTCCTACAGAATTTGATGATGATTGATCATTTATATTATTGTTGGTAATAATATTCTTACTACTATTTACTGATGAAGTCATTATAGTAGTGTTCTGTTCTTCTTTTTTCTCTTTGACATTTATTTCCACACTACTCATTTTTCCATTAGTTGATGTCGCAGTTATAGTTACTATACCAGTTTTCTTAGCAACAACCGTACCCCAGGAAGTAACTTCTGCGATGTTGTCATCGCTAGATTCCCACTTGATATTCTTATCTGTTGCATTATCAGGAGTTATTGTTATTGTTAACAATTTACTGTTTCCTACATCTAACTCTTCTAGATTTTCATTTATTTTTATTTGCTCTACATCAACTGAAGTTGGTTGAGCTTTATTAGTATTGGTACTTGTGTTTGTTGCCGTTTTACTACTTGAAGATGATGTACTACTTTTCTTTGTTGTTGATGAATATGGGCATACTCCATTTGGATGTAAATGTGCTGGATGCCCTCCACAATGATAATGGTAACTCCCCAAACCACTCTTGTTCTTATTGTCTCTATGACCTCCATTTGCATCGGTTCTTCCAGAATGAGCATATGCATTAAATCCTATAAAAATTATAGTTAATACGATAAAAAAAATTGTTATTATTTTTGAACTATGTTTTTTCATATTTATCCCCCTCGGATAGTATAGCATTCTTTTGTTGCGAAATTTGTCGAAATTTGTAAATTAATGAAATTTTTTCGACATTTTTTTGTTATTCTATATTTTTTATAGTAATGCATGGGGATAAAACATTTTTTCTGTAATATATTTGATTTTTTGTATTAAATATGTTACTTTAAGACCTTCGGGTTATGAGTTGTAAATTTCTGGTAATTGTGAATTTGTGAAATTTGAAGTTTTTATTGATTTTATGCTAGTTTTAAAGATTTATTAAATTTGAACATTTGTGTATTTTGAGGACAGTTTTTGAGGATTTCTTCCCCAACTTTTCCCCAAGTGATTTTGCACTAATGTTCGTATAAAAATTGGATATTAATGGGAAAACTAAAATTTATTTTGGAGGTTTTTAGTTATGAATAAAATTACTTATCATAAAGAAGGAGATTATTTTGTTCCTGATTTGTATTTGCCTAAGCAACCTGAAGGACACATTGGAAAATATGGTAGATTAAGATTAAATTACTTAAAAGATTTTAATAGAGGATTATACACTGAATTACTTATAGATGGTACTCTAAAACAACATTTGTTAGATATCGATGAATGTGCTAATGAAAGAGTACATGTGCTTATAAAGCAGTTTGCTGAATCTGAAAATGTTAATGAATACTTAAAAGAACATCATCAAATGGAATGGGTTCAAGCTATGAATGATATTAAAAATAGAGCTGAAAAATTGTTTTAAATGAAATTATATACGTGTAGGAGGAAATGAAATGGTTAATTTTAGAGAAGTAAATGATGATATTTTAAAAGATTGGTTGAATTGTAGAGAACAGGAGGTTTTTGATAGTCTTACTGAAGAAGATAAAAAACATTTTATATATTTTGATGAAATTAGTGAAAATATTTTAAAGAATGTTCCTAAAGAGAATAAAAAATATGTGCAAAAGCAATTAGATAAACTTGATGAAAATTTTATGGATTATCTTTCTTACTGGAATGAGAAGTATTATAGGAATGGTTTTGTAGACGGTTCTCAGTTAGTTATGGGATGTTTTGAGGAATAATGTATTGCGTTCTTTAAAAATCTATAGTATTAATTTTTAACTTAACTATCATGTTGTAGTAAAAAATTCTAAAAGCGTTATTGATAGTAATAAATCAATAACGCTTTTTTTTTTCAAAATAAGTCTGAATGTGAACCTGTTCTATATGCTGTTAATACTAATTCACCTTTATCTATTTTATATATTAAAAGCCAATCAGGTTGTATATGGCATTCCCTATATCCGTTTGTATTCTCCTACTAAATAATGGTCTTTATACTTATCAGGCAATGTTTGATCATTAGCAAGCATATCAACAACTTCTTTCAATAGTTTTAGATCAAGTCCTCTTTTTTTCATTAATTTATAGTCTTTTTTAAACAAATTAGTATATTTTACTATTAGCAAATTTATCAATCCTCTTTCTCTAAATCTTTCCACATTTCATCTAGATCAGTATATCCTTTGCTTAATCCTATTCCTTTTTCTGCATCTTCAATAGCTTTTATAGTTTCAGCATTTAACTTTGGTACTTTTATTTCAAATGGAATGCTTTCAGTTAAGATTATTTGTCTTAATAACATATTGATAACATTTGTAAAATTTGTTCCTAAATATTCAAGAGTTTCCTTCGCTTGTTCTTTTACTTTCTCATCTACATTAACATTTATTGTAGCCATAATATCACCTCCATGATATATTATATGTATATTATAACATATTATGTGTACATTATCAATATATTATATATTTTTTTGAAATATTTTATTCAAATATACTTTTAAACTCTAAAGGAATTATATCTTTATACAATAAAACATATTGAGCATTGACTTGTCTATTATCATGATAGTGTCCAAAATACCATTTCTTGAAATCACATTTTTCTGATATTTCTTGCAAATAATCTGTTAGATAATCTTTTTTATATGTTCCTCCACTTAGAATAGCTTGTACACTTGTAGGACAACAATGAGATATAATATAATCGACTTTATAATCTACCTTTTCTAGATTTTTTATTCCACTTTTCATTTCTTCTTCGCTTGGAAGTTCTAAATCCCACCATGAATAATCTCTTACTCTGAAAAATGCTCCTCTTTTTCTATATTCATATATTTTTTCTTCTTCATTTAAATTTAATATTCCGTCTTGTATATCATGTGATCTAGCTCCTCCAAAGGCAAAGAACTTTTTATTATCTATATCAAATATCTCTCCACGCATTAAATGTAATACATAATCTCTTATTTTATGGACTTTACCGCCATGCCATTCTTCTACTGGATAATTATATAATCTTGTATAATTTTCATGATTACCATCTACAAATAATGTAGTAAAATTTCTATTATCTAACCAATCTAGCCATTGCTTCTCATACATACTTTCTGTTATATAATTCCATATTCCTCCAAAGTCACCACAAATAATAACATAGTCATCTTTGTTCATTTGGTTTTGTATTATAAATTTTTCTTCATTAAATCGAGAAAAATCTGCATGAGTATCACCTGTAATGTAAATCATTTATTTATCACCTTATTTCAGTTTATTCTACACTCTCATCAATCCATTTTTCCATTTCTTCTGTCAAGCATTTTATTTCTGTTTTTGAAATAGCAGGAATTTGATAATCATGTATTGATTTTATTACTTCTACAATTTCATTTATTTTATCTGACCTTGTTCTAAACTCCAGCTTAAATTCTTCTTTTGTTTCTATTTTTCCTCCCCACCAATAATCTGATTTAACTTTAGATATTTGACTTCCTGCAACTAGTTTTTTCTCCATTAGTGTCTTAGAAATTCTATCTGCTATTTCTTGTTTGTCGCATAATGTTGTTACGATATAATAGAAATAATGATAGTATTCAGATTCATCATCGTCATCATTTTCATCATTATAAAATTCATAGTCTGCGAAATCTTCAGATTTATATCCATATTTCTGCAGTTCTTCATCATTTTCTATCTTTTTTATAATTGATTTTGTTCTACTTACAGGAAAAGGTACTTCAGAACCTAAATAATATTTTGCTTCTGTTACCAATGCTATAACATCATCTCCTGCCCTATTTACAAGCACTTTATCTCCTGTTTTAACAGATTTATCATCACTCAAATAATTATAGAAGTCATATGAGTCTAAATCATCAGCATATACTACTGATACATAATAGTATTCTTTATCAAAATCTTCTATTTTTGTTATTCTTGACTTCATATTATCTGTATAAATATCATAGATTATACCTATATTCTCTGTCTTTCCATTTTCTAAATTGTTAAATAAGTCATAAGGTATTTCTTTTTTATCTTTTAGATAAACACTTGTCCAAAATCCTTTTAAATCTACTATTTCTTTTGCTTTTCTTAAACTATCTATCGAATATTTTTTTATATATCTTTCATTTAATATCTTAGCCATAGTTGTATCTATCATAAATTCAAAGGTATTTGTGATTTTTATTACTCTCTCATTTTCTATATTAGCCAAAGGATTTTCTATTGTAAAGTCTATATAAGCATTTAATAAATATTTTGCAATTTCTCTTAATTCTACAACACCACCAATAGAAGGAACTTTAACAAGAGCATATCCTTTTTCATTATTATCTTCTAATTCAAAACCTGCAATTACAACTCTATAGCCTTTCCATTTTTTGTATCTTTCAAGTAATTTTAAAGATGATTGCTTTTTATCTATTGATTTTAGTTTTTCGGTTATTTCGCCCTTAAATGGATAGAAAGTTACCCATTCTTTTATATATTTTGAGCAGAAAGGTTTTATTTTTATATCAGAGTAGTTATAATCTTTTTCGTTTTTTAGATTTAATAATTCCCTACATATGATATGTTCTTTTGAAAATTCTTCTTTTCCTTCTATTAGAACAACTACAGTTTCTTCAATATCATATAGAAAGGAATCTTCTATTTCATATTTTTTAAATTCCCAGTATTTCTTTTCAAGATATTTTTCAAATTCAATTAAAAATTCTTCAAAATTACTCATTTGTATCACTCCTGCTTTTCATATCTATATTATTAACTAAATCACAATTTATCTGACTAAATTTCTATATCATCTACATTAATTTGTCCATTCATTAAAAGAGGTAATAAGTACTCTTTCAGTGAATTTAATCTTT
>JAHAKD010000003.1 GCA_018371855.1 Clostridium sp.
AACAGGAAATGTACCAGGATTTGTAGATAACAATGATAAAGATAATACATCAAATGCAAATGTAATCATAAGTGTAGAAACTGGAGAATTACCAATAGGGTTAATACTTGCATTAATAGGATTAGTAGGATTAGAGACAATAACATTAAGATATGCAGTAGTATTAACTAAAAAACAAAGGAAAGTAAATAAAAAATAAGGTAAAGGGAATCATAGCTAAATGCTATAGATTCCTTTTTATATGTGCTCCAAATTATGCCATGCAAGAGATTGGATATTTAAACAAATTGAATTTTAATTCCTGTCCTTAAAGTTCAAAATGTAAATTTTTTGTGAAACGAAAGCTATTCTTATAAATTATATTGAAATTTAAAATCTTAAGTGATAATATTTACGTATATTTGTAAAAGGAGGAAGAATCGGTGATAACTGTAAAAAATGTTACAAAAAGGTATGGAAAGTTCAAAGCCATAGATAACATTAGCTTCGAAATTAACGATGGAGAGATAGTAGGTCTTTTAGGACCTAATGGTGCAGGAAAGAGTACAACAATGAATATTTTAACAGGATTTATCGAACCAACAGAAGGAGAAGTTATAATTAATGGTTACAATATTTCTAAAAAAACAAAAAAAGCTAAAAAATGTATAGGATATATGCCAGAAGGAGTTCCTTTGTACAAAGATATGACAGTAAAAGAATTTGTTACATACATGGCAGAACTTAAAGGAGTAAAAAAAGACAAAATTAAGGAAAGTGTTGAACAAGCGATACAAGATACATGGCTTCAAAATGTAAGAAAAGTACTTATAAAGAATTTATCAAAGGGATATAAGCAACGTGTTAGTATGGCAGGAGCTTTAGTAGGTAATCCAGAAATAATAATATTAGATGAACCAACAGTAGGATTAGACCCAAAACAAATAATAGAAATAAGAAACCTTATTAAGAAATTAGGAAAAAATCATACTTTAATAATAAGTTCACACATACTATCTGAAATTAGTCAAATTTGTGAAAAGGTAATAATAATAAATAAAGGACAAATAGTTGCAGTAGATTCACCAGAACATTTAGAAGATACAGTAAATGTAGAAAATGCAATAAATATAATAGTAGAAGATAAAGAAAATAAAATAGAAAGCTTAAAAATTAATGGTGCAAAGAAAATAGAGTTAATAAAGAAAAACGATGATAATACAAAAGAATATAGAATAATACCAGAAAAAGATTATGATATAAGAAAAACAATATTCTCAGATTTGGCAAAAGAGAGTATTACAATATTCGAGCTTAAAAAGCCAGAGATAACATTGGAAGAAGCTTTTATGGACTTAATTAAGAAAAACGAGAAAGAAAAAGAAGAAAAAGTAAAACAGATGGAAGAAGAAAAGAAGCAAAAAGAAGAACAAAAAAAGCAAGAAAAAATAGAAAAGAAAGAGCAAAAACAAGAAAATAAGAAGAATAAAAAAGGAGGTAAAAATAATGTGGGCAATTATAAAAAAAGAAGTTAGAACATATTTCTTATCTCCGATAGGATATGTTTTTGTGGGACTATTTTTATTAATGGCAAGTTTATTTTTCTATTCAGAAGTATTAGTAACAGGATCAACGATGTTTAGTAATATATTTTATTCATTATCAACAATATTAATAATGATAGTGCCATTATTAACAATGAGAACTTTTTCAGAAGAAAGAAAAGATGGAACAGAACAGCTATTATTAACAGCACCAAGAAGTGTAACAAGTATTGTTTTAGGAAAATTCTTTGCTGCATTAATAGTTCTTTTAATAGCAGTATTATTAACATTTACATATTATATAATTTTAATGTTTTTAGGAAATCCAAATATTAAAACATCACTTGTAACAGTTTTTGGATTTATATTATTAGGAGCAGCACTAATATCATTTGGTATGTTTGCTTCAAGTATTACAGAAAATCAAGTAATAGCAGCGATTATCTCAATAGCGTTTTACGTAATAACATGGATTGGAACTCCTTATCTTAGCCAAAGTTTAGAACCATTAGGTCTAATGAATATGTTTAATAGATTTGGAAATGGTCAAATAGCTTGTACGGAAGTAGTAGCATTTCTTTCTTATACAGTATTATTTATATTATTAACAATTATAGTTATACAAAGAAGAAAAAGTGTTAAATAAAGGAAGGAGAATAACAGTGAAGAAGTTTTTCGAAATAATAAAGAAAAAATGGATAGCAGATACAACCAGAGTAGTATTATTAGTAGCTCTACTGGTTGTAGTATATATAGCTATAAATATATTGGCAGAAAAATTAAATCTACCAACACTAGATTTTACAGAAGAAAAATTATATTCTGTCTCAGAAGAGAGTAAAGAAAAAGTAAAAGATATAGACCAAGAAGTAACACTTTATTTCTTCGGAGCAGATGAAAATACAACAATCATCGATTTTGCTAAACAATACAATGCAATAAATCCAAATATAAAAGTAGAAGTTGTAGATAGTACACAAAGACCAGATTTATTAAAAAAATATGATATATCAGATAGCGAATCTGCAATTGTAGTGCAATCTCCAGAAAGATCAAAAACGATATCAGCCTATGATTTAAGTAGTTATAATTATACAACAGGAGAAACAACAGATTTAACAGAGGAAAAAGTAACAAACGCAATAATAGAAACAACATCAGCAGATAAACCTAAAGCATATTTCTTAACAGGTCATGGGGAAATGGTAGATAATATGTCCCTTGCAAAACAATACTTACAAAATGATGTTATTGATGTGGCAGATTTAGATTTATTAACCACAGAATTTCCAGAAGACTGTGATGTGTTAGTAATTGCAACACCAACTGAAGATTTTACAGATTTAGAAACAGAACAAATAATAAACTATATAAATAATGGTGGAAATATTTTATGGTTAAGTAATGCAAAAACAACAGAGCTTACAAATGTTCAGAGAGTTTTAGATATGTATGGTGTAAGTGTTGGAAACGGAATTGTAAGAGAAACAGATTCAGATAGAATGTTGCCAGGAACACAAAATTTTATATTGCCAAGCCTATCAACACATAAAGTTACAGAAGACATATCAGATGGATATATAATTTTATTTAATGCAACAAGATTAGAATTTAAGAGTGATGAGGAACTAGAAAATTTAGGAGTTACAGCAGAGCCAATAATACAATCATCAGATGCATCATACTATAGAATAGATCAAAGTATAACAGATACTTCTGCACAAGAAGGTGAAGAAACAGGAACATTTCCTATAGGCGAAGAATTAACAAAAACATTAGGAGAAGATAAAGAATCAAAACTTATAATATTTGCAGATAATTTATTTGTTTCTGATTCACAAATTACAATGAAAGCTTCTACAGGAACACAATCAATAAATGCAATTAATTTTAGAAGTAATTCAGATATATTATTAAATACAGTATCATATTTAGCAGATAGAGATCCAGCAGTTACAATTAGAAAGAAAACCGAATATGTAACATATACAGCAACACAAAAAGAAGATTTAATAATAAGAAGTATAATATTTATTTTACCATTAGTGATAATTATTATAGGAATAGTTATATGGCAAATTAGAAGAAGAAAAAGATAGGAAAAAACATGAGCTTTTTGATATAAAGCTCATGTTTTTCTATATAAAAGGTAAAATGTATTATGCAGATGTAATTGCAGAACAAGACGTTAAAAATTTATTTCTAATAATATTTATAACATAAAAATAGGGAAAAAAGGAACGTCCCCAATCACTAAAAAAATTAACAAATATGTTTATATTTTTTTCTTTTTATGATAAGATTTAAATACAAAAAGAGGTGGAAAGGAAAATGAAAAATTTATTTATAGAATATCCAAAATGTTCAACATGTCAAAAGGCCAAGAAATGGCTAGATGAAAGTAATATAGAGTATGTAGATAGAAATATAGTAACAGAAACACCAACAAAAGATGAATTAAAAAAATGGATACCTAAATCAGGATTAGACGTAAGAAAGTTCTTTAATACAAGTGGAATGAAATATAGAGAACTTAATATTAAAGAAAAAATAAAAGATATGTCAGAAGACGAAATTTATGAACTATTAGCATCAGACGGAATGCTAATAAAAAGACCATTATTTATATCAGATACTTTAATTTTAAAGGGATTTAAAGAAAAAGAATGGGAACAAATCAAAGGAGAAAAGAATGCAATTAATTAGCTTTAATCAGTATAAAAATACGAAACACAAAGGAAATTTAAATAAGAGAAAGGTTGCAATTATTGTTACCATTGTTGTTGCAATAATTATACTAGTAATACTTACAAGTATATATATGCTAAATAAGACTTTTAGGGATAATGTTGACAGGTATATTTTTAGAAAAAATATAGAAGAAAATAATGGACCTGTAATTGAACTACCATCACAAATAGAAAGTAATAATATTTTAGCTTATAACAATTATATAGGAATATTAAATAAAAGTATTCTAAGTGTTTATTCTACAAATGGTAAAAAAGAAAAAGAACTAGAAGTCGAGATTAGTAATTGTATATATGATACAGAAAATAGGTTCTTGGCAATGGCAGAAAATGAAGGTTCAAAGCTAGAACTTATATCTGGAACAGATATACTTTGGAAGAAAGAGATAGAAGGAAATATAGAGCATATATTTGTAAATAAAAATGGTTATGTTTCTATAGTAATTACAGGGACAAGCCATAATAATGTTATAATAACATATAATCCAGAAGGAACAGAGTTATTTAGAACATTTTTATCACAAACGACAGCAATAGATGTGGCTATATCAAATGATAATAAATATTTAGCATATGGAGAAGTAGATGCATCTGGAAGTTTTATTCAATCAAATGTAAAAATAATATCAATAGAAAAAGCACAAAGCGACCCATCTAATTCTGTGGAATATATTTATCCAGCAGAATCAAAAGAAATAATAATAGAGCTAAAATATCAAGATAATAATAAACTAATTTGCATGTATGATGATTCAGTGCATATTATAGAAAATAATTCAGATAAAAAGCTGTTAGATATTTCTGATACAAAAAATACATTTTCAGATATTAATTTAAAAGATAACGTTGTATGTATAACAGAAAAGTCAGCTGGTTTATTTGCAAATATAGATGTAGAGATAACTAATATTTCAAGTGGAAAAAATAATATATATAATATAGATGGTGTAGCAACAAGTCTAAAAGCTGTAGGAGATGTAATTGCAGTAAACTTAGGGACAGAAGTTGATTTTATAAATACAAGTGGTTGGTTAATAAAAAGATATAATTCATCTACAGAAATAAACGATATAATTTTAGGTGAAGGAATAGCTGGTATTGTTTATTCAGATAAAATTGAGATTGTAAATTTATAGGAGGATAGAATGAATATTATAGCAGATATTATAGTTATTTTAATATTAGCAATTTGTATCTTCTTTGGAGTAAAGAGAGGATTAACTGGAGTAATTGTTAGATTACTTTCTATAGTAATATCATTAGTGCTTTCATTAATATTGTTTAAGCCTGTATCAGCAATAATTATAAATCATACAGACATTTATAATAATTTAACAAGTACGATAGAAAATTCTTTAAATTCGAAAGATGAAAATGCAGAAGAAACAAGTACAGAACCAAATATTATATTAGATTCTATAAATAAACAAGTAGAAACTGTTAAAGAAAATACAAATAATGTAATTGCTAAAAGTATAGCAGAAGTTATTATTAATTTAATAGTTATAATAGTATTATTTATAATTATTAATATTATAATGTTTTTCTTAAAATTTATATTTGGAGCAATTGCATCATTACCGATAATAAAACAATTAGATAAATTAGGAGGATTTATCTATGGTCTTATAGAAGGACTATTAATTATTTATATAATTCTTGCAATATTATCATTTGTAAATGTACAAGAATTACAATTAGTAATTAAGACATCATATATAGCGTCAATTCTATATAATAATAATTTACTATTAATGTTATTCTTTTAAATAATTAAACTTCAAGTAAATTCTTGAAGTTTAATTATTTTTTTGCTATACTATGTGTTATATCTTATAATAGGAGTGAAAAAATTGGCAAGTAAACATATGAAAAATAATAATAATGGAAATATAAATAGAAAAAAAGTAAATAATACAAAAAGACCAGTAAAAAATAATAGAATAAATAATGTGAAAAAACCAAATATATCAAGCAAACAAAAAAATAAAAAGAAACGTGTAGTTGCAAAAAGAGTAATACTATTCATAGTAGTAATATTAATTATTTTAGCAGGAGTATTTACAAGTAAAGTTGTAATGAATGGTGGCGGTCTTAAAGGACTACTTGCTACATTAGTTGGACAAACAGAAGAAACAAGAAAAAATATGACAGATATAGAATTTCTAATATTAGGTGAAAGCTTAAATTTAACAGATACAATAATGATCGGAAAATATGATCCTAATACACAAAAAGCATCTTTAGTATCTATTCAAAGGGATACTTTTATAGGTAATAACCCTAAAAAGGCAACTGCTTATGACAAAATAAATTCTGTATATCAAGGTAAAAATTCAGAAAAGATTTTAAAAGAAGTAAATGAATTAACAGGATTAAATTTAAAATATTATGTTGTAATAGACACAAAAGGATTAAGGGAACTAGTTGATGCAATTGGTGGAGTAGAATTTTATGTACCAATGGATATGAAATATGATGATACTAGCCAAGATTTACACATCAATTTAAAAGAAGGATTACAAAAGTTAAATGGTGATCAAGCAGAACAGGTTTTAAGATTTAGACATAATAATGACGGTACTACATATCCTTCATCTTATGGAACTCAAGATACAGGAAGAATGAGAACTCAAAGAGACTTTATATCAGCATTATTAAAACAAACTTTAAAATTAAGTAACATATCAAAAATTGGAGAATTAATTGATATAGCTAATAACAATATAGAAACAAATATACCATTAGAAACCATAAAAGATTATATTCCATATGCAGTAGAGTTTTCTACAGATAATTTAAAAACAGCAACTTTACCAGGAGAACCAAAAGAAATGAATGGTGTATGGCTATATTTAACAGATGATGAAGAGGCACAAGCTATGATTGCACAGTATTTCTTTGATTGTCCTACAGAAGATGAAGTAACAAATGAAATGCCAAGACTTCAAATTTTAAATGGAACAAGCGATTTTAGTAACTTAGAAGAAGTTGTAAATAAATATAAAGAAAAAGGATATAATATTTTAAAAGTAGGTAATACAGAATCAAAAGTTAAACAAACAAAGATAACAAATAGAACAAAACAAACTAGCGAAACAGTTACAGAAGTAAAAAATGTAATAAAAGAAAATGCTAAGACAGAAACAGGTAAAGATACAGAAGACGTAGACTTTACCATAACAATTGGACAAGATTATTAGGAGGAAATATGGAAAACGAATTATTAAATAAAATAGTAAAAATATTAGACGAAAAGAAAGCTATAGATGTAAAAACTATAGATATAAGAGAAAAGAGTTCTTTAGCAGACTATATGGTTGTAGCAAGTGGAACATCTACAACACATATAAAAGCATTAGCAGACAATGTGGAAGAAGAATTAGAAAACGAAAATATTCATCCACATAAAATAGAAGGATATAACTCAAATTCTTGGATATTAATGGACTATTTAGATGTAATTGTTAATATATTTACAGAAGCAGACAGAGAACATTATAAATTAGAAGATTTATGGAAAAAATTAAATTAAATATTTTATACGAAAGAAAAGCAAGGTATTTAATTACCTTGCTTTATAATATCCTGTTGGTCTAACAGTTGATTTTCTTCTTCTACCTTTTTGCTTCTTCTTTTTATTTGGTTTTTCAAATAATATAAGTATTAAAGCAATAATAGCTATTGCAATTACTATATATAAAACATAAGATTTCTTTACATCATTTCCAGCCTTTAAATTAATAGTATATTGAATATTATCTATAGTATATGTTGCTGTACCAACTATTGTATCTTTTTTTATTGGTGCTTGTAATTGTTCATTTAAAGTTATTTGTGGCTCTATAGTATCATTTAGTTTATCATTAGTAACAATTGTATTAACACCTGTTTCAGCAACTAAATTTAAGTTCTTTGTAGCAGAAGTTGCGTTTTTTACATCTATTGTTTTTACAATGTCTCCTGTTTTTACAATATCTTTCTTAGAAAAGTTATCAAATCCGTAATTAAATAAAGTTTTTGCATCGTTATATCTATCATTATCTGTACGAGATTTTAGTACAACAGAAATTAAGTTTTTATCATCTTTTGTTGCAGAAGATACTAGGCAATTTCCTGCCGGTGTAGTAAATCCTGTTTTTATTCCTACTGCATATTCATAATAATTTTTACTTTGCTTTTTTATTAAATCATTTGTTGTTATAAGAGTCCTATCAATTCTAGAATATTTATTTGAACTAGGTAAAGTATATGATGCGGTAGATACAATTTGTCTAAATGTATTGTTCTTCATTGCTTCCCTTGCAATAACCGATAAATCATAAGCTGTTGTATAGTGGTTATCATCATGTACTCCATTTGGATTTACAAAGTGTGTATTTTTACAACCTAATTCTATTGCTCGTGTGTTCATCATAGCAGCAAAACTATCTATACTTCCAGCTATATGTATAGCTAAAACATTAGCTGCTTCATTAGAAGAAGGTAGCAATAAGGCATATAGTAAATCTTTTATAGATAATTCTTCTCCCATTTTTAATAAATCTGTAGAATATCCTGATGGAACAGAAGTTATGGCCTCTGATGTAACAGTTGCAATATCATTTAAATCACAGTTTTCCAATGTTAGTAATGCTGTCATGATTTTTGTTGTACTTGCGGGTTCGCGCTTTTCATTTGCTGATTTTTCATATAAAACTTTTCCTGTATCACCATCAATTAAGATTGCAGATTCTGCATTGATATTTAAGTTGTTGTTATCTGCAAAAGTTCTTACGGGTAGTAGGATTGATAAACCTAAAATACAAGCCATTAAGCATAAAATAAATTTTTTGAATTTCATATTTTTACTCCTTTATAAGAATATATATATAATATATTATATTTCGACAAATTTCAATCTTTTTTTATTGAATTAGTAAAATAGAATAGGAGGTTAAATGAACGAGTTTAGTTTAAAGGATAATAAAGTAATAATTGTAATTATTTCTATAATAATTATTATCTTTTTATGCGTCTTTTTTTATACGCGTAACAATCTAGAAAATGAATATACAGAGCTAGATAATTATAATATGTTACAAAATGAAACAAATATCGAGCAAGAACAAGAAGATATTTCAAAAATATTCATACATGTTACAGGAGCAGTAAATAATGAAGGTGTGGTAGAAATAAAAGAAGGTAGTAGAATTGCAGATGCTGTAGAAGCGGCAAATGGATTTTCCGAAGATGCTGATATTTCTCAAATAAATTTAGCATATCAATTAGAAGATGGGCAAAAAATTTATATTCCAAGAATTAATGATGAAAAAATAAATGGAGAAGAAAAGGTATTACAAAAAGAATATGTAACAGACGAAGCCGGTGATGACATAATAATAGAAGATGAAATATCAAATATTAAAAGCAAGGAAAATGAAAAAATAAATATAAATACTGCAGACCAAAGTGGGTTAGAAGAGATTCCTGGTGTAGGTGAGGCTACAGCACAAAAGATAATAGAATACAGAAAACTTAATGGTAAATTTAAGACGATTGAGGATATAAAAAATGTAAGTGGAATAGGAGATAGTAAGTTTGAAAACATGAAAGAAAAAATTTGTGTAAAATAAATTAAAATATTGATAAAAAAGTAAGAATATATTAAAATATATACATAGATTTATAAAGGAGAGTAATACTATGACAAGTAAACAACGTGCTTACTTAAGAAGTTTATCAAATCATATAGAACCAATCTTTCAAGTAGGCAAAATGGGAATAAGTGATAATTTAATAAAGCAAGTAAAAGATGCTCTAAAAGCAAGAGAGCTAATAAAGATAAAAGTATTAGAAAGTGTTGAAGCACCAATAAAAGATATTGCAGAAGAGATTTCATTACAAACAGACTCTATAATAGTGCAAATAATGGGTAATAAAATAACACTATATAAAAGAAATAAAGAAAAAACAAAAATCATTTTACCAAAATAATATTTAGAGATTTAGGAACGTTTTGTGGGAGCCCCTTTGTGGGAAATTTAGGAATGTTCCTAGGGATTTAGGGACGTTCCTGAAATCCCTTTTTTGTTTTTTAATTTAAGTATATACAAAAAAAGTAGCTGTAAAGGCTACTTTTGTAAGTTATAAAATATCTCTTATATAAATTTCATTACCATTGCTATCTATAAAGCGTAAATTTGGAAAACTTCTTTTCATATAGCTGTCAGAAAATATATTGTTTTTTATAAATGTTTCTATTTTACCATAAGGTTTAGGTGGTAAGTTATAATATTTATTTATAGCGTTTGTTTTGTAAATAGAAATGGAATATATTGTTGCAAATAAATCAAATACTAGAAAGGAAACAACTACAATTTCTATCGTTAATGTTAGTCTATTTGTTAATTTATCAATTACTTTATCTACTAATGGCTTAAGCCATCTTATTAAGAAAATAGCTAGAATTCCCCAAAATAAAGAATATACAAGAGAAATTCTACCGTTTAAATTAAATCTTAGATAAGAATATTCCCAAAATCGAGTACCGTATAATGCTTCTAAAGCAAAACTTAAGACATATTCTAAGATACTACCTAATAATATTCCATATAAAAATAATTTTATTGGATTGTCTTTATAATTATTTAATAAAACTATTAAAAAAACTGCACCAATACCATAAATAGGGCAAAATGGTCCGTAAATTAAACCTTTTCTACTTTCTAATACGCCGGTAGTTTGATAACAGTATACCGTTTCAAGTATAAGACCAGCAATACTGAATAAAATAAAGTACCAAAGGATCTCGTGAAGAGAAATTCCCAGTATTTTTATATTAAATTTTGAATCTTTTATATCTTTACTTACTTTCATAATACTCCTTAATGTAATTATTATAACAAGATATCACATTTTTATTAAAAAGAAAAGAACTAAAAAAATATTCGATATAGATAATTGTATAGAATCATTTATCGAATATTTTATGAGGGGGATAGGTTATTAGTTACAAATAATATACGTTTTCTATGTCTCTTTTTGAAAATAATAACTGACCGCATAATGGTTACAATTTTTTTCCTAAGTAGCAATACTTAAGTCATTATAAGATGTTTCAAGTTCTTTCTCTAGAGAAGCTTTTTAAAGCATCAGGAACTTCTTTTTCTTTTGCTATAAAAGAAGAAGTATCAGGTAATGTAGCTATAAGTTGATCTGCTTTATTTTGCTTTATGGCAAGAAGTAGGTATGTAGGTGAGCCATCATTAAGCCTACTGCTTATCGAACCATTCGTAATATTTAATCAAGTATTCCCAACAACCTTCTTTATCTGTTATACCATCATAATGATTTTTAACTTTTTTAATAATCTCATCTTTATTAACCCATTTAACTTCTGAAACTTCTTCTGCTTGAAGTGTTAAATTAGAAATGTCGATATCTTTGTTCACTATATAATATTCATTAAAATGTTTATTAATAATATTTCCTTTTTCATTAACAGAAATTGAACTACCAATGAATAATATATCATTTTTTATTAAATTAATACCTAGTTCTTCTTTTACTTCGCGAATAATTGACTGAAAGCCAAACTCTCCACTTAGAACATGACCACCTGCAGTTATATCCCAACAATTAGGCCATAGTTTTTTATTAGGACTACGTTTTTGTAATAAAACTTGACCTTTAGAATTAATGATAAAAGCTGCTACAGCCTTATGCCAAAGACCTTTAGTATGGCAAACTTCTCGACTTGCCGTTTTGTTTAAATATTCGCCTTTTTCGTTAAAAACGTCAAAAATTTCTTCCATAATTTACTCCTTTTTCATTGTTTACAAAGATTATATGAATAAGCGTAATAAAAAACAAGAATATTTAAATATTTGTATATAAAAAATTATAGCAATCTGATATAATATACGTAATTTATAAAAATAAATGTAAGAAGGGATGAAAAAGATGGAATATTCTATAGATAAAACAACTAGAAAAGATCGAATAAAATTAGTAAAAAAAGCACTAGCGATTTCTATATCAGGGGCAGAAGTACCAACAGATGAAACTTTAAATTTAACTAAAGATTATGTTGATGGAAAGATTGAATTGGAAGAGCTTCAAAAGAGAATTATAGATAAATATAATAAAAATAAAGAAGGAGAATAGTTATGAAAGACCCATATATACAGGAAAATGGAACGCTAAAAAATAAATTAGGAATAAAAGAATATGATGATTTAAATAAGGCGGAAAAAGATATAGGATTTGTAAAACTAATTGATGTAAATAAAGCTTTTAAAAAGAGATATGATGCAGATTTTTTAAAAACAATACATAAGCATATTTTTGGAGATATTTTTGATTGGGCTGGAGAATTTAGGTCAGTTCCAATTGAAAAAATAGAAGTTGTGATACCAGGATTAAGTTTACATTATGCTGAGCCAAAGGAAATTTCAGAAGAATTAGATTCGGCGTTAGATGTTTTAAACAATACTAGTTGGCAAGGAAAAAACATAGAAGAAATTGCTTCAGAATTTACGCAGGGGCTAGCAAAGATTTGGCGAGTACATCCTTTTAGAGATGGAAATACAAGAACAACTTTAGCATTTGCTGATATTTATGCAAAAGAACATGGATTTCCGATGGATATTTCAATGTTATTAGATCAACTTTCTAGAGTTACAGATGAGAATGGCAAAATTAGGAGGTATAGTATTAGAGATAAATTTGTATTAGCAGCATTAGATAAGAAAGATTATCCGGAGCCAGAACATTTAACAGCCTTAATAAAAACAGCGATTCAAGAAGGAATAAACCAAGAAAAACAAAGACAAGGTAATATATTAGGGGAAAATGAAGAGGATGAAGTAAGGTAAACCGACAAGAAGAAATGAAAAATTCAAGAATATTAGGAAAAACAGAATTAACTGAAAATGAAACAGAAAATTTGAGAACGATGTTACTAAATGGAAAGACCGATGCTGAATCTAAAGAAATTGTAGATGATTTTATTGATAGATATACAGGAGCATTAGCAGAAGAAAAAATTTTTTTGATGCAATTCCATCACAATTAGATTTTTCAAGATTTAAAAACGGAGAAATTGGAATTGATGAAGATATAAAAAAGCAAGAAGCTAAACAAGGTAAACATATTTCCATGAAAGATATCGTAAAAAATGCAATAAGTAATGGGCTTGACATAGAACAAGTAGAGCAAATGGATAGAGTTGAAAATGTTTTATCTAATGAAAGAAATGAAGAAGGAGTAACAAAAGATGAATAATTCATATGCAAAAGCATATACAGAAGTATTAGAAATTATCAATCATTTTTCTGAAGATGAATATAAAAAGATCCCAAAAGAAAAGATTGATTTTTACAAAAAACATAAAGACAAAGAGTACGATTTTAAAATAAATCCAAATATTGATTTGGCTGAACAGAATATTTCCAGAAAGGCAAATGCTATATTAGTTTCGTTATTTAGAGACTATTTTGCTACAGCTAAGCAAAAAGAAATATTAAAGAACTTGTTACAGCAGAATCAAGAAAAGCTTGAAAAAGAAAAATATCTAAAATATAATCCTGATAATATATTTAATAAATCTTATGATAATAATATAAATGATTCAAAAGACGAAGTTGCATTAGTTGAGACAAAGAATACAACATGGTATAGAAAGATTTTAAATTTCTTTAAAAGAATTTTTTTGAAACATTAAAATAAAAAGCTTGAAATCAAACGATTTCAAGCTTTTTACTGGTCGAGGTGAAATGTAGAGTTGCCCAGATTTAAGCAAAAATTGACGCTTTGTTTAGTTAACTGTTTAAATAAAAATAATTAAAATAAATTATTATAAATTAATTCGTAACACAAAGATAATAATTTTATAAAAAAACATATAATTTTAAAAAAAAATATGTTATAATTCATGCAATTATAACAAAAAGAGGTAAAATATAATGGGAAAGACTATGACAGAAGAATTTAAAGGATATTCAAAATATTCAGATGAAGAATATAAAGAAATTTGGAAAAATGGTTTAATAGTAATAGATACAAATATATTATTAAACTTTTATAGATACTCAAGTGAAACAAGAAATGAATTATATAAGACATTAAAAGCAGTTAGGGATAGATTGTGGATACCATATCAAGTTGCATATGAATATTTCAAGAATAAGAAAAAAGTTATTACAGATACGTATAAATCTTTTGATGACTTACTTAATGAAACTGAAAATCATTTTGCTAAGTTAAAAAGTGCTATTGAGAATACCGCAACTAAGCAATTAAAATGTAAAGATGAAGTACTTGAAAAATTAAGTAAATATTGTGATGAAATTTATAAAACAATAAAAGATGAAAAAGTAAGTAAGAAAGAAAATGCGAGTGAAGAAATTGTAGAAAAATTAATATATGAATTATTCAATGGTTCAATTGGAGATGAAATTACTGGCGATGAATACGAAGAGATGAAAAAAGAAGGGTTAAATCGAATCCAAAATAAAATACCACCAGGATATATGGATTCTGATAAAGAAGAAAATGGTGATTATTATATATTTTATTCTATGATTAAATATGCTCAAGGAAATAAGAAGGATATTATTTTTGTTACAGATGATACAAAAGAAGATTGGTTTATAAAAATTTTAGGAGAAAAGAAAGGTGGAGACTATAGACTACTTAATGAATTTTATAAAAAAACTGGAAGACTAATGCTTATTTATACTTCTGATGGTTTTTTAAGAGCCTATCAAGAAAATATAAATAAAGAGCAAATTGTAAACGAAGAAGTACTAAAAGAACTAATAAATACTAGAAAGGCTGAAAATAGAACAGAAAAAATTTTAAATAATAGATATAGTAATGAGGAGTTAGCTGTAGAATTAAGAAATATATTAAAGCATACTTCTATAAAAGATGAAAGTATATTATATGTATTAGAGAAAAATTATAAAAGAGACGACATTGATTCTAATTTGCAAGAGATCTTAGAATTATTATATTTAGCGTATCAGCAGAATAATGAGAATTTAAAACAAGAAGTTCTTATAAAAATAGAAAAATATTTGAACTATAATTATAATAGAAATTTGCAATATAAAATAAATATACGAAGAATAATAGAAGATATAGAACTTTCGATAGAATATAACAAAGAATTAAGATATGAAAAGCTTTGTGATGTTTTGAGTGATGAATTATATGTTTTGTCTGATTTCTTAAAGAAAGTAGAGAAAAAACAATTAATTTTATTAAGAGCTAGAATTGAAGAGCTACAAGAAGAATTACAAAAAGCAAAAAAAAGCAAAATAAAAAATGAAGAACTTGTAAGAAAATATTTAATTTTAGAAGTTAAAGAAACATTGAATTTTATTAAAGAAAAAATAAAATATATATAATAAAAATAAGTGCTTATAAGCACTTATTTTTGAATATACCATAAAATAATTATTAATTTTTTTATGGTATTTATTAAATAATTTTAATAAATATAATATGCAATCGTGCAATAAAAAGGATTATTAAGGAAAACAAAGTTGTCCTTAATCACACAGAAGCTCTGCTGAGCTTCTAGTGTGTTAGAAACTCATAAAAGTTTTATGAAAGAAATTTCAAAAGAGGTATTTTAATTTGGTAGTCCTTCGAAGTCTATCTATAAAGAAAGGAAATAATATAAATGAGTTATGCTATTATTAGAAATGCTAATTATAAAAAAGATAATTTGGCAGGTTTATATAAACATAACGAAAGAAAAAATACTAATTATTCAAATAAAGATATTAATAAAAATAATTCTATAAAAAATTATTCAATAAAAAAATGTAATACTACTTATTCTAATGCTATTAAATTATTACAAAAAGAAAATGATTTAAAAGGAAGAATAATAAAAACTACAAATATTGTATGTGAATTTATAATTACATCAGATAAAGATTTTTTCGATAATATTGGAGAAGAAGAAACAAAAAGATATTTCCAACTAGCATATGATTTTGTGGCAAGTTATAAAAATCTAGGAGAAGAATATATTTTATCAGCAAAGGTCCATATGGACGAAAGCACTCCTCATTTACATCTAGTTTTTATTCCAGTTGTTCATACAAAAGATAAAAAAGGAAATCCAATAGATAAAATTGCGTGTAGTGAGTATTGGAAAGGTAAAGACAGCTATAAAAGATTGCAAGATAATTTTTATAAATATATTACGGACAACGGATTCAATTTAGAAAGAGGAAAAAAAAGAAAAGTAGAACATTTGAGTACAGAGAAATTAAAACAAATAACAAATTATGAAAACATAAAATACGAATTATCACAAGAAGAAATACAGCCGATAGATATAACAAATAAAGATTTAATAATAAAGCAGAATAAAGTATTAATTAAATATACAAATAAATTAAAAGTACAATTAAGTAAATCATATTCAGCTATTAATAAAGTGGAAGAATTACAACAAGAAAATATAAATTTAAAATATGAAAATGAAGAATTAAAAAAAGAAAATTATAAACTAAAAAAATATATTGAAAAAACTTTTGAGGTAGTAAAAAATCTTTTTAGTTTTCCTATTGATAGATTTCAACGTATAGTAAATAATTTTATTCAATATTTTGAAAAATAAAAGGCAAATAATTATTAATTATTTGCCTTTTTATATTATTCATCTTTTACATCTTTAAATAATTTGTCATCAAAGAAATCTTTTAATGTTATGCCAAAAGCTTCACAAATATGTAACAATGTAGAAATTCTTGGATTGTGTGTTTCATTATTCATAAATGAAAGTAATGTAGTATGAGGTAATCCTGATAAAGTTGATACCTTATTAATTGTTATTTTTCTTTCTTTTGCTAAATTTAAAATTCTTTGTCTAATAGCTTCTTCTAAAGTTAACATTAATATTTCACCTCGAAATTAGTCTAGCAAAAATGTAAGAATAATGACGTCGGTATAATGACAAAAAATTATTGACAAATGAAATTCAAACATTGTATAATTTTTAAAACAGTCGAAATAACGACGTATAAAATAGATATAAAAGGACTGATAATAAATGAAAAAATTAAAATATGAAACTAATAAAGATAATTTATTAAGTAAAATATTTGAACAAAGGGAAGATGAATTGTATGAGATAAAAAATAATGAAAGAAAATTAATTTCTCAAAAATCGAAAGACTATTCAAATATCGATATTGCAATAGATAATTTACCAGATACCCTTACTGAAACTAGAAAAGGTATAAAAGATAGTATAGAAAAATATTTAGAAAGACTTAATGAAATACAAGGAATAGAGAATGAAAAATTTTATAAAGAAGGTTTTTCTGATGCAATAAAATTGATTTTTAGTTGTTGTGGAAATGAGAACAATAAAGAAAAAGACCTATAATGTATAGGTCTTTTCAGTATTTATATTAAATTAATTATTAATAGCCAATTTGTTAAAAAGTTCATCGTTATCTAAAATAAATCCTTTTTTCTTAAATACAGTAAGATACAACTTTATTTTATAATCTAGTTCTTCTAATAAATCACTTAATTCTTGATTTAAATCATCATCAAGTTCGATGAAATGTTTTGTATCTATAGTATCCATTGCTTGATAAAGGTTATAAAAATTGCCTAATAACAATGTATAATTAACTTGATAATATTTATATTTTGATAAACTTTTATCAAAATGGTCTAATTTATCTTCAAATTTTAAAAGTGTATTTTTGCCATAGGTAGCAATTTCATTCCAATTTTTGTTTTCTTTACTGTTATATATAAGTGAAGCCATAATGTTATTAGAATCAATTATTTCTTGAAATTGGTTAAATCCATATATTGTTGATTCGTAATAGCTAATCCAATATTGTTCTTTTTCATCTAATATTGTTTTATCACAATATTCTAAAACTTTGAATTTTATATTGTCCATAGTTTTATTGTTATTTTTTAAAGTGGATACAATTTTGCAATATAAATAATTTCCTGAGAATAAAGGTATCCTTTTATTGTATATTTCATCTTCTAGAAGGAAAAATTTTTTAATTTTTGTTTTATGTCCGGATTTTCTAGTATAAATATTAGCAGATTTACCTATATATAATGGAATATAATCATTTTTATCTATGCCTTCAATATACATCAAATATATTCCACTGGTTTTATCCTTTGTATCAACATCTTTTAGTTTAATTATTTGTGTATTATATAGCTTTTTTACTTCTTCAAAACTTTTCATAATAATTTAACTCCTTTATAACTTTATATGCTTAAAATCAGTATAGCATTTTTACTTAATCAATACAATAAATTTGATTAAGTAATTAAACTTATTTTCTTAAAAAATAAAAGGCAAGTATAAAAAAACTTGCCTTTTGGTAGAATTAATGACTTCTTTAGTAAAGGGTTATATAGTAGAGTCTTTTAGCTGAAGTAGAGCTGAAAAACTCTCATATAAATTTAGTGGAGTAATTGAACTTATGTCAGTATCATATTTGAAAATTTGTGGAAAAACATTTACATATTTTTTCTTATCCACAGTATCAAAGCATTTAAAAATATTAGATTTTATGGTTACAGCACTTTTATTTATTTCTTTACTTAAAATCTTAATACACTGACTATAAGATAAGTCGTCATTTTTATTAATATAAGAAATTAGAATTATATTTTTTAAATAAACAGTACCAATGCTTGTAAGTTTAAATCCTAGTTTCATTAATAAAATAAATACTTTCTTATTTAAATGTTCAATTTCTCTGTCGTTGGTAGAATAAGTGTATTTACTCATAATACAACTAAGCCCCTTTATATTAGAATTTTTACAACTCTTCTATCAACCTTGCCTAAATTATAATTGGATATATGAGATAATTCAAATTGTATAAATTATATGTTTTAGAAACTTAATTATATAAAATGGAAACAAAAAGTATAAAAATAATATTAATTACAGTAAAAAATAAAGCCATAAAGGAAAATAACAAAAAATTATACATTTTGGAAACTTTTCGAAATAAAAAAGACTGCCTAGAAGGGCAGTCTTCCCATTTCAACTAAGTTGTATATATCAAGATGAAAATAAATGGTTCATCAGTAATTAGTGTGCTGTACTCATTAATTCTACCATTTTCTCTACCAGCCTTCCTGCCGAAGTCTCGTATCTATTTTTACATAGATAAACTACTAAAAGCTAGTGAATTACAGATAGTGCTGATAGGGGAATCAGACATTTCTTAAAACACCATCAAGCATTCGGCATACTTGAAACTACTTATTAGTAATTTTTATCAAGCATACACAATGCTTAACGGGCTTAAATTAAGTTATGTTGACACCCTATATAAAAATGATACTGACATAATTATACCATAAGTTGACATAAAAATCAAACTGTATATTAGCTTATATAATTATATTATTAAATAATTTGTAAATTAATAACCCATATGCTAAAATAAATTAAAATATAATAAATGGGAGAATTCTATGTACGATATAAATAATATAAATATAGGAAAAATAATTAGAGAATTACGAAAAGAAAAACATTTATCTTTAGAACAAGTAGGAAAAGAAATAAATAAATCAAAATCTACAGTATATAAATATGAAGAAGGATATTTAGAGCCAGATTTAAGAACATTATTATTATTGGCAAATGTATTTGGAATAAATATAGAGGGATTCTTTAATAAAGAAAAAACAAAAATAACAACAAGAGATATAAACCCCTTTAAAACAGATAAATTGTATATGTATTATATGGGAAATAAATCAGTAATAATTTCTATTATAACTATAGAAAATTTAACATATCAAAAGGCAACTTTTTATAATGGTGTTACATCCGACTCCATAGAAGGCTTTAGATATATGAAATACGAAGGTTCATTACAGGCAGAAAAAGATGACGCATATTTTATATTTGAAACAGGAGAAAAATTTGATTTTGAAAAAGTATTAATTCAAGTAAAATTACCAGAGAAAAGAACCAATAAATATTATGGATATATTGCGTCAGATCGTTCAGCGGAAAAATGCGTAATATTAGATAAATATATTGATAATCAAAAAGAGTTAAGAAAATTAGTAGAAGAATTAAATGTAACTGATGAAGAAATAGATAATATTAAGAGAAATCAATACTGGAATATAGATATATCAGCAGATAAAGAAGTAAGAAAGAAATTTTAGAATAGCTAAATGCTATTCTTTTTTTTACGTTCCTTTACACTTTTTTACACTATATTATAAAAAATTATATTACCATATAAACTTTTAAGTTTTAATAAACTTTTTAGTTTATATGGTATTTTTCATATTAATATATAAGTAACCTAGGTAATATAAAGCTCCGCGGAAATAAAGGAGAAAATATGGAAAATAGAATTAAGGTTACTAAAAGCAAAATAAAGAGATACCTTCAAAATTATACGGATTTAAACCACTTAATAAAAAGGCGAGAATTAAAATGGATATTAGGGAAAGGGCCAACATTAGATGAGTGGAGAGATGGAAAAAATACAGTAGAAAATCAAGCTATAAACTTAATAGAAGATAATAAATTAAAAGAGCTACGATTTTTTAAAAATAATATTGATAAGTATTTATTAATATTAAAAAATACAAAAGATAAAAAACTATATAAATATATAATTTTCAAATATATAAAAAAGAATTCAGATGAGGAAATAGAAAATGTATTTAATAGTGTTAATGTACAAAAATTAGATAAAAAATCAATTAATTATTTGTATATTAATTTAAAGAAAGAGTTAAATAAAAAAAGAGGAAATAATTAATGAAAAAGAAATTAAAAAATAAAAATTTTACTACCTTCCCTACTGAAAAAGAGCCTATTAGAGTTTTATATAAAAAAGTAGGTCAAGCACCAGAAGTCAAAATTATTAATGATATTTTTAAACTAAAAAAATTTATTGTTATGAAAGACCTTTCGATAATACCTTATGAAAAACTATTTATAATTTGCAATAATAATAAATTAGCCAATTATATGCGACCTAATATATTTTTGCCACTTAAACGAATATTGGGAGATTTAATTGTAGTTAATATAGACAAAAATGCTCGTGAATTTAGAAGTTTATCGCAAGAAGAAATTATATGGTATTCAAGAGATTTAATAAATAAATCTCCTAAAAATACAATCAAAAATATAAAGAAACAAAAGATAAACATTTATACAGACACTTACGAAAGAGGTTTTGAAGATAATAGATATAATAAACCAACCAATTTTGAAAAAACATTAATAAGTGTACTTATAAATCTAGAATTGGTTTTGGCAAGTATTTTAAAGAATAATGGAGCTGATAAAAAATGAATAAGAAAGAATTAGAAAAAAGAATAGAAGGACTGAATGAATATATGCTTTCTGATACAGATAAAAAATTACTAATGTTAAGTATTTCCAGTGATTATACATATAACAAAGCAATAGCATTGATTAATAAAGATAGTAAAGAGAAAGACTGGTATTCTGTAGAGTATAAAAATTGTTTTAAAACTTGGAATGAAGCTGAAGCATTTTTAGACGGTTTATGCTTAGCAAAAAATACGAATTTTAATGAAATGGAACGATAAAAGTGGAGGTGGAAAATGAATAACATTACTGAAAATAATAATACCAATATAGTTGATACAAAAGAAAATTTAAAAGAGCAAATAGTAATGAATTACTTAGAAAAGTCCAAAAATCCTTTTGCTATATTAACTGCTAAGGATATTTCAAAAGATTTACATATTGGAATAAACCAAGCTTATGATTTACTCAAACAAAATGATTTCCCCAGTATTACAATAGGTAAAAGAAAAACTGTCACTTTAGCTTCTTACCTATTATGGAAAATAAATAAAAAGGGGGTGTAAATTATGCCAACAAAAGGAAGTAGCGAAGGATTTATATATTTTAATAAACAAAGAAAGCGTTGGAATGCACAATATAGTGAATATAATGTAACAACTGGGAAGCTTCAAAAGAAAACTAAAAGCTTTAAAAATGAGGATGAAGCAAGAAAATATTTAGGGACTATTATGTATCAAAAAGAGAATCCAATTTATATTGAACATAATGGAATACCTATATGTGAAGTTATGAAATCAAATTTAAAATTAAAATTAGATACTAATCAAATTAGTCCTACGCAGTTTGGACGAGTTTCAAAAACAATAGAACAAATAGAAAAAGAACCTATTGGCATAAAAAATATTGATGAAGTAACACCTAATGAAATTCAACAATATCTTAATTCTTTACAATATTTAAGTAACTCCTCAATAAAAAAAGTATATCAACAATTTAATCAAGCATTTAAAATTGCAATAAATAAAGGATATTTAATGCAAAATCCAATGACTAATGTTATACAACCAAGAAGTGTAAAAGAAGATAAAATAGTAAGAGCCTTAACAGTTGATGAACAACAAAATTTTACAGAATATTTAATGAGTAAAGATTTAGAAAAATGTAGATATAAAAATGTATTTCTACTTCAAATGTACTTGGGACTGCGAGTTAGTGAGGCTCTTGCTCTTACAACACATGATATTGATTTAAGAACAAAAAGGATAAATATACATAGAACATTAACAACTGATGAAAATAATCTGATTATAATGGGAAATAAAACTAAAACATATAGTGGAAAAAGAATTGTGCCTATACCAGAATTTTTATATCCTAATATAATGGAACAAATGAAAGTTGCAAATGATATGGAAAATAATGAAGAAAAACTGCTATTTAAGCCTACTAATTCAAGATACACAAAAAGAGAGAATGTAAATTCTGAATTGAAAAGAATATTAAAAAAACAATTTAATATTACGGATATCTCAACACATAGTTTACGACATACATATGGTACAAGGTGTATTGAAGCTCGGCGTAGCCCCAGTAGTAGTACAAAGATTAATGGGGCATAAAGATATAGGTGTTACGCTAAATACATACACCTCAGTTTTTGATAAATTTAAAGAACAAGAAATCGATAAAGTAAATCAATATTATATGAACGAAAACCTAATTACAAATAATAATAATATAATCAATATTAAAAATGATAATATAAAACTATTAGAAGATAGATAATAAATTAAAATTAATTATTATAAATTAAGATTAATTAAACAAAATTAAAATAAATATTGAAAAATGAACTTTTGATATGGTCTTTTGAGTGTTTAGCAATTTAGACTAAACAATAATTTTTAGGCAAGAAAAATGTAAATTGATGTAACACTGTGATATCAAGCACTTTATAATTTATATCATTGCTTATGATATAATGTATATTTTTTGTATTATACGTGTGTTTAATAGCTATAATCCTTGATATACAATGCTTTGAAGTACATTAGTTAAACATTCGCTAAACAAAATTTTAAAAATTAATTTTTGTTTAGCGAACTGTTTAAACAAAGAAAAATTAAGAAAAATTAAAAATTGTGAAAAGCCTTGTTACTCTAGTGAAATATAAATATCGTAAATTAGATAAAAAATAAATCAGTGAAAAACAAGAAAATAGCCTGTATCTATTGATACAAGCTATTTACATCGATTTTTTTGATGGTCGAGGTGACAGGGATCGAACCTGCGACCTCATGGTCCCAAACCACGCGCGCTACCAACTGCGCTACACCTCGATTACAAAGTACCAATATAATATAACATAACAAGAAGAAAAATGCAAGTACTTTGGCATAAAATTTTTAACATTTTTATTTTTATAAATCATAATAAAAAGTAAAAGATGAAATCCATGAAAGTATACGCAAATAAGCAAATAGTGGGTATATACACGAAATAACTAATAAAATAGAAAATTTGTAAAAAAACTACTCTTGTTTTGAGGCTATAAATAGCGATTTCTAGAGATTGTACTTAAAATGAAAATGATGATATAAGCATAAGAAAATAATCTGTGGAAAAAAGTTAATAAAACTTAATATTATGGTAGAACTCTGTATATTATGAAAATCCGTATACAATATTATAGAGTATGCTAAGCAGTAGATATAAACGGAGATTGATATATTAAAAAAAAGAAATATAATTATTTTATTAATAATAGAAGGAAAGAATAAAAGTAATTATAAACATTTAGATATAAAAAAGGGGAGAAATATTGAAATGCAAGAAAAGAGAATAAAAAGATTAATTATATCTATACTTGTAGTATTAATTTTAATAATAACATACAATTATTCATATGCAATTTCAGTACAATATATAAAAGGTGATGTGAATGCAGATGATCAAGTAAATAATATTGACCTGTTATTAACTTTAAGACATATTTATAGTAGTAAAACAAATAAAAATTTAGAGTGGCGCTTTAACGATAGAACTTTAAATGTTGCAGATATAAATAATGATAAAAATGTAGATAATATAGAGGTTTTAATGATGCTAAGATATATCGCAGCCAACAAGAGCGAAGAAATCGATAACGAGAATCCAACATGGAAAGAGTCTATGGAAAGAAATTCATTAATCGTACAACAAGATATAGTCACACTTGATTTAAAAAGCGGAGAAACTGAGAAATTAATTGTTAGTGGGGAAAATGTTGGAAATGTACAATATATTTCTTTAAATAGTAATATAGCAGATGTAAATGATGAAGGAATAATAACACCTCATAATGTAGGTAATACTGCAATTTTAGTTAAAGCATCAAATGGTTTAGAAGTAAAAGTAAAGGTAAATGTTGTTAATAATTTAATATATGTTCAGAATTTACAGTTGGATAAAACAAATATAAATTTAGACTTAAATGGAACAAAAACAGCAAAGATAACAGCAACAGTAGAGCCAGCCAATGCAAGTAATAAAAACTTATCATGGACAAGTAGTAATCCCAAAGTAGTATCAGTAGATACAAATGGAAATGTGGCTGCAATTGGAGTAGGAAGTGCAACAATAACAGTAAAAACATTAGATGGAAGTAATATAACAAAAACATGTCAAGTAAATGTAACAGGAACAGCTAAACCTATATATGTACAAAACTTAAAATTGGATAAAACAAATATAAATTTAGACTTAAATGGAACAAAAACAGCAAAGATAACAGCAACAGTAGAACCAGCCAATGCAAGCAATAAAAACTTATCATGGACAAGCAGTAATCCAAAAGTAGTATCAGTAGATACAAATGGAAATGTGAATGCAATTGGAGTAGGAAGTGCAACAATAACGGTAAAAACATTAGATGGCAGTAACATAAGTAAAACTTGTCAAGTCACTGTAATAAGGACACCTATAAAAGTAACTGCAGTAAAATTGAATGTAACAACTAGAGAAATAGATTTAACAAGAGATAATCATAATGCAATACTAGTTGCAACAGTAGAGCCAGCTAATGCAGATAACCAAAATTTAATATGGGAAAGTAAAAACCCAGAAATAGCAACAGTATCCAATGGAGTTGTAACAGGATTAAAAGAAGGAAAAGCAACCATAGTAGTAAAATCAGCAGAAAATCAAAATATAACAGCTACTTGTACAGTTAATGTAATAAAAGGTTTAGTATTAAGTAGTAATTATAATAGCTATCTAGATGTAATAAATAATACAGCGACTTTAACAGCTACGCAGACAGGTTCAAGTGCAAATGATACCATCACTTGGACAGTAGATAATTCTAATGTTATAAAGTTAACTTCATCATCAAATACAAGTGTAAAGCTAGAAAGAGTTAATGAAGGTACAACAGCAGTTCATGCAACATCTTCAAGTGGGAAGAAAGCAACATATATAGCTGGAGTAAAAAAAGAAAAAGTATTATTTACAGGAGCTTCTTGTACATCGCTTATGGCTAATGAAAGAAAAGATGGAGACACAGGAAAAATACAAAATATAGATTATGGAAAATTTAAAAAGGGAGAGACCATATTTTTTGAAGCATACGGAGGAACAGGATTGTTATGGTATTTACCTTCTAGTACAAGAAAAACTTTAATGCAAGAATCAAAAGATAATTATGATAAATTGCTGTTTTCAACAAAATATCCAGATAAAGATTCTACAGGAAAATCTAGATATGCAATGCAGGATATAAGAGAAATCATTAATTCTATAGATAAAAAAACAGAGCATCTTTCAATTGCATTCGATATAGAAGGAAATGATATTAGAAAGGCAGAAAATAATACACAAGCTACATTTTTAGCAAATGCTTATGCAGAATTTCTTATTGAAACTGCTAAAGAGTATCCAGATGTAAATTTTTATTGTATTCCTAAAAGTGCGTATCCGGAAGAGGCTAGTTGGGCTAAGCACAATGAAAGAATTAGAGTGTTTAATACTAGAATACAAAAATTATTAGGTCAAGAAGATCAACAGAATTTAAAATATAAGTATTTTTATACATTTACAAAAGATTTATATGAAAAAGATAATAAAGCAGGTATAACATCAGATCAACATCCTAATGCTTATACAACTCAAAAGATGTTTGATAAAATTTTAGAGTATATGAAAATTACAAAATAAACTTTAATTTTCAATAAATAAAAATAAAAGGAGAGAGACAAATGAACAATAAGATTTTGTCAGTAGTTATTATAATTTTTGGAATAATTAGTATAAGTTGTATTACATTACCATCTTATGCAACAGGGAATGAAAGTGGAAGATTAGAAATATTAGCTGATAAAAATGAAGTAAAAAAAGGAGAAGAGATAACATTTACAATAAAGGCTTCAAATATAGATGGATTTAATGGAATAATAATGTATAATACAATTATTAAATTTGACGAAAACGAATTTTCATTTGCAGACTCAGATGAAATAGTAAGTGCACAAGGATGGACCAATTTTGATAGAGTAGAAAATTCAATTACATTTTATAGACAAGACCTTTTACCTAATAAAGACGACCAAGAAATTGGAAAAATAAAATTAATAGCCAATAAAGATATAGATATAGGAGAAAAATCTATAATTTTTAGTTCTAATGAATTAGTAGTAGAAAATGCAGAAGGGAAAGAGAAAAGTTTAAATACAGAAGACATTAAAGTAAATATTAAAATTATAAGCGAGAATGATATTGGAAATGATACTGAAAATGAGGAAGAAAATCAAAACACAGCTAGTATACCAGGAAGTAGTGTGGATTATAAAAGTGAAGAAGAATCTACTGCTGAAAAAAAATTACCTAAAACAGGAATTATACAATTTTCAGGAATATTATGTGTTCTTTTAATAATTATTGCTATTGTGGCATTTATAAAATATAAAAGAATTGGATAAAAAAATAAAGAATATATCATTTAGATATATTCTTTATTTTTAAGAGAATAAGCTTAAAGTAAAAAGATATGAGTAAAGATTATTAAAAAAAGAACTAAAACCTCTTGTAAATTTGATAATAAACAATTATAATATTAATCACGGTTTAATATATTAAAATTATTTATAAGAATAATTGAAATTTTAGTAAAATTATTTTATAATATTAAACAGATATGCACCAGTAGCTTAGCTGGATAGAGCATTCGGCTACGAACCGAAAGGTCGGGGATTCGAATTCCTCCTGGTGCACCAACACTTCCATATAAATGGAAGTGTTTTTTTGTGCAGATAAATAATATACAAAATTACATAATAGTGATGAGTATTTTAATGCTTTTCCAACTAGTCTAGCTTTTTTAGGAATACCAGCTAATCTTGCAAGTTGCCCATATGTTGCAACTTTACCTTCAGGAATTTCTTCTACTATAGAATAAATTAAATAAAGTAAATCTTCATCAAGAATTGAATTCATTTAAATCACAAAATGTATTTTAGTATAATTAGTAAAAAGTAAGCAATAAAAATTAAAAATTTAATTTACACAAACAAGTATTTGTGATATATTATCAAAAACAAATGTTTACAAAGGAGGAAGCAATGAAATTCGTACATATAGCAGATATGCATTTTGATAGTCCATTTACAAGTTTGGGAAGAATAGAAGGATTATCAGATATAAGAAGACTAGAACAAAGAAAAATATTTAAAAAAATAATAGAATATATACAAGAAAATAATATAGAGTGCTTATTTATATCAGGAGATTTATACGAAAATAACTATGTAAAACAAAGCACAATAGAATATATAAATAATTTATTTAAAACAATTCCAAATACAAAAATATTTATTGCACCAGGAAATCATGATCCATATTTAATAAATTCATATTATATGAAATTTAATTGGAATAATAATGTACATATATTTAAATATGATATAGAAAAAATAGAATTAGATGATGTTAATATATATGGTTATGGTTTTAGTAGTTTTTATTCCGAAGGAATAAATGTAAATGAAATAAAAATAGATAATCAGAAAAATAATATATTAATAATGCATGCAGATTTAGATGCTTCAAAAGAAGCAAAGGAATTATATAATCCAGTGGCAACAAGAGATTTATTAAGGTTCGATTATGTTGCATTGGGACATATTCATAAACCAAAATATGATAATAAAATTGTATATCCAGGTTCACCAATTTCATTTGGGTTTGACGAGTTAGGAGCACATGGTTTTATTTCAGGAGAAATAAAAAATAAAGAAATAAAAATTGAATTCATTCCAATTGATGAAAGGGAATTTAAAGAAATTAATTATGATATATCAGACATTAATTCAAAAGAAGAATTAATAGAAAAATTACAAGAATTAAAATTAAATAAAAATGATTTTTATAAAATAATTTTAAACGGAAAAAGAAATTTTGAAATAAATATTTTAGAAATAAATAAATTAATTCAAAATAATAATATTTTAAAATTAAAAGATAAAACAAAAATAAAATATGATTTAGAAAAAGTAAAAAATGAAAATAGCTTAAGAGGAATATATGTAGATTTAATTTTAGAAAAAATAAAAGAATTAAATAATGATGAAGAAATAAATAAATATTTAAAAGTAATAGAAATTGGATTAGACTCATTAGAAAATACATAGGAGGAAAAAATTGAAAATAGAAAAAATACAAATAAATGGTTTTGGAAAATTTGAAAATAAAAATATAGAATTAAAGGATGGCATAAATATAATTATAGGAAAAAATGAAAGTGGAAAATCTACATTATTAAAATTTATAAATAGTATGCTATATGGAATTTCTAAAAATAAAAGAGGAAAAAATATATCAGACTTAGAAAAATATAAACCATGGAATACAGAAAAATATTCTGGAAAAATAAAATATAAATTAGATAATAATAATGAATTTGAAATATATCGTAATTTTAAAAATAAAGAATTAAAAATATATAATAATTATGGTGACGATATTACTCCATTATTTAATGTAGAAAAAAATAAAGAAATCCCATTTTTTTATGAACAAACAAAAGTAGACGAAGACTTATTTGTAAATAGTACAGAAATTATTCAAAATGAAATAAAAATAGATAAAGTAAATCAAAATTTAATAATTCAAAAATTATCTAATTTAGCTACAACAGGAAATGATAATATTTCTTATAAAAAAAGTATAGATAAATTAAATAAAAAACAATTAGAAGAAATAGGAACAGAAAGAAGTCAAGATAGACCAATAAATAAAATAATAAATAAAATAGATAATTTAAAAAATGAAAAAAAAGAATTAGAAAAATATGAAGACGAAAAATATGAAATAGAAAAAGAAAATAATTTCATAAAAAATGAAATAAATGAATTAAAAAATAATTTAGAATTTTTAAATAAATTAAAAAAAGTAAAAAATATTTATTTAGAAGAAAAAAATAAATTAAATATAAATAAAGAAATAATAGAAGAATATAATAAAAAAATAAATAATTTAGAAATTGAAAAAGAAAAAATAAATAATTCAAAAAATAAAATTAAATATAAAAAAATAAAAATAAATAAATATATTTTTCTAGAATTATTTTTATTAATTATTTTTATTTTAATTAATTTATTATTAAAAAATAATTTATTTAATTTAATTTATATTTTTTTAATAATTCCAATATTAATTTATTTATATAAAAATAATAAATTAAAAAATAATTATAAAAAAGAAAAACAAGAAATTAATTTTAATTTAGAAAAAATAAATAATGAAATTAATTTATTAAATGAAAATAAAAATGAAAAAATAAATGAATTAAATTATTTAGAAAACGAAATAAAAAATAAAATAAAAAAAGAATTAATAATTAATAATTTAAATACAGATAATTATAATCAAATAATTTATAATGAAGAAATTGAAGAAAAAATAAATTTAATTAATAAAGAAATAAGCGAAAAAGAATTAGAAGAACATAAATTAGAATTAGATAAACAAAATATATTTCCTAAAATAGATAGATTAGCAAATATTCAAGAAGAATTAGAATATTCTTTAGAAGAATATAATGAATTAAAAAATAATAGTGAAATAATAGACATAGCAAAAGAATATCTAGAAAAAGCATATAAAAATATGAAAGAAAATGTAACTCCAAAATTTTCTAAGGAACTATCACAAACAATATCTAATATTTCTAATGGGAAATATAAAAATATGAAAATTACAGATAACGATATTATGGTAGAAGTAGAAAATGGTAATTATGTTTCAGCAAGTCTATTGAGTGAAGGAACTATAGACCAATTATATTTCTCTTTAAGAATGGCAATACTAAAGGAAATTTCAAATGAAACTTTACCAATTTTTCTAGATGAATCTTTTGTGTTTTTTGATAAGAATAGATTAATAAATACAATAAATTATTTGAACAGTAATCATGATAATCAAATAATAATATTTTCATGTACAGAAAGAGAAAAAGATATCCTAGATTATTTGAATATTAAATATAATTTGATAGCCATGTAAATTAAAAGCAGTATTTTGTTATTAAAATTATAAAGTGAACAGACAATAAAAAATAAATTCCTATAAAAGCTTATAGGAATTTATTTTTAAATTAAGACAAAATATTGTAATTTCTACGGAAATATAATAAAATAGAAATCGTAAAATACAGATAATAATTACAAAAGAAAAAATAGATAATAAATATATCACAAATTGTAAAAAACTTTTTTAATATACATTACCTAAAATGACAAAAAAAGTTAATACAATATATTAGAATAGCAACTATATTAAAGAAGTTATGAGGTGGTAAAGGATGTTTCAAAATATAAGTGCTAATACAGATTATGTAGAAGAAAAACAAAAAAACAGAGAAGACCTAAAGGAAATTTTTATAAAACAAAACTTCTCGAAGCAATCGGTACTAATTTATATATTAGCTTTTATGGTGTCAACAGTTCAATTTGGAAATGATATGGCGCCATTTGCAATAGCGATAATTGCAGCAATAACAGCAAATAATATACCGATATTAATTCCATATGTAATGACATGTATAGGAACTTTTATAGGATTTGGTGCTTCAGGATTACTTACATACATATTAACAAGTCTAATCTTTATGGCTATTTCTATTTTTGTAATACCAAAAATAAATGAAGTAACAGAGCAAAAAAGATTAATGCCACATTTAATAGTAGCTACATTTTTAGTTCAAGTTGTAAAAATATTATTCGGACCAATACTAATTTATGACATTTTATCTGCAATTTTATTTACTATAATAACATGTATATTCTATAAAATTTTCAATAGCTCAATTTCAGTAATAAAAGATTCAAAAACAAAAAAAGCATTTGCTATAGAAGAACTAATAGGGACAAGTTTATTAATAGCAATTGCAATAGCAGCATTTAGGGAAATAAGCCTATTTGGATTTTCTATTAGAAATATTTTAAGTGTATTAGTAGTATTAATATTAGGCTGGCAAAATGGTATTTTAGTAGGGGCAACATCTGGTGTAACAATAGGTGTTGTAATAGCAATAATTCAAAATGGGGATCCAGTACAAATAGCAGCATTTGCAATTTCTGGAATGATAGCAGGGCTATTAAATAAAATTGGAAAAATAGGTGTAATAATAGGATTTTTATTAGGAAATATAATATTAAGTTACGCCGCAAATGGAAATACACATTCAGTAATAATGATTCAAGAAATTTTAATTGCATCAATTGGATTACTTGCAATGCCAAAAAATATGAAAATTAATATAGAAGATTTTGTAAAAGATATAAAATATTTACCCAAAGCACCAGATAATAGATTAGAACAAAAAGAAGATATGGTATATAAATTAAATAATGTATCTGATGCTATATCAGAAATGGCAAATACATATAAAGAAGCTGCAGCAACAGTACTAGAAGAAAAGGAAGTAGAATATACAAAGAATAAAGAAATATTTGTAACAGAATTAGAAAATAATATAAATGATTTAAAAGATAATGTTTTATACGATGATTTAATAGATGATGAGTCACCAATAGTTGATGATATATTTAAACTATTAACAGAAAAAGCAGAAATTACAAGAAAAGAATTATTAAACATATTTGAAAATCATAATAATTATATTTTAGGATTTGATGATTCTGCAGTAAGTAATAAATTAATGGATGAAATAGATAAAATGGTTAAAGCAATAAATGCTTCTTATAGAGTTAGTAGAATAAATTTTATTTGGAAGAAAAAGATTGTAGAAAACAAAGAAGCCATGGTTAGTCAACTAGATGGAATATCAAAAACAATATCAGATTTAGCAGATGATATTACAACTAAAAAAGTGGATGACAAAGAAATAAACGAAAAAGAAGAATTGTTAAAACTATTTGAACAAAAGAAAATAGAAGTAAAGGAATTAAATATTAATAAAGAGAAAAATGGAAAGATAGAGATAGGTATTTATATTAATCCTTGTGAAGATTATAATAGTACAAATTTAGAAATAGAAGAATGTAAATCAGATAAAATTAAGCAAATTATTACTAAATTTTACAAACAAGAATTTGAAGTACAATTAGTTGATTGTTCAATTCAAAAAGCAACAGACATTTGCTATTTTAAATATATAAGTAAAAATAAATATAAGTTACAGATAGGACTTGCTAAAGTTAAAAAAGATGGTAGTCCAGTTTCTGGCGATACAACTCTAAAAATGAAATTACAAGATGGTAAACAATTAATTGCAATAAGTGATGGAATGGGTTCTGGTCCAAATGCAAGAAAAAGCAGTAAAATAGCAGTACAAATGCTAAAAAGATTGCTTATATCAGGATTTAATAAAGAAACATCATTAGATATGATAAATTCTAGTATGTGTTTAAATTCAGAAGATGATTCATATGCAACACTAGATATTGCAATATTCGATTTATACGAAGGAAATGTAGAATTTATAAAAAATGGCGCATCCCCTACGTATATAAAAAATAGACGACATGTAGATGTAATAAAAAATATTACATTACCAGCTGGAATTTTAAATAATATTGAATTAAAAATTTCAGATAGAGATATAGAAGAAAACGAAATTTTAGTAATGTGCAGTGACGGTATTGCCGAATCAAATGCAGAGTATGAAAACAAAGAGTTGTGGCTTAAATATTTGCTAGAACAAATGGAAACTGAAAATGTTCAAAAGATGGCAGACATAATTTTGGCAGAAGCAATAGACAATAACTACGGAATTCCTAAAGATGACATGACAGTTATTGTATGCAAAATAGAAAAGAATTAAAGAAAAAAGTTCTCTAAAAAGAGAGCTTTTTTTGAGGGATAAAATTTGTATATTTAGTTGTAATTTGTCATAAAAATGTGGTATAGTGTATATGTAAAAAAACAAAAAATTTCTTACGGAGGAAATAAGATGAGTAGAGGAAAAAGATATAATGGGGAAGCAAAACTTAACATGAAAAAAGTCTTAGCAGTATTAGTTGCATTGTTAGTAATAGTAATGTTTGTTTTTGTTATATATAAATTAGTAACAAATGGACGAGGAGAAAGGATGACAAATAATTATTATTTTACATCTTTTCAAGATAATAAATATGGAGTAATAAATAATAAAGGTGAAGAGATTATAGCACCATCTTACCAAGAATATATTGTAATTCCAAATAATAAAACAGATATATTTTTATGTACATATGATGTGGATTATACAAATAATACATATAAAACGAAAGCTTTAAACTCAAAGAATGAAGAAATATTTACAGATTACGAAAATATTGAGCCATTAGCAAATTATGATGCTAACAATACAATTTCTTATGAACAAAATGCTATTAAAGTACAAAAAGACGGAAAATATGGAATGATTAATATAGAAGGTAAAGAGATATTACCATGCGAATATGATTACTTATATTCTTTAAAAAATACAGACAATAGCATTTTAGTAGAAAAAGATGGAAAAATAGGGTTAGTAGATAATACAGGAAAAGTAATAATAGAACCTCAATATAAAGAAATAAGAGGCTTAGGAACAGATTATAAATTAGGTTATATAACAATAACAGAAGATGACAAATATGGAATTGTAGATTGTAATAATCAAAAGGTATTAGAAAACAAATATCAAGATATAAAGAGCTTAACTGAAAATGGTGTTTATGCTGTAAAAGAAAATAATAATTGGGAATTAGTACAAAGAAATGGAGAAGTAAAACTTTCTGAAGGACTACAAAATGTTCAAGATATTTTAGAAATAAAAAATGGAAATGTAATAATAAAAAATACAAGCAATAAAGTAGGTGTAATTAGTTTAGAAGGTGAGACGATATTAAATACTGTATATGATGATGTAAAATTTGCTTTTACAGGTTCATATATAATTGAACAAAACGGAAAGTATGGTATTGCTAAGAGCAAAGATGAGATAGTAGTAAATCCAACTTATGTAACAATGAATTATATAAATACAGCAGATATAATAGAAGCAAGCGAAGATGGAATTACTTCAAATTTATTAAATAGTAATTTTGAAACAAAACTAACAGGAATAGTTACGGAAATTAATACAAGTAAAGGTTATATAAAGATAAGACAAGACAATGAAGAAAAGTACTATAATTTTAGATTTGAAGAAAGAACAGAACAAGATATAAATAGTTCAAATACACTATTTTTAGATAAACAAGATGATAAATATGGTTATGTAGATAAAAATGGAAAAGTAGTAGTAGATTATCAATATGATGATGCAACAGAGCAAAATGAATATGGTTATGCAGCAGTTCAAAAAGATGGAAAATGGGGAGCAATAAACGAAAAAGGAGAAGAAATAGTTGCACCACAATATGATTTTTCTAATAATTTAGGTATAAACTTTATAGGAGAATGGTATTTAGGAAGTATAGATTCAAATGCTACATACTATACAAAATAATTTAACAAAAGAGGGAGAATAAATGGAACTAAAGACAAGGTATCAATATACTTATTTTATATATCCATATGTAATTGAACAAAATAAATATTCAAAGTACTTGCAAAATTTACTAAGAAATAAAAAATGTACATTAAGAATGTTTGAAAAGCAAAAAGACTTGGATATATATAATAAATTTTTACCTAAAGTAAGAAGATTTATGTTTCCAACATTTGATTTTTCAGTAAATAAAAGAAAAAAATTTAAGGAATTAGATATTGGACTACAAGCAACAATTCTTCAAAAATATCCATGTACTATATTTGAATATAACTTAGGTAAAAATGCACAAGGGAAAGCTGGTAGAAATACAGGGATTTTCTTTAAAATTGATAAAATAGAGATAATATGTTTTTATACAGGTGAGTGTTTTATTGCATTAAAAACATCGATAGAAGATTTAGAACAATTTGATGATGTATTAAATTTTAATTATAAATTTAAAGATATAAAATCAGAATTTATCTCTATGAAGCAGTTTGATAATATAAAAATTCAAACGAGCGAATTTGATGATGTTCGCAAAATAACAGAAGTAATAGACGAATTAGTAGGAAATTATACCAAAAATATAAATATAGATACAAATAAATTTTTAACATATTCATACTCTTGTATAGATCAAGAACATTGGAATAAGAATAAAAGTTTTGAAAATATAAAACATCAATTTTATAAATATACAAATGTATTGCCAAGTAATTATAATTTAAATGTAGAATTTAGTGAAACTGATAAAAATGTAGATATAATAGACAAATGGGAATATATAAAATTTGGATTTTCTAATCAAGCAACAACTCTATTTACATCAGGAGTTGATACTTTTAATTATACAAAATTACCATTTCTTTATGAAAAAGTATATATTTATATGTATATTTTACAACTATATAAAAAGATTTATAGTCAAAAGTTAATAGAGAAATATAAAAGTGCTACAAAGGTTAGTAAATTAAGAAAAGAGTTTTTAAATTTTACACATAATATTTGGTTACAAGATATCACTACAGACGATATAGGGAAATTGTTAACAAATAGCTGGTCAGAAAATTTGGAATTAGAAAAGCTATATTGGAAATTAAAAAATGAATATGATATATTATATAAAGAATCAAACATAGAGAAAACAGCAAAAAGTAATAAAGTTATAATGGTAATATTAATAACATCATTAATATTAAATATAATAAATTTTGTAGTGTTATTAAATTAATGGGGATTTTGGGATGCTCCTTCGGGATTTTGGGGACGTTCCTTAAATCCCTTTTATATTAAAATTAATGGAGGAATAAGCAATGATAAAATGCGGTACAGATATAATAGAAATAGATAGAATTAAAGATGCGATAGAAAAAGAAGGATTTAAGAAAAGAGTATATACAGAAAAAGAAATAGAATATTGCGAAAGTAAAAATGTGCAAAAATATCAAAGTTATAGTGGTAGATTTGCGGCAAAAGAAGCAATCTTTAAGGCGCTTTCTATTCTTATAGAAGATAAATATAAAATAAAGTGGACAGATTTTGAGATAATTAATGACGAAGAAGGAAAGCCAAATGTACAAATTAATACTGATATTATAGATAAATCCCTTATTAAAAATATTGATATAAGTATTTCACATTGCAAAGAATATGCCACAGCTGTATGCATTATAGAAATTAATAATTAAAAAGGAAGAGAAATATTATGAAATTATTTGATACACATTGTCACTTGAATGACGAAAGATTTAATGAAGATAGAGAAAGTTTAATAATAACTTTAAAAAATAAAGGTGTAGAAAAATTAGTTACTGCAGGATACAGTCTAGAAAGCAGTAAAGAAGCTATAGAATTAGCAAATAAATATGATTTTATCTATGCAACAATAGGTATTTCACCAAATGACATACCAGATAATAAGGAGAAATTAAATCAAGAAATAGAACAATTAGAAGAAGTGTATAAAATGTCTAAAAAGATTGTTGCCGTAGGCGAGATTGGATTAGATTATCATTGGAACACAGAGAATAAAGAGCTACAAAAGTATGCTTTTATAGAACAAATAAAGTTAGCAAATGAATTAGATTTACCCATCCAAATTCATACTAGAGATGCAGTAATGGATACATTAGAAATTTTAAAAACTAATTCCGTAAAAAATAGAGGAATATTTCATTGCTGTCCATTTAATAGAGAACTTGTTAAAGAAGGTCTTAAATTAGGATTTTATATATCTTTTGCGGGCCCAACCACGTTTAAAAATTCAAAAAATGCACCAGAAATTATAAATATGGTACCTGATGATAAATTTTTGGTAGAAACAGATAGTCCATATCTAGCTCCAGAGCCACATAGAGGAACAAGAAATGACCCAAGGAATGTTCAATTTATTATTAAAAAGATTGCAGAAGAAAAAGGAAAGACTTTTGAAGAAGTCCAAAATATGGCATATGAAAATGCAAAAAGAATATTTGGAATCAATTAAATACTTTAGAAACTTTAAGTCCGTACATGTAATGATAATTGTATACAAAAAAATAGCTTAGTTATATAAACTAAGCTATTTTAAATTTTTAATTGCTTCTATTCTATCTTCTATAGATGGGTGAGTAGAAAACCAATTATTAGCTTTCTTTTGTTTACCTTTAAAAGGTGTTACTATATACATATTTTCTGTAGAATTATTTGCCTGTTCTAATTTAGAAGTATCAGCATCCAATTTTGCTAAAGCAGAAATTAGGGCATCAGGATTTCTAGTAAATTCTACAGCAGTTGCATCAGCCATAAACTCGCGTTTTCTAGAAATAGCAAGTTTCATTAGTTTACCGAAAAAACCTGCTAATACAAGTAAAACCACGCTAACGAGAACCATAATTCCACTTGAGTTTCTATTATCATTATCAAATCTAGTCCATAAAAATGCTCTAGAGAAGAAATCAGATAATATGATAACTAATCCAACCATAACTGTTAAAACAGCAGATAATCTAATATCATAATTTTTAATATGTCCCATTTCGTGGGCAACAACTCCCTCTAATTCGTAATAATCTAATTTATCTAGTAAAGCAGTTGTTACGCAAATTACAGAATGTTCGGGATCTCTACCTGTTGCAAATGCATTTGGCTGATTAGAATCCATCACATATAATTTCGGTTTGTATTGTAATCCAGAAGAAACCATTAAAGCATCTAATATATTTAATAATTTTTTATTTTCTTCTTCGGTAGCAGGTCGAGCCTTATTTATAGATAAAACGATTTTGTCGCTATAATAATATGAACCCCATGCAGATGCGATAGATGCAATAAGTGCTACTATTATAGAAAATATTCCAAAATCTAGAGCATAACATATATAATAAATAATTAATGTTATTACAACTATATAAACAGATATTATAAAACCTGTTTTTATTTTATTTCTTTTTATATCTTGATACATAATAAAACCTCGCATTAATAGTATATATTTAAAAAGATTTCTTTATACTAAAAGAAATCTTTGGACATAAAAGATTAAATTATTTTGAAAAATCAATTTTTATATTTTGTTTTTCTTTTTCATCTTCTACTTCAAATAATTCACTAGGTTTAAAGTTGAATGCTTTAGCGATAAGATTTGAAGGAAACATTTCTAATTTTGTATTATACATAGTAACTGTATCATTATAGAATTGTCTTGAATATGCAATTTTATTTTCTGTATTTCTTAATTCTTCTTGTAGTTGTGCAAATGATTCACTAGCTTTTAAATCTGGATAGTTTTCTGAAACAGCCATTATTGTTTTTAAGGCTTCTGTTAACTGATTAGAGATATCAGCTTTTTCTGCAACTGTAGTAGAAGAAGCCCAAGCAGTTCTAAGTTCGGCTATTTTAGAAAATGTTTCACTTTCGTGAGCCATATAACCTTTTACTGTTTCTTGTAAATTAGGAATTAAATCAAATCTTCTTTTTAATTGTACATCTATTTGACTCCAAGCGTTTTGAACTCTTTGTCTTAAACTTACTAGATTATTGTACATTGCTACAACTACGATACAAATTACAACAATAACAATAACTATTATTGGAATAACCATTTATACATTCCTCCTTTCCGTTATTTTAGCATATTATATGAGAATATACAACATCTTATATAAATGTAACACAAATAAAATATATGCATAAAACTTGACCGCAATGAATATAATATAGTAAATATTAGCAATTTTGGAAAATTTGACATATTAAAAAATATATAGTATAATAAAATCTGCTTATGGAAAATAAGCTTAATTAGTGACTTTATAATCGTGCAAAAGCACGAAGGAGGAATTTATGTTAAAAGTTAATGATGATGAAAAAGCATCAATATCGTTAAAAAGAATACTTGGAATTTGTTTAATATTCTTATTTATATCAGGAATTTGTGTATTTGCAGCAAACAAACAAGTAAAAAATGTAAAGATTACATTATCTAATGGTTGCGAAATGAATGTAGTAACATCAAAAACAAAAGTTGCTGATATATTAGATGAAAAGCATATTATATTATTACCAGAAGAAAAAGTAACCCCAGATGAAAATACAACAATTGGAGCAAATGGTGAAATAGTAATAACAGAAAAAACAGCTCAAGAAGAAGTTGCAGAGATAGTATCTAACGAAACAGAAGCTACAACTACAGAAGAAAACAAAAATGAATTAAGTATGGAAATGATTTCACAAGCATACAATCCAATAACAGAAAAAACAATTGTGGAAGTTCAATCTATACCATTTGAAACAGTAACAAAAAATGTAGCAAATGGTGCTAGTGAAACTAAAGACCAAGTTTTACAAGAAGGTAAAGAAGGTAAAAAAGAAGTAACATATAGAGTAAAATATCAAAATGATGTAGAAATAGAAAGAACAGAAATAAGTTCTGTAGTACTTGAAGAACCAGTAAATAAAATAGTTCAAGTAAGAGCAAAACAAACAACATCAAGAAGTTCAAGTAGTAGAACTTATATATCCGGAAGTGTAGCAGAATATCAAGCCTATGCAAGAGCAAGATGTAGTGCATATGGTTGGTCAAGTGCAGATTTTAATTGTTTAGTTGCTCTTTGGAACAAAGAGAGTAAATGGAATCCTAATGCATACAACGCAAGTTCAGGTGCATATGGAATACCACAAGCATTACCAGCAAGCAAAATGGCTACAGCAGGAACTGATTATAGAACAAATTATAAGACTCAAATAAATTGGGGATTAAGCTATATAAGTTCAAGATATGGTTCACCATCAGCAGCTTGGAGCCACTCAAAATCTACAGGTTGGTACTAAAATTAAGCCAATGGATTGGTAATTACAATGTGTAATAACTAATTCATTGGTATTTTTTATAGGGAGATAAATAATTTTGTATATAACAATGTTATAATTACAAAGTAATTGTGCATATGTGGAAGAGTCATATTTATTATTAAAAGTTTTTATATAGAAAGGGAAATAGTATGAAATTAATATCATGGAACGTAAATGGATTAAGAGCAGTTATAAATAAAGGGTTTAAAGATTTTTTTAAAGAAATAGATGCAGATATATTCTCTATTCAAGAAACTAAAATGCAAGAAGCACAATTAGATGAGAATATTCTACAAATATTTGAAGGTTACAATGCTTATTGGAACAGTGCAGAGAAAAAAGGTTATTCTGGTACAGCAATCTTTACTAAACAAAAACCTTTAAATGTAACTTATGGGATTGGCAAAGAAGAGCACGATAAAGAAGGAAGAGTAATAACATTAGAATTCGAGAAATTTTATATTGTAAATATCTATACTCCAAATTCAAAAAGAGAATTAGAAAGATTAGATTATAGGCAAATATGGGAAGATGAAATAAGAGCATATTTGTTAAATTTAAGAGCTAATAAACCTGTGGTAATGTGTGGGGATTTAAATGTTGCCCATAATGAAATAGACTTAAAAAATCCAAAAACAAATAGAAAGAATGCTGGATTTACAGATGAAGAAAGAGCAAAAATGACAGAACTTTTAAATTCAGGTTTTGTAGATACATTTAGATATAAATATCCAGAAGTAGAAGGAAAATATAGTTGGTGGTCATATATGTTTCATGCCAGAGAAAAAAATGCAGGCTGGAGAATAGACTATTTTATAGTTTCAGAAAACTTAAAAGATAAAATAGAAGATGCCAAAATTTTAGATGATATTTATGGAAGTGACCATTGTCCAGTAGAATTGGACTTAAGTATTTAATTAAACGAAGGGAAGAACATAATGAAAGAAAATAGTTGGAAAAAATGGCTATATTGGTTTAGTTTTGGAGTTGCAATTATAATTGTATTTAATATATTCAATAATTTTGATAATTTAAAGCAAATAATAGGTAACTTTTTTCAAATACTTAGTCCTTTTTTAGCAGGTATTTTAATTGCATATATATTATATTTACCTAGTAGAAAAATAGAAAAAACGCTTGGAAAAAGTAAAGTTAAATTTATTAAAACCAAAGCAAGACCAATTAGTGTAATAATAATTTATTTGTTAATTTTAGTTATTTTAATAGTTGCAATGAAATTTCTTATACCAAAAGTATATGATAGTATAATAGAATTAATAAATAATTCACAAGGATATATAACTGATATTATTAATAAATTTTCTGCTCTTCCAGAGGACTCTTTCTTAAAGAAAGATTTCTTAGAGCAAGCAATAGAAAAATTAAAAGAAATAGATATTATGCAAATATTAAATTATATTTCTGGAATATTTAGTTTCGCTACAAGTTTATTAAATATATTTGTTGCAATTGTTGTTTCTATATATGTATTAGCAGCAAGAGGAAAATTAGTAAGGGCATTAAAGAAATTTATTATAGCAGTATTTAAACCTAAAACAGCAGAATTAATAATTAAATATTTTAATAATTCAAATGAATATTTCTTTAAATTTTTATCAAGTCAAGTATTGGATGGAATAGTTATAGGAATATTAACATCAATAGCTATGTCTTTATTAGGAGTAAAATATTCTGTATTATTAGGATTCTTTATAGGATTGTTTAACCTTATACCATATTTTGGTGCAATATTCGCTGTAGCAATTTCTGCAATTATAACTCTGGTTACAGGTGGATTAGCACAAGCAATTTGGATGCTTGTAATAGTAATTATTTTACAACAAATAGATGCAAATATCATAAATCCAAAAATAGTAGGAGGCTCTTTAAAACTAAGCCCATTACTTGTTATATTTGCAGTTGCAGTGGGTGGAGCATATTTTGGCATATTAGGAATGTTTTTAGGTGCACCAGTTGCGGCGGTAATTAAATTATTAGTAACAGATTTTGTAAATTATAGATTAGAGAATAAATAGGGAAAAAAGGAACGTCCCCAAATCCCGAGGAAATGTCTAAAAATCACCATATGAAGAATATAAATTATTAATAAAATATTAATAGTTTATATTCTTTTTTCTTAATAAATAAAATGGTATAATACCTATAGATTTAAGCAAAGGGGAAAGATTTTTTATGTATAATATTTTAGTTTGTGATGATGATAAAGAAATTGTAAATGCGATAGAAATATATTTGGAAAAAGAAGGGTATCAAATATATAAAGCATACAATGGGAAAGAAGCTTTAAAAATAATTGATAATACGGAGCTACATTTAGTTATATTAGATATAATGATGCCAGAACTAGATGGAATAAGTGTAGCAGAAAAAGTAAGAAAAGATAAAGCTATTCCAATTATTATGCTTTCTGCAAAATCTGAAGATTACGACAAAATAAAGGGATTAAATGTAGGAGCAGATGATTATATAACAAAACCTTTTAATCCAATGGAACTAGTAGCAAGAGTAAATTCACAAATAAGAAGATATACTAAATTGGGAAGTATTAACAAAAAAGAAGAAAACGAAGATATATATAAATCTGGAGAATTAGTAATAGATGATAGTAAAAAAGAAGTTACTGTTGATGGAAAAAATATAAAGCTAACTCCTACGGAATACAATATTTTAAAATTCTTAATTAAAAATAAAGGAAAGGTATTTTCTATTTCCAAAATATATGAAAATGTTTGGGAAGAAGAATCTTATGGAGCAGAAAATATAATTGCAGTACATATAAGACACATAAGAGAAAAAATAGAAATAAATCCACGTGAGCCAAAATATCTAAAAGTAATTTGGGGAATTGGATATAAAATAGAAAATATTTAAAGGATGTGGAGAGATGGAAGAAAGAAGTATGTTAAAAAATCAAGTTTTAAAAAGTATTGCTTTTCTAACATTACCAATATTTGCAATGATAATAATAGTTGATTGCATAATAATTTATTACGCTGTTGCATGCCCAGAAATAAAAGAAAACAAAGATTTTTATGATACCGATATGTTTATAGATTCATATATGGGAGAAGTAGAACGAAAAGGTTCAAGTTTAAAAGATGAAGTTGAAGGAGGATATTTTATAGATGAATATGGATATTGGATAGATCCAGTAGAAGATTCTGATAGAATGCCAATTTATGTACAAGATGGAGAATATAAAATATATTATCAAACAAATCATACAAAGAAAAAATTTATATATTTATTAGTAAATGAAGAAAGCAAAATTGCGTATACAAATATTCAACAAACATCTAAAACGAATACTATAGAAAAATTAAAACAAGTTATAATAGCTAACAATAAATATTGGTCTATTTCAAATAACCAAATTCAAACAAATGTAGAAAGATTATCAGAAGAAAATATAGTACGAAATGAAGATTTGCAGAAAATAAGCGAATTTTCTATGAATAAACAATATTATACAGCGTTTGATGAAACAGTACAGAACTTAGATTCTACAAGTGACATAACACTTAATAGAGCACTATATAATCAAACGAAGAGTTTATATAAATATTCATATTCAACATTAATTATTAGTATAATAATAGGTTCAATAGAACTTATATATTTAATTTATAGCCTGGGATATGTAAAAAACAAAGAAGAAATTTACTTGTCTTGGTTAGATAAAATTCCATTAGAAATATTATTTTTTGGATACTTTTTATTATTCTTTGTAGAGGCAGCGCTGTTAGCAATTTGCTTAAGTGTAATTTCTGTGGATGTTAATTTATGTGTAATGCTTATTATGCTAGTTGGATATTTTTCAGTACTAAGTGCATTATATGGTGCAGGAACATTATTAAAAAGAATTAAAGTACATACATTTTTTAAGAACTCAGTTACATATAGAATTCTAAAATGGTTAGTACAAAAATATAAAAATGTAAAAAATACAATTTCATCAAATAAAAATTTAGGCGGAAAAATAGCATTATATTTTATTGGAATTGTAACTGTATCCATACTTATAGGTTTAATATTTAAAGAATTTGGAATTTTATTAGATATAGTTTTCTGGATTTGGTGCTATTATAAAATTATGAAAGAAGTAGATAAATTTAAACAAATACATGATGCTACAGAAAAGATATATAAAGGAGATACAGATATTAAGTTAGACGAATCTTTATATACAGGAGTTTTAAAAGAGCTTGCAATATATATTAATGACATAGCTGGAGGATTTTCTAATGCAATAAAAGAAAGTTTAAAAAGTGAAAGATTAAAAACAGAACTTATAACAAATGTTTCACATGATATAAAAACTCCATTAACATCAATTATTAATTATGTGGATTTATTAAAACAAGAAAATATACAAAACGAAAAAGCAAAAGAATATATAGAAGTTTTAGACAATAAATCACAAAGATTAAAGAAATTAATAGAAGATTTAGTAGAAGCATCAAAAGCATCTTCAGGAAATATAAAAATAAATAAAGAAGTGTTAAATGTTAAGGAATTACTAAATCAAGTAACAGGAGAATTTGAAGACAAATTTAATAGTCGTTGCTTAAATATAATAAGTAAATTACCAGAAGAAACTGTGTATATCAAAGCAGATAGTAGGTATTTATATAGAGTATTAGAAAACACATATAGTAATGTCGCAAAATATGCAGAAGAAAATACTAGAGTTTATATAGACTGTATATTAGAAGAGAAAAATACTGTTGCAATATATGTAAAAAATATTTCTAAAGATGAATTAAATATTTCTGCAGATGAATTGATGCAAAGATTTGTAAGAGGAGATAAATCTAGAAATACAGAAGGAAGCGGATTAGGACTTTCTATTGCTAAAAGTTTAACAGAGCTACAAGATGGAACTTTTAATATATATTTAGATGGAGATTTGTTTAAAGTAGCTATTAAATTTAAAAGAGTATAAAAAAACACAGTATAGCTAAAAATAAGCTGTACTGTATTTTTTTAAGCAAATTATTAGAAAGAGAATAAATAATAAAAAAAAGATTGTTAAAATACAGAATTATGATATAATTTGCAGGAGAACAAAATATCGCTAAAGGAGAATAAAGATGCAAAATTTATTAGAAGGTTTAAATGACAAACAATATGAAGCCGTTATAAATACAGATGGGCCATGTTTAGTAATAGCTGGTGCGGGAAGTGGAAAAACAAAAGTATTAACACATAAAATAGCATATTTAATGCAAGAAAAAGATATAAAACCATGGAATATATTAGCAATAACATTTACTAATAAAGCCGCAAATGAAATGAAAGAAAGAGTAGAGGCATTAGTAGGTGATGATGCAAAAGACATGTGGATTGGAACATTCCATTCTATTTGTGTTAAGATTTTAAGAAGATTTATAGATAGAATTGGGTTTGATCATTCTTTTGTAATTTTTGATACATCAGACCAAAGATCATTAATTAAAGAATGCTTAAAAGATTTAAAAATAGACGATAAAATGTTTACAGACAGAATCGTGCAATTCGAAATAAGTAATGCAAAAAATGATATGAAAGAGCCAGAAGAATATGAAGCTATGGTAAAAGGTGATTATAGAAGAGAAAAAATAGCTTCTGTATATAATTTGTATCAAAGAAGATTAAAGGAAAATAACGCTATAGATTTTGACGATATTATAAATTATGCAATAAAAATATTTAGAGAAAATGACGATGTATTAGATTATTATACAAATAAATTTAATTACATATTAGTAGATGAATATCAAGATACAAACAAATCACAATTTACATTAATAAGATTACTTGCAAAAGCACACGGAAATATAACTGTAGTTGGGGATAATGACCAAGGAATTTACAGTTTTAGAGGTGCAGATATTTCTAATATTTTAAATTTTGAAAAAGATTTTAAAGGAACAAAAATAATAAAATTAGAGCAAAATTATAGATGTACACAAAACATATTAAATGCAGCAAATTCTGTTATAAAAAATAATGAAGTAAAATACAAGAAAAAATTATGGACAGAAAACGAAGAAGGAGCATTGCCAACATTTCATGTTTCAGATGATGAATATGATGAAGGAAGGTATATTGTAGAAGAGATAAATCATTTAAGAAGAGAAGACTATTATAAATATTCAGATTTTGCAATACTTTATAGAATGAATTCACAATCAAGAGCAATAGAGGAAATCTTAAGAAGAGAAGACATTCCATATAAAATTGTTGGAGGCTTAAAATTCTACGAAAGAAAAGAAATAAAAGATATAATCGCATATTTAAGATTAATTAATAATCCATCAGACAATTTAGCATTAAAAAGAATTATAAATGAACCTAAAAGAGGAATTGGTAAAACAAGTTTAGATAAGATACAAGCAATATCAGAACAAACTGGAATACCAATGTATCAAATAATAAAAGAAGCAGACCAATATGGTCTTAGCAGAGTATATTCAAATGCCCAAGGATTTATAGAAGTCATAGAAGATTTAATTAGTAAAAAAGATGAGTATACGATAACAGAATTAATAAAACATACATTAAAAGAAACAGGATATACAAAAGCTCTAGAAGACGAAAACAGTATAGAAGCAGAAAATAGAATAGAGAACTTGGAGGAATTTCTAACTGTTGCAGTACAGTTTGAAGAAGAAGAGGCAGATAATGATTTAAGTACTTTCCTAGAAGGAATAACTCTTTCTAGTGACATAGATGGAATGGATGAAGAAGAAGAATCTGTTACATTAATGACATTGCACTCAGCTAAAGGATTGGAATTCCCAGTAGTATTTTTAGTAGGTATGGAAGAAGGAATTTTCCCAGGATATAAATCTATAGGAGAGCCAAAAGAATTAGAAGAAGAAAGACGTTTATGTTACGTAGGTATAACTAGGGCAAAAAATAATTTATATTTAACATGTAGTAGACAAAGAACAATGTTTGGTTCAACCAGCTGTAACCCTGTATCAAGATTCGTAAAAGAAATACCAGAAAATATGCTAGAAGGTGCAAACGAAATAGACAGCGAACCAGAAAACAAATTTAAAGATAGTAATTACGAATGGAGCTATGGAAAATCTGGAAATAATGGAAAAGTTGTAAGTTATAAAGTAGATATACCAAGTTCTAAACCAGAGCCAAGCTTTGCATTTAAATCTGCAGAAAGTTTTTTAGCTAAATTAAATAGCAAAACACAAGGAAATAATACAGATTTATCAAAATATAAAGAAGGACAAAGAATATATCATAAACGTTTTGGTGAAGGAAATATAAGTAAAATAGAACCAGAAGGAGACGACTTAAAATTGGACATTCAATTTGACAAAGTAGGTCATAAACGTTTGATGGCAAAATTTGCAAATCTAGAAATTATAGACTAATCACATAGGGATTTAGGAACGTTCCTCGGGGGGATTGGGGGACGTTCCTTAAATCCCGTTTTGTAATTTTAGATATTTTTTAGATGGAATTTAGTTGAATTATATAGGAGGGTTTAAATGAAAAGGTTATTAATAGATATGGATGATGTAATTTGCGAAAATGGTTTTATTCGTATGATAAATGAATTTTTAGGAACAAATTATAAATCAGAAGACGCAAATTCATATTTTGTAAATGATTTAATACCTAAAGATAAATTCGAAGAATGGGTAAAATTTTTCGAAGAAAAAAATGTATATGATTATGTAAATATTGTTAAAGATGCACCAGAAGTTATAGAAAAGCTTAATGAATTTTATGATATATATATAATTACAGCATATATTTTTAGAGATAAACCAGAAATTTCTGGAAGTCAATTAAAAAATAAATTTGATTATTTAACTAAAAAACTGCCTTTTATTGATCCTAAAAGGTTTATATTTTTATCTGATAAAGAATTAGTAGATGCAGATATAAGGATTGATGATAGTGTTGATAAATTAAAAGGAAAAGCTGAAATAAAATTATTATTTACAGCATATCACAATAAGAACATTACAGCTGATGAATTGAAAGAAAAAAAACTAACTAGAGTAAATAGTTGGAAAGAAATAGAAAAAATATTACTATAAAATAAAAACTGCCATTTGGCAGTTTTTTATTTTATAAGAAGCAAGCTTAGCATAAGGAAATTGCAAAATTAATTTGTATATAGGGATTTAAAGAACGTCCCCAAAATCCCTAAAGATTAAAAAGTAAATGTATAAAAAATAAAAATTGGATAATAATATTAAAAAAACAAAAAAGGAGTGATAATATGCCAAATTTAAGTCAAGTTGAGTTACAAAATTTAAGACATCTTATAGGAGCACATGAAACATCTTATCAAAAGTTAAATGCGTATTCTTCAGAAGCTGTCGACCCACAAATTAAGCAAATCTTTGCGAAATCTGCACAAGATGCTTTAAATACAAAACAAAAATTAATGAGTTTTTTAAATAATTAGGAGGTTGTAATGAACGAGAAAATAATGGTAAATGATATTTTATCAGGTGTTAAATCTAATTTAACGACATATCAAAATGCAATTTCAGAAACTGAAAATATGGAGCTTAGACAAACTCTACAACAAATAAGAAACAATGATGAGAGTTTTCAGTATGAATTATTTAAAGTTGCACAAGCTAAAGGATATTATAAACCAGCAGCTAAAGCTAGTGTAACTGAGATAGATGAAGTAAAAAATAATTTACAATAAAATATTATTGTAAACACAAGCTTGTATAAATAAAAATATAAGCTTGTGTTTTTGTATACATAAATTAATATAAAATGTTACAGAAAGATTAAGTTGTATAGATAAATGGAGAAAAAAAGAAAAATAAAGACCTTTTGATATAAAAAACTGAAAAATTGCTCAATTTTAAAATTTGAAGAAAGAAATTTTTTATTATATGATATAGCCAATGTGTATACAAAGGAGTGTTAAAAATTATTAAGGTAAGAAAAGTATTAATGAATTTTAGAGCTTTAATAAAATTATTAGCATTAATAGCCATAGCGGGAGCACTAATTTGGGCGGCAATAATTTTTATATATAAACCAATATATAGTGTTACATTAAATGGGGAATTTTTAGGATACTGTGAAGATAAAGCAGAAATGCAAAACAGAATAAATGAGTATATGGATAATGGCTCAGGAGAAAATGTTGCATTTGTGGAAATTAATGATTTACCGGAATATAAAATGTGCCTTTTAAAAAAGGGAATAACAACGGATGATGATGAAATTTTTCAAAAGGTAATAGAAAAGGGCAAAAATTATTATACATATTACGCAATGGTAGTAAATGGCGAAGAAAAGCTATATGTAAAAAATCTTGAAGAAGCAGAAGCTGTCTTACAAGAATTAAAAGACAAGGATAGTGCCAATAAAGATAATATAACTATTGAAGAAAAATATAATACAGAACTTGCAACCCTAGTTGCTAAAGAAGATGCTGTTAACCAACTATACGAAGAAAAACAAGTAGAAAGCAAAGTTATGGTAGCAAGCACAGCGACTAACAGAAAAACAAGCAACAGAGTAAGCACTTCTACTAGTGTTTCAAGTGCAAAAGCAAATTTAGGAATAACATTAATAGAGCCAATAAGTGGAATAATTACTGCAAGATATGGTGAAAGAAGTAGTGTTCGTTCTAGTGCTCATACTGGGCTAGATATTGCAGCACCAGCAGGAACACCTATTAAAGCAGCTGCTTCAGGAACAGTAGTATTTGCTGGTAGAAAAGGTTCATATGGTAAAATGATAGTTGTTTCACATGGCAATGGAGTACAAACATATTATGCGCATTGTAGTAGTATAGTAGCTTCTGTTGGACAAACTGTATCGCAAGGACAAGTTATTGCAAAAGTTGGAAGTACCGGTAACTCTACAGGTAACCATCTACATTTAGAAGTAAGAGTAAATGGACAAAGTTATAACCCACAGAAATATGTATATTAAAAAATATAAAAAAAGAAGACTAATATTAGTCTTCTTTTTTGCGTAAATATCATTTTAAATTCTTAGATAAAGCTTTGTAAAAAATTATTTTTAACTAGTAAAGTACCATATTCATTTAATCTGCTCTTAAATAAATTAGAGTTGTTTATACTTTTTCCGAATTCTGTTAAGGCACATAAAAATGTTTTAATAGCATCAAAATTTTTATCGATATTATCCATAACTAAATAATAATTGTTTTTATATGTATATAAAGCAAAATCCTTTGTAAAAGCGTTTAAACCGGAAATATTAAGATTTTTTAAAAGTAAAACAAAATCAAAAATATCATCAAAATTATTAAACTCGTAAATTATAGTATCTGTAGTTAATTTGTTAGATTTTCGTTTTGCTTTGATTGTTCTCTTTTTATATACAGAAGCTATATCAAAATCAGGTAAAGATCTAGTTACAGTTATAATAAAATCGCCATCTATAGTAGCTAAGGCCTCTATCATAAGTTTATAATCTTTGGTTATAAAACCAATTTGTTCTTCTGCTTCATCTAATATTTCCATAAAAAGCTTTTGCGAATCGGAAGAATTAGACATAAAAGATTGGTAATCTATATCGTTATCTTCTAAATCCTGAAGGTCAAGAATAATTCGAATTTTATCATTACTTAATTTTTCAAATCTCATTAGAATATCCCTCCCGAAATATATATTAATTATACTATATATATAGCATAATTTAAATGAGTAATATTTGGTAATATAATATATTCTATACTAAAAAAATAGGTACCTTTAATATAGCATAAAAGAAAATAAATTAAAAGAAAAAAATGGAAAAAAATAAAGAATTTTTATTGCCCAAAAATTGTAAATATGACTTGAAAAATCTGTGTAATATATATATAATATTATGGAATTTAATTGTTAATTTCCGTAAGGAAAAGGAGGAGCAACAATGGCAACCAAAGACAAAAATATATGGGTTTTACTAATATTTATTTTAGCAGGAGTAGTAGTAGGTGGACTATTAGGAGAACTAGCTTCTAGAGTTGACTTTTTATGGTGGCTTGGCTATGGAAATAGTTTTGGGTTATCAGAACCACTAGTACTAGATTTAAGTATTATAAAAATTACATTTGCATTAGTAATAAAAGTAAATATAGCAAGTATAATAGGAGTTTTATTAGCTATACTTATATATAGAAAAGTGTAATTAAGATTGGGGGCAGAAAGGATTTTATATGATAATGAAAAAGCTCCCAAATTATGAAAGGCCATACGAAAAATTAGAAATATATGGCGAAGAAAGTTTATCTAATTCAGAATTATTAGCGATTGTAATAAAAAGTGGAACAAAAGAAGAATCCGCATTAACATTAGCGCAAAGAGTTTTAGATATGGGAAATAAATGTAATTCTAAAGATATTACTTTCTTAGATGAACTTACAATTCAAGAATTAACAAAAATTAAAGGAATAGGTCGAGTAAAAGCAATACAAATGAAGGCAGTATGTGAACTCGCAAAGCGAATAGGAAAACCTATTTATTCAGATAAAATTATAATAAAAGGGTCAGAAGATGTTGCAGCCCTATTTATGAAAGAACTTAAAAACTCAAAAAGAGAAATAGCAAAATTAATAATATTAAATAATAAAAATATAGTTATAAAAATTAAAGATATATCATTTGGTGGTCAAAACTTTGTAATGATTGATCCAAAGGACATTTTTACAGAAGCAATAAAAATGCAAGCACAAAGAATAATACTTATACATAATCATCCAAGTGGGGACCCGAAACCAAGTAAGGAAGATATATTACTTACAAACAGAGTAAGAGAAGCATCAATGTTATTAGGTATTTCCTTTTTGGACCATGTAATAATAGGAAATAACAATTACGAAAGTGTTTTTGCAATAATGAGAAAGAAAGGATTGTTTTAATATGTTTAAATTTTTAGGACTTAATTCAAAAGATATTGGTATAGACTTAGGAACAGCAAATTTATTAGTCACATTAAAAGGAAAAGGAATCGTACTTAATGAACCTTCTGTAGTAGCAATAGATAAAAACACAGGGGAGATTTTAGCAACAGGTTACGAAGCAAAAGAAATGTTAGGAAGAACCCCAGAAACTATAAAAGCAGTAAGACCTTTAAGAGATGGTGTTATTGCAGATTTTACAGCTACAGAATTAATGCTAAAAAATATAATTAAAAAAGTTTGTAGACAAAACAATGTAGGAAAACCAAGAATTTTAGTTGGAGTTCCATCTGGAATAACAGAGGTAGAGGAAAGAGCAGTAGAAGAAGCTGTTATGCAAGCTGGCGCTAAAGAAGTATATTTAATAGAAGAACCAATGGCCGCAGCAATTGGAGCAAATTTAGATGTTTCAGAACCTAGCGGGAATATAATTGTAGATATTGGTGGTGGAACAACAGAAGTTGCAGTAGTTTCTTTAGGTGGTATCGTTATAAGCCATTCTTTAAGAATCGCTGGGGACGAGCTAGATGAAGATATAACAAATTATATAAAGAGAGAATATAATTTAGCAATTGGAGACACAACTGCAGAAGAAATAAAGAAACAAATCGGTTGTGCACTTCCACTAATGACAGAAATGACAATGGATGTTACAGGAAGAGACTTAAATACAGGTCTTCCAAGAAACATAGTTATTAGTTCTAGCAATGTACAAGAAGCAATTGAAGTTTCTATTAATGAAATTGTAGAAACAGTTAAAGCTACTTTAGAAAAAACACCACCAGAATTAGCTTCAGATATTATGGAAAAAGGAATTGTACTTGCAGGCGGTGGAGCTTTAATAAAGAATCTAGATAAACTTTTAAGCGAAAGAACAGGAATGCCAGTATATGTTGCAGAAGATCCATTAGACTGTGTAGTAAAAGGAACTGGTAAAACACTAGAAAATATAGAAAAGCTAAGAACAGTATTAATTAACGCAAGAAAAAGAGTATAACTTTAAGTATATAGGAAGGAAGTAAGAATGTATAAAAAGAAAAAGAGTGGAGTTATTGGAATAGTTGTTACAGTAATTATTTTAATATTATTGGTAATACTTTCAAATATAAAAATAGAAAATTTAACGGTTGTAGAAAATGTTTTTAGTACAATAGTTATGCCATTTCAAAATGGGTTTACAATGCTAAAAAATAAGATTTCTGGCAATAATACATTTTTTACTGATTTAGATAATTTAAAAAATGAAAATGAGGAACTAAAACAAAAAAATAGTGAACTAGAGCAATCACTAAGAGAACTAGAAATAATTAAGGCAGAAAATACTACCCTAAAAGAACAAATGAACCTTAAAGAGAAATATGGGGAATATAACACTGTATCTGGTTATGTAATAAATAGAGATATTAGCAATTATACTGGTATGGTAGTTATAAATGTTGGTTCAGATGATGGAGTACAACCTAATATGACAGTTATCGCAGATAAAGGTTTAGTTGGAAATGTTGTATCTGTTACATCAAATACTGCAAAAGTACAAACTATTGTAGATCCGGCGAGCTCTGTAAGTTGTATTATTAGTACATCTAAAGATGCATTTATAACAAAAGGAAGCATAAATAATAGTGGTAGAGAAATAAGAGCAACATATATACCAACAGATGCAGTATTAGTTCAAGATACAAGTATAGAAACCTCTGGCTTAGGAGGAATATATCCTAAGGGAATACATGTTGGTACAATAAAAGAAGTTGTTAATACTAAAAATCCAACAGATAAATATGCTACGATAGAAACAGCAGTAGATTTCTCAAAATTGGATACAGTACTTGTTATATTAAATTAATGAAAGGAGAGCAATTATGAAAAAAGCAGTATCAATTTTATTAATGTTCATAGCTTTCCTTATAATATATTTTTTACAAGTCAATTTTTTTACATGGTTTAATATTGCAGGAGTAATGCCAAATTTATTTGTAGTATTAATTTTGGTAATAGGCCTATTTGCAGGCAAGTATGCAGGGATATCTACAGGGGTTGTTGCAGGATTGTTTTTAGATATATTTATAAGCAAAAAAATAGGTGTAACTGCAATAACTTTAGGGCTAGTAGGCTTTATAGGAGCTTTGTTAGACAAGAATTTTTCTAAAGATAGTAGAATAACACTTGTTTTGATGGTTACAATTTTAACTGTACTTTATGAGATATTAAATTATGCTATAAATGCAATAATATTTTCATATTCATTGGAACTTGTGGACTTTTTTATAAAATTAGCAATAGAAACATTATTTAATATATTAATAACTATAATAATATATCCACTTATTCAAAAATGTGGATATGCATTAGAAGAAAAATTTAAAGAAACAAAAATACTAACAAGATACTTTTAAAAACAATGTAAGATTGGAAGTGATTAATTGAGTAAAAAACCAAATATAAAACTTAGATTTAATTTTATAACAACTATTATATATGTAGTAGGAATTATTTTATTGTTACAACTTTTCAATCTACAAATAGTGCATGGTAGTGAATATAGAGAGCAATCTAATACAAGATTAACTCGTGAAAGCACAATAGAGGCAGATAGGGGTTCGATATTAGATAGATCCGGAAATACTATTGTAGGTAATACAATGGGATTTAGTGTAGATTTATATAAAACTAAAATAGACGATAAGACATTAAATCAAACAATTTTAAATGTAATAAATGTATTAGAACAAAATGGTGATTCATATGTGGATGATTTTATAATAGATATAAATCCATATGCATTTAATGTTTCTGATGAAAAAGTAGCTAAATTTAAAAAAGATCATGAGATAGATGAAAATGCTTCAGCAGAAGAATGTTTTAATGCTATGAAAGAAGAATACGAAATTGAAAATACAGATGTATCAGAAGCAAGAAAAATAATGGCAATAAGATATGCTATACAAGAAAAGGGATATAGTAGTACAAAACCTTTGCAAATATCAAGTAATATAAAAAGAGAATCAGCATTAATATTTAACGAGAAATCTTCAGAATTTCCTGGAATAAATGTTGTGGTAGAACCAGTAAGAAATTATGAACAAGGAACAACCGCCTCACATATAGTGGGATATACAGGTAAAATTACATCTAAAGAGCTAGAAACTAGAAAAGATACTTATGACCAAGATGATATAGTCGGAAAAAACGGAATAGAATCTGCTTTTGAAGAATACTTAAAAGGTGAAGATGGCATAAAACAATTGGATATGAGCGTTGATGGAACAGTACAAGAAGAATATACAACGAAAGAAGCTGTTAAAGGGTCAGATGTTGTGTTAACTATAGATTTAAATTTACAGAAAGTAACAGAACAAGCTTTGGCAAATACTATAAACAAAATAAATAGTGGTGGATATTCACAACAATATGATACAAATTCTGGAGCAGCAGTAGTAATGGAAGTTAAAACAGGAAGAATATTGGCAATGGCTAGCTATCCAACATATAACCCACAAGATTTTGTTGGTACAATATCTACAGAAAAGTGGAATGAATATAATAATAATCCAGATTTGCCGCTAATGAATAAAACTATTCAATCAGCATATGCACCGGGCTCAATATTTAAAATGGTAACAGCAATTGCTGGTTTAGAGTCAGGTGTAGTTACTACTACAGAAAGAGTAAATGATACCGGAACATTTTATAAATATAATAGTAGTTGGCATTGCTGGCAAAGAGGTGGGCATGGATGGCTTAACATTACAGGTGCAATAGAAAAATCATGTAACTACTTCTTCTACACGATTGGAACAAGAATGGATATAGATACATTAGCGAAATATGCTAGATACTTTGGCTTAGGCGTAAAAACAGGTGTGGAATTGCCTAGCGAAGTATCTGGAACAGTAGCTTCTAAGGAAGCAGCAGGAAAAAGAGGTTGGTACCCAGGTGATATGATGTCTGCTGTTATTGGACAAAGTTATAATGCGTTTACACCATTACAAATGGCAAAATATATAAGTATGGTAGCAAATGGAGGAAACAAAATAACACCAACAATAGTTGAATCTGTTATAAGAGCTGATGGAACAGAAGTGCCAAAAGAAGAAGTAGAACAGACTATAAAAGCAAAATTAGGAATAACAGATGCTGGGGTAGAAGATTTAACAATTTCTCAAACAAGTGTAGATGTTGTTAAAGAAGGAATGCGCTCAGTTACTTCAGATGAATCAGGTACAGCTTATAGTGTATTTAAGAATTTCCCAATAGAAGTTGGAGGAAAAACAGGTTCTGCAGAAACTGAAAGTGGAGCTAATAATGGAAAAACTAATGCTTGGTTTGCTGGGTTTGCACCATATGATGATCCAGAAATTGCAGTAGTAGTATTTGTAGAAAATGGTGGACATGGTTGGTATACAGGAGAAACTGTTAGAGAAATAATGGAACAATATTTTGGAATGAATACTACACAAGTTCAAGAAGATATGACACAAGCACCTTATGTAGAAACATATAGATAATAAGGAAAGGAAGTTTAATATGGCACAGTATATAACAATAAATTTAAAAAAAGATGTAATCGTCATGAAATTAAGTGAAAAGGCTACTCAAGCAGATACTATTAAAAGTTTAAAAAAGAAACTACCAGAACTTAAAAAATTATATCAACAAGAAAAAACGCCAATATTTGTAACAGGAAGAATTCTAAAAAATAAAGAATTAAAAGAAATTCAAGATTTAATTAAAAAGAGTATTAATGTAGAAGTTGAATTCGATACACCTAAAGCCTTAGGGCTAAACGAAATACGAAGAACATATAATAGAGATGTAGAAATTTCAGAGTCTAAAATTCATAGAGGGTCATTAAGATCTGGACAACGTTTAGAATATGAAGGAACTTTAATAGTATTAGGAGATGTAAATGACGGAGCAGAAGTAATTGCAGGAGATAATGTTGTAGTTGTAGGTAACTTAAGAGGATTAGCTCATGCTGGTGCCAAAGGAAATAAACAAGCTATAGTTGCAGCACATAGAATAGATACACATCAACTTAGAATTGCAAATATTATAAAGGAACTAGTAAAAGACGATGATGCGTACAATGTTGCATACACATATGCTTATGTTCATGAAAATGGAAGAGAAATAGTTTTAGAATAATAAATATAGGAAAGAATGTACTAAAATAAGAAATTATATAGTACATTCTTTTTTTGATAAATTGTGGATAACTCAATTTAAAAGTAACAACAATAAACAGATTATTAACTCGTTATCTTTAATTTTTTCTTTATACAAAATGAATATAATAAATAATATTATTAAATCATCCACATATAATTTTATACCTAAAATATTAATACAAGCAGATGAATCTGTATCGTTAGAAGACTTTGTAGAATTGTCGGAATCTTTTTTGTGCTCTGCCTTATTAGTATTTATATTTTTAGGTTTACGAATAGAATTTTTATAATAGCTGGAATATGGAGGAGGAAAATTATACATTTTTATCACCATCATTTTTAAACATTTCTAATAATGGAGCCATATTTAACAATTTCATATATTGGTCTAATTTAGTTTGTCTACTTTCCCTAAGATAAGGCTTTAATGCTAATAACAAATTAGAACGCTTATCATTATGAGAAGAATTTATTTTATCCATCATTTCTTTAATTTTTAACATGGTATTTATATCTATATTGTTAGCTGAAGTGCTTTCAGAAGAAGACGAGTCATTAGAAGATGATGACTTGTCAGTAGACTTTAGACTGCTTAAAAGATCATTAACTTTATTCATATCTATATTGCTATTAGAAAAATTCTTAATTAAATCTGATAAATCATCACTCATAATAACCTCCTATACTTAGCTTCGTATATAACCTACGGACACCACAGAGTTGGGCTAGGCTTAATTTAAATTGTTTTTTAAATTTTTTATGATTTCATCTTTATTTTCGGATTTCATAATTTTATTTGCAATTTCCATACTTTTTTCTAAATCCTTTTTATCTACTTTAGACAGCATATTCATTAGTTTTGCCATATCTAAATTATCCATACAAATCACCTCTAAATATATATATGAATTTTGTTATATTATTATATTAAAAAAAAGAAAAAATGGTGACTTTTAAAAAAATTATCTTTTGAAAGATAAGCATCCGTTAAAGCAAAAAATAAAATATGGAGAAATTTACATAAAAATATTACAAATATGAGAAAACCATTGAAAAATAAGGAAAAAAAGTATATAATATTATTATATGGGAGTATTATTTTTTTTAGGAGGAGAATATGAAAAAAGAGGTTGTTAATAAGTTAATTGCAGCAATTACCACAGTTTGTTTACTTATGACCTATGTGTCTACGTTAACAAATTCAGTTTATGCTGCGTACGAAGAGTTAGAAAAACAAGGTATTGTATCAAATAATAAAAATATAGAATTTGATGCATACTTTAAACCAGACGGAACAAATAAACACAGTATGGATGCAGAGATATCTGCAGAACAAAAATTATATGTAAAGGTAAATGTAAAAAATGCAGGTTACCTAGAAAATGCAACAATTTCATTCGAAAATCCAAACTTTTCGATTTCAAAAGCTTTTGCTAAGTCAGAATATGTAAAATCAGTCGATTACGACAATAATCAAATAACATTAAACCAGATAGAAAGCGGAAAAGAAGTTGAGATAGAAATACCTGTTAACTTTGTAAGAAATGATAATATGGATTTAACATATTTTTCTAGAGAAACAAAATTAAACTTAACAGGAACATATTATGATGAGAATGAAAAAGAAAGAAACATAAAATCTGATATAAATATCAGGTTAAATTGGACTGCAACACCAAAAGCGACATTAAATGAAGATGTTATAAAATATAGTGCTCATAATAATAATGTGTATATGCAAACATTACTAACAAGTACATTAGAAGGCAATTCACTTCCAGTAGAAAAGACGAAGTTAGAAGTTACAGCGCCAAAAATTGCAAATAAAAATCCAACAGAAGTAAGAATATTTGCAAATACACCAGCAACAAATGGTGCAGAATTTACAAAAGATATGTGGTCTTATAATAAAGACACCGGAATTTTAGAAATTAATTTAGAAAATAAAGAAAATAATAATCAAGTTAATTGGAAACAAGGAGAAGATAAATTCTACATAACTTATATTTATGCAGATGTAACAGCTGAAGCAACTGTAGTTACTTTGAATGCAAATTCAAATATTAAAACATATGTAACAAATCAAGATGTTACAGCAAATGTTCAAAAGAATGTAGAATTAAAAGGTAATGTTAGTACAGTAGTGGATACAGAAGTATCTGCAACATCAGAAATTTATAAAGGATACATGTATGCAAATAATAAATACGAAACAGAATATGCATCAATAATATCAGCTAATATAGCATATATAGATGCTGTAGATAAATTAGTTATAAATGAAAATAATGCAACATTTGTTACAGCAAATGGAGCTACAATGCAAGCAGGAAACAACATGTACTATAAATCTGTAGCTATTAACAAAGCTGTATTCGACAAAATCTTAGGACAAAATGGTAATATACAAATTTATGACCAAAATGGAAATAGAGTAGCTGGAATAGATAAAAACACAGCAGTAGATGCAAATGGCAATATGATAATTACAATAAATAAGCAAGATGTTACAGCTTTAACAATAGAAACAACAAAACCAAAAACAGAAGGAATTTTAACATTTAATATTAATAAAGCAGTAAAAGCTACAACAAACTTATCTAGAGCTACAATAACAAGTATCCAAAGAATTGACACAGCAGTTTCTGGAAATATAGTAAGTGCAGATATGGTAACAGAAATAGCTACAAAGACAGAAACAACAAACTTAAAAGAAACAGCAACAAAAGCGGAACTATATATAAATAATACAAACTTAACAACAACAGCAAAAAATGAAAATGTAGAAATAAAAGCAATATTAAAATCAAATGATTATACATGTGATTTATATAGTCATCCAACAGTTTTAATTACTTTACCAAGTGAAATAGAAAAATTAGAAATTAAAACAATTAATTTACTATACAATGAAAATATTCAAATATCTTCATATGATGTAGTAACAGATAATAATGGAAATAAAGTAATTAGAATATATATGCAAGGAGAACAAACAGAATTTGTTACAGATATAAGTAAAGGTATCAATGTTGTAATAAACACAGACATTACATTAAGAAAAACAGCAGCAAGTACAACAAAAAATGCTACTTTAAAAGTAACAAATGATAAAGCAATCCAATATGAAAACGATGGAATTGCTACAGTTCCAATGAATATATACGCACCACAAGGTGTTGTATTACTAAGTAGTGTAGCTAACTTTAGTAATGACAATGCAGAAATAGTTTCTTTACCAAATAAAGAACAAGCTGGAAAAATAGATATTAAATCAAATGCAAAAAATATAACAATGAAAGCAACAGTAGTAAACAACTATGGTAAAGATATTAAAAATCCAAAAATACTAGGAAGATTACCATTCCAAGGAAATAAAAAGACTGATGGAACAGAATTAGGATCAACAGTAGATACTATATTAACATCAGGACTTACCGTTTCAGGAGTAGCTAATAATCCATATACGGTATATTACAGTGAAAATGGTGATGCAGCAGCAGATTTAAATAATGCAGCAAATGGTTGGACACAAAATATAACTGATGCGTCAAAAATAAAATCATATTTAGTAGTATTTAATGACTATGTAATGCCACAAGCAACATCTTTTGATATGGCATACAATGTACAAGTACCAGAAAATTTATCACATAACGAAAATGCTTTTGGTACATATACAGTTTATTATGAAGAAGATGAAAATTCACAAACAATAGCAAAAGAAACAATAGCTCCAACAGTTGGTGTATCTACAGGAAAAGGACCAGAATTAAAAGCTGAAATATATACAAATGTAGATAGTACAGCATCAACAGAAGATGTTATGGAATATAAAATAACAGTAAGAAATGATGGTGAGGTAGCAGCAGAAAACGCAAAAGTAACTGTAAACTTACCAGACATGGTAGACTATGCAGAATATATAGAAGAACCAATGGGAAATAGATATGAAGCAAGACCTGACAAAAGAACATTAGAACTTTCAGTAGGAAATCTTGGAGTAGGCGAAAGTAAAGAAGTATCATTTACAATAATGGCAAATAAAGAAGGAACATTTAAATTAGACTTTATACTTTCTGCAGACAACTTAGAAAAATCAGAACAAGTGTCAACAGCAGAGGTACAAGTATCACAAGCAAGTTTCTATATTGAATTTACAACACCAACTCAAGATAATGTTGGTCTAGGAAGTCAAATTGAATACTATGTTAACATATCAAATGTAACAGACAAGAAGATAGATGATGTAGTAGCAGCAATTAACTTACCAGACAATGTTGAATATGTAGAAGCTTTCAGACAAGAATATGGTGGAGATAATCAATCAACAGAAGATGTAAAATATGACGAAAAGAATAGAAAAGTTACATTTAATGTTGGTGATATAGAAGCAAATGCAGCAGCAGAATATAACTTCATATTAAGAGTAAAAACAACAAAACAAGAAGACGTAAATATGCAAGTTGTAGTAAAAGGTAAAGATACAAGTGAACAAAGAAGTTCAATTATAATTCATTCAACAGGAGACAATAAACTAGAAATAACAACAGGAACAGATATAACAGAAGAATATTTACAAATTGGAGATGTTGTAACATATACAGTAAAAGCTAAAAATGTAAGCTCAGGAGTTATTAAGAATGTAAGAATTGCTGCAACAATTCCAGACAATTTAAAATACTTAAATACAACGTATTACATAGATGATAAAGAAATGTTTAATGGATATTTATTAGAAAATAAAGTTTCAGAAGCAACATTAGATCTAGATGCAGGACAAACATTTACATTTGTAGTAAGAGCAGCAGTAAATAAAATGACAGATCCATCAAAAGAAGAAGAGGATGCAGATGTAGGAATAGATGTATCTGGCGATGGAACAGAAGATTATCATGATGATATAGAAAATACAATAGAAAATGACAATGTACAAAATTCTAATACTTATAGAATATCTGGTGTAGTATGGTTTGATGAAAACAGAAATGGTACAAGAGATTCTGGAGAACAATTACTTTCTGGAATACCAGTAACAATTGTAGACGCGGAAACAGGTAAAGCAGTAAAAAATTCAAACGGTAATGAAATAAGTGCTACAACAGATGATAAAGGTGAGTATATATTAAGCGATTTAATCCAAGGTCAATATATTGTTAAATTTAATTATGACAATTCTCAATATGCAATTACAGAATATAGAAAACAAGGAATAGATGAAACAATAAACTCAGATGCAATTAATACAACGGAAAATAATGGTGTAGCAATTACAGATAGTTTAACAATTACAGACACAAGTATGAGCAATATAGACTTAGGTTTAACAACAAAAGGAATATTCGATTTATCATTAAATAAGACTTTAACACAAATTCAAATGGCAGATGGAAAAACAACAAAATCTGTAGCTTTTGACAACAAGAAATTAGGAAAAATTGAAGTTGATGGAAAACGTATAAACAGTACAAACCTAGTAATAGAATACACAATGACAATTACAAACAATGGTAATGTAGCTGGATATGCTAAAAAGATAGTAGACTATATACCAAGTGAATTAGAGTTTACTTCTAACCTAAATGAAGCTTGGTATGCTTCAGGAGATACAGTAGTTTGTACAGCATTAGAAAACGAAATAATAAATCCAGGTGAATCTAAAGAAGTTAAATTATTATTAACTAAAAAGATGAATGAAAACGGAACAGGAACAGTAACAAATAAAGCAGAAATTACCGAAACATATAACGATCAAGGTTTATTAGATGAAAAATCAACAGAAGATGATACAAATTCTTCAGCAAACGTAATTATAGGTATAAAAACTGGTGGACCAGTAACATATATAGTATTAACATTAACAATATTAGCAATAGCAGCATGTGGAGCTTATATAATAAATAAAAAAGTATTAAAAGTGTAAGAAAGGAGGATGAGAAATATGAAAAGATTTAAATTATTAGCTTTAATAATAACAGCAATACTTATACCAATGATAGCAGTATTAGCATATCTTTCACCAATTTCACAAGCTAGTTCATTTGTTTACCAATATAATGTAACAAATGGAGCGCCTCCTTTTGTTACAAATATAGATGGTAAAGATACTGAAGTATACTGTTCACAATCAGGTGGATCGCTATGGAGCTCTTGGAGATTAACATTCTATAGCCAAGATACACATTCAATGTCACCAGGTTTAGCATATGCATTAAGACAATGCTGTAGTATAAATTCTAGACAAAATTTAGTTTGGATGTCAGAGATATCAGATAATATCACAACTCCAAGTTGGAAACCAGATTATGATGATGCGTTAATACAATATAACAAAATTGCAGGATTTAACGAATATTATAGTAAATTACAAGAAGCAGGAAAAGAAGTAAAATTTGAAGACACCAATGCAACATTACAAGATTCAGAAAATGGAGTGTTTAAATTAGGACCATTCAAAGTATCTTTCTATAAAAGTGCTTATTCTGGAATTTCAAAATTATATTTAAAAACAGATGTAGGAACTGAAATAGAAGTTAATAGAGTAAACTTTGGAGGATATACAGGTAGTGTATCAGATATAGATTCAGGTGAAGAATTCTATGTATTACTATCTCAAGCAGATGCAGGACAAGCTTCTAAAGTTTCATTAGTAGCAGAATATAAATATGAAGAAGCAAGTGGTACATATACATATTACAAACCAGACAAATCACATCAAACAATGGATGGTCGTACAGTACAACGTTTAGTAACAATAGATTATACAGGAGGACCACAAAAAGATGATGCTGATAGTCCAGAAATAGAATTAACAATTGACTTAGCCGGTAAAGTATTTAAAGATAATTTAGCAAATAAAGATGGTACTGAAGATGGTATTATAAGTACTGGAGACGAAATGCTAGAAGGAATCGAAGTAACATTATTTGATAGTACAGGAGCAGAAATTGCTAAGACAACAACAGATAAGGATGGTTACTACGAATTTAAAGATCAACCAGCATCTAAACAATATTATGTAAGATTTAAATATAATGGACAATTATATGAACCAACGACATATCAAAGAGTAAGTAAAATAATTGATAATGCCGGAACATTAGGACCAACAACAATAGCAGAAAGATCATATGCAACAGATGGTAAACAAAACAGGCAAAACTTCAATAATAAATTTACACCAGTAGACAGCACACATACAGTACCAGACAGAGATGATACTACAAATGCAGCATTTGATATTTATGCATATACCGGACCTAATGGAATGGAAGAGCTAAAATATTATGGAGTATCAAACTCTAAGGAAGAATTATTAAATATCAACTTTGGTATTAAAGATAGAGAACAATTCGATATGAACTTAAGAAAAGATTTAGTAAAAGTTGATTTACATATTAATGGTAAGTCACATACTTATAACTATCCAGGAGGAGAACAAGACCTAGAGGTTGATATAAGAGGTACAGATATACCAGACTATAATAGAGCAATTAGAAGCTCAGATTTACAATATAAAGCAGCGGCACAATATGATCAAGACCCAGATAAATTACAAGTAATTGTAACTTATAAAATTCAATTAAGAAATCAATCGGTTGGTAAGATTACAGGATATGTAACAGACTTAGCAGATTACTATGATACTTCTTATGAATATATAAGATCATATGATGAAAATGAAAAAGATATTACTTGGGAACAACAATCAGATATATCAGGATCAGGTAAAACATATCATACAATGCATACAACAGCTTTAGCTGATCAAGGAATTGATGATAAGAAATGGATATTTGTAGAATATAAAGTAACTAATGATGCATTAAGAGCATTATTAGAAGAAGGTTCATCTACTAAAGAGAACTTTGCACAAATATCTGGATATAGAAATACTTATAGAGAAGAAAGAAAAGACCTAAATGGACAAGTAATAACAAATGCAGGAGAAAATGCCGGATTAATTGATGTAGACTCTACACCAGCTAACTTAAATCCAACAGATTCAAGAGTACAAGAATTTGTAGCATACTCTAAGACAGAGGAATATCAAGCTTTGGGCGGAGAAGAAAAAACAAAACAAAGTATGGCAATCTTCGAAGATGATGCAGATGCAGCACCTGGATTAAAACTAATAGTTGATGACGCAAATAAGAGAAGATTAACAGGTACAGTATTTGAAGATGCAGCATTAGCAGAAAAACTAAAAAATGATAATGAAAGAATTGGTGATGGTGCATACGAAGATGGAGATAATTTAGTAAATCAAGTTAAAGTACAATTAATTTGTACAAACGGAGATGTAGAAGTAAAAGAAGCAAGAACAAATGACCAAGGTGCATACGAATTTACAGATTATATTCCTGGTGATTATACTGTTAAATTTACATATGGTGATTATGAATCTTTAATAGCAGTACAACCAAATAGTGAAATGTACACAGGTCAAGATTATAAATCTACAATATATCAAGAATCTAACTATTCTGACACATATTGGTATAACAATAATATAGATACAAAAATAAACGATGCTAAAGATGATCAAACAAGAAGGGAAGAAGTTAATAAATACAGTGAAGACTTAAAATATACAAATGCAACAGTATTAAATTCTACAGCCCAAACAGATGAAGCTACATTAAGAACTTTAGCAGACAAAACAAATATGAATGCTAATACAGCTCAAATGAGTATGGAAATTGAATATGTAGGTCAAGAAAATACAGAATATTCAGTAAGAAATATAGACTTTGGTATTATAGAAAGACCTCGTTCAGATATATATGTAGAAAAAACAGTTTCTAACTTAAAATTATCAACAGCAGGAGATGGTCAAACAATATTTAACTCTAATCAATCAGTATCAAACTTAACATGGAAGCCAAATACAAGAGAGAATAGAGGATTAATCCAAGCAACTGTTGATGAAAATTTACTACATGGTGCAACATTAGAATTAACATTTAGTATAAAAGTAGTAAATACAGGTGAGACAGATTACGATGATGAAACATATTACAACACAGGTGTTATAACAGATGTAAACAAAATAGTAACATTAGACCCAGCAGTTGTAGCTGACTATGTATCTAATAACTTATCATTTGATATAAGTAAAAATTCAGGATGGCAAGAAATAACAGATAAAACTGTATTAACATCTGGAGATGACCCATATATTAAAGCAGTAGATGAAAATGCATTTAATGGTTTACAAAAAGTAATTGTTTCAACATCTGATAATCCTATAGTACAATCAGATCCATTAGTACCAGAAAAGGCTAAGGACAAAGCTGGAAAACAATCTGAAACACAATCAGCGACTGTATTCTTAACTAAAGTAATTGCTTCAGATGGAAGTACAACTGATGATACAGAATACGAAAACACAGCAGAGGTTATCGAATCTATTACAACAAATGGTAGAAGAACATATAACGCAGATGTAGTTTCAATACCAGGAAACTATAATTTAGGAGAACCAGACACAGCGCAATCAGAAAGAATTGCTATAGTTCCACCATTTGGTGCAGCAGACGCAGTAAAATATATACTAATAGGAATAGCAATTATCGGAGTATTAGGAGTAGGAATTTTCTTAATAAAGAGAAAAGTTCTAACAAAATAGATTAACAACCTAACAGGGATTCGGGGGACGTTCCTCGAATCCCTATTTTTGTGCACTTTGAACTTTAGGTACAGGATTAAAAGTTCAAAAGTTATGTAGATTGACAGGAAGGGGGATAAGGGGACATTCTATAAAATCCCGAACTCGAAAAATGTCGTACGGAAAATTTGGACATTTATAATATTTAATGATAGAATATACAAAAAAAGAAAGGGAGTAGATATATATGACATATGGTGAAGAACTAAAGGACAAACTATTCAAAAAGAGAGTAAATGGTTGGTTTAAAATTTCTGATGAATTAAAAAAAGAAATCTTTGAATATAGCGAAAGATATATGGAATTTTTAAACAACTCAAAAACAGAAAGAGAAATAGTTAAAAGTTCTGTAGAAATAGCAAAAGCAAATGGATATAAAGATATAAACGAGGTAGAAAATTTATCTGTAGGAGATAAAGTCTACTACATTAATAAAGAGAAAAGTATGTATCTTGCAGTAATTGGAGAGGACAAACTAGAAAATGGACTAAATATAATTGGTTCACATGCAGATTCTCCAAGATTAGACTTAAAACCAAATCCATTATATGAAGATCAAGAACTAGTATATTTCAAAACTCACTATTATGGCGGAATAAAGAAATACCAATGGACAACTATTCCACTTAGTATTCATGGTGTAATAGTAAAAGGAAATGGTGAAAAAATAGAAGTAAGAATTGGTGAAGATGATAAAGATCCAATCTTTACAGTAACAGATTTATTGCCACATTTAGCAAAAGAACAAGAAAACTTAAAATTAAAAGAGGCAATAAAAGGAGAAGATTTAAATCTTTTAATTGGAAGTATGCCTTTCGACGAAGAAATTCCAGAAAGGGTAAAACTAAACATTTTAGCTATATTAAACAAAAAATATGGAATAGTAGAAGAGGATTTATCAAGTGCAGAATTAGAATTAGTACCTGCATATAAAGCAAGAACACAAGGTTTTGACGAAAGCATGGTAGCAGCTTATGGACAAGATGATAAAGTAAGTGTATATACATCATTAACAGCAATGATGGAATTAAATAATATTAAAAGAACAGCAGTATGCATTATAGCAGACAAAGAGGAAATAGGAAGTGTTGGAAATACAGGAATGGAATCACATGCATTTGATACATTCATAACATACCTATTAAATAAAACTGGAGAAAATAGAGTTAATTTATTAGAAAAAGTATTTTGTAATTCAAAAATGCTTTCAGCAGACGTAGATGCCTGCTTAGATCCTATTTATGCAAATGTTTCAGACAGACTTAATGCTGCATATATGGGCTATGGTGTAGGAATAAATAAATACACAGGTTCTGGTGGAAAATACGAAGCATCTGATGCAAATGCAGAATATCTAGCAGAAGTAAGAAAAATATTTGATGATAACAATATAAAATATCAAATAACAGAATTAGGAAAAGTAGATGTAGGTGGTGGAGGAACTATAGCATATATTCTAGCTAACAAAGGAATAGATGTTATAGACTGTGGTATACCAATTTTATGCATGCATTCACCATATGAAATAGCAAGTAAATATGATGTGTATTCTGCATACCAAGCATATAAAGCATTTTGGAATGCATAGCCATTAAGGGACGTTCCTAAAATCCCGGTTTAACCGGAATTTATAGAATGTCCTTTTTGCTAGTAAAAGAGCTAGAGTTTTTTGGAAAATTAATATAGAGTTGCCTATATCGATACAAGAAGGTAACTTAAAAAAGGGAAAAAAAGAACGTCCAAAAATCCCGAAGGAACGTTCCAAAATCCATATATTGCAAAAACTGGAAAAATTGTGTATAATAGTATACAGAGTTTATAAAAAGAGGAGAGAATTATGTTTCAAAAATTAGATGCAGTAGAAAAAAGATATGAAGAATTAACAAGATTAATAAGTGATCCAGAAGTAATTAGCAATCATAACGAATGGCAAAAATACGTAAAAGAACATGCCGAGATTACAGATGTTGTAGAAAAATATAGAGAATACAAAAAAGTAGAAAAACAGATGGAAGATGCCAAAGAAATGATGGCAGATAAAGAATTAAAAGAATTAGCAGAGGCAGATTATTATTCAGCAAAAGAGCAATTACCAAAATTAGAAGAGGAATTAAAAATGTTATTAATTCCAAAAGATAAAGATGATGATAAAAACATAATCTGCGAAATAAGAGCAGGAGCAGGTGGAGATGAAGCTGCCTTATTTGCTGGTACATTATTCAGAATGTATAATATGTATGCAGAAAGAAAACATTGGAAATTAGAAATATTAAACGAAAATGCAACAGAACTTGGAGGATACAAAGAAATATCTTTTATGATTACTGGAAAAGGAGCATATAGTAGATTAAAATACGAAAGTGGAGTACACAGAGTACAAAGAGTTCCAGATACAGAAAGTAGTGGAAGAATTCATACATCAACAGCAACAGTTGCAGTGCTTCCAGTAGTAGAAGATGTAGAAATAGATATAAATCCTGCAGACATAAAGATGGAAGTGTTTAGAGCTTCAGGAGCAGGTGGACAACATGTTAATAAAACATCTTCAGCAGTAAGACTTATCCACGTGCCAACAGGAATTGTGGCAGAATGCCAAACAGAAAGGTCACAATTACAAAACAGGGAATATGCAATGAAATTATTACGTTCTAGACTTTATGAAATAGAAAAAACAAAACAAGATAATGCACTTGCAAATGAAAGAAAATCACAAATTGGAAGTGGAGATAGAAGCGAAAAAATAAGGACATATAACTACCCACAAGGAAGAATAACAGATCATAGAATAGGACTAAGTATATTCCAAATGGAAGATTTCTTAAATGGAAACTTAGATAATATGATAGATAGTTTAACAGCTGCACATATGGCAGAAAAATTAAAAGGAAATGAAGAAGAATAAAGAGCAGAAAAAAACTGCTCTTTTTTATTTTGTAATATAATATCAAATTTGGAATATATATAAAACAAAAAATGTATGGGAGTGATACATATTACTGAGCTAATAAAAACGTTTTTGATAGGAATATTTTTTGGAACATTTGGAACGACAATTGGAGGGTTAATTGGAGTTAATTTAAAAAGTAATTCAAATAAATTTCTAGGATTTATATTGTCCTTTGCTTCAGGCCTAATGATGGCAATTATTTGTTTTGACTTACTACCAGAAGCAATGGAAATAGCAAGTTTGGCAGTAATTTTATTAGGTATATTATTAGGAATACTTACAATGATAATTTGCGATACCCTTGTAAAAGAAAAATTTAGTAATAAAAAAGGAATGAACAGTTTATTAAGAACAGGAATAATAATAAGTATTGGTTTAGCCCTTCACAATATACCAGAAGGACTAGCGATAGGAACAGGATTTCAAGCTTCTATAAATTTAGGATTATCATTAGCTATAGTAATTGCAATACATGATGTGCCAGAAGGAATTAGTATGGCAGTACCAATGAAAAAAGGAGGAATGAGCAAAGGAAAAGTAATATTCTATGTAATTATGTCTGGAATAAGCACAGGGATAGGAGCTTTAGTAGGTCATTTAGTTGGTGGAATATCAGAAAGTATAATAGCAACATCACTAAGCTTTGCAGCAGGAGCAATGCTATATATAGTTTCTGGCGAATTAACACTAGAAGCGAATAATATGTATAAAGGAAGAATGAATGCTATAGGCAATATTTTAGGCTTTATTTTGGGAATAATTGCTATAAGTATATAATTAGGTACTTAATTAGAATAAGAGAAGCATGACCTAGAAATTTAAGGATTTAGAAAGCAAAAAATAAACGGATACAATTCGTTATCCGTTATTTTTAATAATTAATTGTTTTCTTTAAAAGAAGTTGTTATTTGATCAAAAATAGGTTCATATTTGTCTTTATTTTCTAAAACAACTTCGAAATCTAAAATATAAATATGCTTATCTGTTTTTATCCATACTACATTAGAATGAAGATCTGTTTCTAAACTTGAATCGTAGTATGTGAAAGTATATTTATATGCTTCACAATTAGGTACGTCTATTTTGATAACATCTGATATATCTCTTGCATTTTCTCTTGCGTTTGAAACATTATCTTTTTCAGAAGTAATAGCTTCTTCTAAACTTATATTATTATCAACATTATCAATAATTGTGCTGTATAACATCATCTGGTCTTTTAAAGAGTAAAGGTCTAGTACATATTCTGAAGAACCTGATGCTGCTTCTTTAAAATCTACTTTACCAGGTATTTGTACGCTAAATTCATTATTACTTGATGTAACAGTTACAGGAGTTAAATATTTATATAGTGAATATATTCCAAATCCTAGTAGTATTAAAATTAATATTATTACTATAATGATAAATACTTTTTTTAGTTTCATAAAAAATCCCTCCGTATAGCTATTGTATTATAAAAATTGATACAATACAACATGAATATAAAAAATGTTAAAAAAATGTAAATAAAGTATTAAAACAGCAGTTAAAAAAATATGAAAGATTAATATTATAAAATTGATTTTTATAATAAAAAACTTTAAATTATATGAATAAATAATTAATTAAAGAAAAAAATATAGTTAACTAAAAAAATGGGGGAAAAAATGTTTAAGCCGAAATCAATTTATTATGAGCCTGATATAAAAAACTATGAACTAGGAAAAGAATTATTAAAGAAATATAAAGAAGTTCCTAAATTCGAAATAGCGAATCACAACAATATAGAAGAAATGAGAAATAAAGCAAACAAGGAATTTGCAAATATGAAGAAAAATTTAATTATAGGAATTAGAAAAACGCATAAGTTTGTAGAAAATCATAAAACATCAGATTATTTAGTACCATATACTTCATCTGGTTGCATAGCCTCATGTTTGTATTGTTATTTAGTATGTAATTATAATAAATGTGCATATTTACGTTTATTCGTAAATAGAGAGCAAATGTTGGATAAAATAATAAGAACAGCCGAAAAAACAGAATATAATTTAAATTTTGAAATAGGTAGTAATAGTGACTTAGTGTTAGAAAATTCAATTACAAACAATCTAGTTTGGACTATAGAAAACTTTAAAGATACATCAAAAGGGAGCTTAACATTTCCAACAAAATTTGACATGATTGATGATATTTTAGATCTAAACCATAAAGGCAAGATTATAATAAGAATGAGTGTTAATCCGGAAGAAATAATAAATAAGGTGGAATTAGGAACATCAAGGTTAGCAGAAAGGATACAAGCAATTAACAAATTAAAAGATGCAGACTATAAAATTGGAATATTAATTGCACCTGTAATTTTTATTCAAAACTGGAAAGAACTTTATTTAGAACTTATACAAAGATTAGCCAAAGAATTATCAGAAAAAGTTAAAAAAGATGTATTTTTTGAAATTATATTTATGACTTACAGTTATGTTCATACTAAAATTAATGAAGAAGCTTTTCCTAATGCAATTAATCTATATAATAAAGAATTAATGAAAGGAAGAGGAAGAGGCAAATATATGTATAAAGATTATTTGCGAGAAGAAGGAAGAAAATTTTTTATAGAAAAATTAAACAAATATTTTCCAGGAAATACAATAGAATATATAGTTTAAAAGTAAGGTAAGTAAGTTGAAAGAAATTAGTTTGGATTAAAAAAGCCAAACTTATTTTTTTTATTCAATTGCAATTATGAAAACGAAAATTAAAAGGTAAACTACAATTTAACTATGCTAAAAACCTAACGGAAATCTATTAAATATAAAATACCTAAATAAAAATATATAAAAATATTGATACATTTTAAAAAAATAATTATAATAGTATCAAATGAAAAAAAGAGAGGTACTAAATGAACATAAGATTAATATTGGGAATTCTAGGAGGAATAGTAGCCGTTGAGTTTATAGCTATAATTATCCAATTAAGAATATATAAAAGAGAAGTAGATAAGAGTATAGAATATGAAAACTTTAGGAAGGATGTATTAATTAAAGCTGCTAAAGAAAGACGCGAGTTAAGAGAAGCGTTAGAAAAGCAACAAGAATTAAAAGAAAAAATGGCAGAATTATCAAATAAAAGAGAAGGAGTAAGAAAAACTAACGGAACTGAGTAAAAAAAAGACAAAAAACGAAATAATTATGTGAATTTTGTTGACTATAAAAGTTATAATTAGTATAATAAAAACTAGGGAAACTAAAGATAGAAAGGATATGGAGTATGAAAAATAGTAGATTAACAATATTAGCTGTTTTTTGTTTAATATGTGCTATGGCTTTAAGTCTTTTCGCAACAAGTGTTAAAGCGACAACAATGGAATTTGGATTGCAAGAATATAGGAAAGCAAGAGAAGATGGAGCACAATATGCATATAAAGTTTCAGATAAATATGTATGGAAAATTGTTACATATAATGGACAATCTATAGATTATGATAAATCAATATACTGCTTAAAAGCAGAACAAGGATTTTATACATCAAGTCCAGGTGTATTTAGACAAGAGTATGATACATCATACGATTTTAAAAATAAATCATCTATGCCAACATTACCAGTTGCAGAAGAAGATTATAATTCAATTGTATGGTTATTAAATCACGCATATATTCAATCTGCAGAAACTGCAACACAAGATAAAGCAACATTATTGGCTAATGCAGGTATAACAGGAAATATAGAATTAACAGACGATGATTTAGATGTAATACAACAATTAGCAATATGGTATTTTACAAATAAAGAGGATCCTGTATATCATACAGATTTTGCTGGAGAACCTTCTTTACAAGTTGTATTAGAAGCCAAAAAAGCAAGTGATGGTGGAACAGAAGATTATAAGGCAGTAGAAGATAAAAATAGAGATAGATGGGACCAAATGGAAAAACTATTTAAATACCTAGTGACAAATGCAAAATCAGCAACAGAATCTTCAAATGTAAACGAAGCACCATTAAGTTTAGATAGGACAACACCAGCTGTTACAGCAGAAGGTGATAATTATATAATAGGACCATATAAAATAAACAAGAATAATGACACTCCATATACATTAAATGTTACAGTAACAGATAGAAACGGAAACGATTTAACTGGAAAATATACATTATTAGATTCAAATAAAACAGATATAACAGATAAAACTATTACAGATTTAGTAGGACAAACATTCTACTTAAAAATTTCAGCAGATACAGTAGTTGCAGATAGTATTGATGGAATTAAATTTAGTATGAACGGAACTTATACAACAACAACTGCTACATATTGGACAAGCTCTACAAATAATACTGTACAACCAATAGTAGTAATAGAAAGAACACCACAAGAGTTCACAGACAATAACGAAGTATTCTTTACAGTAAGTGGAAAATATAGTTTTAAATTAGTAAAAGTAGATTCAAATGATATAACTAAAAAATTACAAGGTGTAGAATTCGAAATTACAACTCCTACAGGAACACAGAACTACACAACAGATGAAAACGGAGAAATTAATATAGCAGATATCGAAATAACTAATCCTGGAGTAGACACAATTACAATTAAAGAAATAAAAGCTCCAGAACCATATAAAATGCTATTAGAGGAACCATTAGTATTAAACGTAACAAAAGATTTATCAAACGGTAGCTATACTGCAACAGATGCAGAATTAGTAGGATATGATGAAAATGCAGTTCAAATACAAGATGGTGTTGTTACAATAACAGTAGCAAACGAGCCAAAAATATTTGATTTAGCATTAAAAAAATGGGTAAGTAAAGCGATAGTTACAAACGAAGACGGTTCACAAAATATAATAGAAACAGGACATACTGGTGACGAAGATCCAGAACCACCAGCAAAAGTAGATTTAGGAAGACAAAATATAAACAATGTAACAGTAAAATTTGAATTCCAAATAAAAATAACAAACGAAGGTGAAGTTGCAGGATATGCAACAGAAATAACAGACTATATACCAGAAGGATTAAGATTTGTACAAGAAGATAATCCAGATTGGTATACAAGAGAACCATTAGATGGAAGAGAAAGAGTTGCAACAAAATTATTAGAAAATAAATTATTACAACCAGGAGAAAGTGCAACAGTATCAATATTATTAACTTGGATAAATGGACAAGATAATATGGGCTTAAAAACAAATATAGCAGAAATAAGCCAAGATGATAATGAATTCGATTTACCAGATATAGATTCAGATCCAGATAACTTTACAGATGGTGAAGATGATATAGATGATGCACCAGTAATACTTACAGTAGCATTAGGAGATACAGTACTTTATATTGGTGTAGCAACACTTGCAGTAGCAGTATTAACAGCAGGAATATTCATTATAAAGAAATATGCAATATAAAAATAAAATAATTAAGTAGAAAATGAACCTATTTTGCCTAAATAGGTTCATTTTTAACCTTGAAAAAAACTGGCAAATAGTGTAAAATGTAAAAAGCCAAAAGCAATTAAGAATGCAATGGGAAAATTTATAGAGGAGGAATAGAAAATGAAAGTAATTTTATTAGACAATATAAAAGGTGTAGGAAAAAAGGATGAGGTAATAAATGCAAGTGATGGATATGCAAGAAATTTTCTATTTCCTAAAAAATTAGCGTTAGAAGCAAATGCAGAAAATATGGCAAAATTAAAAGGAAAACAAGATTCTGCAAGCCATAAAAAAGCAGTAGAAAAAGACGAGGCAAAGCAAATTGCAGAAAAATTAAAAACAATTTGTCCAAAACTAAAAATTAAAACTGGAGAAAATGGCAAAGTATTTGGTGGCGTAACAGCTAAGGATATAGCAGATGTACTAAATAAAGAATACAAAATAAATATAGATAAAAAGAAAATTGACTTAAAAGAAAGTATAAAAACTCTTGGTGTTACAAAAGTTAATGTAAAATTATATGAAGGTGTTATGGGCGAAATAAAAATAGACGTAATTCCAGAATAGTAATATAAATTAGCAAAATTAACTAGGAGGCATAAAATGGAGCTAGGAAAAATTCCACCAAATGATGTAGAAGCAGAACAAGCTGTTATAGGTAGTATGTTAACAGATAGGGATGCTGTAATATCAGCTATAGAAGTTCTTAAAGAAGAAGATTTCTATAGGGAAGATAATAAAACTATATATGAAGCAATACTAAATTTATATAATAGATCAGAACCGATAGATATAATAACACTAAAAGCAGAATTAACATCTATGGGAATGTTCGATAAAATAGGTGGTTTGGAATATATTGTAGGATTACCCGAGAAAGTACCTACAACAGCCAATGTAGAGAAATATATAAGTATTGTAAAAGAAAAATCAGAACTAAGAAGATTAATAAAAGCAGCAAACGAAATTATAGAACAAGGGTATGATCCAACCGAGAATATAGATGACATTATGAATAGTGCAGAGAAGAAAATTTTCAACATTATGCAGGATAAAGACCAAAAAAGTTATAGTCCAATAAAGGATGTATTAATAGATGCATTTACAGAATTAGAACAATTATATAATCAAAAACAACATATAACTGGTGTACCTACAGGCTTTATAGATTTAGACTATAAAACAGCAGGTCTTCATAATTCAGATTTAATTCTTATTGCTGCAAGACCAGCAATGGGTAAATCTGCATTTGCTTTAAATATTGCTACAAATGCAGCACTGAAAGCAAAAGTTCCAGCAGTATTATTTAGTCTCGAAATGTCGAAAGAGCAAATGGTTAACAGAATTTTGTGTAGTGAAGCAATGGTAGATAGTAATAAAGTAAGAACAGGAAAAATAGATGATGATGATTGGATAAAACTTGCAGATACTATGGGAGACTTATCAGAAGCACCTATTTATATAGATGATACGCCGGGTATTTCTATAAATGAAATAAGGGCAAAATGTAGAAAACTTAAATTAGAAAAAAATATTGGACTAGTAGTAATAGACTATTTGCAACTTGTACAAGGTTCTTCAAAAAGAGCACAAGGAAGCAGGGAACAAGAAATCTCAGAAATAAGTAGATCTTTAAAAATATTAGCAAAAGAAATAAATGTACCAGTAATAGCACTATCACAATTATCAAGAGCACCGGAACAAAGACCAGACCATAGACCTATGCTTTCTGACCTTCGTGAATCTGGAGCAATAGAGCAAGATGCCGACATAGTAATGTTCTTATACAGAGATGATTACTATAATGAAGATAGCGAAGATAAAGGATTAGCCGAAGTTATCGTAGCAAAACACAGAGCTGGTTCAACAGGAACAGTAAAACTAGTATGGCTTGGAAATTACACAAAATTTGCTAATATGGAAAGATATAGAGAATAAGAGATAAGTTATAAAAAGGACGGTAAAATGGAAGATAAAATTTTAAAAACCATAAAAAAATATAAATTAATAGAATCTGGGGATAAGGTACTTATTGCGGTATCCGGAGGTCCAGATTCTATGTGTTTATTAGATATTTTAAATAAATTAAAAGAAAAACTAAAAATAGAAATTGCTGCTATACATGTAAACCATGGAATACGTAAAGAAGCCGGCGAAGAAACCGAATACATAAAAAAATACTGTGAGAAATATAATATAAAGATATATATAAAGTACGAAGATGTAACTAAGCTTGCAAAACAAGATAAAATAGGTCTTGAAGAAGAAGGTAGAAAAGTAAGGTATGGCTTTTTTGATGAGGTTTTAAAAGAAACAGGTTTTAACAAAATAGCAATAGCACATAATATGAATGATAAAGTAGAAACAGTTTTAATGAATATAATTAGAGGAGCTGGAAGTTTAGGGCTAAAAGGAATAGATCCTAAAAGAGACAATAAATATATAAGACCTTTAATAGAGACAGAAAGAAAAGATATAGAGGAATACTGCAATATAAATAAACTAGAACCAAAATTTGACGAAAGTAATAATGACAATACCTATACAAGAAATAAAGTAAGAAATATATTAATACCATTTATAAAAAAGGAATTTAATCCTAACATAATAAAAGGAATTAATAATTTATCAGAAATAGTAACAGAAGAACAGAATTATTTAGAAAAAATTGTAAATAATATATATAGTCAAATAAAAATAGAAGAAACTAAGGAAAAAGTAATTTTAGATTTAAGAGAGTTTAATAAGCAAGATACTATAATTAAGAAAAGAATATTATTGATTTCAATTAGTAGGATATTTGGAACAAGCAAAAATATCGAGAAAATTCATATAGAAGATATTATAAAACTATGTGAGCGCAATATAGGTAATAAATATTTAACGCCAAATAAGAATGTAAAAGTTTTTGTAAATAAAGGAAAAATTATTATATCACATACATATTAATATCCGTAAGGTATAATAGGCTGACACACAAAAGACACAAAAAATAGGTTGAAATCAATTGATTTATATGGTATATATGCTTATAGCGATTAAACTTTGTTTAAACTTAGATTAAAGAAAACAATTAAAGATGAAGAAAAAGCAGATAGGAGGAAAATAAAGTGAAGAACGGGATTAAATCATTGGCGGTATGGTTAATATTTTTAATTATATTTATAGTATTAATTTCGTCAATAATGGACAATTCAAGTAACAAACTTGCATATTCAGATCTATTAGCTGATATGGAAAAAGGAACAGTTACAAGCATCGAAATTCAAGATGGTGGGGAAAAAGCTTTAGTTGAATTAGAAGGTGACTCTGTACCAAAAGAAGTAAACATTCCAGATATTAATAGTTTTATGACATATGCACAAGAAATATTAAAAACAAATAGCTATACTTTAACAGAAAGACCAGAATCTGTATTTATGAAAGGTCTTTACCTAATAATACCATTTGGAATAATAGTAATTGTTTTATTATTTGGTTTACTATTAATTAATCCAGGAAATCAAGGTGGAAATAAAACAATGTCATTCGGTAAGAGTAGAGCTAGAATGACAAATGGTGCAGAAAAAACAAAAGTTTCATTTAATGATGTAGCTGGTGTTGATGAAGAAAAAGAAGAATTAGAAGAAATAGTAGAATTCTTAAAAACTCCAAAGAAATTTACAGATATGGGAGCAAGAATACCAAAAGGTGTTTTATTAGTTGGTCAACCAGGTACTGGTAAAACATTACTTGCAAAAGCAGTTGCAGGCGAAGCAGGAGTACCATTCTTTAGTATAAGTGGTTCTGAATTCGTAGAAATGTTTGTTGGTGTTGGTGCATCAAGAGTTAGAGACTTGTTCGAACAAGCCAAGAAAAATGCTCCATCTATTATATTTATAGATGAAATTGATGCAGTTGGTCGTCAAAGAGGTGCAGGCCTTGGTGGAGGACATGATGAAAGAGAACAAACATTAAATCAACTTTTAGTTGAAATGGACGGTTTTGGAACAAATGAAGGTGTTATAGTACTTGCTGCAACAAATAGACCAGATGTACTAGATAAAGCTTTATTAAGACCAGGAAGATTTGATAGACAAATTGTTGTATCTGCTCCAGATGTAAAAGCAAGAGAGCAAATATTAGAAGTTCATGCTAGAAAGAAAAAATTAGCAGAAGATGTAGATTTAAAAACAGTAGCTAAAAATACTTCAGGTTTTGCAGGTGCTGACTTAGAGAATATCTTAAATGAAGCAGCATTACTTGCAGCTAGAAGAAACCTAGATTGCGTTGGAATGAAAGAAATTGAAGATGCAATGGTAAAAGTTACAATGGGACCAGAAAAGAAAACAAGAGTAAGAAGTGAAAAAGAAAATAAATTAGTTGCATACCATGAAGCTGGTCATGCAGTAGTAAGTAGATATTTACCAACACAAGATAAAGTTCATCAAATATCTATAGTACCAAGAGGAATGGCTGGTGGTTATACAATGTATAGACCGGCAGAAGACAAATCATTTAGATCAAAAACAGAAATGGAAGAGAGCATTGTTTCACTATTAGGTGGAAGAGTTGCTGAAAAATTGATTTTAGATGATATCTCTACAGGTGCAAGCAATGATATAGAAAGAGCAACAGCAATTTCTAGAGCAATGGTAACAAAATACGGTATGAGCGAGAGATTAGGAACAATTACTTTTGGGGCAGACCAAGAGGAAGTATTCCTAGGAAGAGACTTAGCACATGCTAAAGAATATTCTGAAGAAACAGCAGCAATCATAGACGAAGAAGTTAAAAAGATTGTTGATGCAGGATATGAAAAAGCTATTAATATTTTAAGTGAACATGTAGATAAATTACATGCAGTTGCTAAAGTATTATTAGAGAAAGAAAAAATCGACGGAGATGAATTTGATAAGATCTTTGCAGAATAGAAATATATTAAAAAGAGCGCCCGAAATAGTAGGGCGCTCTTTTACTGTTTGTAAGCTTCCGGCTGTGCTGGGGGATAATGACTTAGATAGATTTAAAAAATATGAATATAGTAGTTTTACTAATATAGAATTCCCTATGAAAATTCAAAAAAGGACGTAAAATGAAAGAAATGTAAGAAAAATGTAATAAAAACTTAAAAAAACAGGCTGAATATATTTCCGTAGTAAGGTTTGATACGCCTCGCCATACCATATATTTACATTAAAAAATTACTTATTATAATATAAAATTATAAGCAAAATATGTTGGAGAGGGTACGTAATGAAAAATCTTAACAAAGCAGTAAAATTTAATAAGAAAATTTTATTTATTATTGCATTACTAGTTCTTGTAATTACTACCATAGTAGCTGGCATAGGAAATATAGTGAGCAAGAAAGGAATATCTAGTAATGATGCTAGAATGCAATTTGGTGAGATAACTGAAGATGACTATAAGACCGAAAGCGATAATGTAAAATTTATGGTTTACTTTTTGCACGACAATAAAAAGGTAAATGGAACAGCAAACAGAATAGGCTATTCAGATACAATGTATTTTGATTTAAAGATAACAGAAGGAACATTGGAAAATGCTAAAATTCAGATTGCCTCACATAATTATTATTTAGAAACTAATTTAATGAGTGACTCTGTAATTAGCCAAAATTATGTTTCTAAGAATACAAAAGAGATTGATCTTAATAATTTATCTGGAAATATAGATAAAACTTTTGAAGCATCTGTAAAAAGCGGAGATTATGAATTTACAACAAGTATAGCAGATGCGATTGGAAAAGACATATCAAATTATAACAAAGAAACCACAATAACATTTACAGCTGATTATACAGATACAGCCGGACAGAAGACACAAATTTCAAAAGAAGTACCACTAACGATTTGTTGGTATGGAGAAGTAAACTGCGATATACCAGAAAAAGTATATGGAAGCGATAATTTAATACAAAAATATAGATTGTCAGATTCTTTAGATGTTGAAAATAATGAAATGACGATTGAATTTAATGTAGCCACTCAAGAAACAGAAAATGAGGTAATTCTTAATAAATCATATATTGAAGGAACAATACCTTTAATAAATGATATAGCACCAACAAATGTTATTATAGAAGGGGAAAATATAGAATATACATATGATCAAGATTCCAGAAAATTTACAGCAAGCCGTACTGCAAATATAGATGGGAATATTGTAACAGAGCAAGCATATAGTGGAATATATGCACAAAGTGAAATAAACTATAGATATAATGAATATAGAGTAAAAGCTACATATCCAATTGATGCATATCAATTAGATGAGGATGAATATATAAATATAGATATACCAGTAACAGCACATTATGAAGGTGTTAATGGAGAAAAAAGTAATGATATTACAAAAACTATAAATGTTACTTATTCTAATTTAACTAATGAAGAAACTGGATTTGATGTATCTGTAGGAAGAAATGTATTATATCCAGAAGAAAGACAAGTTGTTTCAAAACATAATGTTTTATTAGGATATGGATATAACAATAGTAATACAAATTTATGGCAAACATATTATACAAAATGGAACATAGTAACAAATCAAGAAGAAACAGCAAATAATGTAGTATTAACAGATAATGCAGTAGAGGATAAATTTATAAAGAGTGATGGAACAGAGATAGAAAATAATGGATATATAACAAATAAAGGTATTGCATTTACAAATCCGGTTTCAGCGCTTGGACTAGATGGATGGATTAAAGTGTATGATGATGAAACTGATGAATTATTACATACTTTTACAGCAGATGATTGGTCAGCGTACGATATGCTAAATCCATATGAATACGGAAAAGATGTAAAATATATAAGAATAGAAACAAGTGAAGTAAGTGAAAACAGCTTTGTAATTATATATAACATAAAACAAATTAACACTGGAAAAATGGTAGATGCTTTTTCTAAAAACGAAGTAGAAGATATGAAATATGTTCAAACTAGCTTTAATGGACAAATACTAGTTGATGGAAAAGTAAAATCTCTTGAAACAGATGCTAGAGCAAATTTTGAAGAAGAAATTTCAGTAGTTAACTTTGATATATCAGAAGGAGATATAGATACACAAAAAAGTAATAATATACAATTAGAAATATCACCTAATATGACACAATATAATACATGTACATGGAGTGACGAACAATATTTAATAAAATTCCCTTCAGACATAATAAATGTGACAATAAATGATGTAACAATAAATAATGCAGATGGTGTTAGTATAAGTGATTATTATAAATATACTGAAGATGGTAGCATATTTATAAAAATAGAAATGTCTGGTAATGCAAATGCTAATTATCAATTATTATTAGATTGTGCTGTGGAAACAAATCCAAAAATAAAAAGTAAAAAAGCAGATATAGAATTATATACATATAATAAAGAAAATAATTTATTCTATGAAACAGAAATTTCAAAAGACATATACGATATAAATAATAATACAAATACTGAAGAAAAAATTGGAAAGAAAACAAAAAATATAAATATATTAAGACCAGAAACATTACTTTCAAATGAATCTACAACGATTGAGGGAGAAACAATATATAATCCATTAATTGCAATGGTAGAGAATAGCGATAGAACAGCAAAAATTGATATAGAATTACAAAACAATCATAAAGATGCTATTTCAGATATAAAATTATTAGGAAAAATCCCATATGAAGGTAATACATACCAACAAACAGGAGAAAACTTGGCTTCTACATATACTGCACAATTAATTTCTGATGGCATAAATTTACCAGAAGAACTTGCAAAACGTGCAACCATATATTATTCAGAACAAGAAAATGTAACAGATGATCCAACAGATGAGGCAAGTGGATGGGTACAAAATACAGATGATTATAGTAATGTTAAAAACTTTTTAATATTATTTAATAGTTATCAAATGGAACCTGCAGAAGAATTAAAAATATCTTATGATATAAAAATACCAGATGATGCTGCATATAATGAAGTGGCATATTCTACACATACAATATATTATTCAGAACATAATGAAAGTGAAATAGAAAGAAAAACAGCAGACATAAATAAATTAGGATTTAATATAGCTAGAAGATTTAATTTTGAATTAACAATATATAGTAGACAAGATAATAGTCCTATACAAGGAGCTTCATTTAGAATTACTGAAATAGGAAATAGACTAAATAGTATGATTGTAGAGACAAATGCAGAAGGAAAGATAACTATTCCAGATTTGTTGTTAGAAAAAAATTATACAATTCAAGAAATAGGTGTTCCAGATGAATATATTCTAGATAGTAATGTAATAGAGTTTAGAGCATATGAAGAAAATGGAGAACTAAAACTAAATATATTTGGTCAGTTTGAGGAAGAGCCAGAAATAGATCAAGATAATGCACTTGTGTCAGCAACATTATATAATGAAGTTAAATATGACTTAGATATTACTAATTTAAATGATGATTCTAAAGGAGTAGTTTCCACATTTTCATTAGAAGGAAGAGGAGAAACACAAGAAGCAAGAACAGATAAAAATGGAAAATTAGTTTTTGAAGGACTATATCCAGACCAAGAATATATTTTAAAACAAACATATTCGAAAGGATATTATATAGAACAAGGAAAAGAAATTAGATTTAAAATTTCAAGAGGAGAAAATGGACTAGAAATAAACGAAGACACTTCTGGATTATTGTCAATACAAACAGAAAGTGGAAAAATAAAGCCAACAGTAAAACTTACACTAAATAGTGAAAAGATACCAACATATAATTTAAAAGTTGTTTTATATGAAAATGAATCAATAATTCCTCTAGAAAATTCTAATTATACAATTACAGGTGGAGGAAAAGAAGATGGAGAAAGCTATACAACAGATGCAAAAGGTTCATTTACAGTAAAGGATTTATATGCATATGTAGAAGGAAAAAATGAAAGTGCAGAATATACATTAAAGCAAACCAACCCACCAACTGGATATGCTTTAAGCGAAGAAGAGGTTAAATTTAAAGTTACTAAAAACCCAGCTACACAAGAATTAACATTAAGTGTAACAGAAGGAACAATCAGAGAAGATTATACAATAGAAAATAACACAGTTACAATTTCATTAGATTCAAGAAAGTTATTTAAAATAACAACTATAGATGGAGAAAACACAGAATTATTACCAGGAGTAAAAGTGGTTATAAAAGAATCTGTAATTATAGATAATAAAGAGGTATATCAAGATCCAACAGATGAATATGGGAATGTCTTAGGAGAAGAGCAAATAATTAATGGAGAATCTTGTAGAGTATTTACAACAAACGAAAATGGTGAAATAGAAGAACCTCTAAAGGATGGTATTTATAAATTAGTAAAAATAGAAGTACCAGAAGGATATGAATTAGAAGAAGATGAAGAAGACAGAACATATTTTGTTGGTATTGGAGAAACAAGAGGAGTAGAAGTTGAAACTTCTTTTAGAGATCCATTACTAATGGCTAATGAATTTAGTCGTGAACCAGATCAATATTTTGTTGCTGGTAGAGAAGATGGTAAAGCGATGTATTACCATAATGGAGAAATATCTATAATTAATGACGAAAATCAAATTGAAAAAACTATATCATCAGACCATGTATATCAAATATTAACAAGGGAAAACGGATTTGATGTATTAACAGATTCTTCAATAATTAGATATAATGATAATCTAGACGTTATAAATACATATAACTTAATTAGTGGCATGAGATATTTTGATAGAGACGAGGACGGAAGTTATGTTGTAACAGGAAGTTTTGAAGGAAATAAGACTATTTCTGGAGCTAGTACAACTTCTGGAAGCAGTATTAGTATAAATTCTATTAAAACAGGAAGCTGGTTCTGGGAAAAGAATACAGTAGATATATTTGTAATGAAAGTAAATTCGTCAGGAAAGGTAGAATCGTTAGTAAATATAGGTGGAACAGGAGAAGATATACCTACATACATAAAAGTAATGGATGATGGAGATTATGTAGTATCTTCACATATGACATCAAGTTCCATAGAAGCAAGTATGAGTGATACTGGAAGTTCTTTATCTGGAACATTTACAGATAGTTTCTTTATAATGAATAGTGATACTATGAAAGTTTCACAAATTACTTCTGTAAAGACAAACAGAGGAAATGATGTAGCAACAGGAGGTAACTTACATAGAGCTCTTGAAGGAAAAGATGGAGCAATATATTATACAGGTCAATTAACAGGAAGTATTACATTTAGTGCAAGTGAAACTGTTTCAGGAAAGTCTATTACAGTAAGAAGTACAGGATCTTCAGATGCATATATAGTAAAATATAATACTGCTGGTAAAGTAGTATGGGCAATAAATGTTGGAGGAATAGGTACAGATCATTTATATTCAGCAGAAATTACTACAGATGGTGGAATTTTATTAGGTGGAGATTCTGAGAATGGAAGAATAACTGTTTCAGGCGATAAAACTTCTAGTGGAATGGATATTTCAACAGAGCCTATATCTGATAATGCCGGTACTTGGAGAGGAATTGCTATAAAAGTTGATGACGATGGAAGAGTTGTATGGGCAAATGAATTTGGATATAGTACTGATGAAGGTTGTTATGCCGTTTCTGGATTTACAGAAAATAGTTATGCATTGTGTGGCTTTGAGACTCTTGGTATTAGTACACCGGTATTTATTAGAGTAGATGAAGCAGTCAAAAAATCAGAAATTTCTGAGGTAGAAGGAATAGAAATTCCATCATTAATTGAAAGATATAATATTACTACATCAGTAAATGGTGTAGGTGGAACTATAACAGGACAAAATGATGAATTAGTTGAAACTGTTAAATACGGAGAAGATAGTACTAAAGAAATAATGGTTATTCCAAATAAAGGTTACGAAATATTATCTATAATTGTAAATGGCGAAAAAATTAGTTTTACACCAGATGAAAATGGAGCAGTAACATTAGAAAAATTTACTAATGTTACTGAAGATATAAATATTATTGCTGAATTTAGTAATAATACTTCAAAAATAATAGTACATCATTACTTATTAGAAACAGAAAATACAAAAATAGCAGAAGATGATGTGTTAGTTGGTATTGTAGGAACCGAATACACTACAGGACCTAAAATAGGTTTAGTAGGATATAAACTTGCAACAAACGAAAAAGGAGAATATGTAATTACAGGTAATCCTTCTGGAACTTATGGTGAATATGATCAAGAAATAAATTACTATTATGTAGAACAAGATGTTAAAGTAACAGTAAACCACTTTATAGAAGGAACAACAACACCATTAAGTCAAACTATTGTGACAGAATACAAAAAAGGTCAAACATATACAACAGATGTAGCAATTGACATACCAGAAGAATACGAACTTGTTAAAATTCCAAGTAATGCTACAGGTATTATTGATGAATCAGAAATAGTAGTAACATACTACTATAGATTAAAACCTACATATCAATACAAGATAGAATATTATTTTGACGGGCAGATAGATGATTCTTTAACTGAAACCGGAGAAGCAATTGAAGACAAAGTAATAGATTCATATACAGATAAAGTAAAAGATGGATATGTTTTTGAAAAAACAGAAAATTATCCGTTAACAATAAGTACAAATGAAGAAGAAAATATAATTAAAGTATATTATAAAGCAAGAGAAGATTTGTCATATAAAATAGAATATTACTATGATGGAATTATTGATGACGAAAAAACGATAATTGTAGAAAATGTAAGATTTGGAACAGTAATTTCGGAATTTACAAATAAGGCTATAGAAGGATATCAATTTGAAAAAACAGAAAATTATCCATTAACTGTTAGTACAGATAATGAAGCAAATGTAATTAAAGTATATTATACAATTAGAAAAGACCTTTACTATACTGTAAATTACTATGAGCAAGGAACAGAAAATAAACTTAGTACAAGTAAAGAGGTTGGAGGAAATACATATAATGCTGTAATTACAGAAGAGCCTATAGATATTGAAGGATATAATAAAGTTTCTGACAGAGCACAATCAATAGTTATAGGTGTAAATGAAGAAGAAAATGTAATTAATTTCTATTATACAAAGAGAACAGATTTAAGTTATACAGTAAACTATATAGAACAAGGAACTAATGAAAAAATAGCTGATAGTAAACAAGTAGACAATCAAACATTTAAAGATTCTGTAACAGAAGAGACTATTGAAATATCTGGATATTATGCTGTAGAGCCAACAGAACAAACAATAACAATTGAAGTAGAAAATAATATAATTAATTTCTACTATCAAAAAAGAACAGACATTGAATATACTGTAGAATACTATTATGATAATAAATTGGATAATGACAAGACAGAAATTTATACAGCAACATTTAAAGACGTAATAGAAGAATATGAAGATAAGAATATTACAGGATATAAATTTGAAAAAACAGAAAACTTACCATTAACAATATCTGCAGACGAAAAAGATAATGTAATAAAAGTATACTATGTAAAAGACACATTTAAATACAATGTAGAATATTATTATGATGGTGAAATAAATGAAGGCGAAACAGAAGAATATACAGCAACATTCCAAGATGAAATAACAGAATATGAAGATAAAAACATCACAGGATATAAGTTAGAAAAAACAGAAAATTTACCACTAACGATAACAGAAAATCCAGATAATAATGTAATAAAGGTATATTATATAAAAGATACATTTAACTACACAGTAGAATACTATTATGATGGTAAAATAAATGATTCCAAAACAGAAAATTTACAAGCAACATTTAAAGATGTAATAGAAAAATATGAAGATAAGAATATTACAGGATATAAACTAGAAAAGACAGAAAACTTACCATTAACAATATCTGCAAATGAAAAAGATAATATAATAAAAGTATACTATGCAAAAGATATATTTAAATATACTGTACAATATTACTATGATGGTATTTTAAATGAAGAAAATACAGAAGAATATACGGCAACATTCCAAGATAAAATAACAGAGTATGAAGATAAAAACATCACTGGATATAAATTAGATAAGACAGAGAACTTACCACTAACAGTTACAGAAAATGCAGAAAATAATATAATAAAGGTATACTATGTAAAAGATCAATTTAGCTATACAGTAGAATATTACTATGATAATGTAAAAGATGAAGCATTAACCGAAAATTATACAGCAACATATCAGGATGTAATAGAAAGTTATATAGATAAAGTAAAAGATGGTTATAGACTTAAAAAAGTGGAAGGAATGCCTCTAACAATAACAGAAAATTCAGATAATAATGTAATTAGAGTATACTATGAAAGAAAAGATACAAAAGTAATAGTAAAATACTTAGAAAAAGATACAAATAAGGTATTAGATGAAAGTGCAAACTACGAAATACCAGGAAAAGTATTTGATGAATATGAAACAGAACAAAAAGAATTTACAGAATATAATTTTGTAGAAGCTACAGACAATACTACAGGGACAATGACAGAAGAACCAATAGAGGTAATATACTATTATGTGCTTAAAACACCATATTTAACAGATGAAGAAATAAGCAAAAATGGAACTGTAATGATAGAAAATTTAGATAGTGAAATAACATATAATATTTCATATAAAGTAAATTTACAAGATTATATGGGACAAGCTCAAATTAAAATGGTCGATACTCTTCCATATGCAATAGATACATCAAAATCATCATTAGATTCTGGGGAATATAATCCAGAGAATAATACAATAACATGGGTAGAAACAATAGGTGATATATATTCTTATGAAAACAGAAATAATGAGATAGAAATAAATAAAACTATAACTGTAGTATATTTAGGATTAGAACAAGAAACTACAAGCATAGAAAACAGAGTAACTGCTAAGATTAAAACACAAACTCCAGAAAAAGAGTTTGTGGAAAAAGAAGCAACAAGTATAACTACAACTGGATTTACAGTTAATATACCTGTAAGCAAAATCTGGGATGATGAAGGTAATAAATTAGGAAATCGTTCAAATAGTGTAATCTTTAAAATAACTGGTAGTGATGGAAGTGAATATTCAAAAGAGCTAATAAAACCAGGAACAGCAGGAAGTACTACAATGCAATATGACGAAAACAAATGGAATGATATTTTTGAAAATCTTCCAAAATATGATAGCAATAGAAATGAAATAGTATACACTTTATCAGAAGAAGAAAAAACAGAAGGTGACCTAAAATATTATGATACATCTATAAATCAAGATACAAAAGAAGTAACAAATACTGATAAATATGGAAAAGTAACAGTACATTATTACATTCAAAATGTAGATGGAACAACTACAACAAATAGAGTTCCAAATATAAATGGAACAGAAATATCAGATGTAATAATAGAAGGAAAAGAAGGGGATTCATATACAGTATCTGAAGCACAAAATGTAAATGATAAATATGAATTAGTAGAAGAAAAGTTACCTCCAAGTGAAGGAATTATACAAAAATATAATGAGGAAGAGCCTCAAGAAGTAATAGAAGGACATGTAGATGATATATATAATACAAATACAGATTATAGAAGGGAAACTATCTCAAAAGACGGAAAAACATATACATTAGTACAAGATAGTGGGAATACTGAAGGTCAAATGACTGTATCAGATATAGTTGTAACATATTATTACCTACAACATACAAAAGCAACAGTAAGATATGTTGAAGGAAATCCTGAAACAGGTGAAATAGTAAAAGACTTAGAAGCATCAAGAACAGAAGAGGGATTGGTAGGCGATGAATTTGTAACAAATGAAAAAGCATTTATAGGATATAGATTAATAAAGAGCCCAGAAAAAGCAACAATAAAAATGACAAAAGAAGAGCAAATTTTAATTTATTACTATGAACCTGTATATGCAGGTTTAGTAGAAAATCATATAGATGATAGGACTGGAAAAGTATTATATACAGAAGTTCATCAAATACAAGTAGGACAAAACTATGAAATATCAAGCAAAGAATTTGAAGGATATGACTTAGTAGAAACTAAACTTCCAGAAAACAGTACAGGAATAATGGAAGAAGAATTGGTAACAGTAAATTACTACTATATTAAAAAAGCAGTATTAGAAGTAAACTATGTAAATGTTTTAACAAAAGAACCACTAACAGAAAAAACTGTGGATAACACAAAACATGAAGGTGATTTATACACAACAGAAGAAAAAGAATTTATAGGATATGATTTAGTAGAAGTTCCAGCAAATAGCAAAGGAACAATGGAGGTTCGAACTGATGCTGATGGAAATATAGTAAATAATAAAACTGTTGTCACATACTATTATGCGCAAAAGGCTCAAGTAGAAGAACATCATATAGATATATTAACAAATGATGAAATAGAAAATCCAACAATACATGATGGACATGTTGGAGATGAATATAATATATCTTCTAAAGAATTCTTAAGTTATGCATTGGTAATAGTAGATGAAGAAGGGAATAATATGTTACCAGAAAATAACACAGGAACAATGACAGAAGAAAAAATAGTTGTAAAATATTACTATAATCAACCAGCAAAGGTAATTGTACACTATGTAGATAGAGAGTCAGGAAAAGAATTAGAAGAAACAAATGAAGAAGGTAAATTACAATCTAGTCAAATTGTAATTGAAGGACAAAAATATGATGAATACAATACAAAAGCAAAAGACTTCACATATTACACATTAGTAGAAAGACCTTTAGAAGAACAAGGAAAAATGAAGGTGGAAATAACAAAAGATGAAAATGGAAATGATATTCTTGTAAATACAATAGATGTATGCTATTATTATGAACCAAAGCCATTTAACATAGCTGTAGATAAACTAATTAGTAAAATAATAGTAAATGGAGAAGAACAAAATATAGGCAATGATAAATTGACAAGAGTAGAAATCTACAGAAAAAATGTTGATGACACAGATGTAAAAGTAGAATACACAATAAAAGTTAAAAACACTGGAAAAGTAGATGGAATAGCAACAATACGAGAAAATATTCCAGAAGGAATGAGCCTTGTAAATAATGATGGAACATGGGAAGAACAAGATGGATACATAGAAAAAGTAATAACAGACATAAAAGCAGGAGAGACAAAAGAATATAAAATAACTTTAAGTTGGAACAAGGGAAATAACAATCTAGGGGAAAAAGATAATACAGTAGAAATAATAAAAACAGGAAATATACCAGGATTTAAAGAGCAAAATGTGGATGACAATAGTTCAACAGCAAGAGTACTTATAAATGTATCAACAGGTAGTGTACCATGGCCATTGGTAATTGCTTTAATAGCATTAATAGGCTTAGAAGGAGTAACATTAAGTTATGCAAGAGTCTTAACAAATAAACAAAAGAAAGCAAGAAAAACAAGTAAGTAAAAGGGAACATCATTCAGAAAAGAGTGATGTTCTTTTTCTTCTATTGATTCAAAAAAATTATAGTTTACCTAAAAAATATAAAAACACCTAAAAATCAATAAAAACTAAGAATTAGTACATTTCTAAAATATGTAAAAAAATTAGCAAATACTATAAAAATAAACAACAAAAATTTATAGTAACATAAGAAGTATAAGTTTGACATTACGAATTTTCAAATATAAGATATCTTTAAACAAAATAACGATACATAAAACCAAAGAAGGACGTGGGATTATGCACTATGCAGACATAAAAAAGATTGATATAGCAAATGGCGAAGGAGTAAGAGTTTCTTTATTTGTAAGTGGGTGTAGACACCACTGCAAAGGATGTTTTAACGAAATAGCTTGGAATTTTAAATATGGTAAAGAATTTACTCAAGATACAGTAGACGAAATAATAAAAGATTTAGACCATGACTATGTAGAGGGACTAAGTTTACTTGGCGGGGAACCACTAGAGCCAGAGAACCAAGAAGCATTAGCTAAATTAGTTACAAAAGTAAAAGAAAAATATCCAAATAAAAACATCTGGTGTTATACAGGTTTCGACTTCGAAAAAGATATTATGCCAGAATGTAAAACATCAGCTGTAACAAAACAGCTTATATCAAATATAGATGTTATAGTAGATGGAAAGTTTGACGAAAGCAAGATGGATAGAAAATTAAAATTTAGAGGATCATCAAATCAAAGAATAATAGATGTAAAAGAAACATTACACGATAATGCGATAAAAATGGTAAAATTTACCGATTAGCATATTGACAAGCTAATATTAATTATATATAATAGAGTAGCTATAAAAGTTACGGTGATATTATACACTAATATTACACAAAACTTATTAGCAAAAAAATTATAACTTTTGTCTGAGAACAGAACTTTATACAAAAGTTAAAATTTATCCCACAGTTGTAAGAAGCCGGAAGGAGGGGAAAATAATGTCATCAGAAGTTAAGGTAAAAGATGGAAATATAGAAGATGCTTTAAAAAGATTTAAAAGACAATGTGCCAGAAATGGTGTAATCCAAGAAGTTCGTAAAAGAGAGCATTATGAAAAACCTAGTGTTAGAAGAAAGAAAAAATCAGAGGCAGCTAGAAAAAGAAAATTTTAATATAAAATTAGTTAATAAGGTTGGAAATTAGAATAAATCTGATTCCAACCTTTTTGAATATCTAAAATTAAGCTACTTTCCAAATTTTTATAGAAAATAGCCTAAGCAAAGCAATTAATTGTTGCTAATTTTTTTATATAGGAGGAAGAAATATGTTAAAAGAAAAATTATTAGAAGATTTAAAAAATAGTATGAAAGACAAGAACATTGTAAGAAAAAACGTTATTCAAATGATTAGAGCAGCAATCTTACAAAAAGAAAAAGATGGTGGAATAGAACTAAAAGATGAAGAAATTATGCAAATAATTGCGAAGGAAGCCAAAACTAGAAAAGATTCTTTACCAGATTACGAGAAAAGTGGTAGGGAAGACCTAATAAATGAAGTAAAAGAAGAAATTGCTATTATAGAAGAATATTTACCAAAACAATTAAGCAAAGAAGAAATAGTTCCAATAGTGCAAGAGATAATAAATGAAACAGGGGCAACATCTATAAAAGACATGGGAAAAGTTATGGGACAAGCAAAAGCAAAATTAGGTGTAAGTACAGATGGTAAAACAATAAGCGAATGTGTAAAAGAATTATTAAATAAATAAAATAGGGATATGGGGACGTTCCTAAAATCCCGAATAGGGAAAAAAGGAATGTTCCTATATTTTCCTATATCTATGGTAACGAGGAGAAATAATGAAAGAAAAAATAAAGAACCATATAAAAAAACATAAAATTATATATAGTGCATTATTAATATTGTTTTGTTTTTCTGGTTTAATACTTTCTTTTAATAAAATAGAATTAACAGATGAATTGTTTACATTTGCTAATACATATAAATTACATAACGGAATAAGTTTATACTCAGAAAATAATGTCATCGATACACCATTGTTCTTTTACATTGGAAATATATTTTTAAGTGTTTTAGGTGCAAATTTTTTTGCATATAAAATATATGGAATATTTATTTTTGAGGTTATTTTCTTAATTTCATTAAATATTCTAAGAAAATTAAAAGTGCCAACAGGAAGAGCTGTTGTATATATACTTCTAATTTTACTTCCATTTACTAAAACACTTTTTGTAAATGGTGCAAATTACAGTACATTAGCACTTTTATTTTGGCTACTTGGAATGAATTTGGTTATAAAGAAAGATAAGTTTGAGGTTAAGCCAATTCAGCAAGGTATCATTTCTGCATTAGTTTTTGCAACTAAACAAAATATAGGAGTCTATTACTTAATAGCAATAACTTTGTTTACAATCTATAATTACAGGAAAGAGATAAAAACAATATTAAAAAAATTAGTAAGTACATATATAATCTTTGTTTTAATTACAGCAATTTGGTGCATAATACTTATATTACAAGGTCAATTTATAGATTTCATTAATTATTGTGTACTAGGAATAGGTGAATTTGCTCAAAATCATTTCGATTTCCAAGATTGGCGAATAATTCTATATGCTATACCAGTGTTTGCATTAGTAGGACTTATTATTGCAAATAAAAAATACGGAATATCACTAGAAAATAAGCCTATGAAAGCAACAATATTCTTTTTATGTTTTATGTTTCCAAGTTTATTAATTGGATATCCAATATTTAATGCATATCATATAGAGCTGGCTATGGTTGTTTCGATGGTTTACTGTATGTATATGGCAGAGCAGGTTATTATATATACTAAAGAAATATTTTTAGTTAAACCGGTAAAAATTGTAATAATAGGTTATATAGGTTTTGTGCTACTAATAAATGCTTTTTATATAGGTTCTACAATAATAAAAGGGGCTTATAAAACAGATTATAATAATCCATATTTTGGAATGCTTGCTACCGAAGAAATGAAAAATAAGATTAACGAAATAGTAAATTTTGTAGAGTTAAAAGAAGAAAAGAATCAAAAAGTTATAATTTTTTCGGAAGAAGCAAATATTTACCAAATTGTATTAGGAAAGAACTATCAAGATTTAGATTTACCGTTGTTAGGAAATTGGGGATATAATGGAGAAGAAAGAGTACTTAACAAAATAATGAACTTAAAAGATTCGTTTATATTAATAAAAGATACTAGTAGAACAAACCAAGAATCTGAGAAAATTAAACAATATATAAAAAATAATTATAATAGAACAGGAGAAATTCAAGGATTTGAAATTTACTATATAGAATAAAAAAATAAAAATGGTAAAAAATAAAATAAAAAAAGGAGAAATAACATGTCATATAATAAGTTAACTTTAAAGCAAGGAATTACACTTCATAATATTAATACAGCTAAATTTAAAACAAATCTTTGTGCTGTATTTTTAACATTTCCTATAACATATGAAAATGCAACTAAAGATACGTTAATTGCACTAATGCTAAAACGCGGAAGTAAAAACTTAAAGACAAGACAAGATATAACTAGCAAACTTGCAGAATTATATGGTGCAGAATTTGACTCTGGAGTAGACAAATCAGGAGATAACCATGTATTAAAATTCTATCTAGAAAGCTTAAATGAAGAGTATTTACCACAAAAAGAAGATTTGCTTCAAGAAAGTATAGAAACATTATTAGATCTTGTGTTTAATCCAAACATTGAAAATGACGAATTTAATAAAGAGTTTTTAGAACAAGAAAAAAACAACCTAGAACAAATAATAAATTCAAAAATAGACAATAAAACAATGTATGCATTAAACAGATGCATAGAAGAAATGTATGAAGGTAAACCATATGGTATTTATAAATATGGATATGTAGAAAAATTAAAAGAAATAACAGCTAAAAACTTATATGAATACTATAAAGAGTTAATAGATACATGTAAGATTGATATTTTTGTTTCTGGAGCAAATAGTGATATAGCAAAAATTTTAGAAAATAATAATATCATTAAAGCATTAAAAGAAAGAAATCCAAATCATGTAAAATATGGATCATTTAGTAATGAAAACAAAGAAAAAATTGTAGAAGAAAAAATGGATGTAGCCCAAGGGAAACTTGTGATTGGAATGGATTTAAAATCGGAAAATGACAAAAGCAAATATGCTGCACAAGTATATAATACTATATTAGGTGGAAGTGCAAGTTCAAAATTATTCCAAAATGTAAGGGAAAAAGCAAGTTTGGCATATACTGTGTCTTCAAATTACATGAAACTAAAATCTAATATTTTTATTAGAGCAGGAATCGAAATAGAGAATTATGGAAAGGCTTTAGAAATAATAAAGAAACAATTAGAAGATATGAAGAATGGAGACTTTTCAGACGAAGATATAGCTTTAGCTAAAAGAACAATAATTACTACAATAAATAATATACAAGAAGAACAAGATATAGAACTTTCATATTACTACGGACAAGAGCTATCTGACAGAACAATGACAATAGAAGAGTATAAAAATAATATAGAGCAAATATCAAGGGAAGATATTAATACTGTAGCAAATAGCCTTAATATAAATACAATCTATTTTTTAAGAAACTAGGAGGGTATAATGAGAATATTAGAAAACAAAACAGTAAAGGAAAAAGCATATTTTGAAGAACTTGAAAATGGTCTTAAAGTTATTATTATCCCTAAGGAAAATACAAATAAAAAGATGGCAATAATAGGTACAAAATTTGGTTCAATAGATAATCACTTTATAAATCCTAAAACAAACGAGGAAGAAGTAATACCCGATGGAGTTGCACATTTTTTAGAGCATAAAATGTTTGAACAATCGAACGGAACTAACAGCTTAGACACATTAACAGCAATTGGCGCAGAAGCGAATGCATATACAACAAATGATCATACTGCATATTATTTTGAAACAATTGATAATTTTGAGGCAGCATTTAAAGAACTGTTGGACTATGTATTTCACCCTTATTATACAGATGAAAATGTAGAAAAGGAAAAGGGAATAATAGCACAAGAAATAAAGATGTATGATGATGATCCTATATCTAAGGTGTTTTTAAACTCACTACAATGTATGTACAATAGTTGCCCAGTACGTATAGATGTTGCAGGAACTGTGGAATCTATTAACAAAATTACTAAAGATACTTTATATAGCTGTTATAATACTTTTTATCATCCATCCAATATGATTTTAGCAGTATGTGGAAATTTCAAACCAGAATATATATTAAATTTAATAAAAGAAAATATGGAACATTTCGATAAACAAGGAAAAATACAATGTATTTATCCAACTGAAAAAAGTGAAATTTTTCAAAAAGAAAGAATAGAAGAAATGGAAGTTAGTATTCCTGCTTTTGTAATTGGTATAAAAGATGAGGTAGAGAATACTGATATTATAAAAAAAGAATTAATATTAAACATAATTTTAAACTGTATATTTGACGAAAATTCAAAATTATTTAAAGAGTTGTATGAAGAAGGATTAATAATAAGTGAGCCAGATTTAGAATATGAATATTCTAATATATATTCGCATATGAGTATATTTGCTTCTTCAAAAGATCCAGAAACTGTTTATAATAAATTTAAACAAGCAGTAAAAGAGGCAATATCAAGTGGAATAAGTGAAAAAGACTTTAATAGAACTAAAAATAAAATATATGGTAGATTAATAACTTCATATAATAGTCCAGCTCAAATAGCTAGAATCTTTATGAGAGATTATCTAAATAATATTGTTACTTTTGATTATGTAGAAAAGTGGAAAGAAATAACGTTAAATGATGTTAATGAAATGCTAAAAAATAAATTTAAAGAAGAAAAAATGGTTTTATCTGTTATAAAACCAAAAAAATAAAATCGTATATAATAATAGAAAAAGAAGAAATTTGTATCTTCTTTTTTTATTTTGCAAAAAAACTAAAAAAAGAGTCAGACGAAAGTTTTAAAATATACGGAAAAATAGGAATATTTGATTGAAAGTATTGTAAAAATATGGTAGCATAAAAACATACAAAAGAAAAAAATAAAAAAAGGAGTGGTTTAGATGTTAAATGAGGAAATTTGCAAAGTGAGGGACAAATTAAATAAAAGTATAGAAAAAAACGTAGATTATGCGATTATTTATAAAATAAGTGTAGAATTAGATATATTAATAGCAAAATATTATAATGAAGAATTTATAGAAGCCAAAAAAGCTTAAAATATTACAGCAAATTTACATTTTCTTTAAAAAAATAAAACATATTGCAAAGAAAAAATAAATGTTGTATAATAAATTTATGTATTAGTATTAAATAATATAAATAAGAGGAGGAAAAGTGCAATGAAGATTTCAAAGAAAATGGCACAAGTAATGACAGTATTAACTGTAGTATTAGGAATTTTATTTGCAACATCAATGGTTTTTGCTGCAGGTTATGATATACCTTCTGCTAAAGCTTCAGGTGCAGATAATGCATTAGGAAACATTGGTGGTATGGTGCTTTCAGTAGCACAAATAATTGGTACAGCAGTTGCTGTTATTATGCTTATAGTATTAGCTATTAAATATATTTCAGCTGCACCAAATGATAAAGCAGAAATTAAAAAACATGCTGTTGTATATATAGTAGGAGCTATCGTATTATTTGCTGCTTCAGCATTGTTAGGAATAGTAAAGAATTTCGCAACTGGAATATCTTCAACCTAGTAGTGGTGATGAAAAATGAAAAAAAATATAATAAAAATTTTAACTATTATATTAATGTTGTTTATGCTAGCTAATATAACTGATTTTGTATATGCAGACGAGATAAATCCTGGTGATTTTTCTGGTATATATACAAAGACTGGTGTATCAGACTTGGATGACAAAACTGGAAAGATTCTTAATGTTGTGCAAATTGTAGGAACTTCAGTTTCTTTAGTTGCATTATTAGTATTAGGAATGAGATATATGTTGTCTAGTCCAAATGAAAAAGCTACCATAAAAGAAAAATTAATACCTTATGTTGTAGGTACAATAATTTTCTTTGCGGCATCAAACCTTGTAGCAATAGTTATAAGATTTGCCGAGCAACTACCTAGCAGTTAAAAGATTATAGGTTTAAAAAATCCTAAATGTTAAATAAGATTTTCTTGTTTAGCATTTAGGATTTTTGTTGTTAAATTATAAGAACGAAATAAGCATGTTTTATCTGCAAAAATCAGTTTTATTACAAGAAATAAAGAATTATTTTAACTTAAATAAATTTGGCTTAGGGATATAAGAAATTAAACCAAAATATACGATAAAAAAAGAATGCAAAAAAATTTACAAAAATAAGACATTTAGTCGGAATTTATTGCAAAATATAGGTAGATAAAGTATAATTAAATATAAGTATAAGTTGGGGGAGAAGGAGTGTTAATAGTGAGAAAATCAACGTTTTTTGTTATGAATTTATTAATTGCATTAGCAATAATATTTATTCCCGTTACAACGTTTGCTGCAGATGAAGTAAAAACTTGGGATGATCTTGTCCAAGAAGCAGATACGTTTATAAACAAAGGAAAAGAAAAAGATATTATTAACAGTAGTGATGTGGCAACAACAATTATGCCAATTGCACAAGCGTTAGTAGCTGTTGCAGCAGGTGTTTTAGTAGTTGTAACATGTATAATGGGTGTTAAATACGCAACAGCAACTAGCCCAGAAACTCAAGCAAAATTAAAGAAGCAATTAATAGGTTTAGTTGTATCAATTGTAGTAGTATTTGGAGCACATGCTATTTGGACAATCGTATACAATTTTATGAAGGATTTCTAAAAACTGAGTATATAAAAGGCTGTATAACTTGATTATATAGAACAAAGGAGGAATTAAAAAATGGGTACTTATTATGTTCCAAGAAATTATAAGGGTGAGTCAAGAATATTATATATTTTTACTGCCAAATCTTTAATTACTACTGGTGTAGGAGCTCTTATAGGTTCAGTATTTTTTGTTATATTTGGAATGATACTAAATTATAAAATGGTAGGTTTTATAATAATGGGACTATTCGGAGTTTTAGGATGGATATATGGGGCTGTAAAGATACCTACAATAGCAGGAATTGCAGTAACAAAAAAAGTTGGTGGCGAATCACTAGATGAAATTATAAATAGATATATAAAATTTAAAGCAAAGAGACGTATCTATTCATATGCAGATACAAAGATTGCTGATGAAGAAGAAGATACAAAGGAGGAACGATAATATGGATAGTATTATAATGGGGTTAAACATAATGCTTATAGTATTAGTTGTAATAATAATTGGACTAATATTAGCATATTATTTTTTAGTATACAAAAGCAAAGTAAATACAGAAGAAAGAGATAAAGCAAAGGAAATAAAAACAGCTAATAAAGAATTTAACGGAATACCTAGAGAAACAACAGACAAGATATTAGATTTTGACGAAATTAAAGATGATATGATCATAAGAAAAAATGGACAACAATATATCATGGTAATTCAATGTAAAGGTATAAATTACGATTTACTATCTGAAGAAGAAAAAGAATCTGTAGAAAGAGGTTTCATAGAATTCTTAAATACTATAAGATTTCCAATCCAATTATATGTACAAACAAGAAGTTTAAATTTAAGAAAAACAATAGATGCATATAAAGAGAAAGTTAATGTAATTGCAGATGAAATAAAGAGCTTACAAAAACAAAGAGCAGAATATTTAAGAACAGGGAATCAAAAACAAGTACAAATGACGGACTTCGAAATAAGAAGAAAAGAAAATGTTTTAGAATATGGTCAAGACATTTCAAACTATATTGGAAGAATGAGTTTTAACCAAAACGTATTACAACAAAAAACATATGTTGTAGTTTCTTACTTTAAGAGTGAGTTGGGAAATATTGCGAATTACTCAAAAGACGAAATTATAAATATGGTATTTACAGAACTATATACAAGAGCAGAAACATTAATAAGAAGTTTAGGAAGTGCCCAAGTTTCTGGTAGAATATTAGATTCAGAAGAATTAACAGAATTATTATATATAGCATACAACAGAGATGAAGAACAAATATACCAATTAGATAGAGCTTTAGATGCACAATATGATGCACTATATTCTACATCAAAAGATGTATTACAAAAACAAAGAGATAGAATAGATAAACAAATAGATGATATGGCTGTTGACTTAGCTTCTGACAGTTTACTAGAGGCAGATAACATATTAAAAGACAGAGAAAAATTAAATAACGAATTAAGAGAAAGAACAATCGAAATAATAGAAGAATATAAAAATCAATTAAGTCCAGATTTATATAACGAAACAAAGAAGATAATAGAAGAGAAGACTGAACAAGAAGCAAAAGAAAATAAAAAAGAAGAAATTAAGACTGAGAAAACTGAAGATAAAACAAATCCAACAGAAGCGAAAAAGAAAACAACAAGAGGAAGACCTAAAAAAGCGGATAAATAAAAAGGATTGGAGGAAAGTTTTAAATGAAAAATAAGAATGTAGAAGAAAAAGAGAATGTTGTAGAAGTACCAAAGGGAGTACTTAGTAAAAATGCTAAAGGAATAAAAGATTTAATTGCTCCTGCTGGAATAGACTTTTCAAATATAAATCATGTAGAAATCGTTTCTACAAAAACAAGATATGCAAGAAGTATGATAGTTGCTAATATTCCTAGAATGTGTACATTCCCAGAATTTTTAAGAAGTATGTATACATTTGGAGATGTAAATACATCTGTATTTATTTCACCAGTAAGTGAAAGTTCATCACAAACAGACCTAAACAGAACAATTAATGAGCTAGAAGCAGAAAGACTTGTTGCTATAGATAGAGGAGATATTAACCGTGAAAGAATCTTGGCACAAAAAAGAATAGAGGCTGAAGATTTAAGAGATCAGATAGCAAGTGGATTCAACAAGTTATATGAATCTACAATAGTTTGTACACTATTTGCATATAGCTTAGAAGATTTAGACAAAGAAACAGAATTGTTAGCTTCTGAAATGTCAAAAACATTAATAGATGTAAAACCAGCATGGGCAATTCAAGAAGAAGCTTTTAGAAGTAATTTACCATTTAATGAAAATACAATAAAAAAGGCTCATAATTTTGATAGAAATTCAATGGCAACTGTTTTTCCATTTTTCTCATCAGAGGTTGGACACGAAAATGGTATTCCAATTGGATTTGATAAGCAAACAGGATTACCAATATTGTTTGATAACTTTAGTTCTACACTTACAAACTATAACTTAGTTATATTCGGTAAGTCCGGTGCTGGTAAAGGTGTTACTATAAAAACAATTACAGCAAGATCATCTGTTTTAATGGGAATAGAAAGTTTAGCACTAGATGCTGAAGGTGAGTATGGTGTTGTTGCAGATGCTTTAGGAGGAGTTAATGTAACTATAAGCCCAAACTCTAATACAATAATTAACTTATTCGATATAGAACCAGAAACAGTAAAAGATGAAATAACAGGAAGAGAAAGAGTAGTTTTAAATATAGAAAATAAAGTAGAGGACGTTACACAAGCTTTACTTACAATGGCAAGAGGTAGTACAAGAAGTGAAGAAGTAAACGAACTTACAAAACAAATTATTGCAGAATCTGTTGCAGAAGAATATGAATCTAGAGGAATTACAGATGATATAAATAGTTTGTATGAAGAAAATGATCAAACAAAGAGATTCTCTAAAAACTATATAGGAAGAGTTAAGAAAGAAATGCCAACAATAGGTTCTTGGTTTAAGAGAATTCTAAGAAAAGGTCAAGAAAATGAAAACCCAGATTATAGATTCCATTACAGCTACTTATCAAAAGTTATGAAACAATATGTAAGAGAATACAATGGTCAAATGGCATATTTTGATGGACAATCAACATTCGAATTATTAGATGGAACACCATTTATAAATCTTGATATATCACAACTAGAGGAAAGATTTGCAAGACCACTTGCACAACAAATCTTACTTTCTTGGATTTGGGAAAAATATGTTAAGAAAAATAGTGAAGATAAAGAAAAAGCAGCAAAGAAAAGAGTTCTTATTGATGAAGCTTGGATGTTATTACCATATCCAGAAGCTGTAGATTTCTTAAATACAATGGCAAGACGTGCTAGAAAGAGAAATGTCTCACTAGCTGTTATGTCACAAAAGTTCCAAGATTTTTACGAGAAACCAGAAGCACAAGCAGTTTTAACATCATCAGATACAAAATTATTTTTAGCACAAGATAAATCGGAAATTCCTTACATAAAAGAAGTATTCAAGTTAAGTGAAGGTGAAGCTGCATTCTTAACAACTTGTAACAGAGGTGAAGGGTTACTAAAAGTTGGTTCAGATACAGCAATAATTTCTATAAGACCAACTAAGAAAGAATTTGAATTCGTAGAAACAAATGTTAACAAAATTAAATTAATACAAGAACAAAAACAAAAAGAAGAACAAAGAAATAACTCACAATCATAAATAAGAGGGAGAATAATGATTAAAAAAGTAGGTTTAATAATTATAGCTATTGTAACAATATTTAATTTAATATTACCATTACAAACAGCCTATGCAGCAGAAACAAAACAAGAAAATGTTAATGAAGTTATGGGAGGTATCTCTAACGAATCTGCGGATAGTCTTATGAACGATGGTAAAACAACAGCAAACCCAGAAGGTGGTTCATCTAAACACAAAGTATCACCAGAACCTAGTATGGGTGGTGCTACAGCAAGTGCAGTTGCAAAGCTAATTAATATTATACCTACTTTAGTTAGTAGTTTACTAAATTCAGTTGTAAATTCACAACAAATTAATGGCTCAGGAACATTGGAATTTACTATACAAGATTTGCTAGAAGGAAAATATGATATGTTTAGCATTGACTTTTTCGGAAATGTTAACGAAACAAAAAAAGTAACAGGAATGCTAACTCAAAATATTGTAATTTGGTATAGTGCAATGCGAAACTTAGCAATTGGAATAACTCTTTTAGTATTAGTATATGTAGGAATAAGAATGGCAATTTCTACAGTTGCAGATGAAAAAGCCAAGTATCAAAAAATGTTAATAGCTTGGGTAAAGGGCTTTTGCATGATATTTGTACTTATATATATTATTATGATAGCTATAAATATATCTAATGGAATTGTAGAGTTAGTACCAAAAAGCACAGAAAATCTAGAAAAAACACTAATGTATGGTAATGGTACAATACAGAATCCACAGAAAGATTCAATAGCAGAAAAGATGGCTACTTTAAAGGGATGGAATTATGTAGCAATTTGTGTTTTATATTGGATAATAGTATATTACCAACTAAAATTTTTTATATTATATTTTAAAAGGGTTTTATCGGTTGGCTTTTTAATAATTATATCACCATTAATCTCAATAACATATCCTATAGATAGTATTGGTGATGAAAAAGCACAAGGTTACCAAAGATGGTTAAAAGAAATACTTATAAATATATTTATTCAGCCATTGCATCTAGTACTTTATTCTTTATTTATAACTTCAGCAGGTGCAATAGCAACAGTAGCACCATTACTTGCAGCAATATTCCTTGTAGGTCTATCTAGAGGAGAGAAAATTGTAAAGAATATCTTTGGAATTAGAGGTGCACAATCAATTAGTTCATTAGGTGGAATTCATTTAATGCATAGAGCATAGAAGGTGTTAGTATGAAGAAAAATGTTAAAAAGAAAATGAATAAGAAGAAAAAGAAAATTATAATAATTACTACCGTAGTTGTACTATTTTTTGTAATACTAATAGTTTTGCTAAAAATTAGCGAGAATAAGCCAATTAACTCTAAAGATGAGGCTAATTCTTTACAAAGTATAGTAGAATTTTGCGAATGTAAATTTATATCTAGCAGGGAATCAGAAGTAGATGGATATTCATTAGATATTTATTTGGAATTTAAATATGATACATATCAAGATGGGGAATCTAAACAACCATATTATGATGTAACCATAGAAGGAATTTGTGAATTCTTAAAATATAATAGTATAAGATTAATTGATGAATCTAGAGGGCTTACTATTAGAGTAGATACGAATTCTACTTCAATTACTAAAAAGTATTTTAATGATGTAGAAGAGTCTGAATATTTTAGTAAGCTATTATCACAAATTAATCTAGAAAATGAGAGTACATTCAAAGAAACAGAATTTGATGTAGCGAGCGAATTACAAACACTTATAAATAATGAATGGAAAACAGAAAATATAAATTTTGGGCAAAAAACTAGTACATTTAGAAACTATGATATCTATTTTGATAATGGATATAGAATAAGAAATATTAATGGAAAAGTTTTTAATATAGTATTTACAAATAAATTTCAAAAGGGAGTTATAGACGACATTAAAGTAGGAGATAGCTTCGATAAAATAAAACAATCATTAGGTAATAATTATATAGAGAAAAATGGAATATTAGAATACATGGGTAAAGATTTATATGTATGTTTTTCTTCTAACGAAATTTCAATATATCCAAGAATTACATATAATTATACTCAATTCGAAAAATTAGTAGAAAGATATAACGAAGATAAAGATTTTAACTCATTTATGAACAGCCTAACAAGCTTATGGCCAGATTATTCTTTGTACAGATACGATACTAGTTATTGTGAAATATGGTATCCATTAAAAGGTATAAAGATAGACAACAGTAGAACAAGTATGGAAGGTATACAAGTATATCAAGAATATAGTGGTTCATTTAAAGATGAACATAAGGATTACTATCAATTATATTATAAAACAAATGAAAGCTTGATTATAGAACAAGAGAAAAACAGAATACTTTTAGAAACAGATAGGGCAGATGTAACAGATGGAAGTTATAAGAGCACAAAGTATGTAATGAAAGCAGATTTTAACGAAGCTAATAAAGCATATAATATTGCATTTTTCTCTATAGATAAAAGTAATCCTGATAGTGAGTTAAGTAAAAACATATATGCAAGTAAAACATATTGGTATGATGATGACAATTTAATATATAGCATAGCTCACCAAGGAATATATATGTATAATGCAACAACTAGAGAAACAAAAACAATAACAGAGGGAACAGATAACTATGATATAACAAATTTTGATTATGCAAATAAAATACTAACATATGATGGAAAAGATGTAAAAATAGAAATATAAAGAAAGGAGAAGATGATGAACAAAATAAAGAAATTCTTTAAAAATATAATAGTTTCATTTTTAATATTTTATATAATAATAGCTAATACATCATCTTCTTATGCAAGAAATTTTGATGATGCTGCTAGGGCATTTCTTGCAGAGCAAACAGAGAACTTTATTAATACATACACCGGAGATTCTGTATATAGTTTAACAGTATTGCCTGCTAATTTCGTTGGTACTACATTCCATTCATGTTGTACATCTGGTATTGCATATGTGTATAATGCTTTTTTAGGTTTAAATATATATAATATTGGATTTAGTGACTTGGCGGTTACTAACTTAACATCTTTGCAAAACTCTAACTGGACAGAAGTACCTTTGTCACAATCTAGACCAGGAGATATCTTAGTAAGAGATGGACATGCCGAAATGGTTGCAACAGACGGAGGGGCAACACACTTTAACTTTGGTAGTGGTAGAACAAATGCAAACATGAATATTCACCCAGGCTCTGATTCATTTACCAAAGTATTTAGCCTTAACGAAAATGTACAAGTTACACCTTCTGGAACAGTACCAAATACTCCAAATAGTTTGGAGGAAGAAGACAATGCTACAGAAGACCCAGCAGATGAATTTTACTATCAAGGTTTAGCCCAAGGTTCGTTTTCTGGTACAAGTAGTGTTGGTAATATACTAGCATGGCTATTTAATTTGATTTCTCAACTTGTAGATTATATAGTAGGATTTATGACTATGATAATAAAAGTTGTTATTATAGGTTGGGCAAATATTTTTGTTAATATAGTTACAGATGCATTAGATGCAATTACAGGTGAAGCAGTAGAAGCTCCAGTACAAGATGATAGTCAAGCAGATAGTAATACTGTAAATACAACAACTGGGGGAGATACAACAGATACACATGAAGCACAATCAATCTTAGATAATGATAATTTATATACACCAACATCAACAGAGCTACAACCAGAAGGAGATGACAAATTAACTGTTGATAAGATTATTTTTAACCAAGTACCTTTATTAGATGTTAATGTATTTACAGATACAGCAGCAGGCTATACATTAAAAGAAGATTCATCTTTATTAATTATAAGAGATAGTGTTGCAACATGGTACTATATAATACGTAATGTTACAATAGCAGTAATGTTAGTAATATTAATATATGTAGGAATAAGAATGGCAATCTCTACAATAGCTTCAGAAAAAGCGCAATACCAAAGAATGCTAGTAAGTTGGTTAGTAGGATTTCTAATAATTTTTGTAATACATTATTTTTTATTATTAGTATTGAATATAAATTCCACAATCTTGGGATGGATAACAGGAGCTCAAGATAATTTGGGATATGAAGATAGTATTTATGAAACAGTAAGAACAAAAGCATATGAAATTAAATTCTCATCTGGTATGGTTGGAACTATTTTATATATTGTTTTAATTATCTTAATGTTAAAATTTTTATATATTTATTTAAAGAGATTTTTAGCAGTTTGTATACTTATAGTTATGGCACCAATGATGGGAGCAAGTTATGCAATATCTAAAGTTAGAACAGGAAAAGCAAAAGCATTTACTCGCTGGATGAAAGATTATACATTACTGGTTTTAATACAAAGTGTACATGCACTTATTTATACATGTTTTGTAACTGTAGTACTACAGCTTACAAATGAATCTATAGCTGGAATTGTATTAGCATTAATTGTTATGAACTTTATGCTAAAAGCATCAGACATATTTACAGGAATATTTAGTATGGTTGGAGACAAAACAGGCGGTTCTAGATCATTAGGAACTATTTTAAACTCTGATCCTAAATCTGAAATATATGAAAAATTATTTGTAGCTAAAGCAATAGGTAATACGGCAAAAGGATTTGCTGCAGGAGCAGTAGAATTTGGAAAAGATTTAAAATCTTCATTAGCAACAGGAACTGACAGGAAAAAACAAGTACAAGCACAAGCTTTAGGAATTGGAAATTTAGGTAAAAAAGCTTTAGGACAAAGTTGGTCAGGAATTAAGAATATAGATGCTGCAACAGGACAATATGTTCCTAAAGGAAAAGCAGAAAAGCTTGCTATGCTTTCTACAGATTTAATTAATGCCGAAAAACAATCTAAAGATAAGAAGAAAAAAGAAAGAAAGAAATTTTTATCAGATTTACAGTCTACGCATAACAATAGAATGACAAATGCATTAAAATTAGTGACAGCATTTCCTTTAATGGGAGTATCTGGATATGCAGGTATCGGTGCTGCTAATCTTACCACTGCAACAGCTGATAGCATAGCAAATTCTGTAAAGAGAAGAAACTTAAAAAACAAACAAAATGCTAAGAAGTATAAATTTACAGCTCCAATTCGAATGGCAGGAACAATAGCAGGAGGACCAGTATTAGCAGGAGCAAAAGGTATAAAAGATTCTGTAAAAGACGGAGTCAAAACTGGTGGAAAAATTCAAGATTCATACGAAAGCAGAATGTCACAAATTGGTCAAGCAAAAGAAGCTGAATCTAAGATTATTGATTTATATACAAGTGGTAGAAAGTCTAAGGAATCAGAACTTAAGTCTAGAACTGGAAAAGATGATAAGGTAGTAAAAGCACTAGCCAAGACATCTTTTGACGGATCATACCAAAGAACAGTAGATAATGTTTTTGAAATATCAGATATGGTAGATGACAAAGTAGAGAGAGAAAAACATTTACAATCATATAAAGATATTCTCGGTGTTGACGAAAAGAGTATTGGAAAAAATAGCATTGAAGCTGTAAAAGTAAATGTAAAAAACAAAGCTCAGCATAATATTTCAGAAAAATTAAGAGAAAAATACCAAAAAGAAAATAATTATCATTTAGATGAAGCAACTGAAGAGAAGATAAAACAAGAAACAGAAGAGAGAGTTGCAAAATTTATGCAGGATTTGGAAAAAGAGATAGATGACAATACAGTTAAAGATGAAAGTTTAGCTAACGATCCAACAGTTATTAAAGGTGATAGATTTGATTATTCAGAGACAATAAATGCAGATACATTAAAATCAACTATTGAAGACATGATGAAAAAGCACGATGCAGATAAAAAAGTAGATGACGGAATGGAAGAATTAAGAGATCAAATGCAAAGATTACAAAGAATAGATAGAGAGTATGCATACTCTGATGCAAACAAAGATAAAACATATTTGTATAGAGCAGGAACAGACATCCGTCAAGCAGATGAAAGTAGAACAAATCTTAAGAATGTATTATCAAGTTTAACTTTTAGAAATATAGATATAAATGGGGGAAGGAGATAACATGAAAAGGAGTTTATTCAAAATATTAACGATTGCAATATGTATAGTTACAATGTTAAACATCGTGCTACCAAGTGTTAGTTATGTTGTATATGCAGATGATACAAATACAACAGAAGCTCAAAAGGAAGAAACTAGGGCCACAGAAGGATATGAAAGTGGTTTTGGACAAATAATGGATGGTATTGCGGGGTTACTTACTTGGCCATTAAGAATGTTAATTCTAGCATTTGGATATGCGATAAGACTGATAATTGGAGGAATTGCATCAATAGCAGGAGGAGAATTTAATCTTAATATTAGTCCAAATGATATTCTATTTGACAAGCTGGAAATTACAGACGTAAACTTCTTTAATTTTGATAATAGTTTAAGTGATGGAGTATTAACAATTAGAAAAAATATTGCAATTTGGTATTATGCATTAAGAAACCTAGCAATAGGAATTCTACTTGCAATATTAATATATGTAGGAATAAGAATGGCAATTTCTACAGTTGCTTCAGAAGAGGCAAAATATAAAGTAATGTTAAGAGATTGGGTAGTAAGTTTTGTATTAGTGTTTTTAATGCAGTATATAATTGCTTTTACCTTAAATGCAAATAATGCATTAGTTAGCCTTATGGAAAAAGCAATGACGAATGCAAGTGACAACTCGATTTTCGCAGATGTAATGAATACTTTTGCATTACAAGGGGCAGATCCATTATCATTTACAATGGGATTTGGTTCTGCAATAGCATTTTGTATATTAGTAGGTATTACATTATCTTTCTTAGTATTCTATATAAAACGTATGCTTACATTAGCATTTTTAGTTATAATTTCTCCAATTGTAACAATAACTTACTCTATAGATAAAATGGGAGACAATCAATCACAAGCATTAAATAAGTGGGTTAAAGAGTTTGTATACACAGTTTTAATACAACCATTCCAATGTTTAATATATATAGTGTTTGCAACTACAGCATTAACACTAATGCAAGATAAAACATTAGGTGCAGCTATATTAGGCTGTATAATGCTATTATTTATACATCAAGCAGAACATATAGTAAGAGGAATATTCAGTTTCGAACATGCTCATAACTTAGGAGATACATTTATGACATTAGCTCTTGTTAAGTCATTAGGAAGTAGCTTAAGTAAAGTTGGAAAAGCAGCTGGTGGTGCAGCAGCAGGAAGAGCAGCAGGAGCAGCACCAGCAGCTGCTGGAACACAAGCACCTAGACAAAATAATCAGGCTAGAAATATTAACAAATCTAATAAACAGATTTCAAAAGGATTTAAAAAGGGTGACAAGCCACCTTCTAAGTTAAGCAGAGCAAAAGAAGGAGCAGCGAAACTTGCAAATACAAAAGCAGGAAGAATAATAACAGCTTTACCAAAAGCTTCAATAAAGGCAGCAGCAAGATATGCAGCGCCAATTGCGTTTACTGCAATGGGAGCTGGTGCAGCTGGAATGCAAGGCTCTATTATTGGATATCAAATGGGACAAGGTGTATATACTGCTGGAAAATCCATGAGACAAGGAATACAACAAAAAATGGATGCAAAAACAGCTGCAAGAACACAAGTTGGTCAAGCATATAATAATTATGTACATGCACAAGGATTAGAAAATGATCCAACTACAGCTAAATTTGAATATAATAGAATTGCAAGAGATATTTTAAATGGAAGAGATGTAAACTCTTTTGCTGCAGAAGATCAACAATTAGCACAAAGCTTAGCACAATTTAAGAATACATTTGAACAAATGGGAACATCTCAAAAGAATATTGCAAAAGATATGGAAAAAACTTTAATGAAAATGCAAGATTTACAAGCAAGACAAAATACTAATAATCCTTAATTTAAAAGATAGGAAGGAGCGAAGATGAGCTTTATAGATACTAGATTAAAAATAAGACGTTTTTTTAAGAAATATAAAAAAATAATCATATTTATTATTATCATTTGGGCAATAATTTTTGTAGTAAATTATATATTGAAAAATATGCCAAAAGAAGATATTCCAGAAACAACTTATGAACCTAATGTATCTGTTATGACAGAAGATGAAGTGCCAGATAAATGGCACGAAACAATAGAAAGTACTATAGAAACATTTGTACAAAGATGTAATAATAAAGAGTATGAAGCAGCATATAACATGCTTTCAGACGACTGTAAAGCAGAGGTATATCCAACCTTAAGCTCTTTCCAAGAATTTGTAAATGCGAAATTTAAAGAGAAAAGGGCATATAGTATTCAGAATTTTTCAAATGTAGGTAAACAATATATATATGATGTAAATCTTATGGAAGATTTAATGGCAACAGGGCTTACAGGAACAGAATATTATTTTGATGAAGAAAAATTTGTATTTACAGAAGATGATGATTCTTTAAAACTTGCAATAGATGGTTTTGTTAGAAAGACAGACTTAAATGTATTTGCAGAAGATGAGAATTTAAAAATAAATATAGATAGCAAAAATGTATTTTATGATCATGAAACATATAAAGTTACTTTAACTAATAGGTCTGAGCATCCAATTGTAATAGCAGATGGAAGTTCTAACAATGAAGTTGTTTTAAATACAGGAGAAGATGATAGAAACGAAAGAAATGTCGGAACTTATGGAATAGTTTTACAACCAGGAGAAAATAAAAGTTATACATTTGTATTTACAAAATATTGTGATGATGGAAATGCTCCACAATATATGATGCTTAATAATATTAGAGTATTGCAATCATATTCTGGAAATGAAAATACGAAACAAGCTGAATTAGATAATGCGATTAGAATATATAGTTTAAGAATTAATTTCCATACTGCAGAGTAGAGGTGGTGAGATTTTGGGAGACGATAATCAAAACTTAAATGATACAACACAAACTAATCAATCTTCAAGTGGTGAGAAAATAGAAAAAGCTGGAAATGCTACAGCAGGTGCTGTAAAAAAAGGAAAATTTTTGGCAAAGGTTATAAAAAGTTTAAAAGGATTAGGAGCGCTAGGAGTAGCAGGTATTGTAATTATAGTGGTTATTATAGCTCTAATTGTAATAGTAGGAATTGTAGGTTTCTTCTTAGAGATGCCAGGTCTTATAAATAATAAAGTTTCAGAAATTGCAACAGCTTTTTGTACAGAACTAAAAACATATTATGAAGGTAACTCTGCCAGGTTTGGTAGTGAACCACAAAAAGAACTTGCAGAATATCTAACTAATATGGGATATTCACCTTATGAATTTGGATTTGGTAGATATACTGATGAAGATGGAAATTACATAGAAGATGGAGAATCTGATGATGCATCGATGAATAGTAAGTATTTAAATGCATATTTAACAGCAGATTACAATACTTATGTGCCATACGAAAAATTTAAATCAGGAGTTTCAAAAGTACTTAATGTTATAGGAGATGCTGTTGGATATGTACTAGGAATGGAAACAGAAAAAGACACCGGAGATCCACAATTTGGTATGCTACATTTTGACTCAGGAATGTATGAGAATGCAGATGGTGATGACTTAAATGCGAGAAAGATGAACTTTTTAGATAGTGTTGATGCAAATGTTGAATCTAAAACATTGACATTCACCGTTTGGGAATCATTATTTACACGTTCATACTATACATATAATATGGAAGGCTGGACAGCGAGATATGGTAAACCGCTAGAATTATCATTAACGTTGCATTTAGCAACAATGGCACCAGACTTAGTTTATAGATTTGACATGGACTCAGAAGAAAGTACAGAAATACACATTGCAACAATAAAAAGTAAAGCTACAATTAAATTTGAATACCATGTTAATAATTTGCCAGAAGAAGGAACAAATTTTGCCGGAGTAGATGAATCATTAGCTGATATAGATAATCATATACAAGGAGAAGATCATACTCTAACTGTAGAAGATATACAAACTCTAAAAGACTACATAGATGATCATAATAATTCGGATATGGTTGAAAGAATAAATGCAGGTTATGAAAATTTAAAAGCCTTTATTAACTCTTCTATAGATACAGGAAACAATAGACATTATTTAGAGATTAATGAGACAATACTTCAATCTTACGATGCGCCAGATCAAGTTGCTTGGTGGAATGATTCAGAATCTATAGAATATATGTTTAATAATGGTGGAGGATTATTTAATAATGAGAAATCAATTATGGATTCATCTATCGAGAAAATAAAAGAACAATATCCAGATGCTGAATTCTATACAGACGAAGTTGGCAAATCATATTCTGAAATTGTTGGAAAAACAGTTCATTCTGTAGAAGATTCTACAGGAACATATGAAGATGGTGCAACAACGGGTATTATGAATGAATTCTATATAAAATATAGTGAAGCTAAGAGTGATGAAGATTTTACAGAAGATGAACAAAATGAAGTATATGAATTTTTACAAGATAAATTAGAGGAATTATTGCCACATGTAGAAACAGATATTCAAAAGATTAAAGAATATGATGCTGAAACAGAGGATAAACTAAAAGCATTTAATGAAGAACTAGAAAAAATAGGATTAACAACTACATCTATAAACAATGCAATTGACTATAATAATGATGGCGGACAAGGAGAAGGAACAGAGATTAACAGAGTTCAACCATACATTACAAAAGTAATTAAACATTGGTATAGAGATGTAATATTTAAAGACAATACAGGAGAATATGATTATTATGATGCATATGATGTTAGCGAAAGTCAAGCAACATATGAAAACATATTTAATCCTGTACAACAATCAGATGATAGTTCTTTGGCACCAAACGATAAAGGTGCATTTTATACAATAGAGACTGTTGGTGCTGGTAGTGAATTAGTACAAGCAAGAGATGCCATAAGAGGTGCTGTTAATGAACACACAAAAGAATTATTTGTTGGTACAGCAGACAGACCTGCTAAGTACTTTATATATGATGGAAGCACAAAAACAGCAGAAAAAATAGATGAATTAAGAAAGGTATATGATGAGGCATATTCTGCTTCATGGGACATAATACAAGATGATAAAACAGCAAGACAAGCAGCAGAAGATGCAGTAGAAGCTAAAGAAGTACAAGACGGAACAGACTTCTATAAGGAAGTTAATGTTAGACAAAATGCCCTTTCTGCATTCTCTATACTAGAAAATTCTAAAACAGAAGATTCAGAATATATCTTAAGAGATTTGAAAAAGTTATTTGTAGACTTAGGATACTTTACAAAGGATGACTTAAGAGAAGACGATACACATGTTTTCCAATGGCCTATTAGTGGATATATTAATACATATTGGCCACAAAGAAGATTCGAAAAACAACAAGCAGATTATGGAACATTAATAAGAAGTAAAGCTTCAACAGATAATATAAGAGCAGGTCTAAATGCAGATGGTAGTGAAAGAACAGAAGAACAAACACAAGCATATATTTATGAAGCTAACTTTAATGCAGACACAACAGGAGCACCATCAGATGAAGGAGTTCCAGATTTAGATGATGAAGATACAGAAGAAAACGATGAAGAAACAGATGAAGTTTCAAATCCAACAGATACACTTATAGATGGTTTTGAATCTGGACTAAATGTAGTATCACCTGTAACTGGAGAAATCTTAGAAGAGGGTGATGATTACATAAAGATAAAAGTATTAGATACATCTGCTGTTTCTGAATATGAAGAGTTCTATAATGAATATAAAGGAATTTGTACAGGATATATTATGTATATTAGAGGATTCCAAAAAGGAGCTATAGATGCAAATTCTGTATCAGAATATCAAAAAGTAACACATACAGATAGATACTTTATAGAAATGGGATTCGCAGATGATTATAGAGAAGTAGAGCCATATGCAACAGCCTTTGAGGAAGCAGAACAAAAAAGAATAGATGCTCCAGCATACTTAGAAAAAGATGGAAAGAGATATATTAAGGAAGGAACAGTATTAGGAACAACAACTGGTTCAGACTTAGGCTTATATCTAATGAATAGAGAGAACTCTATGGTTGAAGATGTAGAATCTTATGTTAGATTAGTAAAGAAAGGAATAGACACAGAATTCCCAGAAGAATTTATATTCTGGCTAGGTGTTGAACTAGAAGGTGCCTGTGAAGGAAAATATGACTTGGGAGATAGTTATGGAGTAGAAGTTTTAGCAGATGGTGCAGGTAATACAACAGCATTTGGTTTAACAAAAGCAGTTGCACAAACAGGAGAAGTTCCAAATATGTATCCACAATTTGCAGAACATTTAGCAGCAGGAAGAGTTCCAAAGAAAGAAGCACAAGATGTATTTGTATTAGTATTAGAAGCTGCCAGAGAAACAATTTTGGAAAAAATAACGAATCAAAGTGCATTGTCGGAAAGTATGCTAGATGCTCTGGTAGATTTACACCATGCAAGTCCGTCTGAATGTTACCAGATTATAGAGGTATTTAATCAAAAGAATACTTTAACAGTACAAGATTTCGAAGACCATTGGGGTACAAATACAAATTATGAAACCCAACTAAGAGGAAGAGGACATGTACGTGGTGTATTAGCGGTAGATGAAGAATATAGGAATCCATATGATCAATCATTCCCTAAATATACATTTAATACAGAAACTCCGTGGACAGACTTTATAAATGGAACACCTTCATCTGAAATTGCTACTTTAGGTTAATTTGGAGGGCTTATATGAAATTAGGAAAGAAAGTGTTAATAACATTAATTGTTATTGTTGTTATAATTATTATAGTTGTTTTTGTTAGAAAATCTATTAATAAAAAAGTTGTAAATGAAGTTGCTAAAACAGATGAGCAATTAGTACAAGAAAGCGTAGAAAGCTATTCTAAAGGAAAAGTATTTCCAAGAGGGATATCTGAATTAATGGAAAAATATGAGGGCCAAAATAGCAAAAATGATTTATATGAAAGTTTAGATAATCTAGTAAATGAATACTTACCAACATTATTTGAAGAAATAACTGGATTAAGTGATAGTCAATTAACAAATTTATTTAACGAAAAGAAAACTGAAATAACTGAAAACTTAGGAATAACTCAAGAAGATGACTTTAAAAAATTAGCAACATATTTACAGAATAATAATTATGGTAGTAATAAATTTGAATCTTGCGAAATAGACTCTAATTCATATAGAACTGCGGGTGGAAATAGATATTTGAGTTTTATAATAAATTTAAAATATGAAAACCAAGAAAATCAATTGCAGTTAAGAGTATATTTTGCAAATATGACTTCTACAAATCCGGAAATTATATATGCTTCAGCAGAATAATGGGAGGAAGATATGAAAGAAAATTTTTTAGATAGTAAAGGATTTAAAATATTATTCTTTTTGCTAATAATAGTTATTGGAATAATTGTAGTCGTAAATACAGTTTTTATGACAAAATCTAATAAATCAGAGAATACTTTAGCAAATGGAGTTGCTCAAGAAAATATATTAACTGCAGAAGAGATAGAGGAAAATACAAATCAGCTAGAAATAGAAGATTTAAAAGGCAAAGATGAAAGAACTAGAATACAACAATATTGTGGAAAGTTTATAAGATATATAGAAAGTAAGGATTATGATAAGGCTTATGCCTTATTATATCCTGACTTTAAAAATAATTATTTCAAAACTGTAGAGCATTTTCAAAAATATGCAGAGGAAAAATTTCCATCAACATTAATAGCAGTAGAATATAACAATATAGAAAGACAAGGACAATATTATATATTATTTACTACAATAAAAACTCCATTAGATTCAAGTTATTCTATGGACCAAAAATTTATTTTGATAGAAAATGGATTTAATGATTTTCAATTATCATTTGATGTAAAAAATTAAATTGGAGGGAATGTAAATGGCAGAAAAAGATTTACCCGAAAGACTACAATTACAAAATGAAAGAATTCAAGAGATAGAAAACAAAATAAAGAAATTAGAAGATAAAGAACAAGATGGAAAATACTTAGTATCTCTTAAAGAAAAATTAGTAACTGAGGAAAAAGCAAAAGGAGATATCGAAAATATATATTCTTTATCAGCTATAGAAATAGCAGAAATTAAGGCAAAAGCAAAGCAATTAGCTTTAATTGCATATAGATCTGGTGAATATGATTTATATAAGGACTATGAGTTAGTAGCTACTACGAATGAGCAAGGACTATTAGAGGTTACTGATGAGTATAGGGAGGAATTAGAAGGGCTAATTCCAGCGCAATATCTAGAATTAAAAGAAATAGAACCAGAAGAGTTAGAGGAAAGATCTAAAGAAGAAGATAAAACAGATTTAAAGAAAGAGGAAGAAAAGGAAGAACAAAAAGAAACAGTAAATAAAATGCAAGAAGATACTGGCTTGGAATTAGTTTCTTTAGTAAGAATAGAAGATGAAAATTTCTCTAGAGATGTAGTAGGTAGAGAAACCGGATATGCAGAACAATATATGGGAATTACAAAAGAGGGTACAATTTGCCTATTAGGTCTAAGACCAGATAATAAATTTGAGCTTAACCCGGATTTTGTTGGAGCAAGAACTGCAAGGACAGATGAGCAACCAGGAGAATGTGGTAAGAGTAGTGTTGATATGGTAGTTCCAAGAAAAGATGGTACTACATCAAGTTTAGGAATTGATATAAACTATGGTCAAATTTCTTTAACAAATAGAAATACAAATGAGCCAATTCAGACATCAAATTATAGACCTTCTGATGCAGAGTCAGAAAAATATAAGTTAGAAGAAGAAAAGGGTAATAAAGAAAGCCTAGAAAGAAAAATGGAAGAAGAAAGAAAAAGAGAAGAACAACGAAAGAAAGAAAAACAAGAAAAAGAAGATGATGATGGTCATGGATGGCCAGAAGAAAGAAAATCACCATGGGAATAATAAAAAGAATAAAAATCACTTATTCGAATATATTTGAATAGGTGATTTTTTGTGTGTATTAAAAGAACTTTAAGTATATTAATTATTATAGTTTTGAGTTTTACAAGTGTAGTATATGCTGATGATATAGATGATATGGAAATAATTAATTGGTCTGAAGACGTGGTACAAACAACTAATAGTAATGAAGAGCCAAAACTTAATTCACGTGCAGCAATAATATATGATAGAAAATCTAAAAGAGTTATATGGGGCAAGGCCGAAAATGAACAACGCCCGATGGCATCCACTACAAAAATTATGACAGCAATAGTAGTATTAGAAAATGCAAATTTAAATGATATAGTTACAGTTTCTAAAAAGGCAGCAGGAACAGGTGGATCTAGGCTTGGTCTTAAAAGTGATGATAAAATTTCTATTAATAACTTATTATATGGACTATTAATGGTTTCACGGAAATGATGCAGCAGTAGCTTTGGCAGAATATGTTGGCGGAAATATAGAAGGTTTTGCAGAAATGATGAATGCGAAAGCACAAGAATTAGGTTTAGAGAGTACACATTTTATTACTCCTCATGGACTTGACATGCCAGAACATTATACTACTGCGTTTGAGTTGGCTAAAATGGCAGATTATGCTTTAAACATAGAAGAATTTGCTAATATTGTTAATACTAAAAGTATAACTATTTCGATTAATGATAGAAGTAAAACTTTGACTAATACAAACGAACTATTAGGAAACCTATATGGTGTAAATGGCGTAAAAACTGGCTTTACAAACGGAGCTAATAGATGTTTAGTAACATCTGTTAATAGAGATGGAATGAATATAATTACTGTAGTTCTAGGTGCAGATACAAAAAAGGATAGAACAAATGATAGTATAAAGTTAATTGAATATGCATATTCAAATTACGAAATATATAATTTAGAAGATATAGTCAATGAAAAATATAACGAATGGAAACAAATAAATGAGAATAGAATAGAAGTTATTAAAGGAAAGAAGGAAAATGTTAGCACAAGGTTGGAAGAATTAGATAATTATTATTATCCAATAAAAAAAATAGAGAGGGAAAAAATTAATGTAAAGATTTTTAATTTAAGCGAGATAAATGCTCCGGTACAAAAGGATTCATATATCGGTAAATTATGTGTGTATAATGATAAAGAAAAAATATTAGAATTAACAATAAGTACTAAAAAAAGTATAGAAAAACTTAAGTTTATAGATTACTTAAAGAATTTTATTATAAATAATATTAAAAATATGGAAAATGCAATTTAAAAAAGGGATATAAGGTTATTCTTATAATCCCCTTTTGAATATTTAACTAGCTGAACTGGTGCTAGATATTAAAATTTATTTAATACGAATTTAACTAAATCATTTGCTGAATTTTTATTTATAATTTTAGCTTGATTTTCTATAATAGTATTTTGTAAGTTTGTATCTTTTAAAAGTTTATTAGTATTTGTTAATACTTCTTCAACACTATTAGATACAAGGCTAAGACCATTTTCTTCAAAAAATCTTGCATTGTAGTTTTCAACACCAGGTATTGGCATTATATGAATCATTGGCTTTCGCAATGTTGCAACTTCTGTGCTTGTAAGGCCTCCCGGTTTTGTTAAAACAATAGTACTTGTTGCAATATATTCTTTTATATTATCTACATATCCTTTAACCATAAGGTTTTCATTATTTAGTTCTTTTAGGGCAGAATATAGTGTTTGATTATTTCCACAAATTGCGACCACATAAATATTTGGAATATTATTTAATAAAGATTTAACCATATCTTTCATCTTGCCAAATCCCATACTACCAGATGTAATTAAAACAATATCTTTATTTGTTGGTAAGTTAAGATTATTTTTTACTTTAGAAAATGAGCTAGAAACAGGTATTCCAAAATCTAACAATATTTCTTCTTTAAAACCTTTTTCGATAAATTCTTGTTTTAGAGAACTATGTGGGATAACAAAATAATCAGGTCTTGTTTCTTCCCAAAATGGAATGACATGATAATCTGTTGCTACATTAATAAGTTTTATATCTTTACCATCATTTTTTAATGTAGTTACTGCCATGGCAGGAAATAGATGAGGTGCGATAATTAAGTCATAATTATATTTTTGTATGTAAGAGTAAAGTTTATTCTTAGCTAATTTATTTAAGCCGAAAACAGGGCTTGTAATTCCTGTTTTTGAATAGGCTTCACCTAATTTATATGCTATTTTGAATAGACTACCATTTCCTTTTGTGGTGTTTAAATATATTTTCTCCGAATGTCTTTTGGCATTAGGTCCTAAAATATCAAAATAATCAACAAAGTCGCATTTAATATTATATTCTGAAAATTCTTTTTCTATATAATGACCACAGGCATTGTGACCTCCTCCTGTACTACAGGATAAAATTAATATCTTCATATATTACTCCCAATTATTATTAAACATATTTTTTAAATATTTGCTATTAAACGTATTATCTAAAAAGCGCTCATAACTGTTATTTGCTGGAATTCCACTATCTGCATCATGAGCTCTATTAACAGCACTAATTGTTAGAAGAATATCAAATAATAAAAAGATGGTCAAGCTAATTATTACAATTTTATATATTTTGGGCTTAATTTTATTAAGTAGATTTTCTATTTTAGGATATAAAATCTTTATCCATAAAATACCTAGAATACCCCAAAAGATAGAAAATAATAGGCAAATACGACCATTAATATTTAAAAACATATTGGAATAATCCCATGCAGTAAAGCCTAATACTAATTCCATTCCTAAGCTCATAATATATTCTAAAATGGAACCGCCAATAAAACTTAATAAAAATATTTTTAAGTAAGATTCATTTTTATATTTATCCAATAGCAATGTAAGTACAACAGCACAAATTCCATATGCAAAATTAAATGGTCCGATTACTACTGCTGAATGATTTATAAATACTCCCTTTCTGGCAAGTGTCCAAATTAATTCGATAAAGTAACCACAAACACTTGATATTACAAATATGTATAGTAATTTATATAATTTCTTCATTTTATTCACCAATTCATTTCTATAAAATTTGACTAGTTTATTGCGTATATTGTTAATATAAGTATAATAAAAAAATCAGCAATTCTTATAGAATTGCTGATTTTGGAGGCGACACCCGGATTCGAACCGGGGATCAGAGTTTTGCAGACTCGTGCCTTACCACTTGGCTATATCGCCACTTAAAATATTTGAAATGTTACCGTATACTGAATCTGTAGTTTACTGTGTTTCACACCACTTCAGCAATTTTGGTATACTAATATAATTGGTAGTAATTATTATATAATATGAAAACATATTAAAAATATTACTAATTTTTTATAATTATATAAGTCATTCGTAAATCGTTATTAACGAATGACTTATAGTTGGAGCGAAAGACGAGGCTCGAACTCGCGACATCAACCTTGGCAAGGTTGCACTCTACCAACTGAGCTACTTTCGCATATGCTTTTTTAAAAGCATATATATTTTATCAAATTCTATTTAGTTCGTCAAGGGGCTGTTGCAATATTTCCAAATTTTTGATTATATAATAATAATTGTACTTACAATATAAAAAGCTCATAAAATCTTGTTATTTACTGGAATTTAGAGTATAATAGACAAAGACTATCAGGAGAAAAAGGAAGAGGATGAATATGGAAGTTGTAAAAAATATATACAGAACACACACATGTGGAGAGCTAAATATAAATAATGTAGGTAAAGATGTAAAATTATCAGGCTGGGTTCAAAAAATAAGAGACCTAGGTGGAATGATATTTATAGATTTAAGAGATGAATTTGGAATAACACAGATTTTAATAAGTAACGACAATAAAGAATTAGAAGAAAAAGCAAAAGCTTTAACTACAGAAAGTTGTATACATATAGAAGGACAAGTTGTGGAAAGGGCAAGCAAAAATCCTAATATGTCAACAGGAGAAATAGAAGTTAAAGCTAGCAAAATAGAAGTTTTAGGTAAATGCAAGAATGTATTACCATTTGAAGTAAATACAGATCAAGAAGTAAGAGAAGATTTAAGACTAGAATATAGATTTTTAGATTTAAGAAATGAAAAATTACATAATAATATATTACTTCGTTCTAAAATCTTAAAAACAATAAGAGACAAGATGGATGAATTAGACTTTACAGAAATTCAAACTCCAATTTTAGCAAATTCTTCTCCAGAAGGTGCAAGGGATTATCTAGTACCAAGTAGACTAAACCCAGGGGAATTTTATGCATTGCCACAAGCACCACAACAATTTAAACAATTACTAATGGTATCGGGATTTAATAAATATTATCAAATAGCTCCATGTTTTAGAGATGAAGATCCTAGAGCAGACAGAGCACCAGGAGAGTTTTATCAACTAGATTTCGAGATGAGTTTTGCAACACAAGAAGATGTATTTAAAGTAATAGAAGAGGTTGTACCATATACTTTCGAAAAATTCACAAATTGGAAAGTAGACAAAGGTCCATTTGTACGTATTCCATATAAAGAAGCAATGGAAAAATACGGTATAGATAAGCCGGATTTAAGAAATCCTTTAATTATACAAGATGTTACAGAATGTTTTAAAGATTCAGACTTTAATGCATTCAAAGGTAAAACAGTCAAAGTAATAGTAGTTCCAGATGGCAATAATCAAGGTAGAAAATTCTTTGACAAAATGGGAGAATTTGCAACATCAAATGATGTTGGTGCAAAAGGATTAGCTTGGACAAAAATAGATGAAAATGGCGAGGTTACAGGTGGAATTGCTAAATTTATAACACCAGAAATAAAAGAAACTTTACAAGGAAAATATGGTGCAACAAAAAATGCTGCAATGTTCTTTATAGCAGATGAATTTGAAAAAGCACAAAAAATAGCAGGTTTAGTTAGAATAGAATTAGGAAAAAGATTAGATTTATTAGAAAAAGATGTATATCGTTTTTGCTTCATAGTAGATTTTCCAATGTACGAATTATCTGATGAAGGAACAATAGATTTTAGTCATAACCCATTTTCTATGCCACAAGGTGGATTAGAAGCATTAAATACAAAAGATCCACTAGATGTATATGCATATCAATATGATTTAGTATGTAATGGTTATGAAATGGCATCAGGAGCTGTTAGAAACCATGATCCGGAAATTATGGTTAAAGCATTCGAAATTGCAGGATATACAGAAGAGGATGTAAAAAATAGATTTGGAGCATTATATAATGCATTCCAATATGGTACACCACCACATGCAGGTGCTGCACCAGGAATTGATAGAATGGTAATGTTAATTGCAGATTCTCAAAATATTAGAGAAGTAATAGCATTCCCTAAAAATAAAAAAGCAAGAGATTTATTGATGAGAGCACCATCTGTAGTTTCTGAAGAACAATTAAAGGATGTTCATATAAAGTTAGATTTAGAAAAATAAATACATAAAAAATTAAAAATCTCATATAGTTATAATAAAACTATATGAGATTTTTTGAGGTGTAAAATGTTTTTCTTAAGTAAAAAAAGAATAATGGTGCTTGGAATTTTTTTGTTGGCAGTGCTAGCAATAGGAATATCACAGATATTTATAGAGCCAGAAACAGTAGAAACAGTAGCTTTACCTGTTAGTAATAAAGTAATAGTAATAGACGCAGGACATGGGGAGCCAGATGGACGGGGCTGTTAGCAAAGATGGAATATCAGAAGCTGAAATCAATTTAAAAATAGCGTTAAAATTACAGAATTTATTAGAACAAAGTGGAGCAACAGTAATATTAACAAGATCAGATGAAAATGGAATCTATGATGTAGATAAAACCACATTAAAACAGAAAAAAGTATCTGATATAAGAAATAGAGTAAAAATAGGAAACTCATCATCAGCAGACATATTTGTATCAATACATTTAAATAAAATACCACAAGAACAATATTCTGGATGGCAGACATTCTTTAAAAAAGATAATGAGCAAGGTGAAAAATTGGCAACAGCAATACAGAATAATTTAACAGAAGCAGTAGAAAAAGAAAATAACAGAGTACCAATGAAAATAGATAATGTATACATAGTAAAAAATGTAGAAATACCGCTTACAATAGTAGAATGTGGATTTCTATCCAACGAGGAAGAAGAAAAGAAACTACAAGAAGACGAATATCAAAATCGATTAGCATGGGGAATATATAATGGAATAAATGATTATTTTTATGAACTTTAAGCTCCATACCTAAAGTTCATTCTTGATGAATAAAATTACCAAACATGGAAAAAATAAGCCTAATACTGTTTTAGGAGTGATAATAACATGTTTGGTGTTTTATTAGATAAAAAACAACTTGAAAAATATATGGAAAAATTAGCTTCTGATCATAATTTAAAATCGGAATCTGATGAAAGAACATATCCCATACCAAATTTAACAAAAGATTTTGAATATATTACTATGGTGTATAATTTATTAAATGAACATATAAAATTGGGAATAGATATTCATCCAGCAGGGGAATGGTTATTAGATAATTACTATATTATAGAAGAAAGAGTGAAACAGATAAAAGATGAGTTAGATTTAAAAAAATATAAAAAATTTTTAGGGCTAGATAATGGCCCTTATGCCGGTTTTGCGAGAATATATATTTTGGCTAAAGAAATGTGTGCTTATACAGATAGTAATATTAATAAAGAAAATTTGGAATTTATGCTTATTTCATATCAAAAAAGAAAAACTCTAAACATGGATGAAATATGGAATATAGAGCTATTTATAAAAATTGCTATTATAGAAAATATAAAAAATATTTGTGAGAAAATTTATGCTAGTCAAATGCAAAAGTATAGAGCGGAAAGTATAATAGAAAGATTGGTAGAGTTAAAGACAAAAGAGAATCAAGTATTTAATAAAAAGCCATATAAAAGTTATAAATTTGGTTATGGAGAAATGAAATATCCATTTATAGAATATATGTCATATAAGTTAAAGAAAACAGACAAAGATAGTTATGATTATATAGAAGCACTAGAAGAGTCTGTAGAAAAGATGGGAACAAATATTAATGATGTTATAAAAAAAGAACATTTCGATATAGCAATAAAAAAAGTACTTATGGGAAATTGTATAACAACTCTAAAGAATATACCTAGAATAGATTTTCAAGAAATTTTTGAAAAAATAAATGGTGTAGAAGAAATATTAAAACTTGATCCTGCAGAAGTATATGACAAAATGGATTACAAGACAAAAGCATATTATAGAGGAAAAATAAAAGAATTATCAAAGAAAACAAAAATATCGGAAGTGTATATTGCAAAGAAAATTGTAGAGTTAGGAACAGGAAAACAAGGCAAAAAAAGTCATATTGGTTATTATTTAATTGATGAAGGAAAAGCTAAATTATATAAAGAACTAGAATATAATCCGATTAAAATAAGTAATAAACTTAAATTGAATTTAATAATAGGAGTTGTATGGGGACTTGCTATAATAATTTCAATTTTATTAGGTAAAGTATACAATAATTATTTATTCAGTTTAATTTTCTTATTACCATTACAAGAGATAATAAATCAAGTAATACAGTATGTATTAAGTAAAATAGTAAAACCAAAATTACTACCTAAAATAGACTTACAAAATAAAATCACAAAAGAGCAAGCTACAATGGTAGTAATACCAACTATTATAGACTCTGACAAAAAAGTGGAAGAAATGTTTAAAAAACTAGAAATATATTATTTAGCAAATAAAAGTGATAATTTATATTTTACTTTACTTGGAGATTGCAAACCTTCTAAAATAGAGAAAAGAAAAGGAGATAAAGAAATTGTACTAGCTGGAATACATTGTGCAAACGAATTAAATAAAAAATATAATAAAGAAATTTTTAATTTTTTATATAGAAAAAGAAGATGGTATGAAGGAGAAAATGAATATTTAGGATGGGAGAGAAAAAGAGGATTACTTATACAATTTAATTCTTTCCTAATAAATAGAACAGAAGAAGATTTTGTAGCTAACACAATAAATAATATGAAAGAAATACCAAAGATAAAATATATTATAACATTAGATGAAGATACAAATCTTATATTAAATTCTGCATTTGAACTAATTGGTACGATGGAACATATATTAAACAAGCCTATTTTAAAAGACGGAGTAGTAATAGAAGGACATGGAATAATTCAACCAAAAGTAGGAATAGATTTAAGAGATGCAGATAAGTCGTGGTTTAGTAGAATTTTTGCAGGTTCTGCAGGAACAGATTTATATACAAATGCAATTTCGGATTTTTATCAAGATAATTTTGGAGAGGGAATATTTACAGGAAAAGGAATATATGAACTTAATACTTTTTATAATGTAATGAAAAACACAATTCCAGAGTATACAGTTTTAAGTCATGATTTATTAGAAGGCTCATATTTAAGATGTGGACTTGCTACAGATGTATTATTAATGGATGGGTATCCAAGCAAGTTTATGTCATATACAACAAGACAAAACAGATGGATTCGTGGTGACTGGCAAATATGTAATTGGCTTTGCAAATATATTCAAAATGAAAAAAAGGAAAGAATAAGAAATCCGATAAATAAGCTCTCAAAATACAAAATATTTGATAATTTAAGAAGAAGTTTAATAAGCTTATTCGAATTAATTTTATTAGCAATAGGTATTTATACACATAAAGTTAGTATAGTGTTAATTGCAATATTATCTGTTTGTATAACTATAATTTTAGAAGTAGTAAATAAAATTATAGCTAGAAAGGATGGGGAAAAGTTTAAGAAGACATTTACGCCAATAGTAACAGGAGGAAAGGGCACACTTATTAAACTTGTGCTAAATATAGGCTTTTTGCCAACAAAAACATATGTAGAAATAAAAGCTGTGGTACAAGCTATTTATAGGAAATATGTAAGCAAGAAAAAATTACTTGAATGGACAACAGCAGAAGAGGCAGAGGCAAATAAAGATAACGATTTAGATTCATATGTTGGGTATATGTTTGTAAATTTAATTTTAGCAGTTGTAATTAATGCATTTAATATTAATCTTATCGCAATAATTATTGGAATATTATGGCTGTTATCACCAATTGTAGCATTTGAACTTAGTAAAGAACTTCCAGAAAAAGATCCATTAAAAAAGATAGACAAAAAACATCAAAATTATATAGTAGATATTGCTCATAATACTTGGAATTATTTTAAAGACTATTTGATAAAAGAAAATAATTATTTGCCACCAGATAATTATCAAGAAAATAGAAAGAATAAGATTGTAAATAGAACATCATCTACCAATATAGGCTTAGCAATGGTAACTGTAATTTCTGCATATGATATGGGATTTGAAAATATATATGATAGTGTTAAGTTATTACAAAATATGATAGATACAGTAACAAAATTAGAAAAGTGGAATGGTCATTTGTATAACTGGTATGACATAAAGACATTAGCACCATTAGAACCTAGATATGTGTCAACAGTAGATAGTGGTAATTTTGTAGGATATCTTTATGTTGTAAAACATTTCTTAACAGAGCATAAGAGACTATATGAAAATGTAGAAGACTATATAGCGATTGTAAATAAAATTATTGAACAAACTGACTTTTCATTATTGTATGACAATTCATCTAGATTATTTTCTATTGGATTTGATATAACCGAAAATAAACTTACAGATTCATATTATGATTTATTAGCTTCAGAAGCAAGACAAGCTAGTTTTATCGCAATTTCTAAAAAAGATGTACCTGTTAAACATTGGAGCAGTTTAAATCGAACTTTGACTGCAATGGATGGGTATAAAGGTTTAATTTCGTGGTCTGGTACTGCATTTGAATACTTAATGCCAAATATAAATATGAAAAGCTATCATGGTAGTTTATTAGATGAATCATGTAAATTTATGATTATGAGCCAGATAAAATATAGTGAAAAATTAAATATACCATGGGGAATATCTGAATCAGCATTTAACTTAAAAGATTTAAAGTCAAATTATCAATATAAAGCTTTTGGCATACCATGGCTTGGCTTAAAAAGAGGGCTAGGTGATGAGATGGTAGTTTCATCATATGGTACTGTTTTAGCCATTTGCGATTATCCAAGAGAAGTATTAGAAAATATAGAGCGAATGGAAAAAGAGGGCGTTTTTGGAAAATATGGAATGTATGAAGCAATAGATTATACCAAAAGTAGACTAAAAGAAAACGAGAAAAAAGAAGTTGTAAAAACATTTATGGCACATCATCAAGCATTAATTTTAATTTCTATAAATAATTTTTTTCATAAAAATATTATCCAGCAAAGATTTTCTAAAAATCCAGAAATAGAGGCTACAGAGATTTTATTGCAAGAAAGAATGCCAGAAGATATTATTATTACAAAGGAGAAAAAGGAAGTGCCAGAAAAACTAAAATACAAAGATTATGAATCATATTATAGAATTGAATTAGATGATATAGAAAAGGCAAATAGATGCAATGTAATCTCTAATCAAGATTATACTGTTTTAATGGACGAAAAGGGAAATGGATATAGTAAATTTAATGGAATATATATAAACAGATATAAATATACAGATGACAACTCACAGGGGATTAATTTCTTTATGAGAAATATAAATGAAAATAAAATTTGGACTTCAAACTATTGCAAAGATATAGTAAAACCAAGTAAATATAAAGTTATTTTTAAGCCTGATAGTAATTCTATAGAAAGAATAGATGGGAATATAGAAACAAAGGTAGATGTAACTGTTAGTCAAAATGAACCAACAGAAGTAAGAAAAATAGAATTTACCAATATAGGAAATGAAGATGAAGTAATTGAGGTTACAGGAAGTTTTGAACCAATTATATCTGATATTAATGCTGATATAGCGCATAAAGCATTTAATAATCTATTTTTAAGATATGATTTTAATAGTGAAAAACAAACATTAATTTTAGAAAGAAGAAAAAGAGATAGTAAGGGTAAAGATATATTTTTAGGTGTTAATTTTTATACAGAAAATGAGACAATGGGAGAATTAGAATATGAGATAGATGCACAGAAATTTAATGATTTTAATGATATGAATATGCCAAAACAAATAAAAGAAGGAAAACGTTTTTCTAATTCTATAGGACTTGTTACAGAGCCAATTGTAGCTATAAAAAGAACGTTAAAGATTCCGGCACATGAAACTGTAGAGTTATATTTTATAATTTCGGTTGCAGAAACAAAGGAAGATGCAGTAGCTAATATAGAAAAAATAAAAAATCAAGAAGCTATACGAAATATATTCGAAATTTCTAAAGCTAAAGCAATAGAAGAGGCAAGATATTTACAAATAAAAGGAACTGAACTTGCCGAGTATCAAAAATTAATATCTTTGTTAATAAAACCTAATTATGTTAGATGGTATTATAGAAACAAAATAAAAAATGAAAAATTCAAAAGGACAGATTTATGGAAGTTTGGTATTTCTGGCGATTTTCCAATCTTAACATTAAAACTAAAAAATATAAATGATATGTATTTGTTAAATCAACTTTTAAAATTATATGAAATATTAAGAATAAAAAATATTCAAATTGAGTTTATTGTATTAGTAGAAGAAGAATATTTAATAGAATATATAAATAATTGTATTTTAAATGCTCACTTAGACTATATGAAGAATATACGAACTGGAATATTTATATTAGTTTCAAATAAGCTTATAAAAGCAGAAAATGACTTGATTACATTTGTGTCAGATTTAATAATAGATGCAAATTTAGGTAATATAAATTATCAATTAAATAGAATTAAGAAAATTTATAATAAACAACGAAAAGCGATAACAAATCCATTAGAAGAAATAGAAGTAAAAAATACAGAACAAATACGAACTCCAGCATTGGACAAAATTGATTTGGTAGAAAACTTAAAATATTATAATGAGTATGGTGCATTCTCTAAAAATGGAAAAGAATATTATATAAAGACCAATAAAGATATAGTACTTCCTACAATCTGGAGCCATGTGCTTGCAAATAAGAAATTTGGAACACTAGTTACAGATGGTAGTGGGGGATATACTTGGAATGAAAATAGTAGATTAAATAGACTAACTGCATTTAGTAATTATACAAGTAAAGATATTCCTTCAGAGCTTATATATTTTATAGATAATGAAAATAAAAGATTTTGGACAATAGGAAATAGGGTTGTAGAAGATGATAATGATTATTACACAACATATGGATTTGGATATGCCAAGTTTACTCATACAGCAGATGGAATAATACAAGAAAATGAAGTATTTGTACCAAAAGAAGATAAGCTAAAAATAAACTTAATTAATTTAAAAAACACTACAGATAAATTAAAAAAGATTAGTATATTTTATTATTTAAAACCAGTTTTAGGTGAAGATGAGTTACAAACAAATGGAAAAATAGAGGTTAAAACTGAAGAAAATATTGTTTATGCAATTAACAGATATGATGAATTAATAGACGAGACTACTTTTGTTTCTAGTAATTTGGACATTGATTCATTTACTGGCAGAAAAAAATCTTTTATAGGAAATGATACTATAAAAAAGCCTGTTGCGTTATTTATTAATAGTTTAGATAATAGTAATGGGTTAGGAGAAGAATCATGTATTGCAATAAAAATAAATGTAGAATTAAAAGCATATGAAAGTAAAAATATATCATTAATATTTGGAGAAGATACTAAAGATAATATTCCTAAGCTAGTTAAAAAGTATAAGAATATTGAAAATTGTAAAGCAGCTTTGGAAGATACAAAAGAGTACTGGAAAAATATTATAAATACTATACAGGTGGAAACACCATTAGAATCTATGAATATATTGCTAAATGGCTGGCTAGTTTATCAAACAATATCTTCTAGATTATTAGGAAAAACAGGATATTATCAATCTGGTGGAGCAGTAGGTTTTAGAGATCAACTCCAGGATGCGTTTAATATGAAATATATAGATATAAATATACTAAAAAATCAAATTATAAAAAATAGTAAGCATCAATTTATAGAAGGAGATGTAGAACATTGGTGGCATGATGAAAGCAAAATGGGAATACGAACTAGGTTTTCGGATGATTTATTATGGCTACCTTATGCAGTATTAGAATATATTAAAATTACAGGGGATAGAACAATATTAGATATAGAAACAAATTATTTGGAAGGGGAAGAGTTAAAAGAAGGAGAAGTAGAAAGATATAGTTTGTATAATATTTCAGAAACTAAAGGAACAATATATGAACATTGTAAAAAAGCGATAGAAAGGGCTTTTGACTTTGGTGAAAATGGATTACCTAAAATTGGTTCTGGAGACTGGAATGACGGGCTTTCAAATGTTGGTATACAAGGAAAAGGAGAAAGTGTATGGCTTGCATTTTTCTTGTACGATATTTTAAACAAATGGGTTAATATTATAAAAATAGATGATGATGAAAAATATAAAGAGGTCATGACAAACTTACAAAGAAATGTTAATAGGAATGCGTGGGATGGCAAATGGTTTAAACGTGCATTTATGGATGATGGGACACCTCTTGGGAGTATGGAAAATGAAGAATGTAGAATAGATGGAATTTCGCAAAGTTGGGGAGTGATTTCTGGGGCAGCAGATAATGAAAAGAAATTTATAAGTATGGATAGTTTAGAAACACATTTAGTAGATAAAGAAAATGGGTTAATAAAATTACTAGATCCACCTTTCGAAAATGGCAAAATAGAGCCTGGATATATAAAGTCTTATTTACCAGGAGTTAGAGAAAATGGAGGACAATATACACATGGTGCCATATGGGCAATAATTGCAGAAAGTTTATTAGGATTTGGTGATAAAGCAGTAAACATGTTTAAATTGATAAATCCAATAGAACATACTAAAACAAAGCAAAGTACTAATAAATATAAAGTAGAACCATATGTAATTGCCGCAGATGTGTATAGTAGCAGAAATTTAGCAGGAAGAGGTGGTTGGACTTGGTATACAGGTTCTAGTGGTTGGCTATATACGGCCGGAATTGAATATATTTTAGGTTTAAAAATATGTAATGAATATTTAAAAATAGAGCCATGCATTTCGAAAGATTGGAAAGAGTATAAGATAAATTTTAAATATAAAAGCACAATATATCATATTATCGTACGAAATCCAGAAGAGAAAAATGCTGGAGTTACAAAAATGTATTGCAATGGTAATGAAGTATACGGGCAAAAAATTAAATTAACAGATGATGGAGAGATATATAATATTGAAATAATAATGTAATATTTGGAACATTAAATTATAGTAATATAAAAAAAGGATTAGAATCACGATATAATGACTATTATGGAGAAAATAATACAGATGTGTAAAAATAAGACTTCACATGCAGAAGTCTTATTTTTTATATACTATACTAAATCTTTTTCAATAGATAAGTTTGCATAATAATTAGGATTAAAATCCTTATCATATGCTACATCATCAAATATTTCTGGCATTTCTTCTTTAAAATACAATAATAAAGGAATTAAAACTTGTCTTATAGCTGGGTGAACATGATTGGTTGTTCTTAACTCTAAAATATGTTTCCACTCGCGAATATTAGCAGTCATAGTGTATTCTGCGGCTGTAGAATGAGGAAGAATTTCTCTTACCATATCTGTTGAAGCACCTAATTCTTTCATTTTAATATAGCTATTTTCTATTTCTTGCATTGTTTTTTTCCAAACATCATAAGTTTCTTTATCTTCTATATAAGAAGGATTTATAAATGATATTTCATTTCCGTATTTATCTTTATCATAACTGCAATATCTAGTAGATTCAATAGAAAAACTTGCGAATCTATGTCTTGTTAAGTCTTTGTAAGAACCAACATCATTATAAATTCTAACTGTAACTTTTTCATGTTCTAAAACTGATTCATGCCCTCTAGTTATACAATTTGTTAATAATTTTTTATAACTATCATCTGTAATTTTTCCTTCTGAACGATAGCAAGTTCTACAAGCACGTTCTAATCTTTTCATTATTTTTTTACCATCAATTTTTTCAACTTTTATCCAAGGCTCTACTATTCTCATGATACATCTCCTAATAATTTATTTACAATCTTATATAGCTACTACATTAATTAAAGATTGCAGGAAAAATTAATGTACTTACTTTTAAAAATATATCAAATTTGATTTTTTTTGACAAGAAGTTTTTTATAATTGACTCCAAAAAATAAGTGTGATAATATTTTTTTATAACTATTGGTTGAATTTTTTTCATAGGTAAGGAGGTATAATTATATGATTGAAGCCATGAAAAAAGAATTCTTGAACAGGTATCAATACTTTTTGGATGCCAATGGAAATTTAAATCCGGCTTGCGAAGAAGAAGACCGGAAAGAATTTTTAGAACTATGTTCAAAAATAAAACCTGAGGCGTGTTTTGGCGAAGCCAAGACTGGAGAAATTTACACAAGGGAGGTATTAGCTCTAAGAAAAGAAATTTTGGAGGAAATGCTTCCGGCTGTATATGATGAGGTATTTGACGAGAATAGTAATGTGAGAGCATGCGGAAGAGAGAAGTGCCTCGAGCTTATAGAAATCTGTTCGGAGCTGGATCCGTTTAACTATTATGGTGATAGAAAACGGGGATTTATGAACGAAGAGAACATCTTCAAACTTAGATGGCGTGTATAGTCATCGTTTAATTAAGGACAGTGGGTATGAAATTTATGATTTTGTACCCACTGTTTTCTTTTGTAAGAGCAACAAATTAACATAATGTATTTGACAAATATAGGAAGAGTATAGTATAATAACAAATAGTGGTTATCCAAATATTGGATACAATAAAGAGATTTAAGTTTTATATATGATAAAGGAGAATAGCTATTAACTATATATGTCCGGAAATATAATGTATAGTAAAAAATAGTTATAAAATATTAAGATACTTTTAGCAATTATTGTATATGATGTTATAATTTTGTGTATATTAAAAAAAGAGAGAATTTTATACAAAATGATTATAACTATATGAGCGGAAATAACATTTATAAAAACTGAATTTATTACTTTTGGGGTAATAAAATAATTTTTATGGAATCAAACATCAATCAAATTAGAAAAAAGCGAGATTTTATTAAGTGATAAAAGTAGGATGAATAGAAATATTATATGAAATATAATATTTCTTTAGTTAATGATATTTCTTCTAATCATAGATAAGTTTAAATTAAGCTATTGTATAGCTACAAGTAAAACCAATAAAAATTAGAAAGAAGGAGTAGATAAAATAATGACAGAAGAGAAGAAAAATTTAGAGACAGAAAAGAAAGTAAGTACAAATTCACAAAGAAGAAGAAAGAATTATACTACTAAAACAAAACAAGAAAAATTAAAAACAACAAATACAGAGAATGTTAAACAAACAAGAAATAAAACAAATACAAGAAAAAATAAGAAAGTAACAGTAAAACAAGAAGATTTTAGATTTAAACCTAGTAATTTAAAAATTATTCCATTAGGTGGTTTACACGAAATTGGAAAAAATATAACAGTATTTGAATATGAAAATGATATTATTATAGTAGATTGTGGTTTGGCTTTCCCAGAAGACGATATGCTTGGTGTAGATTTAGTTATACCAGATATTTCATATTTAGAAAAAAATAAAGACAAAATAAGAGCACTAATTATTACACATGGTCACGAAGATCATATCGGTGCTATACCATATTTATTAAAGAAGATAAATGTACCAATTTATGCAACAAGATTAACTTGTGGACTTATAAGAAATAAATTAGAAGAACATAAATTAGTAAAATCTACAAAATTAGTAGAGGTTAAACAAGGAGAAGTTGTAAAAGCAGGAAAATTTAGTGTTGAATTTATAAGAAGCTCACACAGTATTCCAGATTCTGTTGCATTAGCTATTAAATCACCAGCTGGAACAGTGATTCATACAGGGGACTTTAAAATTGACTATACGCCAATAGATGGACAAATAATGGATTTTGGACGTTTAGCAGAACTTGGTAATGAAGGTGTTTTAGCACTTATGTCAGACAGTACAAATTCAGAAAGAAAAGGCTATACAATGTCTGAGAAAACTGTAGGTGATGTTTTTGAAAGATTATTCCAAGGTTGTAGAAAAAGAATAGTTGTTGCAACATTTGCTTCAAATGTTCATAGAGTTCAACAAATAGTAAATTGTGCTGTAAGATATAACAGAAAAATTGCAGTATGTGGTAGAAGTATGATAAACATGATAAATACAGCAAGGGAATTAGATTATATTAAGGTTCCAGATAATGTATTTATAGATATAGACATGATAAAAAATTATACAGATGATCAATTAGTAATAATAACAACGGGAAGCCAAGGAGAGCCAATGTCTGCACTTACAAGAATGGCTTCAGGGGAACACAGAAAAGTTCAAATAACTCCAGATGATTTAATAATCATATCTGCAAATCCAATACCAGGAAACGAGAAATTAGTTTCTAAAGTAATAGATGACTTAATGCAAATAGGGGCAGAAGTTGTATATAGTTCACTAGCAGATGTACACGTTTCCGGACACGCTTGCCAAGAAGAACAAAGACTAATGATATCATTAGTAAAACCAAAATATTTCTTACCAGTACATGGTGAATTTAGACAATTAAAAGCACATGCAGAAACAGCAGAAGAAATGGGAATAGACAAAGATAATATATTTATGCTTACAAATGGTAGAATTTTAGAAATAAATCAAGAAGAGGCTAAGTTTACAACATCTGTACAATCTGGTAGAGTGTTAGTTGATGGATTGGGAGTAGGAGATGTTGGAAATATTGTACTTCGTGATAGACAACATTTATCTCAAGATGGTTTAATTATAATTGTTATGACAATGGATTCTGCTACAGGAGAAATTGTTGCAGGTCCAGATGTAATTTCTAGAGGATTTGTATATGTAAGAGAGTCAGAAAACCTAATGGAAAATGTTAAGGCAGTTATAAGAAACGAAATAGAAAAATGTGAAAGAAATCATATTACAGATTGGTCTACAATTAAATCTAATTTAAGAGATAATTTAAAAGATTATATAGCACAAAAAACAAAGAGAAACCCAATGATTTTACCAATTATTATGGAAGTGTAGAAAAATGCAGAAATACCAAGCCTTTTGAGGCTTGGTATTTTGCGTTCGAGAGTAATTTAACGTATTGCAAAAAGAAGCCAAGCAGGTGCTTGGACTCCTTTTTATCACTGTATAGAGTCTTCATCTTCAGGATAGTAAGACTCAATTTCATAGGGAACTTCGGAGAAACATCTGCGTATGTTCCCATCTGTAAAAAATATAAATCCTTTTCCGTTTTTTATATTTTTTACATTTTCGAATCTCCGTATCTCGTTGTGCCAAATAATAGTTACATTGTGAATTTCCATGCTTGTTCCTCCTTCTGCCAAATTCTGGCATCATATTTTCTCGATAAACTATCATCTTTAATTATACTATATTTTAGCTTTTTTTCAATTTTTGTTATCATTACAACGCATAAGTTGCAATATATTTGCTTAGGTCTTTAATATTAGTTTGAGAGTTAAGTTCAAATCTAATAGTTCCAAGCCCACTAAGAGTTATATCAAGTTCTGAGTCTATGTCAAAAGTACCCGAAGTTTCTATAGAGAATACTTGAATTTTTGAATAAGGAATAGAAGTAAAATCTACTTTTTTACCAGTAATTCCTTGAGTATTAACAGATATAATTCTTTTATTAGTAAAAATTAATTTATCACGCATCGAAGAAAAAGCAAAGCCTACTTCTTCATTTGGTGCTAATAGCTCAGCAACCATATTAGTTCCCTCAGAATTAGAAAATTGTTTTAATTTTATTAAAGATTTGTTATTAAAATCAATCATTATCTTTACCTCCGTTTTTATTTGATATTATCATATAAAAATGTAGAAGTAAATAAAGATTTTTTATTGTAGAATTTTGTAAAAGATAAAAGAACTTGACGTGTCTTAACACACATCAAGTTTTTTTTCGACTAACTCTATCTGTTTTTCAACTTGTTCTTTAGCAGGTCCACCTATAACATTTCTTTTATTTACACAGTTAATTAAGTCAATTGCTTGGTAAACGTCTTGCTCAAAAACAGGGTGAAATTGTTTATACATATCTAAATCTAGTTTTTCCAAAGAGGTGTTATTTTCGATACAATATTTTACGATATTTCCTACAACTTTATAAGCATCACGGAAAGGTAAGCCTTTTTCTACTAAATAATCTGCACAATCAGTGGCATTAATAAAACCTTTTTCTGCAGCTGCTTTCATATTTTCCTTAAGTACAGTCATAGTCTTAATTAAAGGTTCTATTGTAGTAAGGCTTAAATTTACTGTATCAATAGCATCAAATACTAATTCTTTGTCTTCTTGCATATCTTTATTATAAGCAAGAGGAGTTCCCTTCATAACAGTAAGAATTCCCATTAAACAACCATAAACTCGTCCGGTTTTGCCTCTAATTAATTCAGTAATATCTGGATTTTTCTTTTGAGGCATTATAGAAGAACCAGTAGAAAAAGCATCATCCAATTCTACGAACTTAAATTCCCATGAACTCCATAATATAATTTCCTCACTTATTCTTGATAGATGCATCATAATAATAGAAATATCTGCTAATAAATCTATTATAAAATCTCTGTCCGAAACACCATCTAGACTGTTATTAGAAATTTTTGAAAAGCCTAATGCTTTAGCTTCAAATTCTCTGTCCAACTTATATGTTGTTCCAGCTAAAGCGCAACTTCCAATAGGACAAGTGTCAATTCTTCTATAAGTTTCAGTTAATCTTTCTATATCTCTTTTAAACATTTCTACATATGCCATTAAGTGATGTGCAAATGTTATTGGTTGGGCTCTTTGCATATGTGTATATCCAGGCATGATTGTTTCAGTATTTTCTTTTGCTTTTACTACTAATGTATAGATTAGATTTTTAAGATTTTGTTTTATTTCTACAACTTGTTTTTTTAAATACATTCTGATATCTAATGCAACTTGATCATTTCTACTTCTTGCAGTATGTAGCTTTTTACCACTTTGTCCGATTCTTTTAGTTAACTCGGCTTCTATAAACATATGAATATCTTCAGCATTTGGATCAAATTCTAAAGAAGCATTTTCAATGTCTTTTAAAATTGAATTTAGTCCAAATATTATTTTACTTTCATCATCTTTTTCTATTATATGTTGTTTAGCTAACATTTTTGCATGTGCAATACTGCCTTCGATATCTTCTTTATACATTTTATAATCAAATCTAATAGAAGAATTAAAATCATTAGTTCTTTTATCTAAAGTTTTAGAAAACCTTCCTTCCCACATAGGCATGTAAATCGCCTCCTTATAATTTTTTCATTTTAGCTATTGTCTTAGTTGGTAAGCCATATAAATTTATAAATCCGGCAGCATCTTTTTGGTTATAATCATCATCCTCATTAAAAGATGCTGTTTGCATAGAATATAAAGAATAAGGACTTTCTAATCCATTTGGAATAATATTACCTTTATAAAGTTTTAAACTAACATTTCCAGTTACTGTTTCTTGAGTTTTGTCTACGAAACTATTTATGGCATCTTTTAGAGGAGTATACCATTTTGCATCATACAGTAATTCACCTAATTTATTAGCAACAATTTGTTTAAAATGCATTGTATCTTTATCTAAGCAAATTGTTTCTAATAGGGAATGGGCTTTATATATTATTGTTCCGCCTGGTGTTTCATAAACTCCTCTTGATTTCATACCAACTAACCTGTTTTCTACCATATCTAATATGCCAATTCCATTTTCTCCGCCTAGTTTATTTAATTTTTCTATTAAAGTTACTAGGTCTAAATGTTCACCGTTTAAAGAAACAGGAACACCTTTTTCAAATTCGATATTAATAATTGTCTCTTCATCTTTTGCCTGCTTTGGGGTAACCCCCATTTCTAGAATTTTATCGTATTTTGGAACATTAGCGATATCCTCTAAATCTAAACCTTCATGAGATAAATGCCATAAATTTTTATCTTTAGAATAGTTTGTTTCTCTAGTTATTTTTAATGGAATTTTATGCTTTTCTGCATAGTCGATAGCGTCATCTCTTCCTTTTATATCCCACAATCTCCATGGGGCAATAACAGGCATATCTGGTGCGAGAGCTTTTATTGCAAGTTCAAATCTTACTTGATCATTACCTTTTCCAGTACAACCATGGCAAATAGCATCTGCATTTTCTTTTTTTGCAATTTCAACTAATTTTTTGGCAAGTAAAGGTCTAGTAAAAGGTGTACCTAATAAATATTGACCTTCATATGTTGCACCCGCTTTAATTGCCGGTAAAATATATTCATTTGCAAGTTCATCTTTTAAATCTAATATATAAGCTTTAGAAGCTCCTGTTTTTAGAGCCTTTTCCTCTAAGCCTTCTAATTCATTTTCTCCTTGACCAACATCTCCTGTTACAGCTATTACTTCACAATTATTATAAGTTTCCTTAAGCCATGTAATTATTACAGAAGTGTCTAGTCCACCTGAATATGATAAAACTATTTTTTTATAACTCATTTTAAATCCTCCTTTTTTTATTATTTGTAATTTATATAGAAAATAAAAAAATAGCGTCTCTTGAAAGAGACGCTATTAACGTGGTACCACTCTAATTATCTATATAAATAAAATTCTATATAAATCACTTAATCTCAGTAACGCCGAGTCCGCGAGTTATGATACTAAGTAAATACTGTTCCCATAACCACTCATAAGTTCTTTTCATTTTATACTACACATGTTAGCTCTCACTCTACCTAACTCGCTGTTGGTTCATATAAAACTACTCTCTTAATCATCGATTTTTTTATTCGCGCTTTTAATGTACATTTTTAGTATAACACAAAAACAAAATTATTGTCAACCCTAAATTATGTAAATACAACAAAAGTATAAAAAGAAGAGGGGCAGAAGCCCCTCGGTGTATGTTTAAGCAATCACTTCAATTGTGCGTGGTTCGTTCCGTTCATCTGAAAAAACTGTGAAGTACAAATTATCACAGTATATGGCTTCAAAGTTCCGGAACATTTCAAACAATTGGAAAAGATCCAAGTGAGGAAAACCATCTTTAAAGATAACTTGAATTTGAGAACTCTGGCAAACGGAGTAGCATATATCTTTAAAATGACAAACATCAGCTACCGTCATAAAGTTAAGCTCCAGAACTTCAATGTAGCATTCCAGAAGAGTGCTACGATTAATGTTAATTGAAAACTTGAAAGAGGTTTCATCACTTGAAGGTGTATAAAATATCCAATTGTTGCTCCTACTGGAGACGCACACGAGTTGCACTGCTGTTTTCGTAGCCATAAATAAATCCTTTCTCTTGACTACTTATATGGTACGGTATATATAAATAGTATATCATAGATAAATAATAAATGCAAAATCTTCGTTATTAAATAAAAAAGGATGAGTCATATTTTTACAACTCATCCTCAGATACTAGAAAGGTCATTGGTTAGACCTTTGGTAGAGTAATAGATTCTGGAAGAACTCTTTTGAGTTCTTTAAAACTTGCTCCAACGATAACTCCACTAGCAAGACTTGCAATGTTATATTCATCTTCTGTTGGATTTCTTCCAGAGTCTACTGTTACTCCTTTTGTCTCTGGAGAAAATGTAATTATTTCTCCAGTTTCGAGGTTTTGAAATTGAATCCCCGCTATACATAGTTTCATATTTTTTCCTCCTGCATTACGCCGAGAGAAGAACAAATATAATGTAAAATTAGCTTTTACAATTTAATGTTCCATCAATAAAGCTACAATTTAAATTATATTATATTTTCCGTATTATGTCAATAAAAGCGAACTTTTATACTTGCTATAGAGCTAAATATATTGTATAATATAAAAGATTTTAAACTTTAGGGACGGAGCTAAAAGTTCAAAGATAATTTAAATATTAAAAATAGAAAGGGATTATAGGAACGTCCCCAAATCCCTATAAAGGAGAGATAATTAATGGACTATAAAGATTTAGCAAATTTAATATTTCCAGATGTAAAACCAATAGAATATTATGAGGAAAAATATCCAAGAAGAGACTTAAAAGAAGGTGCTATAGTAACTAGATTTGCACCAAGCCCAACAGGTTTTGTTCATATAGGGGGCTTATATCAAGCTCTAGTTGCAAGAAAAGTTGCAACACAAACAGAAGGAGTTTTCTTTTTAAGAATTGAGGATACAGACCAAAAAAGAGAAATTGAAAATGGTATTACAGATATCGTTAATTCTTTAAAAGATTTTGGGATAGAAGAAGACGAAGGAATGATAAATGAAACCGAAGGAAAAGGTGATTATGGTCCATATAAACAATCTTTAAGAGGAGATATTTATAGATCATATGCTAAATACATGATAGAAATGGGAAAAGCATATCCATGTTTTTGCTCAGCTGAAGAAGTTGATGAAATAAGGAAAAAACAAGAAGCTGCTAAAGTAAGACCAGGTTATTATGGTGTGTGGGCAAAATGTAGAAACTTAACAGTAGAAGAAATGGCAGAAAAAATAAAAGCAGGAGAAAAATATATTATCAGATTTAAATCACCAGGAAGAGAAGATAGAAAGATAAAACATCATGATGTAATAAAAGGAAATGTTACTTTCCCAGAAAATGACCAAGATATAGTAATAATTAAGGCCGATGGTCTTCCTACATATCATTTTGCGCATATTGTAGATGACCACTTAATGGGAACAACACATGTAATAAGAAGTGATGAATGGCTTTCATCTGTTCCATTACATTTACAATTATTCCAAGAAATTGGATTTAAAGCACCAAAATATGTTCACATTTCACCAATTATGAAAAATGATAATGGAAACAAGAGAAAACTAAGTAAAAGAAAAGACCCAGAAGCCGCAGTAAGTTATTATGCAGAACAAGGAATTCCAGCAGAAGCTGTAAAAGAATATTTATTTAATATCGCAAATTCAAATTTCGAAAATTGGAGAAGACAAAATCCAACAGAAGATATGGAAAACTTTGAATTACAATTAAATAAAATGAGTGTAAGTGGAGCTCTTTTTGATATGGTAAAATTACTTGATGTTTCAAAATCAGTTATTTCTAGATTTGATGCAGAAAAGGTATATAATGAATCAGTAAAATGGGCAGAAAAATATGATGAAGAATTAGCAGAAATGCTAAAAGAAAATAAAGGATATGCTTTAAAAATATTTGGTATAGAAAGAGGAAATAAGAAACCTCGTAAAGATATTGCTAAATGGTCAGATGTAAAAAATGAAATTTCATATATGTATGATGAAAAATTTTATGCACAAAATGTAAATTATGAATACCAAAAAATATCAGATAGTGATAAAATAAAAACAATATTAGATGAATATATAAATAATTATTTTGATGAAAACGATGATAAGCAAGAATGGTTTAATAAAATAAAAGAATTAGCAGGAAAATTAGGATATGCAAGCGAAGTAAAAGAATTTAAAGCAAATCCAGATAAATACGAAGCACATGTTGGAGATGTAAGTACAGTGCTAAGAATAGCTTTAACAGGAAGAACAAATACACCAGATATGTATGAAATAATGGAAATAATGGGAAAAGATAGAATAAAAGAAAGATTTGAACATGCGAAAAAAGAATTGTAATTAAACAAGGGAGAATAGCCGATGGATAAACTAATGGATGTAATTAATTATTTTAAAACAATTGATTTAAAACAAGTAATAGATATTTTAATAGCCATTGCAATTATGATATTTTTCTATATATTTAGTTCTGGTTTATCTTATATTTTAATAAGAATTTTTAAAAGAAAGAAAATTGATAAAGAACGAATAAAGAAAATGCCTTTCTATAAACCATTAAAAATATTCTTTATAACTTTAGGAATATTTTTAGCAACAAGAGTTTTGCAAATACAAGGAAAGGCAATGTATATAATCGAATTAACATTTAAGATTATTTGCGTAATTTTATTTGCAAAAGCATTAGCAGACTGTTTTACAGCAGATTCAAAAACGATGAGAAAATTACAAAGAAAATTTATGACAGATGCTGATGATAATAGAATAAATTTTATATATAAAATTATAAGATGCGCTATATATATAATTGCCATTTTAGTAGTTATTGCGTTATTAGGAATTAACTTAAATACAATACTTGCTGGTTTAGGAATAGGAAGTGTTGTGCTTACATTAGCAGCACAAGATACAGCTAAAAACCTATTTGGTGGAGTTATGATATTAATAGATAAACCATTTGTTATAGGTGATTGGGTACAAACGCCAAATTACGAAGGTATAGTAGAAGACATATCTTTTAGAAGTACAGGGATAAGAACATTTGATAATTCATTAGTAAATATACCAAATGGAGTATTATCAAATGAGGCTGTTATAAACTGGAGTAAGATGGAAAAAAGAAAATATAAATTGGACTTAAAACTTCCGTTAGATACACCGGTAGATGTAATACAAAGAATTACTAGTAAAATATATTTTATGCTTATAAATCATCCAAATGTAATAAATGATGATACATATGTAAAATTTGATGAAATTGATCCAGATGGTGTTTCTATAATGATATATGTTTTTACAAATTCTGTTGATTATGGCAGTTACTTAAATGCTAAAGAGCACATTAATAAAAATATATTAGAAATACTAGAAAAAGAAGGTGTGGATTTAGCATATCCAACAAGTACAGTATTAGTAAAAGATGGTAATAAAGTAAAAGATGAAGTTAAGAAAATAAATTAAAAAGGGTTTTGGGCTTGTCCCGAAATCCTTTTTTGATGCAAAGTTAATCTGTAGAGGAGAAAAGAAGCTTCTACAGATTTTTGTTGAATTATTTAATGAATAAAAAAATATTATTTAAAAATAATAATAAAAGGTTGACAAAAAGACATAGTATCAATATAATAATAACAAATATAACTTATTAACTTTTTGATAATATCAAATAAAGGAGAGATGCCTATGGAAAATGATAAGATAATAGTAGTATTTGGAGGATCTTTTAATCCACCACTAAATTCACATTTTTCATTAGCAGAACAAATTGTATCCGAATACGAAAACGTAGAAAAAATAATTTTTGTTCCGGTAAATCAAAAATATCAAAAGAAAGGTTTACTAGAAAATAAATATAGGTATGAAATGCTAAAGTGTGTTTGTGATAAAAACGATAAATTCGAAGTATCAGATATAGAATTAAGAAACAAAAGACAATTATATACTATAGAAACTTTAGAAGAAATTCGAAAGATGTATCCTAACAAAACGATTTGGTTTACAACAGGAAGTGATAATTTAAGAGAATTAAATACATGGGAAAAAGCGGACGAATTAGTTAAAAGATTTAAAGTATTAGTTTTAGAAAGAGATGAAGATTGCTTAGAAGATATAATAAATAATAATAGATTTTTAAAAGAAAATGAAAAATCATTTATAAAAGTAAAAAATAATGTTAGAAGTGGCTTAAGTTCATCATTTGTAAGGGAAAAGATTAAAGAAGGAAAAAGTATACGTTACTTTACACCAGATGAAGTATATTCATATATAAAAGCAAATAATTTATTTAAATAAACCGTGAACTTTAAGAATGTGCTTAAAAGTTTAAAATAAAGGAGGAAAATATATGTTAAGTGAAATAGAATTAAGAAAACATATAGATAAAATAGTTTTGTGGATACAGGACTATGTAAATAAAGTAGGGGCAAAAGGAGTAGTAATTGGAAATAGTGGAGGTAAAGATAGTGCTACAGTTATAGCACTTGCAAGCCTTGCATTAGGAAAAGAAAAAGTTTTAACTGTTGGAATGCCATGTCAGTCAAAAGAAAAGGATTTAGAAGATGCAAAACTAGTGGCACAAACTTTTGGTGTAAAAATTTTAGAAATTAATTTAACAGATACATATGAAAAATTAGAAAAAGAGCTTAATACAAAAATAGGTAAAGAATTGACAGAAGAAGCACAAATTAATATTAAACCAAGACTTAGAATGACTACACTATATGCGATTGCACAAAATTATAATTATCTAGTTATGGGAACTGGAAATTTGTGTGAAGCAATGGTTGGATATACAACAAAATGGGGAGACAGTGCAAGTGATTTTAATCCAATTGCGGATTTTACAGTTGATGAGGTATTAAAGATAGGAGAAATATTAGGAGTACCTGAGAAAATTATAAAAAAGGCACCAAGTGATGGATTAAGTGATAAAAGTGATGAAGAAAAAATGGGAATAACATATAAGGAAGTTGCAGAATATATAGAAACAGGAAAAACGAAAGAAGAGAAGATGAAAAAAATAGAAAAACGATATATGAATTCTAAACATAAAAGAGAAAAAATCCCAACATATAGTTTTGGTAGAAAAAATTATTTAAATGAATTGAAATAATAAGGGGAGATTTTTATGAAGGATGATATTAAAACCAAAATAAAAAAGGGGTTTTCATATGTGTTTATAGATGGCTTAACGGGAATGGCTTGGGGCTTATTTTCTACATTAATTATTGGATTGATAATAGAGCAGATAGGAAAATTAATTGGTGGAAATATAGGAAATTTGATTGTAGTAATTGGAAAAATAGCTGCAAGCTTAACTGGTGCAGGTATTGGAGTTGGAGTAGCAGTAAAATATAAGGAAACCCCTTTTGTTACGATTTCTGCAGCAATTGCAGGACTAATAGGTGCTTTTGCAAGTAAAATATTACAAGGTTCTGTCTTAGTAGATGGAACTATTATTTTAAATGGACCTGGGGAGCCACTTGGAGCATTTATAGCAAGTTTTATAGGAATTATTTGTGGTAGATGGATACAAGGTAAAACTAAATTGGATATTATTTTAGTTCCTATTTTTACAATAATGATAGGTGGAGCTGTTGGACTATTAGTAGGTCCACCAATCTCGAATTTTATGCTAGCATTAGGAGAACTTATTAATTGGGCAGTGGATAAACAACCGGTTATAATGGGAATATTAGTTTCTGTTTTGATGGGAATGATATTAACTCTACCAATAAGTTCTGCAGCACTGGCTATCATATTAAACTTAAGTGGATTAGCAGGTGGAGCTGCTACAGTTGGTTGCTGTGCTAATATGGTTGGATTTGCAGTTGCAAGCTTTAAAGAAAATGGAATTTCTGGACTTATTTCGCAAGGATTGGGAACATCAATGCTTCAAGTTCCAAATATTATGAAAAAGCCAATTATTTGGATTCCTGCAATTATTGCTAGTGCAATTTTAGGACCAATTTCGACTGCGGTATTACATATGACCAATAATGCATCTGGAGCAGGAATGGGAACAGCAGGTTTGGTAGGGCAACTAATGACATGGCAAGATATGAGTGGAACTGAAAATGGAGTGGAATTAATAATAAAAATTATACTATTACACTTTATATTACCTGGAGTGATAGCTTGGATTACAAGTTATTTAATGAGAAAAAAAGGTCTAATAAAAGACGGAGATATGAAGCTTGAAAGTAGTACCTAAATTGACTTGAAGCGTAAAATGGTGTATAATCTAATTTAGACAAAAAAGAAAAGAGAGGTAGAAAAAATGAGAAAATTACGGATTTTGTATTCAAGATTAGCTTTTGGTGTTAGGTATGCCTTGGCATATATCTGGACCGCAATTATGGTCATAGGAATTGCTTTTGGTATTGAAGTTGACAACACATACTTTTGGATAGTTCCAGGTTCAATAATCCTCGGATTATTTATATTGAAGGATAAAATCGATCGGATTTTGACAATACTCCTGATATTGAATACAGGTTTTTTTATACTGAATATTCTTACAGAGAATGTCGATAAATGGTCGGTAATTGGGATGGAGCTAATGATAATCATTATAGGTCCGTTATTTTTTAAGGAGCATGCTAATTAAAGCGTGCTCCGCTTTCTTTTTGTAGGGATTTAAAGACCGTCCCCAAATCCCGATTGACAAAAACAATCCATCATAGTATTATAATGATATTAAGAGGTAAGGAGAGATATAAATGACAGAGGAAGAATTTTTAAAAAATTATGATTCCAATCAATTTTTTAAGCCATCTGTAACGGTTGATTCTATAATATTTACAATACGTGATGTAGAAACAGATAATTATAGAAAATTGCCAGAAAAGAAATTACAAGTCTTACTAGTTAAAAGGGCAGAACATCCATATATGGGTAAATGGTCATTGCCTGGAACATTTGTAAGAAAAGAAGAAAGATTTGAGGAAGCTGTACAAAGAAGTTTAAAAGCTAAAACTAATATGCAAGATATATATTTAGAACAATTATATTCATGGGGAGATCCAAATCGTGATCCAAGAACTAGAATAATTAGTACATCATATATGGGTCTTGTAGATAGTGAAAAAGTTTGCATTAAATCTGGAGGAAGTACACAAGATGCAAATTGGTTTACTATTACATTAAATTCTCTTAAAGAGAAAATGACAGAAAATAAACATGGTTATAAAAAAGAAGAAGAGATAGAAATCTTATTAGAAAGTAAAACAGAAACTATAGAAAATAAAGTAAAAGTAGTTAAAGAATTAGTTGATGGAAACCAAATTATATATACACAAATATTAGAATCTGAGCTTGCTTTTGACCATGCAAAAATGCTTATTTATGCAATTGAAAGATTAAAGAATAAAGTTGAGTATACAACAATTGCATTTAACTTAATGCCAGAAAAATTCACATTAACTAAGTTACAACAGGTATATGAAATATTATTAGACAAGCCATTATTAAAAGCTAATTTTAGAAGGAAGATTGCAGATATGGTTATAGAAACAGATGAATATGAAGAAAATGCAGGACATAGACCTTCTAAATTATATTGTTTTAATAAGAATTGGCAACCACATATATTTTAAATATGGATAATACTTGTTAAAAACATTGAAAAACTAGTGAATTTACGATATAATAATTATGTATACTAATACAAAATCTCCGGTATACAACAAGTTTTGACAAAAAAATACATAAGGAGGAATTTATTATGTCAAAAAGAGATGCGCAATCACTTAGTATCTGCGTGCCTGGAAAGGCATGTGTTAATCGGTGCAAGTACTGTGTAGCATGTATGCACACAGACGTGTACAAAAATCAGATGAATGAAAACCTTCCGTTTTATGATTTATATTTGGAAGATTATATTCGCAGAATGGTATATGCAAAGGAGAATGACGCTAATATCATGATGATTACTGGTGATATAGAGCCATTGCAAAACCGGCACTTCCTGCAGACATTGGCAATTCTTAATAGGTATGTGCTTCCACAAAAAGGATGTACAGCATTTAACTGGATTGAATTACAAACCTCCGGGGTCTTGTTTGATAGACCATACGCCAGGTTTTTGCGCAATACAGTGGGTGTTAGTGTAATGTCACTGTCACTCTCATCATTTAATGATGACGACAATTGCGAGATTTCCGGTATTGCAGAGAAAAACAAAATCTGCATAGAAGAAGTATGCAAAATTGCCAAAGACTATGACTTCACCTTAAGGCTAAGTCTTAATATGAACAGGGCAATGCTTCAGAGCGTAGGAGGAACTGTCGAAGGGCTTTTCAAAAAAGCGAAAAAGCTCGGGGCAGACCAGATAACATTCCGAAAGTTATATGTGGAAGGAGACAACCAGCAGAGCAAATGGATAGAGAAAAATGCTGTGGCGCCAGAGGTGTTCGAGAAAATTGATGCATATATTAAAAAGAATGGACATCTTATAGATATTCTTCCATATGGATATGAACAGTACAGTGTGGATGGAATGTCTGCTGTGGTGGATAAGGACTGCATGAACGAGGAGAGAACTCAGAAACAGGTTTCAAAATATTTTGTTTTGAGACCGGACTGCAAACTGTATAATGGTTGGCAGAAAGAGGACTTGATTTTTTGACATAATCCGTTTTAGACGGGAAGAGGGAGTTAGCATTGCTGACTCCCTCTTTACTTGGTTTAAAAATACCAAAATATAACTAGGAACAGCCAGTAATTTATTAGTTTAAATCAGCTAAAAAATGGAAAAAATTAAAGAAGGAGAAAGCCATCAAACTACTTATTATCAAAAAGATAATATTTATTTTCTAAATCTATTGACAAAAAGAAATGATATACATATAATGTTAGTATCAAAAAGTTAATAAGTACCAAAAATAGGAGGAATTGGTATGAATAATCAAAGATTAGAATTAGTAGCAGATTTTTATGAGTACACAATGGCAAATGGATATTTTAACAAAAACATGGAAGACAGAATTGCGTATTTTGATGTGTTTTTCAGAAAAGTACCAGATGAAGGTGGATATGCAATAGTAGCAGGATTAGAGCAAATAATTAATTACATAAGAAATTTATCTTTTGATGAAGAAGATATAAGTTACTTAAGAAAACAAAATAAATTTTCAGAAGAATTTCTAAATTACTTAGAGAATTTCAGGTTTACAGGAGATATATGGGCAATACCAGAAGGAACAGTAGTATTTCCAAATGAACCACTAATAACAGTAAAAGCACCAATAATACAAGCACAATTATTAGAAACAATGTTATTACTTACAACTAATCATCAATCTTTGATTGCAACAAAAACAAGTAGAATAGTAAAAGAAGCCCAGGGAAGACCTGTTATGGAATTTGGTGCAAGAAGAGCACATGGTATTAATGCAGCAGTAGAAGGTGCAAGAGCAGCAATTATAGGAGGAGCAGTAGGAACATCATGTACATTATCTGCAAAAGAATTTAATATACCAGCAAGTGGAACAATGGCACATAGTTGGATTCAAAGTTTTGATTCGGAATACGAAGCTTTTAAAGCATATGCAGAGCTATATCCAGATGATTGTACATTTTTAATAGACACATACAATACAATCGAATCTGGACTTCCAAATGCAATTAAAGTATTTAATGAAGTTTTAAAACCTAAAGGATATAGACCAAAAGCAGTTAGGCTAGATAGTGGCGATTTGGCATATTTGTCTAAAAAAGTTAGAAAAATATTAGATGAAGCGGGATATGAAGATTGCAAAATATGTGCTACAAATTCACTTGATGAATATTTAATAAAATCATTAATAGAACAAGATGCTAAAATTGATTTATTTGGAGTAGGAGAAAATTTAATTACTGCAAAAAGTGAACCAGTTTTTGGCGGAGTATATAAACTAGTTGCATTAGAAAAAGATAAAAAAATAGTACCAAAGATTAAAGTAAGTGAAAATACAGCAAAGGTTACAAACCCAAGTTTTAAAAAAGTATATCGTTTTTATGATAATGAAACTAAAAAAGCAATAGCAGATGTAATTACATTGGCAGATGAAATTTTAGACGAAAGAGAGTATATGATTTTTGATCCTCAAAATCCATGGAAAAAGAAAATATTAAAAGATTACTCTATAAGACTACTTCAAGAAAAAATATTTGAAGAACGGAAAATTAATCTATAAAAATCCAGAACTAAAAGAAATTGCTAAATATTCTAAAAAAGAATTAGATAGTATGTGGGAGGAAGTTAAACGTATAGAAAATCCACATAAATATTACGTAGATTTATCTAAAAAATTATGGATATTAAAAAATAATATGTTAAATAATATATATTTTTAAAATAAGAATATGCTTTACTAAACTTTTGCCTTTAGATATAATGTAAAAAGTTTAGTACATGGGGATGATATAGCAATGATTAAACTTATAGCAAGTGATTTAGATGGAACAATGTTCGAAAAAGGAAATGTAATACCAGAAACTAACTTAAAAGCAATAAATGATATTAATAATTCAAATATAAATTTTACAATATGTACAGGAAAAACATATTCCTTATTTAAAAATATATGTGAAGATATAGGAACTGGATATGGAATATTTGGAAATGGAAATCAGATAATTAACTTAAAAACTGGCGAAGAAATTTATAGAAAATTATTAAAAAATGAAGATGTGCTTTTTTGCATAAATACAGCAAAAAAGTTAAAGTTACATGTACACTTATATACTAGTAAAGAAGTAATAACAGAAAAACTACTATATATGGATTTAAGAAATTTTGAATTAACTAAAAATGATAAAAATATAGATTTAGAATTTAAAATTGTAACAGATATACAAGAATATATAGAAAGAGAAAATCCAGAAATATTAAAACTAGTAATTTCAGCAGAAAAAGATTTAGCAAGTTTAAAAAAAGAGTTTGCTAAAAATAAAAATTTACAAGTTAATTTAATTAGAAAAATTGATAAATATAGAGATGAAATTATAGGAAAAGAATATGAATATTTGGATGTTATGCCAGCAGGCATTAATAAGGAGCAAGCACTTGAAGTATTAGAAAATTATTTAAAAATAGATAAAAGTGAAGTACTGGCGATAGGTGATAATTTAAATGATTTAGAAATGATAAAAGATTCTGGAGTTGGTATCGCTGTTGCAAATGCATATGATGAAGTAAAAGAAGTTGCTAATTATACAACAACAACTACTGCACAAAATGGAGGCTTTGCAGAAGCTGTATATAAATTTATAGAATTTAAATAAAAATAAAATAACGCATCATAAAAGCTTTTAGCTAACTTATGATGCGTTTAGTTTTATGTATTAGCATTAATAATTTCTTCTGCTTTTTCTTGTGATATATATCCATTTTCAACCATTGTTTCTAATACATGTTCTTGTCTACTTTTAGTTAAATCTGGATTTTTTGTTGGAGCGTATACGCTAGGAGCATTAGGAATTCCAGCCATCATAGTACATTCATTTAAGTTCATTTCACTAGGTTCTTTATCTAAATAACCATTACAAGCTTCTTTAATTCCATAATATCCATCACCGAAATAAGATGTATTTACATATAATTCTAAAATTTCTTCTTTAGAATAATTATCTTCAATAGCAAATGCCATAAATATTTCTGCAAGTTTTCTAGAAAATGGGTTCATATCTATAAAATAAATGTTTTTAGCAAGTTGCTGTGTAATAGTACTACCACCTTCACGTAAATCAAAATTTGTAACATTAACATATATAGCTCTAGCTATTGAACGTAAATCTATTGCTCCATGGTCATAAAAACGTCTATCTTCTACAGAGACTACAGCGTCTAAATAATCCTGTGGTAAGTTTTCATATTTCACATAATTTTCATCACTTTGAATTTGCTCTATTTTACTAATTAAAGGCTCTTTTTTTATTGCTTGGCTATATAAGGAATACCCATATATTCCAAGCGAAGCGGCAGTTAGTATTAAAATTAAAAGCAAAATTAATAAAAACTTTTTCATACGTATCACCAAATATATTATACAGTAAAAAATAATTATTGTAAAACAATAATCAAAAAATTAATATAATATTAAGAAATAAAAAAATTAAAAAAAGTACTTGCAATTTAATAAATGTTGTATTAAAATTTATTCAGGTGGAGAGAAGTGGTACAAAGTGGTAAAAAATGAATTGAGGTGAAACGAAGTGCTAATTCGGCCAGTATGAACATTCTTTAGATGCCAAAGGCAGATTAATAATGCCAGCAAAGCTAAGAGAAGATATGGGCGAGAAGTTCATAATTACTAAAGGCTTAGACGGGTGTTTATTTGGATTTTCACAAAACGAATGGGAAAACTTCGAAACCAAATTAAAAACTCTTCCACTTACCAATAAAAATGCTAGAGACTTCGTAAGATTTTTCTTATCTGGAGCAATGGAATGCGAAATAGATAAACAAGGAAGATTTTTAATATCTAGCAATCTAAGAAATGTTGCAACACTAGAAAAAGAAGTAGTTATAATTGGTGTTGGGACAAGAATAGAAATATGGAATAAAGACAAATGGGAAGAATACAACAGTGAAGAAAATATATCAGCAGATGATATCGCAGAAAATATGACAATGTTAGGTATATAACTTGAAAAAGTTTATATAAATTTTATACAAAAGAAAAATTTAAAATTTACTAATGAAGAAAAAGTTACAAAAGAAATTTTGTAAACATTTACTAAAGAAAAATCAAGAAAAACTTGATAAGAAGAGGGCTATACTAAAGAAAAATTTTAATATACAAAAGATAAAATCTTAAGAAACTAATTATATTTATCTATGTACTTAAGAAAAAATATTTAAATTACAAATGTAAATAGCTAATATATACCACGAAAAAGGGAATGAAATACAAATGACGAAACCGCTAGAAACAAAAGAAGAATAGCTACTAAACAGTTGGAAATCAAAAACTTCCAACTGTTTGTGCTATTCAAAAAAATGATAAATGGAGGGTATGTATTGGAATTTAAGCATAAACCTGTTTTACTTGATGAATGTATAAATGGATTAAATATAAAACAAGATGGAATTTATATAGATGGCACCTTAGGAGGTGCTGGACACAGCAAAGAGATTGCTAAAAGATTATCAAGTAAAGGGCTATTAATTGGAATAGATAGAGACTTAGAAGCTTTATCAGCAGCAAAGGAAAATTTAAAAGAATTTAAAAATGTTAAATATATACATGGAAATCATGATGATATAGATATAATATTGCAAGATTTGCGGAATAGAAGCTGTAGATGGAATATTACTAGATTTAGGTGTTTCCTCATATCAATTAGATGAACGAAATAGAGGATTTAGCTATTTAGGAGAGAATAAATTAGATATGAGAATGGATAAAACACAAGAGTTAACTGCAAGAGATGTGGTTAATAATTATCCGGAAGAAAAATTAGCAAATATTATATATGAATATGGAGAAGAGAGATTCTCTAGAAATATAGCTAAAAATATTTGTATAGAGCGAAAAAAGGCACCAATAGAAACGACTGCAGAATTAGTAAAAATAATAGAAAACTCTATTCCTAAATCAAAGCAAAATAATGGTCATCCTGCCAAAAGAACATTTCAAGCAATTAGAATAGAGGTAAATAACGAAATAGAACCTTTATATGATACTGCTTTAAAATGTATAAAATGTTTAAACAAAAATGGAAGATTATGTATTATAACATTCCATTCTTTGGAAGATAGAGCGGTTAAAAAAGCATTTATAGAGGCGGAAGGAAGATGTACATGTCCAAAAGATTTGCCATATTGTGTATGTGGAGCAGTATCTTATGGGAAAATTATAAATAAAAAACCAATAATTGCTACTAAGGAGGAACAAGAGGAAAATTCAAGAAGCAAGAGTGCTAAATTAAGAATTTTCGAAAGAAAATAACGAAAGAGGAGGTGAAGGCTAATGGCTAGATACCAATATGAAACAAGTCCAAGAAAATTAGAACCAGATTTTATACCAAATCGAATATCTAAAAAAAGTCAGGACTTGCAAAGAGAGAGAGAATTAAAAGAAAAAATAAAACAAGAAGCAAAAGAAAGAGCAAAACAAAAAAGAGCTACAGTTGTATTAAAGAAAAAAGTTGTTGTATATATTGCTTTAATTTTTGCTATGCTATTAGTCGTTAGCTATAGAAACTCCTTAATAACAGAAGATTTTAATAAGGTAAAATCATTAAAGGCAGAACTTGCAACATTACAAAAAGAGAACCAACAAACTCAAGTTTCAATAGAGAGTAATCTTAATTTAAATAAAATAGAAGAAGAAGCAAAATGTAAATTAGGAATGCAAAAGCTTACAAATGATCAAAAGATATATATAAGCTTACCAAAAAAAGACTATGTACAGTCTTCAAATAATAGTACAGAAATAACTACAGAAAAGAGTTGGTTCGAAAAAATTATAGATAAAATAAAAGGAAATTAATCTGTATTTCAAAATAAAAAATTGAGTACGGATTAATTTTTTTGTTTTTTGTACAGCGTACATTTGATATATTGAAAAAATTAACATAATGTGGTAAAATAAAAAAGTATGGCAGATTTAATAGTCAAAAATTTTTATGCCATAACAAAAGAAAAAATTTAGGAGGACAAAATTATGTCAAAAGTTATGTTAAAAGAAAAGTTATTTCCATTAGCAAGTGAGGGAGAAAACGAAGTAGAGCGGTTGCTTAAAAGAGTTATAGACCGTGACAAATTCTCTTACAACGAAGCTAAAGCTTATGCGATTATTTATCAGAACTTAGCACCAGGTGATGTTACAGGGAAGATTTCTGCAATGAGAGTTAAAAAATTTATGGAGGACTTCATTCAAAAAGACAATCCTAGCATCTACAAAAAGATGTATATATTTTATGGACTCTCAGAAGAGAAGTATAACGAAAAAAAGCGTTCGAAGATAAATAATTTAATACAGAACTATATGGATGGTATACGTTCTGTTGAGAATGCAATGAGTTATTCCATATCGTTTGCAGAGGCAGCAACTAAGATGGCAGCCAAAATTGATGCTCCTGAAGAGATGTCCGTAGTAGAACGGATTAAGTGGATAAGACTCTGGTTTATTGTGATTAGAAATCAAGAGTTTTTCTACAATGAAATAGACGGAAATGGAAGAAATCGAGGAATTAATGTTACTCGGGAAGTAAATGATATGTATATTTTCCCCGAGTCTATGATTTTGCTTAACGAGTCATTTCTGTCCAAATTGGACGATGGAGAAATTCTTTACGATATGATCAAAGCGTTTGTTGATTCATATCCTAAAGATGTTCAACGAGCTGTGTACAGATTTGCAGAATTGGATGGAGTTAACCGACCGGATTCCTGCAAACTGGGGAGAATTAGAGAAGATGTAAAGAAAAAGCTATTTCCTAATTCGTGGAGATCATCAACTTCATTTTTTATGTGCAAGACAGGGATAAAATATATGATTCCCAAACATTTAGAAATGGCTCTACTTGCATATAAGAATGGTGGTATTTCGAATATGCCAGTGATCAAGGTCGAAATTCCAGATGTATTTAATGGGTACAAAAAACGCAAGGTTACTGTTTATAAATATGGGGAAACCAAAGTGAACGGTACCACTATTGAACTTGGAGTAACTGGCGAGCAAGAGCTTATGCTGTACGTTAATCTCTACAAGTGGCTTGTAGAGCATCCGGATTTTAAGTTCGGTAAAGAAGACAAAACTCTGGAGGAATATGGTCTTTCAGAATTACTACTTGACGAAAAAGACATAATAGCTACTTGGATTTTGGAACAAGGTTTTGCAAGTTCTGAAGAGGATATTAACTGGAACTTGGCAAAAACTATTTTAAACCCAAAAGAGAATCTTTCCATTTTTAAGGATTGGTATGATGGAAAGATTAGTGCTGAAACTGTGTATGAGAAAATCGGATTTAATTCCGAAAAGCTTGCACGAATGTGCTTAAGCTTAAATGGACTTATTCTTTTAGACAAGAGTACTTTAAGCCAGGCATTAAAAAGAGTAAAAATGTTTGGTCTTGAGCACTCATTAAAAAGTGACAAAATTTATGTAAGGCTATATGAGTTTTTAAAAGAAACTTGTATACCCTGCGGTCCAAAAAAGAAACCGATTGGAAGTTATGGCATAAAATATTAATTCTATCCCCTTGTTGTGCATTGCATAGCAGGGGGGTATTTTTATGTATCAGGGAAAAAAAGAACGTCCCCAAATCCCTAATTTGTGTAATTAAAACAAGCCTTTTGCACATAGAATAGTAAAAAGAAATTTACGAATAAGAGGTGTAAAATGCAAACTGTATCTAGCATAAAAAATAAAAAGATGATGTTATGGATTATAATTGTTTCTGCAATATTACTTATATTATTAATAATAAGACTTGCTGTTATTCAATTTGTTGATGGAAATAAATTAAAGCAAATGGCTTATGAACAACAAACATTAAATAGAAAGATAACCTCAAAAAGAGGGACTATATATGATGCTACAGGAAAAAATATACTTGCTCAAAGTAGTACTGTAGAAACTGTTACAGTTAATTCTATAAATATTCCAGAAGATAAAAAAGAACTTGTAAGTAAAGCTTTGTCAGATATATTAGAGTTGGATTATGAAGAAACATTAAAAAAAGTAAAAAAAAGAAGTTCTATCGAAACTATTGCTAAAAAAGTAGAGAAAGATAAAACAAATGAACTAAGGCAATGGATGAAAGATAATAATATAGAATCTGGAATAAATATAGATGAAGATACAAAAAGGTATTATCCATATAGCACATTGGCATCACAAGTAATCGGGTTTTGTGGAAGTGACAATCAAGGGCTAGATGGAATAGAAGCTAAATATGATGATATTTTAAAAGGAAAAAGTGGACAGATAGAAAAACTAACAGATGCAAAAGGTGGAGATATGCAGCAATTAGAAGAAACATATGTAGCAGCAGAGAAAGGAAAAAATTTAGTTTTAACTATAGATTTAACTATTCAATCAATTGCAGAGAAATATCTTGAAAATGCCTGTATAGATAATGAATGTACAGATGGTGGAAATGTAATTATCATGAATCCAAACAATGGGGATATTCTAGCAATGGCTACATATCCAAACTATGATTTGAATAATCCATACGAACTAGAAAATAGCGAAAATATGGAAAGTAGTGAAAAGAATAAACAGTTACAAGCTAAATGGAGAAATAAAGCAATTGCAGATACATATGAACCAGGTTCTACTTTTAAATTAATAACTTCTTCTGCTGCATTAGAAGAGGGAATAACGACTACAGATAAAGAAGGAGAATTTAATTGTGGTGGTGGAATAGAGATTGCAGGAGTTAGAATAAAATGTTGGAGATATTATAGACCACATGGAACCCAGAGTTTAAGGCAAGCTCTTATGAATTCATGCAATCCAGTCTTTATTGCATTAGGCCAAAGAATAGGTAAAGATAAATATTATGATTACTTAGAAAAATTTGGATTTTTTAAGAAAACAGGAATTGATTTACCAGGAGAAGCTAAAGGAATATTTTTAGATAAAGATAAAGTTGGACCAGTAGAATTAGCTACAATAAGTTTTGGCCAAAGATTTGAGGTAACACCGCTGCAGATGGTAACTGCAGTTTCTAGTATAGCAAATGGTGGAGAATATATAGAACCTAGGGTAGTTAAAGAAATAATTGATTCAGAGACAGGGGAGAAACAAGAAGTAGAAGTAAAAAAAGGAGATAGGGTAATATCGGAAGAAACAGCAGATAGTGTGTTAAGTATGATGCAATCTGTAGTAGAAGATGGAACGGGAAGAAATGCACAGGTACAGGGCTATTTAGTTGGTGGAAAAACAGGAACATCAGAAGATGGGGTTAATACAAATAAATATGTAACTTCATTTATGGGAGTAGCACCAATTTCTAATCCACAAGTTGTAATTTTAGTTACTTTATATAATCCGACAGGAGAGGGGGGACACCAAGGAGGTGGTGTCGCAGCACCTGTAGGAGGGCAAATATTAGGAGAAGTATTGCCATATCTAGAACTTAAGCAAGATAAAGTAACAGAAGAAGGAGAAAAAGAAGAAGTAGAAATGCCAGAAATAAGAAATAAAACAGTTAAAGAAGCAAAAGAAATTTTAAAAGAATTAGGTCTAGAGTTGGAGATAAATAATTTAACCGAAGAAATGAATGAAAATGAAACTTATGTAAAAGAACAAATTCCAAAACCAGGGATAAAAATAACAAAAGAAACAAAAGTTTATATTGATATATAAAATTAGTTGCTATATAATGTATTCGTAAAAATGTATAAAATGGAGGTATATTTTATGAACCTTAAAAATATATTAGCAGGTATTGAAGGTATAAAAGCTAAAGGAGACATTGATATAGAAATAACTTCTGTAAAAAATGACTCAAGAAAAGTAGAAAATGGGGATTTATTTATTTCCATAAAAGGTTATGAAACAGACGGAGCAGATTATGTAGGCGAAGCTATTGAAAAGGGAGCAAAAGCAGTATTAGTAGAAGAGGGAACTAATTTAAAAGAATTAAAAATAAAAGATGATACAACTTTATTGGTTGTTCCAGATGCAAGAATTGCAATGGCTAAAATTGCTTGTAATTATTATGACAATCCATCTAGAAAATTTCAATTAATAGGTGTAACAGGAACAAAAGGTAAAACAACAACTACATACATGATAAAATCTATGTTAGAAAAAAAGGGATTAAAAGTTGGATTAATTGGAACAATCCACAATCATATTGGTGCAGAAGATTTAGGAGATAGTGAAAGAACAACACCAGAAAGTTTAGAATTACAAGAGTTATTTGCTAAAATGGCAGATGCAAAATGTGATGTTGTTGTTATGGAAGTATCATCACAAAGTTTAAAATTAAATAGAGTATATGGTTCAGATTTTAATATAGGGATTTTTACAAATTTATCAGAAGAACATATAAGTGAAAAAGAGCATGCAGACATGAAAGAATATTTCGAAACAAAATGCAAATTATTTACCATGTGTAAAAAAGCATATATAAATGCTGATGACTTATATTCTATAAAACTTCCTAACTTAGTACCAGGACCAGAATATATTACTTATGGTATAGATAACTATTCTAAAATATTAGCTAAAGACATTACAATAACAAATTCATATGTAGATTTTAGAGTAAAAATAGGAGAAAGAAATGAAAGAGTAAAAGCATGCATTCCAGGAAGATTTAGTGTGTATAATTCTTTAGCAGCTATTGCTGTTGCATTACAATTTGGCTGTGATGCAGATATGATAAAAGAAGGATTAGTAGAAGTTAGAGTACCAGGAAGATCAGAAATGATAGACAATAAACTAGAAATTCCTATAATGATAGATTATGCTCATTCTCCAGAAAGCTTAGAAAGTATTTTAAATGCTGTAAAATCATATACAAGAGGAAGAGTAATTTGCGTATTTGGTTGTGGTGGTAATCGCGATAAAAATAAAAGACCTTTAATGGGAGAGATTGCAGGAAGAATAAGTGATTATACTATTATTACATCAGACAATCCAAGAGATGAAGAACCTTCAGAGATTATTAAAGAAATAGAAGAAGGTATTAAGAAAACTAAAGCAAATTACAAAGTTATAGAAGATAGAAAAGAAGCTATAAAAGCTGCAATAGAAATGGCTAATAAATTAGATATTGTAGTAATAGCAGGAAAAGGTCATGAAATGTACCAAGAAGTAAAAGGAAAGAAAAATGAATTTAATGAGAAAAAAATAGTAATAGGAATTACTGATGAGCTAAAGAAAAAACAAGAAGAAAAGAGCACAAAAAAGAAAAAGTAAGGGTGAGAGATTAAATGAATTTACAGATAAAAATATTATTGGTAGCCTTTGGCGTAGCCCTAATACTAGGAATAATTATTTTACCAATATTAAGAAGATTAAAAGTAAGCCAACAAGAAAGAACAGAAGGTCCAAAGTCACATTTGTCCAAAAAAGGAACTCCAACAATGGGAGGAATTATATCTATAATAGCAATTACATTATTAAGTATAGGTGTTATGCTAATTTATTATATGGATGACCAAGCAGATATTGTAAAGAGGATAATTCCATTATTGTTTGCAACATTGGGATTTGGAATAGTTGGATTTATAGATGATTTTAAAAAAATGGTATTAAAAAATACAGATGGATTAAAACCAACATATAAAATGTTAGGATTGTTAGTAATTTCTGTATGTTTTGTATTATATTTATTAAATGTTTTAAATATAGGAACAGATATTTATATTCCAATAATAAAAACTTTTGTAAATATTCCAGTTTGGATTTATATACCTTTTGCAATTATAGTAATGCTTGCTACTACAAATGCTGTTAACTTAACAGATGGTATAGATGGGCTAGCTACAAGTGTAACAACAATCATAGTTGCATGTTTAACGGTAATAGGAGTTATCTTTGATGTAAAAGAAATTATTATATTTGGAACTATAGTTTGTGGATGTAATTTAGCTTTTTTAATATTTAATTTACATCCTGCAAAAATGTTTATGGGGGATACAGGTTCTTTAATGCTAGGTGGTGTAATTGCTGCTATGGCACTTGTTCTTAAAATGCCATTATTATTAATTGTTATTGCATTAATTCCAGTGTTAGAGACACTTTCTGTAATGATTCAAGTTACATATTATAAAAAAACAGGAAAAAGAATTTTCAAGATGACACCAATTCATCATCATTTTGAATTATCTGGATGGAGTGAGAATAAAATTGTAACAGTATTTAGTTTAATTACATTAATCCTTTGTGTAGTTGGATTGAATATTATCTAATAAAGGAGATAAGGATGGCTAAAAATAAAAAAGTAAGAAAATTTTCAAAATTTGCAAATAATCAACTGGATTTTATCTTATTAATAACTGTTATATTATTGTTATCTCTAGGTTTAATAATGGTACTTTCAGCAAGTTCACCTACATCTCTTGCAGAAACAGGAGATGATAGTTATTCATACTTTAGAAAACAAGCAGGTTTTGCCATAGTTGGTGTTATTGCAATGTTGTTTATTTCTAAAATTGATTATAGGTTTTGGAAAAAATTTTATAAGATTGCATATATAGGTTCAATAATATTACTATTAATGGTATTAATACCTGGAATAGGTGTATCAGCAGGTGGTGCAAGAAGATGGATAAATTTAGGAGTGCAATTCCAACCATCAGAACTTGCAAAAATAGGGTTAATTATATTTTATGCGAGCTATTTGACAGATCATAAAGATGAATTAAGGGACTTTAAAAAAGGTTTTATAAAGCCATTGTTGTATTTAATACCTGTAGTATTAATATTAATTCTTATACAAGATCACTTAAGTGCTACAATTATAATAGTATTAGTTGTTGGAATAATGATGCTTATGGCAGGTGTAAGACCAATGTATTTTGCAACTGTAGGTAGCTCTGTAGCAGTAGCAGGAGCTGCAGGGTTGTATGCTATGGCAAAGTTTACTAGTAAAGGAGCATTTAGAATTGCAAGAATAACATCATTTTTAAATCCTTGGGCAGATAAACAAGGTGATGGATGGCAAGTAATACAAAGTTTATATGCTATAGGTTCGGGGGGCTTATTTGGAGTTGGATTAGGCCAAAGTAAACAAAAATACTTATATATATCAGAACCACATACAGATTTTATATTTGCAGTTTTGGCAGAAGAGTTAGGATTTGTCGGTTGTGCAATAGTTATTGCTTTATTTGGAATATTTATATGGAGAGGTGTTCTTGCCGCAATGAAAGCTCCAGATATGTTTGGTAGCTTAGTAGCAGTAGGAATTACATCTTTAATAGGATTACAAGCAATAATAAACATAGCGGTTGTAACATCATCTATGCCGGTAACAGGTATGCCATTACCATTTTTTAGTTATGGTGTAACTTCATTATTAATATTATTGTGTTCAGTAGGTATATTGCTTAATATATCACGAGCAGGCTCAAAGATTTAATATGAGATAATAGAAAGGGTAATAATATGAAAGTAATAATAGCAGCATCACAAACAGGTGGACATATAAATCCAGGTATTGCAATAGCAAATAAAATAAAAGAAGAGAATAAAGATGCAGAAATAATTTTTATTGGAACAAAAAGAGGATTAGAAAACGACTTAGTTCCAAGAGCAGGTTATAAATTAAGAACAATTGAAGCTTATGGAATAGTAAGAAAGATTTCTATAGATAATTTTAAGAAAATGCTAAAAACTTTAAAAGGTTACGGAGAAGCTAAAAAAATATTAAAAGAGGAAAAGCCAGATATTGTAATAGGAACAGGAGGATTTATTTGTGGACCAGTACTTTTGGCTGCAGCAAAACAAAAGATTCCTACAATGTTGCATGAAAGTAATGCTTTTCCAGGTGTTACAGTAAAATTGTTAGCTAAAAAAGTTGATACAATTTTGATTGGATTTGAAGATGCAAAGGCTAAAATTCATGATGCAAAAAATGTGGTTTTAACAGGAACTCCTACAAAATTTAAGGAAATACAATATAGCGATAAAGATAAAGAGGAATTCTTGAAAGAAAACAATTTACAAAAAGATAAAACTTTAATTTTAGTGTTTGGTGGAAGCCAGGGAGCAAGACCTATAAATAATGCATTAGAAGAAATAATAGAAAAAAATTTGAATAAAGACTATCAAATTTTATGGTCAGTAGGACAAAGTCAATATGATATAATAAAAGAAAATTTAGCTAAGAAAAATATAGATATAACACAAATAGAAAATGTAAATGTTGTACCATATATATATGATATGCAAAAAGCGATGGCAGTCGCAGACTTAATAGTTTGCAGAAGTGGTGCAATGACTATAACAGAAGTATCAATTTCAGGGAGACCAGCCATATTTGTACCATTATCATTTGCAGCAGAAAATCACCAAGAATATAATGCGAAGGTTTTAGTAAATGAAGGAGCTGCTAAAATAATCCATGATAATGAAATAAATGGAGAATCACTTAATAAAATGATAGAAGAAACTATAAGTGATAAAGAAAAGCTAAAAGAAATGGGCAATAATGCTAAAAAAATAGTTATGAAAGATGTAGAAGATAAAATATATAAGGAAGTAGAAAAATTAATAAACAAAAGATAAGAGGAGGGTTGCAACATGAACGGAGTATTTTTAGGAGGAAAATTACAAGAAATTTCTTCGGTGGACACAAACTTTATAAAACAAGAAGTTAATTCTTTAACATCGCAAGAAACCGAAATACAAAATAGAATAGACGAGCATATAGAGGAATATTTAGATTGTATTAGGAGGAAAATATAATGGGAGTTAGTAGTGTTGCAATAAAAGGAGCTAAAACAGTAGGTAAATATTCATTAAAAGGATTTGAAAAGGGAGGAAACTTTATAGGAAGAAATTCTTTAGCATTATTAGAAAATGCTATAAAGAGTAAGCCTGTAAAACAAGTAGCAGGTATAGGGATGACTGTTGGGGCAATGTATCTTTTTGGACCAGCTATAATCACCGCAAAATTGTTTAAAGATTTAGTTATTGATAATTGTATTTTTAATAACAACAAATCTGTTATGGATTCGGTTAAATCATCAATTGAAATGACTAAAGATACAATGCAAAAAACGATTGCAGATCCTGTATTAGATACTTTAGGAAATACAGTGAGAAATACAGGAGATAAAATTTTTGATAAGGGTGGTGAAAGATAATGCCTAATATTACAAAAGAGGACTTCAAACAAGATTTACAAGAACTTGTAGATATAGAAAACCAAAAGCAAATGAATTTAGCAGTATTATTCGAAAATTCATTAGCTAATAGTAAAGAAATAAGGTTAACAGAATTTAAAGATAGACTTTATATTCAAGCAAATTATTATAATACATTAGAAAAATATCAAATAGAAATTGATGATTTAGTAACACAATATAAAAAACAATTGGACAAGTTATTTGATGTTTGTCGTACAAGATATATAAATATTCAAAGAGAGTTAGCCGCTGCAATACAGTCAGAAATAATTGTTGTAACTAATATTAGTATTAACAAACAAAACTTAGAAAAAGCTATAGGAGAAAATGATGCTAAAAAAATACATTACTATACAAATAAAATAAATGCTTCTATTCAAAAAAAATTAAATTATGAGACTATTGTAAATGAATGTAATAGTAGATTAGAAGCTTGTATAGATCAAATTAATGATTTTGCAGAGAAAATAAAAATATATGAGAATGTAAATGTGGCCAAAAAAGAGAAGAATAGGATTTTAGAATTCTTTAATAAATTAATAAAGAATTTAAATAGAAAGAAAAACTTCCAAAACTATGTACTAAAGCCATCAGAAAACTATATAGAATGCTTAACAGATGAAGTAGACAAATCGATAGGAAGTTTGTATAATCAAATTTTTGAATTTGCGGTACAAATGAAAGATAATAAAAATAAAATTAATATGGCATTTAATGCTATGATGCAAGGATAGAAATCCACACAGGGATTTTGGGGACGTTCCTAGAATCCCTATAAAATATAAATAAAAAATTAAAAATCTTTTTAGGAAAAATTACCTAAAAAGATTTTTTTCGACATAAGTTGATAAACGAAAAAAACATAAAAATATATAATAAAAAATAATTCGACAAAGTTCATTTTAAGACGTAAAATATTTGTCGAAAAGGCAAAAAAAGTGGCATTCGATTTATATTGCAGACTTTATTACAAGAGTATATAGTAGTAAATACATAAAAATTTAGGAGGAATCAAATGAAAACTTTTTTTGGCGGAATGTTTATGAACAAAGAAAATTTAAGAAAGGAAGGAATATTATATCCAATAAAATTAGAATATTATAAGATAAAAGATTTAAAAAGTAAGAATGATATATTTGGAATAGAGGTAGTAAAAACAGAATATATAAATGAAGAAATAAAAGTAGAAAAAGCTTCTATCGATAAATTAACAAATGATGAAAAGATAGAAAATTCAATATTAGATATACTAAAAAGAAATGAAGTAACGCCTGTTATATTAGAGGATGTAATAGAAGATTTAGTTAAATGCTAAAAAATACTTGAAAAAAACAAATATATGAACTAAAATACTATAGTATTAAAGATGGAGAAATTATGTTAATATATTCGATATCTAAAAAAGGAGAATGAAATGGCAGATAAATTAATAATAGTAGAATCACCAGCAAAAGCAAATACAATTAAAAAGTTTTTAGGAGGAAAAACTAAAGTTGTTGCATCAATGGGACATATTAGAGATTTACCTAAATCAAAGTTAGGAGTAAATATAGAGAATAACTTTGAACCAGAATACATAAACATAAGAGGAAAAGGAGATTTAATAAAATCACTAAAAAAAGATGCAAAAGCAGCTAAAAAAGTATATCTAGCAACTGACCCCGATCGTGAGGGGGAAGCAATTGCTTGGCATTTGGCACATATATTAGATATTCCAGAAGATAGTAAATCAAGAGTAACTTTTAATGAAATTACAAAAACAGCAGTACAAAAAGCTATAAAAGAGCCAAGGCAAATAGATATAAATTTAGTTAATGCACAACAAGCTAGGCGTGTATTAGATAGAATTGTAGGATATAAGATAAGTCCAGTATTATGGAAAAAGGTAAGAAAAGGATTATCAGCAGGAAGAGTTCAATCTGTTGCTGTTAAACTAATTGTAGATAGAGAAAAAGAAATAGAAGATTTTATACCAGAAGAGTATTGGAATATAATTGCAAAATTATTAGACGAAAAGTCTAAAAAAGAATTTGAAGCGAAATTAGTTGGTAAAAATAATAAAAAGTTAGAAATACATAGTAAAGAAGAAGTAGATGAAATTCTAGATAACATAAAGAAAGCAAAGTTTATTGTAACAGATGTAAAAAAAGGTGAAAGAAAAAGAAATCCAGCGCCTCCTTTTACAACAAGTACAATGCAACAAGAAGCATCTAGAAAACTTAATTTTAGCTTAAAAAAGACTATGTCTGTTGCACAAACTCTTTATGAGGGAGTAAAAATACCAGAAAAAGGAACAGTTGGTTTAATTACTTACATGAGAACAGATTCTACAAGAATTTCTGAAGAAGCAAGGAAAGTTGCAAAAGAGGTTGTAGAGGCAACATATGGAAGCGAATATTACGAGAACAGATATTATAAAACAAAAGCAGATGCACAAGATGCACACGAAGCTATTAGACCAACATATATAGATATTAAACCAGAACAAATTAAAGATTCTTTAACAAATGATCAGTATAAACTTTATAGATTAATTTATAATAGATTTTTAGCAAGTCAAATGAAGTCTGCAATATTTGATACGTTAGCAGTAACAATTGATGCAAACGAATATAATTTTAAAGCTAATGGACAATCAATTAAATTTAAAGGCTTTATGACTTTATATGTAGAAGGAACAGATGAGAAAGAAGATGAAATTGGACAAATTCCACTATTAGAAGTTAATCAAGAAGTCAAAAAAGAAAAAATAGAATCAAAACAAAGCTTTACAGAACCACCACCAAGGTATACAGAAGCAAGTTTAGTAAAAGCATTAGAAGAAAAAGATATTGGTAGACCAAGTACATATTCACCAACTATAACAACTATTATAGCAAGACACTATGTAGAAAAAGAAGCAAAACAATTGGTACCAACAGAACTTGGTAAAGTAGTAAATAAATTATTAACAGAGAATTTTCCAGACATTATAAATGTAGAATTCACAGCAGAAATAGAAAATGAATTTGACGAAATTGCAGATGGAAAAGAAAACTGGAAACAGATGATTTCTGAGTTCTATGGACCTTTCGAAAAAGAATTAGAAAAAGTAGAAAAAGAATTAGAACATGTAGAATTAGAAGAAGAGGTATCTGATGTACCTTGCGAAAAATGTGGTAGGATGATGGTTGTAAAATATGGTAGATATGGAAAGTTCTTGGCATGCCCTGGATATCCAGAATGTAAAAATGTAAAACCATATATAGAAACTATAGAAGAACCATGTCCAAACTGTGGTGGAAAAGTACAAATAAGAAAGACTAAAAATAGAAGAACATTTTATATATGCGAGAACAATCCAGATAAATGTGATTATATATCTTGGACAAAACCAAAAAAAACAGAAAAATAGATATAAATTTATGAACTATATCAGTCAGGGTATAGTTCTTTTTTTTGTATAAGAAATTTATATAAAAGTATTTGTAGCACTTGTGAAAACTCGTAAAATATTATATAATATTAAACTGAAAATAAATGTGTGGTAGGAGCAAAAAGATGTTAGTAAATAATGAGATAATAACTGAATTATATGAAAACGCAGGCGATACAAGATATCAAAATGCATTAGAATATGTAAAAGATAAAAGAGTAACAATAACCAATGTAAATTATGAAAATAAAAATAATTTTGAGTTAGCTGCAACTGTAAAAGGAAGCAAAGGAACATATAATGTATATGCAAAAATAGAAGAAGGGGAGATTAAAGATATAAAATGCTCATGCCCAGATAATACTCAAAATTATTGTACTTGTAAGCATATTTTAGCAATGTTTATAGAGTTTATTGACAATTCTATATACGAAGAATTATATGCAAATCAACCAGTAAAAAAGCAAGAAACAAATACAAAAATGGATCATCGTGGATTTAAGCAAATGATTACAGCTTTTTATAATACAGAAGTAGAAACTATTGATGAGGAAGAAGAAGTAATAAAAGAAAGAAAAAATATAAAAATAGTTCCTAGTATAATTTTTGATAGTTATTATAAAGAAATGAAGGTAGAATTTAAATTAGGTATAGATAAATTTTACAAAATAAAAAGTTTATCAGACTTTTATACAAGTATGCTAAATAAAGAAAATTTAAAATATGGAAATAAATTAGAGTTTATCCATACAAGGGAGAATTTTGCAAAGGAAAGTTTACCTATACTGGACTTTATTTTGAAACATGCGGAAGTTATAAAATATGTTAATAGTAGTGGAAATGCAGGATATAGATATTATGGCAAGGTACTAAGTGATAATTGTATTATTTTAAGTAATACTGGAATAGATGAATTTTTCGAGATTGTAAAAGGTAAAAATTTGGATATAGTTCAAGACGGGGAAAAAGGTAAAATAGCATTTATCCCAGGAACTCCAAATATAAAATTTAAACTAACAGAGGTATCAGATGGTGAATTTGCTTTAACACAAAGAGAAGATGTTTTTGAATATCACGTACTAGAGGGAAAAGAATATATTTATGTTATTTTAGATGAATACATTTATAGATGTGATAAGAATTATAAAAACACTGTTATAAAATTACTTGAGATTTATAAAAAGAATTTTATTAGAGAAATAAGATTTAATAAAAAAGAATTGCCAGATTTCTTCTCATTAGTTTTACCAAAAATGAGAGAATATATTGATACTTCAAATATAGATACAGAAAAATTAAAAGATTATATACCAAAAGATTTAGATGTAAAGATGTTTTTAGATTTTGATAAAAATAATTACATTATTGCAGAGCTAAAATTTATATATGGCGATATTGGATTTAATCCATTAGATTTAGATAATATACCAAAGGTCGCAAGAAATGTGATTCAAGAATCTAATTGTTTAAATATGTGCAGAAAAACTGGATTTTTATTGGATTCAGCCAATAAGAGATTTGTATTAGTCACAGATGATGCAATATATAAATTTTTATCACAAGATATAAATAACTATACAGAAAAGTATGAAGTTTTAGTAACTGATAATTTTAAAACTAAAGAGATAAGACAGCCAAAACTAGGAACAGTAGGTGTTAAAATCGAAAATAACTTACTTAATATAGATTTAACTGGTTTAGATTTTGATAGAAGCGAGTTAAAAGAAATTTTAGCAAAATACAATTTAAAGAAAAAATATCATAGACTAAAAGATGGTAGTTTTTTAGATTTAGAGCAAAATGATGATATAAAATTCTTAAATAGTTTAGAATATGGAATGGAAGTTGATTATAAAGATTTAGAAAAAGGGAAAATTAGAGTTCCTGTATATAGATCTTTATATTTGAACAAATTATTAGAAAATGTTAAAAATGTAGAAATCCAAAAAGATAAAGAATATAAAGAGATTGTAAATAATATTGATGAACGTGAATATGATGACGAAATAACTCCACCAGAAGGATTAAATTGTACATTAAGATATTACCAAAAGGTAGGATATAAATGGTTAAAAATATTAGATGATTACAGACTAGGTGGTATTTTGGCAGATGATATGGGTCTTGGAAAAACAGTTCAGTTAATTTCGCTATTATTAGACTATAAAGAAAATGCAAAAGTAAAATTACCATCAATTGTAATAACACCAAGTTCGTTGGCATTAAATTGGAAAAGTGAAATAGAAAAATTTGCAAAAGATATAAAAGTTTTAGTTATTACAGGAACTTCAGAAGAAAGAGAAAAACAAATAAAACAAATTCCAGAATTTGATTTAGTTATAACATCTTATGATTTATTAAAAAGAGATATGGAAGTATATAAAAGGGAAGATATTTTATTTAAATTCCAAATTGCAGATGAGGCACAATACATAAAAAATAGTAATACTCAAAATGCAAAATCTTTAAAAACAATAAATGCACAAACAAAATATGCACTAACGGGAACTCCAATAGAGAATTCTTTAGCAGAGTTATGGTCAATATTTGACTACATAATGCCAGGTTATCTATTTACATATAAAAAGTTCAAACAATTATACGAAATTCCAATAATGAGGGATAATGACCAAGAGGCTATGGAAAAATTAAAAATGATGATAGAACCTTTTGTGCTTCGTAGAGTAAAGAAAGATGTATTAAAAGAATTACCAGAAAAGAGCATAACTGTATTAAATAATGAAATGCAAGGTGAACAACTAGAGATTTATTTGTCATATCTAGCTCAGGCTAAAAAAGAAGCAATGACTGAAATAGAAGGAAACGGATTCGAGAAATCTCAAATTAAAATTTTGGCATTATTAACTAGATTAAGACAAATATGTTGTCATCCATCATTATTTCTAGAAAATTATATGGGAGAGAGTAGCAAATTAACACAATGCATAGAGATTGTTAAAGATGCTATTGCAGGAAAACATAAAATTCTAATTTTTTCTGGTTATACATCTATGCTTAATATAATAGAAGGAAATTTGGCAAAGGAAGGAATTAGTTATTATAAATTAACAGGTCAAACAAAGGTTGACGAAAGAGTGAAATTAGTAAATGATTTTAATAATAATCCAGATGTAAAAGTGTTTTTAATATCTCTAAAAGCAGGAGGAACAGGATTAAATTTAATTGGTGCAGATATGGTTATTCATTATGATCCATGGTGGAATATGTCTGCAGAAAACCAAGCAACAGATAGAGCTTATAGAATTGGTCAAAAGAATAATGTTCAAGTGTATAAACTTATAACTAAAAATTCTATAGAAGAAAAAATTTATGAACTACAAGAAAAAAAATCTAAACTTATAGATAATATGCTTAGTACGCAAACTACCTTTATTAATAAGCTTAATAAAGATGATATTATGGAATTATTTAATTAGTTTAGAAGTAAGAATAAAACTAATATGTGTAAGCTTATGACTTACACATATTGTGTTTGGAAAGGAAAATGATGAAGGATTATATAAATGTAGTAGGCGGAGGACTAGCAGGAACAGAGGCTGCGTATCAAATTGCTAAAATAGGAATTAAAGTCAAGTTATATGAAATGAAGCCAAATAAATATTCACCGGCGCATTCAAACCAAAACTTAGCTGAGATTGTATGTAGTAATTCTTTTAAATCAAATCTACATACAAATGCTTGTGGAGTGCTAAAAGAAGAATTAAGAGCTATGGATTCATTGCTTATAAGAATAGCAGATAATACTGCTGTTCCAGCAGGCCAGGCATTAGCAGTTGATAGAGAAATATTTGCTAAGAAAGTTACAGAAGCTATTAAAAGCAATCAAAACATAGAAGTAATAAATGAGGAAGTAGTAGACTTAGAAGAATTAATGGAAGAGGCAATTACGATTGTTGCAACAGGACCATTAACAGCTGATGAATTAGCTAAGAATATTTCTAAGATAACTGCACAAGATAAGTTGTATTTTTATGATGCAGCTGCTCCAATAGTTACAAAAGATAGTATTAATTTTGATATTGCTTTCTGGGGAGATAGATACGAACAAGAAAGAGGAAAAAATGAAGAGATAGAAGATTGGAAGGATCGATTAAAGAATACAAAAGATAAACAAAACTATATAAATCTACCTATGAATAAAGAAGAATATGAAAACTTTTATAGTAATTTAATAAATGCAGAAGTAGTAGAATTACATCATTTTGAAAAAAGAGAAATATTTGAGGGGTGTATGCCAATAGAAATTATGGCTAAAAGGGGAGAAGACACATTAAGATTTGGCCCTTTAAAGCCCGTTGGTTTTACTGATCCAAGAACTGGAAAAAGACCATATGCATTGGTCCAATTAAGGCAAGATGATACAGAAGGAAATATATTTAATTTAGTAGGATTTCAAACTAATTTAAAATATAGTGAACAAAAAAGTGTGTTTTCTATGATACCTGGCTTAGAAAATGCAGAGTTCGTAAAATATGGTGTAATGCACAGAAATACTTTCATAGATTCAAGTCATTTGTTAACAAATACGTATAAAATGAAAAGCATTAAAAACTTATATTTTGCAGGACAAATTACAGGTGTTGAGGGATATGTAGAATCAATTTCTTCTGGTCTTATGGCAGGTATAAATGCTGCAAATGAATTTTATGGCAAAGAGGAATTTAGTTTACCTATAGAAACTATGACTGGAGCTTTAGCAAATTATATTTCTACTCCAAATGAAAAATTTCAACCAATGAATGCTAATTTTGGAATAGTTCCAGGATTAGAAAAAAGAATAAAAGATAAAAAAGAAAAATATAAAGTTCTTGCTGACAGAGCATTAAATACATTAAATAAAATAATGCAAAAAAGAAACGACTTTTAAGTCGTTTCTTTTTAATCTCTTCCATGTTCATTATTTCCATGTGGATTTGTGCGTTCTTCTTCTATTCTTTTATTATATTCTTCAATAACTTTTTTGTATGCATCTTGTCCGATTTCTGTTTTATATGCGTCTACGAAACTTTTATCAGTGTCTACAACTTTTGCTGCTGTCGGAGTTACAGAAGAATCGGGTCTTTTAAATACGCCTTTAAATGGATGTGGTTTATCTTTAAGCCAATTAGATAATCCTTTACCAATTCCCGCAAAAGTTCTTTTTATTTTAGAAACAAATCCAAATTTCTTGTATAATTTTAAATCTTCAAGTTCTTCTTCTTTATCTAATTCAATTTGATGTAGATCCTTATCTGCATGCCTTACATAATCTTGTAGTGTTTTTATTTTTCCATCAATTGATTGAATAGAACTAATTGCTATTTTTTCAATATCTTTAAAACTAGTATTAGAATTAGGATTTGTATATGTAGCTATAGCATAAAATGGAGATGTACGATCATTAAAGTCGATAGTCATATCGTCAGGAATACCCAATTCTGATTTATGTTTCAAAATATATTGTTGTAATGAAGAACCTTTTGATTGAATCTTTCTTCTGAAGCTTTCTGCCTCATCTTTAAATACTTTTAACTTTGTTTCTCTTTCTTTTTTTGCAGCAGGTGCTTCACTTCCTCTATTACCAGGTGTAATATTAGAATATTGAGATATTAAGTCTTCCATAAGAGAAAGATTAATCTTATCTTTGTCTATTGTTAAATAAGACTTTAATAATGGATCCTGTTCAGAAAGTGTTTCTAATTTATTGAATAAAGCAAGTGCCATAGAAGGAGATGTTTTTGCTTGTTCAAGAGAAAGCATTGATTCTTTTGATTGTCTTTTAATTTCTTCTCTTAAAGCAGCTTTAAACTCGAAATTTGTGTTAAGATCATTAATATAAGAATCTAAAGTTGTTGATGTTGCTTCAATTTCCTCTTTTGTTTTATATAAAGTATTACTTTTTAATGTACGGATATTCTCTTTGATTGCTGCTATTTGTACATCAATATCAGCTTGTTCAGAATTTTTTTCATCTTCTGTCATAAATGCACTAAAAAGAGATAAATTAGATTTTTTTGCTTTTAAAGCATTAAGTTGTTGTTCTGCAAATTCAATATCTTCTCTAATTTGCATTATTTCATCTAAGTGATCAGCAATATCTGTAAAATTTGCTTTTTTAATTGAATATTCATTACTAAATTCGGAAAATTCTCTTGCCATAAATATTTGCCCCAATAATATGAGGCTTCACCATCCTCTCATAAATATTTTATTTAGATAATATTTCGTCACATTTTTTTATTAATTCGTCTACTTCTAAAGAAAGATTAGTTAATGAAATTTTATATTCCGCTAATTCTTTAGGAGATAACTTTTTTAATTCTTCTTTAGTTAAAAATTTTTTTTCTTCCATAGTTATGTTTATCTTAGTGCAATACCAAGATATCCTCCTCTCTTTAGTGATTACACACTACATTAATTATACTAAAAAAGGTAAATAATGTCAACAACTTTTTATGTAAAGCAAAATGATAATAATTATTAAAATATAAAAATTATAAAAAGTACAAAATGAACAAAATTTGACTAGTTTAACATAATGAGTTATAATAAGTATAATAAAACAGTTGGAGGTAAACATTATGAACAAGAAAAAGGTTGCGTTTGTAATTTTGATTCTTATGTTAGGAATCATTTTAGTGGTGTCAGGAACAATTCAGATTAACGTGCTCAATCTTGTCAACTGGTTCAAAGAACTCGGACAAGGTATCTGGGCTAGACTGGCTCCTATAATTCCAGTGAAAGAGCTGTTATGTTTCTTTGCTGGAGTTGTAGTCACAATCATTGTGACTGCCATCCGGAAGCGCAAAAAACACTCGCACCAAAGTGCGAGTTAACCAAATTGGCGATGCAGACTGCATCGCTTTTTTTTTGAAATATAAAAGTAAACATAAATATTTACAAATTTTAGAAATAGTGGTATAATTATAAATAGTCAAATGACAGTAAAAAAATAAGGAGGCAATTATTGTGACAGAACGAAAGAACGTAACTTCTGCTGAAATGCAGAAAACTCCAAAGGCGCAAAAGAAGGGCAAATGTTCAGGCGTCTATTTCACCAGACTAGTACTTGGTGTGATTATAATCACTTTGGTGATTGTATTTACACAAGTACAAGCCGAGGGATGGCAAAACATCTTTGAGGCTTTGTTCGGGGGAATAACCGTGCAAGATGTTGTACGGTATGTTGTAATTGTCGTGCTCAGTATGATTACTGGATATTGGATGAAGAAGCCAAAGAAGGTATATGTACACGACAAGAACAAAAATTCCGAAGTCCAAAAGACGGAAGAATAACTCGAGGGGGGAGTGTACCAAGGGTAACCTTATACACTCCTTTTTTTGTTGCTTTTTAAGAAAGAATTAATTTAATATGATATAACAAGAAAATATTTATAAAATGAAGTATAAATATAGTCACAAAATCTTGACAGTATTACATTTTGATGATAAAATAATTCACGCTAGTGTATTATGCACAAATAGGCATATAAAATATTTAGGAGGTGAAATTTAAGTGCCAACAATTAATCAATTAGTAAGAAAAGGAAGAAAAACATCAATGACAAAATCAACAGCTCCAGCATTGCAACATGGTTACAATTCTAAAAAACATAGAACAACTAACCATAGAGCACCACAAAAAAGAGGAGTTTGTACAGTTGTAAAAACTGTAACACCAAAGAAACCTAATTCAGCTTTAAGAAAAGTTGCCAGAGTTAGACTTTCTAATGGTTATGAAGTAACATCTTATATCCCAGGAATAGGACATAACTTACAAGAACATAGTGTTGTTCTAATAAGAGGAGGAAGAGTTAAAGACCTTCCAGGTGTTAGATATCATATTATTAGAGGAACATTAGATACAGCAGGTGTTAAAGACAGAATGCAAGGTAGATCAAAATACGGAGCAAAAAGACCTAAAAAATAAAATTAGGAAAATTAACTAGTGCTAATAATTACTAATTTAAGGTACTTAAATTTAGAATATATAGCACTATACGGAAAAGATAAACTTTTCAGAGTACCTAGATACTAAATTAGTATCAAAATAAAAATTAAGGAGGGAAGAATAGTGCCAAGAAAAGGATATATAGCAAAAAGAGAAGTTTTACCAGATCCAATATATAATAGTAAAGTTGTTACAAAATTAGTAAACAACATTATGTTAGATGGTAAAAAATCAGTTGCTCAAAAAATAGTTTATGGTGCATTTGACATTATAAAAGAAAAAGAGCAAAGAGATCCACTAGAAGTTTTTGAAGAAGCATTAAACAACATTATGCCAGTTCTTGAAGTTAAAGCTAGAAGAGTTGGTGGAGCTACATACCAAGTTCCATTAGAAATTAGACCAGAAAGAAGACAAACTTTAGGTTTAAGATGGTTAGTTAGATATGCAAGAACAAGACATGAAAAAACAATGGCAGAAAAATTAGCCGGAGAAATTATAGATGCTATAAACGGAAACGGTGGAGCATTCAAGAAGAAAGAAGATACACATAGAATGGCAGAAGCAAACAAAGCATTTGCACATTATAAATGGTAATAATAATGCTAAAAAAGAGCATATTAAGAGATATAAAACTTTATAGTAACAATGAGGGGAGGAAATAAAGTTGGCAGGAAGAGCATATCCATTAGAGAGAACAAGAAATATAGGAATTATGGCTCACATTGATGCTGGTAAAACAACAACAACAGAGAGAATACTTTTCTATACAGGAAAAACTCATAAAATAGGAGAAGTTCACGAAGGTGCAGCTACAATGGACTGGATGGAACAAGAACAAGAAAGAGGTATAACAATCACATCTGCTGCTACAACTTGTTTCTGGAACAATAACAGAATAAATATTATTGATACACCAGGACACGTTGACTTTACAGTAGAAGTTCAAAGATCTTTAAGAGTTCTTGACGGTGCAGTTACAGTACTTGCTGCAAAAGGTGGAGTTCAACCACAAACAGAAACAGTTTGGAGACAAGCTGATAAATACCAAGTACCAAGAATGGTATATGTAAATAAAATGGACATCACAGGAGCAAACTTTATGCTATGTGTTGACCAATTAAAAAATAGATTAAAAGCTAATGCTGTACCAATCCAATTACCAATTGGAGCAGAAGATGGGTTTAAAGGTATAGTAGACTTAATCAAGATGAGAGCATTCATTCATAAAGATGATTTAGGAAAAGAAATAGAAGAAACAGATATTCCTGAAGATATGAAAGACTTAGCTCAAGAATATCATGATAAAATGATAGAAGCAGTTGCTGAACAAGATGAAGAATTAATGATGAAATACCTAGAAGGTGAAACATTAACAGATGAAGAAATTAAAAAAGGTTTACGTGCAGGAACAATTGCAAACACAATAGTTCCAGTAACTTGTGGTTCTTCATATAAAAACAAAGGTGTTCAAGAATTATTAAATGCAATAGTTGATTATATGCCATCACCATTAGATATACCACATATCAAAGGTGTTGACGAAGATGGAAACGAAGTAGAAAGAAAAACATCTGATTCAGAACCATTTGCAGCTTTAGCATTTAAAATTGCTACAGACCCATTTGTTGGAAAATTATGTTTCTTTAGAGTATATTCAGGAACATTAGAATCTGGTTCAACAGTATTAAACTCAAATAAAGATAAGAAAGAAAGAATCGGAAGAATACTACAAATGCATTCTAATCACAGAGAAGATATAGATAAAGTATATGCAGGAGATATTGCTGCAGCAGTTGGACTAAAAGAGGTTACAACTGGAGATACTTTATGTGATATAGATCACCCTGTTATATTAGAATCAATGGAATTCCCAGAGCCAGTTATTGATATTGCTATCGAACCAAAAGACAAAGTAGCACAAGAAAAAATGGGTATAGCATTAGCAAAACTAGCAGAAGAAGATCCAACATTTAAAACATATACAAACCAAGAAACAGGACAAACAATCATCGCTGGTATGGGTGAGTTACACCTAGACATTATCGTAGACAGATTAAAGAGAGAATTTAAAGTTGAATGTAATGTAGGTAAACCACAAGTTGCTTACAAAGAAACAATCAAAAATAAAGTTAGAGTTCAAGGTAAATTCATTCGTCAATCTGGTGGTAAAGGACAATATGGTGATGTTTGGTTTGAAATGGAACCATTAGAACCAGGAAAAGGAATAGAATTTGAAAGCAAAATCGTTGGTGGAGCTGTTCCAAAGGAATATATTAAACCAATCGAACAAGGTTTAAGAGAAGCAGCTGAAGGTGGATATTTAGCTGGTTACCCAGTTATAGATTTCAAAGCTACATTAGTAGATGGATCTTACCACGAAGTTGACTCTTCAGAAATGGCTTTCAAAATTGCAGCATCTATGGCATTCAAAGAAGGATGTAAACAAGCAGGTGTTGTTATCCTAGAACCTATTATGAAAGTAGAAATAACAGTTCCAGAAGAATATATGGGAGATGTTATTGGAGACGTAAACTCTAGACGTGGAAGAATGGAAGGTATGGAGGGAAATGACGGAATGCAAGAAATTCACTCATTTATTCCATTATCAGAAATGTTTGGTTATGCTACAGACTTACGTTCAAAAACACAAGGTAGAGGAACATACTCTATGGAACCATCACACTATGAAGAAGTTCCAAAATCTGTATTAGAACAAATTGTAGCTTCAAGAGGAAAGAAAAGCGAATAATATTTAGTAATATACTTGATTTTTTAAAGATTATAGTATAAAATGATGTTCGAAAAATAAATGCGTCAAAAAGAAAAATAAAATATAGAGATGTAAAATCTCAAAAAATTAAAGGAGGAATAAAAATGGCTAAAGAAAAATTTGTTAGATCAAAGCCACACGTTAACATTGGTACAATCGGACACGTTGACCATGGTAAAACAACAACAACAGCAGCTATTACAAAATACTTATCATTATTAGGAAGAGCTAACTTCGAAGCATATGATGCAATCGATAGTGCTCCAGAAGAAAAAGCAAGAGGAATCACAATTAACACAGCACACGTTGAATATGAAACAGAAAACAGACACTATGCACACGTTGACTGCCCAGGACACGCAGACTACGTAAAGAACATGATTACAGGTGCTGCTCAAATGGATGGTGCTATCTTAGTTGTTTCTGCAGCTGATGGACCAATGCCACAAACAAGAGAACACATCTTACTTGCAAGACAAGTTGGTGTTAAATATATCGTTGTTTACTTAAATAAATGTGATATGGTAGACGACCCAGAATTATTAGACTTAGTTGAAATGGAAGTTAGAGACTTATTAACAGAATATGGTTTCCCAGGAGACGATATCCCAGTTATAAAAGGATCATCTTTAAAAGTACTAGAAAGTACATCTAAAGATCCTAATGACGAAGTTTATAAACCAATAAAAGAATTAATGGATGCAGTTGATAGCTATATCCCAACACCAGAAAGACCAGTAGATCAACCATTCTTAATGCCAATAGAAGATATATTCTCTATTACTGGTAGAGGAACAGTTGCTACAGGTAGAGTAGAAAGAGGAGAAGTTAAAGTTTCTGACGAAGTTGAAATCGTTGGATTATCAACAGAAAAGAAAAAATCAGTTGTTACTGGTGTAGAAATGTTCAGAAAATTATTAGACCAAGCAGAAGCTGGAGACAACATTGGTGTTCTTTTAAGAGGTATCCAAAGAACAGATATCGAAAGAGGACAAGTATTATCTAAACCAGGATCAATACATCCACATACAAAATTCTCAGCACAAGTTTACGTATTAACAAAAGAAGAAGGTGGAAGACATACACCATTCTTCAATGGATATAGACCTCAATTCTATTTCAGAACAACAGACGTTACAGGTGTTATCGAATTACCTGCTGGAACAGAAATGGTTATGCCAGGAGATAACGTAGACATGACAATCGAACTAATCACACCTATCGCTATGGAAGAAGGATTAAGATTCGCTATCCGTGAAGGTGGTAGAACAGTTGGTTCAGGTGTTGTTGCTAAAATATTTGAATAATATTATATAAAATATTTAAGGTGCATCCTTGCGATGTACCTTTTTTTTGTAAAAGTTGATAAAACTAAACTATTTGGTCAGAAACTATTGCTTTTTTAATAAAGAAATAATAAAATAAATAGGTCAAAATTAAATAATTGGAGGAAACAAATATGATTATACTGCTAGATGCAATGGGTGGTGACAATGCCCCAGATGCCAACATAAAAGGAGCTGTAAAAGCAGTTAATGAAGTAAGTCAGTCAACAGAAATATTATTAATAGGAAAAGAAGAAGTTATTAATAATAGAGTTAAAGAATTATATAATAAAGAGAAAATATCAGATATTTCTCCAAGATTAAAGGTATATAATGCAACAGAAACGATAGAAATGGAAGACACTCCAACGATAGCAATAAAACATAAAAAAGATTCATCCATGGTTGTTGGATTTAATTTGTTAAAAGAAGGCAAAGGTGATGTATTCATTTCAGCAGGTAATTCAGGAGCATTATTAACAGGAGCAACTTTACTTGTTGGAAGAATAAAAGGAATAGATAGACCAGCATTAGCAGGAATCCTTCCAGCATATAAAAGCCAATTATTATTAATGGACTGTGGATCTAATACAAATTGTAAGCCAATAAATTTATTGCAATTTGCTCAGATGTCTTCTATATATTTAAGAAATACTTTTGGAATTGAAAAACCAGCCATAGGCTTATTAAATATAGGTACAGAAGAAACAAAAGGCAACGAGTTAACTAAGTTATCATATGAGTTATTAAAGGAAAAGTCCGAAGAATTAGGAATAAACTTTATTGGTAATATAGAAGGAAGAGATGCTTTTTCTGGTAAAGTTGATGCAGTTGTAACTGATGGTTTTACAGGTAATATATTCTTAAAAACAACAGAAGGCTTGGGGAAATTTGTAAAAACATCATTAACAGATAGTTTGAAACGTAACTTTCTATCTATATTAGGAAGTATTCCATGTTTACCAGCCATAAATAGATTTGCTAAAACAATGGATTATAAAATATATGGTGGCGCTCTATTTTTAGGAGTTAAGAAACCAGTTGTTAAAGCACATGGAAGTAGTGACGACAAATTATTTGAATATACAATAATTCAAGCTGAAAAGTTTGTTGAGAACAAAGCAGTAGAGAAAATGACAGAAGAATTTTTAAAGCAAAAGGAAAATAATGCTTGACTTTTTGAATACAATATATTATTGTTTAGTCAGTAGAAAAAAACATGCGAGAGGAGGTGTACATAGTTAAATGAACCAAGAAGAAATATTTGAAAAAGTAAAGAAAATTATAGTTGAACAATTAGGAGTTGCAGAAACATCTGTAACAATGGAAGCATCTTTTATAGATGATTTAGGAGCTGATTCTTTAGATATAGTAGAATTAATTATGGCATTGGAGGAAGAATTCGACATGGAAATTCCTGACGAAGATGCAGAAAAAATCGTTTCTGTAAGTGACGTAGTAGACTATATTAAAGATAATGCATAGTTAATATTAAGCAAAAGAGGTATCATATGAGAGATTATGGTATCTTTTTTTTGGTCTGTAATAAAAAGTAAATACAAATGTAATATTAATGTTATTTACTATATATAATAAAAAATATATAATTTATATAAAATATTATGTCAAAAGGGTGATTGTATGGAAGAAAAATTAGGAAAAATCGTAGCTGATGGAAGAATATATGATTTAGATGATATTGAGAATATAGATAAATTAGAAGCATTACTAAAAAGGCTAGAGAAAAAAGAAGTAGATATCAAAAGTCAAATAGATGCAAGTATAGAGGAAGATTTACAAGAAAGAGAATAGGGGGGAAGCATAATGGACGAAAGACAAGATATAGAGAAAAAAGATAAGAATATAGCTCAATTAATGGTTGAGTTAACAACAGTACAAGCGCAGATAAAGCTAGTAAAAGCTGCAATATTTATGAATAAACAAAAAGCAGCAATTTCAACTAAAATGAAAGACTTTAAGGCATATGCGGAAGGACAAGCTGAAAAATATTCTCAAAATATGGAAGAAGCAAATGAGGCAATGGAAACATACAAAAGTGCTGTAGAAGAAGCTATGCAGCAATACGAAGATGATTATCTTGACATAATGGCTGAGCAAGATGAATGGCAAAACATGGAGATTGATAAAATGGGAGAGCAAAAAGAGCTTTCTTCTGCAATTAAAGAAAAAAGAAAAACTCCAGAGTACAAAGAGTGGAAACAAGAAGTTAAAAATATGAATAGAGAAATTAAAGCAGCAGCAAACGATCCAGAAAAGCTAGTAAAATTAGCCGAGGAATTAAAACAATTACAAGCCAAAGATCCAACATTGCCAGAGCAACAAAAATTAGAATCAGTAAAAAATGATAGAATCGCAATAAGTGAAATCATAAAAGATAATGATGAAAGATTAGTGGAGATAAAAAAAGATAGAGATGACAAACTAAGTGAATTATTAGAAAGTAAAGAAACTGCATTGGCTAAGCTTGAAAAACAAAGCTTTTGGCAAAGAGTTGTTGGTGCATTAACCCCAAAAGCAAAGAAATTTAAAACAAATGTAGTCGATAAAATTGCAGAGAAAGCAACAGAAATAAAAGATGAGAAAATACCACAAATTATAGAAGAAAGAAAAGCAAAGAGAGAAGAAAGAATTGTAAAGATGGCTGAATTCAAAGAAAAGGTTGGAGATAAATTAGTTGATGCAAAAGACGTTACAATTAGTGCTACTAAAAAGGGAATAAAATCTGTAATAGAATTTGGAAGAGAAGCTAAGAAAACTACAATAAAAGCTATTAAAGGTATAGGAGCAAAAGCAGTAGAAACAAAGGACAAAGTAAAAGAAGGTTTAAGAACGGCAGTAGAAAAAAGTTCACAAACTTTGGAAGATCTAAATGATGCAAGATAAAAAGAAATTCAATTTTGAATTTCTTTTTTCTTTACTTGCAAAAACAAAAAAATGTTATATAATAATAACATCTAGGAGGGAAATATGTTAGAAAATTTTGAAAAAAATATAGGATATATATTTAAAGATAAAAATTTATTAAAAACAGCTTTAACACACACATCTTATGCTTACGAAAAGAAAGTTCAAAGTAACGAAAAACTAGAATTTTTAGGTGATAGTATATTAGAATTTATTTCTAGTAATTATTTATATAAGAATTATATAAATTTAAATGAAGGAGAAATGACTAAAGTTAGAGCAAGCGTTGTTTGCGAAAAGAGTTTATATAAAATAGCAATAAAGCATAATTTTGGTGATTTCTTATATTTAGGAAAAAGTGAATTATCAAATAACGGAAATAAAAATGAAGCAATATTAGCTGATAGCGTAGAGGCTGTTATTGCAGCTATTTTTTTAGATGGTGGCTTAGAACCTGTACAAAAATTTATAATTGAAAATCTAGAAGATGAAATAAAGATAGCGAGCCAAAATGTGGGACTAAAAGATTATAAGACTGTATTACAAGAAAAATTACAACATAAAGGAACTGTTAATATAGAATATAATATTTTAAACGAGAGTGGTCCTGATCATAGTAAGGTATTTGAAGCAGAAGTAAAATGTAATGGAAAGCAACTAGCAACAGGGAAAGGAACATCAAAAAAAGCGGCAGAAATGGAAGCAGCAAAAAAAGCAATAGAACAGCTATAATGTAGGAGGAAAAGACATGAAAGAAAAAATATATATTCCTATAAAAATAGATGAAATAGTAGTAAGTAATGAAATTACAAAAGAAATCGAAAATAGTAAAGACAAAAAAGCTTTACTAGAAATAGTTGGTGTAGATTTTACAAGTATTAATATAGAAAAACAAGAAGAAGTATTAATTCAAATTAATAAGTTGTTAAAAAAGTATAAGATTTGGGGAATAAAAATAACATCAACTCCAGATAGTATTGACAAAAACAACTTAAAATTGTTAAAAAAATATAATGTAAAAGAAATAGTATTAGTTATAGAGTCGTCAAATGACTATATTTTAAAAAATATAGGAGTAGATTATAAATTTGACACTGCTAAAAAAATAGCTAAAAAAATAAAGGCATATAGATTTAGACTAGATATTAAAGTAGCATTAGGACTTCCAGAAAGTACAGTAGCTGACGATTTTAACACTGTAAGACAAGTTATAAAATTAAAACCAGAACAAGTAACATTAATTCCATGTAATGTTGATTATAATAAAAATGTAGAAAGATTATATGAACAAAACGAATTTACTCCATTATCAAAGATTCAGTTAATAGAAAGATTAAAAGAAAGTATTAAATTAATAACTCATACTAAAATAAGAAATATAAAAATAGGAGAAGATAGTCAGAGTGTAGAAGAAATGCCGATGGTACAATTTAGAAATTTAGTGGCTAGCGAAATTTGGTATGAAAAAATAATAGAAATGATTAAATCATATAATGTAAAAGTAAAAGAAGTTGAGATAGAAGTAAATAGTTCAGACATAGATAATATCAAAGGACTAGAAAATAAGAATTTAGTGCAGTTAAAAGATGTATATGATGTAGAATTACATGTTTCTGAAAATGATAAGTTAGAAAGTGGTAATTATAAGATGAAAATATTAAAAACATATACAGATTTCTTGGAAGACAATGAGAACTAGCATAAAAACAGCCTATATTACAAATAATTGTAGTATAGGTGATTTTTATGGTAAAAAACTATTTAAAAAATTTAAGTTTTATGATATTAGGATGTATAATTATGGCTATTGGAACAGCAATGTTTTTGTTACCTAATAAGTTTTCAACAGGAGGAGTAACAGGAATTGCGACGATAGTATATTATTTGTTTAAGATTCCATTAGGAACTGTTAATATCATAATAAATATTCCAATTCTTATTTTTACATTTTATAGATTAGGAAAAACAGTAGTTATAAATTCAATTATAGGTTCGATAGTATATTCATTATTTATAGATATCTTAGATAAATTTCCGGCTTTTACAAATGACGTATTTTTGGCGAGTGTATATGGAGGAGTATTTTTAGGGATAGGTACAGGAATTGTATTAAATGCAAATGCCACAACCGGTGGAACTGAATTAGTTAGTAGCTTAATAAAAACATATAATCTAAATATAAAAACTAGTAGCCTTATAATGATTATAGATTCTTCTATTGTACTATTAAATGTAGTTGTTTTTAAAGAAATAGAAATTGGTTTATATTCAGCAATAGCAATTATTTTAATGGGAAAGGTTCTAGATATTATAGTAGAAGGTACAGATTTTTCAAAACTAATATTTATTATATCTAAAAAAAATGATAAAATATCTAAAGAGATAGGTGAATATATAAAACGAGGAACAACTGGGATATATGGTAAGGGAATGTTCGAGGATAAAGATAGATTAGTATTAATGTGTGCAGCAGGAAGAGGAGATGTACTAAAAATAAAACACATCGTACAAGAAAACGATAAAGATGCTTTTATAATTATAACAAATGCCAGAGAAGTTTTAGGAAAAGGATTTAAGTAGGAGGAATATATGAAACAGCAAGAATTTTTACTAGAAAATTATAGTTCATTTAATTTAAAAGATATATTTGAATGTGGACAATGCTTTAGATGGAATGAGGAAGATGATGGAAGCTATACAGGAGTTTTTTGTAATAATGTAATAAATGTTAAAAAAACGACTAAAGGAATATATTTTAAGGGTGTTTGCGAAAAAGATATTGTTAATACTGTAATAGATTATTTTGACTTAGATAGAGATTATAATAAGATAAAACGAATATTGGCGAAAGTAGATAATAATATGAAAGAAAGCATAAAGTATGGAGAAGGTATTAGAATTTTGAACCAAGATTTATGGGAAACTATAATTTCATTTATAATATCAGCTAATAACAATATTCCAAGAATTAAAGGGATTATAGAGAGATTGTCTAAGAAATATGGCAGAAAAATAAAATATAATAATAAAGAATATTATACTTTCCCAACACCAGAAGAATTAAGCAATGTTTCTGTTCAAGAATATAGAGAATTGGGTTTAGGTTTTAGAGATATTAGACTATATGAGACTACTAAAATGATTTTAAATAAGGATGTAGATATTTCTAAATTAAATGAAATAAAGGATACAAACCAAGTAAGAGATGAGCTATTAAAACTTTCTGGAGTTGGTCCGAAAGTTGCGGATTGTATTTTGCTATTTTCTACATTAAAAAGATTTGATGTATTTCCTATTGATGTATGGGTAAGAAGAGTTATGAATGATTTATATATTCATAAAGAAGATGAGAAAAATGTAAGCAAAAAAGAGATATTAAAATTAGCAAATGATAAATTTGGAAATTTAGAAGGAATAGCTCAGCAGTATCTATTTTATTGGAGAAGAGAACTAGGATAAGTTCTTTTCTCTATTATTTTTATGTAGAAATTACCAAAAACACAGAGAAACTTAATATTTAAAAGTGAGAAAAATGTCGAAAAAAGGAGAAAAAAGAGATAATCAAAAATAATAAAGAAAAATAATAAATAACTATTTACAAACACAAAATAATGTGATATATAAAAGACAGATTTATTCTAAATCGTTTTTTATATCAAAACTAATTTCAAATAATTTATAATCTAAATAAAACCCTTAATAAAAAAGTTAATAATAGTAGGAGGTGGTGCTTTTCCTATAATTAAATAAACTCCAATTTATTATACATGTCTATTTACGGTTTAGAATAAATCTATAATTATATTTTTAGGAGAATAAATTTGTTATCAATAGTAAATACAATTGCATTAAATGGTACAGAAGGTACTGTAGTAGAAGCACAAGTAGATTTAGCAGCAGGAATACCACATTGGGATATGGTAGGTATGTTAGGAACAAGCATAAAAGAATCAAAAGAAAGGATAACTGTTGCTATAAAAAATAGTGGAATAAAACTAGTGGGAAAAAAGATAAGTGTAAATTTAGCACCAGCAGAGATAAGAAAAGAAGGATCCTCTTTTGATTTAGCAATAGCGGTGGGAATATTAAGTAATTTAGGTATAATTCAAAAAGAAAATATTGATTCATCAATTTTTATAGGTGAAATATCATATAATGGAAATATTAATTCTGTAAAAGGTGTATTACCCAGGTGTTTATCAGCACAAAAAAATGGATTTAAAAGGGTATATATACCAAATTCTAATATTAATGAAGCTAGGTTAGTAAATAATTTAGAAATCGTAAGTGTTAATTCTTTAAAAGATTTAATTCAAAAAATTAATTCGAAAATACCCATAGAAAAAAATATAAGTCAAATAGAACATTATGCTAAAGTAGAGTATGACATAGATTTTGCGGAGATTTATGGCCAAGAAAAGGTTAAAAGAGCACTCGAGATTGTGGCGGCAGGAAATCATAATTGTCTATTAATTGGTCCACCAGGTGTTGGTAAAACAATGCTTGCCAAAAGGTTAATAACGATATTTCCTAAACTTACTTATGATGAAATTATAGAAATAACGAAAACTAATAGTATACTTGGCCTAACTAAAGAAAATGAAATCATACATAAAAGACCTTTTATAGAGGTAAATCCAAATATAACTTTAGCATCATTTATTGGCGGTGGGAGAAATCCAATGCCGGGTGCAATTACATTAGCTAATTTAGGAATATTATTTATGGATGAATTTGCAGAATTTGATAGTAAAAAATTAGAGATGTTAAGAACTATACTAGATTTACATACTATAAAATTAGATAGGGTACATGCATCTGTACAATATCCGTGTAAGTTTGTTTTGATGGCTGCTATGAATCCTTGTCCATGTGGTTACTTTGGAAGTTATGATAAAAAATGTACTTGTTCAGAAACTAAAATAAAAAAGTATTTATCAAAGTTAAGCGGTCCAATGCTGGATAGGATTGATATACAATTAAATATATCAAATGTTGAATATTCAGAGATATATACTAATAAAAAAATAGAAAGAAGTGAAGATATCAGGAAAAGAGTAGAAGTGGCAAGAAATGTTCAAAAGACAAGATTTGCCAAAGAAAATATAGATACGAATTCTGAAATGAACACTTCACAAATAAAAAAGTATTGTATCTTAGATAAAGATAGTAAAAGCTTTTTAGAAAGAGTATATGCAAAATATAAACTTAATATAAGAACATATAATAATATTTTAAAAATAGCACGAACTATTGCAGACTTAAGTAATAACGAGAAGATAGACGTATCTTGTATAGCAGAGGCAATTCAATATAAGATTGATAATAAATTTTACAAAAAGGAAGTGTAAAGAAATAATAACTATAAATTATAAAGAGAATACATATCCAAAAGAATTATTAAAATTGAAATCACCACCATTAAACTTATATGTGGAAGGAAATTTTGAGTTGCTAAATAAAGAGATTATTGCAATTGTCGGATCAAGAAATTGTAGTGAATATGGTTGGAAACAAGCAAAAAAATTTTCAACAGCGTTATCTCAAAATGGAATATGTATTATAAGTGGATTAGCAATAGGAATTGATTCAATTTCACACATATCTGCTATGAATAATGTTGGAAGAACTATAGCTGTTTTAGGTGCTGGATTTAATAATATATATCCAAAGGAAAATAAGGAATTATTTAATAAAATATTAGAAAATAACGGGTGTGTTATATCAGAGTATCCACCAGAAGAAAAGGTTAATACAAAAAATTTCCAAAGAAGAAACGAAATAATTAGTGCACTAGCTTTTGGTGTATTAGTTATAGAAGCGGGATACAGAAGTGGAAGTACAATTACTGCTAATTTAGCTTTTAAGCAAGGGAAAAAGGTGTTCGCTATTCCTAGTAATATAGATAGTAAATTAGGAATAGGAACTAATTCATTAATACAGAAAGGAGCAAAACTGGTAACCAATGTAAAAGACATATTAAGAGAAATAAATATGAATAAATGTAAAGATATTGAACAGGAATGGAAATATGAAAGTAAGAATGTTCCTATTAAATATAAAAACGTTTATGAAATTATTGGTAATATGCCAATAGATATTAATACTATATGTAGAAGAGCAGAATTACCAATACAAGATGTTAGTGAACAATTAACTATGTTAGAGTTAAATGAATACATTAGAGCATTACCAGGAGATATGTTTGTAAAGGTATGAATAATCTAGGAAAAAAAGGTGAAGACACAGCTACACGTTATTTAGAAAAAATGAAATATAAGATTTTAAAAAGAAATTATAGAAACAGAAGAGGAGAGATAGATATAATTGCTTTTTATGATAGAACTCTTGTTATAGTAGAAGTTAAAGCCAGAAGTAATAATAGATTTGGACACCCAATAGATGCTATAGATGAAATTAAGATAAATAAAATAAAAGAATGTACGAAATACTATTTATATAAAGAAAAAATACAATTTTCTGAAATTAGGTTTGATGTGATAGAGATTTATCAAATAAAAGAGCATTATGTAGTAAACCATATAAAAAGCGCTTTTTAAGAGATTTGACAAACTAAAAAAAAGATAATAAAGTTATAATCGGTGTAAAGGAGTTGATATAGATATTTATTTCTTTGACTAAGAAAGGAGAGGTTACTATGGAAGGATTTTACCATAGTGCACAGTTACGTGAGAAGAAGAAGGAAGGAGCAAAAGTCAAATTTAATGTACGGATTAATATACGTATGTATGGCTGGCTCGATGAAGTAAAAGTACTTATTATTGGTGATAAAATACAAGAAGTACATTTGGAATATATGAAACAAGATGATGATGAATATGCTTATTTTGGAAAAGAAATATTTCTAAACACAAGGGCAATTTATCGGTACAAATTTTCTTTTAGGTCTGAATGGACAAAGTATTATGAAACTAGCTTTTCAAAGCTATCTGTCAATTTTGCAGCACCCGATTGGGCGAAAGGTGCAACGATGTACCATATTATGCCTGATAGGTTTTGCAGAGATTATAGTGTTCCGATTGAAGAATTTGGAAAGAGAAGAATCCATAAATCTTGGGACGAACCACCACTTGTAGGTCCTGATGAAAATGGTGAATGGGCTAGAGATTCATATGGAGGAAACTTTAAAGGAATCGAAAGTAAATTGGATTACCTTAAGAATTTGGGAATAGATATTATATATTTTGGTCCGATATTTACAGCTTCCTCCAACCACAAATATGATGCTGACGATTTTGAAAGACTAGATCCATATTTTGGTGATGAAGAAGATCTTAAGCGTCTATTCGAAGCTCTTCACCGTAAGCACATGAAAGGCATAGTTGATGTGGCTTTTAATCATGCCGGAAAGGATAGCAAATATTACAATAAGTCCGGGAGGTATAAGGAACCAGGCGCCTACCAAGGGCAAAATTCAAGATACTTTCCATTTTTCAAAACTAGAATTGAGAATGGAAAAATAATTTTTGATTACTGGTGGGGCATACCAGATGAAGTAGTGTTTGATAAAGACTCAAAAGAGTTTCAAGATTATATATGTGGAGTAAATGGGATAATTGACCGTTTGTTTTCACTTGGAATCGATGGAATAAGAGTTGATGTTGCAGATGATTTAACAGACTACTTTATCAATCTCATGGCAGAAGCTTGCAGAAGAAATAAACCAGATTTCCTTATGATACTAGAAGTCTGGAAAAACCCATTCAGGATGAATAGAAATTATATTTCCGATGGGAAGAGTGCTCATTCAACTATGAATTACTATCTGATGGCTCCTGTAATGGATTATCTGAATTTGCAAGATGAAGTTTATTTGCAAGAAAAAATTAATGAGGAGTTTAGCGAGTATCCGGATGATACACTTTTTACCGAAATGAACTTTACATCTACTCATGACATGAGTAGACAGGTAAATCTATTTGCTAATGAAGGATATTTCCGAGAAAAAGGAGACGAGAAAAGAGAATGGCCTTGGAATATTAAAGATGAATATGACAGGCAATGGCAATCAACATATGCCTTACCAAAAGAGACATATAAGCGAGCCAAGAAAATGTTAAAATTAGAAGATTTTATTTTAACATTTTGGCCGGGGATATTTTCAATTTTCTACGGGGATGAAGTTGGCATTCAGGGATACGGAAATCTTGCCAATAGGAAATCTTTCCCATGGAATCGAATTGACAAAGATATCTTGTCATATAAAAGAAAACTATTAAAGATTCGTAAAAAATATAAATTTTTGCGAACAGCAGGTACAAATGTCTTGGAACTAACCAAAGATAAGTTTGTGTTCGAGAGGGTAAATACTAATAAAAAGAAAGACCTAGAAAATTACAATAAAATTATTGTAGTAGTCAATAATGGTTATGCAGATTTACCTTTAGAATACGAAAAAAAGAAAGGCAGAATAATTGTATCATATAATTATAACAGTACTAAAAATGTAATTTGTCCTAAAGGGGCAGTTGCAATATTAATTTACTAATCTTCTTTCACACCAAGAACAGTTGCAGAGTTGTCAAAACTCTGCAACTGTTTTCTTTTTTTAAATAAATTTAAAATTGACAATAAAATATATAATTTATATAATCATCTTAAATATGAAATAAGGAGGGGGAATTTATTATGTATAAAATTAATAATTTACAAGATAATGATGATATTCGTGTAGCAGATGTAAAAGCAGGAATGAAGGTTATAGAATATATGAGTGATTTAAGTGTAATGCCATCAACTGCTATAACTGCTTATTATTGCTCAAGAATGAATGTAAGAAAAAGACAATTACTTATAAATTTAGAAGATAATGAATATACAATAAGCTCAGGTGCAATGCAATGGTCTGTTGGTAATGTTGAAGCAGTAGCCGATGTTAAAGGGGTCGGAGATTTTTTTGGTAAAGCAATAAAAGGTAGTGTTACTAAAGAAAGTGCAGTAAAACCAAAATATAGAGGAACAGGAATGTTAGTCTTAGAACCTACATACAAACATATTCTATTAGAAGATTTATCTACTTGGGATGGAGGAATAGTATTAGATGACGGGTTATTTTTAGCTTGTGAATCTAAAATACGACAAAATGTTGTTATGCGCAGTAATTTATCTTCAGCAGTACTAGGAAATGAAGGATTATTCAATTTAAGTCTTTCAGGAAATGGATTTGTGGCATTAGAATCACCTGTACCAAGAGAAGAATTAGTAGAAGTAGAATTACAAAATGATGTATTAAGAATAGATGGAAACTTTGCAGTTGCATGGTCTAAAGGACTTGATTTTACAGTAGAAAAATCTACAAAGAGTTTAATAGGCTCAGCTGTCTCAGGGGAAGGACTTGTAAATGTATATAGAGGTACAGGTAAAGTATTAATGGCACCTGTAAGAAACTTAACAACTGCATCAGCTACTTCAATATCTAGATAATGTAAAATATAAAACAACCTTTAATTGTATTATTAGAGGTTGTTTTTAGTTTGATTAAAATAAGAAAACTTCGGAGGTATAAAACTTCCGAAGTATATATTTGATAAATATTATCTTTTTGAGAATTGTGGAGCTTTTCTAGCTTTTTTAAGACCATATTTCTTTCTTTCCTTCATACGAGGATCTCTTGTTAAGAAATCGTTTGATTTTAATGCTGGTCTGTATTCTAAATTAGCTTCATTTAAAGCTCTAGCTATACCATGTCTTATAGCCCCTGCTTGACCTGTAAATCCACCACCTTGAACTTTACAAATAACATCAAATTTATCTGCTGTGTTTGTTACGTTTAAAGGTTGTTTTACAATATATTTTAATGTTTCTAAACCAAAATATTCATCTAAATTTTTTCCGTTTACTGTTATATTTCCTTTTCCTTCAACTAATCTAACTCTAGCTATTGCATTTTTTCTTCTACCTGTTCCATAGAACATTATTTTTTCTCCTGCCTTTGCCATTTAAAAATTCCTCCTTAATTTTTTAAGGGATATACCCTATAATTCTATATTAGAAATTCCATATTTCTGGTTTTTGAGCCATGTTTTCATGTTCGCTACCAGCATATACTCTTAATTTCTTTAACATTTTTCTTCCTAAAGAATTGTGTGGAAGCATTCCTTTAACAGCAATCATCATTGCTCTTTCTGGTTTTTCTGCCATCATAACTCTTGCAGAAGTTTCTTTTAATCCTCCTGGATATCCAGAATGACGTCTATAGAATTTTTGATCTAATTTTTTTCCTGTAAATGTTGCTTCTGAACAGTTTATTATAATTACGTGATCACCAACATCTAAGTTTGGTGTATAAGTTGGTTTGTGTTTTCCTCTTAATAATCTTGCAGCCTCTGTTGCAACTCTACCAACTGGTTTATTTGCTGCATCTAAAATATACCATTTACTTTCGATTTCATTTCCTTTTACACTATATGTAGTATTATTCATGGTAAAATTACCCTCCATTCAAATTTTTAATTTATATAATAAGCTTTAAATATATAAACTACCGGGGAGAGGCTTATATAATTATTACTTATTGACTATTTTAAGGCTAATTCATAAAATTAGCATAATAATTTTATTACAAGAACCCTAAAAAGTCAAGGTTTTTTAAAAGAAAATCAAAAAAATCCAATGATATAAGTAAATTAGAGTTGAATAAATTATGTAAAACTAGTATAATAATAGTTAGCTATGCAAAACAGTTGATAAGGGGAGGACATACTATGAGAGAGATTGTAGTAAGAAACGGTAAAGTTTTCTATAAAGAAGAATTGGAACCAGAAATAATTTCCAAACCTGAGATGTCTTTGCGGCATATTCAACTAGATAGGAAAGGATTAAATGACTATCTAGAGAAGATAAGCGGTAAAGATATACAATTTATAAGCATGAGTGCCAAGATATTTGGAAAAAAAGGTACTTATGATATTTTAATTGAAGAGGCACATTCAGACTCCGAAGTTGGAGGAAATCTGCAGGGACTTAATGTAAAGAAGAAACTTCGTGAACCTACAGGTATTAAAGCAACCATTCATCTAGAAGAAGGAATATTTCTTGCGCTTACAGGAAAGAAAATGAATCCAGGAGACTTCTTCTTCGAGAAAGTCCTGGTAGACGGGCAAATCATAGAAATGCCCATAAATGTTGAAAGGGTAATTGATGGCTTGCATGGACTCTATCAGATTATCTACGATGTGGATGGAGATTGGGGGTACAATGTGTAATATAAGCAAAGGGCGCTGATGTGAGGCGCCTTTTTGTTTTATGAAAACCCCCAGCTAGGCTGGGGGAAATTTATTGCTTTTTTGGAGAATATTAATAGCGAAGAATACTAAACGAATTGGCTGTTTTAGCTAACAAGGGTTGCCATAATTATGTAAAGTGTGCTAAAATAAAAATGTAGCAAAAATGTTAAAGATTCATAAAAGAAGGGAGAATTACTATGAATCAACAATTAATTAAGGGGCGGCGGGATACCAAACCTGAAGGAAAGGAACTCGATTTAATTTCAACAGAAAGAGTATCATTTAGTCAGTTGGCCAGATTTAAGGCATTTAAGAGTGAAAATGTTGAGGTTGAAAACACTGATTTCCTAATCGTTACTAGCAGTTCAATTTTTGGTATAAAAAAGTTGTACAGGAAAATACCAATAATGGTATTTCAGAAAAAAAATGAAGAGAGATATGCTCTTTTACAGGGACAACCGAATATTGAATTTATGCGTACAGGTGATGGAGCTGGATACGAGGGAACATTTAACTATGTCGTAACCACAGAAGGACATGTAGGGTATTGTATTATATATAATCCGGAGTGGGACGAAATAAAAGGACCTGAAATTATTGGTAATAATCCGATGAAAGCATCCTGTATGGATGAACTGGAACTTAACGAAAGAGATTTTATTTTTCAGGCAGGACGTCGCTTGAGAACTGGTGATTATTGTTACAGTAACCCTGGAGTCTTAGAGAGGGTGAAAACAATTCTTAGCAAAGCCAAAGGTGGAAGGAAAGTGAATATCCCTGAAGCTTTAATTGCAAAATCCAGTAGGCTCTGTACCGAGCCAATATCATTTCAGGTAAAAGGCACAAGACTTCAAAAAGGAGTACAGATTATTACTACTAAAGATGGACGGACTGGCTATAACATCGTTAATAAGAATGATGTAGGATTCCTTTTCTGATTTCTAACTAGCTACGAACCCACCAATCAATAATTTGATTATTGATTGGTGGGTTTTCTTATTAGAATGAAAAAACAGTACTAATAAATCACATTTTAGACATTGTAATTTACTACCAAATACTATATAATTAAACAGCAGTAAGGAGAGTTCAATGGATAAAAATATACTAATAACAGAAAAGCCATCTGTAGCTATGCAAATGGCAAAAGCATTAAAAATAAATACTACAAGAAAAGATGGATACTTAGAAAGTGATGAATGGCTAGTAACATGGTGTGTAGGACATCTAGTAACAATGAGTTATCCAGAAAAATATGATGAAAAATTAAAATTCTGGAGATTGGACACACTACCATTTATACCAAAAGAATGGAAATATGAAATTATTCCAAATGTACAAAAACAATTTAATACAATAAAAGAATTATTAAATAGAGAAGATGTTAAAACTATATATGTAAGCACTGACTCCGGGCGTGAAGGAGAATACATATATCGTTTAGTAGATCAAATGATACATCCAGAAGGCAAAACTAAAAAAAGAGTTTGGATAGATTCACAAACAGAGGAAGAAGTAATAAAAGGAATAAAAAATGCAAAAGATTTATCAGAATATGATAGTTTATCAGATGCAGCATATTTAAGAGCAAAAGAAGATTATTTAATAGGAATTAACTTTTCAAGATTACTTTCAATCATCTATGGTAGAAAATTAGCAAAAGAAATAAATGAAGATAAAGCATCTATTTCAGTAGGAAGAGTTATGACATGTGTACTTGGAATGGTGGTTTCAAGGGAAAGAGAAATACGAGACTTTGTTAAAACTAAATATTATAAAATAATAGGAAAATTCGGAGATGAAAAATCTAGTTTTGAAGCAGAATGGAAAGTAACAGAAGCTTCAAAATTATATAATTCTAATAAACTATATAATGATAATGGATTCAAAAGATTAGATGATGCAAAAGCTTTTATTTTATCATTAAAAGATAAAGAAGCAATAGTAAGAGAAGTAAAGAAAAGCAAACAAAAAGAGAATCCTCCACTATTATTTAATCTAGCAGAAATTCAAAATGAATGTACAAAAAGATTCAAAATAAAGCCTGACGAAACACTAGAGATTATACAAAACTTATACGAAAATAAATTAGTAACATATCCAAGAACAGATGCGAGAGTTCTTTCAACTGCAGTAGCAAAAGAAATTACTAAAAATTTAAATGGAATTACTAAAGGTTTTAAAAATGAAGAAATTCAAGGTTATTTAAAAAAGATGATTGACGAGAAATATTCTACTAATTTAATAAAAACAAAATATGTTAATGATAGCAAAATAACAGACCATTATGCAATAATTCCTACAGGACAAGGATATGATAATTATGATAAATTGCCAAAATTACAAAAAGACATTTATGAATTAATCGTAAAAAGATTTTTAGCAATATTTTATCCTGCTGCAGAGTATAGCAAAGTTTCAGTAACTATAGATATAGACAAAGAATCTTTTTTTGCAAACGGTAAAGTTTGTACAAAAGAAGGGTATCTAGAAATATTAAAACCAACTAAAGCCAAAAATTCAGAAGATAATGATATCTCAATTTTGACAACCTTAAAGAAAAATTCAAAAATAAATGTGCAAAATTTTGAAACAAAAGATGCAGAAACTTCACCACCTTCAAGATATAATTCTGGATCAATAATACTTGCTATGGAAAATGCAGGCAAGCTAATTGAAGATGAAGAATTAAGAGAACAAATTAAAGGTGCAGGAATAGGGACAAGTGCAACAAGAGCAGAAATTATAAAAAAATTGGAGAAAATAAAATATATTGCAATAAATGCAAAAACTCAAATAATAACGCCTACAAATAAGGGCGAAGCAATTTACGATATAGTAAATTATTCTATGCCAGATATGCTAAATCCAAAATTAACAGCAAGTTGGGAAAAAGGCTTAGATATGGTTGCAAAAAAAGAAATAAAATCTGATGAATTTACAATGAAATTAGAAAAATATATAAAAGCTAAATTTGATAAATTAGTTATTAAAATGTAAAGGAAGAACAAAATGATAAATATCGATAATGCGAAAGAAGAATTTATTAGATATAGAAATTTATTTGATAAAGACAATGCAAATATAGAACGCAAATATATTCATACAATAAATGTAATGAATTTAAGTGAAACAATAGCTAAAAGTTTAAATTTAAATGAAGAAGAAATAAAACTTACAAAACTTATTGCACTTTTACATGATATTGCAAGATTTGAAGAATATAAAGCAGTAAAAAAGGAAACTACATTTGTAAATTTTGAAACATATGATCATGCAAGTAGAGGTGTGGAAATCTTAAAAGAAAACAATTTTATGAGAAAGTTTATACAAGAAAATAAATATGATGATATAATATATGCAGCAATTAGAAATCATAACAAAAATATGATAGAAGATGCTTTAACAGAAGAAAAAATATTATATTGTAAAATTCTAAGAGATGCAGACAAAATAGATATTTTAAGATTGTCAGCAACAACATATTGGAAAAACGAAACTGAAAAAGTAGAGAAAGCGATAATAAATAAAGAAATGCTAACAGAATTTTGTAATCATCATACTATTGATACATCAAAGATAACCGAAAACACACAATTAGATAAATTAGTAAAAATGATTGCATTTATATATGATTTACAATATAAAATAAGTTTTGAAATATTAAAAGAAAAAGATTATTTTAATAAAATAATTGATAGATTTGATTTTAAAGAAAATCAAACTAAAGAAAGTATTTTAGATATGAAGAAAATTGGAAATGAATTTATAAATTCTAAGATATAAATGGCGGTGATTAAATGAAATTAGGATTAGCTATGTCTGGTGGAGGAATAAAGGGAGCTGCACATATAGGTGTAATACAGGCTTTGCAAGAAGAAAACATAAAAGTAGATATTGTAGGTGGTACAAGTATAGGAAGCATCGTAGCAGCTCTTTATGCAATGGAATATACTCCAAACGAAATGCTAAAATTATTTAATTACTTTTCAAAGTTAATATTTAAAAATAGTGCAATGTATACAGATCCTAGAGGGAAGAAATTGCTAAGTATACAAGCAGGAGGGCTGTATTCTGGAGAAAATATTGCATTTGCAATAGAAGAGGCTGGAAAATATAAAAAAATAAAAAAAATGAAAGATTTAAAAATTCCTATTGTAATTCCAGCGGTTGATTTAAGAGATTCCGAGAAATATGTGTTTACTAACATGGAAAAAATAAATGACAAATATTTGAATAAAGCAGATATATCAGTGGCAGTAAGAGCAAGTTCGTCATATCCAGCTATTTTTGCACCATGCATTTATAATAAACATAAATTTGTAGATGGTGGAATACTTGACAATATACCAGTTGAAGAAGTTAAAAAAATAGGAGCAAATAAAGTTATTGCTGTAAGATTTAAATTAAATAAGACATCAAGAACAATTGGATTAAGATCAACCTTAAATAAATCAATAGATATAATGTTTTCAAAGATCGAAGGGGAAGAAGTAAAAAAAGCAGATTATGTTATAGAAATTGATACAAAAGATGTAAATCCATTTGATTTTAAGCAATCTAATAAATGCTATAAATACGGATATTTACAAGCAAAAAAGGAAATAGATAATATTAAAAAAATGATATATAAGGAGGATTAATATGTCAAAAGTAATTAACGAATATGTAAAATGGGTTGGAAAGACAGATTGGGAACTAAAAAAATTTCATGGAGATGAATATAACACAATAAATGGTTCATCATATAATAGTTATTTAATAGAGGATGAAAAAGTTGTTTTAATAGATACAGCTTGGAAACCATTTGACGAAGAATTTGTAGAAAATTTAAAAAAAGAAATAGATTTAAATAAAATAGATTATATAATTGCAAATCATGGAGAGGTAGATCATAGTGGAAGTTTGCCAAAACTTATGAAAGAAATACCAAATACTCCAATTTATTGTACAGCAAATGGCGTTAAATCAATAAAAGGACAATACCATGAAGATTGGAATTTTGTAACTGTAAAAACAGGAGATACATTAAATATAGGAAAACATACACTAACATTTATAGAAGCTCCAATGCTTCACTGGCCAGATACAATGTTTACTTATATGGATAAAGAGAATATATTATTTAGTAATGATGCTTTTGGCCAACATATTGCATCAGAACATTTATATGCAGATGAAATAAATCCATGTGTTTTATATAGTGAGGCAATAAAATATTATGCGAATATTGTTGCACCATTTAGTATGATGGTAAAAAATAAAATAAATGAAATTTTAAGAATGAATATACCAATTAATATGATATGCCCAAGCCATGGACTTATTTGGAGAGAAAATTCATCAGATATAATAAATAGATATTATAAATGGGCAGATAACTATTCAGAAAATCAAATTACAATATTATATGATACTATGTGGAATGATACTAGAAAAATGGCAGAAGTAATTGCTAAAGGAATAAGGGAAGCTAATAAAGAAATAGAAGTAAAAGTAATAAATACTGCAAAATCAGATAAAACTGAAATTGTAGCAGAAGTATTTAAAGCTAAAGAAATAGTCGTTGGGTCACCAACTGTAAACAATGGATATTTATATTCTATAGCAGGAATAATGGAAATGATTAAGGGACTAAAATTAAAAACAAAAAAAGCTGCAGCATTTGGAAGCTATGGTTGGAGTGGTGAAGCAGTAAAATTGTTAAATGAAGAATTAAAAAAAGCTGGTTTTACACTTATCAATGATGGATTAAGATGTATGTGGACACCAACAGAAGAAAACATTAAAGAATGCCTAGATTTTGGTAAAGAAATAGCTAAAGCTTGCGAATAAATTATTTTTTGATATATTACAAGAAAAAGCTACAATATACACCTTTTGTAACTGGAAAACATAATATATAGCAAAAGCGTTATGAAAGGTGGTATATGATTATGCAAAGTTACATAGTAAATGGTGGGGAAAAAATAGAAGGAGAAATAGAATCCTCAGGATCTAAAAATTCTTCACTTCCAATATTGGCTGCAACTATTTTAAATAAAGGCAAGACAGTCTTAAAAAATGTACCAGATATTCATGATACCAAGATTATGTTTGATATTATGAGATTATTAGGATGTAAAATAAACCAAGAAAAAAACAAAATTATAATAGATTCTAGCAATATAGATAATTATGAAATTCCTGATGAATTAATGAGACAAATGAGATCATCTGTTATTTTGGCTGGAGCAATATTAAGTAGAGTAAAGAAAGCAACATTTTCATATCCCGGTGGGTGCGACATAGGTGCCAGGCCAATTGATTTACATTTAAAGGCATTTAAAGATTTAGGAATAACTATAAAAGAAGAAAATGGAGAAATATTTTGTGATTCTAGCAACATGGTGGCTGGTACAATTACATTAGATTTCCCAAGTGTAGGAGCAACAGAAAATATAATATTGGCAGCAGCACTTTCAAATAAAGTAATATATATAAAAAATGCAGCTATGGAACCAGAGATAGTGGACTTACAAAATTATATAAATAAACTAGGTGGTTCTGTTTCTGGAGCAGGCACAAAGGATATAAAAATTGTTGGCGTAGAAAAATTAGAAGCAAATATAGAATATGAAATAATGCCAGATAGAATAGAAATAGGTACCTTATTATGTGCTGCAGCCATTACAAATGGAGATATAACTATTAAAAATGTTAGAATAGAACATATTATTCCAATTGTATATAAATTAGAGGAAATGGGATGTGAAATTAACCTTAAAGAAAAAGAAATTAATTTAACAGCAAAAAATAGACTAAAATCATGCAATTTAAAAACAATGCCATATCCTGGTTTCCCGACAGATATGCAGCCAATAATAGCAAGTTGTTTAGGAGTGGCTAAAGGAACGTCCATTATAGTAGAAAATATATTCGAAAATAGATACAAGTATTTCTCTGAATTAAAAAGAATGGGAACTAGAGTAACAATAGAAGGAAGAACAGCTATAATAAAAGGAATAAAAAGGTATAATGCTGCAAAAGTAGAAGCAACAGATTTAAGAGGAGGAGCATCTTTAGTATTAGCAGCATTAAATGCAAAAGGAAAAACTGTTATATCTAATATAGGATATATTTTACGTGGATATGAAAATATAGATGAAAAATTACGAAGATTAGGGGCAAATATATACGTAGGAGAAGGTGAAATAATTGAAAAAGAAAAAAAATAATGAATTAGACTTTTATTATTTAAGTAAAGACAATAAGAATAAAAGGGTGCAGAATAAAAAGAAGCACCCTAAAAAGAAACTAAAAAAGGTAAATCCGGAACCTATGAATGATGATATGTTCAATATAGATAATGAAATAGTTATAGGAGTTACTGTATTACCACCTAAAAATGGAAAGAGTGCTAAAAAAAAGCAGCCCAAAAAGAAAACTAAGAAACAAAAAAATAAAAAACAAGATGTTAGACCACAAAATAAATTTGATGTAACCGATAAAGAGCCTAACAAAGTTCGCCCAGCACAAAAAGGACAAGCTAAGAAAAATAAGAATGTAAAACGAATTCCATATGAGGAAGAAAGAAAAAGAAGACAAAAAAGAGAAAAAAGATTTAGAATATTAAAAATTATATTGAAAATATTACTTCTTTTTGCAATAATTATAGGAATATTACTATTTTTGTTTATTTCACCAGTATTTAATATTAAAAATATAAATGTGCAAGGAAACAGTAAAATTAATACAGAAGAAATAGAAAGTCTATCAAAAATAAATATGAATGAAAATATATTTAGATTTTCTTCTAGACAAATTGAAAAAAATGTGAAAGAAAATGCGTATATCGATACAGTAGAAGTAAAAAGGAAGATTCCTGATGCTGTGGAAATTATTGTTACAGAAAGAGAGACGAAATATCAATTAGAATTTGGAAATGCTTTTGTTTATATAGATAGAAACGGAAATATATTAGAAATATCAAACGAAAATGCAAATTTACCTATAATTCGAGGATATTCAACAGCCCAAGAAAACATACTAGTAGGAAACAAATTAATAGATGAAGATTGTAATAAGTTATTAACGGTAGAAAAATTTTTAAGGGCAGCAAAAAGTAATGAAATTTATGATATAATTACATACATAGATATTTCGAATGATAATGATTACAAATTTGAATTACCTTCAAAAGGTAAAGTAGCTTATTTGGGTGATGAGACAAATATAAATGATAAGATTCTAACATTAAAAGAAATATTAACTAGAGAAGAGGGCAAAAACGGACAAATATTTATTAACGATTCAAATAAGATGCCATACTTTAGAGAAAATGTATAAAGGAGGGTTATTTTGAAAATCAAATATAACAAAAAGAATTTTAGTATAAGTATAGTAATAGGCATATTATGTATATTATTAACATCTGGAATAGTAGTTCAGATTAGGACTGTACAAAGCAATATTAGTATTTCAAATCCAGACTATGCAAATAATGACTTAAGAGATCAAGTGCTAAAAAGCAAAGAGAAATATGATAATGCTTTTGCAGAACTTGAAAAAGTAAATAAGGAATTAGAGAAATATAGAACGAAAGTAACAGATAATGATAGTAGTGCTTCAGTAAAGCAAGAAGAACTTAAAAAAGATAATGCAATATTGGGCTTAAATGATGTAACAGGAGAAGGCGTTGTAATTACATTAAAAGATAATCAAACTGCTAGTGTTTCTTCTGTAACTGCTGGAGATGATATAAGCAATTATTTAGTTCATGAAATTGATCTATTAAAAATTGTAAATGAATTAAAGAATGCAGGTGCAATAGCGATATCAATAAATGACCAACGAATAATTCCTACTACTTCAATTAATTGTGCGGGTAATATTACAAGGGTAAATGGAGAAATTGTAGGTACACCTTTTGTTATAAAAGCAGTTGGCGGCAGTTTCGATACATTAGAAAGACCTGGCGGATACATAGACTGGTTAAGAGAAGACTATGGAATAGATATTACTGTAAAACTACAAAGTAATGTTACAGTAGAAAAATATAATGGTGTTATTAATTTCAAATATGCACAAGAAGCAGAATAGGAGGTGAAAATAATCTTGAAAGAAATTAAAAAAGGTAAAATTACAATGACAGTAATTATGGGAATAATGTGTTTTATTCTAGTATATGTAATGTTTATGCAATTTAAAGTTGTGAATCAAACAGATATTACTTCCTTGACTACTAAAAGAGAAAGCGAGTTAAGAGAAGAATTAGATTCTTGGCAAATTAAATATGATGATACTGCAAATCAATTAGAACAAGCTAAAACAAATTTAGAAGAATATAAAAATAAGATAGATGACACTCAGGCTGCATCTGAGTTATTAGATAAGGAATTACAACAAGCAGATTTGTATTTAGGAAAGAATGATGTAGAGGGAGCAGGCATTATTATAAATTTATCAGATGGTACCTCTAATATAATTGCAGAAGATTTAATAAATTTAATGAATGAACTAAAAACTGCAGAGGCAGAAGCAATATCTGTTAATGGACAAAGGGTAACTAATTTAACAGAGTTTGCTGATGTAGATTCTTACATAGTGGTTAATGGTACAAGATTATCTTCACCTTATACCATACAAGTAATTGGAAATCAGAAATACTTAGAAAGTGGTATTACTGCTAAAGGTGGTTTTTCTGATGATATGACAGCAAATGGGAAAAATATATCAATTACAGAAGATAATAATATTAAGATTTTAAAATATGATGGTGATTTCGAGATAGATGAGGGAATTACTATAGATTAAAAGAGGAGGAATTAAATTGGTTTTAATAGCGATATTAGTTGGATGTATAATAGGTGCAATTTTAGGACTTAATTCACCATTAATACCATATTCTGTTTCTGGATATTTAGCTATTGGAATAATGGCAGCACTAGACTCAGTTTTTGGAGGTATAAAATCTGTAGTACAAAAGAATTTCGATATGAAAGTTTTTGTTTCAGGATTTTTTATAAATAGTATAACAGCTGTTTTATTAACATATTTGGGAAATAAATTAAATGTAGATATTTCTCTTGCAGCCATTATAGTATTTGTAGGTAGAATATTTATAGATTTAGCTATAATACGTAGATATTACATTGAAAAATGGACTAATTGGATGGAGAAAAAACAAAAAGAAAAATCAATTAAAAAAGCATAAAATATGAAAAAACGTACAAATATAAGAAGGAGAACTGAAAAATAAATAGAATATTAATAAAAGGACATTAGTCCTTTTATTAATTATCATTTTATGGCGAAAAATGTCAAAATTTATAACAAATGTTTTATTACATCATTATTACAAAAAGGTTACAAAAATATAACAACAACTATTGACATTTTATTTAAAATATAATATTCTATCACTAGTTAAGAGATAAGTAAATTGGAGGAGACCTAACTTGGCAATAGGAGATATAATCGTTGGAATAGATATTGGAACTTCAAGAATTGCAGCAGTTGTGGGAGAAGTAAATAATTTTAATCAAATAGAAATTATTTGTAGTAGTTCCTATAAATGCACAGGTATTAAGAAAACAAAAATTATTAATGAAGAAGAAGTTTCAAATAGTTTAGTAAAAGTATTAGACAAAATAGAGGATGAATCAGGATTAAGAGTAAACTCTGCATATGTTACTATTCCTGGTAAATATACAACAATAGTACAAAATAGTATAACAAAAGAAGCAAGAGATAAATATTCAGGAATATCATTAAGAGATGTACAAACAGCAATTATGCAAGTTAAAGATATAGATATTCCAGAAGGAAAAGTCTCAATAGATATAGTCCCAGATAAATTTATTTTAGATACTGGAAAGACTACAGAAGATCCAGTAGGAAGTTTGAGCTCAAGCTTTACTTTAAAAGCTCAAATTATATTAGCAGATAAAGAATATGTAAGACAAATATCATCTATATTTAAAAAAGCTGGAATAGATGTAGATGGTTTAGTACCAACAACATTAGCACAAAGAAATTTAATTTTAGACAACAATGAATTACATGATAATGTTATGATACTAGATATGGGTGCTGGGAATACAGATATAGGTGTATTCGAAGGTTCTTCGTATTTATATACTAATACAATTCCACTTGGCGGAAATAGTATTACAAATGATATTGCATTAGTATTAAATATTTCGGAAGAAGAAGCAGATAAACTAAAGAAACAATACGGATTAGCTTTAAAATCTTTTATAGATAATGACAATGATATTTTATTAAATACTTTTAAAGGTGAAAATAGAAACAAAACAATTAAAAGTTCTGAACTAATCGAAATAATAGAAGCAAGAATCGAAGAGATTTTTTCTTTAGTAAACAAAGATATAACTAATCAAGGTATAAAATCAAGAATAAACAATGTGGTTTTAACTGGTCAAGGAATTACTAATATAAATAAATGTGATGTAGCGGGAAAAATCAATTTAAATATACCAGTTAAAATAGCTACAGGAAGATTAATAAGCACAGTAAAGCCAACATTTAGAGTGGCATATGCATTGGTTAGATATATAGCATCAAGACCATTTACTAAAACAGTATCAAGTAGTATAGATACAAAATCAGAAGAAGGATTCTTTAAAACTCTATTAGAAAGAATCAAAGAATTTTTTTATTCTTAATAAAAATGTTAATAAATAAAAAATAAAAATAGATTGGGAGGAAAAACTGTATGATGGACTTTGACGAAAACGAAAAAATGTTAGATGGAACAGCTACTATTAAAGTAATTGGTGTAGGTGGAGCTGGAAATAATGCAGTAAACAGAATGGTTGATTGTGGAATTAGAGGAGTTGAATTTATAGCAGTTAACACAGATAGACAAGCTCTTCAAATGTCTAAAGCAGGAACTAAAATTCAAATAGGAGAAAAAATAACAAGAGGATTAGGAGCAGGAGCCAATCCAGATATTGGTGCTCAATCAGCAGAAGAAAGTAAATCTGAAATATCAGAAGCTTTAAGAGGAGCAGATATGGTATTTGTTACTGCCGGAATGGGTGGTGGAACAGGAACTGGTGCAGCACCTATAGTTGCAGGAATAGCAAAAGAAATGGGAATATTAACAATTGGTGTTGTTACAAAACCATTTACATTTGAAGGCAAAAAGAGATTATCACAAGCTGATAGAGGAATAGAAAGTTTAAAAACTAAAGTAGATACATTAGTTGTAATACCAAATGATAAATTATTACAAATTATAGATAGAAAAACATCTATAGTAGAAGCATTCAGAATGGCAGATGAAATATTAAGACAAGGTGTTCAAGGTATTTCAGATTTAATTGCTGTTCCTGGTCTTGTAAACTTAGACTTTGCTGACGTAAAAACAATAATGTTAAATACTGGTATGGCACATATGGGTATTGGTAGAGCATCAGGAGAAAATAGAGCAGAAGACGCTGCAAAACAAGCAACAGAAAGTCCATTATTAGAAACATCAATAGAAGGTGCAAGAGGAGTTATTATAAATATTACAGGTGGACCAGATTTAGGATTACATGAAGTTAATACTGCAGCAGAATTAGTACAAAGAAGTGTTGACCCAGAAGCTAATATCATATTTGGTGCAGTAATAGATCCAGATATGAAAGATGAAATCGTAATTACAGTAATAGCTACAGAATTTGAAAAAGAGAAAAATATGCCTAATATGAACGTTGATAGTTTAGTTTCTAAAGCTTGGGACAAAAAGGTAAGTTCAATTCCAACAAGTTCTGATAACAGCTCAAATTCAAATGACTTAGATATACCATCTTTCTTAAGAAAGAAACAAAAGTAGTCAAAATAGAATATATAAATATAATTAATTAAAAGAAATAATCGAAAGTAGTAGATTATTTCTTTTTTTCGCCCCTAAGAAATGACATACTTTTAAGAATAAAAGTAATAAAATATGTCTTACGAGGTGGACATATTGATTGTATATGCAGATATAGTATTTATAGAAAATTTAATTATAAATTATGTAATTTTATATGTAACCACTTTATTAAAGAAAATAAAGGTATCATATTTTAGAATATTACTTTCGGCAATGTGTGGAAGTGTATATGCTGTTCTGTCAATAATTGTGTCGGACAATATTATTAGTAAGGTAATATTATCTATAGTAATGATTTTGATAATTTATCCAACAAAGGACATTAGAAAGATTTTAGAAACATTAGCAATTTTTTATTTGGTTTCTATTACCACAGGAGGAGCGTCTATAGCTATAGCATATTTAGTTAATGGATATAAATTAAATACAGTAAATGGAGCTACAATTGTAGATTTTCCAATCTTATTTTCCTCAATTGGGCTCATACTAGGAATAATTCTAATTAAAATTACCATTAATAATGTAAAATCAAAAATTACCAAAAAGAATATTTTTTATGATATTGAAGTGCTTATTGGAAATAAAAGAACTAAAATAAAAGCTTTATTAGATACAGGAAACATGTTAAAAGATCCGATAAGTCAAAAGCCAGTTATTGTTGCGACTAAAAGAAGCCTAAAAAACGTAATACCACAGGAAATTTTAGAGGATATAAAAAACATTTTAGGAGGTGATAGACTTGGAGATATAAAATCATTTGAGAATAGAATAAAAGTAATCCCTTTTAAGTCATTAGGGAATGAACATGGAATGTTAATAGGAATAAAATCAAATAAAATTATTGTAGATAATAATGAAATTAAAGATGTAATTATAGGAATATATGAAAAGGAATTTTCAAGAACAAAAAGATATGATGCACTAATCGGAATAGATCTACTATATGAGGAGGAGTGCAATTATGAATTTAATCGAAAAATTAAAAAATAGTATAAGTACAATCTATGCTAAATACATAAACCAGAATGAAGAGATTGAAACCTTACCTATATTTTATATAGGAGGAAGCCAGACATTACCACCACCATTAACTCCAGAAGAGGAACAAGAGATATTAGACAGGATAGAAAAAGGAGAAAAGGAAGCTCGTAAGGTTTTAGTAGAAAGAAATTTAAGGTTAGTTGTATATATAGCTAAAAAATTCGAAAATACGGGTGTGGGATTAGAAGATTTGATTTCAATAGGAACAATAGGATTAATGAAGGGTGTTAATACTTTTAGAGTAGACAAAAAAATAAAATTAGCAACATATGCTTCTAGGTGTATTGAAAATGAAATTTTGATGCATCTTAGGAGAAGTAATAAGCTAAAAAGCGAAGTATCAATTGATGAACCATTAAATCAAGATTGTGATGGTAATGAATTATTACTTTCAGATGTGTTAGGAACAGATAGTGATGTAACTTCAAGAAGAATAGAGGAAGAAATAGATAAGAAACTTTTAAGAGAATCAATAGCTAAATTGAATAAAAGGGAAAAATGCATAATGGAACTTAGATTTGGATTTACAACTGGAGATGAAAAAACACAAAAGGAAGTCGCTGATATGCTTGGAATATCACAAAGCTATATATCGAGATTAGAAAAAAAGATTATTGGAAAAATGAAAAAAGAAATTTCGAGTAAAATAGGTTGAAATTAATATGGCATAAAAAAACCAAATTTGGAAATACTTAAAATAAGTAATTTCAAAGGAGGTTTTTTATTTGATTAATAAGGTTGAAATATGCGGTGTAAATACTACAAAATTACCTATATTGTCAAATGAAGAAAAGAAAGAATTATTATTAAAGATAAAAAATGGAGATAAAGATGCAAGAGAAAAATTTATTAATGGTAATTTAAGATTAGTATTAAGTGTAGTACAGAGATTTTCTGGAAGAGCAGAAAGTGCTGATGATTTATTCCAAATTGGATGTATTGGATTAATAAAGGCGATTGATAATTTTGATATAAATTTAAATGTTCAATTTAGTACTTATGCGGTACCAATGATAATAGGAGAGATTAGAAGATATTTAAGAGATAATAACTCTATAAGAGTGAGCAGATCAATAAAAGATTTGGCCTATAAAAGCATTGCTTTTAAAAATAAGTTCTTAAAGGAAAAAAATAGAGAACCAACAATAGAAGAAATAGCAAAAGAATTAGGAGTGGAACCAGAAGAGGTATCATTAAGTTTAGGAGCTATACAAGATCCAGTTTCTTTACAGGAACCAGTATTTAATGATGGAACAGAAAATATATTTATAATAGATCAAGTAAGTGATAGTAAGAATACTGATGAAAGGTGGACTGAAAGTATAACAATAGCAGAGTTAATGAAAAAATTAAATGATAAAGAAAAAATGATAATTAATAAAAGATTTTTTGATGGAAGAACACAAATGGAAGTAGCAGAAGAAATCGGAATATCACAGGCACAAGTTTCAAGATTAGAAAAAAGTGCGATAAGTCATATAAAAAGATTATATAACTAAAGTCACAAGAAGGAAGGTTATTATATAAATTATCACCTCATATAAATATGATAAGAGGTGATAAAATGAAGAAAAAAGGCTTAGACTTTAAACATAAAGAAGTGATAAACATAAAGGACGGAAAAAGATTAGGCTTTGTACAAGATGTCTGCGCAGATTTAGGTACGGGAAATATTACTTCTATAATTGTTCCGGGAAGTAATAAAATGCTTAACATATTTTCCACAGGTAATGAGATTACAATTCCATGGGAAAATGTAAAATGCATAGGAGAAGATATTATATTAGTAGAAATCTAATAGGTAGAATCTTTATTCTACCTATTAGATTATCTAGTTATAGGATTAAAAATTCAACATAAAAAATAAACAATAAAAAAGTTAAAAAAAATGAAAAAATATGTTGACAATAAAAAGGTGATATGGTAATATAATTAAAGACCGAGTAACAAGAGAAAAAAACACATAGAAATATGTAAA
>JAHAKD010000013.1 GCA_018371855.1 Clostridium sp.
AAAAACATACATGACAGCTAATACAGCAAAAATGGCAATGGAAATAGAATATTTAAAAAACGAAAAAACAGCATATAAAGTACAAAATATAGACTTTGGCATAATAGAACGACCAAGAACAAAAATAGTCTTAGAAAAGAATGTATCACATATAAAATTAACATCAACAGATGGTACAACAATATTTGATACAAGCCAATCAGCACCAAACTTAACATGGAAAGAAAATAAATATAATGATATAGGAAATATGGTATCTACTGGATTAGTACAAGGTATCGTAGATGAAAACTTATTATATGGATCTAGTTTAAATGTAAAATATTCTATAGAAATAAGGAACCATAGTGAAGTAGATTATAACGAAAAATCATACTATGTTACAGGTGTAGTTAAAGATAAGACAACAAGGAATAGAATAGAGCCAACAAGTATAATTGAATATGTACCAAATGTATTACAGTATGATGTAGAATTAACAAAAGCAAATGGAAAAATAAAAACAGATGTAACAAATTCAGCAGGAAATAGTTCTTCATCAGAAGTAGGAATAGAAGGAAATAATAACTTATGGAAAATACTAGCAAGTAAAAGAGAAAATGAAAGACTTCCAGATTCTTATAGGGATACTTTATTAGAAGCAGGAGCATTTGATGAAGCAAAGAAATCTATAGATGAAATTTTAGTTACAGATTTAAATCAAGCAAGAGAAAAATTGGCAAGAAATGACAAAATAGAATTGACAGATGTACTAACACTTACAAGAGTTATTGCAAGGACAGAAGATACATCAAATACTGATGAAATGCAAAATATAGCAGAAGTTATAAGATTAACTATAGATAATGGAAGAAGACCATATTATGAAGATACCACTAACACAGAAGTAATAGAAATACCAGGAAATACTTATCCTTCAACATTAAAAAACATAGAGGAAGTTGATACAGGAAGAGCTGAAGTTTTAACATTTGTAGTACCATTTGGTGAAAATAAACAATTAACATTAATAATAATTGCTATAGTCAGTTTAGGAATATTAGCAACAGGAATTGTTCTAATAAAGAAAAAATTTTTATAACAATTTATAAAATATAATAGGAAATTTATAATTTGCCAAAAATACTAATTAAATATCGCGAAAGACTATATTTTATCTAGTCTTTTTGCGATATATTTTTTTATTCAAAAAATATTACAAAAACGAGAAAAAAAAATAATATTTTTGTAATATTTTAATGAATTGTTCATCCGTAAATAGAATTAATACAAAAAAAGGAGAGAGATAAAAGTATCTTGAAATAAAGATGATATCTTGCTATATTAAAATTAAATAGTTTTATGCAAAATATGAGGGGTGTTCCTATGGAAAAAGAAAAGAAACTAAGTATATGCGGTAAATTTATTTCAGCATTAATTATCGTAATGGTAATTATATCTTCTTATGGAACTTTTCTATCAGAAGTAGCTGCAGCAGTTAGCGAGTATGAGAATCAAAAAACTGAGGCAGGAGATAGAAAGGTTAATTTTGATGCATATTTAAAAAACGGGGAGAATAAAGTTCATAAAGCTGAAGTAAATACAAAGGATGAAAGTTATTTGTATTTCAACATTTCATTGCAAGAAGGAATTATTCAAAACGCTAAAATTAGTTTAAATAATCCGAACTTTGCAATAAATTATGAGGAATTGAAGGCAAATACACTTATAAAAAATGTAAATGAAGCTGAAAACAGTATAGAACTAAATCAACTATCAGAAAATGTAGAAATTCCTGTAAAAATAAGTTATAAAGCTAGCGATAAAATTAACTTAACAGATTTGGAAAGAGACACAGAAATAACATTTGAAGGAACATATACAGATAGCCAGAAATCAAATAAAAATATATCTGGAAAGATATCTGTAAATCTAAAATGGAGTTCTACTGTGCAAGGTTCGTTACAAACAAATGTAGAGAACTATATTGAAGCAGATGGGAAATCTATAATAATTGCTAATACAGTAGGAGCAATTGATAATGTTACACTACCTATGGAATATGTGGAATTTACTTCAAATGTGCCTGAAATTGGTGGAACTCTTCCAGAAAAAATAGATATAACAGAAAATGGAAGAAAACTTAATGAAAATGAATTTACTTACGATAAGGAACATAAAACCCTTGTAATAAGAAAAGAAAATGCTTCAAATGAAAATAATGAAGTGAATAATTTATTAGGAAATATAAATTACAATCTTATATATATATATATGGCAGTCAATTTAATTTAGATAAAATAGGATTTGAAGTAAAGCAAAATTTAAAAGTAAAACCATATAATTTGAATGAAACTAATATTTCTTTCGAAAATAGCTTAGAAAAAGAGAAAACAAATCAAACAACTAAAGTAAATATAGGTAGTGCGGAAAATATAAGCAAAGGATATATGTATTGGCAAAAATACGAGACACCATATGATGTTAATATGAATGTGCAAATACAATACATCTTACCAAATAGAAATATAGAAATAACAGAAAAAGAAAACAATTTAGTTGGAGATAAAACAAGCTTAAATATAACTAATAAAACATCTTATACAAGGACAGTAATATCAAAAGCAGAAGTTACGGAAATATTAGGAGATAATGGTTCTTTAGAAATATATGACGAAAATACTGGAAATTTAATAATTACTATTAATAAAGATACACAGGCTGATGAAAATGGAAATATAGTGGTAAATTATGAAAATGTATCAAGAATTAAAATTGTGATAAAAGATCCAGCAAAAATAGGAAATATTTATATAAATAGTAGTAAAAAAATTATAAGTAATCATGGTATAAGCAATGATATATTAAAAGCAATAAATAAATTAAAGCTAACATTTGAAACAAATAATATGATTTACTCTAATACTACAGAAAAAGATATAAATTTATATAATACAGTTACTAAATCTACAATGGAAATAGATAAAACAGAATTCTATACAACAGATAATGAATCTAGAATAAATATGAAAGTAAATTTAAATACACAAAATATAGACTATGATTTATACAAAAATCCAGTATTACAAGTAATATTTCCAAGTGAATTTGAAACTGTAAATATAGAACAAATTGGTATGTCTTTTGAAAATGGATTACGTTTACAAAGTAGTAATATGGTAAATAACCCTGACGGAACAAAAACATTAACAATATATGTAACTGGAGAACAACAAGAATATTTAAATAATGATATAACAGCCAATACACAGATTTCTATAACTGTAACTGTAAAGACATATCAAAATTTAACATCAAGAGATACTAACATTACATATGTGTATACAAATGAAAAAGCCATAACATATGATAATAATGGAACATATAATGTTCCTGTAAAAATAACAGCTCCATATGGATTTGTGATGCGAACAGAAGTAAATGGAACAACATCAAAGAACAAAGAGTTAAAAGAAGTAAAATTAAGAGCAAATACCGTAGAACAAACAATTCATGTAAAAGAAACAGTAGTAAATAATTTTGATAATACTGTAAATAATTTTGAATTAGTTGGAATGACACCAATAGAAGGCAGACAATATACTTTAGGAGAAAATTCTATTAATTCAAACTTTAATGGTGAAATTGTAGGAAATGTTTATATAAACAGAGAAGATGCTAAAATATATTATTCAGAAGATAATGAACATTGGTCAGAAACTAAAACAGAAAATAGCAACTTATTTAAAATATCATTTGATAATTCAAACTTAAATAAAGGTGATACTGTAACAATTGAGTATGACTTAAAAATACCAGAAAACATAACATATAGTAAAAGCTCATATTTAGCATTTATAGCAAATGCTAAACAAAATGAGAATGAAGTAAATAACTGGTCAGGAATTAAAGTTTCTACAGAAGATATGCGATTAAATAATGCAGAATCAGAAGCATCTACAGTTGATGAATCAGAGATTAAAACAGAAATTTCTGTAGTAAAAGGAAATGTTTCATTACAAGCAGGAGAAGAGGTACATAATGAGCAAAACCTTAAATATATAATTAAATTAACAAACACAACAGATAAAACCATAAATAATATAAAACTTATAGCTACAAATACAAATGCAGTATTTTATGAGTTTATGACAAAACAAGTTTCAGAAGATCTTGTTAACCAAGGCTTCTATGAAGTACCAGAAAAAAAAGAACAAGAATTTACAATAGAAAGTTTAGATGCAGGAGAAGAGGTCGAATTAAATTACCAGGTAATTGTTAAAAAAGCTGGAGATAATAGTTCAACTCAAGCGACTCTGAAAATAACAGCAGATTCTATTAGTGAAAAAGAAGTGAAATCTATAGAGAATCCAATAAAAGATGCTAAGCTACAAATTTTATTAGATCCAGGAACAACAACTGGATATCCAGATTCTTTAACAGAAGATGGAGCAGCAATATTTGGAATGAAAATTAAGAATTTATCTAATCAAGATATAAATGATTTAGTAGTTTCATTTTATTATACAAAGAATGTTGTGATTACAGAACAAATATTAGATTCAACACCAATGAATAATGCAGAGATAATAGAAAATAAAGACAATACATTAAAATATAAGGTAAAAAGTATTCCTGCAGGACAAACAGTAGTTATTTATACATATGCATTATTTAATCCTTTAGAAGACGGATTAGAAACAAATACATTCTATACATTTTGTAATTCGCTGTATAATGATGAGGAATATTTATCTGGACAATTAGATTTTACTGTAAATAAATCTTTAACATCATTCAAGTTAGAGCAAACAGCCAATATTGCAGATGAAGTAAAACAAGATGATAAGTTAATTTATACAACAGAGATTACAAATGAAGGTGATATTGCAGCAGATGTCACAATTACAGATGATGTTCCAGAAAATGCAGTAGTAAATAGAGCTTACTTAGAACAAAATGAACAACAGACAGAACTTACTGTAGATGGACAAGTAGTTTCTATACCAGCAACAATACAAGCGAAAGAACAGATAAAATTAGTAATTGAGACTACAATTAATACATATTTAAATAATAATACAGAAATAGCAAATACAGTTACATTAAATTCAAGACAAGTAAAAAAAGAACAAACATCTAATACAATAAAACATAAAATAGTAGATGAAATTTCTGGAGAACCAGGTGGTGGAGATGAGACAGACCCAGACCCACCAGAAACCAATGTATCAATAAATGGATTTACATGGAATGATGCAGATAAAGACGGAGTAAAAGACTCTTCAGAAGTAAATATTCCTGATGTTAGAGTACTATTAATTACTTCATCAGGAACAATAATGCAAGAAACTACTTCTAGTTCAAATGGATATTATGAATTTAACGGGGTAGAAAATGGCAATTATAGAGTTATATTTGAATATGATACTTCAAAATATTATTTATCACCATACAAAGCAGATGGTACTGATGAAAATAGTAATTCTGATGTATTAGAAACAGAGATAGAAGAAAATGGTCAAAGAAAGAAAGTAGCTGCAACAGGAGAATTAACAGTAGAAGATAGTGACTTAAACAATATAAATGCTGGATTTATCGAATTCTCAGCTAGAAAATTAAATATTTCAAAAACAATAACAAAAGTTACAGTAAAAACAAATAAAAGTACAAAAACATATAACTTTGATAGAAAACAAATAGCTAAGGTTGAAATAGCTGCTAAGGAAATGGCAAATGCACAAATAGAAATAGAATATACAATAGATATACAAAACCAAGGAGAAACTACAGAGACAATTCAAGAGATAGTAGATACACCAAGCAATGATTTAAAATTAAAAGATACTTCAGGAAATTGGTATAGTAAAGGAAATGTCATAGCAACAAATCGCTTAGAAAATACAACTATAGGTGCAGGGGAAACAAAATCTATAAAATTAACTATGACAACTACAATAGGAAGCCAAGGAGAAGGAAAGAATGTTGTTAATAAAGCAGATATTTCAAATGTTCAAAGTGAAAATGCAAATCTAAATATAGATATTAATAGTGAAAACAATACAGCACAATTAATTATAGGAGTAAAAACAGGTGCAGTACAAATAACAATATTAATAATTTTAATATTAGCTATCTTAGTATTAATAGCTAGAATCATTATAAAAAGAAGGGGAGGGTTAAGAAAGAATGGAAACTAAAAAGAAAATCTTAATTAATCTTACCTTGTTAATATTTATAATAATAGGAATGGCTATAATATTTACAAATGTGGTAGAAGGTTTAACAGATAAAGATATTGCTAACAAAGCATTTTCTAATCCTACTGATTTCTTATCATATGACTATAGGAGAACAACAACAGTTGATTTATATATAGGAAATGGATATCAAGATGCTACAATTTGGAAATCAACTGCTGCATGTTTTGACCCAGACCACACAGCTGATGGAAATTATGGAGCGTCATATAGACTACAAGCAATTGTAGATATAGACAATAAATATAATACTAATTTATCAGATTGGACAGGTTTAAATGTATATGTTCCAAGTGGTGCATATTATGGAACTACAGGAGCACAGAGAATAACAAATTCAGATGTAGTAAAAAGAGGTCGTTTCTTAGCAGGAATTGCAAACTGGATGTTACACGGAAATTCTGGAATACAAGATGCTAATAGTAGTTCACAAAGTGTTATAGATGGATGGTATTCTACAAACTTCTTTGTATTTTGTAATTATGCTAAAAATTATAATAGTGTTTTTAATATAATGGCAGGAAGTAAATATACTGAAGATAAATATACAGGTAGAGTATCTGGCTGGAAAGGACAGAAGTGGCAAAGAATTTATGGATATAAAGGAAATACACAATATGATTATACATCAGTATATGAGGAAGCAAGAAGATATGCTGAAGATAGAGTAAATGGTGTTGGAGGAATTAAAAATACTTCAACAGGAGATCCTGATATAGAATATACAAATACAGAAACAATTTTAGGACCATATAAAATTAAAAAAACTGGAAGTGCAAAAGTTACTGGAGTAACTGTTCAAACAGCAACTAAAACATATACAACTTCAAATATAGCCATACTAGATTCTTCTAAGAAAGCAATTGGAATGGATAAAATCGCTAACGACACGAATTTTTATATTAAAATTCGTGATATAGCAGAAAATATTAAAAGCATAAAATTAACAGGAACAGGAAATTCTGTTCATGCAACCAGAATAATGCTTTTTGCAGGTGGAGCTAACCAAAGAATTGCGGTGTTTAATACTAAAGATGTACCAGGATCAACAGAGATTACTTTAAAAGTACCACCAGCAAGACCAGTTATAGTTAAATATAAATATATAAAATCGATCCAAAGAAAGCAAAAAGACGGTTCATATAAGAGAATATTTACAGTAAACGAAGTCCCAACAATAACAGTTAATAATAAAGGAAAAAATAATGCTTCTGTTAAAAATGTAACATATCCAGACTATAGAAAATATTGTGATGCAAGCGAACTTAATTCTAATGGAGTGCCATATGTATACAATGGGGATATTGTAGAGTATCAATGGGCAATATATAATATAGGACCAGGAAGTTCTTCACCAGGTACAAAAGTAACCTTGGTAGATGAACCAGGTACCGGATTAAAAATACAAGACGGAAAATCAAATGGATGGACAAAGAGTGGAAATAATTATACGAAAACGATTACATTAAGTAGTTCGCTTAAAGGATTTAAGGGTTCTCAAGCAATGCAATATTATATAGGATCAAATACAATGATATACTTTGAAATTGTTAGTACAGATAAAATAAATGCTTCAGGAGATAAAAGTACTATTTCTAATAATGGAATACCGGTAGCATTAACTTTTAAAATAGCAGGTAGAGTATTTTTGGATAAGATAGCACAAAAAGATGGAACTGAAGATGGTATTATAAGTACTGGGGATGAAATGTTACCAGGAATAGAAGTAGTATTATTTGATTCTTCGGGAAGACAGGTAGCACAAAAAAATACAGACAAGAATGGATACTATGAATTTGACAAATTAGATCCTGATAAGAGCTATTATGTAAGATTTAAATATAATGGTCAACTTTATGAACCAACAACATATCAGACTCAAAAGAAATATGCTGGAAATGGTAATAATAAGATAAGTACAACAATAGCAGAAAGATCATATGCAACAGATGGTACTACAAATAGGAAAAACTTTAATGAGAAGATAGATAAAGAATTTGCAAAACATGTGTATCCAAATCGAAATGATGTAAATAATGATTTATTCACAATTTATGCATATACTGGTTCAAATGGAGTACAAGACTTATTACTATATAATGTTGGAAATACTATAGAACAGCTACAGAATGTTAACTTTGGTATTAAGGCAAGAGAGCAATTCGATATGAATTTAAGAAAAGATTTAGTAAAGGTTGATGTATCAATAAATGGTAAGAGCCATACATATGATTATAATGGCGCAGGAGAAGACCTAGAAGTAACAATAAGAGGTACAGATATACCAGATTATGAAAGAAAACTAAGAAAAGCAGATTTACAATACAAATCAGAAGCTAGATATGATTCTGATCCAGATAAATTACAAGTATATGTAACATATAAAATACAAATAAAGAATCAATCAATTGGTAAAATTACAGGATATATAACAGACTTAAATGATTATGCAGATACCTCATATCAATTAGTAAATTCTTATGATGAAAATGGAAAAGCTATAAATTGGAGTTCTTCAGGTAGTGTATCTGGAAATGGTAAGACATATAATAAGATACATACAACAAGCATAGCAAATGAAGGAATAACAGATAAAAAATGGATCTTTATGCAATATAAAGTTTCATATGATACCTTAAGAGAATTACTATTAAAAGGAGAAACACTAGAAGAAAACTATGCAGAAATTGCAGGTTATAGAAATACTTATACATCAGATAGATATGACTTAAATGGTAATAAAATAACTAATGCAGGAGCTGTTGCAGGTTTATTAGATATAGACTCAACACCAGATAATATGAATCCAACATCAGCTAATGTACAAAATTTTGTAAAACAATCTAAGACGGATGCTTATCAAAATTTATCTGGAGAAGAAAAAACAAAACGTAGTACTGCTGTATTTGAAGATGATGCAGATGCTGCACCAGGTTTAAGATTAATAAGAG
>JAHAKD010000008.1 GCA_018371855.1 Clostridium sp.
AAAAACATACATGACAGCTAATACAGCAAAAATGGCAATGGAAATAGAATATTTAAAAAACGAAAAAACAGCATATAAAGTACAAAATATAGACTTTGGAATAATAGAAAGACCAAGAACAAAAATTGTACTAGACAAGAGAGTATCACATATTAAATTAACAGCTACAGATGGTACAACTATATTTGATACAAACCAATCAACTTCTAACTTAACATGGAAAGAAAACAAATATAATGATAGAGGAAATATGGTATCTACAGGATTAGTACAAGGTACTGTAGACGAAAACTTATTATATGGTTCTAGTTTAAATGTAAGATATACGTTAGAAATAAGGAACCATAGTGAAGTAGACTATAATGAAAAATCATATTATGTTACAGGTGTAGTTAAAGATAGAAGTAAAATGAATAGAATTGAACCTACTAGTGTAATTGAATATGTACCAAATGTATTACAATATGATGCAGAACTTACAAAAGATAACGGAGAAGTATATATAGAAATCTCTAATCAAAACGGTTCAGCTTCACGTTTAGATAGTATAGCTGGATCAAATAACTTGTGGCAAGTTCTTGCAAGCAAGAAAGAAAATAAGAACTTTCCAGATTCTTATAGAGATACTTTAATAGAGGCAGGAGCATTTGATGAGGCAAAACAAACAATGGATGAAATCTTAATAACTAATTTAGACGGAGTAAGAAATGCATTAGCAAGAAACGATGTTATTAGTTTAAGAAATGTCTTAACTCTTACAAGAGTTATTGCAAGAACAGAAGACACATCAAATACTGATGAAATACAAAACATAGCAGAAGTTATAAGATTAACTATAGATAATGGTAGAAGACCATACTATGAAGATACTACAAATAAAGAAGTAGTAGAAATTCCAGGTAACACATATCCATCAACTCTTAAAAATATAGAAGAAGTGGATACTGGAAGAGCAGAAGTTTTAACATTTGTTGTACCATTTGGTGCAAACAGACAGTTAACATTAATAGTGATTGCTATAGTTAGCTTAGGAGTATTAGTAGCAGGAATTGTAGTAATAAAGAAGAAAGTTTTATAATAAGAACTTGACAAAGAAATAAAAAATATGTAAACTTAATAATAGAGTTGAATAGGAGCTTTAGTAATAAAGCTCCTATATTTTAAAAAGGGATTTAGGGACGTTGCTTAAAATCCCTTTTTAAATTCACAAGGCAAACAAAAAAGAGTAGGAGGGGTTTATAATATGATAAAACTATATAATACAAACATGGAAACAAATAAATTGGAAAATGTAGATACATATACTAGAGGGACATGGATACATATGGTAGATCCTTCGGAAGATGAAATAAAAGAAGTTTGCCAAAATGTTAATATAAAAGATGACTTTATAAGATATGCTTTGGATAATGAAGAGAAAGCCAGAATTGACGTGGAAGACGAAGATGATACAATACTATTCATTATAGACATTCCTATAACTGAAAAGTCTCAAAGCGGTGGTTACATGTATGCAACCATGCCTATAGGTATGATTGTAGTAAGAGATGACTTTTTTATAACAGTAACTTTAAGAGAATGTAGTTTGATAAAAAAGTTTGAAAATGGAAAAGTAAAAAGCTTTTGTACTTATAAAAAGAGTAGATTTATTTTACAAATGATGTATAATAATTCATCAGAGTATCTAGAATACCTAAAGAAGATTAATAAAGAAACTGAGATTGCAGAAAATGTACTAAAAAATTCTATGAAAAATAGAGAATTATTAAAATTGCTAAGTTTGGAAAAATCTTTAGTATATATAACTACATCATTAAGATCAAATGAAGCTGTTATGGAAAGAACATTAAAAATAAAGAATATTAAATTATATGAAGAAGATGAAGATATATTAGAAGATGCTATTATAGAAAATAAACAGGCTATAGAAATGAGTAAAGTATATAGTGATATCTTAAATGGCACAATGGATGCATATGCTTCTATAATATCAAACAACTTAAATGGTGTTATGAAAACATTAACTTCAATTACTATAATAATCGCAATACCAACAATGATTGCAAGTTTTTGGGGCATGAATGTAAAATTACCATTTGAGGGGAATACATTAGGATTTTGGATAATGATTTTTATAGCGACACTACTTACAATTATTTCTGTTGTATGGCTAAAAAAGAAAGATATGTTAAATTAAAATAAATAGCGGACACAGAATTTATTTTATTTAAGTAAATTCTGTATCTGCTTTTATTGCTTTAATATTACTACAAAAAGGAGAAAACAAATGAGAAATAATAAAATAGACAAAGTATATTTTATAGTATTTTTAATATTGGAATTTATAATAATCTTTATATTTGAATATTTAAGCATATCAGATATAAAAATATTTATACTTACACAAGTTACTTTTGTAATATTATTCAGCCTAGTATATTTTGTGCTAATGTTATTTATCGAAAAATTTACATCACGTAAATTTTGTATAGAGTATAACAAAATAATGCGAGAATATCAAAAAACAGATGATGCAGAAGTATTTTACAATAACTTAAAGAGAATAAAAGGAACTCCTGTAGGTGAAGATATACAAAATACATATTTCTTAAGTTTGGCAACTGCATCATATAAGACTGGCAAAAATGAGGAAGCATTAGAATATCTAGATATGATTAAAACAGAAGATAAACATATTTTAAAAGTAATAGAAGACGAAAGAAAAGCAATAATTGGAGAATCTAAATAACCATAAGTTGTAAATTTATAATAAATAGTATATAATAATTCAAGCGAAAAGCAGGCAAATGCTTAAAAGGAGGAAAAAATATGTTATCTGTAAATGGTGTAACAGTACGTTTTGGTAAAAGAATACTATTTGAAGATGTAAACATTAAATTTGGAAAAGGAAATTGCTATGGAATAATTGGTGCAAATGGTGCCGGAAAATCTACATTTTTAAAAGTACTTTCTGGAGAATTAGAACCAAGTAAAGGTGATGTAACAATAGATAAAGGAGAAAGAATATCTATTTTAAAGCAAGATCACTTTGCATATGATGAGTATAATGTACTAGATGCTGTTATAATGGGAAATCAAGAATTATACAGTATTATGAAAGAAAAAGAAGAAATTTATGCAAAAGAAGACTTTTCAGAAGAAGATGGAATGAAAGCTGCAAAATTAGAAGAAAGATTTGCAGAATTAGATGGTTGGAATGCAGAAACTAATGCAGCTACATTATTAAATGATTTAGGAATATCTCCAGAAAACCATTATAAACAAATGAAAGAAATTGAAGATAGAGAAAAAGTAAAAATCTTACTTGCACAAAGTCTATTTGGAAATCCAGATATTTTATTATTGGACGAGCCTACAAACGATTTGGATTTAAAAACTATTCAATGGTTAGAGGAATTCTTGATGAATTTTGAAAATACAGTAATTGTAGTGTCACACGACAGATATTTCCTAAATAAAGTATGTACACATATTGCAGATGTAGACTTTGGAAAAATTAAAGTTTACCCAGGTAACTATGATTTCTGGTATGAATCTAGCCAATTGGCATTAAAACAAATGAAAGATGCAAATAAGAAAAAAGAAGAGAAAATAAAAGAATTACAAGAATTTATTGCACGTTTTAGTGCTAATGCATCTAAATCAAAACAAGCTACATCAAGAAAGAAATCATTAGAAAAAATCCAATTGGATGAAATAAAACCATCAAATAGAAGATATCCATATATAGACTTTAAACCAGACAGAGAGCCAGGAAAAGATATTTTAACAGTTAAGAATTTAAGTAAAACTATAGATGGGGAGAAAGTATTAGATAATGTATCTTTTACAGTAAAAACAGATAATAAGATTGCAATAATCGCAGATAATGAAAATGCAAGAACAACATTGTTCCAAATATTAGCAGGAGAAATAGAACCAGATGAAGGAGAAGTATTATTCGGAACAACTATAACTAAAGCATATTTCCCAAAAGATAATAGCTACTTATTTACTCAAGATTTAAGTATAACAGATTGGCTAAGACAATATTCAAAAGATCCTGATGAAACATATGTAAGAAGCTTTTTAGGTAGAATGTTATTTTCCGGTGATGAAGCTTTAAAAAATGTAAAAGTTTTATCTGGAGGGGAAAAGGTAAGATGTGTATTATCTAAATTAATGTTATCAGGTGCAAACTTCTTAATTTTTGATGAACCAACAAATCATTTAGACATGGAAAGTATTACTGCATTAAATGAAGGAATGGAAAGATTTAAAGGTAATATGATATTTGCATCACATGACCATCAATTAATGCAAACTGTAGCAAATAGAATAATAGACATTAAAAAAGACGGAAGCGTAGTAGATAAAGAATGCACTTACAATGAATACTTAGGATTAGAATAGAAGATAGGGAAAATGGGGGGACGTTCTTAAAATCCCTATTTTAAATAGGGATTTTAGGAACGTCCCTAAATCCCGAAGAACGTTTCTAAGTCCCAAGTGAAGGGAGATAAAATGGATAAAATTATACAAATCATAGCAACTGAATTAAATATAAAAAAATTACAAGTAGAAAATACAATAAAACTAATAGATGAAGGAAATACAATTCCTTTTATTGCTAGATATAGGAAAGAAGTAACAGGAGGTCTTTCTGATGAAGTTTTAAGAAATTTTGGGGAAAGACTAAACTATTTAAGAAATTTAGAAAAGAGAAAAGAAGAAGTTACAAATTCTATAGAAGAGCAAGGAAAGTTAACAGAGGAGATAGTAAAAGATTTAGAGAATGCTATAACACTTGCAGAAGTAGAAGATATTTATAGACCATATAAGCAAAAGAAAAAGACAAGAGCAACTGTAGCAAAAGCAAAAGGGTTAGAACCACTTGCAGAAATTATTTTGGCTCAAGAAGAGACAAAAAATATACAAGAAATAGCAACTGAATATATAAATGAAGAAAAAGAAGTAAAAACTGTAGAAGAGGCAATACAGGGAGCATTAGATATTATTGCGGAAATGATATCTGATAACCCAGAATATAGAAGGTTAATTAAACAAATAATATATTCAAAAGGAGTTATAAAGACTACTGCTACAAAGCTAGAAGAAAAATCTGCTTATGAAATGTATTATGATTATAGTGAAAATATAAATAAAATACCAAGTCATAGAATTCTTGCAATAAACAGAGGAGAAAAAGAAGAATTCCTAAAAGTTAAGATAGAAAAAGAAGAAGATAAAATATTAGAAAAAATAGAAAAAGATATAATTAAAGGCGAAACACAGTTTACGCAATATTTAAAAGATACTGTTCAAGATAGCTTTAAAAGATTAATAGAACCATCTATTGATAGAGAAATAAGATCAGACTTAACAGAAAAAGCAGAAGAGCAAGCAATAAAAGTATTTGGTAAAAATGCAAAACAATTACTATTAGGAGCGCCAATAAAGGGTATAACAGTTATGGGATTTGACCCAGCATATAGAACAGGTTGCAAAATTGCAATAATAGATGAAACAGGTAAGGTTTTAGATATTACAACAGTATACCCAACAGAGCCACAAAATGATATAGAGAAAGCAGAAAAGGAATTAGTAAGATTAATTAATAAAGATCATGTAGATATGATTGCAATAGGAAATGGAACAGCTTCAAGAGAATCAGAAATGTTTGTATCAGAAATGATAAAAAAATGTGATCACGAGGTTTTATATACTATAGTAAGTGAGGCCGGAGCATCTGTATATTCTGCGTCAAAACTTGCAACAGAAGAATACCCAGATATAAATGTTTCTATAAGAGGTGCAATATCTATAGCTAGAAGACTTCAAGATCCTCTTGCAGAATTTGTTAAAATTGATCCTAAATCTATAGGTGTTGGCCAATATCAACATGATGTAAATCAAAAGAAATTGGAAGAAAGCTTAGCAGGAGTTGTAGAAGATAGTGTTAATAAGGTTGGAGTAGATGTGAATACTGCAACACCATCACTTCTTTCATATGTTTCTGGAATAAATAAAACTATAGCTAAAAACATAGTAAAATACAGAGATGAAAACGGAAAGTTAAAAACTAGAAAAGAATTACTTAAAGTTCCTAAATTAGGTAAAGTTGCATTTGAACAATGTGCAGGATTTATTAGAATCCCAGATGGAGCTAATCCATTAGAAAATACTGCAGTTCACCCTGAAAGCTACGAAATAGCAGAAAAATTGCTAAAGACTTTATGTTATGGAACAGCAGATTTAAAAGATAAGGATAAATTAATAGAGCTTAGAAAAAAATTAAGCAGCATAAATTTAACCGAAACAGCAAAAGCCCTAAATGTAGGTGAGATGACATTAAAAGATATAATAGATGAGTTGTCTAAACCTGGTAGAGATCCTAGAGAAGATATGCCAAAACCAATATTAAGACAAGATGTTTTAAAATTTGAAGATCTAAAAGAAGGTATGATATTAACAGGTACTGTTAGAAATGTAATTGATTTTGGAGCATTTGTGGATATTGGTGTAAAACATGATGGACTTGTCCACATATCAGAGATGAGTGAAAAATTTGTTAAAAATCCATCAGATATTGTTTCTGTTGGTGATATTGTAAAAGTAAAAGTTATTGGAATAGATAATGACAGACAAAAAGTAAAACTTTCTATGAAAATTGGATAATTTAAATAAATAAAAAACTTCTTATACATATTGTGTAAGAAGTTTTTTATTATACATTAAAAATAGGGATTTTAAGGAACGTCCCCAAAATCCCTATCTTATTATTCATCTTTATTTTGGTCTAAATTTGGTATATCTACGATTTCTGCTTTTACATCTTGAGAACCAGATTGTTCTTTTATTTCATTTGTTTTTGGTGTATTTCCTTCTGTGCTTTCTTCTGAAGATACAGTACCTTCAGCAACTGTAGCAGAGCTATCTATACCAGCCCTATTTTCATAGAATACTATTGATGCAAATCCAATATATGGTGTTAATACTAATGTACCAGCGATTGTTGCTATCCATCCAACAAAAGGTATTAAAGATAATACAACAGCTAGAGCAATCCATCCAATGAATGAAAGATATAAGCAGAACAAACGACCTTTATTTCCATCCATAAGCTCTTTACTTTTGTTAACACAATCAAGTGGTTGTATATTTGGATTATCTATTGCAATATACATACCTAAACCATATGAAAGTGATTTTATGAAAAGCCATATGTATGAAGCAAGTATTACAATAAATGCTATTATCATTAGAGCACTAACACCAACTAATGCACCACCTAAAACAGATGTAGAAGAGCTTACTCCTACTGCGAATGCAGTTGCTAAAGATGCAATACTAGAAACTAGTAATATGATAAGAGCGACTACTATTAATATTAGTGGAGCAATCATTTTTAGAAGTAATCTTCCTGTAACACACCATGCTCTTTTAAAATTAGCAAAGCCATCTTTAAAGAAATCGAAGTATCCTACATTTTCTCCTCTTTTTAACTTCATCATAGTCATCATAAAACCATATAGTATTGGAATATCAATGACAATAGCTGCAATATAAATTAAAAATCCTAAAAAAGGAATAGAAGAAAGTAATCCAACTAAAACAGAATATGCTAAAAATATTAAAGTTATTAAAACTACAACTCCCCATTTACCTTTTAAAGACTCTCTGGCTTGCTTTCTTGTTTCTGAAGCAGTTAAAACCATTTTTAAAACCCCTCCTTAATTAATTATATTAAATACAAATAAAGTTAGTACTTTTCTTGTATTTGTTTAATAGAATTAAAATTATTATCTAAAATATCTAGGAAAGCTATACCTATTTCTGGGTCAAACTGAGAACCCAAATTTTGTAATATTTCAGATTTTACAACGTCCATTGGTAAAGAATCTCTATAACTTCTTCTTGAGGTCATAGCGTCAAAGCTATCAACTATAGAAGTGATTCTAGCTAGATAAGGGATATTTGTTCCTGCTAATCTTTCTGGGTATCCATTTCCGTCAAATCTTTCGTGATGATATTTTATAATATCTATAATATTTTTAAACATGTCAGCATTTTCTAAAATGTTATATCCAATTACTGGATGTTCTTTAATTTTTATATATTCCTCATCTGTTAATTTAGATTCTTTTAGAAGGATGCTGTCTGGAATACCAATTTTTCCTATATCATGAAAAAGACCACCGATTTTTAATTTTTCAATGTCTTCGTTAGGTAAATTAAGCTTTTTCCCTAATAGAACTGCGTATTCAGAAACCCTATCTGAATGTCCTCTAGTATAAGGGTCTTTAGCTTCTACAGTATGTCTTAAAATCTCTATACTATCTATATAAGACTTTTCTAGATTATCATTCATTTTAGTAATTGTTCTCATTTGATTTACAGATTTTAATCCAGATTCTATTAATAATAATAATTGGTCAAACTTATCACTTTTTTCACAATATCCTTGAATATCAAGCTCGTGAATAGTTTCTAGTGGTGGAGCCAAATCTTTATGACCAGTTAAAAGAAGAATATATAAATCTCTATTAAATTTTCTTATTTCTTCAACAACTTTGTCACCATGAATTGGGTCCATAATAAAATCTAGTACCATTAAATCAAAATGTTCTGTTTTTACGCGATTTATAGCTTCTATAGGATCTGTTATGCCAACGAAATCATAGCCAGATCTTTTCATAAATATAGATAATGAATCTAAAATTCCTTGTTCATCATCTACAGCGATTATTTTAAAATCAGTACTTTTGGATGTAACTTGATTCTTTCTCATAATAACAGACCTCCTAATATAGAAATTATATAAATAAAAATCTATAAAAGCAAGAAAAAAGTCAAAAAAAATACAAAAAAAGAAACTATAGCTATTTATAGTTTCTTCTTAATAATTTAAACAAGTAATAAGTTGAATATTGAGCGATTAGGCAAAAAATCCTATGATAAAGGTAATATAATAGTAAATGTAGTTCCCTTATTATGCTCAGATTCAACTTTTATATCACCATTAAAATGTGCTTTAATAGTTGAATAAGACATAAATAAACCTAAACCAGTACCTTTTTTTCCTTTTGTTGTAATCATTTGTTTAAATAATTTATCTTTAACTTCATCACTCATACCACAACCATAATCTTGAATCTCTATTAATAAATTAGTATCATTTGTTTTTAATGTTAAATCTATAACTTGATTTGTTTTTCCGTTATAAGATTGGATTGAATTAGATATCATATTATCGATTACTTGTACTAATGCGTTAATATCTCCATTAATTTGAATTTTAGAACTTACATAATTATGTATATCTAAAGAAACCAAAGCATTTTTTAATTCGTGTTTCATTAAGATATTAATATATTTTAAAAGTTCATCAACTTTAAAATATGAAGTATTATCAGATGCTAGATTCACAGCTTGTCCTTTAACAGCTGTTATTACATCAGACATGTATGAAGTATATGTTTTAATTTTATTAATCCATTTGGTCATATCATTTGCAATATCATGATGATCTTTAGAAGTTACTTCTGGATCATCAATAGAAGAATCATATTCTTTTACTAAATCAGATAAGCCTTCAGAAGCACCGGATATTGACATTATAGGAGTTTTTAAGTTATGTGCTATACCACCAATTAATTGACCTAAAGAGGCAAGACGTTCGCTTTCCATAAGAGTTTCTTGGTTAGTCTTAATTGTAGTATTATATTCCTTTGTTTTATCTTGAACTTTATTAAATGCTGTAGTTAAATCACCAAGTTCGTCATTAGAAGTAACTGGCAAATTATGCTCATTAGAAATATTATCAGATGCAGCGATTACATATAATTGCCTACTAATGGTTTTTATATCATTACTTAAATCTTTACTTATATATAAAACAAATAAGATATTAAAGAAAAGTAATATGATAGCTGCAATAATGAATGGTGTTATAAATGATGAAGAAAATACGTAAAATCTTACGCCAATGAAATAATCACCATTTGTAGTATGTACTTTTATTGCAGAAGCTTCTATATTCTGCCCATAGTTGTCATAGACATGCCCATTTGTTTTTTCATAAAATTCATCCAAATATTTTTTGAAGAAAGTATTTAGTTCTTCTTCAGAATAATATACATCATCAGTATCACAAGAAATGATAAAGAAATTATCTTGTTCATTTTGCAGTGTTATATTCTTTTTAAGAATATGTGGCAAATCAGCTAAATCATAAACTTCTTCTTTAGAAAAGTAATTTGAAAGCTGTTGGTGATACAAATTGTATAATAAGTTTCCCTTTTCTGTAGTTAGCAGAGAAAGAGATAATAACAATATAATTATAAAAGAGTATAAAAATATTGGTAACATTTGTAATAGTATTTTTGTATATAGATTAAGCCTTAGTCCAGTAGCTTTATTATTAGATATTTTTGCAGTTTTTACTAGTGTATTAACAAAAAAGTTTTTATTTACAATATACGAAAAAATCGAAAATATTGCAGACATACAAAAAATGATAATTGTAATTCTTAGATTGAGCTCTAGAGTAGTATTAAATAATACAAGGCAAAAACAAACTATAGCAGGTGGTACAAGTAGAGTAAGTAATAATGTTATGTAAGGAAAACTAAAACTTCTTTTCCTTATTTTTTCTACTTGTTTTTTATCAATTTTATTCGTATGTTTATTTTTTATTTTTTTTATAGAAAGCATATTATATAAAAAAGTTAATGCTCCTAATATAAATATAGAAAGTATTGCAGCTAATACAATAAACTGAGAAGTATATTTAATTCCGACAACTTTAACCTGAAAATCATTATCTATAGAATTAGGTGGATAGTTTAATACGTATGGTATAATTAAATATAATATTATACAAATTATTAAAAAAATTATCATATTTATTGTTACTAATTTTGGTATAGAATTTATTGTAAAAATTTTATTTTTTTCTAGTTTCATTTGTTTTTTCTCCTATAAATTTATTTTTTATTAAATAATCAATAATCTTTTGTATATATAAATCATCAATTTTTGGCCAATTTAGATTAAGCTTTTTTAAAATAGAATCAGTATATTCATTTGTAATATTTAAATTACTAGTAACTTTATTATTTATGATATTTGCAAAACCAAAATAATTATTGGATTGTGCTATTAGAAGGTTTTTAAAATCTTCTGAAGAAATAGCTTTTAAGTAAATATTGTTTTTCCCCAATAGATGTTGAATATTTAAAAAGTTAGTAACATTATTATTATATAGATGATATATATTTAAATTTTTATTTTGGTCAGGCAATAATTTTACTATATTATGTGCACAGATATCTACAGGTGAAAATTCTAAAGGAAAAGTTTGAAACTCTTTAGGATAACAATTTAAGTTTATACAAGCAATAATTCTATTTAATGAAGAATTTTCGTAAGCGTTCTCTTGAAATACTCCATCGATATATCTATTAGACAAATTACCAACTCTATAAATGCTAGCTATTAAATTAGCATTTTTGCATGCTTCTATAATTAGGTATTCTGCTTCAAACTTACTATGTACATATACATTTTCTTTATAATTTTGACCTATATATAAATTATTTTCTGTAAAAATAGTATCAGGAGTATTAACTAATCCGTATCCAGAGACTGAGATTGTAGAGATATATTCCAATACACTGTGCCCTTCATTGCAGAAATCAATAATTTTTTCTGTAGAAACTACATTTGTTTGATGAAATAAATTATAGTCCCCATAATGTTTTACTAGAGCTGCAGAATGTATACAAACATCGATATCTCTAATAAGTTTGTTATAAACAACCTTATCTAGTCCAAAATGTTCATCTAGTAAATTACCTTCTAATATTATAATTCTGTCTTTATATTTTTCCAAATTCTCATTTGGAAAATAAAATTTTAATTTTTCTTCTAGCCTTTGTCTAGGAATAGAACCATTTTTCCTTCGTATTAAACAATAAATATTAGAATTAGTATTAAGTAATAATTCATGTAATATATGGATTCCTAAAAATCCTGTTGATCCAAAAAGAAAAATGTTTTTGAAATTTATATTTGTAGTAATATCTTTTTGGATATCAGATATAGAAAAGTTTACATCCTTAAAATTCTCTGTAGAATCTTCTTCTGCTGTAGAACCATTTATAATCTTATCTGCTAAACTTTTAATAGTTTTATTATTATAAAAGTCCTGTGTATCCAAATTATATCCTTCTGAATATAAGATAGTTTGAATTTTTATTAAACTAAGAGAATCTACATAGTAGTTAAAAATATTTTCTACTGTACTAATTTCTTCTATTTCCAAAACTTTGCAAAAAATATTGCAAAGTAATTCTTCAATTGTATTTGTAGGCTTAACAATAGCAACTTTTCTATTTATTGTTGGTAAAGGAAGTTCTTTTCTATTTATTTTGCCATTAACAGTCATTGGAAGACTGCTCATTTTAATAAAATGTTTAGGTATCATGTAATTAGGTAATTTTTTATCTAAAGTAGAAATTAAACCATCTATATCGACATGTTTATTTTCTACATAGTATGCACAAAGTTCTTTATTATTTTTAATTTGCATATCTATGACATAACAATCTTTTATATTAGGATACTTTAAAATTTGAGACTGTACTTCTCCAGTTTCTATTCTATATCCATTTATTTTTATTTGAAAATCACATCTACCAATATATTCCATAGATCCATTTGGATGTAATTTAGCTAAATCTCCAGTTTTATATAAAATTTCATTTTCGTTAAATGGATTTTTTATAAAACTAGATTCATTTACTCTAGGTAGATTTAAATATCCCTTAGATAAACAATCTCCACCTATATACATTTCTCCAATAGTATTAAAAGGCATTAAATTCATACATGAATTAAACAAATATATTTGTACATTATTAATAGGTTTTCCAATAGGAACAGAAACATAATCATCCAAAAGGCTATATTCATATATCATACAACCAACTGTGGCTTCTGTGGGACCATATTCATTGTATATTTTAATTCCATTATGAAATTTATTAATAATAGCTTTACATGTTTCAGTAGTTAAAATATCACCACCAACGATTAATTTTTTAATACAAGAATCTGGAGTAGCAACATCTAATAATAAAGAAAGATGTGCCGGAGTTAATTTTAGAACTTGTATTTTTTTATCAGCAACAATTTCTTTAATTAATAACTCTGGGTTTGAATTGTTATAAATATAAATAGAATTACCAGAGATTAAAGGTGTATATATTGATGTAACTGTTAAATCAAAAGCAATAGAAGAATATAATGGAAAATTACATGGGGTAGTTGTTACATACTGTTTTGTACACCAATAGATGTAGTTTACTAAGCTTTTATTTGCAATTTGTACACCTTTAGGATTTCCAGTAGAACCAGAGGTGTAAATTATATATACTAAATCATTTGAATTTAGCAATTTTTCATTATATGAGTGTTTTGATTCAAAATTTAGATCTTCATAATCTATAACTATAGAGTTGTTAAATTCAGCCAATTTAGAAATGTTTTTAGAATTGGTTAAAATTTTGGCAGAGTTACTATCATTCATGATATATTTAACTCTTTCAAAAGGAAAAGAAGTGTTTAAAGGAATATAGCAAACTCCTAGCTTTAAACATGCAAGTATGGAAACAACCAATTCTATAGAGTTGTCAAAAAACAAGCACACCTTATCTTGATATTTAAGACCATTTTCCGAAAGAATATAAGCTAAATTATTAACACTATTGAGAAGTTCAGCATAGGTCAGTTTTTTTTCGCCTTCGACAAGGGCAAGTTTGGTATAAGATAATTTTGCCTGTTCTTCAAATAATTTTATAATAGGTGTATTTACAGGAAATTCGGCTTTTGTGCTGTTATAGTTATTCATAATAAAATCTTCTACATTTTTATCAATCGAAGAAATATCCTTTAATAAAATATTAGGATTAGATATAATTTGATTTAAAATATTTATCAAATTATTATATATTTCTTCCACGTCAGAAGCTTTGAATAAATCTTTTCTATAATCAAATAATATTGATAAATCACCTGTGTTGTCCATGTCATATATATGAATATCCATATTATTAGAAACGCAACCATTGAAGACCCAACCAGTAGTATAATTAATAGAAGATAATTCATTATTATCTCTGGCATTTTGATAAGAAAATGAAATGTCATAAAGACTTTTCGAAATATTTGTTGTTTTTCTTAAATCTTCTAGTATAGCGGTATATGGATATTTTTGATTTCTAAGAATATTAAAATAATCCTTTTTTAAATCCAAAATAAAATTTAAATATGCTTTGTTATAATCAATATTTATTTTAAAAGGAATAGTACTTATAAATGCACCGATTGAATTTTTTTCCTTAAAATTAGTCCTATTTAATATAGGAAGGCCAATTGTAGCACAAGAATTATTATTAATTTTGGCTAAATAAATTCCAATTGCAGAAATTAATAATAAAGGTAGAGAAATAGAATTTACCTCGCAAAAATCATTTAATTTTTGGGATAGATTTTTTTCAATCGAATATTTTGCTCTGTCTGCAGCACAATAGGTAGAAACATTCGAAGACAAATAGCTGTAGGAAAAATTAGAGTTAAAAGTATTAAGCCAAAACTCTTTTGACTTTTTAAATTTTGGACTATTTACATATAATTCTTCAGAAATAATATAGTTAACATAGGATTCAAAATTAATCCCTTCAGTAGGTGATAAATTATTCAATAAATTTTGATAAATTGTCATTATTCTAGTAATTATTAAACTAGTAGCCCACGCATCACAAATAATATGATGAAAGCGCCCAATAACACCCCCAGTATTATCTGGAAGTCTAAATATAGTAAAATCGAATAAGTCGTCTTCAAAAATATTAAAAGGGGTTTTAGCAATAGTATTTTGTAAGTTCTCTAAATCCTCTTTGCTAGACACATCTATTATGCGAATTCCTTTATTTTTAGGCGTTGTTAAAACTTGTGTTAATTCGCCATTTTCGTATGATAGATGCATTCCAAAGATATCAGTATTTTTAATTAATATTTCTATAGCGTCGTTAAATAAATGAAAGTTTACAGTTTCATTTATTTTTATAAATCCAGTTATGACATTTATACTTGTGCCTTTATAAAATTGTTCTACACTCCAAAGTGATAATTGTGGAAAAGTTAATTGATATCTTTCCATAAAGTAATCCCCCCATAATAAGTAAATCAATATAAGGCTATTATATATATATATTGCTAGAAATTTCAATAGAAATTTTAAAATACATGATTAAAAAAATTTTCTTTTGGAAAACATAAAGTTATAAGAAAAGTTTTCCAAAGGAGGTTTTTTATGCAGAAATACAGAAGAGTAAAAAGAAAGAAAAAGAATATAGGAAGAAATTTTTTTATAGTATTTATTGTTATAGTAACTATAGTTTTAATAGCATCACTTATACGATTATATATTAGAACAGATGTGGGAAAAATAAATGAGGACTTGAAAGCGGAAAGAACAAGTCAAACTGTACAAAATGTTACAAGTCAAGATACCACAATAGAAGATATAATAGAAGAGGTTAACCATAGTGTTGTTGGTATTTCGAAAATTAAAGAGATGGGAAGCTCTATATTTACAGAAGACGGAATAGAAAAACTAGGACTAGGAACAGGAGTTATTGCATCATCAAATGGATATATTATAACAAATAAGCATGTTTCTGGGGATAAATTTAGTAGTTGTTATGTTACATTAGAAAATGGAAACACATATAATGCTAATGTTGTTTGGGCAGATGCAACTTTAGATTTAAGTATAGTAAAAATAAACTTAGAAGGATTAAAAGCGGTAAAATTAGGAGATTCAACTAGTGTAAAAGCAGGGCAAACAGTATATGCAATTGGAAACCCTATAGGGTATGAATTCGAAAGAACTGTAACAGCAGGTATAATAAGTGCAAAGTCAAGAACGCTAAAATTTACTGAAAATAACGAAGAAGTCCTAATGACAGATTTAATTCAAACAGATGCTACAATAAATCCTGGAAATAGTGGAGGACCATTAATAAATACAGCTGGTGAAGTTATAGGAATAAATTCATTAAAAATAGATACTGCAGAAGGAATTGGATTTGCAGTACCGATAAATGTAGTCAAACCAATAATAGAAAAATATAGTACTACAGGCAATTTTGAAGAACCTTCTATTGGAATTTCCGGTTATGATAAAAATATTATTCCATATATAGATAAAACTTTTAAATTGGATAGTGGTGTATATATAGATGAAGTAACTACAAATAGCCCAGCTACAAGTTGCGGTTTAATAAAAGGTGATATAATATTAAAAATAGATGATAAATTAATATATACCATGAATGATATAAAAGAATATATATATACTAAAAATCCAGGAGAAATTATAAAAATCGAGTATAGAAGAGGAAATAATACCAATACGGTAAATTTAACCTTAGGTAAAAGATAACAAGATATATTGTCGAAAGATGACGAATAATATCGATAATTTATTCTTGTAAAAATTCATTAAATATGTTTTAATATTAACGTAAAAACTCTGGAAAGGAGACTAATTAATTGTGAATAAAGAATTACAAACTTTAAAAAACTATATGGAAAATAATACAAAAGAAACAATTAATTTAATAAACGAAAAATTAGGAAAAGATATAGAATCTTTAACAAATATTGAATTAATAAAAAATAACAAAGTTTTTAACGGAATAAAACTTATGGCAGATAAAGATACAATTTTTATTACTATTTGTAACAAAAAAGATGCTAATAATTTGGCATACAAATATTGGGCATATTTTTGTATATTAAATAGAGAAGAAAAAAATATTAGTCTATTAGATGAAATAGATATGAAATCACATAATGAGGCAGAACATCACGATATAATGGAATTTTCTAACGATGACAAAAAAATAGATATAAAAATGCATTATATAGTTACAGAAGAATTATTAAAAAAAGAACTAATAACTCAAGACGAATTATTAGTGCTTATAGTGTAAGTAAAATTGCTATATTTTATTAGCTGGCGAGATTAAATTGGCTTGGACAGTGCTAATTTCAAAGTAAGTTGAATATCGGGTAAAGCTACTTTTTTTATAAAAAATTTTTAATTTCAGCCTTAGACATAAGTTTAAAAATAAAGCTAAGTAAAATATATGCAATGCTGTAAATTAATATATTAATAATTAAAGGGAAAATAGCAATTGCGTTTATTTTTAAAAAATTAGTAATAACAACACTTATAAGCAAAATAATAGTGGGTTTTAATATCCATAATTTAAATTTAAATTTTATTTTAGTTGTGCTAATTAAAACCCATATGCTTAAAATACAATTTAAAATTTCACTTATAAAAATAACAATTAAATATCCAAAAGTTCCATATATAGGTAGTAAGAAAGAGATTAATAAAATACTACTTATTAAATCTATAATATTTATAATCATAACACTAACTTGTTTATCAAGACCTTTTAATATTCCATCAACAATACTATCTAAATACATAAAAATAATTACAGGGGCTAATATTTTTATATATTTAGAAATCTCAGCATTATTATAAATTAATAAACTTAATTCTTTCGAAAAACATAAAAATATTCCAATTATAAAAAAAGAGAAAATCATTGTATATTTCAATATTTTATATATAGAATCTTGTATAACATTATTTTCTCCTCTTACATTAAAAGAAGAAAATTCAGGAATTAGTAGGCCACTAAATGAACTTAGAAAAGTACTAGGAAATAGTAGTATAGGAAAGACCATTCCATTAATCATACCATATTTAGAAAGAGCTTCGCTACAACTTAAGCCAGAGACTTCTAGTTTTAATGGTATAACTACTTGTTTTAGTGTTGCAAGGCCAGATTTTATATATGTTGCAGACGAAATTGGAAGCGAGATCTTAAATATTCGCTTAGTTATGCCTTTGCTAGTTTGTGGTAAATATATATTGCTTTTGCCACATAATTTTTTCCTATCTTTTATATATGTGATAAACATTAATATGCAAGTAATACCTTCTGCTATAGAGCTGCCAAGAACTATTAAACTACATGCGGAATTAATCGAAGAGTCAAATATAGTGTTTAGCATATAACTTACTAATAAAATTCTAGAAAATTGTTCTAGTATTTGTATAACAGCGCTTTTTACTACATGACGAACTGCAGAAAAATATCCATTTAAACAAGAACAAATAGAAGCAAATGGGAAAGATATAGCCATTATGCATATAGTTAAAGTAGAAATTTTTTCGTGTAATATATATGTAGATATCATATTTGCAAATATACAAAATAGTAAAAAAGTTAAACTTCCAAAAAATAAACTATAGATAAGACATTTTTTTATTACATTTCTTATATTACTAAAGGATTTTTTAGCAAGTTCTTCAGATACAATTCTAACACAGGCAAGATTAATACCAGAAAAAGCAAGTGTAATTCCAAAAGAGTATGTAGACATTAATAGCTGGTATAATCCTACAGCTTCATCTCCGATTTTGTTAGAAATATATACACCAAAAGAAACACCTATTAATTGTAAAAAAATAGATATAACTGTTAAAACCAGCCCATTTATAATAAACAATTTTAATTTTCTCAAAAAAAATCACCTATTCATGTATATTCATGAATAGGTAAAAATTATACATCTTAAAAAGTACTAAATAATTAGTCCGAAATTTTTATAAATTGAGAAGTTCCTTTATCTGGAGAATATTGGGTTGCAATATATCCATTAAGAAGTTGTGAGCTAGTCTCATCACTTAAAACAGGTCTATCTATATTGCAAATAAATTCTTCACCTTTATTATTTTTTATATGTATTGTAAAGCTCATATTAAAAGTTAAATCCTCTAAAGTAATATTGGTTTTTTGTAGAATAGTTCCATTTAAAGAAAGAGTATCTGTATTTGCAATCTCAAAATTTGTTACAATATCTTTATTTATATAGCCTAAAGATATTGGGTTAGAACAATCTTGGTAAAAAGAAGGATTGTTATATGCACTTTCTTTATTATCTTTGTTATTAGTTATAATATTAAAATTAATTCTTCCATTTTCAGGTTCTTGTAGCCCTTTATAAGTAGCAAAATAATATGGGTTCTTATAACAAAGTGTTCTTGTACCTTTGCCAGAATCACCTGTAACTTTTATATTATCTATATACAATTCAGCAATTGTGTTTTCGTCAGTTAGTTCTTCAGAAGCATTTGTATTATTAATATATATAGCCATATCTGTATATTGTCCAACATTTATATTTTGAAAATTATCATCTGAACTATTATCTGTTACAAATGCATTACTATAATATACAATCTTTTCTATAGAAAAAATTGGGTTAGTATAGTTTGTATAGGTTTCGTAAGAATAAGTTGCAAATTTATTACTATAAATAATATCTCTAATTTTTAAAACATAGAAAGGAATTAAACTTATTAATATAATTATTAATACTAATAAAATAATTAAATCTTTCTTTTTTAACAATTTCTTCATTTGAATCTCCTTGCTTTGTGAATAATTATACTTATAAAAGGGGACATGATATTGTTGTTATAGTCCCTTTTATGCTAAGTGAACTTATAGTTTATCATAAAAATATGTCATGTATGAGAAGACTTTTGTACACCAGTTAGGGTCTGTAGAATATCTTGTATTAATTCCAGTAAGTGTTGGACTAGAATAATATCTTCCTGTTGTAGTATCACCATCTGACATTGTCATTCCGGCAGGGTTTAAATAAGCTTTAGCAAGTATTTTTGCTACAAATTCAATTCCTTCTGCATAAGTATCAAATGTATATGCAGAATTGTATGCATCATTATCATATGCACCATAACCAAACAAGTTTCTCTTGTCTAATGAAATTGCAGAAGTTCCCCAGCCGCTTTCGTGAATTGCCATAGCTACTAATAAAAGTCCATTAACATTATATTTTTGTTCTGCATTATAAAATGCTTCGGCATTACTATATATTACTTTATTTACATCTCTTGGTTCATTAGCTAATATACGTTTGTAATCATCTAAAGATAAACCACTCTTAACATTTAATGCCATATTAAAGTTTAATTTAGATACGATTCTTTGTACTTTGTTTTGTGAAACAATACCAGGAGTTGTAGATTGTGATGTTAATGAAGATGCTGGAACATATCCTTCTTGTCCATCAAAGGAAATCCTACACCAATCACCAACCACTTCTAATAAAACAACATCCATATATCTTGTTATTTTACAAATCTCGGAACCATTGTTGATTGCATCCATTAAAGAAACTGTAGAAATAACATACATTGTATCTCCTAAGTGTACATTATAATTTACTAAGAAATCAGAAGTACCAACCTCAACAATTTCCTCCACAGGAGCTTGTAAAATATCTATACTATAAGTAGATTCATCAATTAAATCTGAACCTTCATATGTTCTAATAATATTAACACGTTCTAAACCTGGAACACCGGCTTGCTTAACTATTTTTTCGTCTTTTGGTAAAGAATTGTTTTGGATATATTTAGTAGAATAAGGAATTTCTTTATCCCTATAAGTTTTTTCTTTTGTCTTAGTAGAATTTGTATTATCTATCAGTATTTGACTAATATTAAATGGATTTGTGTTTTTTTCGTAAGTACTAAAATCGCCATATGGATTCTCTTTTTTATTTTTATTAGAAATATATGTAACAATAAAAATAATTAAAGCAATTATAATTAATAAATAAACTGTAGATAAGATAACAAATTGCCTAAATTTCTTTTTATCACTTTTTAAAGTATCAAACTTATACCTAATAGAGCCACTAAAGTTAGGCTTTTTTTGCTTTGGTTCGTGCTTTGTTTTTACTGCTTTTACTCTTTTTTCTTTCTTACTTTTTGAAGGTTTAGCAGGTTTTTCTTTTTTAGGTTTTGATGTCGAATTATTTGTATTTTTACTTACTTGCTTAGTCTCATTTGCTTCTTTAGGTGTTGCCTGCATGCTATTATTCCTAGATTTTTTTAATTCCTCAAAAGCATCTGATAAATTTCTTTGATGGTTATTATCTTTTGTATTATTATCTTGCATTTTTTATCACCTTAAATTATTAAAATATTTTTTTGTAGTATATCATATGAAATATAAAATTACAAATTAAATTATGGCAGAAATGTAAGATTCTGTATATACAGTTTTTACTAAATAAAAATATGTAAAAATTTACTATATTTCGTTGACAAAACATGGTAAATTGTGCTATGATACAAACGGTATTTTAAACGCTAAAAGGTGGTAAAAATAATTAAAATATTTAGAAAAAAGTAATTTTAAAGAACAAGGTAGGTTGGCAAAAGATAAAAAACAGGTAATTGCCAGCATGCCTTTTTGTTGCCTAAAAACGGTTATATTAGTTGGAAAGAGGAATTGATTTAAAAGGATATATTAATGGAAAAATTTATAAAGCAGGAATTTGGAAATTAATATAAAATTTTAGATGCAAGAGGGACTTTTCAATGTTCATATACAATTTTTTTCAAACTGCTTATATTTTGTTTTAGAGGTGATTTAGTTGTTAAAAGAAATTAAGCATGAAAAAAGCTCAAGAAAAGACTTTGCAAAAGTTGGAGACTATATAGAAATGCCTAACTTAATTAAGGTGCAAAGAGATTCTTACGAGTGGTTTGTCGAAGAAGGTTTGGGAGAAGTCTTAAGAGACATTTCACCAATTATCGACTATTCAGGAAATTTAGTTCTAGAGTTTTTTGATTACTACATGGAAGAAAAAACGAAATATTCTTTAGAAGAAGCTAAAGAAAGAGATGCTACATATTCTACACGTTTACATGTAAAAGTAAGATTAATAAATCGTGAAACAGGAGAAATTAAAGAACAAGAAATCTATTTAGGAGATTTCCCTTTAATGACAGATAGTGGAACATTTATTATAAACGGTGCAGAAAGAGTTGTAGTAAGCCAATTAGTTCGTTCACCAGGATGTTATTATGACTTTACCTATGACAAAACAGGTAAAAAATTATTTACATCAACAGTAATGCCAATAAGAGGTGCATGGATAGAATATGAAACAGACAGTAACGATGTTTTTTATGCTCGTGTAGACAGAACTAGAAAAATTCCAGTAACAACATTATTAAGAGCTTTAGGCTTAGCAACAGATGAACAAATACTTGATTTCTTTGGAAATGAAGAAAAAATTAGAGTAACATTAGAAAAAGACCCAATAAAAACTCAAGATGAAGCATTAATAGAAATTTATAAGAAATTAAGACCAGGAGAACTTCCAACAGTAGATGCTGCTAAAAATTTATTTAACGGATTATTCTTTGATGCTAGAAGATATGATTTAGCAAAAGTAGGAAGACATAAATATAACAAAAAATTAAATTTAGCAACAAGAATTGAAGGAAAAATTGCTCATACAGATATAGTTAATCCAGAAACAGGAGAAGTATTTGTAGAAGCAGGAGAAGTTATATCAAGAGATATAGCAGACGAAATCCAAAATTCTGGTATAAATATTGTAGAAGTAAGAGTAGAAGATAAGCCAGTAAAAATAATAGGAAATGGAACAGTAAACATTCATAATTTTGTAACAAATGTAGATATTTCAGATTTACACTTTAAAGAGATGGTAAATTATGAAGTGTTAAAAAGTATATTAGACAATACAGAGGAAAAAGATTTACATCATGCAATAGAGCAAAGATATGAAGAATTAGTTCCAAAACATGTTACAACAGAAGATATCTTAGCATCTGTCAACTACCTATTAAACTTAGACCATAAATTAGGCGAAATAGATGATATAGACCATTTAGGAAATAGACGTATACGTTGTGTTGGTGAATTATTACAAAATCAATTTAGAATTGGTTTAACAAGATTAGAAAGAGTTGTTCGTGAAAGAATGACAATTCAAGACTTAGATGTAGTAACACCACAAACATTAATTAATACAAAACCAATAACATCAGCAATAAGGGAATTCTTTGGTAGTTCACAATTATCACAATTTATGGATCAAACAAACCCATTATCAGAACTAACACATAAAAGAAGAATCTCTGCATTAGGACCAGGAGGTCTTTCAAGAGAAAGAGCAGGTTTCGAAGTTCGTGATATTCACTATACACATTATGGTAGACTATGTCCAATCGAATCACCAGAAGGACCAAATATAGGTCTTATATCTGCACTTTCATCATTTGCACAAATAAATGAATATGGATTTATAGAAACACCATACAGAATAGTAGATTCAGAAACACATGCAGTTACAGATAAAGTTGAATACATGAGTGCAGATGTAGAAGATGGTAACTATATTGCAGAAGCTGAAGAACCATTAAATGAAGATGGAACATTTGTAAATAAGAGAGTTAAAGTTAGATATAGAAATGAAATTATAGAAGTAGACAGAGAAATGGTAACAGGAATGGATGTTTCACCAAAGCAATTAGTTTCAATTGGTGCAGCCATGATACCATTCTTAGAGCATGATGATGCAAAACGTGCACTTATGGGTGCAAACATGCAACGTCAAGCAGTTCCATTAATTATGCCAGAAGCACCAATAGTTGGTACAGGTATGGAATATAGAGCAGCAAAAGACTCTGGAATATTAATTTTAGCAGAAGATGATGGTGTAATCCAAAAAGTTACAGGTGAAGCAATTACTGTTAAATATAATAATGGAACAACAAAAACACATAAATTAAATAAATTTAAAAGAACAAATGGTGGTACATGTATCAACCAAAGACCAATAGTAGTTAAAGGTGAAAAAGTTAAAAAAGGAGATAGCATAGCAGACGGACCAGCTACTAAAAATGGTGAAATGGCATTAGGAAGAAACGTATTAGTAGCATTCTCTACATGGGAAGGTTATAACTACGAAGATGCTATACTTTTAAATGAAAGATTAGTAAAAGAAGATGTATTTACATCAATTCATATAGAAGAATATGATTGCGAATGTCGTGATACAAAATTAGGACCAGAAGAAATAACAAGAGATATACCAAATGTTGGCGAAGATAGCTTAAAAGACTTAGACGAAAATGGTATTATCAGAATTGGTGCAGAAGTAAGACCAGGAGACATATTAGTTGGTAAAGTTACTCCAAAGGGAGAAACAGAACTAACAGCAGAAGAAAGATTACTTCGTGCAATCTTTGGTGAAAAAGCTCGTGAAGTAAGAGATACATCACTTAAAGTACCACATGGTGAAGCTGGAACAATTGTAGATGTAAAAATATTTACAAGAGATAATTCAGATGAATTAGGACCAGGTGTAAACCAAATAATAAGATGTTATATAGCAACAAAGAGAAAAATATCAGTTGGTGATAAAATGGCTGGACGTCATGGTAACAAAGGTACAATTTCTAGAATATTACCAGAAGAAGATATGCCATTTATGCCAGATGGTACACCAGTAGATATCCTATTAAACCCATTAGGTGTTCCTTCTCGTATGAACTTAGGTCAAGTTTTAGAAGTACACTTAGGATTAGCAGCAAAAGAATTAGGATGGAATGTTGCAACACCAGTTTTTGATGGTGCAACATCAGAAGAAATAGAAGAATTATTAGTTAAATCTGGAAATACACCAGATGGAAAAACAATTCTTTATGATGGAAGAACAGGTGATCCATTTGCTGAACCAATTACAGTAGGAGTTATGTACATGCTTAAGTTACATCACTTAGTAGATGATAAAATACATGCTCGTTCAACAGGACCATATTCTTTAGTTACACAACAACCATTAGGAGGTAAAGCTCAATTCGGTGGACAACGTTTCGGAGAAATGGAGGTTTGGGCACTAGAAGCATATGGTGCAGCTCATACATTACAAGAAATGTTAACAGTTAAATCTGATGATGTAGTAGGAAGAGTTAAAACTTATGAAGCAATTGTTAAAGGAGAAAACGTTCCAGAACCTGGAATTCCAGAAACATTCAAAGTATTAATAAAAGAACTACAATCATTAGGATTAGATATGAGATTATATACAAAAGATAATAAAGAAATCGAACTAAAAGAAGATATCGACGAAGGTATAGACTATAACGAAGCAAAGAAGAAAGAAGATTTAGTTCTAAATGAAAGCGAAATTGAAAGTTCATATATTGAAGCTGACGATGAAGAAATCGATTTAGACAAAGAAGAAGATAGTGATGAACTATTTGAAAATGATGAACTTTTAGATGATGAAGGCCTATATGGTGACTTAGCAAAAGACAATCTTGATGATGATGAAGATTTAGATTAAAAAAGATTGCTGCCTAAATTTTATATTTAGGCAGGGCAATTAAATAAATAGTTTTGCAAAACTAAAAAATAAAGTCAAGGGGGCAAGAAATGGACGAGTTAGAAGTCTTTGATAAAATAAAAATTGGTTTAGCTTCTGATGAAAAAATAAGAGAATGGTCAAAAGGTGAAGTTAAAAAACCAGAAACTATAAACTACAGAACATTAAAACCAGAAAAAGATGGTCTATTCTGTGAAAGAATATTTGGACCAACAAAAGATTGGGAATGCCATTGTGGTAAATATAAAAGAGTTAGATATAAAGGAATCGTTTGTGATAGATGTGGTGTAGAAGTTACAAAATCAAAAGTAAGACGTGAAAGAATGGGACATATCGAACTTGCAGCACCAATTGCACATATTTGGTTCTTTAAAGGAATACCTAGCAGAATAGCTTTAATGCTAGATATTTCTCCAAGAAATCTAGAAAGAGTTATATATTTTGCATCATATGTAGTAACAGATAAAGGAACATCAGGCTTAATGGAAGCACAAGTTTTAAATGAAAGAGAATATCATGAAGCAGTAGAAAAATACGGAAAAGATTCATTTAAAGCAGAAATGGGTGCAGGAGCATTAAGAAAATTACTAGAAAAAGTTGATTTAGAGAAGTTATCTGCTAGCTTAAAGAAAGAGATAACAAAAGCAAGTGAGCAAAAGAAAGTAAAATTAGTTAAAAGATTAGATACAGTAGAAGCATTTAGACTATCTGGAAACAGACCAGAATGGATGGTTATGAATGTTGTACCTGTAATTCCACCAGATTTAAGACCAATGGTTCAATTAGATGGTGGTAGATTTGCAACATCTGATTTAAATGACTTATATAGAAGAGTTATAAACAGAAATAACAGATTAAAGAGATTATTAGAATTAGGTGCACCAGAAATAATTGTAAGAAATGAAAAGAGAATGTTACAAGAATCTGTAGATGCATTAATAGATAATGGAAGACGTGGAAGACCAGTAACAGGTGCTGGTAATAGACCATTAAAATCATTATCAGACTTATTAAAAGGAAAACAAGGTAGATTCCGTCAAAACTTACTAGGAAAAAGAGTTGACTATTCTGGACGTTCAGTTATCGTTGTAGGGCCAGAACTAAAAATATATCAATGTGGTCTTCCAAAAGAAATGGCTGTAGAATTATTTAAACCATTTGTTATGAAAGAACTAGTAGGAAGAGGAATTGCACATAATATTAAAAATGCAAAAAGAATGGTAGAAAAATTAAGTCCAGAAGTATGGGAAATATTAGAAGATGTTATAAAAGATCATCCAGTAATGTTAAACCGTGCTCCTACATTACACAGACTAGGTATTCAAGCATTTGAGCCAGTTTTAGTAGAAGGTAGAGCAATCAAATTACACCCATTAGTTTGTACACCATTCAATGCTGACTTCGACGGTGACCAAATGGCTATTCACTTACCATTATCACCAGAAGCACAAGCAGAAGCAAGATTTTTAATGTTATCTGTAAACAACTTATTAAAACCACAAGATGGTAAACCAGTTACAGTACCAACACTAGATATGGTTCTTGGAAGTTATTACCTAACAATGGCCTTAGATGGTGAAAAAGGTGAAGGTATGTACTTTAAAGATAAAGACGAAGCTATAATGGCTTACGAAAACCATGATGTTGGAATACATGCAAAAATATATGTAAGATTTAGCAAAGAAGTAGATGGAGAAGTAAAAACAAAGAAAGTACAAACAACTGTAGGAAGAATTATTTACAATGAAGGAATTCCACAAGATTTAGGATATGTAGATAGAACAGATCCTGAACACGAATTTGACTTAGAAATAAACTTCCCTGTTATAAAGAAAAACTTAGGAGATATAGTTAATAGATGTATAAATGTACATGGATTATCTAAATCTGCAGAAGTTTTAGATTATATTAAAGCAACAGGGTTTAAATATTCTACACTTGCAGGTGTTACATTCTCTGCAGCAGATGTTAAGGTACCAGCTGCAAAAGCTGATATATTGGCAAAAGCACAAGATCAAGTAGAACAAATAAGAAAACAATTTAAACGTGGTTTAATAACAGACGAGGAAAGATATAATGCTGTTATTAATGTATGGGATAAAGCAACAAATGATGTTACAGAAGCAATGAAAGAAAACTTTGATGACTTAAACCCAATATTCATGATGGTTCAATCTGGAGCCCGTGGTAATATGAACCAATTAAGACAAATCGCAGGTATGAGAGGTCTTATGGCAAGTACTACAGGTAGAGCAGTAGAAATTCCTATTAAATCATCATTCGCAGAAGGACTAGATGCCTTAGAGTACTTTATTTCTGCACATGGTGCTAGAAAAGGACTTTCTGATACAGCTTTAAGAACAGCTGACTCTGGATACCTAACAAGAAGATTAGTTGACGTATCTCAAGATATTATAGTAAGAGAAGAAGACTGCGGAAGCCATGACGGAATTGTTTTATGTGATATAAAAGAAGGAAATCAAATAATCGAAACATTAAGAGAAAGACTAATTGGAAGATTTGTTATAGAAGACTTAAAAGATCCACAAACAGGAGAAGTACTAGTAGATACTAATACAATGATAACAGATGCAATTGCAGACAAGATTGTAGCTGCTGGAATTGAAAGAGTAAAAGTACGTTCTGTTTTAGGATGTAGATCAAAACAAGGTGTATGTCGTAAATGCTATGGTATGGGATTAGCAAGAAAAGACTTAGTAAATATAGGAGAAGCAGTAGGTGTTATTGCAGCGCAATCAATTGGTGAGCCTGGTACACAGCTTACTATGAGAACTATCCACTCTGGTGGTGTTGCAGGTGTTGCAGATATCACACAAGGTCTTCCTAGAGTTGAAGAGTTATTCGAAGCTAGAAAACCAAAGGGACTTGCAATTATGGCAGAAATCTCTGGTAAAGTTAAAGTAGTAGAAGACAAGAAAAAGAAAGAAGTTGTTATTACTTCTAAAGATGATTCTAAGACTTATACAATACCATTTGGTGCAAAACTAAAAGTTATGGATGGAGACGAAATAGAAGCTGGAGATCCAATAACTACAGGTTCATTAAATCCAAATGATATACTAAAAGTAAAAGGAGCAGAGGGAGTATATACTTACCTTGTACAAGAAGTACAAAAAGTTTATAGAAACCAAGGTGTTGATATAAACGACAAACATATCGAAGTTATCGGAAGACAAATGATTAAGAAAGTTAGAATAGAAGATAATGGAGATACAGATTTATTCCCAGGTTCTTTAGTAAATGTATATGATTTAGAAGAAGTAAACGAAAAAGCAATAGCAGAAGGAAAGAGACCTGCAACAGCAAAACGTGTATTACTTGGAATAACAAAAGCATCATTAGCTACAGAAAGCTTCTTATCTGCTGCATCATTCCAAGAAACAACAAGAGTATTAACAGAAGCAGCAATAAAAGGTAAGACAGATGAGCTTATGGGATTAAAAGAAAATGTTATGATAGGTAAATTAATACCAGCTGGTACAGGAATGGAAAGATATAAATCTTTAAAAGTTCATGTAGAAGGTCAAGACGAAGAAGAACAAAATGCTTAATAAATTAACAATATAACAAAATAGAGAGAACTTATATAAGTTCTCTCTATTTTGTTACATAAATGTAAATAAGACCAAAAATATTAAGCCGTAAGTAGTAAGAAACTGGAAAAATATAAGCATAAAGTGTAATTGACTTTATACCATAAAACGAGTTATAATATATGCTAGAAAAAATAGAAGGAATTGATGTTGTATGAAGTTATTAAACAAAAAACTTATGTTACTAATGATGGGAATAATTGTAATGCTACTTGCATTATTAACAGGAAAAGTGCAAGCTGCATCACAAGAATTTGGATTACAAGAATATAGAAAACCAGTAGGAAGTACACAATATGGGTATAAAGTAAGTGATAAATATGTGTGGAAAATAGTAACATATTCTGGTAGTGCAATAAATTATGATAGAACACTATACTGTTTAAAAGCAGAGCAAGGTTTCTATACTGCAGAACCAGGTACGTTTAAGGAGACATATGATCTATCATATGACTTTATGAATAAAAACAGTATGAGTCCATTACCAGTACCATCACAATATTATAATCAAATAGTGTGGATTTTAAATCATGCATATATACCAAATGCCTCAACAGCAAGTACAGATAAAGCAACATTATTACAAAATGCAGGTGTTACTAATAGCGAATTAACAGATGATGACATAGATGTTGTACAACAATTAGCAATATGGTATTTTACAAATTATGATGATCCAACATACCATACAGATATGCAAGGAGAAGCATCTTTCCAAACAGTATTACAATCAACAAAAACTAGTGGTGGAACAAGCGAATATAAAGCAATAGAAGATATTAACCAAACAAGATATGATCAAATGGATAAATTATTTGTATATCTTGTAGAAAATGCAAAAAAAGCAACAGAAATTTCTAACAATACTTCATCACCAATATCTATGGGAAATACTACCCCAACAGTAGAAGTAAATGGAAGCAATTATATAGTAGGACCATTTAAAGTAGAAAAAAATAACGAAACACCATATACAATAAGTTTTAGTATAACAGATCAAAGTGGTAAAAATTTAGCTAACAAATATACTTTATTAGATTCAAACCAGAGCCAAACAAGCCAAACTTTAGAACAACTAATAGGAAGCAATTTTTATTTAAGAATACCAATTAGTACAGTAAATTCAGAGAATATTACAAGTTTAAGATTTTCAATGAATGGAAATTATACTATAACAACAGCTACATATTGGACTAAATCCGGCGATAGTACAGTACAACCAATAGTAGAATTAGGTAGAACACCAAAAACTTTTAGTGGTAATAAAGAAGTAACATTTCCAAAAGAAGGCTCATATAATTTAAAACTTGTAAAAGTAGAACAAGGTAATACAACTAAAAGATTACAAGGTGCAACATTTAAAATTACAAGTCCAAATGGAACAGTAACAGAAACAACAAGCTCAAATGGTGAAATTAATGTAGGACCAATTATTATAAATACACCTGGTACAGACACAATAACAATAGAAGAAACAAAAGCACCAGATGGATACGAAAAAATAATAACATCGCCAATAAATGTGCAAGTAACAAAAACAGTGACAAGCAATGTGTACACAATGTCAAATGCGGTGATAACTAACGCACAAACAGGATCTAGTATAAGCGTAAGTGGTAGTACGATAACAGTAACAGTAGAAAATAAGCTAATTCCTAAAACAAGTGAATATAACTTAAAACTTGTAAAGGTAGAAGAAGGCACAAGTAATAAACTTGAAGGTGCAGAATTTAAGATAAGTTCACCAAATGGTGAAGTAACACAAACAACAAATGCAAGTGGAGAAATAAATATAGGACCAATTGCAGTAACAGAGGCAGGAACAGACACAATAACAATAGAAGAAACAAAAGCTCCAGCAGGATACGAAAAAATAATAACAGCACCAATAAATGTGCAAGTAACAAAAGTATTCGAGAATAATACATATAAAATGTCAGATGCAAAAATAACAAATGCGCAAACAGGAGCAAGTATAAACTTAAGTGGAAATACAATAACAGTAACAGTAGAAAATAGGGCAAAATATTTTGATTTAGCATTAAGAAAATATATAACACAATTAAATGGCGAAAATGTTGATAATACTAGAGCACCAGTTATAGATACAAGTTCACTTACAACTGGAACAACAGCAAGTTATAATCACAGAAAAGACCCAGTAGCAGTAACAACAGGTGACAAAGTAATATATAATCTTACTATATATAACGAAGGACAAAAGCCAGGTAGGGCAACAAAAATACAAGACCAATTACCAACAGGACTAGTATTTAATAGAGTAGTATCTGGAAACTTTGAATTAGATTCTTATAGTGAAACAGATAATTTATTAAAATTAAAAAGAACATCAAATACAGATAATCTTAATGCATATAATGGAACTACATTAGATTCAGAAACAATACAAATAGAATGTACAGTAACAGCAGTTCCAACATATAAAGAGCAAATTTTAACAAATGTAGCATGGATTTCTGAAGAATATGATGCAGAATCAAATGTAACAATAACAAATGAGGAAAATGCAGATAGGGATTCTATTCCAGGAACACATCCAGATGTAAATAAAGATAATATGGAAGACTATACTGGAAATAATAATCAAGAAGATTTAGCAGATGAAGATTATTACTTCAAAGGTCAAGAAGATGATGATGACTTCGAAAAATTAAAAGTAGTATATTTCGACTTAGCATTAAGAAAATTTATAACAGGTAAAAATGATGCAACATTAATAGGTAGAGAACCACAAGTAGATGTAACAAACTTAGCAGATGGAACATCTACAACAGCAACATATAATCATCCAAAAAATCCTATAGATATGCAAAGAGGAGATATCGTAATATATACAATAAGAGTATATAATGAAGGTTCAATGGATGGATATGCAAATGAAATAACAGATTATTTACCAGAAGAATTAGAATTCTTACCAGATCATGAAATAAACCAAGAATATGAATGGCAAGTATCTAGCGATGGAAGACATGTTACAACAGATTACCTATCAAAAGATAAAGAAACATCTTCAAGACAAAACTTATTAAAAGCTTTTGATGGAACAATATTAGATTATAAAGATGTAAAAATAGCATGTAAAATAAAAGATTCTGCAGAAGTTGGTAAGAAGCTAACAAACTTAGCAGAAATAACAGAATCTAAAGATTCAGAAGGAAATGATGTAGTAGACAGAGATTCCGAAACAGATAATGTAGAAGTACCAACAGACGAAGATTTACCAAATTATAAAGATGATGAAATAGACAAAGACTATGTACCTGGTCAAGAAGATGACGATGACTTCGAAAAGGTAAAAGTAGTATATTTCGATTTAGCATTAAGAAAATTTATAACAGCAGTAGATGATACAGAAATCACAAACAGAATACCACAATTAAGTATGGGCGAAGATGGAAACATTCATTATGATCATACAAAAGATCCTGTAGAAGTAGAAAATGGTAACATAGTAACATATACATTAAGAATATATAATGAAGGATTAATGTCAGGCTACGCAAGTAAGGTAAAAGATGATGTACCAGATGGATTAGAATTCTTACCAGACAATGAAATAAATCAAGAATATAGATGGGTATTATCAGAAGATGGAACAAGTATAGAAACGGATTATTTATCTAAAGAGCAAGAACAAACAGAAGGTTCAAACTTAATAAAAGCATTTGATCCAGAATTAGGAATAACAGATACAAACCCAGACTACAGAGATTTAAAAATAGCTTTTAGAGTAACAGAACCAAATACATCAGATAGAATATTAGTAAATACAGCAGAAATATCAGATGATAGAGATGAAAATAATGACCCAATAGACGATATAGACTCAACTCCAGATAACAACAACGAGTGGAACGAAGAAGATGACTTAGACAAAGAATTTATAAAAGTTAAATATTTTGATTTAGCATTAAAAAAATGGGTAAGTAGAGCAATTGTTACAAATCAAGATGGTTCACAAAACATAATAGAAACAGGACATACAGGAGATGAAAATCCAGAACCACCAGCAAAAGTAGATTTAGGAAGACAAGATATTAATAAAGTAGTAGTTAAATTTGAATTCCAAATAAAGATTACAAATGAAGGTGAAATAGCTGGATATGCAACAGAAGTAACAGATTATATTCCAGAAGGACTTAAATTTATTCAAGAAGATAATCCATTATGGTATCCAAGAGAACCATTAAATGGTAAAGAAAGAGTTGGAACACAACAATTAGCAAATACATTATTACAACCAGGAGAAAGTGCAACAATATCAATTCTATTAACATGGATAAATGATCCAAATAATATGGGATTAAAAACAAACATAGCAGAAATAAGCCAAGATGATAATGATAGTGATACACCAGATATAGACTCAACACCAGATAACTTTACAGATGGTGAAGATGATATAGATGATGCACCAGTAATGTTAACAGTAGCACTAGGAGATACAAAAATATATATAGGTTTAGGCTTCGTAGTAGTTGCAATGTTAACAGGTGGAATTTGGGCAATAAAAAGATATGTCTTATAAAAAGCTAATTGAATAAAAAATATAAAAAAAGAAAGTAATACACTTATTGCTGTGTTTACTTTCTTTTTTATATATGGAATAAAAGTTTCATATAAATATATTCTGCAGTTATATAAAACGATAGTTAATTATTGTAAACGTTAAAAAAATGTAATATAATTGTAATGTGGATTAAAAAAAATGACGGAATATAGCAAAAACTATATCCGTAAGCAGGTTAAAGCCACAAAAAATTAACCATAAAAAACTGCTATTTTTTGCTATTGACTATTATTTAGAATATAGTAAAATACACTTAGCAGTATTATGAGAAAAAGGATGGTAACGAAATTATGAGAATTATTAAAAAAATAGCTGTAAGCATCATAGTTATGCTTTTAGCAATAGCTATGGGAACATCAGTATTTGCAGCTACAAATTCAGTTACATTTGGACTAAGTGAATATAGAAGAGAAACAAATGGAAAACAATATGGATATAGAATAAACAATGGAAATAAAAAGGTTTGGAAGGTTATTGTATACGAAAATGATGGAACTACGATGAACTTTGATAACACAATATATTGTTTAAAAGCAGAAAAAGGCTTTTATACATCAACTCCAAATACATTTAAGCAAACATATGATAAAATGATAGATTTTGCAGATAAAGATAGTTTAGTGCCTACAATTTTTGAAAATGAAGATTACTATTATTCAGCTATGTGGATTTTAGATCACGCATACATACCATATTATGCACAAGCAGGAGATTCTGTAGAAGTACAAAGTAGTAATGAAGAACAAGCAACAAAAGACAGAGAAGATTTGTTAAATTCATCTGGAATGAGTGATGAATTTAAAAGAGAGTTAACAGATGATGACATAGATGTAGTTCAACAAATGGCATTATGGTATTTTACAAATACTAAGAAAGAAGAAAATTCAGATATTTACCATGTAGACTATGTAGGTGAGCCATCATTCCAAGAAGTGGCTATAGCAGAAAAAGGAATAGGTTCATATACAAGTATGTCAGATCTTAACCAAACAAGAGCAGATGCAATGGAAAAATTATTTCAATATATGGTAAGTACAGCAAAAAGCAAAGAAAATATAGATTACTATAAAACTCATAACGGAAAAGTAGAAGAACCAATAACATTAGATTCAACACTTAATCCAACAGTAGAATTAGATGGAGGTAACTACATAGTAGGACCATATAAAATAAATAAAAATAATGATTTACCATTCGAATTAAATGCAAAATTCACAGACCAAGATGGAACAGACTTAAATGGTAAATACACATTATTAAATTCAAGTAAAGAAGCAGTATCACAAGGAACAACAATAAAAGATCTAGTAGGACAAAGCTTTTATATTTCAATTCCATCATCTAATATAGATGATATAACAAAAATAAAATTTAGTTATACAGGTTCATACAGAACTTCATCAAAAGGATTCTGGACAACAACACAAAACCCAGATACTGTACAACCATTAGTTGCAGTAGAAAAGCAAGAAACACCATTAAGTGGAGAAAAAGAAGTTGGAGTTGCAAAAAGAGAATTTGACTTATCATTAAGGAAATTTATTTCCGAGGTTAATGGTAAGGAAATAAACAGAGAACCAACCGTAGATTTAACAAATTTAAATAAAATGGTTGATGGTGCTAAAGTTACAACAGCAACTTATAACCATAATAAAAAACCAGTAGCAGTAAAACCAGGAGATATAGTTACATATACAATAAGAGTATATAACGAAGGCGAACTAGATGGTTATGTAGGAGAAATTACAGATTATTTACCAGTAGAATTAGAATTTATTAACGATATAGAAAACTATCCAGAAGAAACAGATTTTAATGCAGGTTATGGTTGGAGAATAGACCCAAGTAATAATAGGGTAATTAAAACTAACAAACTTGCTTATTCATCAGAAGCAGCAGACAGAGATCAAAATGAAAACAATTTAATAAGTGCATATAATGGAACAACATTAGATTATAAAGAAGTTAAAGTAAAATGTAGAGTAAAAAATTCTACAGAAGCATTAAAGAAAATAACAAACTTAGCTCAAATTACACAAGAAACAGACAGCCAAGGGGGAGCAGTAACAGATAGAGATTCTGTAGCAAATGGAAACTTTACATTACCAACAGACACAGATTTACCAACATATAAAGATGACGAAATAAATTCTGGAAAAGAATATATACCAGGACAAGAAGACGATGATGACTTCGAAAAAGTTATTATTCAAGAATTTGATTTAGCATTAAGAAAATTCATATCAGGAAAAAACGGAACAACATTAATAGGAAGAGAACCATCAGTAGATGTAACAAACTTAGCAAATGGAACAGCTACAACAGCAACATATAACCATCCAAAGAAAGCTGTAGATATGGCAAGAGGAGATGTTGTAGAATATACGCTAAGAGTATACAATGAAGGTTCAATAGATGGATATGTAAATCAAATAGTAGATAAATTACCAGAAGAATTAGAGTTTTTACCAGAACATGAAACAAACATACAATATGGATGGCAAGTTTCAGAAGATGGAAGAACAGTAACTACAGATTATTTATCAAAAGAAAGAGGAGTTATCCCAGATTCCACAACAACAACTTCAAATCAAAATCTAATAAAAGCTTTTGATGGAACAACATTATCATATAAAGATGTAAAAATAGCATGTAGAGTAAAAGATACTGCAGAATTTGGTAAGAAATTAACAAACTTAGCAGAAATAACAGAAGCTAAAGATTCTGAAGGAAATGACGTAATAGACAGAGATTCAGAAACAAACAATATGCAAGTTCCAAGTGACGAAGAATTACCAAATTATAAAGATGACGAAATAAACAACGAATATGTACCAGGACAAGAAGACGATGATGACTTCGAGAAAGTTAGAGTAGTATATTTTGACTTAGCATTAAGAAAATTTATTACTGCAGTAGATGACCAAGAAGTAACTACAAGAATACCAAGCTTAAGTATTGGTGAAGATGGAAATATTAAGTATGACCATACAAAAGATCCTGTAGAAGTAGAAAACGGAGATGTAGTTACATATACAATAAGAATATATAATGAAGGATTAATAGATGGATATGCAACTGAAGTAAAAGATGATATCCCAGATGGCCTAAAATTCTTACCAGATAACCCTATAAATAGGGAATATAGATGGCAAGAATCAGAAGATGGACAAAGTGTAACAACAGATTATTTATCTAAAGCACAAGAAGAAAATGATGATGATAATCTAATAAAAGCATATGATCCAGAAAAAGGCCTAACAGAAAACAATCCCGATTACAGAGATGTAAAAATTGCATTCCAAGTAACAGAACCAAATACATCAGATAGAATACTAGTAAATACAGCAGAAATTGCTGACGATAGTGATAGTTCTGGAGATCCAATTGATGATATAGATTCTACTCCAGATAACAATAACGAGTGGAACGAAGAAGATGACTTAGATAAAGAATTTGTAAAAGTTAAATACTTCGATTTAGCTCTAAAAAAATGGGTAAGTAAAGCAATAATAATAGACGAAGATGGAACACAAACTGTACAAGAGACGGGACATACAGGTGATGAAAATCCAGAACCACCAGCCAAAGTAGATTTAGGAAGAAGAGATATAAACAAAGTAACAGTAAAATTCGAATTCCAAATTAAAATAACAAATGAAGGCGAAATTGCTGGATATGCAAAAGAAATTACAGATTATATCCCAGAAGGATTAAGATTCGTACAAGAAGATAATCCAGATTGGTACACAAGAGAGCCTTTAAATGGTAAAGAAAGAGTTGCAACAAAATTATTAGAAAATACATTATTACAACCAGGAGAAAGTGCAACAGTATCAATATTATTAACTTGGATAAATGGACAAGATAATATGGGATTAAAAACAAATATAGCAGAAATAAGCCAAGATTATAATGACAGTAATACACCAGACATAGACTCTGTGCCAGACAATTTTAAAGAAGACGAAGACGATATAGATGATGCACCAGTAATGCTTACAGTAGCACTAGGTGATGCAAAATTATATATCGGAATAGCAGCACTAGTAGTTATAGCACTAGGTGGAGGAGTATTTATAATTAAGAAATATGTAATTTAGTGGGATTAGGGGACGCTCGTTAAATCCCTATAGTATAAAAAGCTGATGTCTATAATGACATTAGCTTTTTATATTACAGTAAATAAAGGAGGTATATATGACAAAACGAATTGATTTACATATACATACTAGTATATCAGATGGAGTATTAACACCAAAGGAAGTAATAGATGAAGCTGTAAAAAATAGTGTATCTGTTATCTCGATTGCAGATCATGATATTATAGATGCATATAATGACGAATTATTTGAATATGCGAAAAGCAAAAATATAAAGCTAATACCAGCAGTAGAAATATCAACTAAAACTAAGAAAAGTGGAATTCATGTATTAGGATATAATTTTGATTTAGAAGATATACAGTTTAAAGAAAAGCTTGAACAAATAAGAAATGCCAGACATGACTATTTGCATAAGGTAGCAAATAAACTTGTAGAGTTAGGATACTATATAAATCTTACGGAACTAGACAAAATTGATGCTGTTACAAAGGCACATATAGCTATAGATGTAACAACTAATTTAGCCAATAAGGATAAATTATTAAAAGAATTTGGACATATTCCAGCTAAAGGTGAGTTTATAGAAAGTATAATGAATGAAAACTGTCCTGCATATGTGGAAAAGGTTACAGTAACTCCAAGAGAGGCTGGAAAAATGATAAGAACAGCAAAAGGAAAGGTAGTTCTAGCGCATCCTGTTGCATATGTACATGAAGATAACTTAACAGGAGAGGAGATATTAGAAATAATTAAAGAATTACAACCAGATGGATTAGAAGCATATTATTTATATGTAGATAAGAACAACCAAAAATTTGATGAAAGCAAAAAGTGGTGTAAATTTGCAAAAGATAATAATTTATTTGTAACAGTAGGTTCAGATTTTCATAATGCAAAAAAGAAATTAAAACCACAAATAGGTTTCGTAAATACAGATTTTACTTTGCCAGAAGAAATTATAGAAGAAATTCTTAGTAATTTAGAAAATTAAAAGTAAAATGTATATTGTAATCAAAAAATAATATAAAATGGCCCCAAATAGTATCCGTAAACTGATAGAGCATTGCTTCAAATATTGGAAGCAATGCTCTATTTACTTATATTTTTATAATAAGTAAAATTAATATAATAAGGTATTATAGGAGAAGTAGGTGTATACGGATGAGAAAACAGAATAAGAACACTAAATATAAAGAACCGGAAAACGTTGGCGCTGTACACACACACACACACACACACCGGTAATTTAAACAAAAAAATATTAATAAGCGTAGGAATACTAGTAGCAATAATGATTCTACTAGAAGTTTTTGCGCTTATTTTTAGTATAAATAACAAGGAAAATGAAAGTCTAGGAAGTGGTAACGAAGAATATAATGCAGGAGGGACTATAAACGGAGATAAAGGATATATTTCATCTGCACAAATAATTCAGACTAAAACAGGAACAGGACCTTGGGATGCAAATGATGAGCCAGGGAATGATAGCTCAGAGGATAATAATATTGTACGTTCGTTTGATCAAGTAACATGGACTATCGATTTAACAATGACTTTAAAAAGCGGAATTGCAGAATCAAATTTAACAGGAGGGATTATAAAGGTAGAAGCAACTATCCCACAAAATTGTGCAAATGTTGTAAGTTGGGATTTAGATTCAATGGGATGGCTTGAAGGTTCAGGTAAAGTAAGTAGTGACGGACTAGTATTAACAGGACAATATGTGATGTCTACTACAGACAATACTATACCAGGAAAACAAACATTGGTCTTAGTATTAAAAGTAGAAGGAGCACAAAATCAAACAAAAATAAAACCAGAATTTAAATTTTGGTTAGAAGGAAACGAAGACGAAGAGAAATATACGATAAATGATGTTCAAGATGTTACAGTAAGTGCGGCACCTAAATATAATGTAGAATTAAAAAGAAATGATAGTCTTGCAAAAGAAATAACTTTGAATGAAAACGGAGAAAGCCAAAATGGAAGACTATATGGATATTCTTTAACATATCAATTATATAATGAAGGAGGAGTAGCAAAGGGATTAAAGGGAATAGAATATCCAGAAGGGGAAATTAATTTAGATTTAAATTTAAAATTGGAAAAAGTAAGCACAAGCAATACAAACAATATACAGGATATTACAGAGACATCTACACCAATATTATATAATTACAAAATGAACAAATATGATAATTCTTCGGGCTTTATTCCAAATAGAAATATGGCGGTAACATATCATGCAGCACACGAATGGAGAGCTCCTGCAGCATTTGGAGGAGGAGATAGGCAGTGTTATGATTCAGGAACTATTAGTATGAATCAAAATAAAAATACAATAAATACATCTTTAACAGATTATAAGTTTAATGGAGAATTTCCAGTACGATTTGTTGGAGCAGATCCTGGTAGTACAGCAATAAATTATGCAGATAATATTGGCTGCTTTTCTGTTGTATATTTCCAAGTTTTTGTACCATTTACAGAAGAAACTAGTGAAGGAGGATATAATTATTATTTAACAGTAACAGATACAAATATGAAGGCATATAGTAGTAGTGGAACTAAATTATCTAAGCAAACTATAGCAACAGATGATTCTAATAGACTTCAGCACGTAATATTGAATTCTGGTGGATATTCAACATATCACTGGTTATCAAGCAACTTTGGTAATTATAGTGGATCAAGTGGATTATATAGTCACTATAGTCAAGGTGATGCTAAAGCAGAAATTGGACAAAAATTTATATATAGATTTGATATTACTTGTGGTGCTAATAATGATTCAAAAGATGATATATATGATGTGAATGCTTTGATGAAGTTTGATGGACAAGTTCTTAAACCTACTCAAATAGATGGAATGACCAATAGAACTACAGGAAAATCAACAAATAGTTTTTTTACAAGTAATATGAAATTTAAAATGCTTTATGCAGCCAAAAAGGATGGAAGCAATTGGGAATCCGATTCAGAAATGAAGAGCACAATTGAAGACGATTTATTGTTTTTTAAATCAGAAGAAGATTTAAAAAAACAGTTGGGAGAGAATGCAAAATGTATAGGAGTGTTGTTTGAGTCAATAAGCGGAACGGCAACAGCTTCTTCCGGCTTTACACTAGAAGTCGCTTTAGAAGTTACACAACAAGCACAAATTGGAAATGTATATCAGTTTGTAACTAGTTCTAAGTTATATAAAAAAGATAAAAAACTGGATAGAACAACACAAACAAAAGAAAATCCAACAGCACAATTTCCATCGCCAGATGTATCAATTAATTACAATTATATAAAAACAGCATATGACAAAAATGGAAATATTATGAGTGGAACCCATAATGGTGGATATACATATGGACAATCTTTATTAATAGTAGGTGGAAAATTATCGGTAATACATAGTGTGGAAGATAAAACAACAGCTGGAAGCGATAAAGTAAATTACGATATAGGAAGAAATGAAAATACAGTAACATTTGGGCTAAAACCACAATTACAAACTTCAGTTACAACAGGAACTCCAATGAGCAATATTACAGTTACATTAGAAGAAACACTTCCAGTGGGATTAGAATATATTCCGGGAAGTAGTAGTTATAATGAGCCAACTATAGAAAATTTATCAAACGGTGGACAGAAACTAACATGGATTATTTATGGATGTACTGTTGGACAGGATATAGAAAAAATTACATATCAAGCTAAAATAGATGAAGAAAGTGCAAATGGTACACAGTATACAGCTTCGGTATTGGCAACTGCAGATAAAATAGGAACATCGTTACCTAGTACAAGAACAGATTCAAATACAATTCAAATAACTAATCTGGCAAGTCATAGATTATATAAAGAAGTAGAGAATACAATTATAGAAAAAAACGGAAAGATAAAATATACAGTAGTGTATGAAAATAAAACAGAAGATCCAGTTCCAGAGTTTCAGTTATTAGATGTACTTCCATATAACGGAGATAATAGGGAGACAGATTTTAATGGAACATATACATTAGAAAGTATAAATATACAACAAAAAGTAAATGGTGCAGTACAATCAACAAATAATTTAAAATTATATACTACGAATTCAACGACTGTAAGAAATATGACAGCAAAAGATGACGGAATAGGAACAGATAATATCTGGGCAGAAAAAACAATAGGAAGTTCGTTAAACGAAAGTGTAACAGGAATAGCAGTAAAAGGACAAATTGCTGGAAAAACAAGATTAGAGATAGAGATAACATTACAAACACAGAATAATGAAGCAAAAGATATTTATGCAAATACAGCAATGGCACAAGTATATGCAGATTCAGAACAAATGCAAACAGGAAAAGTAGAAACAAGAGTAGTTTATAGAGAAATAACAGGAAAAGTATGGGACGATAGTAATAGAAATGGTGTAATTGATTCTAGCGAAAAGTACTTAGAAGGAAGAGTTGTTAAATTATTAAACAGCACTAATAGCACAGAAGTAACAAGAACAACGACAAATGCACAAGGAGAATATGAATTTACAGACCTAGCAAAAGGAACATATAAAGTAGAAGTAGAGGTAGATAATCTACACGAATTAACAGATAAGGAAGTAGGAAGCAATAGAGAGATAAATAGTAAATTTAACCAAGCAAGTAAACAAACAGATGAGATAACAAAATTAAACACAATAAGTTCACCAGAAATAATAGAAGACAATGTAAATGCAGGAATAAGAACAATCCAATTTAATATAAATACAAAAGTAGAAGGTGTTGGAGGAAACATAAGTGGAGAAGGACAAGATTTTTACGAGAGTGTAGATAAAGGCCAAGACAGTAAAAAAGATATAATAATAACTCCAAATGCAGGATACAGAGTAGCTACAATAACAGTAAATGGAGAGAAAATAACATTTACAGAAGAGGCAAACCATACAGTAATATTAAATAAATTCATAAATATGCAAGAAGATAAAGAAGTAATAGTAACATTTAAAGATGTAAGAACAAGCGTATTAGTACACCATTACAAAGAAAATACAACAGAAAAATTAAGTGAAGACGTATTAATAAATGGAGAAATAGGAGATAGTTATACAACACAAGTTGCAAGTGACATACCACAAAATTATGAAGTCGTAAGTGCACCAAGTAATGCAAGTGGAAATATGGTTGCAAGCCAAACAGTAGTAACATATTACTATAGACTAAAAACACCAACGATAACGTCACAAAACATGACTAAAAACGGAACAGAAAAGATAGAAAATTTAACAGATGAAATAACATACGATATTGTATACAAAGCAACACTAGAAGACTACATAGGGGAAGCAGAAATAACAATAGTAGATAAGTTACCGTATCAAATAGTTGTAGATAGTTCAGACTTAGCAGGTGGAACATTTGATGCAACAGGTAAAATAATAACATGGACAGAAACAATAAAAGATATAAATAGTTATGAAAGTAAGAATAACGAAATAACGATAAATAAAACAATAAAAGTAGTATATACAGGAATAAACCAAGGAACAACAAATATAAAGAATGTTGTAACAGGAAAAATTAAAACAAAAACACCAGAGAAAGAATTTGATGAAGTAACAGCAAATGAAACAACTACAACTGAATTTACAGTAAATATACCTGTAAGTAAAATATGGGAAGACGATAGTAATAAATTGGGACAACGTCCAACAAGAGTAACATTTAAATTAGTTGGAAGTGATGGAAGTGAATATACAAAAGAATTAGCAAAACCAGGAACATCAGGAACAACTACAACACAAGACCAATCAAATCCAAATAAATGGAATGATATATTTACGAACTTACCAAAATATGATAGCAATAACCAAGAAATAAAATATACATTAACAGAAATAAATGGAAACTTAACATATTATGATGTAACTGTAGACAATACAGGAAAAATAGTAACAAATACAAATAAATATGGAAAGGTAACAGTACATTACTACATAATGAATACAGATGGAACGACTACAACCACAAGAGTACCAGATGTAAATGGAACAGAAATACCAGATGTAATAATAGAAGGAAAAGAAGGAGAAGAATATAATACAACTTGGGCAAATAACGTAAATGAAAAATATGAATTAGTAGCAGAAAAACTACCAGCAAATGCTACAGGAAAAATAGAAAAATATAACGAAGAAAAACCACAAGAAGTAATCTATTATTACAGATTAAAACAAGCAAAAGTAATAATAAACTATATAGAAAAAGATACAAACCAAGTATTAAGCCCAGAAGAACAAATAGATGGACATGTAGATGATAGTTATAACACAAATACAGAGTATCGCAAAGAAACGATACAAAAAGATGGAAGAACATATACGCTAGTAGAAGATAGTGGAAATACAGAAGGAATAATAAACTTAGAAGGAATAGAAGTAACATATTATTATCTACAAAATACAAAAGCAACAGTAAGATATGTTGCAAGAGACCCAGAAACACATGAAATAGTAAAAGAGTTAGAAGAACCATATACACAAGAAGGCCTGGTAGGAGATAAGTTTGTGACAAATGAAAAAGCATTTATAGGATATAAATTAGTAGAAAGCCCAACAAATAAAACAATAAATATGACAAAAGAAGAGCAAACACTAATCTACTACTACGAACCAGTATATACAGGTTTAATAGAAAATCATATAGATGATAAGACTGGAAGAGTGTTATATACAGAAGAACATCAGGTACAAGTAGGAACAGAGTATAATATACCAAGTAAAGAGTTCGAAGGATATGACTTAGTAGAAAGTAAACTTCCAGCAAATGCGGAAGGAATAATGGGAGAAGAGTTAGTAACTGTAAACTACTATTACATCAAAAAAGCAGTGTTAGAAGTAAACTATATAGATATATATACAAATAAACCATTAACAGACAAAAAAGTGGATAACACAAAACATGAAGGAGACTTATACACAACAGAACAAAAAGAATTTGAAAATTATGATTTAGTAGAAGTACCTTCAAACGCAAGTGGAACGATAGCAGTAGAAACAGATGAAGAAGGAAATATAACAAATAATAGGACTGTCGTTACATATTACTATACACAAAGAGCAATTGTAGAAGAACATCATATAGATAGCTTAACAGGGAAAGATATAGAAGAGTCTAAAATACATAATGGACATGTAGGAGATGAATATGATATACCTTCAAAAGAATTCTTAAGCTATCAACTAATAGAGGAAGATGAAGAAGGTAACAGTATGTTACCAGCAAATAACAAAGGAACAATGACAGCAGAAAAAATAGTAGTAAACTATTACTATAATCAACCAGCAAAAGTAATAGTACACTACATAGAAAAAACAACTGAAAAAGAGCTAGAAGAAACAAATCCAGAAACAGGAGAAGTAGAAAGTAGCCAAGTTACAATTGAAGGATTTAATCAAGATGAATACACTACAGAGGCAAAAGAATTTAAGTATTACACATTAATAGAAACAGAATTACCAACAAATGCAGAAGGAGAAATGAAAGTAGAAATAGTAGAAGACGAAGAAGGAAATAAAACAGTAAATAACACAATAGATGTATATTACTACTACGAAGCTAAACCATTTAACATAGGAGTAGAAAAAGAGATAACAGGAATAGCTGTAAATGGAGAGACTAGAACACCAACAAACGGAAAATTAGAAAGAGTAGAAATATATAGAAAAGACGTAGAAAAAACAAATATACAAATAGTATATAGAATAAGAGTAATAAATAGTGGAGAAGTAGAAGGAGCAGTAACAATAGAAGATAAACTACCAGAAGGAATGAATTTAGTTAATAATGACGGAACATGGGAAGAACAAGATGGAATATTGAGAAAGATAATACCAGAAATAAACCCAGGAGAAACAAAAGAATATACAGTAGTACTAAATTGGAATACAGCAGAAAACAACATGGGAGAAAAAGATAATGTAATAAATATAGTAGATACACAAAATGTGCCCGGATTTATAGATAACAATGATAAGGATAATACATCAAATGCAAATGTAATCATAAGTGTAGAAACTGGAGAATTACCAATAGGATTAATACTTGCATTAGTAGCATTAGTAGGATTAGAGACAGTAACATTAAGATATGCAGTTGTATTAACTAAAAGACAAAAGAAAAAAGTAAATAAGAAATAATATAGAAAGCCAAACTATTAAGCAAATAATAGTTTGGTTTTTTTGATAAAACAACAAAAATGCCAATCAATGCAATCGGGATAGGGAAAACCAAGATATGAGAGATATGAAAAAGCTTGCGTCGAAATATGTCGAAAAAGACACAAAAAAGTAATACGAGTGAAAAGAAAATAAAAGAAAAGCTTGCGTAAATTCGAAGAAGGGAAGAAAAAGAGGTGGAAAAAATAGCTATTTAATAAGATAAAAAAACTTGATAAAATCAAAGTAATATCAAGTTTTTAGGGGGATACAAAATGTTTAAGAAACAAGAAGGAACAAAAATAAAACTAATATTAGCAGGAGGAGTGCTAGCAGTAATTTTAGTAATAGTAGCAGCAATAATTATAGCTAGTATAGAAAAAGCCAATTTAATAAAAGCAAATCCAGAATTAGGAAGAGCAATGAACTATGAAGAATTTACAGATAAAGATGAAGAAGTAGAAGGTACTGAAAATGTAAAATTTAGTGCTTTCTTTTTGCGTGATATAAATCAAGATGGATATGCAGAAAAAATAAAAGGAACATGTAAAGAAATAGGAAAAGAAGATACCTTGTATATGGAGATAAATGTAGAAACAGCAGGAATGTTAAAGAATGCAAAAATAGAGATACAAGGAAACAATTTCTATTTACAAACATCCCTACCAAAAGATAATGAATTAAAAGATAATTACATAGGAAATAACATAAAAGTAATAGAATTTAATGATTTAAACAATGGAACCCAAAAGCTATTAACAGGAATAGTACGAAGTGGAGATTATTCATATACATCAAGTAAAGCTGATGCAATAGGAAATAATATAAATAATTTATCAAGACAAGATAATAAAGTAATATTAACAGGAACATATGTAAATGAAGAAAATCAAGAGATAGAGATAAGAAAAGAAGTAAACTTAGAAACAGATTGGTATGGAGAGACAAGAGCAAGTATAAGTACAACAAACCAAAGCAAAAATCTAGAAGATGTAATAGATGAAGAAAAAGGAGTAGTAAAATTAGACTTTACAGTTTATACAAATGAAACAGCAAATGAATTAATATTAAGCAAAAATTATGTAGAGGGAGAGATACCAGAATTAAATGGATATGCACCAACAAGTGTAGAGTATACAGGAAGCACAGGAAACTTTAACTATAATGCAGAAACAAGAACATTCACAATAGAAAGAACTGCAGAAGTAGATGAACAAGGAAATGTAACAACAAAAGTATCAAGAAGTAACAGTTATGGAATAAAAGTAGTTTATCCAATAGAAGCATATCAAACATTAGGAACAGAGACAATACAACTAAAAATACCAGTAAAAACATATTATGAAGGATACAATAATCCAAATGAAGAATTTACAAATCCATATAAATCAAATACAGCAAGTTCTACAATAGTAGTAAATTATGAGAACCCAAAAGGAACAGTATCAAGATTTGATGTAACAGTAGGAAAAAGAGTATATAATCCAACCACAAGATACATGGTTTCAAAAATAAAACCATTAAATATATATAACGGAGTATCAGATGAAGAAAAAGATGATACATATACAGTATTATGGCAAGCATATATAGGAACAGGAGAAAACTTACCAGGACTAGTAATGAAAGAAACTGCAACAGGAAATGCACAAGTAACAGATCAATTTATAAAGACAAATGCAGAAGAAGAGAGTACAGATGATGTAGTATCAAATGTAGGAATATATTTTACAGGAGCAGATAATATTTTAGGCGAAGATGGATGGATAAAAGTATATAACGAAGAAACAGGAGATTTACTGGTAACATTTACAAAATATGATTGGAATAAATATTCTAGCAGTAATCCATATAAATATGAATTACCAGTAAAACACGTAAGAATAGAAACAAGTGAAATAGTAGAAGATGAAAGCTATTTATATGTGTATAACATAAAAGAAATAGATGATAATAAAATAACAGAAAAATACGAAAGAGCTCAATTTGATGAATTACAATATATAAAATCAACATTAGTAGGATATGTAGGAGAAACATATGTAAATACAGATACACATCAAGCAAATTATGAAGCTCCAATATCAGTAGCTAATATACGTATAAGCAAAAATACAATATCAACACAAGCAACAGAGAAAAACGAAATAATAACAATAGAAGCAGAAGGAAATACAAACTACAACGAAGTAGAATGGAAAAATGGAATATTCCTAGTAAAATTACCAGAAGAAATAATAGATGCACAAATAAACAATGTAGAAATAAGCAATGCAAGTGTAAATATAGAAAGTTATGAATTAATAGAACAAAATAATTGTAAATACATAAAAGTAGTAACAAAAAATGATAGTCCTGCAACATATGAAATAACAATAGATGTAGATTTATCACCAGATCCAAGAAAAGCAACAAGTACAAGAAATATAGAGTTATATGCATCTAATGAAGGTGGAGAAAATTATTACTATAAAGCACAAGATATATATGATGTAAATAATAACTTAAATACAGAAGAACAAGTAAACTATAGAACAACAAGTATAAGTATGGTATCACCAAATAGTTTATTAACAAACCAAGTTGCAAGTGATTATGATGATAAAGGTAGTGAGGTAATATCACCACAAATAGCAGATATAAAACCGATATATGCAGTAGTAGATCAAGAACAAGAAGTACAAACAGTAAAAATAGGGGTACAATTGAAGAACAATTATGCAAGCACAACAAGTGAGATACAAATATTAGGAAAGATACCATTCGAAGGAAATACATATGTAATAAATGGAGCAGATTTAGGTTCAACATTTACAAGCAAGATGACAAATGCAGGAATAGAATTACCAGAAGAATTAAAAGAAATTGCAACAGTATATTATTCAGAAAATGAAAATACAGATAGAGATTTAAGTAAATCAGAAAATGGATGGAAAACTGCAGGAGAAGTAACAAATTGGGATAATGTAAAAACATATTTAATAGATTTAGGTAATTATGTAATGCCAACAGGAAAAGAGTTTGTATTTAACTATATTGTAGAGATTCCAAATGGATTAGCATTTAATGAAGTAGCATATAGCCATCATGCGATATATTTCTGCTTAGATACAGATGAAGGAAAGTACAGAACAGAGACAGAACCAAATAAATTAGGATTAAGAATAGCAGAAAAATATAATTTAGAACTTACAAAATATCAAAAAGGAAAGGATAAATTAGTACCAGAAGCAACATATAGAATAACAGATGAAGAAACAGGAGAAAGCAAAACCGGAGTAACAAATGCAGAAGGAAAACTAGGAATATCAAACTTATATGCTGAAAAAGCATACATAATACAAGAAATAAAAACACCGGATGATTATGAATTAAATGCAAATATTATTAGGTTTATTGGTCATGTAGATGAAGAAGGAAACTTAAGTATAGAAAGAACAGAAGGATTTATAAAAGGAGACATGACAGTAACCAAAGTAGATGGTGAAGAATACAAAGTAAATGTAGAAGTAGAAGATGAAGTAAAAGCTAGTATAAAAATAACTAAGAAAGAAGAAAGAACAGATACGCTAATAAGAGGAGTACGTTTTAAATTAACAGGATATGGCTTAAGTGAAAACGGAAGAAGTGTTACAACAAATGTAAATGGAGAAGCAACACTAAGAGGTTTGTCTGTGGAGCAAGAATATACATTGGAGGAAGTGAAAGCAGAGGGATATTATTTAGCAAGTCCAATAAAATTTAAGATTGTAAATAATGATGGAAACTATAGTGTAGAAGTTCTAGAAGGAGGAGATTTAGAACAAAATACAGTAGAAGATAATGGAATACCAACAATAAATATAACATTAGATAATGAGAAGATTCCTACATATGATTTAGAAGTAATAAAGATTAAAAGAACAACACCTGTAGAAGAAGGAGAAAATGGAGAAGGAACAGCAGCAACAACATATTTGCAAGGAGCAAAATTTAGATTATATAAAGGAACAGAAGAACTTGGGGAATATATAACAGATAGTGAAGGAAAATTAACAATAACAGGGTTATATCAATATGAATCAGATAAAAGTATGGACCAAACATATACATTAAAAGAAGTATTAGCACCAGTAGGATATGCAAAAGTAAAAGATATAAAATTTAAAGCTCAAAGTGAAGAAGGAACATTAACATTAAAAGAAATAAATGAAGATGGAGAGGAGAGCGATTCATCAAGATTTACAGTAGAAGGAAATACAATAAAATTAACAGTAGAAGATAGTCCATCATTTAAGTTAATAAAGAAAGATGAAGAGACGGGAGAAGTATTACCAAATACGAAATTTGCAATATACAATGTAGACGAAGGAGAAGTAGAAGCAAGAAATAGTAAAGGAGAAATAATTGGAACAAAAGAAATAATAAATGGAAAAGAGTACTATACAGTAACAACAGATGCAAGAGGAGAATTAACTTTAGATTTACCAGAAGGAATGTATAAAGCAGTAGAAGTGCAAGCAAGTGATGAAAAGTATGATATTTCTGATGCAACTTATTATTTTGGTATTGGTGGAAGTAGAGAAGCACCAACAGTAATGAAAGCTTCATATGCAACTAGTATAGGAGAAGAAAACACAGATAGCATTGAGAGAGTAATTAAAACGAGTGATAATGGGTATATTGGTGAAGGAATTTTTGCTAGTAATAACATATCATTTGGAAAATATACATTTAAAAATCAGGGTTCGTTTGATGTATTAATAATTAAATATAATGAAGATTGGGAAATAGAATGGGCGACTTCAATAGGAACAGAAAGTTATGATAATATCGGTACAGTGGCAGAGACAAGTGATGGTGGATATATAGTAGGTGGAAGCTTCCCAGGAAAAAATAGTACACTGGAAAACTATGGCGTGAAATCTGGAGGAGCAATAATAAAATATGATAATAATGGAAATATTGAATGGGCTCGAAATCAAGGATCAGAAGTAACTTCAATATCAGTTATGGAAGATACCACAATATTGGTAGCATCAGATACTCATCATGGAAATCAAAATATAGTTACATATTCAGAAACTGGAGAAATGATTGAAAGCATAGAAATCGAAGGCTCATCAGGTTACTCTAGTAAAGATTTTGTAAAAGCATATAAAACAAGCGAAGGCATCTATATTTTAGGTTATAAAAATTTTGGAATAAATATAAATAACGAGAAGTTAGAAGGTTCATATTTATTAAAATATACTTTAGATGGTCAAGTAGAATGGTATAAGTCCTATGGTATGCAACTTGATGTAACAGATTTTGTGATAAGAGAAAATACTAATAATCCAATAATAATTGGAAGTTTTTCAGAACTTACTTTAGAAGATAATGAATTTATAAGTAACGGTAGTGCTGATTCAATATTAGTAGAATATGATAAATATGGTAAAATTATAAGTACGAAATCATTTGGAGGTAAATCTAGCGACTTAATTAAGTCAATAGAATTAACGAATGATGGAGGATATGTAATAGCTGGATATTTTAACAGTAGTAGTATTCAAGTAGGAAATTATACATTAAAAAATATTGGAAGTTCTGATGGAATGATTATTAAATACAGCAAAGAAGGAGAAGTTGAATGGGCAGAATCATTTGGAGGAGACAGTAGTGAGTATATTTCTGCTGCGAACCAAACAAGAGATGGAGAATATTTAGTATGTGGAAGCACTCACAGTTCTAACTTATTAATAGGTGATTATATCATTGAAAATCATGGTGTAAGCGATGGAATAATAATAAAATTTTCAAATAAAGAACTAATAGATATTACATATAATAAAGGAGAAGCTTTAGGAGGAGACAAAGAGGAGAGTATTAACACAGTAGCGGCAACAAGAGATGGAGGATATATAGTTGGATTAGAGTCTAGTTCAGATGAAATAAAATTAGGAAATTACACATTGAAGAATAATGATTTAGTAGTAATAAAATATGATAAGGATGATAATATAGAGTGGTATACGCAATTACAAGGAGAGCGAAGCGATCACATAACTTCAATAATTGAAACAAGAGATGGAGGCTATGTTATTGGAGGATATTTTAGAAGTGATTATTTACAAATAGGAGAATATAGTTTATATAATTATGAACGAGAAGATGCATTTATAGCGAAACTTAATTCTTTAGGAAAAGTTGAATGGGCTGAGAAAATTGGAGGATTTGAAGATGAAGAAATTAATTCTATAACAGAAACAACAGATGGTGGATATGTAGCAGCAGGAATTTTTGAAAGTACTTCGCTTAAGGTAGGTAATGAGGTACTAAAAAATAATGGAAATAATGATACAATGTTAGTAAAATTTACTAGTAGTGGAGAGATAGAATGGGCAACATGTTTTGGTGGAAGTGAATATGAGTATACTGAATCAGTAACAGAAACAACAGATAAAGGAATTATAGTAGTAGGTGCATTTTTAAGTGAAAATATTAAAGTAGGCGATTATGTTTTAGATAATTATAATAGCGATGGAATGCCAGATGCATTTATAGTGAAATATACTGAAAGAGGAGTGGTAGAATGGGCAACAAGTATAAGTGGGGCAAATTATCAATGGCTTAACTCAGTAAAAGGGACAAAAGACGGAGGATATATAATTGCAGGATACTTTGATAATACTATACAAGTAGATGATTATAAGTTAACAAGCAGTGATTCTTCTGATGGAGTGATTATAAAATATACTAGTGAAAATAAAGTAGAGTGGATAAATACTATAAAAGGAGAGGCTTATCAATACCTTAATTCTATATCATCTACAGAAGATGGGGATATATTATAGGAGGACAAAGTTATGAAGCAAATTTGCAAATAGGTGATTATAACTTAGTATGTAATGAAGATGATGGAATTATAATTAAATGTACAAAAAATGGAGTAATAGAATGGGCAACAAGCATTGGTGGAGGAGATAGTGGAGATTATATATATTCAATAGCAGAAACTAAACAAAAAGAGATTATTGCAGTAGGTTTATTTTATAGTAAAGTGATTCAAAAAGATGGTTTAAAAATAACTAATAATGGATCAAGTGATGGTTTGTTAATAAAATTATCTCCTAGTAAAGGAGTTCCAGAAATACAAGAACTAACAGTAGAAAACAGTAGAAAAGAATTCAAAATAACAACTGATGTAAAAGAAATCGATTGGGTAAAAGGTGGAAGTATTTCAGGAGAAGACAATAATCCATATGAAACAGTAAAATACGGAGATTCAGGCACAAAAGAAATAATAATGATACCAGATGAAAATTATGAAATTATAGGAATTACAGTAAATGGACAAGAATGGCGATTTGAAGAAAATACAGATGGAACATACAAAATGCCACAATTTGACAATGTAACAGAAGATAAACATATAGAAGTAACATATGCATTAAAAGATAATAAACTAACAATAAATAAATTAGATAGTCGAACACAAGAACCATTGCAAGGGGCAACATTTAAACTAGACCAAATAGAAGAAAGAGCAACCCCAGAAGATGTAATAGGAGAAATTGTTGATAATGGTACAGAATATTCAAAAGCAGATTTAGAAAATGAAATACTAGGAGTACAAGGAGATTTAAAAGATAATGGAACATATTATTTTGTACAAAACGATGATGGAACATTAACTCCAACAAACAGTAAAACATATCAAACGGATAATGGAGGAAGTAGTGGTAAACAAAATACAACAGCTAATTCATATGTACCAATTGATTTAACTAGCTTAGAAGGGGAATATGTAGTGGTAGTAAATGCAAAAGTATCAAGCGAAAGTGTAGATTATGGGTATGCAACAATAACAACTAATACATCAGCACCAACATATAGCAATACAAATGGAAGATTTATGTATATATCAGGGACTTCAAGTTCAGTAACAACAGCAAAAGACTATACATCAAATGCACTAACTGGTGGAAATACATATTACCTACATTTAGGATATAGAAAAGATAGTAGTGTAGATACAGGAGACGACCAAGTAACAATAAATAGCATAAAAGTATATAAAGCTAATTCAATCACATATAATTTTATAGACAATGGACAAGGAGGATATGAATCAAACAATAAAGGAGTAGATAATACAACAGCAAATTCATATATACCAATTGACTTAAGAAATTGTACAGGAAAATATAACTTGACAGTAAATGCAAATGTATCAAGTCAAAGTAGTGATTATGGATATGCAACAGTAACAAATAGTACAGATGCACCATCATATAGTAGTAGTACTGGAAGATTTATATATATAGCAGGAACAGATGAAGAAGATACCACACCAACAGACTATACAACAGTCTTACAAGGTGGACAAATGTATTATTTACATTTAGGATATTATAAAAATTCATCAACAAGTAGTGGAGATGATAAATTTACAGTAAATAGTGTGGAAGTAACATTAAACGATTCAGAGTTATATCATACAGAAGTAACAACTAATAGTGAAGGACAAGCGATAACGCAAATACCATTTGGAAAATATCAAATAACAGAAATAGTTGCACCAGAAGGGTATGAGTTGTTAGAAACACCAATAGAAATAGAATTTAGAGCAGATGGAAATCATGAAGTAACTATTTCAAATATGGAAAAAGCGAAAATACTTGTACATCACTATCTAAAAACAGAAGAAGGAAAATATACAACAACAAAAGTAGCAGAAGATGAGCTATTGGAAGGAAAAATAGATGAAACATATGCAACATCACCACACTTAGACTTAGAAAAATATCAATTAGAAGAGGATGCAGAAGGAAATCATGTATTACCAGAAAATGCAACAGGAACATACAAATCAGGAACACAAGAAGTAACATATTATTATGAGGAAAAAGATATCCCATTAATAGTACATCATTATATAGAAGGAACAGAGACGCCGGTATTACTTGAAAATGGAGAACAAGCAAAAGATGAAAAATATGAAGGTAAGGAAAATGAAGAATATACAACCAATGCAATAAGTCAAGAAGAGCTAAATGAAAAATATGAATTAGTGGAAGTGCCTTCAAATGCAACAGGAGAATATATACCAACAGAAACAGTAGTAACATATTACTATAGAGTGAAGGATTCAGCAGGAGTAATAGTACATCATATAGATAAAGAAACAAAAGAAAAAATAGCACCAGATGTAATTATTCCAGCAGAAGGAACAGGAAAGTATGGAGATAGTTATACTACCGAAGTAAGTGAAGAAATACCAGCAAATTATGAATATGTAGCCAAAACAGACAACTGGGAAGGAACAATGGTAGATAAGCTAACCGAAGTAACATATGAATATAAAAAGGTAGAGCCAAATATAATAGATGAACAAATAGAAAAGACAGCAACACAAGCAATAGAAAATCCTTCAGCAGAAATAGAATACAAAATAAAATATACTACACAGGTAGAAGATTATATTGGAAAAGCACAGATAACAATAGTAGATGAATTGCCATATCCAATAGATACTACAAAGTCAGAGTTAGCAGGAGGAACATATAACGAAGCTAATAATACAATAACATGGGTAGAAGTATTAGAAGGAATAGACACTTATACACAAGTAGAAAGTGGAAAAATAGAAGTAAACAAAACAATAAAAGTAGTATATAAAAATGTGGATGATAGAAATACAGAAATAGAAAACAGAGTAAATGGACGATTAAAATTACTAACACCAGAAAAGACAAGTGAAGGAGTAACAACAACAGCAGAAACAGTAATAAAATCTGTAGTAAACATCCCAGTAAGTAAAGTATGGGAAGATGACTCAGACAAATTAGGAAAACGTCCAACAAGAGTGGTATTTAAGTTAACTGGAAGTGATGGAAGCGAATATACAAAAGAATTAGCAAAACCAGGAACACAAGGAAGTACAACAACACAAGATAGCACAAATCCAAATAAATGGAATGATATATTCGAAAACCTTCCAAAATATGATGTAAATAAACAAGAGATAGTATACACATTAACAGAAATAAATGGAGATCTAACATATTATGATGCAAGTCTTGATAGTACAGGAAGAATTGTTACAAACACAAGTAAATATGGAAAAGTAATAGTACATCACTACATAATGAACTCAGATGGAAGCATAACAACAACAAGAGTTCCAGATGTTCAAGGACAAGAAGTTCAAGATGCAGTAATAGAAGGAAAAGAAGGAGATCCATATACTACAGAAGAAGCAACCAATGTAAGTGAAAAATACGAATTGGTAGAAGAAAAACTTCCAGAAAACGCAGAAGGAACAATAGAAAAATACAACGAAGAGAAACCACAAGAAGTAATATATTATTACAGATTAAAACCAGCAAAAGTAATAATAAATTACTTAGAGAAAGATGGTGACTCAGATGACAGCAACAATGTAATCCTAAGCGAACAAGAACAAATAGATGGATATGTAGATGATCAGTATAATACAGATACAGAACATCGCAAAGAAACAATTACAAACAATGGAAAAACATACACATTAGTAGAAGATAGTAAAAATATAGAGGGAACAATGACAGTAGAAGACATAAATGTAACATACTATTATCTACAAAATACAAAAGCAACAGTAAGATATGTTGAAAGAGATCCAGAGACACATGAAATAGTAAAAGACTTAGAGGAACCATATACAGAAGAAGGCTTAGTAGGAGATGAATTTGTAACATATTCAAAGAAATTTGATGGATATAAATTAGTAGAAAGTCCAGAGCAAACAACGATAAATATGACAAAAGAAGAACAAACATTAATCTACTACTATGAACCAGTATATACAGGATTAATAGAAAACCACATTGATGACAAAACAGGAAAAATATTATATACAGAGACACATGATATATCAGTAGGAGAATCTTATAACATACCAAGTAAAGAATTCGAAGGATATGATTTAGTGAAAAGTAAACTTCCAGCAAATGCGGAGGGAATTATGGGAGAAGAGCTAGTAATAGTTAATTACTATTACATAAAGAAAGCAGTGTTAGAAGTAAACTATATAGATAGAGAAACAGGAAAATCATTAGCAGAACAAATAATAGATGAAACTAAACACGAAGGAGATAGTTATACAACAGAAGAAAAGAACTTTACCGAATATGATATGGTACAGTTAGAAGGAAACAAAGAAGGAACAATGGTAGTAGAAACAGATGAAGAAGGAAATATAACAAATAATAGAACTGTGGTTACATACTACTATGCTAAGAAATCAGCTGGAGTAGAAGAACACCATATAGACATAAGAACAGAAGAAGAATTAGAAAAGCCAACATTATATGAAGGACATATAGGAGATGAATACAACATACCTTCAAAAGAATTTTTAAGCTATCAAGTAGTAACAGTAGATGAAGATGGAAACAATATGTTACCAATTAACGCAACAGGAAAAATGACAGAAGAAAAGCAGGTAGTAACCTATTACTACTATCAACCAGCAAAAGTAATAGTACATTATGTAGAAAAAGCAACAGGAAAAGAGTTAGAAGAAATAAATCCAGAAACAGGAGAGCTACAAAAAGCCTTAGTAATAATAGAGGGACAAAAAGATGACGAATATACAACAACAGCAAAAGAATTCGAGTATTATACATTAATAGAAAAACCACAAGAAGGACAAGGCAAAATGAAAGTAGAGATAACAAAAGATGAAGAAGGAAACGATGTAGTAAATAATACGATAGAATTATATTATTAT
>JAHAKD010000004.1 GCA_018371855.1 Clostridium sp.
GAAATACCTGTACCCATACCGAACACAGAAGTCAAGCTCTAATGTGCCGAAAATACTTACGAGTTACCTTGTTGGGAAGATAGGCTTTCGCTAGATTTTTTTTATTTATATTTAAATAAGAAAAGAAATTAGAGATTAAAGGTTGTTTAATTTGTAATTTCTTTTTTTGTTTTTATAGTATAAATTAATATGTAGAGGAGAAAATTATGGGAAGAAAAATTTGGAAATCTGGTACGTTTGAATATCCATTACCAGCAGTTATGGTATCATGTGGTACTATGGAAAAAAGCAATATTATAACAGTTGCATGGACAGGAATTTTAAATACTAATCCAGCAATGGTATACATATCTATAAGACCTATAAGATATTCATATAATTTAATTAAAGAATCGGGAGAATTTGTAATAAATTTAACTAACAAACAATTGGCATATGCTACTGATTGGTGCGGAGTAAGATCTGGTGAAAAATTTGATAAATTTAAAGAAATGAAATTACATAAAGAAAAGGCACAGTTTGTTAAAGTTCCTTTAATAAAGGAAAGTCCTGTTTCTATAGAATGCAAGGTAAAAGATATAATAAAATTAGGTTCACATGATATGTTTGTAGCTGAAGTTCTTTCTATAGATGCGGATGAAAAGTATATTGATGAAAAAGGAGCACTTGACATATCAAAATGTGACTTGATTGCATATGCAAATGGAGGTTATTATCCATTAGGAAAAAAGATTGGAAAGTTTGGATTTTCTGTTCAAAAAAGAAAAACTAAAAAACATAAAAAAAGTACAAAAAAACTCTAAGAAATGCATTATTATTGTTGACTTATTAAAAAAAACATGATAAAATATTCAAGCGTATGTATGAGATATTACATGGCTCACATCGTTTCAAAGAAATATTAGTAACGGAGGTGTATTATAGTGGCAGCAAAAGGAGCAAGAGAGATGATCATCTTAGAATGCACAGATTGTAAAAGAAGAAATTATACAACATTTAAAAACAAGAGAAATAATACCGAAAGATTAGAAATAGCTAAATATTGTAAATTCTGTAAAAAACATACAAAACATAAAGAAACAAAATAAGCTATTTTTAAGGAGGAAAGAGAATGGCCAAAGATAAGAAGAAAGTAAATGCTAGTGAAGATAAAAACAAGAAACATTTTTGGAAGGATTACAGAGCAGAATTAAAAAAAGTTAAATGGCCAACAGCGAAAGAACTTTTTAATAGTACAGCTGCTGTACTTGCAATAGTATTCATTGTTGCTGCTATTGTAATTATTTTAGATTTAGCTTTTGAATCACTAAACAGACTAGAAGTTAATGGCATAGAAAAACTACAAAATTCTATTGTAATAGAAGAAAATTCTGACAATACTGTAACTTCAGACGAAAATGAATTAGTAGAGAACGCAATTACAGAAAATGAATTGAATGCTGCTGAAAATACAGTAGAATAAAATTTTTAGCAAGGAGGCCAATTATGTCTCAAGAAAAGGACATGCAACCTAAATGGTATGTTGTACATACTTATTCTGGTTACGAAAATAAAGTTAAAACAGATTTGGAAAAAACCGTTAAAAATAGAGAATTAGAAGATTATATCTTTGATATTGTTGTACCTATGGAAGAACAAATCGAAATAAAAGATGGTAAAAGAAAAACTAATTTGAAAAAAGTTTTTCCAGGATATGTTTTAGTAAAGATGATTGTAACCGAAGAGTCTTGGTATATTGTAAGAAATACTAGAGGCGTTACAGGTTTTGTTGGTTCAGGGACAGATCCTATTCCTCTTACTGAAGAAGAAATAAGAAAAATGGGATTTGAATTAACAGAAGTCAATGTTGATTATGACATTAACGATTCTGTAAAAATATTAAATGGACCATTAGAAAACTTTGTAGGAGTTGTACAAGAAATAAATAAAGAAAAACACAAAGTTAAAGTTTTGGTATCTATGTTTGGGAGAGAAACTCCAGTAGAACTAGAATTTTCACAAGTGCAAAAAGTATAATATTGAGGTCTTAGATTTCAATAAAAAATACAATTGAAAATTCATTAAAGGAGGTGCAATGTAAGATGGCAGAGAAAGAAGTTGTAAATGTTATAAAATTACAAATAGAAGCTGGTAAAGCTACTCCAGCTCCACCAGTAGGTCCAGCATTAGGTTCAAGTGGTGTCAATATCATGCAATTTGTTAAAGAATTTAATGATAAAACTGCAAATCAACCAGGAATGATAATTCCAGTTGTTATAACAGTATATAAAGACAAATCATTCACTTTCATAACAAAAGTTCCACCAGTTGCTGTACTTATTAAAAAAGCATTAAAAATAGAAAAAGGTTCAGGAAAACCAAATAAAGATAAAGTAGCTAAAATAACAACAGAACAAGTTAAAGCTATAGCTGAACAAAAAATGGAAGACTTAAATGCAGCATCATTAGAAGCTGCTATGAGTATGGTAAAAGGAACAGCTCGTAGTATGGGAGTTGTAGTTGTAGACTAATAATAAAATTGGGAGAATGTAAATTCGTTAAAACCAGAGGAGGTAAAATATGAAAAGAGGAAAGAAATATCAAGAAGCTACAAAGCTTATTGAAAAAGGTAAATTATATGAAGCTAAAGAGGCTTTAGAATTAATTGAAAAAATGCCTAAAGCAAATTTTGATGAAACAGTTGAGTTACATGTAAAATTAGGTGTTGATTCTAAACATGCAGAACAACAAGTTAGAGGAACAGTTGTACTTCCTAATGGAACAGGAAAAACTTTAAAAGTTCTTGTATTTGCAAAAGGTGACAAAGCTAAAGAAGCTGAAGAAGCTGGAGCAGACTTTGTTGGTGCTGAAGAATTAATACCAAAAATAGAAAAAGAAAATTGGTTTGATTATGACGTTATAGTTGCTACACCTAATATGATGGGTGTTGTAGGAAGACTAGGAAAGATTTTAGGACCAAAAGGCTTAATGCCAAACCCAAAATCTGGAACAGTTACTATGGATGTAGCAAAAGCTATACAAGAAATCAAATCAGGAAAAGTTGAATATAGATTAGATAAAACTAATATTATTCACCTTGGATTTGGAAAGGTTTCATTTGGAGCTGATAAGTTAGAAGAAAACTATAAAACAGTTATAGATGCTATTATAAAAGCAAAACCAGCTGCTGCAAAAGGACAATACATAAAGAGTGTTGCAATTGCAAAAACAATGGGACCAAGTGTATATGTTAATCAAAAATAATTTTATATATGCCAAAGAAAGTAGGCAATTAGTAAGTCCTACCGAGGCAAAAGTGCGGATTATCCTAATCTTTATGCCTCGTAAACCGGCTATAAAGATTAGGTTTATTTATTTAGGAGGTGAATACTAAAATGGCAAATCAAAAAGCTATTGAAAAGAAACAATCAGAAGTATCAGCATTAGCAGAAAAAATGAAAGAATCAAAATTAGTATTATTAACAGATTACAGAGGAATATCTGTAGAAGATGTTACAGGATTAAGATCTAATTTAAGAAAAATAGATGCTGAATATAAAGTTATTAAAAACAATATTACAAGAAGAGCATTAGCAGAAGCTGAAATTGAAGGATTAGAAGATTTATTAGTTGGACCTACAGCAGTAGTTCTTTCTAGTGAAGATTACTTAGAACCTTTAAAAGCAGTTTATGAATATGCAAAAAATAATGAAACTTACAAAATAAAAGGTGGAGTTATTGATGGAAAAGTAATGACAACAGAAGAATTAATCACTCTTGCAAAATTACCATCAAGAGAAACACTTATATCTATGCTTGCAGGTGCTTTACTTGGAAATATTTCAAAACTTGCAGTTGCATTAGATCAAGTTAGAGTTCAAAAAGAAACTAATGAATAATTAAATTAATTTAATAGAGTAGTGGACTTAAACCACAATAATAAAAATTAGGAGGAATAAAAAATGACTATAGTTGAAGAATTATTAGAAAAAATTGATGGTTTAACAGTAGTTGAATTATCAGAATTAGTAAAAGGAATTGAAGAAAAATACGGAGTATCTGCAGTAGCAGCAGCTGCACCAGCAGCTGGAGCAGTAGCTGGAGGAGCTGCTGAAGAAAAATCTTCTTTCAATGTTGTATTAAAAGAAGTTGGAGCTAACAAAATCCAAGTAATCAAAGTTGTTAGAGATGTAACAGGATTAGGATTAAAAGAAGCTAAAGATTTAGTTGATGGAGCTCCAAAAACAGTTAAAGAAGGAGTTTCTAAAGAAGAAGCTGAAGAAATTAAAGAAAAATTCACAGCAGCTGGAGCTGTTATCGAATTAGCTTAGTAAATTATTTGTTTAAGGATAATTTTATACTAAAAAAGAAATTGTATTTTATATGCAATTTCTTTTTTTTATGTTATAATCTTTGCAAAAGGAGGCATGATTATGGGAAAATATGTTGGAATTATTGCTGCAATGCCAGAAGAAATGGAAGCAATAAAAAGTAAAATGATAAACACTAAAGAAGTAGATATTTTTAATTTAAAATTCTTTGAAGGAAAAATAAAAAATCAAAAAATAATTTTAGTAAAATGTGGTGTTGGAAAAGTAAATGCTGCAAGAACTACACAAATAATGATAGATAAATTTGATATAGATTATATTATAAATATAGGTTCTGCTGGAAGCATTAATGACGATGTAGAATATGGTGATATTGTAATTGGTAAATATGTATTACAACACGATTTTGACATTACAGCTTTTGGACATGAAAAAGGATATATAAGCAATATTGGTGTTAAGTTAGAGAGTAATACAAAATTAATTAAAAGATGTGAATATGTAATAAAAAACATGAAAGAAAACAATTACAAATGTGTAATTGGAACAATAGCAACAGGAGATATATTCTGTACAAGCAGAAAAATGAAGGATAAAATACGTACAAAATTTGATGCGGATTGTGTCGAAATGGAAGGAGCAGCTATTGCACAGACAGCATATTTATCTGATACTCCTTTTATAATTATAAGATCAATTTCAGATAGCCCAAATGAAGAGAACCAAATTGATTTTAACAAATATTTAAAGATGGCAGCAGATAGATGTGCTATTTTTATAGAGAACTTAATGTGAGCAAACTAATTGACTTTTTAAAGGATTCATTATATACTAATACCTATGAAAAATAAGAATTTGAACTATATTTCTAAGGAGAAGAATTAGGATGTACAAAAAGAAATTATTAATAATTTTAATTATTATTGCAATCTTATCTGTAATGACAGTTATTTCAAACGCTGCAACAAATGGAGTAATTACAGGTGAAACTGTAAAACTACGTAAGGCTCCAAGCTTAGATGCTGGACTTGTTACATTACTTTCAGTTGATAATAAAGTGGAAGTGTTGGGAAAAGAAGGAGACTGGTATCAGGTAAAGTATAAAGAATATGAAGGATATGTATATGCAGATTATATAGATGTAGAAGGTGAAGTTGTAGATAATACAACTACTACTAATCAAGTTACCAACAATACTGTAGAAAATACAGTAAATTCTGTAGTAAATAATGTGCAAAATGAAACTATTCCACAGGAAAATGTAGTTGCAAATAATACAGCAACTAATACGACAACAGATGCAACAAACTCTGAAACACAAAATAGTATTATTGGAACAACTCAAAAATTATTAGAAGATTATGAACTAAAAATATTACCACTAATAAATGCTGAGGCAGTACAAACATTAGTTAAAGATACAACTGTAACTGTAGATGATGAGGTAAATGGTTGGGCTTTTATATCAACTGATACAGTTTCTGGATGGATAAGATCAGATAAGTTAACTGCAGAAGAAGTAAAACAAAATTCACCGGAACATACAGAAAACACAGAGCCAGAAGAAGAAACACCAGCTACTACAACAGAGACACAAACAGGTTATATTAGTGCAAGTAGTGTTAATGTTAGAGAAAGTGCAAGCACTTCTGCAAAAGTTATTACAACATTAACAAGAAATACAGCAGTTACTATAGCAGGAAAAGAAAATGGTTGGGCAAAAATAACAACGAGTTCAGGTGTTAGTGGATATGTATCAAGTGAATACATTTCAGATGAACAAGTCCAATCAACTAACAGAAGTGATAGCGAAAGAACTCAAAAAATTGTAGATTTACCAAATACTACAGCTGATGTAACAGAATCAGAAGATACAAATGAGCTTGTAAGTAAAGGTGAAGAAGTTGTTGAATATGCAAAAACATTACTAGGAAAAGCATATGTTTATGGCGGAGTAGGTCCAAATTCTTTTGATTGTTCAGGATTTACTAAATACGTATATAGTAAATTTGGTGTGAACTTATCACATTCAGCATCAGCACAAGCTAATATAGGAACTACAGTTTCAAAAGGAAATCTACAATTAGGAGATATGATATTCTTTTCACAAGGTGGGAGTTCTATAGGACATGTAGGAATATTTGTAGGAAATAATAGCTTTATACATGCTGCAAATCCACAAAAAGGAGTTGTAATAACATCATTATCTGATGGATATTATACAAAAAATTATAAAACAGCTAAAAGAATATTATAATTGGGGGCAAATAGAAATGAGGTAATTTGAAAAGACCAATTATAGTAATATTAATTTCGTATATTATAGGTATATTAGGGGGCTTATACATAAATAGTATAGCCTTCTTTTTTTTTATACTAATTATTGCAATGAGCCTTTTGGGAATCAGAAAAATAAATAATAAATACTTTAGATTTTTTAGGAGACTATTAAAAAAATATACTGAATTACTAATTTTGATTAGTATGACCTTTGGCTTTCTGTATACAAATATTTTAGAGCAAAAATATGATACTATCTACAAAGCAGAAGAAGAAATAGCAGAATATTGCATTGTGATTGCTGAGAAAGAGCCAAAAGAGTATAAAGACTTATATAAGGTTAAAGTTATTAATAGTGAAAATAGTGCGAGAAATGGTACAAAATTATATATAAGAGTAAATAGACAAGCTAATATTGAAATAGGAGATATGTTAGTAATTGATGGAACATATGTTGAGCCAGATGTTGCTAGAAATGAAAGAGGATTTAATTACAAAGAATATTTAAAAACATTAGAAATATATGGAACAGTTGAAATTAATCATTATAAAGTAATAAAAAAGGGGAGAATAAATAAATTAATACTATATACAGCTAGATTAAAAGAGATTCTAAAGAGTAATATAAGTAAAGTAATAAAAAAAGAAGAAAATAAAAATTTGCTTATTGCTATGATTTTAGGTGATACGGAAGATTTAAGTGAAGAATTAAAAACAGATTTTTTAAACAGTAATCTATATCATATTTTGTCAGTATCAGGAGGACAAGTTTCGAATATTATTATAGGAATTACAATTCTTTTTAGATTGTTAAAGATACATAAAAAAATAATGGATGTTTTGTGTATAGTAATTTTAATTGAATTTATGTTTCTAACAGGTTTAACACCCTCAATTATTAGAGCTTGCATAATGTGTATTATAAGTTTGATTAGTGGATTAATTATTAGAAGGTATGATATAGCAAATAGTTTAGGAATATCTTTACTTATCATATTAATAAATAATCCTTTTGCAATTAATAGTTTAAGTGTTTTGTTATCATATTTTGGATTTTTAGGCATTATAGTATTAGGAAGTTTTACTATAAAGGAAGTTAATAAAGTAATTAAAAATAATATTTTAAGATATATTTTAAATATTGTAATTAGTTCTGTGGCTGCTCAAATTTTTATTTTTCCTATAATATTATATGTTTTTGGAACCATTTCATTAACTTTTATTTTTTCAAATTTATTAATTATTCCATTATCTACTGTAATTACAATTATTGGTCTATTTATCCTGATATGCCCATTACCAATATTTGGGGTTGTGGAACAATTAATAGAAATAACAATAAACATAGTAAGATTTTTTTCGAATATAGGTATTTCTAAAATTTATTGTATTATTCCAAATATAAAAGAAATAATAATTTACTATATAATGAGTATATATTTATATTATATGCTAAGAAGGGACTATATTTATAAAATCAAGCATTTTTTTAGAAAATATAAAAAGATAATAGTACTAATTTTAGTGATAAGTATTGGCACATTATTTATTTATAAAAATATACCAAAAGATTTGTATATTAATTTTATAGATGTTGGACAAGGTGATTCTACACTTATAACTACGCAGTATAATAAAAAGATACTAATAGATGGTGGAGGGAGCGAATTTGGTTCAACTTTTGATGTGGGGGAGAAAACATTATTACCATATCTATTAAAGAAAAAAATTCATAAATTGGATTATGTTATTATTTCTCACTTTGATTCAGACCATGTTGGAGGAATTTTAACGATTTTAGAAGAATTAAATGTAAAACAGGTATTAATACCAAAACAAGTGGAATATTCAGAAAATTATAATGAATTTTTGAATATTATAAAGAAAAGAAATATAAAGGTAAAAATAGTTGGAGAAGGAAATACAATTAATCTAGATAAAAATACATATCTAGATATTTTATGGCCAGAAGAAAAACAAATTACAGATAATGTTTTAAATAATAATTCAATGATTGTAAGACTTTGTTATAAAAGTTTTACAATGCTTTTTACAGGTGATATTGAAGAGATAGCAGAACAAAAATTACTTCAAAAATATGAAAATACAGAAAAATTAACTGCAGATATTTTAAAGGTAGCACATCATGGGTCAAAATCATCATCAATAACAGAATTTTTAGAAAAAGTAAATCCAAAAATAGCTGTAATTGGCGTAGGAAAGAATAATAAATTTGGGCATCCAAATGCAGGAGTTCTAGATAGATTAAGTATGCTACGGAACAAAAATATATAGAACAGATTTAAATGGAGAGATTACTATAAAAGTAAACAACATAGGAAAGATCTGGATTAATAGTAAGCTAAAATAGTATTATAATTTTAGGTTATATAGATATAATTAAAAAATTTACATAATGTAAAAATCTTATTAAAATAGTTAAAGAATAGGAAAATTGGGATATGCTTTTAAAAATGTAAAAAAGCTGGGATATATAGTCCATATGATTGGCTAAGCGGAGTATTTAGTGGAGATGACGATGATATTTCTGCATAAAAAATGTATAAATTTGCTAATAATTCTACATAATAATATAAAACAGTAGAGAAGGCAGGAGATTTATATGAGCAAATTTAAAATAGCTATAATATCAATATTTACAATGGCGTTGGTGATATTAACAAGTGCTGTAGTATATCAAAATATAAAATATGATAAATTGGCAAAAGAAGAAGAGAAAGTGACAGATGAATGTATTTATGAGAATAACGAAATTGAAAATGATATAGACGAAATAAAAGTAAGTGAAACAGAAACAAAGGTGTCACCAAACGCAGAACTAGTTATAAAAAAATATTATAATGAATGTGGACATACAACAGAAGAGGTAAGAGAAGTTACAAATGATATGGTAAATAAAAAGCAAAAAGAAATAGAAGAATTATACCCAGATTACAAAATAGAAAGCTTTGATAATGACAAAATTGTTTTATTAAAAGAGGAAGAAGGACAATGTGATGAACATTATATTGTAAAAGATGAAAATAGTAATATTGTTATTTATAAGCTTTTAGTTGATGGTACAGAAGAAATATATCAAAATACAGGAATTTCTACAGAATATTTACCAGAAACAGATAAAATAAGTTTAAGAGATGGAATAAAAATTTTTGGGAGAGAAAATTTAAACAGTCTAATAGAAGATTTTGAATAAGATAAAAGACAGTTCTATTTTTTAGAACTGTCTTTGGTTTTATCTACAAATTGTTCATTTATTTTTAAGTTTTCCTTTTTCAAGTAACCTTGCATATAAAAAGCTTTTATATACATAATTAAAGAAAAGATTGTAGAAATTAGAGCTAAGTAATAAATGTATATACTAAAGTCAAATGAAAAATCAAATTGTTTTATAAACAATGAACAAACAATAGCTATATAGAATAATACTGTAGCAAGTTTTCCATACCATCTACTAGAAACAACTAATTCTTTTCCATATAGGAAGGAAGCACCTGCAACCATTATAAATTCTTTTAAAATAACTATAATAATTATCCACATAGGAATTATATTTTTTATAGCTAAAGTTCCTAAAGTTATTATTTGTGTACATTTATCTGCTAATGGGTCAATTAATTTTCCAAAATTAGTTATAAAATTATATTTTCTTGCGATAAATCCATCTAAAATATCTGTTAATCCTGATATTGTAAAGATAATGAACGCTGCAATATATGAATCATAAACTAAATTGATTACAATAAAAGGTATAAGTATAAATCTAAAGATTGTTAATATGTTAGGAATTTGTCTAGCAATTTTTTTCATCTATAGTCCTCCATTAAATACATTTATAATATTGTGAATTTTAATTCGTCATTTTCTAAATCTACTTTTACGGTATTACCACTATTTATTTCTTGTTGTAAAACTTTTTCTGATAATTCATCTTCAACATAACGTTGAATAGCTCTTCTTAATGGTCGTGCACCATATTTTAGATCTGTTCCTTTTTTCATTAAATATCTTTTTGCTTCGTCGCTTACGATTAAACTAATATTTTTATCTGCAAGAGCTCTACTCGTATCTGCAAGCATTATATCAACGATTTGAATTAATTCATTCTCGGTTAAACTGTCAAAAATAACAATTTCATCTACTCTATTTAAAAATTCTGGTCTAAATGTTTCTCTTAGACTAGATTCTATTTTTTCTTTATTAAATGTTTTAGATGAATTGAATCCAATTGAGTTTACATTAGCATTAGAGCCAACGTTAGAAGTCATTATAATAATTGTATTTTCAAAACTTACTGTATTACCTTGTGAATCTGTAAGTCTTCCATCATCTAATATTTGTAATAATAAATTAAATACATCTGGATGAGCTTTTTCTATTTCATCAAAAAGAACAATTGAGTATGGTTGTCTTTTAACTTTTTCTGTTAATTGACCAGCATCATCATAACCAACATATCCTGGAGGAGAGCCAATCAATTTTGATGTAGAATTGCTTTCCATATATTCGGACATATCAATTCTTATAATCATGTCTTCGCTTCCAAACATTTCATATGCTAAAGACTTAGCAAGTTCTGTTTTACCAACACCTGTAGGTCCAACAAAGATGAAAGATGGTGGCCTTTTAGTACTTTTTAGTCCTGCACGATTTCTTCTTATTGCACGAGCAACACTATTTACAGCTTCGTTTTGACCAATTATTCTAGTATGAAGATTTTTTTCTAAATTTAATAATTTTTCTGTTTCAGCCTCTGTTATTTTGGTTACAGGAATTTTAGTCCAACTTTCTATAACTTGTGCAATATCCTGAACGGTTAAGTTTGGAACAGTAATATTTTTTTGAATGTCATCTATTTCTTGAGCAATTGAGCATTCTGTTGCTTTTAATTTTGCTGCTTTTTCATAGTCTTGATTAGAATCGTTTTCGTTAGTAGTTTTTGCACTCTCGGCAGCAATTTCTTCTTGTTCATCTTTTACTTCTTGTAATCTCTTTTTTAATACTTGTAATTTAAATAGGTCTTGATTATTTAAATTAATTCTAGAGCAAGCTTCATCTAAGATATCGATTGCTTTATCTGGTAAGAATCTATCATGTATATATTTCTCTGACATAGAAACAGTTTTTTCTATAACTTCTTTAGAAATATTTACACCATGGAAGTTTTCATAATATTGTTTAATTCCATCAAGAATTTCTACAGTATCTTGAATATTAGGTTCTTGAACGATAATTGGTTGGAATCTTCTTTCTAAAGCTGAATCCTTTTCTATATATTTTCTATATTCCTTTAAAGTTGTTGTTCCAATTAACTGGATTTCACCATTTGCTAAAGATGGTTTTAATATATTAGCAGCATTCATAGAATGATCTGCATCACCAGCACCAATAATATTATGAATTTCGTCTATTACTAATATGATATTACCTAAATCTTTACATTCATCTACTAAAGACTTTATTCTAGCTTCGAATTGACCTCTAAATTGAGTACCTGCAATTAAAGCAGTCATGTCTATTAGATAAACTTCTTTATCTAGTAATTTTGGTGGAACTTCTTTATTAGCAATTTTTATAGCAAGTCCTTGCGCCAAAGCAGTTTTACCAACACCGGGTTCACCAATTAAGCATGGGTTATTTTTAGATCTTCTATTTAAAATTTGAATCATTCTTTCGATTTCTTTATTTCTACCAATTACATTATCCAACTCGTTGTTTTTAGCTTTTTGTGTTAAATTGGTACCATATGAATCTAAAAATTTTCTTTTCTTTTTCTTATTTTTAGAAGTTTTTCTTTGTTGTTTAGTGTTAGCATTTTCTGAATCATTTGCATCGTTATTAGGGGTTACAAAACCTGCAAATAGTGATTCTAGTGGCATACCATTAATATTTTTATCAGCAGAGTCATCATCGTCTGAATCTGTTGGGTCATTACCTAAATTAACCAAATTTAAAGATTCTAGATTTAAATTTTTTGATAAATCTTTAAATAAAGATTCTATTTGGTTAGACATATTATTATTATTTATATTATTATTTAAAATGTTATTTTGTTTTGCAATAACATCTAATGGATCAATTCCTTTTTTCTTGGCACAATCATAACATAAACCCTTTAAAGACTCTTTACCGTCTTTATCTATTGAATTTATAAATATGATTGCAGTATTCTTTTTACATTCTGAACAAATCATTAATTAAGTTCTCCTTTATCGAAAATTTATATTAATATATAGTTTATACAATATATATAATACTATATTATTATACCACAATAGTCAATGATTTCAAACAATATATATACTTAAAAAAGTTGAAAATTATATACCTAAATGTTATAATTAGATGTAAGTTTAGAAAAGGAGTACGTATGAGAAAAGTAAAGATACCTAAAAGCCAAATATTTTGCTTTGCTCTCATAATGATTGTATGTATAATTGCTATTGTAGAAGCTTTATATTATGTTATGAATCCAAATATTCAAGATAAGGAAAATATAGCCGATAATGGTTTAAGCAATACAGAAATTATAGACACAAATTTAGTTGATAATTTTAATGATGTATTTCAAAATTCATTTAAAAATACTAATACATCAGAAGATGTAGAAAAAATAGATGCAGAAAAAGATTATATATATACAAATTATGAGAAAACAGAAGTAAATTCAGGGAATTATGAAATAGATGTAAAAATACCAGAGATTAATATAAATTCTGAGGAAATAAAATCATATAATGAAGATATTAAACAAATATTTCAAGATAAAGCAGAGAGTATATTAAATGGTGGCTCAAATAGATCTGTATATTCGGTAGATTATGAAGCTTTTTTAAATAATAACATTTTATCAATTGTTATAAGATCAACTTTAAAAGATGGAAGTAATCCTCAAAGAGTAATTATACAAACTTATTGTTATAATATTAAAGAAATGAAAAAAGTAGAATTTTCTGATATTATGACACTTAAAAACTTAGATACTAATACAGTACAAGAAAAAATAAGAAAACAAATACAAGGAAAACAAGAAGAAGCTAAGGCTTTACAGCAATTAGGTTATTCGGTTTATATAAGAGATTTAAGAAGTGATAGATATGATGTAGAAAATATAAGTAACTTTTTCATAGACGAAAATAATAATGTATATGTTATTTATGCATATGGAAATTCTAGCAATACAGATGTAACAGATATAGTAATATTTTAAAAGTAACATGTAAATGTGTTACTTTTATTTTTTGGATGAATTAGCATTTATAGGCAAAAAAAGAAGCACTACAAAGTGCTTCTTTTTTGAAAATAAAAGGGGATGTTTTTAAACATACAGTCAGTAATTGGAGTAATAAGTATTACTGACTTCTCCTATAATATAACAAGTAAATTTGTTCATTTTGTGAACTTAAAGTGATATGTTTGAAAAAATAAAGTTACTCTGCTTAAAATTGTAATGGACACGAAGTTTATTTTTTCGTGTCCATTAATAATTAATTATTTTCTGAAGGTTGTTCTTGTAAGGTAACCTTCATATCCATCTCTTTTCCATTTCTATTTATTTTTAAAGTAACTTCATCACCAATTTGATGTTGATTTTTAATATTATTTAATTCATCCATTGTTGTTATAGAAGTTCCATCTATTCCAATTATTACATCGCCAGCTTTTATACCAGCTTTTTCCGCTGCGCAGAATGGCTCAACAGAAACAACATAAACACCTTCGACTAAATTGTTGGCTTTTGCTGTTTGTTCAGTTAAATCTCTACCGGTTAATCCAATATAAGGTCTTGCAACTTTACCAGTAGAAATTAATTGCTCAAATATTGGTTTTGCAGAATCTATAGGAATAGCAAATCCCATTCCTTCAACACCAGTTCCATTTAATTTTAAAGTATTTATACCAATAACTTTACCTTCACTATTTACTAATGCCCCACCACTGTTACCAGAATTTATAGCTGCATCTGTTTGAATTAGATTATAAGTATTTCCGTCTGTACTTTGTACTGTTCTATTAACAGCACTAATTATACCTGATGTTACAGAACTTTGCATACCTAGAGGATTACCTATAGCCATTGCAAACTCACCAACTACAACACTACTTGAATCACCTAATTCTGCTGGAGTTAAATCTGTCTTATCTATTTTTATAACAGCTAAATCAGTTTGTGAATCTGTTCCAACAACTTTTGCTTCATATTCAGTAGTATCATTATATAGTGTTACAGATATTTTTGCTGCTTCAGAAACAGAGTAGTAAGATGATGAATCACTTGAACTAACAACATGATTATTTGTTAAGATATATCCATCTTCACTAAGTATAATTCCTGAACCTTCAGCAGTTGCAGCTTGTGCTCCATTAAATATAGAATTTACAGTGTATTGAACTTTAATTCCAACTATTGATGGTAAAACTTTTGAGGCTACATTTGTTGCTGTATCAGAATAACCTGATAAAGAAACTAAATTTTGAGTTCCAACAGCTTGTGTACTACTTCCTGAATTATTTGATGTTGATTTTAAAATATTATTTCTAATTGTTGGTACACCAAAACAAACACCAACAACTAAAGCAGCACCTATAACTCCTGAGCAAAAAGGAATTAAAACACTTTTTCCAAAACCAGTTTTTCCTTTTTCTTTAAAACTTTTATTATTTTGTGGAAAATTAAACTTTTTATTTTCGATATTCTTTTCATTGTTCTCTGACATAATATTACCTCCATTTTTATTATCTTATACTAAACTAATTAAAAGATACAATACTTTTGTGAAAAAACTGTGAAAAATGTGTATTTCTTTATTGTAATAATGCAAAAAAGAAGATATAATAAGAAAAATTGGAGGGAATTATGAGAAAAAAGGGATTTTTAAATCTTAAATTAATATTAATTGTTTTAGTAATAGTAATATTAGTAATAGGAGCAGTTTTTTTCTTAAAAAACAGCTTACATGAACAAGAATTACAAAGTCTAAGTACTACAATGTTACAAATTCAAGCTAAAGCAAAAGTTATAAATGAAAGAAATAAAGTAAGTAATACAAGTGATTATATAGGAAAAGAAATTTCAGAAGAGGATTTAAAAAAATTAAATATAGAAGATAATGGAAAAATAAGACTTTTAGAAAAAGGGGATTTAGAAGAATTAGAGGTTACAGAAATAAAACAAGAAAAAGACTTTGTTATAAATTATGAAACTGAAGAAGTTTATTATTTAGATGGATATAAAACTGATGATAACAATATTGTTTATTCTTTAACAGATATTAGCAATTTAGTAGTAAAATAACGGAGGAAAAATGAAAGAGAAAGAAGAAGAAAGATTAAAAGAACTAAAAAAAATAGAGCTTGAGTATCATAAAAAAGGTATAAAATATATAGCTGGAATAGATGAAGCAGGAAGAGGTCCACTAGCTGGCCCTGTTGTTATTGGATGTGTAATAATGCCTGAAGATTCAATGATAGAAGGAATAAATGATTCTAAGAAAGTTTCTGAAAAGAAAAGAGAAAAACTATATGATGAAATAATAGAAAATGCGATAAGCTGGTCTGTTGCGATAATAGACAAGCAAGATATTGATGAACTTAATATTCTTAATGCTACTAAAAAAGGTGTTACAGAGGCAATACAAGGTTTAAAAACAAAACCTGAATTAATTTTAGTTGATGCATTAAATGGAATAGATACTTGTAATATAAAATATGATTCTATAATAAAAGGTGATGCGAAATGCTATAGTATTTCTGCAGCATCAATACTTGCAAAAGTTACAAGGGATAGAATAATGAGACAATGGGACGAAGTTTATCCACAGTATGGATTTGCAAAACATAAAGGCTATGGAACAAAAGCTCATGTAGAGGCTCTTAAGGAATATGGTCCATGTCCAATACATAGAAAAACATTTATAAAACATTTTGTTGATTAAAAAGATAAATATTGGAGAAAGAAATGAATATTATAGATATTATTGCTAAAAAAAGAGATGGCAAAGAATTAAATACCGATGAAATAAATTTTTTTATAAAAGAGTATACCAATAACAATATAGAAGATTATCAAGCTGCAGCATTAGTTATGGCAATATATATAAATGGTATGAGTTATAGAGAAACGAAAGACTTAACTATGGCCATGGCTAGTTCTGGTGATGTGTTAGATTTATCAGAATTAGGAGAGAATGTTGTAGACAAACATAGTACTGGCGGAGTAGGAGATAAGGTTACTATAATCTTAGCACCACTAATTGCATCATTAGGTATTCCTGTTGCTAAGATGTCTGGAAGAGGCTTAGGATTTACTGGTGGAACTGCAGATAAGATTGAGGCTATTCCAGGTTATAATACAGGAATTTCTGAAAAAGAATTTATAGATAATGTAAAAAATATAGGTATAAGCTTAATTACCCAAACCCTTAATTTAGCACCTGCTGACAAAAAAATATATGCATTAAGAGACACTATTGCATGTACAGAAAGCATCCCACTAATAGCGTCTAGTATAATGAGCAAAAAAATTGCAAGTGGAGCAAATAAAATTGTTTTAGATGTTACTTGTGGTTTTGGCGCTTTTATGAAAAACATAGAAGATGCAAGAGAACTTTCAAAAACTATGATAGAAATAGGAAATTTAGCGAAGAGAGAAACTGTATGTGTAATTACTAATATGAATGAACCACTTGGTTTTGCAGTTGGAAATACTTTAGAGATAATAGAAGCTATAGAATTTTTACAAGGTAAGATGCCAGAAGACTTAAAACAAGTCGTATTAGAACTTGGTGCGTATATGGTTAAACTTGCAGGTAAAGGTTCGAATATAGAAGAAAATAAAAAAATGTTATTAGAAAATATACAAAATGGTAAAGCATATCATAAATTTATAGAGCTTGTACAAAATCAAGGTGGAGATATAGAATATGTTAAAGATGTAACTAAATTTGAAAAAGCTAAAATAATACAAGAAGTGATTTCGACTACTGAAGGATATGTGCAAGAAATTAATGCTGAGGAAATAGGTAAATTATCATGTGATTTAGGTGCAGGAAGAAAAACTAAAAATGACAAAATTGATTTGCAAGTAGGAATTATTTTAAATAAGAAAATAGGAGATTTTATAAGTAAAGGTGACAAGTTAGCTACAATATATGCAAATGATATAGAGAGATATAAAGATACAGCAAATAAACTTCTAAAAATATACAAAATTGAACAAGAAAAAATAAAAGAAAATACAATTATCGATATAATAAAATAAATAAGAAAAGTTGATAGAAAACAAAAATTTCTATCAACTTTTTCCATTACACATCTTTTCATATTCTTTGCATTTTATTTTATAGTCCATTTGCATACATAAACATTTATAGTACATATATCCTTGTTCATATTGATTCATTGGATTAAAGAAATTTTCAGGATCAGGAAAATCATATGATTGATATCCATTTAAATTTGAAAAATCAATATTTTTATCCATAAAATCAACCTCCTAGTTATACATATTCAAAAATATTAACAATATTACTTAAATCTAAAGATAAAAAACTAAAAAAATGAAATACTAAAAAAGTATAAAAAGCGGCAATAAGTCCTTGTAAAAATTTGCCTAAAATATATGACTTAATTGAAACATCTGATTTAGCAGTAAAACTATATACTTGCAATAAAACAGATATTCCACCAAAGCCTAATATAAATGCACAAATAATAATACTAAAAGAAATATTTTTTATAGGAATACTACTTATTTGTTGTAGTCCATTTGTTATTTCTAAAAATCCATTTAAAATACCTTGAGCAAAGTCAGGGGTAATATGTAATAAATTAAATAATGGACTTAATATAGCACTACTTAAATCTAGAAGATGAGTCCTATTAAAAATAGAGATAATTACAGAAAAAAGAACAATAAATCCACCAATATTTAGTATTGTAAAGATAGAATTCTTTATTGCTGTCATCAATACATCTCCAATATTAGAACGATTAACAATAGTATTTGTAATATGAGTTGTAGAAGAGAAAGTTGCAATATTTACATCTTTATATTTCCAAAATCTAAAAATAATACCTACTGTTAATGAAGCTAAAATATGAGTAACTAATAGTATAATTCCTGTTGTGGTATCTTTAAAAAGTCCAATACCAATTGTTCCTAAAATAAATAATGGACCAGAATTATTAGTAAATGCTAATAAACGTTCTGCTTCTGGTTTTGTTAAAATATTTTTATTTCTTAAATCACATACAATTTTTGCGCCAACAGGGTATCCACTAACAATTCCCATAATTAATGGATAACTACCTTCTCCAGGAACGTTAAATAGTGGTCTCATAAATTTATTAAAAAATTTACCTAGAATAGTTATTACATTTGTATGACTTAAAAGTTCTGTGGCGATAAAGAATGGAAAAAGAGCAGGAATAATATTATTTGCCCATAAATATAATCCATTTTTGGCAGAAGCAAGGTTAGATGTAGAAAATAATACAAGTAATATTGTAAAAAGCACAAAAATAATACTAAAAAAGTTTTTTCTAAGTGAAAAAGTAAGTATCTTCATAGTTTCTCCTTAAAATGAATATTTATTAATATATATATTTCAATTTTTTGGAAAATATTATATAATATATACTGTTAAAGGAGAGAAATATGAATCCAGTATTAGCAGAACTTACTAAATCGGACAAATTTAATGAATATTTAGAAAGAATAAAAAAATCAAATGCCCCAATATCAATATTGGGGTTAGCTGGCGTAGGAGCACCACAAATTATAGCTTCTACAGAAGAAAATATAAAAAGACCAATATGTCTTATAACTTATAATGAATTGCAAGCAAAAAAAATTGCAGAAGAGATAAGAAGTTATATTAATGGAGTGTTCTTTTTTCCAAAAAGAGAAATACTGACATATGATTATGTTGCAGAAAGCAAAGAACTTCCATATGAAAGAATAGAAGTTTTAAAAAATATTAAAAATGGAAAAATTAAAGTTTTAGTATGTTCTATTGAAGCTTTATTACAACCAATAATTTCAGAAGATATTTTATTTAAAAATAAAATATCTGTAAAAGTTGGAGAAACTTACGAGTTAGAAGAATTAAAAAGAAAAATCTCTATGTTAGGTTATACTAAAACAGAAATGATAGATGGAAAGGGTGAATTTAGTAGTAGAGGTGGAATTTTAGATTTATCATTTGATGATAAATATGGAATAAGGCTAGAATTCTGGGGTGATGAAGTAGATTCTATTAGAAAATTTGATATACAAACTCAAAGATCTGTAGATATGATTCAAGAAATAGAAATAAATCCACTGCATGAATATTTACTAGAGAACAGCTTAGAAGAAGTTTGTAATAAGATATTAAACAATATAGATGAGTATACAGAGAATCAAAAGAATAATGTTAAAGAAGATATAGAATTAATAAAGACAGGAGAATATATTTCAAAAGTTGATAAATATTTTAAATTCTTTTATAGTAAGAAATCATCATTACTAGATTACATTACTGAAAAATATATTTTATTTTTAGAAGAACCAAAGAAAATCCTGGCTAGAGGTAAAAACATATTAAAAGATATAGAAGGATTAGAAAATGCCTTAATAGAAAAAGAAAGAATAATTCCAAATGCGTTAGAAAATTATATAAGTATAGAAGAGTTTTCTAATAATATTAATGAGATGAAAAAAATATATTTAATTTCTGATGATTTGGGAGATAGTTTAGAAGCTGAAAAATATTATTTTAGATTTAGGACATTAAATTATAATAGATCTGACTTTAATAAATTTGTCGATGATATTCTAAAAGCAAAAGCTGAAGGAAAAAAACTATATTTATACGTTAATTCTAAAGAAAAGGCTAAAAAATTACAGGCTGTTTTAGATGAAAATGAAATTATTTCTGAATATAAGGAAGATTTAAAATATTCTGAAATAAGCAATGGAATTGCTGTAAAAATTGTTGTAGGAAGCTTAGAACAAGGCTATGAAAGTTATGAGGCTAATATTCTAGTAATAGTAGCAAATGATTTAATTAGTATAGAAAAAAGAAAAAGAAGAAAAGCAAGTAAGCTGTTTAATGAAGCCGAAAAAATTATTTTCTCAGAATTAAAACAAGGAGATTATGTAGTACATAAAATTCATGGTATAGGGCAATTCATTGGAGTAAATACTATTGTTACAGATAAAACAACAAAAGATTATATAAAAATTAAATATAAAAATGATGATATGCTTTATGTACCAACAGACCAATTAGATAATGTAAAAAAATATATTGGAGGAGGAGATGCTCTTCCAAGGATTAACAGACTTGGAAGTAAAGAATGGGAAAATACTAAAGAAAGAGTAAAGAAGAATTTAAGAGAGGTTGCACGAGAATTAATCGAATTATATGCAAAAAGGCAAAAATCTAAGGGTTATGCTTTTTCTAAAGATACTCCTTGGCAACAAGAATTTGAAAATAGCTTTATTTACCAAGAAACAGATGACCAATTAAGATGTATCGAAGAAATAAAAAAAGATATGGAAATGCAAAAGCCAATGGATAGGCTATTATGTGGTGATGTTGGTTATGGTAAAACAGAAGTTGCAATTAGAGCTGCCTTTAAAGCTGTTATGGACCAAAAGCAAGTTGCATATTTAGTACCAACTACAGTTCTTGCAGATCAACAATATAAAAGTTTTAAAGAAAGAATGCAAGATTTTCCAGTTAATATGGAAGTTTTAAATAGATTTAGAACTAAAAAAGAGCAACAAGAAATAATTAGAAAACTAAAATTGGGTGAAATTGATATAGTTATAGGAACACATAGAATATTAAGTAAAGATATAGAATTCAAAGATTTAGGATTATTAATAATTGATGAAGAGCATAGGTTTGGTGTTAAAGATAAAGAGAAAATAAAAGAATATAAAAACAGTATCGATGTATTAACAATGACTGCTACACCAATTCCAAGGACATTGCATATGTCAATAGTTGGAGTAAGAGATATGTCTATAATATATGAACCGCCTCAAAATAGAAAGCCTGTTCAGACATATGTATTAGAATATGATGAAGAAGTAGTAAAAGAAGCCATTACAAAAGAGCTAGAAAGAGATGGTCAAGTATTTTATTTATACAATAATGTAGAAGGTATAGAAAGAAAGGCAAATGAAATATTAAAATTAGTGCCGGAAGCAAAAGTGAGTTATGCACATGGTAAAATGTCTGGTAATGAGTTAGAGAATATAATGCTTGATTTTATTAATGGTGAAACAAATGTATTAGTTTGTACAACAATTTTAGAATCTGGAATTGATATTCCAAATGCAAATACAATAATTGTAGAAAATGCAGATAGACTAGGATTGGCTCAGTTATATCAAATAAGAGGAAGAGTTGGAAGAAGTGATACACAAGCATATGCATATATCACTTATAAGAGGGATAAGCTATTATCAGAAGTTGCAGATAAAAGATTAAAAGCAATGAAGGAATTTACAGAGTTTGGTTCTGGATTTAAGATTGCGATGAGAGACTTAGAAATAAGAGGAGCAGGAAGTATGCTTGGGGAAATCCAACATGGACACATGGAACAAGTTGGTTATGATACATATTGCAATTTATTAGATCAAGTTATAAAGGAAATGAAAGATATTCCTCAAGAAGAAGAGGAAAAAGATGTACAAATTGACTTAAATGTATCAAGCTATATTCCAGACAGTTATATAACAGATTCAAGCCAGAAGATAAAAATTTATCAAGATATTGCTTTGTGTAGGACAGAAGAAGATATTCAAAATATAATAGATGAAATGATTGATATTTATGGCGAGATTCCAGCAGAGGTAGAAAATCTATTAAATATTGCAAGGATAAAGTCTTTAGCTAAGAAACTACATATTTTTAAAATTCAACAAAAAGCTAATGGAGTAGTATTTTCTTTTGAAGGCGAGAGCTTTAAATTTGATATTGTGGATAAGCTACTTAAAGAGTATAGAAATAAAATTAAATTTTCACCAGGAAAAGACCCATATATTACATACAAAATAGAGGAATTATCAGATGATAAGATTTTATTTAGCATTAAAGAATTTTTAAAATTCTTATGCGAAAACTAGGAGGTAAGTATGCAAATTATTACTAGTAAAGATAATGAAAATATAAAAAGTATCAAGAAACTAAAGGAAAGAAAATATAGAGATTTAAATAATGAATATATAATAGAAGGAATAAAAATATTAAAGGAAGCTATTCAAGAAAAAGCTGTCATTAAAAAAATTGTAATATGTGAGGAATGCCTAGCTAATAACATAATAGATGATAAACTTTTGTATGAAATAGCTAAATATGATTGTTTGTATGTAAGCAAAAAGATTTTTGAAGGTCTTACAGATGTTTCTAAACCACAAGGAATATTAGCAGTAGTAGAAAAAAATAATAAAAAGGATATTAACTATAATGAAGATATAATTGTGGCATTAGATGGCTTACAAGATCCAGGAAATTTAGGAACTATATTACGAACTTTAGATAGTGCAAATTTATCACAAGTTATAGTGTCTAAAGATACAGTTGATGCATATAATCCTAAGGTAGTAAGATCAACAATGGGAGCAATTTTTAGAGTTAATATAGTAGAAGCAGAAAATCTTAAAGAAACTTTAAAAGAAATGAAAAGACATAAATATAAAGTTATGTGTACAGACTTAACAGCAAGTAAAAATATTTATGAAATAGATTATAATAAAAAAATACTAGTAATTGGAAACGAAGCTAATGGAATATCTAAAGAATTATTAGATATGGCCGATGAAAAAATTATTATTCCAATGCTAGGAAAAACAGAAAGTTTAAACGCATCAGTTGCAACAAGTATTATAGTATATGAATATGTAAGAAGAAAAATAGGGATTCGGGGGACGTTCTTTAAATCCCGATTTGTAAATAAAAAAACACAGTATATATTTTATATACTGTGTTTTTACTAGTAAAAATATTTAATTATTTTCTTCATCTTCGCAATTTAAAGCTTTCATAATTTTAGGATATATATCTGTAGCATTATTTTTCCAATTATCTACAATTCGTTTTGCATGTTCACTAGATCCAGCAAGGGTTCTTATTTCGAACACTGTTTCACCATTTTCTGTAATTTTACAAGAGATTTTAAAAGATTTATCATTTTTAGGAATATATTCTGCTGAAACAGAAACTTCATTTTCTATTATATTTAATTCGTTTTTAAAATTTTTATCTACTTTTAATTTTAAAATACCAGGAATCATATCACCTGTTAATCGTAAAGCCTCTATACCTTTTTGTGTTATTTTATAAAGAGTATTGTCATCTATTTTTATTGAAGATATATATTCTGCAGCCATCAAATCTAATAAAAACTGTTGGAAGTAAAAATAATTAATGTCTGTTATTGTTAATACTAATTTTAAAAATTCATCATTTGTAATAGGTTTATTTATTTTATAAAGAATATATAAAATTAGTGCTTTTAATTCTGCCATTGTGTCTTTATCAGAAGATAATTTCATTTATTGTTCAACTCCTTATGTAATAATACAGAAATTATAACACTAAACTACAAAAAATACTATACTATTTATATAAGAAATGTTATAATTATACCAATTGATTGAATTATTAAATAGTTGCTTTTAATAATATTGTTAGTCAGCGGAGGGAATAATGAAAAATTATTATGAAATATTAGAGGTTAATGAGAATGCATCTAAGGAAGTAATAGATAAAGCATATAAAGTCTTAGCTAAAAAATATCATCCGGATTTACAAGAAGAAAAAAATAAAAAAGTTGCCGAAGAGAAAATAAAGAGTTTAAATGAAGCGTATGAAATTTTATCTAATCCTCAAAAGAAGCAAGCTTATGATGCAAAAATAGCAAGACTTAAACAAGAAGAGGAACAAAGAAAACAAACAGAACATCAAAACTATGTTAATAATATTAGTAATGTATATGCAAGACAATATACAAATGTACAAAGAGAAGCAGAAAGACATAAAGCTATAAATAAACAATTAAAAAAAGAATATAATAAAGAGTTACGAAAACTAAGATTGCAAGCTTTTATTAGAAAAGTAGTTGCAATAGTAAGTGTAATTGCGGTTCTTGCATTAATATGTTTTATTATATATAAAATTCCTGCAACTAACAGATGGCTACATAATTTATATGAAAACAATATTATAATAAAAGCAATTGTTGATGCGATAAGTTAAAATTTTAATAAAAATTAAAATTTGACAGATACTTAGTATTAAGTGTATAATATTAGACTGGAAAGATAAAAAAGAGAAAGGAAGTTTTTAATATGGTTGATAAAAGAAAAATTGTATTAGTAGGAACAGGTTTCGTTGGAATGAGTATGGCTTATTCTTTATTAAATCAAGGAGGAATTAATGAATTAGTATTAATTGATGTATTAAAGGATAAAGCTGAAGGAGAAGCAATGGACTTAGCACATGGTATGCCTTGTGCTCCAAATGACATGAGTATTAAAGCTGGAGACTATGATGAATGTAAAGATGCTAACATAGTAGTAATAACAGCAGGACTAAGCCAAAAACCAGGACAAACAAGATTAGATTTAGCTTCTGCAAATGCTAAAATAATGAAAGAAATTACAGAAAGTATAGTTGCTAGTGGATTTAAAGGAATATTTTTAATTGCAAGTAATCCAGTAGATTTAATGACATATGTAGTAAGAGAAGTATCTGGATTTGATAGTTCAAAAGTTATTGGTTCAGGAACAGTTTTAGATACAGCTAGATTAAGATATTTAATAGGAAAATATTTAAAAGTTTCTAGTAAAAATGTACATGCATATATAATGGGAGAACATGGGGACTCATCATTTGTTCCATGGAACCACGCTAATGTAGGATGCAAAAAAATGACAGAAATCATGAAAGATAATAAACATCCAATGTCAGATTTAGAGAAAATATATACAGAAGTACAACAAGCAGCTTATGAAATTATAAATAGAAAGAAAGCAACATATTATGGAATTGGTTTAGGTCTAACAAAAATAATAAAAGCTATATTAAATGACCAAAATGAAATAATGACAGTATCAACATATTTAAAAGGTGAATATGGTCATGAAGGACTATATATTGGTGTTCCAACAATTATAAATAGAAAAGGTGCAAGAGAAGTATTAGAATTACCTTTAGAAGGTGAGGAAAAAGCAAAATTTGATAAGAGTTGTGAAACATTAATGGCTATGAAAGATGAGATAGATAAAGTTATAAAAGGATAATCTAAAAAATAGGTAATAGGTATAAGATAAAAAATCTTATACCTATTTTTCATTAAATTAAAAAATTACAAAAATATTACAAATATCTATTGACTTGTAGGCGTAAGCGTTGTATAATTATTGGGCATGAGATTAGCGATGAAGTAGAATGTGGCTACAAATTTACAATACGTAGGTTTGGAGGGAACTTCTATGGAGTATGTCTTGGCTTAGACCGGGCGGTAAGTTAAGTTAGCCGTGTGAACGAAGCGAACTACGGATAACTTATGCAGTGAAGTTGCATAAGGAAAACTGTATAGCATTAAGCACGAGTTACAAAATACATAATGCACTTATCCCAAGATAATCATGCCAACTTGGGTTTTTATATTGGAGTTTTACGAAACACCAGGGTGCGTTTAAACTTGCCTAGGTACATTTAAATATTTTAAGGAGGGAAATTATACTATGGCAACAACAAATCAAATGGTAGGAAGCGAAAAAATAAGAATAAGGTTAAAAGCTTATGATCATGTTATTTTAGATCAGTCTGCTGAAAAGATAGTAGATACTGCTAAAAAAACAGGAGCAAAAGTTTCAGGACCAATTCCACTTCCAACACAAAAAGAAGTTGTAACAATCTTACGTTCTCCACACAAATATAAAGATTCAAGAGAACAATTCGAAATGAGAACACATAAGAGAGTTATCGATATTCTTTATCCAACACAAAAAACTGTTGATAACTTAATGAAGTTAGAATTACCAGCAGGTGTTGATATAGAAATAAAATTATAAAAAAATAATAAAAATAACGAAGCCAAGCTAGTTACTAAACAAATGTAATTAGCCAATAGTTAAGTTAGTCGTACGAAGCAAAGCAAACTACGAATAACTTATACGGTGAAACGTATAGGAGGAAAGAAAAATGAAAAAAGGATTAATAGGAAAGAAAGTTGGAATGACACAAATATTTGATGAAAAAGGTATGATCATTCCAGTAACAGTTATAGAAGCTGGACCTTGTGTAGTAGCACAAGTTAAAACAGTAGAAACAGATGGATACAATGCTATCCAATTAGGATTTGGAGAAGTAAAATCTCACAAAGTAAACAAACCACAAGCTGGACATTTTGCAAAAGCAAATGTTGAAGCAAAAAAACATTTAAGAGAATTCAGATTAGACGATGTTCAAAATGTAAAAGTTGGAGATGAAGTAAAAGCTGATACATTTGAACAAGGTGAAAAAGTTGATGTTCAAGGAATATCAAAAGGAAAAGGATTCCAAGGTGTTATAAAAAGACATGGACAACACAGAGGACCAATGGGACATGGTTCTATGTATCATAGAAGACCAGGTTCAATGGGATCAACATCTACACCAGGTAGAGTATTTAAAGGTAAGAAATTACCAGGACACATGGGTGTACAAAAAATAACAATCCAAAACTTAGAAATAATCAAAGTTGATATGGATAAAAATGTATTATTAGTAAAAGGAAGCGTTCCAGGACCAAAAGGAGCTATCCTAAAAATAAAATCAAGCGTAAAAATGAGTAAATAGGAAGGGAGGAAAAGTACAATGCCTAAAATAGATGTATATAATATGGAAGGTAAAAAAGTTAGCGATGTAGAATTAAATGATAATGTATTTGGAATTGAACCAAATGAAGCAGTAGTACATAGTGTATTAGTTAACTACTTAGCTAACCAAAGACAAGGAACACAAAGTACAAAAACAAGATCAGAAGTATCTGGTGGTGGTAGAAAACCATGGAGACAAAAAGGAACAGGTAGAGCAAGACAAGGTTCTATAAGAGCACCACAATGGGTAAAAGGTGGAATAGCATTAGGACCAAGACCTCGTTCATACAAATATACTGTTAATAAAAAAGAAAGAAGATTAGCAATACGTTCAGTATTAAGTTCAAAAGTTTTAGAAAACAATTTAGTTGTTTTAGACAAAGCAGAAATGAAAGAAATAAAAACACAAGCTATGGTTAAAACTTTAGCAAACTTAAAAGTAGAAGGAAAAACACTAATCTTATTACCAGAAAGAGATGAAAACGTTCAAAAATCAGCAAGAAACATCAAAAATGTAAAAACAACATTAGTAAATACAATAAATGTTTATGATTTATTAAAATACAATAAACTAGTTGTAACTCTAGATGCTGTTAAGAAATTAGAGGAGGTGTACGCATAATGAGACCAGAAGAAATAATAATTGCTCCAATAATTACAGAAAAAAGTAATGATGGACTAAATGAAGGAAAGTATACCTTTGAAGTGAATCCAAAAGCTACAAAAATAGATATTAAAAATGCTGTTGAAAAACTTTTCGAAGTTAAAGTATTAAAAGTTAATACTATGAATGTAAGCGGAAAACAAAAAAGAATGGGAAGATATGTTGGAAAAACATCTGATTGGAAAAAAGCTATTGTTACAATAGATACAAATCCAGAGCAAAAAACATATTTAGCAAAAGGTGGAAAAACAACAAAAATATCTAAGAAATATAAAGATTCTATTGATGAATTTATGGGAGCTTAATTTTGTAACTATATAGATTACAATCAAAAGAAAACTATCTGGAAAATACCAGGATAATAAAGAATATCTGCATGTAGAGCAGGAAAAAATCTACAAATATAAATTAAGAAAGGAAAATTTAAAATGGCAGTTAAAAGATTTAAAGCATATACACCATCAAGAAGAAACATGACAGTTTCTGCATTTGATGAAATAACAAAAAAGACACCTGAAAAATCTTTATTAGCAAAGAAAAAAGAAAAAGCAGGAAGAAATTCATATGGAAGAATTACTGTTAGACATCAAGGTGGAGGAAATAGACAAAAATACAGAATAATAGATTTTAAACGTATAAAAGATGATATGACAGCAACAGTTATAGGAATCGAATATGATCCAAACAGAAGTGCAAATATAGCTTTAATTCAATATGAAGATGGAACAAAAGCATATATCTTAGCACCTTTAGGATTAAAAGATGGAGACAAAGTTGTATCTGGAGCTAAAGTAGATATTAAACCAGGTAACTGTATGCCAATCGAATCTATACCAGTAGGTACAATGATTCACAATATAGAATTAAATCCAGGACAAGGTGGAAAATTAGTAAGAAGTGCAGGTCAAGAAGCACAACTTATGGCAAAAGAAGGTAAATATGCACACGTAAGACTTCCTTCAGGAGAAATGAGATTAATCTTAACAAGATGTAGAGCTACAATTGGAACAGTTGGAAATGCTGAACATGATACAATTAAAATTGGTAAAGCTGGTAGAAAGAGACATATGGGATGGAGACCACAAGTTAGAGGATCTGTTATGAACCCAGTAGATCACCCACATGGTGGTGGTGAAGGTAGAGCACCAGTAGGACACGCAGGACCATTAACACCTTGGGGTAAACCAGCACTTGGATACAAGACAAGAAATAAAAAGAAATTATCAAATAAATTCATAGTTAAGAGAAGAAAATAGTCTTAAAGGAGGGAAATAAATAAATGTCAAGATCAAGCAAAAAGAAACCTTATGTACAAGAAAAACTTCTAAAGAGAATAGAAGAAATGAATGAAACAGGAAAAAAAGAAGTATTAAAAACATGGTCAAGAGCTTCTACAATATATCCTCAAATGGTTGGACATACAATAGCAGTTCATGATGGTAGAAAACATGTACCTGTTTATTTAACAGAAGAAATGATAGGCCATAAATTAGGAGAATTCGCTCCTACAAGAACTTTTAAAGGTCATGCTGGAGATAAAAAATCTACAGTTAAGAAATAGAAATAATAAGGAGGGAAAATAATGCAAGAGCAAGCAACAATTAATGAAGCAAGAGCACAATTAAAATTTGCTAGAATATCAGCTAGAAAAGTAAAAATAGTTGCAGATTTAGTAAGAGGTAAAAAAGTTGATGAAGCATTAGCTATAATGAAATTTACACCTAAAGCATCATCACCAATACTAGAAAAGTTATTAAAATCAGCAATTGCAAATGCAGAGAATAATCATGATATGAGTCATGAAAAATTATATATATCTGAAATATATGCTAACCAAGGTCCAACTCTAAAAAGAATTAGACCAGCTGCAAAAGGTTCAGCAGTAAGAATTAGAAAAAGAACAACACATATAACAATAGTATTAAGAGAATGTGAAGATTAAGAGAGGAGGAATTTTAGAAATGGGACAAAAAGTTAATCCACATGGTGTAAGAGTTGGAGTAATCAAAAACTGGGATTCAAAATGGTATGCTGATTCTAAGAACTTTGGCGATTACCTTGTAGAAGATTACAACATTCGTAAAGTATTAAAGAAAAAATTATATGCAAGTGGAATTTCTAAAATTGAAATAGAAAGAACAGCTAAATTTGTTAAAGTAAGCGTTTACACAGCTAAACCAGGTTTAGTTATCGGTAAAGGTGGAAATTTAGTTGAAACATTAAAAGAAGAATTACAAAAAATGATAGGAAAAACTGTAAACTTAAATATAGTTGAAGTTAAAAATGTAGATTTAGATGCGCAATTAGTTGCAGAAAATATTGCAGGACAATTAGAGAGAAGAATTTCATTCAGAAGAGCTATGAAACAATGTATGCAAAAAACAATGAGAGCAGGAGCTCAAGGAATTAAAACAGCATGCTCTGGAAGATTAGGTGGAGCTGATATGGCCAGAACAGAGTTCTACAAAGATGGTACTATACCACTTCAAACTTTAAGAGCTGACATTGACTATGGATTTGCAGAAGCAGATACAACATATGGAAAAGTTGGTGTAAAAGTTTGGATTTATAAAGGAGAAGTTCTTCCAACTAAGAAAAACGTGGAAGGAGGAGAGCAATAATGCCATTAATGCCAAAAAGAACAAAATACAGAAAACAACAAAAAGGTAGAAATAGAGGAAAAGCAACAAGAGGAACAAAAGTTACAAACGGAGAATATGGAATTCAAACATTAGAAGCTGGATTAATAACAGGAAATCAAATAGAAGCAGCACGTATTGCTATGACACGTTATATCAAAAGAGGTGGAAAAGTTTGGATAAAAATATTCCCAGACAAACCTATTACAAGTAAACCAGCCGGAACTCGTGGTGGTAAAGGTAAAGGTGCTGTAGAATATTATGTAGCTCCAGTAAAACCAGGAAGAGTTATGTTCGAAATAGCTGGAGTTCCTGAAGCAACAGCAAGAGAAGCTTTAAGACTAGCTATGAATAAATTATCAGTAAAATGTAAATTCGTAGCAAGAGAATCTGAAGATAAGGTGGGTGATAGCAATGAAGATTAGTAAAATTAAGGAAATGTCTTCACCAGAACTAGAAAAAGAATTATCTGAATTAAAAACAGAATTATTCAAATTAAGATTTAGTTTAGCTACACATGGATTAGATAATCCAATGAGAATAAAAGAAGTAAGAAAAGACATAGCAAGAATAAATACAGTTTTAACAGAAAGAAAAATAGCTGAAAGCAAAAATGCTTAGAAAGGAGAAGTTCTAATGGAAGAAAGAAATCTTCGTAAAGTTTTAGTTGGAACAGTTGTATCTAATAAAATGGATAAAACAATCGTTGTTGCAGTTGAAACTAGTGAAAAACATAAAAAATATGGAAAATTCGTTAAAAAAACATATAAATTAAAAGCTCATGACGAAAATAACGAATGTCAAATTGGAGATAGAGTAAGAGTAATGGAAACTAGACCACTTTCTAAAGATAAAAGATGGAGATTAGTTGAAGTTATTGAAAAAGCAATTATAAAATAACTTATTATAGAAGGAAAAGGAGGTACTAATTAACATGGTACAACAACAAACTATATTAAAAGTTGCTGATAACACTGGTGCAAGAGAAATTATGTGTATTAGATGTTTAGGTGGTTCATATAGAAAATATGCTAAAATAGGTGATGTTATAGTAGCTTCTGTAAAAACAGCTATACCTGGTGGAACAGTAAAGAAAGGTGATGTTGTTAAAGCAGTAGTTGTAAGAACAAAGAAACCTACAAAAAGAGCAGACGGATCATATGTAAGATTTGATGAAAACGCAGCAGTACTTATTAAAGAAGACGGAAATCCAAAAGGAACACGTATATTTGGACCTGTTGCAAGAGAATTAAGAGATAAAAATTACATGAAAATTTTATCATTAGCTCCAGAAGTTCTTTAGTCTGTAACATTTAAAAATATCAAAGATATTTTTAAACTAACAGACTAAAGATACAAAAATTACGAAGTGATTTTTGTAAACCTTAGAAATAAAATAATAAGAAGAATATTTTAATAAAATGAGCTAATTATTAAACATAATGAGATAAAAGCAAAAATTGTAGAAAAGGAGGAGAATCCTATAATGAGAATAAAAAAAGGTGATACAGTTAAAGTTTTATCTGGAAACGATAAAGGTAAAACAGGAGAAGTATTAGAAGTAATTCCAAAAACACAAAAAATTGTTGTTAAAGGAGTTAACATCAGAAAAAAACATGTAAAACCAAGAAGACAAGGTGAAGAAGGAGGAATTATACCAGCTGAATACCCAATACATAGTAGCAAAGTTGGTGTAGTTTGCCCTAAATGTGGAAAAGTAACAAGAATTGCATACAAAGTAGAAAAAGATAGCAAAGTTCGTGTATGTAAAAAATGTAATGCAGAAATAAAATAATGTTAAGAAAGGAGGATTTGTATCCTAATGGAAAAATTAAGAGAACAATATGAAAAAGAAGTAGTTCCAGCAATGATGAAAAAATTTAATTATAAATCAATAATGGAAGTTCCAAAATTAGATAAAATCGTTATAAATATTGGTCTTGGAGATATTAAAGATAATCCAAAATCATTAGATAACGCAATGAATGATTTAGCTATAATAACAGGACAAAAACCAATCGTAACAAAAGCAAGAAAATCAATAGCTGCTTTTAAATTAAGAGAGGGAGTTAATGTTGGATGTAAAGTAACATTAAGAAGAGGAAAAATGTATGATTTTGCATACAAATTATTCAATGTTGCTATGCCAAGAATAAGAGATTTCAGAGGAATTTCAGCAAATTCTTTTGATGGTAGAGGAAATTTCTCTATGGGTGTTAAAGAACAATTAATATTCCCAGAAATAGAATATGATAAAGTAGATAAATTAAGAGGAATGGATATTATTTTTGTTACAACAGCAAAAACTGATGAAGAAGGAAAGGAATTATTAAAACTTCTAGGTATGCCATTCAAAAATTAGTCCAAAGAAAGGAGATTAATATGGCTAAAAAATCTTTAAAAGTAAAACAACAAAGACCACAAAAATATGCTACTAGAGAATATAATAGATGTAAAATATGTGGAAGACCACATGGATATATTAGAAAATATGGAATTTGCCGTGTTTGCTTTAGAAATCTAGCACATAAAGGAGAAATCCCAGGTGTTAAAAAAGCAAGCTGGTAGAATATAAAAAGGAGGGAAACTTAAGTGAATACTACAGATCCAATAGCAGATATGTTAACAAGAATTAGAAATGCAAGCGCTGCAAAGCATAAAACAGTTGACGTTCCTGCTTCAAAAATGAAAAAAGCAATAGCAGATATATTATATAATGAAGGATATATTAAATCTGTTGAAGAAATAGCAAACGAAAATCAAGGAATATTAAGAATAGCTTTAAAATATGATGAAAATGGAGCTAAAGTAATAGCTGGAATAAAAAGAATAAGTAAACCAGGATTAAGAGTATATGCTTCTGCAGAAAAATTACCAAAAGTTTTAAATGGTTTAGGAATCGCTTTAATTTCTACATCAAAAGGAATTAAAACAGATAAAGAAGCAAGAAAAGAAAATCTTGGAGGAGAAGTTTTAGCATATATTTGGTAATTTTAACAAGAAGGAGGGAAAAACGAAATGTCAAGAATAGGAAATGCACCTGTTGCAATACCAGAAGGTGTTGAAGTAAAATTAGACGGACAACATTTAACTGTAAAAGGACCAAAAGGTACATTAGAAAGAGATATTCATAAAAATATCACTGTTAAAATAGAAGATAATCAAGTTGAAGTTACAAGACCAGACGATGCAAACTTTAACAAAGGTTTACATGGTTTAACAAGAACTTTAATTAAAAACATGATAGAAGGAGTAAAACACGAATTTACAAGAAAATTACAAATTAATGGTGTAGGATATAGAGTACAAAAACAAGGAAATAACTTAAACTTAACATTAGGTTATTCACACCCAGTAATATTCGAAGCTCCAGAAGGAATCACATTTGACGTTCCAGATGCAAATACAATCATTGTAAAGGGAATTGATAAAGAATTAGTTGGTCAAACAGCAGCAGTTATCAGATCTAAAAGAGCACCAGAAGTTTATGGTGGAAAAGGTATTAAATATGATTATGAAGTTATCAGACGTAAAGAAGGTAAAGCTGGTAAAAAATAGACTTTAGTTTATAGAAAGGAGAGAGCAAAGTGATTACAAAAACAAACAGAAAAATGGAAAGAGCAAGAAGACATGCTCGTGTTCGTAGAAAAATAAGTGGAACAGCTGAACGTCCAAGATTATGTGTATATAGAAGTAATGCAAATTTATATGTACAAGTAATTGATGATGTTGCTGGAAAAACTTTAGTTTCAGCTTCTACATTAGATAAAGAAGTAAAAACTAAATATGCAAACAAAGAAGCAGCAAAAGAAGTTGGAGCACTTATAGCAAAAAGAGCATTAGAAAAAAATATTAAAGATGTTGTTTTTGATAGAGGTGGATATATCTATCATGGAGTTATTAAAGAATTAGCAGATGCTGCAAGAAATGGTGGATTAAACTTCTAATAAATAAAAAATAAAAATAAAAACTTCTAAAATATATTAGATATATTCAAAAAGAAAAGGAGGAAAGAAAACCGATGCAAGAAGAGAATGCAGTTGAATTAAAAGAGAAAGTTGTTGCAATAAACAGAGTTGCTAAAGTTGTTAAAGGTGGTAGAACTTTTAGATTTAGTGCTTTAGTAGTTGTTGGTGACGGAAACGGACACGTTGGTGTTGGAAATGGAAAGGCAGCAGAAGTACCTGATGCAATAAAGAAAGCAATAGATGATGCTAGAAAAAATTTAAAAGAAGTACCAGTAGTTGGAACAACAATCCCTCACGAATTTATTGGTAAATTCGGAAGTGCAAGAGTAATGTTAAAACCAGCTGTAGAAGGTTCTGGAGTTATTGCAGGAGGAAGTGCAAGAGCTGTATTAGAATTAGCTGGATACAAAGATATAAAAACTAAAGTTCTTGGTACAAACAATCCAAGAAATGTTGTGTATGCAACAATGAACGGATTAGAAAATATGAGAACAGTAGAACAAATTGCTAAAAAAAGAGGAAAAAAAGTTTCTGATATATTATAATAATAATATCAAATTTTAAGGAGGTGCAATTTAAGAAATGCAATTAGGAGAATTAGGACCATCAAACGTTAGAATTAAGAGAAAAAGATTAGGTCGTGGTATCGGTTCAGGTCTTGGAAAAACATCTGGAAAAGGACATAAAGGACAAAAAGCTAGATCTGGCGGAGGAGTAAGAAGAGGATTCGAAGGAGGTCAAACACCTTTATATAGAAGACTTCCAAAAAGAGGCTTCAATAATATCCATGCTAAAAAATATACAGAAGTAACTTTAACAATGTTAAATAAAAGCGAAGCTTCAGAGGTTACAGCAGAAAGCCTATTATCAGAAGGAATTATCGGAAAAGTTAATGATGGAATAGTAGTAATAGCTACAGGAAAATTAGAGAAAAAATTAACTGTTAAAGCTAAGAGATTTACAAAAGCAGCTGCAGAAAAAATAGAAGCAGCAGGAGGAAAGATTGAGGTGATTTAGTTGTTTAAAACTATAAAAAATGCATTAAAGACACCTGAAGTAAGAAAAAGATTATTATACACATTAGTATTGATTATAGTGTTTAGGTTAGGATGTTTTATAACTGTTCCTGGCGTAGATGTAGTACAATTAGAAGCTATGAGAGGTTCAAATACCAATGGATTAGTAGGATTGATTGATATAATCTCTGGTGGAGCATTTTCTAATTTCTCAATATTTGCTATGTCAGTAACACCATATATCACAGCTTCAATTGTTATACAATTATTAACAATGATTATACCTTCTTTAGAAAGATTAGCAAAAGAGGGAGGAGAAGTTGGAAGACAAAAAGTAGATAAATATACAAAGGCTCTTTCTATTGTGCTAGCATTAATAGAAGGAATTGGTTTATATTTATCTTATCAAGCACAAGGAATATTCGTAGATTCAGGAATATTATCAGGTGTATTAGTCGTAACAGGTCTTATGGCTGGTACAGCATTACTTATGTGGATTGGTGACCAAATTACTAATAAAGGAATTGGTAATGGAGTTTCTATGATTATCTTTATTGGTATAGTTTCAAGATTACCAAGTGCAGTAAGTTCAATTTGGTCTTTAATAATGACAGAATCAGGATTTAGCACAACTGGATTATTAGTAGCATTAGCTATTGTAATAGGAGCTTTAATATTAGTTACAGCAGTTGTATTTATACAACAAGCAGAAAGAAGAATACCTGTACAATATGCTAAGAAAGTTGTTGGAAGAAAAATGATGGGTGCACAAAATACATATATACCATTAAAAATAGCTATGGCTGGTGTTATGCCAATAATATTTGCATCATCATTTATGACATTCCCAGCAATGATAATTCAAATATTTGATCCAAGTATTGCAACACATACTGGATTCTGGAATGTAATATATAATTTCTCAATAGCTACTTCAAGTTCAGATGTAGCACTTGGATATACAATAGCGAATGCAATAGTGTATTTACTATTAATAGTAGGATTCACATTCTTCTATATATATGCGACATTTAACCCAGCTGAGGTTTCTGCAAATATTAAGAAAAATGGTGGATTCATACCAGGAATAAGAGCTGGAAAACCAACTACAGAATATCTGTCATCAGTGCTTACTAAATTAACATTATTTGGTGGATTATTCTTAGCACTTATAGCTATACTTCCAATGTTTATGAGGTTTACAAATTTAAATGTAGCATTTGGAGGAACATCTATACTTATTATAGTTGGTGTTGCATTAGAAACAGTTCAACAATTAGAATCACAATTAGTAATGAGACATTACAAGGGATTCTTAGAATAAAATTTATTGTATCAGGGTACGACTCTGGACTAACCTTGGTCGTGCCCATGCAATTAAATCACAATAAAATGATTATTTTAGAATAATTAAATATTATTTTTTAAATATATACTGCAAAATATATATTTAAAAAATAATATTTGCATAAGAAAAGATAGGAGTGAAGAGAATGAATATTGTTTTATTAGGTGGACCAGGTAGTGGTAAAGGAACAGTATCAAATTTATTTGAAAAGACACAAAATATGGGGCATATTGCAACAGGAGATATGTTTAGAGAAGAGATAAAGAACGAAACAGAATTAGGAAAAAAAGCGCAAGAATATATTGATAAAGGAAATTTAGTACCAGATGAAATAACAATTAATATGTTAAAAGGAAAAATTAATCAATTTAAAGATTCAAATGGTGTAGTGTTTGATGGATTTCCAAGAAATAAAAAACAAGCAGAAGCACTAGAAGAAATGTTAGAAGAACAAAATCAAAAAGTAGATTTGGCATTATTTTTAGATATCCCAGATGAAGACATAATATATAGAACTATAAAGAGAAGAATTTGTTCAAACAAAGATATAGAATATTATGAAGAAAAAGGATTACTTTATAAAGTAAAATTACATGCAAATGTAAATATAACAGAAGAAATGATAAGTGAATGGTTAAAAAACTATAATGAAAGTAGATAAGGAAGTAATATAAATGATATATATAAAATCTCCAAAAGAAATAGAAAAAATGAAAGAGGCTTGTAGGGTTGCATTTCTTGCACAAAAAGCTATAGAAGCAGCAATAAAACCAGGAATTACAACTTATGAATTAGACAAAATTGCAGAAGAAACAATGAGAAAAAATGGAGCAATTCCAGCAGAAAAAGGATATCCAAGTGGAGTAGATGGAGTTCCAGATTTTCCAGCAAGTATTTGTAGTTCTGTAAATGATGTAGTAATTCATGGAATTCCTTCTAAAAGAGAAGTGCTAAAAGAAGGAGATATTGTAAGTGTAGATCTAGTAGCATATAAAGACGGATTTAATGGAGATTGCTGTAGAACATATGCTGTTGGAAAGATAGATAAAGCAAGTCAAAGACTAATAGATGTAACAAAACAAGCTTTTTTTGAAGGAATTAAATATGCTAAAAAAGGAAATAGACTAGGTGACATATCACATGCAATAGGTGAATATGTAGAAAAAAATGGTTTTTCAGTAGTAAGAGAATTTCAAGGACATGGCATAGGAAGAGAAATGCACGAAGATCCAGGGATTCCAAACTACGGAAAAGCAGGTAGAGGACCTAGATTAGAGCCAGGAATGACATTAGCAATTGAACCTATGGTAATAGCAGGAAAACCAAACATTTTAGAATTAGATGATGGCTGGGGAATTATAACTGAAGATGGAACAAGAGCAGCACACTATGAAAATACAATTTTAATTACAGAAAAAGAGCCAAAAATCTTGACTATAGTGTAAAAATAGTGTATACTATATTAGCTATTTATAGTTAAAATAATGTTTAAATTATTCGGGAGGGAATAAATTTGGCAAAAGAAGATGTAATCGAAGTAGAAGGAGTTGTTGTAGAAACACTACCAAATACTAATTTTAAAGTAGAACTTGAAAATGGTCATCAAATATTGGCACATATTTCAGGAAAACTTAGAATGAACTATATAAAAATATTACCAGGTGATAGAGTAAAAGTAGAATTATCACCATATGATTTAAATAGAGGAAGAATAACATGGAGAGCTAAATAAATCCTATTAACTTAGGTATGAAGTGTGAGATGAGATGTGTAATTAAACCACACATCTGATTTCACGCTTCATAATTGCTCAGTAAATGTATAAAAAAATGAGTAATAACAGGAGGTGTATCAAATGAAAGTTAGAGCATCAGTAAAACCTATATGCCCAAAGTGCAAGGTTATTAAAAGAAAAGGTGTTGTTAGAGTTATTTGTGAAAACCCTAAACACAAACAAAGACAAGGATAGTTAGACAACATAGTTTATATACATACAGTTATAATTGGAAAACCAATTATACAATACTATGGTATAAACACAAAAATGGTAGCGGCTGAAGAGTATATCTCTTTATCAAATTTGTGTTCATATATAAATCTTAATACTTAAAAAACAAAAAATTTGGAGGTGCAATTATGGCTCGTATATCAGGAATTGATTTACCTAGAGAAAAGAGAGTAGAAGTTGGATTAACATATATTTATGGTATTGGTCTTTCAACATCACAAAAACTATTAAAAGAAGCAGAGGTAAATCCAGATACTAGAGTAAAAGATTTAACAGAAGATCAAGTACAAGCAATTAGAAAAGCAATTGATTCAAATCACCTATTATTAGAAGGAGACTTAAGAAGAGAAGTTGCATTAAATATTAAAAGACTTACAGAAATAGGATGCTATAGAGGATTAAGACATAGAAGAGGTCTTCCAGTAAGAGGACAAAGAACAAAAACTAATGCTCGTACAAGAAAAGGTCCTAGAAAATTAGTAAGCAAAAAGAAATAATTTTTAGGCTCGTAAGAGTATAAAAAAGGGAGGTAAGCTAGAAAGATGGCTAAAAATGTAACAAAAAAGACAGTAACTAGAAGAAGAGATAGAAAAAATATAGAAAAAGGTTCAGCTCATATTCATTCTAGTTTTAACAATACAATAGTTACAATTACAGACGTTAAAGGTAATGTTATATCTTGGGCAAGTGCTGGAGGATTAGGATTTAAAGGTTCTAGAAAAAGCACACCATTTGCTGCAGGGGAAGTTGCAGAAACAGCAGCTAAAAAAGCTATGGAACATGGATTAAAAACAGTTGATGTTTTTGTTAAAGGACCAGGTTCTGGTAGAGAAGCTGCAATAAGATCACTTCAAACAACAGGTCTAGAAATAAGCAGCATCAAGGATGTAACACCAATACCACACAATGGTTGTAGACCACCAAAAAGAAGAAGAGTATAATTAAGAAATAATAAATTTGAAAGAAGAGGTGTAAAAGACAAATGGCAAGATATAAAGATGAACAATGCCGTATATGCCGTAGAGAAGGTCAAAAATTATTCTTAAAAGGTAGCAGATGTTATTCAGAAAAATGTAGTATTGCTAGAAGAAATTATGGACCAGGAGAACATGGTCAAAAAAGAAATAAACTTTCTGAATATGGTACACAATTAAGAGAAAAACAAAAAACAAAAATGTATTATGGAGTTGGAGAAAAACAATTCAGAAAATATTTTGAAATGGCTTCAAACAAAAAAGGAATTACTGGTGAAGAATTATTAACAATATTAGAAAGCAGATTAGACAATGTTGTATATAGATTAGGATTTGCTTCTTCAAGAGCACAAGCTAGACAATTTGTAAATCATTCACAATTTGATGTAAATGGAAAGAAATGTGATATCCCATCATATTTAGTAAAACCAGGAGATGTAATTTCTGTAAGAGAAATTAAGAAAGATAATGCTACAATTAAAGCTAATGTAGAAGAAAACGCTAACAGACCTACTCCAGATTGGCTAGAAAGAGATCTAGACAATTTAACAGGTAAAGTAGTTAGATTAGCATCAAGAGAAGATATTGATTTACCAGTAGAAGAGCATTTAATAGTAGAACTTTACTCAAAATAATAGTATACCATAGCAAAGTGGTAAATATTTTAAAGGTTGCTATATCAATGCAACTCTATTAGGAGGTAAATATGATTGAATTTGAAAAGCCAGACATACAATGCTTGGAAGTTGATGAAAAAAGAAATTATTCTAAATTCGTTTGTGAACCATTAGAACGTGGATATGGTGTAACAATAGGTAATTCATTAAGAAGAATATTACTTTCTTCTTTACCTGGAACAGCAATTACAAGTATTAAAATAGAAGGTGTTTTACATGAATTCTCTACAATTCCAAATGTAGTGGAAGACGTGCCAGAACTTATTGTTAACTTAAAAGATGTTCGTCTAAAAATGGATGGAAATGAAGAGAGAGTTATTAGAATTGATGCAAAAGAAGGAGAAGTTACAGCTGGAGATATAATAACTGATGGTGTTGTAGAAGTTTTAAATAAAGACTTACATATCGCAACAGTTTCAGAAGGTGGACATTTAGTTATTGAAATGACAGTTAATACAGGAAGAGGATATAATACTGCAGAACAAAACAAGAAAGAAGGACAAGATATATCTGTACTTCCAATAGATTCAATTTATACACCTGTAAAGAAAGTAAACTACTCTGTAGAAAATACTAGAGTTGGACAAATGGTAGATTATGATAAATTAGTAATAGAAGTTTGGACAGATGGTAGTTTAAAACCATATGAGGCTCTTAGCCTAGCTGCTAAAGTTATGACTGGACACTTAGAATTATTTATTGATTTATCAGAAGCTGCAAAAAATACTCAAGTAATGGTAGAAAAAGAAGAATCTAAGAAAGAAAAAGTATTAGAAATGACAATAGAAGACTTAGAGCTTTCTGTACGTTCATTTAACTGTTTAAAAAGAGCTGGTATTGTAACAGTAGAAGATTTAGTAAATAAAACTCAGTCAGAAATGATGAAAGTAAGAAATTTAGGTAAAAAGTCATTAGATGAAGTAACAAATAAATTACATTCATTAGGATTAGACTTTGCGCCAGATGATGATTAAAATAAATTAGAAAGGTGTGAAAGAAGTGGCAAAGAATAGAAAACTTGGAAAAACAACTGCACAAAGAAAAGCAATGCTAAGAACACAAGTAACTGATTTATTAGTAAACGAAAAAATAACTACAACATTAGCTAGAGCTAAAGAAACTCAAGCTATTGCTAATAGCCTAATTGCTTTAGCTATTAAAGAAAAAGATAATTTCCAAATGGAAGACAAAAAAATAGTAAGAGCAAAAAGAGATACTAATGGAAACAAAGTTACAGAATTAGTAAAAAGCAAAAATGGTAATGAATATTTAAAAGTTGTTAAAGAAGAAGTAACAGAAAAAAGACAAAAAGATATGCCTTCAAGATTAAATGCAAGAAGAAAAATAATGAATACTGTTTGCAAAGTTAAAGATGCAGATGGAAGAAACATAGACATTCCAGCAAAATTATTTGGAGAATTAGCTGAAAGATATGCTACAGCTGGAAAAGTTGGAGGATATACAAGAATAATTAAAGTAGGACCTCGTAAAGGTGACGCTGCAGAAATGGCAATATTAGAATTATTAAAATAATTAATAAATATATATAAACTACACCTAAAATATTAAATATAATTTAGTATTTTAGGTGTAGTTTTTTTAATAATGTAAATAATTCATATATAGGAGGATATATGAATTTTATTTGGGAAATTATAAAATTAATAATAGAATTATTAGTCATAATCTTTGTATCTAAGAATCTATTAGTTCCAGTACTTAGAAAAGTTGGAGAACTTTTAGAATTAAAGCCACAGACTATAGGGAATATTTCGGGAATAGCGACAAGTATTCCTGAATTTTTAACAGTAACATTTTCTTCTATTAGTGGAATGGCAAAGGCAGGTATATTTAATATATTAAGTTCAAATATTATTAATAGTATTCAATATATATTAGCTATGGCTATAAATAAAAATCTAAGAATTTTAAAAAATAAAGCATTAAAAATAAATCTTGTATTGGTATTAATAACGATAATAATTCCAATAATTATTTGGAAATTTAATGTAGGAAATAGTGTAGGAATAGCAGTAATATATATTATATTATTTTATGTTTTCAATAAAATAAATAAGCATTATAATGGAAAATTAAATATGGAAACTAAAGAAACAATTTCACATGTAAAAACAAATAAAAAGAAGATACCTATTTATCTTACATATATTGTGCTAATAGGAATTATCTTATATTTAGTAGGAAATTTGTTAAGTGACACTCTAGAAAATTTACGCTTTATTTTTAATGTTTCAGAAATTATTATAGGTATAATCTTGGGGATTGCAACAAGTATACCAGAATTTGTTACATTTATAGAAAGTCAAAAATTTCATAAAAATAGTAATGAAGAATTAGGTGTAATAGAAGCTAGTAATAATCTTTTGGTATCCAATACATTAAATTTATTTGTAATTCAATCAATTTCAATCATAATTATAAATTTTTTGGAATAATTTGAGAAAATTTGAATATACTTACTATAGGATGATTGAGGTGATAAAATGATTTATGAAACATATATTAAAGAAAGTAAAATTATAGACAAAACAGATGAAGAGAAAAGTCTTGATTTAGTTAAGTCATTAATAAAGACAAAAATGGATTTAGAATTGGCAAATAAAAATTTTGAATTTGCTGATGGAGAGCTTGTAGATTATTATGCATATCAAATAAAGGCCAATCAAGCTAAAATAAATTATTTATTAAAAAAGATAAAAAGAAGAGGACTAATAATAGATAATATTCAAGAAAGAGATATTAGAAATTTAACTAAACAAGAAGCAATGTAATGTATATTTGTCCATATACTGTCATAAATATTAGTAGGAGTGATGTATATGGACTATAATAATATGTTAGTTTTTGCAGCATCAATATGTTTTATATTTTTATTTGGAAGAATATTTGTAAAACCACTTAAATTTGTATGCAAATTAGCACTAAATTCAGTTCTAGGAGGTTTACTAATATTAATAATAAATTATATAGGGCAAGGCTTTAATTTTCATATAGGGCTAAATATTTTTACATCTGCCCTAGTTGGATTATTGGGACTGCCAGGTGCAGTGCTATTAATAATATTGCAATTATTTATTATATAAAATAAAAAATTATTTTTGAATGTAAAATGTATATGATATAATTCAATTACGAAAGATATTCTTAGTTAAAAAGAATGGAGAAATAAAATGATTTTAAGATATAAACAAAAAAGCGACTTTTAAAGTCGCTTTTTGTGATACAGGAAAAAAGGAACGTCCCAAAATCCCTAACGATATAGGAAAAAAGGAAAATCACTAAAATCCCTATTCAACTGTTACAGATTTTGCTAAATTTCTAGGCTTATCAACATCTAATCCTTTTTCTTTTGAAATATAATATGAAAGTAATTGTAAAGGTATTATAGATAAAACTGGAGATAAACAAGGCTCTGTATCAGGAATGTTTATTACTTTAAAGAATTGTGATTCATTTATTTTTTGATTTGTAATTACTAAAGTTTTAGCTCCTCTTGTAATAACTTCTTGGATATTACTAATTGTTTTTTCAACCAAATTAGGATTTGTAATGATTCCTATTACTGTAACATCATTTTCTATTAAAGCTATAGGTCCATGCTTTAATTCACCTGCTGCATAGCTCTCAGAATGAATATATGAAATTTCTTTTAATTTTAAAGATCCTTCAGATGCTACATAGTAATCTACACCTCTACCTAAGAAGAACATATCTGTTTCTTTGTATACAATATTAGCGAAGTTTTTAACTTCTGCAACATTTCTTAATGTTATTTCTGCTTTTTTTGGTAATTCCAAAAGATTTTTTTTCATTGAATCAATTGTTGAACTAGGAACTCTATCTAAAACTTCTGCAAAATATAATGCTAAAATATTTAATAAAACAACTTGTGAGGTATATGCTTTTGTAGAAGCAACAGCAATTTCTGGACCTGCATGTGTATAAATACAGTAGTCTGCTTCACGAGTTATAGAACTTCCAATAACATTAGCTAGTGCTATAGTTTTAGCTCCTTTGCTTTTAGCAAGTTTTAAAGCTGCAATAGTATCTGCTGTTTCACCAGATTGACTAATATAAATACATAAAGTATGTTCATCTATTAAAGGATCTCTGTATCTAAATTCTGATGCAATGTCAACTTCAGTTGGGATTTTACAGAAATTTTCGAAAGTTGCTTTTGTAGCAAGTCCAGCATTCATTGCTGTACCACATGCAACAATATATATTCTATTAATTGTTTCTAAAAATTCTTTTGTTATTTCGAAATTATTAAAAGATATTTTACCTTCAGATAATTTAGAACCAATTGTTTCTCTTATTGCATTTGGTTGTTCATAAATTTCTTTTAACATGAAATCATCATAACCGTCTTTTTCTGCTGATGCAGTATTCCATTCAATATTTTTAACAACTTTATCAATTTTATTTAAATCATTATCATAAAAATCTATATTATCTCTTGCTAATACAGCAAATTCTCTATCATTTAAGAAATAGAAGTCTTTAGTAAATGATAAAATAGCAGGAATATCAGAAGAAATATAATTTTCATCTAAACCTCTACCAATAACTAAAGGACTATCCTGTCTTACGACAATCATATTGTCTGGATAATATTTGCATAAGATTTCTAAAGCAAAACTACCTTTTAAATCATCACAAGCTAGTTTAACAGCTTTTAAGAAATTATTTTCTTTTTTATAATAAAGATTAATTAAATTTGGAATAACTTCTGTATCTGTATCAGAAAGGAAAGTGTATCCATTGTCTTCCAAAAATTTTCTTAGTTCATGATAATTTTCTATTATTCCATTATGCACAACAGCAAATAGTTTATCTTTATCATAATGTGGATGAGAATTAACAGCAGAAGGTTTTCCATGTGTTGCCCATCTAGTATGACCAATACCAATAGTACCTTCTAAATTGTTTATTCCATCCATTGCATCTAAATTTGCAATTCTTCCTTTTTCTTTTATAACTTTTATGCCATCTTTTTCTACTGTGGCAATTCCTGAAGAGTCATAACCTCTGTATTCTAATCTAAGTAAACCATTAATTAAAATTGGTTTCGCTTTTTTTGTTCCTATATAACCAATAATTCCGCACATAATATATTGTACCTCCTATAAAAAAATAGCCAAAAAGTAACAATATAGCTACACAATTAGATTTGTTCCACTATTACTAGTAGGTTTTGCTAATATTTATGGTAGTAGCATACCACAGAGTACCCGCCGAAAAATTCGATTAACTCTGACCTCGTCAACACAAAAATGTGTCCTGGCGCTTAAAGATTGTCATTTATATAATATAAAATTTCCTCCTTTCAAACTATGATTATTTTGTAAACTTTTTGGCTTACGGTATTATATTATAATAAAAATGAAAAAGTATCAAGTCCTTAATAAAATTATAGGTATTGCTAAATTTAAGAGAAGTGTATAAAATGAACAAGTGTAACAAATGGTTTTGTTTATTCATCCTGAATTGGAGGAAAAAGTATGATAGTAAGGATGGATGATTTCTACCGGATTAACTACAAAGGAAGAAAGTTTGATTTTAAAGTTTTAGAACTTAAAGAGTCCACGCAAATGTGTATAGTGGGAAGCGAGGAAAAGGACATATTGCCAAGAATTTTGGGAAAGATGTATTGGAAATTACCTCAGTGTTTAGGTGTATTTCTGCATTTTATGAATATTGAAACAAGAATTAAACGATGGTATAATATATTGTATGATAATCATTTATTAACAAAATATGAAAAAGTTAATAAATAGGAGAGGTATTAAAATGCATAATAATAAGTTTAATATAGAAGAGGAGATTAAAAAGTTACCATCTAAACCAGGTGTATATCTTATGCACGATAAAAATAATAATATTATATACGTTGGTAAAGCTATTTCACTAAAAAGGAGAGTTACATCATATTTTAGGAAAACAAATAAAACTGAACGTATAAAAAAGATGGTGTCTTTAGTTGATTATTTCGAATATATAGTTGTAAATAACGAAGCAGAAGCATTAATTTTAGAATGTAATTTAATTAAAAAATATAGACCAAAATTTAATGTATTGCTAAAAGATGATAAAACATATCCATATATAAAAATTGATGTAAAATCAGATTTCCCAAATGTAATTATAACAAGAAGATTAATAAATGATGGTTCAAAATATTTTGGACCATATGCAAACCCTGGGGCCGCAAAAGAAATGGTGGATTTTATAAAAAGCAAATATAAAATTAGGCAATGTAGAAATTTTAAATCTACACAAAGACCATGCCTAAATTACCATATAAAAAAATGTTTTGCTCCATGTGTGGGATATATTTCTAAAGAAGACTATAGAAAGCAGATTGATGAGATAATAGATTTATTAGATGGAAAGACTAGTAAAATAATAAAAGAACTTGGAATGCAAATGGAAGAAGCATCTAAAAAACTAGATTTTGAAAAGGCTGCATATTTAAGAGATAAAATGGTTGCAATCGAAAGAATTTCAGAAAAACAAAGAGTATCAAATATATCAGAAAATAATATAGATGTGATAGGAATTGCAAAAAACGATTTAGAAGTTTGTGTAGAGATATTTTTTGTAAGAGGAAGTAAAATGGTTGGCAGAGAATATTATTTCTTTCAAGATTTATTTGATATGTCAGACAGTGAGATTTTATCAGGTTTTATAAAACAATATTATATGGATAATCCTAATTTACCAAACAAAATTATGATGAGATATGAACCAGAAGATAAAGAAACGATAGAAGAATGGCTTTCTAATATTGCAAATCATAAGGTAGAGATAAAAACGCCACAAAAAGGAGAGAAACTACGTTTTGTTGAAATGGCAGAAAATAATGCAGAAGTTACATTAAAAAATAAATTCGAAGATAAAAATAGTCTATTGTTAGAACTAAAAGATGTATTAAAGATGGATAAAATACCCAGAAAAATTGAATGTTATGATATATCTAATATATCTGGGACAAATATGGTTGCAGGAATGTGTGTAATGCAGAATGGTATTATAAAAAAGAATCTATCTAGAAGATTTAAGATAAAAACAGTTTATGGTCAAGATGATCCAAGATGTATGGAAGAAGTAATAGAAAGAAGGTTAAAACATTCACTAAATGGAACTAGTACAGGATTTGGAAATTTACCAGATGTAATATTTGTAGATGGGGGAATTACACAAATTAGAGCTGCAAGAAAAGTAATTGATAAACTAAATGTAGATATAAAAATTTTTGGAATGGTAAAAAATGATAAACATAGGACCAGAGCTTTAATGGACGAAGATAGAAATGAAATAGAAATATCAGAGGAATTATTAAACTTAATTACAAAATTCCAAGATACTGTTCATGATACTGCAATTTCTTATCATAAAAAATTACGTGAGAAAGAAATGACAGAATCAGCTCTAGATAAGATTTCAGGAATAGGTGAGGTAAAAAGAAATTTATTATTAAAAAGATTTAAGACTGTTAGTAATATAAAAAATGCATCACCTGAAGAGTTAATGACTGTAAAAGGAATAAATAGAGATTTAGCAATAAAAATAAAACAAGAATTACAATAAGATAATAAAAAGACTGCTTTCATACTAACGGGAGCAGTTTTTAATAGACAAAATATGTAAAAAATGCTATAATAATTATGTTTACAAAATGTTGAAAGGAGAAAAAATTATGAGAAAAGAGCGGTCAGGTTATAAAATAGAAGATTTATTAGTAATAAAATCTCCAGAAACAGGAATCGCAGCGAAGGTGGAACTAAACGCAGACGGAACCAGAGTAGCAAGTCTTATGAATTGGACTGATGAAAACAAGCTGGGAATGAAAGCTATCGAAGAAGAAGAGAAACCAGCTAAAAAGAAAATAATAGTGGGAATGATACTTTTCTATTTGGCAATAACAGGAATATTTATTTGTATTTCTGGGGTTGCAGTTGGCTTAGTGACGGCATTATATTTTATTGCAATGACATTTGCTGCAATATTTGTTCTATCGCAACAGATTATTTATGCAGTAAAGCATAAGGAAAAGGTGCAGTACGAAAGTATATTCAGAAAAGTTGATACTTGTTATATGCTAGGTAAGGAAATAAACGAAGCTAATATAAAAAATATAACAGTTAAGCCATTTATTCAAGAGCTTAGCGATAGAATGAATATTAACAATATTAGACAAATATTTTTGACGATTACTATCACTCCGTTTATATTACTTGTTTCATATGCCAACATAATTGCTCTACTTGTTATGGAAGCAGTTATATTTGTAATTTATATTACATCTATAAAAAATGAGAAGTTGTTAGAAATATTGAACAAGACAAATGAACTTCTGGTATATAGGAAGCCAACAGAACAGCAAATTGAAGATGTTTTGTTTGGTTTCAATTATCTTAAAAACTGTGAAGAAACAGAAGTCGCAAGGTGGTTCTGCTTTCATTAAAAATTTTTTCGATGGTTTTAACTTAAGTTAAACGAACAATGAAAAAACAGTCATAAACCTAGAATAGGTATGGCTGTTTTTTTTATTTATTAAAATTATGAATCTAAAAAGAAATCAAAAATGTTGATGGAAATTAAATTATACAAAAAGGGATTTAAGGACCGTACCCAAAAAAACTTCTCAGGACCGTCAAAAATCCTTATAAATTCCTATAGCAATATTCCAGCTTCTAGAGCTATTTTTATCATTTTTGTTAATCCTTGTTCACGTTCTTCAGGTGTTGCTTGTTTGCTTATAAATTGAGAATCTACAACAGTCATTAAACAAGCAGCTTTTTTATTTAAAAGTTTTGCGTTGTAGAATAATGCAAATGCTTCCATTTCTGCTGCTATAGGTTTTATATTTTTGGGAATCCTATTAAAGAATTTTTTAGGGTCTGTCATATAAAAATCTACTGCATCTGTACAAACAGTATTTCCTTCAACTACTTTTATATCAGAAATGTCAGCGACTTGTTTTATTATAGAATTAAGACTTTCATTACCAGAGCAAATATGACAATCTTCATTATTAAAAGTAAGAGCATAATTACCTTCTGTATAAACATCATCTGCAAGTACAACATCAAATAAATCTAATTCTTTAATATATCCTCCGCAAGAACCAATTCTTATAATATTCTCTACATCATAAAATTTATATAATTCATATGAATAAATTCCAACACTTGGCATACCCATACCGTGTGCCATAACAGAAATTCTTTTTCCTTTATATAAACCTGTATATGCTAACATATTTCTAACAGAATTAACTAATTTGACATCTTCTAAAAAATTTTCTGCTATATATTTTGCGCGTAAAGGATCTCCAGGCATAATAACAGTTTTTGCAAAGTCGCCAATTTCAGCCTCATTATGTGGTGTCATATATAAACCTCCTAAAATTAAATTTAATATTAGTATATCATATTATTAAAAAGTTATAATCTTGTGATATATAAATGTAACATAAAAGTAATATAATGGAAATATACAAATTAATGCAAAAAATGTATAATATTTGTAGAAAAAGCAAAAAAAGGAGAGATAAATATGTGGACATGTTTATATTTAAGCCATATAGTAGTAATCATAATGATTATAATAGCTATTTTAGGAATTATATATGGAATAAGTCAAAAAAAGATTAAAGTTTATCAAGTTATTGTTATATTCTTATTTTGTGTAATTTCAATGGCACTGGTTACAGGAGTAACATCAATGCAATGTATAGATGATTTAAATAGTGAAATAGACTATGTTACAGAAAATACTAAAACTGATTATTGGACATATGATTATACAGAAATGTCAATGATAGATAGTTATACAGCTGGTTATACAAAACTAGTTGATTTAAAAACAGGAAATTTAGTAGCAGTTAAAGATGAAGCTATTTCAACAGGAAAAGACATAATTGATTTAAGCAATAAAGAGGAAGCAGATGCTGCTTGTCAAGAAATCGATATTCAAGAAGAATTAAATGCTACAGATGATTATTTAATTACTTTAGGTTCAAAAGAATTTATAAAAGCTACAGATGATATTTACTACGTAACTTATAATTATACATATACAAATTCAGATAATAAGGCAGAAGAAAAAGGAAAAGTATATTATATTGTAAATAGTGATAATCAAATGAAAACAATTGTTATGACAAGTATTAATAACGAAGAAAAAGAAGTAGAATTTGAAGAAAGAGTATTAGAAATCATTAATACAATGGATTTATAAAAGGAGGTAAATTTCATGGTAATAGCATTAAATTTTGTTTTTGATATAATAGTAGCAATTTTAGTGTATGAATATTTTAAAAGAGATAAAAAAATTGAGGCTTTTGCTGCAGCTGTTATTATAAAGGTAGCATATTTCTTATCATCAACAGTAATTATGGGCCAATTTAATTTTTTAGGCTTCATAATTTACATATTAGTAATGATTTGTGTTGCTAGATTGTATATTATAATAGTTCAAGAAATATATAAAACAGAACTACACCCAGTATTATTTATTTTTGTTACAGCATTAATTGGTGCATTAATAATGTCATTAATAGGTGAAATCTTATATACATTATTATTTAAATTAGTAAAATTATTTGCAGCTACATTCCAATACACTTTAGATAAAATTTCTTAAATACTTGAATGATAAAAATTAGTATGATAGAATGAAGAAAATTAATTAAGAATATGAGAGATTAAAAAAAAACCGATTTTGGCGATTTTTTAATCTCTCTTTTGTTTTTTAGAAAGGGGTTAATATATATGAATACTAAGTATATTTTTGTAACAGGAGGAGTTGTTTCTGGACTTGGAAAAGGTATAACAGCAGCATCATTAGGTAGGCTTTTGAAAAATAGAGGATATAAAGTAACTATCCAAAAATTTGATCCATATTTAAATGTAGATCCGGGAACAATGAGTCCATATGAACATGGAGAAGTATTTGTTACAGATGATGGAGCAGAAACAGATTTGGATTTAGGACATTATGAAAGATTTATAGATGAAAATTTAACTAAAGATTCTAGTATTACAATGGGAAAAATTTATTTAGAAGTATTAGAAAAAGAAAGAGAAGGAGAATATTTGGGAAAGACAGTACAAGTTATCCCACATGTAACAAATAAAATAAAGGAAAAAATATATAGTTTCGAAAATACAGATACTGATATAGTAATTACAGAAATAGGAGGAACTGTTGGAGATATAGAGGGGCTTTCTATAATAGAAGCAATAAGACAAGTGGGCTTAGAAAAAAATCCAGAAGATGTGCTATATATTCATGTTACACTACTTCCATATATAAGTGGCTCTAACGAGATAAAATCAAAACCAACTCAACATTCGGTTAAAGAATTACAATCTTATGGAATAAAACCGAACATATTAGTATGCAGAAGTGAAATAGATATACCAGATTCTATAAGAGAAAAACTAGCGTTGTTCTGTAATGTAAGAAAAGAAAATGTAATCCAAAATAAAACAGTAAAATGTTTATATGAAGTACCACTTATGCTAGAAAGAGAAGGATTAGGAAGGGCTGTTTGCAACCAACTAAGATTAGATAACTATATTCCAGACAATTCTGAATGGCAAGAAATGATAAATAAGATAGAAAATATAAAAGATAAAACAGTAAAAATTGCAATTGTAGGAAAATATACTAAATTAGAAGATTCATATATATCAGTAATAGAAAGTTTAACACATGCAGGTTATGCAAATAATGTAAAAGTAAAAGTAGATTTAATAGATTCAGAAAAATTAAATAAAGATAATGTAGAAGAAAAATTAAAAGAATATAATGGTATAGTTGTTCCAGGAGGTTTTGGCAATAGAGGAATAGAAGGAATGATTACAGCTATACAGTATGTGAGAGAGAATAATGTTCCATTCTTAGGAATTTGTTTAGGAATGCAGATGGCTGTTGTGGAATTTGCAAGAAATGTATTAAAGTTAGAAGATGTAAATTCAGAAGAGTTTAATGAAAATGCTAAAAATAAAGTTATACATATAATGGATGAACAAAAGGAAATCAAGAAAAAGGGTGGGACAATGCGACTTGGCGCATATCCTTGTTTATTAAAGGAAAATGCTAAAGTAAAAGAATTATATGGAAAAGAAAATATTTACGAAAGACACAGACATCGCTTCGAGTATAACAATGAATATAAAGAAATGTTAGAAAATGCAGGTTTAATATGTTCTGGAATTTCACCAAATGGTAAACTAGTAGAAATAGTAGAATATAAGAAACATCCATTTTTTATTGGTGTTCAATTCCATCCAGAACTAAAATCAAGACCAAATAGACCAGCACCAGTATTTGTCGGACTAGTAAAAGCGGCGAAAGAAACGGATTAGGGGACGTTCATTGTTTTCCTTATTTTATGAAAATGAGGGATAGTAAAAGAAAACAAGATAAAGGCTAGAGCATATAACTCTAGCTTTTATTAAATATAAAAAATAGTTATAAAAATGTGAGATTGTTAATAAAATTAATAATGGAAGCTTGGTTAAAAAAGAAATGTGAATTTTATGTGAAAATTAGCAAACATACTTGACAAGTGCTAAAAAAAGGTATAAATTATTAGCAGTCACAAAGAAAGAGTGCTAATAATCATATATAGGAGGTAATGTGTAATGATAAGACCATTAGCAGACAGAGTATTATTAAAAATGGAAGAAGAAGAGGAAAAGACTAAGAGTGGAATTATTTTGTCAACATCAGCAAAAGAAAAACCACAAACAGCAAAAGTTATAGAAGTTGGGCCAGGAGAAAAAATAAATGATAAATTAGAAGAAATGTATGTAAAAAAAGGAGATAGAGTAATAATAAATACTTATTCAGGCTCAGATGTTAAATATGAAGGCGAAGAATATAAAATTGTCAGACAATCAGATATTTTAGCAATTATAGATTAATAAGAAAGGTTGGTAATTTAATATGGCAAAAGAAATTAAATTTGGCGAAGATGCAAGAAAATCATTATTAAATGGTGTAAATAAATTAGCAGATACAGTAAAGGTTACATTAGGACCAAAAGGAAGAAATGTAGTTTTAGATAAAGGATATGGAGCACCTCTAATTACAAACGATGGTGTAACAATAGCAAAAGAAATAGAATTAGAAGATTCTTTCGAAAATATGGGAGCAAAACTTGTAAAAGAAGTTTCTACAAAAACAAATGATGTTGCAGGTGATGGAACAACAACAGCAACTGTTTTAGCACAAGCTATGGTAAAAGAAGGTGTTAAGAATGTTGCAGCTGGTGGAGATCCAATGGCAATAAAAAGAGGTATGGATAAAGCAACATCAAAAGCTGTAGAAGAAATACAAAAAATAAGTGTTGCAGTAAATGGAAAAGATGATATAGCAAGAGTTGCAAGTGTATCTTCAGATAACGAAGAAGTAGGTAATTTAATTGCAGAAGCAATGGAAAAAGTATCTAAAGATGGTGTTATAACAATAGAAGAATCAAAAACATCAGATACAGCAGTTAATGTTGTAGAAGGTATGCAATTTGATAAAGGATATATTTCTCCATATATGGTAACAGATACAGAAAAAATGGAAGCTATCTTGGATAATCCTTATATTTTAATTACAGATAAAAAGATAAGTAATATTCAAGAAATATTACCATTATTAGAAAGCTTAATGCAACAATCTGCAAAATTAGTTATTATATGTGATGACATGGAAAATGAAGCATTATCTACACTAGTACTTAACAAATTAAGAGGTGTATTAAATGTAGTTGCTGTTAAAGCTCCTGGGTATGGAGATAGAAGAAAAGAAATGTTACAAGATATTGCTATCTTAACAGGTGGAGAAGTTATAACTGGTGACTTAGGCTTAGAACTTAAAGATACAAGAATTGATCAATTAGGAAGAGCAAAACAAGTTAAAGTTCAAAAAGAAAATACTATAATTGTTGATGGAATGGGAGACAAACAACAAATAGCAGATAGAGTTGGACAATTAAAAGCTCAAATAAATGAAGAAAAGAGCGATTTTGATAGAGAAAAATTACAAGAAAGATTAGCTAAAATTGCTGGAGGTGTAGCTGTAATAGAAGTTGGAGCTGCAACAGAAATAGAAATGAAAGATAAAAAGTTAAGAATAGAAGATGCATTATCTGCAACTAAAGCTGCAGTTGAAGAAGGAATTGTTGCAGGTGGCGGAACAACATATATTGATATTATTCCAGAAGTTAGTAAATTTGTAGATACATTAGAAGGAGACGAAAAATTAGGTGCATCAATTGTTCTTAAAGCATTAGAAGAGCCAGCAAAACAAATAGCTAGAAATGCAGGATTAGAACCAGCAGTTATAGTTGAAGAAGTTAAAAAATCAGCACAAGGTGTTGGATTTAATGCAAGAGCAGAAAAATATGAAGATATGAAAAAAGCAGGTGTGGTTGATCCAACTAAAGTTACAAGAAGTGCTTTACAAAATGCAGAAAGTATAGCTTCTATGATCTTAACAACAGAAAGTTTAGTAGCAGATAAAAAAGAAGAAAAATGTAATTGTGGTGGAGGAGCAAATGCAGGAATGCCAGATATGGGTGGAATGTATTAATAAGAGAAATTAAGGCACTTTCATCAAAACTTATATAGAAAAAGGATTTAAAGGTGAAACTTTAAGTCCTTTTTTACGCTAAAAGCAGCGAAATATTTGAAAAAAGTTACATAATATGGTAAAATAATAAGTGAGTAATTTATAAAATTTTGAAGCCAGTATTTGGCGGAAAGGAAGGACAATATGAAAAATACAACAGAGACAATTATGAAACGGGAGATGCTTCAGGCTAGTGTGGGTCCAGATATCTATGAGGAGCTGAAGAAAGCATGGCAAGAAGAAGCTAATTCCCTTCAGAAATCTTTGGAAGCGTGGAAGGAGCCGGAAGGTGGAATGCTGTATGCTGCAACTATCGAAACTGCGGAGCTGGTAGAATCAATGCCTTTGCAAAGCTCTTTGACGGAAATTCCGTTCAGAGATGAAAGCAAGGGTGATCTTACATCAACCGTTGCTTCAAGTGGTTGTGCCATTGTTGTGGCAAAATTTTTGGAACAGTATTTTGATTCGGATAAGCGTGTATCTATCGAACTGCTGGCGGAACTGGCGGTTGACTTCGGTTACCGCGGATACAAAAAGCAGGATGATGGAACATGGCGAAAGATGGGAATGAACCATCTTTGGTTCGACAAGTTTGTTCCGCGCTGCTTTACGCTGAAAAGCAAGAGAGTTTCGGATGTAGCACAGGTACTGGAAGCTCTTAAGACAAGAGAGGTGCCGGTATTGCTTGTTAAAAATTCTGTGTACAAGCAGGATCCAGAAAACACTGATTCACACTTTGTATGTGTATTAGGTATAGACAAGCACGGATATCACCTTTATGATCCGGAGTACTCTCAGATTATACGGTGTGAGTTCGAAAGGATTCACAAATCTATCCGTATTGGGTGGATTATCTCAAGGTAAATTGCACAAACAAAACAGGCTGAGGAGAATTTCTCAGCCTGTTTTGTTTCGTATTTAAATTAGCAACATCCGTTTCTTCTATTTCCACCACAACAACAGAATATTATAATTAATAGTATTATCCATGTGCAGCAATCATCTCCAAAACCGAAACCACATCCACAGCCTCTATTTTCTGGCATATCAATCCCTCCTTTCAAATTGCATAAGTATAACTGCTAAAAAATATTTAAGCAACAAATTAATTAGCAACCGCATGGGTCACATGGTGTGTCACATCCACATCCAGAATTTCTACTATTTCCACATCCGCAGAAAAGTATTAAGAAAAGAATGATGAACCATAATAAATCATTATTACAACACATAAATATTACCTCCCTTTTCTTTTAACCTTAAGTTTTTTCCTTAGTATGATATATCTTATTCGAAATATATCTATTGTGTTACTAAAAAAATAATGATATAATTTCTGGCAGAATGGTAGTGTATATAGGAAAAGGAGAAAAAATATATGGGTAATATTGTTTTATTAGATGAATTAACAATAAATAAAATAGCAGCAGGTGAAGTTATAGAAAGGCCAGCTTCTGTAGTAAAAGAGATGGTAGAAAATTCAATTGATGCAGGGGCAACAGCTATAACTGTAGAAATAAAAAATGGAGGAATATCTTTTATACGAATAACAGATAATGGCAAAGGAATTGCAAAAGATGATACAGAAATTGCTTTCGAAAGACACGCAACAAGTAAAATAAGACAAGCAAGTGACATAGAGACTATTCACTCTATGGGGTTTAGAGGTGAGGCTTTAGCAAGTATTGCAGCAGTCGCAAATGTAGAATTAATAACAAAAACAGAGAATGATGAAATAGGAACAAGATTAGTAGTAGAAGCTGGGAAAGTTTTAGAACATGAAGAAATTGGTTGTAAAACAGGAACATCAATAACAGTAAAAAATTTATTCTTTAATACACCTGTTAGATATAAATTTTTAAAGAAAGACTTTACCGAATCAGGATATATAGAAGATGCGATTACAAGACTTGCATTAGTAAACCCAAACATTGCATTCAAGCTAATTAATACAGGAAAAGTAGTTATACAAACAGCTGGAAATGGAGATATTCAAGCTGTTATATATGGCATTTATGGTAAAAATATTGCAGAAAATGTGCTAAAAGTAAACTATACTTACGAAGACATACATATTTCTGGTGTTATAGGAAAACCAGAAATAGCAAGATCAAATAGATCAAACCAATTATTCTTTGTAAACAATAGATTTGTAAAAGATAAAACATTATCAGGAGCGATAGAGAAAGGATTTAAAGGACTACTTACAATAGGAAAATATGCATTTTCAATTTTAAATATAGAAATGGATCCTTCAAAAGTAGATGTAAATGTTCATCCTGCAAAACTAGAAGTTAGATTTTCTGATGAGTCAAAAATATTTAAGTCTGTATATCATGCAGTAAATGATACTTTATTAAAAAATGATTTAATAAAAAATTCAGATAAGGGAGAGGAAAGCTCTAATATATCAAATAGTTCATTATTTGGAAATAGAAGTAAAATAGGAGCAGAAATTAACTATAATAGGTTTAATAGTTTATTAGAATTACAAAGAAAAATAAAAGAAGATTTAGAAAAGAGTAAACAAGATATAAATTATAATCCGTTAAAAAAGGATGAAGAGGAAAAAGTAGAGCTTAATAATGAAAAAGAAACAATAGCAGAAACTAAACCGGTAGAAGAAATTACACATGTAGAAACAGAAGCAAAAGTAGAAAATTCTAATAATACTGTTAAAACAGAAGAAAAAGTAACTGAGCCTAAAGAAGAGAAAAAAATAGATATTAAAGAGCTAGAAGAAGCTAGTAAAGAGATAGACAAACAAATTGAAAATTTAACAAATAATAATATAAAAGAAGAAGAGAAAAAAGAAAGTTTTGATGAAATGTATTTTAAAATTTTTGGTACAAAACCACCAAAAATAGAAGATGATGATCAAAAACAAGAACCACAAACAATTACAAAAGAAGACAATACAACTTTATTTGATAATATAGAAGATGATTATAAATATAAACAACAATATAAATTTATAGGAATAGTATTTAATACATACATTATCTTCGAGATGGATGATGAAATGTATATAATGGATCAACATGCTGCACATGAAAGAATTATGTTTGAAAAGGTAAAAAAGAATTTTTATTCAGACGAAGAAAAAGATTCACAACTAATGATTTTACCAGACATAATAACTTTAACACATAAAGAAATGGACATTGCAAAGGAAAATATGGAGCTATTTAAAAAAGCAGGATTTATAATAGAAGAATTCGGAGACAATACTATAAAAATTTCTGGAACACCAAGTATATGTTTAGATCTTAATACAAGAGACTTATTCTTAGAAACATTAGATGAAATAAATTCTGTTTCTAGAACTGCAAAACAAGAAATTGAAAATAAATTTTTAGCAACAATTGCATGTAAAGCAGCTGTAAAAGCACATATGGTTTTAACAAAAGAAGAGGTAGAAAGCTTAATGGATGAATTATTAAAATTAACAAATCCATTTACTTGTCCACATGGAAGACCAACTGTTATAAAGATGTCTAAATATGAAATAGAAAAAAAATTTGAAAGAAAATAAGATGGAGGAAAAAGTGGAAGAGGCAATATCTAAAAGAGATGTTATAGTAATAGGAGGACCAACTGCTTCAGGAAAAACGGGATTATCTATAGAACTTGCAAAAAGAATAAATGGACAAATTGTATCTGCAGATTCTATGCAAATATATAAAGATATGGATATTGGAACAGCTAAAGTTACAAAAGAAGAAATGCAGGGTGTAAAACATTATATGATTGATATTGTTTCTCCAGATAAGAGATATTCGGTTGCAGAATTCAAAGCAGATGCAGAAAATGCAATTGAAGAGATAATAAAAAATGGATATACACCTATAGTAGTAGGAGGAACAGGATTATATATAAATAGTTTAATATATAATATTAACTATCCAGAATTAGAATTTGATAAAGAATACAGAGAATTTCTAGAAGAAAAAGCTAGAACAGAAGGTTTAGAAAAACTATATGAACAAGCAGAAAAAATAGACAAAGAAGCTGCTTCTAAAATTAGCCAAAATGATAAAAAGAGAATACTAAGGATATTAGAAATATATAATCAAACAGGAAAGACTAAAACAGAACTTGAAAAAATTTCAAGAGCAGAACCACCAAAATATAATTATAAAGTATTTGCAATAAATTATGATAGAAGCAAATTATATGATAGAATAAACCTTAGAGTAGACAAAATGATAGAACAGGGACTTATTCAAGAAGTTAAAAATATAAAAGAAAAATATAATGAATTTCCAACAGCTATGCAGGGACTAGGATATAAGGAAGTTGTCCAATACTTAGAAAATAAATGTACATATGAAGAAATGGTGGAAAAAATAAAGCAAGAAAGTAGAAGATATGCTAAAAGGCAAATTACATGGTTTAAAGCAATAAAAGAACTAATTTGGCTAGATGCAGAAGATGGAATCGAAAAGAACATAGAAATTATCTTGGAGGAGATAAATTGAAAGAAAAAATAGAAGGCAAAAGAAAAACAAATAAAATAAAAATTGTTTTTATAGTTATATTAGTTGTAGCAGTGCTAATATATGCTGGGTATACAGCTTGGCAATTATTTGCACATCCAACAGATGTATTTTTGGTAGAACAGGGTTCAATTTCAGAAGAAATAAAAGCAGAAGGATATATAATAAGAGATGAAAAAAAAGTGCAAGGTAATAACTATAAAAATGGTATAGTTCAGATAAAAGCAGAAGGGGAAAAGTGTGCAAAAGACGAAAATATTTTTAGATATTATTCAACAGGAGAAGATGAACTTATACAAAAAATCCAAGAACTAGATGAAAAAATAGATGAGGCACAAAAAAATGATACTACATCAATACTTCCTGGTGATATAAAATTATTGGATGAAGAAATAGAATTAAGGCTGAAAGAAATTTCTAAAAATAATAATATTCAAAAAATTGCTGAATATAAAAAAGAGATAGAAAACTATATTACTAAAAAAACAAATATTGTTGGAGAAAATAGTAAGGCTGGTTCTTATTTAAATAATTTGATACAGGAAAGAAAGAATTATGAGAATCAATTAAATTCTGGTAGTGAATACATAAAAGCTCCAATGAGTGGAGTAGTATCATATAAAGTAGATGGATTAGAAGAGGTGTTAACACCAGATGATTTTAGTAGTTATAACAGATCTTTCTTAGAAGGTTTAAATTTAAAAACAGGTCAAACAGTTGCTACAAATACTGAATGTGGAAAAGTTGTAAATAATTATGTATGTTACATTGCGACGATTATAAAAAAAGACCAATTACATGACATAGAACAAGGAGACAAATTAAATTTGCGTCTATCAAATGGAGATGAAATATCTAGCAGTGTTGAAAATGTTATGGAACAAACAGATGATGATGTTTTAGTTGTTTTTAAAATAAGCAAAGATGTAGAAAAATTAATAAGTAATAGAAAGATTTCATTTGATATTATATTCTGGCAATATTCAGGATATAAAGTACCTAACACAGCCATTATAAAGGAAAACGATTTGGCATATGTAGTTAGAAATAGAGCAGGATATTTAACAAGAGTTCTTGTAAAAGTAGAAAAAGAGAATGATAGTTATTCGATAATAGACAACTATAGTTCTGATGAACTAAAGGAGATGGGATATAATTCATCAGAATTAAATGTTAGTACGAAAATAAATATGTATGATGAAATACAAACAATAGCGAATCCAGAAATAAAATAATATTACAATAATATTACAATAATGTTAAAAATAAATTACAAAGATAAAAACTATTGACAATAATTAAAAAAAGTTAGATACTATATGCAAATACCAACAAAGGAGAAATATTAGGAGGTTTTTTTAATGGCAGGAGCTATAATGAACAAAGTATGGGATTTATTTGGAATGGATACAGAAAGAGACGCAGAAGAAGTAGAAGAAAAAACATATGATAACAATGATTACGATACATATGATGGATATGATGAAGAAGAAAATGATGAAATAGAAGATAGAAGAATTTTTGGAAAGAGAAGCAAAGAAAAAGTTGTTTCTATGCCACAAACTCAACAAATAAAAATGGTAATTTCACAACCTACAACATTTGATCAATCAGAAGAGATATGTGAATTTTTAAAAGAAAAAAAATCAGTAATTGTAAATTTAGAATATGTAAATAAAGATGTTGCTAGAAGAATTGTAGACTTTATTAGTGGTGGAGTTTTTGCTCTAGATGGACACATTCAAAAAGTTTCAAATTCAATATTCTTAATAGCACCTTACAATTATGAAATCACAAATGAAATGGCAAGAGAAGAAATATCAAACAAATTATCAGTATCTTGGTTAAAAAATAATACAAAGAATTAAATATAAGCACGTATAATCGTGCTTATATTAAGGTTGAATAAATAATAGACAAAAGGAGGCGTAGCAATATGCTTACACCATTAGATATAGAAAATAAAAAGTTCTCTAAACAAATGGTTAATGGTTACAGTGTAGAAGAAGTAGATGACTTTTTAGATGAATTAACTAAAGATTATGGAAAAGCTTATAAAGAAAGTACAGAAGCTAAAAAGACAATAGATGAACTAACACAAAGTTTAGCTCACTATAAAAATATAGAAGAAACTATACAAAGTACTTTAGTTATGGCTCAATCAACAGCAGAAGATGTAAAAAATGTAGCAAGACAACAAGCAGAACAAATAGTAAAAGATGCAAAAGGAAATGCACAAAAAGAGGCTGATGGTTTAGTACAAGAAATAAACATGAAGAAAAAAGAATTAGATGATCTAAAAAAACAATTTGATGTATATAAAGCTAAAATGGAAGCTTTATTAATATCTCAATTAGAATTATTAAAAGATATAAATAAAGAAGAAGAATAAATTTATAGCACAACTAAAGACAAGTTTTACTATTATTTGTAAAATTTGTCTTTTATTGGCTTTGTTACAGAACTATTAAATGTATGTTACAATTATATTAATAATATTGACATATCTTTAATATTTAATAAAATATATGGTGTAAAGAGGTATTATGAGAATTATAGGCGGATTAGCAAGGGGAACAAAATTATATACTTTAGAAGGCTTGAATACTAGACCAACTTTGGATAAAGTTAGAGAAGCAATATTTAATATTTTACAAAATAGCATAACTGATTCAGTTGTGTTGGATTTATTCGCTGGTAGTGGCGCAGTTGGACTAGAGAGCATAAGTAGAGGAGCAAAAAAAGCTATACTATGTGATAAAAATAAACAAGCTATTCAAATTATAAATAAAAATGCAAAAAAAATGAGGATAGAAGATAAAGTACAAATTCTGTGTATAGACTACGAAAAATTCTTAAATAATACACAGGAAAATTTTGATTTTATTTATATAGACCCACCATATAATACCGATTATATTAGCAATAGTATTAAGTTAATAAATGATAGGAATTTATTAGCAGAAGATGGAATTATTATTGCAGAAACAGATGAAGAAGAACGAGTAAAAGACGAAATTGATAAATTGAAAATAAGTATAAATATTTATGATACTAGAAAATATGGTAGAGCAAGGTTAATATTTATGCGAAAGGAGTAGACAAATGGAGATTTTCACATTATTAGAGACCCTAGAGGAAATACTAGAACAAAGTAAGAAACTTCCATTTACAGATAAAGCAGTTGTTGATAAGGAAGCTATATTAGAAGTTATAAAAGAAATCAGACTAAAACTTCCAGACGAATTAAAGCAAGCAAAATGGATTAAAGAAGAGAGACAAAGAATATTAACTGAAGCTCAAAAAGAAGCGAATGACATTGTAAAAGAGGCAGAAACAAGAATTATTTCTATGATCGATGAACATGAAATTACTAAAAAAGCATATGAACAAAAAGCACAAATAATAGAAACTGCAAATGAAATGTCAAGAGAGATATCACAAGGAACAAAAGAATATGCTGATAATGTCTTAGGAAGTATTCAAACAGCATTAGAAGATGCATTAAAAGTTATACAAAATAATAGAAAAGAACTAAAATAAATTGGAAGTCAGAGGTTGGTATGTATTTTTTTACTAGATGATACAGACATCTGACTTTTTTTGTATATAGTAGAAAGCGGAGGGAATGTAATGGCAAAAGCAAGAAGAGCAAAAAGTACTAGAAGAACATCAACTAGCAGAACTAATTCTAGAAGTACTACAAGAACAAGAAAGAAGAAAAACAATATAGATAAAAATTTAGTAGTTGTTGTAATGATAATAACAAGTTTATTACTTTGTGTTTTAATATATGCACAGTCAGGATGGATTGGTGAACATTTAAGTCCTGTGCTTGGAGGTATAATGGGATGGATAAAATATATTATACCTGTTGGAACATTAGCAATGGCGATTAAGATTGCTGTTGATGACAAAGAATATTTAAGTAAAAAAATAGTAAATTATATTATATTTTTAGTGTGTATTGCAGCAACTATGGTAATCGTAGAAATAGACAAAGGAGTTTTATCGATAAATCCCGATTTCTCTACTTTCTTAGAAGAAGCCTATGACTTAGGAACACAAAATGTTGCAGGGGGAGTTATTGGAGCTATAATTGCAATGCCAGTATGCAAATTACTAGGAACAATCGGAGGAATTATACTATTAGTAGGAATTGCACTTATTACATTAATTAATTTATTTGAAATAAAACCGGCAGAAATAATTAGAGACTTTTTCGAAAGAATGAAAGAAAGAAGAGAGTATGAAGAAGATGATGAAGAGGATGAGGACGAAGATGAGCTAGAAAACCAAAAAAGTGTATTAATAGAAAAGAAGAAAGATAAAGCAAAGAATAAGAAAAATAAGAAAGAAAAAGTAGAAGAAAAGGAAGAAAAAGAAGAAATCCCAATAGAAGAGCAAATAACAATTAATTTAAATGAAACAGAACCAAAGAAGAAAAAATTAAATCATGGTAATGAAGAAAGTAATACAGGAACAAAGAAAAATAAACCAAATCAAATAGAAGCAAATTTATTTAAACAAGAACAAGAAAAGAAAGAAGAAAAAACAAAAGAGGTATTAGTATTAGAACATGGCTTAACAGAAGAAGAAGAAAACTATGAATTTCCACCAATCGAATTACTAAGTGAAGGCGAAGGAAGAGTATTTAAAGGTGGAAAAAAGGCATTAACAGATACTGCAGCAAAACTACAAAAAACTTTATATAGTTTTGGGGTATCTGCAAAAGTAGAAAATGTTTCTGTTGGACCTGCTATAACAAGATATGAAGTAAAACCAGCAGAAGGTGTTAGAGTAAACAAAATTGCAAATCTTGCAGATGATATTGCATTAAGTTTAGCAGCAGAGAGTATAAGAATAGAAGCTCCAATTCCTGGTAAACAAGCTGTTGGAATAGAAATTCCAAATAAGGAAAATGAAGTAGTACATTTAAGAGATATTATAGAAACAGAAGAATTTGTAAATCATAAATCAAAATTAGCATTAGCATTAGGAAAGAATGTTGGTGGAGAGGCTGTTATTGCAGATGTTGCAAAAATGCCACATGTTTTAATAGCTGGAAGTACAGGTTCTGGAAAGAGTGTTTGTATAAATACATTAATTACAAGTATATTGTATAAAGCAAAACCAAATGAAGTAAAACTATTAATGGTAGACCCTAAAGTTGTTGAATTATCTGTATATAATGGAATTCCACATTTATTGATTCCAGTAGTAACAGATCCAAAAAAGGCTGCAGGAGCCTTAGCATGGGCTGTTCAAGAGATGGTAAATAGATATAGTCTTTTTGCAAACAAAGGTGTAAGAGACATAAAAGGATATAATGCAGCAATAGAAAAAGAAGGCGGAACAGGTAAATTACCACAAATAGTAATAATAATAGATGAGCTTGCAGATTTAATGATGGTTGCAGCAAAAGATGTAGAAGATGCAATTTGTAGATTAGCACAAATGGCAAGAGCTGCAGGAATGCATTTAGTAATAGCAACTCAAAGACCATCTGTTGATGTTATTACAGGTATAATAAAAGCAAATATTCCATCAAGAATAGCATTTGCTGTTTCATCACAAGTAGACTCTAGAACAATATTAGATTCAGTAGGTGCAGAGAAATTATTAGGTAAAGGAGATATGTTATTTTATCCATCTGGTGCATCAAAACCAACAAGAGTTCAAGGATCATTTGTATCTGATGGGGAAGTTGAGAAAATAGTAGATTTCTTGAAATTTAATGGTGGAGAAGCTAAATATAATGAAGATATTATTGAAAGTATAGAAAAAGCAAATAGTACAGAACAAGAGCTTGACAGAATGGAAGAGGAGGATGACACAGATCCATTATTAATGGAAGCAATAGACACTGTTGTAGAAACCGGACAAGCCTCAACATCTTTTATTCAAAGAAGATTTAAAGTTGGATATGCAAGAGCTGGTAGAATAATCGACCAAATGGAAGAAAGAGGAATTATTTCTGGATACCAAGGAAGTAAACCAAGAGAGGTTTTAATTACAAAAGAAAGATTAGACGAATTAAAAATGGGAACTACTCCAGATGAAAATACGTAGAAAGGTGGAAAAATATGCCAAAAGAAAAAATTTTTTCTAAGCTAAAATATAAAGATTATAATAATTTGTTAGAACAGGTTTTAGAGAAAAAAGATTTTTCTAGTACTGGTAAAAACTTAATATTAAGTGTTTTATATAAGATGGAAACAAATTATAACGATTATAAAACAGTTAAAAGAGATATTACAGCTAAAGAGGAAATTTTAACTAATTTTATAAATCTTGTAAAAGAATATTGTAATAGTTTAATTGTTATAAAACCAGAAAGTAAAAGAAGTTCATTATTAAGTAATACTGACTCTAAATATATTGCGAATTTAGATAAAAAAGAATTAGAGGTATTTCCAAATGAAAAATATATTTTAGAGGGTCTTTATAGTTTATATAATAATAATGCCATGGTAAATGATAAGTATGGCATACTAAAAGACGCTATTATGGAAATTTTTATACATGGAAATTCTAGCAATAATATTGAACTTTTAAGAGATTTTAATGGGTTCGCATGGTATGTTGCAAAAAATGAATTTGAAGATACATATGCCAACTTGATTTTTCAGGATATTAGAATAATTGCAGGAAATGATTTGTTAAAAGATTGGGTATATAACAAGGACAATGATAAAGATTATTTAGAAGAACTAAAGAAAGAATTAAACAGAAGATATAATAAAGAAATGGCAGAGCCTTTATTTAACCAGTTAATAATAACTATCTTAAAGATATATTTTGAAAGGCATCCTGAAACAATAAAAAAATTAAAAACAAAGAAAGAAGAAGAACCACAAGATTTTAGAAAATATATTGAAGAAATATCTAAAGATAAGAAAAGATTATTAAAACAGGTAGATAATTTAGATAGAATTATAAATGATTCTGAAAAGTTAGAAGAAGAATTAGTAGCAAGAAAAGAAGCTGGTGAAGTCTTAAAAGATAGGCTACAGTTAAAAGAACTTTTAATTGCTGAAAGACAAAATTGTATGAATAAAATAATGGAATATAACAAGACTATAGATCCAAGACAATTGTTAAAGAAAACTAAAACAAGCACAGTAACAAAAGTTCAACTTTTAGACTATCAAGAGATTGCAGATAGTGAAACAACAGCTTTTGAAGAATTAATTAATTTGCAAAAAATGTGCTTAAAAGGATACAAAATATTAGCCGAAAAATTAGTAGATAAAAAAGAAGTATTGGAATTGTTATATGAATTTAGATATTATAATTTAATTCCAATTACATCTGAAGAATTGTTGAAAGATAATGAAGAGTTAAAAGAAGATTTAGAAAATATGAGAATGTTTTTAATAGATAAAGCAATGGATGAAAAAATTATAAATCCTGTTAATTCTAACAAATATATAAACGATGAAATTTTAAAAAATATATTTTCTTTAAGAATAATTAATCTGGAAAATGCAGAAGTAAATGTTCAAAAAATTCCAGAGGGAATAAGAGCAAACTATTTAGATGGAGATGTCGAAGAAACTTCAAAAGACATTATTATTTCAAGAGATATAGGCAAGTATAAGATAAAGGAAAAGAAAAAAATAAAAATATTTTCATAAGGAGGAAAAGCATGAAGATAACTTTTTTAGGTGCTACTAAAACTGTAACAGGTTCTAATTTTTTAGTAGAAGGTGCAGGAAAAAAATTCTTAGTTGATTGTGGGTTATTTCAAGGAAAAGCAACAGAAGAGTTAGAAAATGAAGAGCCATTCGAATTTGATATTGATAGTATAGATTTTATGCTATTAACACATGCCCATATTGATCACTCAGGAAGAATTCCAAAATTATATAAAGAAGGTTATAGAAAAGATATTATTGCAACAAAAGCCACTTGCGACTTGTGTTCTATAATGTTACCAGATAGTGGTCACATACAAGAAATGGAAGTTGAATGGAAAAACAAGAAAAGAATAAGAAAAGGTGAAGATGAATTAGAGCCTCTTTATACTGCAGAAGAAGCAGCAAGATCATTAGAATTATTTAAACCTGTAAAATATGATGAAATAATTGAAATAGATGAAAATATACATGTAAGATTTAATGACGCAGGACATATGCTTGGTTCTTCTACAATAGAGGTGTGGATAAAAGAAAACGATAAAGAAGAGAAGATTGTATTCTCTGGTGATTTAGGAAATAATGATATCCCATTATTAAGTGAACCTACAATGATAGAAGACACAGATTATTTAGTAATGGAATCAACATATGGTAGTAGATTACATATGAGAAATGATGATAAAGCAGAATTATTCTTAGACATAGTTTCTGAAACTTTAGAGCAGGGTGGAACAGTTGTTATACCATCATTTGCAGTTGGTAGAACTCAAGAAATATTATTCGAAATAAATAAATTAAAAGACAAAAGAGATGACGAAGAATTTAGGAAAAAATATGAAGAATTGATGAGAGTACCAGTATATGTAGATAGTCCGCTTGCAATATCTGCAACAGAAGTATTCGAAGAAAATATGGACTTATTTGATGATGAAACAAAAGCATATATTCAAAAAGGGAATAATCCATTAGAGTTTCCAGGACTAAAATTTACACGTACAGTAGAAGAATCAAAAGCTTTAAATGAAAGTGACGAATCATGTATTATAATTTCTGCTAGTGGAATGTGTGATGTTGGAAGAATAAAACATCATTTAAAACACAATATATGGAATCCTAAAAATACAATTTTATTCGTAGGTTATCAAGCTCCAGGTACATTAGGTTATAGTATAGTTAATGGTGCTAAGAAAATAAAGTTGTTTGGAGAAGAAATAGCAGTAAACGCAAGAATAGAATATATAGAAGGATATTCTGGACATGCAGACCAAGAAGGGTTACTAAATTTTATATATTCATTTTTAAAGAAACCAAAACATATCTTTTTATTACATGGGGAACCAGAAGGACAAGAAGTATTAAAAAATAAAATATTAGAAACTACAAATATACCAGTTTCTATACCAAGTTTTGGAGAAACTTATGAAATTACAGATACAGATGTAAGGTTAATAGGTAAATATAGAAGAACAGAAAAAGAAGATAATAAATTTACAAAACTTGCAATTATAGACAGATTAAATGCATTAAAAGAGAAAATTAATGATATGGAAGATATCGTAAATGATGAATTAACAGATCAAGATATACAAGAGGGAAGATTAGATAGTTTAAGTGAGAAAATTAAAGACTTACAAAGACAAATAAACAGAATTGTAAATAAATAAAGGAGAATACAAATGAAAAGAAAATATTTAAATGATGCTTTTATTGGAAATAGAAAAATGATTGCTAGTTTATCAGAAAAAGGTGAACTATTAAGACTTTGTTATCCAACAGCAGATTATAGACAATTTATAGATTATTATGAAACTGGTGTAAAAATAAATGATTCTGCACTTATTAGACTTCATGACGATGTAAATAATGTATATAATCAATACTATTCTACAGATACAAATGTATTAAATACAGAAATAGAAAATACATATTTTAAACTTAATATGAAACAAGAAGATTTTATTCCAATGAAAAAAGATGTAGTAATAAGAAGATATACATTTACAAATTACAATAAAATAGATTTGGATGTTAAATTTTTAATAGATTCAAAACTATTTTCAAATTTAAATAATATGGTTGGAGCTAGAATATGTGACAATGCCATGATTCAATATAGTCATGACTTTGCTATGACAACATTTTCTAACATGCCAATATATAGTTATCAATTAAATAATGTAGAAGAAAGCATTGTTTCTGGAGTAATTGGAGATAAAGATTATATTGCAATGTCTAATCATTCTGCAATAGTTTATGATGTTGGTGTGTTAAGACCAGGAGAAACTAAAGAGTTTAATGTTTACATATATATAAATAAAAATTATAAAGTTGATGTATTAGATGATTTGATAAAAGAAATAGACCAAATTAAACAATATGATACATTAAAATTAATGATGGACACAAAAGCATATTGGAGAAAGTATGTAAAAAAACATGATGTACTTAAAGTAAAAGATTATGGAGAAGTATATAATGCAAAAATACAAAAGATTTTAAGAAGAACAATTCTTTTATTCCCTTTGCTAGTAAATGAAGAAACTGGAGGAATAATTGCAGCTTTAGAAGTAGACGAAGAAAAAGATTTATGTGGAAGATATGCTTACTGTTGGCCAAGAGATGCTGTTACTATTTCACAAGCATTAGATATGGTAGGTATGTACAAAGATGCAGATAATTTTTATAATGTTTTTTTAAGAAAGACTCAGAGCAAAAATGGAATGTGGGAACAACGTTTTTACACAGATGGAAGACTTGCTCCTTGTTGGGGATATCAGATAGATGAAACAGGAAGCGTAATTGCAGGTTTATATCAACATTTTAAAATAAAAGAATTTAGACTAAAAGAAAAAGATATGGACTTATTAAAAGACAATTTAACTATGTGTGAAAACGCAATTGAATTCTTAAAGAAATATATGGATCACTTGTTAAATAGAAGTGAAGAAAAGGAATCCGAAGTAGATACTAAGTATAGTTATTTAGATAGAAGTCAGATATATAAGCATGTAAGTTATGATCTATGGGAAATGAATGAAGGAGTTCATTTGTATTCATTATCAGCAATTTATTCTGCATTTGGAGCAATGGAACTAATATATAAGGAGTTACAAAAAGATAATAAAAAATTTAAATTACCAGAAGATTTTAACGAATTAGCAGAATATAAAGAATTAATTAAAAATTATATATTAAAGAATTTATGTGATAAAAATCAAAATATCTTAGTAAGAAATACAAAAGATAGTAATGTAGATATTAGTATAATGGGGGCGATTACACCATTTAATGTATTTGACACAAATGATAAATTAATACAAAATACAGTACAAAAAATTAATTTGACATTAAGAACATATACAGGAGGATACTTAAGGTTTGAAAATGACGGATATATGGGTGGTAAGAATCCATGGCCAATAGCAACTTTATGGATGTATATTTATTATAAAAAAATAGGGGCAACAAACGAAGCTAACGAATGTTTAAAATTTGTAATAGACACAGCTACACATTTAGGTTTACTTGCAGAACAAATAGATAACGAACAAATGAAATCTAAATGGGTAATTGGTTTAGGTTGGTCACATGCAATGTTCGTACTATCATTAGGATTAGAAGAATTATTGAACAAGAACTAAAGAAAAGAAATACATTATAAGATTTATTTTGAAGGAGCAATATGAAAGCAAAAACAATTTTTGTATGTAATGAATGTGGCTATGAATCTGCAAAATGGATGGGAAAATGTCCGGCTTGCAATTCATGGAATACATTTTTTGAAGAAAAAATTTCTACAAAAGTAGAAAGTGGAAAAAGAGAAAAGAAAATTCAAGAAGCACCAAAGCCCTTAAATAGTTTTGTTGGTCAAGATGCGCAAAGAACTTCTACTGGCTATGCAGAACTAGATAGAGTTTTAGGCGGAGGATTAGTAAAAGGTTCTTTAGTGTTAGTCGGTGGAGAGCCAGGTATAGGAAAATCTACTTTAATTTTACAACTTTGCGATAAGGTTAAAGGAGAAGGAAAAGTTTTATATGTTTCTGGGGAAGAGTCTGCAGAACAAATAAAATTAAGAGCAGATAGACTAAATATCAAAAATGATGATATTTTGTTTTTAGGAGAAACAGATATAGATATTATTGACCAAAATATAGAAGAATTAAATCCTAAATTAGTAATAATAGATTCTATGCAAACAATGTATTCAGAAGAGATATCTTCTGCTCCAGGTAGTGTAAGTCAAGTACGAGAAATAACAAGTAGAATAATGAAAATTTGTAAATCTAGAAAGATTACAACTATAATTATTGGACATGTTACAAAAGATGGTAACATAGCAGGTCCGAGAGTTTTAGAACATATGGTAGATACAGTTCTATACATAGAAGGAGAAAGATATTTTTCTTACAGAATGATAAGAGGAGTAAAAAATAGATTCGGATCTACTAATGAAGTTGGAATGTTTGAGATGCAAGAAAAAGGAATGGTAGAAATAACAAACCCATCATCAATTCTAATTTCAGAAAGAGAAGATAATCCATCTGGTTCTGTTGTAGTTGCAACAGTAGAGGGAACAAGACCATTATTAGTAGAATTACAAGCTTTAGTTACACAAAGTGTATTTGGGCTACCAAGAAGAACTGCAAATGGAATAGATTATAACAGGTTAACATTGCTAGTAGCAGTAATGGAGAAAAAAGCAGGATTTATGTTAGGAAATCAAGATGTTTATTTAAATGTTGTAGGAGGAATTAAAGTAAATGAACCTGCACTAGATTTAGGAATAATTTTAGCGACTGCATCAAGCTTTAAAAATGTAAGTATTCCAAAAGGAGTAATTGCATTGGGAGAAGTAGGTTTAACTGGAGAAGTACGTACAATTAATATGATGGAGAAGAGACTAAAAGAGGCAGAAAGATTAGGATTTAAAAAATGTATAATTCCAGAAAATAACAAAAAACTATTGAAAGAATCATATAAATTGGATATAATTGGTGTGAAAAATATTAACGAGGCCATGAAAGCGATTGGACTACGATAGTTCATAAGGTGAGAAGGCAGAAAGGGTTGGTAACAAGTGAGAATCAGCAAAAAAGATGAAGTTACAGACATACTAAAGTTAATTTCACCTGGAACACCAATAAGAGAAGGACTAGATAATATTTTAAAAGCAAAGACTGGAGCATTATTAGTATTTTCCGACACTAAGGAAGTTTTAGACATAGTAGATGGTGGTTTTTTTATCGATGAAGAATACACATCATCTAAATTATATGAACTTGCTAAAATGGATGGTGCAATAGTATTAAGTACAGATTTAAAAAGAATATTATATGCAAATGCACAGCTAATTCCATCACCAGAAATTCCAACTAAAGAAACTGGAACACGTCATAGAACAGCTGAAAGAACTGCAAAACAAACGGGGGCTTTAGTAATTAGTATTTCACAAAGAAGAAATATAATTACTGTATTTAAAGGAAATCTAAGGTATACAATACAAGATTCATCAACAATATTAAACAGAACAAATCAAGCATTACAAACTTTAGAAAAATATAAGAAAGTATTTGATAGCAAATTAAATGTACTAAATGAATATGAATTTAATGATATCGTTACTTTAGATAATGTAATAAATGCAATACAAAGAGCAGAAATGGTTATGAAAATTGTAGATGAAGTACAAAGAGGAATTTCAGAATTAGGACAAGATGGTAGACTTATAAGTATGCAATTAGAGGAATTAGTTGGTGGTTTAGAAAGAGAAGAGCTTTTGATCATAAAAGATTATCTAGGAAAAGGAACAAATAAAACAGAAGATGAAGCATTAGAAGAAATAATTGCATTATCTTATGAAGATCTTTTAAAAGCATCTTCAATAGCCAAAATTTTAGGATACGAAAATTTCGATAATTATGATGAGGTAGGAGTTTATACAAGAGGTTATAGGATATTAAGTAAAATTCCAAGAGTACCTAATAATATAGTAGATAATTTAGTAAAATCTTTTAAATCTTTTCAACATATTTTGGCTGCAGATATTCCAGAACTTGACGAGGTAGAAGGAATAGGAGAGGTAAGAGCCAAAACAATAAAACAATCATTAAAGAGAATGCAAGAACAATTTGTTTTTGATAATGCTTTAATTTAATTAGGAGGATAACGAATGAAAACAAAAAGAATAATTATGATTATAGCAATTATATTAGTAATTGTATTAATAGGATTAGTAGGTTATACAATATATCAAGAAGTAACTTTTACAAGGCAAAATCCAGTTGCAACAATGGAAATAGAAGGATTAGGTACAATGAAAATAGAATTATACCCAGATCAAGCACCAAATACAGTAGCTAACTTTATTACTTTAGCAAATAGAGGATTTTACGATGGATTAACATTCCACAGAATAGTAAAAGACTTTATGGTTCAAGGTGGAGATAAAGAAGGAACCGGTTCAGGGGCACCAACATTATCAGCTATAAAAGATGATGGTTCAACTACTGAAACTTATGCTATTAGAGGAGAATTTGTACAAAATGGATTTAATCAAAACACTTTAAGACATGAAAAAGGTGTAATATCTATGGCAAGATCAGATTATAGCCAAATGGGATTATATGAAGAAGGTTATAACTCTGCAGGTTCACAGTTCTTTATAATGACAGGTGACAATGCAAGCTTAAATGGTTATTATGCAGCATTTGGAAAAGTTATTGAGGGAATGGATGTATTAGATAAATTAAATGAAACAGAAGTAACAACATCTGAAGATTCATCAGATTCAGAAGCAAGTACACCAGTTAATCCACCAGTAATAAAAAGTGTAAGAGTAGATACTTTTGGAGTAGACTATGGAGCACCAGAAACAGTAACACCATTTGATTATAATTCTTATATGCAACAATTATATAGCGGAATGAGCTATTAAAAAAAAGGGATTTGGGGATGTTCCTCGAATCCTTTTTTTGTATAGTAATAAAGTTTTTGTCAAATAAATAGAACGTATTTCATATAATATTGTATAAGAGAGGTAATGTTATATGAAAACAATATATTTTGACCATGCAGCTACAACTGCGGTCGCAACAGAAGTAAAAGAGGCAATGGAACCATATTTTTGTGAAAATTATGGTAATGCTTCATCATTATATGAGCTTGGTTATAAATCCAAGGAAGCAATAAATATAGCAAGGGTAAATGTAGCAAGAGTAATAAATGCTAAACCAAACGAGATATATTTTACCTCTTGTGGTAGCGAAAGTGATAATTTAGCAATTAAGGGTGTTGCGAGAGCACACAAACAAAATGGAAATCACATTATAACAAGTAGAATAGAGCATCCAGCAGTTTTAAATACTTGTAGGCAACTAGAAAAAGAAGGATTTAGAGTAACCTATTTAAATGTTAATAAAAATGGTTTTATAGATTTAGAAGAATTAAAGAATAGTATTAATTCAAAAACTATTTTAGTATCCATTATGTTTGCTAACAATGAAGTAGGAACTATAGAACCTATAAAAGAAACTTCTAGAATTGTTCACAGTAACAATGCAATATTTCATACAGATGCAGTTCAGGCAGTGGGAAATATAAAAATAGATGTAAAAGAAATGGGGATAGATTTATTATCAATGTCCGCTCATAAGTTCTATGGGCCAAAAGGGGTAGGGGCTTTATATGTAAGAGATAGTATAGATTTTATCCAATTACAAAATGGCGGACATCAAGAAAATGATAAAAGAGCAGGAACTGAAAATGTAGCAGGTATTGTTGGATTAGGTAAAGCAATTGAAATAGCTAATGATAATGTTATGCAAAATAACGAAAAAATATTAAATTTACGAAATTATTGTATAGAGCAAATAAAAAATAGAATACCATATATAAGAATAAATGGTGATTTAAATAGTAGATTACCAGGAAATATAAATATATCTTTTTTATATGTAAATGGTAAAGATTTGGTAAAATTATTAGCGAAGAAAGGAATTTGTACTTCTAGCGGTTCTGCTTGTAGTAGTGGACTGCCACAACTATCACATGTATTGCTTGCAATGGGGCTAAGTGAAGACATCGCAAGTAGTGCGTTAAGAATAACATTAGGAAAAGAAAATACAAAAGAAGAGATAGACTATTTCGTAGATGAATTAGAAAAAATAGTTATAAACTTAAGAACAGAAAGATATTAAATAAATATATAAGCAAAAAAGAGAAAGTAATTTTTAAACTTTCTCTTTTAAAACTTAAGAAAAGTGGCTTCGCCAGATTTGCAGATTGCTTCGCAATTGCACGGTAATAGGTAACTTAACCTTGTTGTACCAGAAAAATCTGGTGATTTTTCTTATGCAATAAAAAATCGGGATTTAAGGAACGTCCCCCAAAAATCCCGATTAATTTTATTGGTCTTTTACAATATCTTTTAATTTTTTATCTACTGCTTTTTTTTCGCCATCTTTAATAACTTCAGTAGCAGCTCCTAAACCACTTAATGCAGCTGTTGCTTCGAAAGGAATAAATACTTTGTTAGCATCACCTTTAGCAACTTCTTCAAGAGCTTCTAAAGATTTTATTTGAATAAGTTTTTCGTCTGGGTCAGCTTTTTTAATTGCTGCATAAACCATTCTTACTTCTTCTGCTTTAGCTTCGGCTACTTTTCTAATTGCTTCAGCTTCACCGGCAGCTCTTCTAATTTGGGCTTCTTTATCAGCCTCTGCCTCTAGGATAGCTGCAGCTTTTTTACCTTCAGCAAGTGTAATTGCAGATTGTCTTTGACCTTCAGATTGTAGAATTAAAGCTCTTTTATTTCTTTCTGCGTTCATTTGTTTTTCCATTGCATCCCTAATATCTTCTGGTGGATTAATATCTTTAATTTCGACTCTATCTATTTTACAACCCCATTTATCTGTTGCTTCGTCCAAAATAGATCTTAATTTTTGGTTTATTAAATCTCTTGAACTAAATGTTTCATCTAAAGACATTTTACCAACAATATCACGAATTGTTGTGATTGCTAAATATTCAATACCTTTCTTTAAAGATTGAATTTCATAAACTGCTTTTGCAGGATCTGTTATTTGGTAGAAAACAACAGTATCTATTGTAATTGTAACGTTATCTTGAGTAATAACACCTTGTGGTGGGATATCCATTGTTTGTTGTTTCAAACTAACAACACTACGTACATGGTCTACAAAAGGGAATATTATTGTAAGACCAGCATCTGCAACTTTATGAAATTTACCTAATCTTTCAATTATATAAACTTCAGATTGTTTAACTACTTTTATTGATTTATAAGCAATTATAGCAATAAAAAGTATTAAAATAATTAAAAATATAATTCCTCCCATTTTCATTCTCCTTTTATTTATTTTCTATATTATTAGATGGAATTTGATAATTACTTGCAACACAAGCTTTTACACCATCTATACCAATAATTTCTACTTTAGAACCTTTTGGAATAGTTAAGTTAGGATCCATTGTTTTAGCAGACCAAATTTCTCCATCTACATTAATTTGACCTGTAGAATTTAGTAAAGAGATTTCTTCTGTAACTAATGCTGTTTTACCAATAATTGCACTAGAATTTGTTACAGTATTATCACTTTTTGCGTATTTTGATAGTAATGGTCTTGTAAATATAAGAAGTAAGACTGATACTATTACAAAAACTAAAATTTGAATAAATAAATTAGTTGTTAAAAAACTAACTAACATAGCTACAATTGCTGCTATTGCAAACCATAATAGTAAAAAACCAGCTGTTAAAATTTCGCCTACAAACAGAACCCCAGCTATTACTAACCAAACTAACCACATAAAGATTCCCCCTTACACAATTCATTAAAATTATACCATAAATCCCCATAAAAGTAAAGAAAAAACAAACATTTATGTTAAGTGCGAATATTTTTTAAAATTTTATTCACTAATTTATTATTTTATGATAATATAAGAAAGAATTTATAAAATAAGGAGAATACAAATGGCAAAAAGAATGAAAGAAAAAAACGAAAGAAATAGTTCAAAATTGATTTTAAATATTTTTATAGTACTTGTATTTCTTGTATTGGTAGGTGGAGTATTTTATCTATCTCCTAATTATATAAGAGAGGATTACGATGGAAAAACTAAAGTTTTAATAAATAACAATAATGTTACTCTAAAAATGAAAAATGATGTATATATAGATGAAAATAATAATGTATTCCTTTCTTTAGCTGATATAAGAAATTATTTTGACAAATATATAGAGTATAACAAAGAAAATGGAGATATTGTAACTACATCAGAAATAAATATAGCAAAAATGAGTACAAAAAATAATGAAATTACTATAAATGGGGAAGAAGAGAAGTTAAATTCTTCTGCAATAGAGAAAAACGATACAATATATTTACCTTTTTCAGAAATAAGTGAAAAAGTATATGATGTTGACTTAGAATATATACAAGATACAAATACTATTATTATAGATTCATTAGATAGAAAACAGGAAGTAGCAAATACAACTAAAGAAACAAAATTAAAATATAAACCTCAAACATTGTCAGGAACTTTAGAAAAAATTGAAGCTAATGAACAAGTAGTATATATAGAAGAAACAAATAATTGGGCAGAAGTAAGATCAAAAGATGGAACAATAGGTTATATAAAGAAAGAAGATTTAGGAAATGTAGAAGTAGCAAGAGAAGCTAAAGAATATATAGATAAAGTAGAAGGAAAAGTTAATTTAGTTTGGGATTACTATTCTGAATATGCAAAAGCTCCAGACAGAATAGGAGAAACTATGGATGGAGTTAATGTAGTATCACCATCATTTTTCTCTTTAGAAAGAGAGAGTAATGGCGAAATATATGATAATGCTAAAGATGACGGAGCCGAATATATTGAATGGGCACACAACAATAATTATCAGGTCTGGGCAATGTTTTCTAATAATTCATTAAAAGATACAACTTCTCAAATATTAAACGACTATGAAAAAAGAGAAGCTATGATCGAGAATTTAATGGATTTAGTAGAAGAATATAATTTAGATGGAGTAAATGTAGATTTCGAAAATATGAATGAATCAGATAAAAATGTATATTCAAGATTCTTAATAGAATTAGCTCCAAGATTAAAAAAGATTGGAAAAACACTATCTGTAGATGTAACTGCTCCAGATGGCTCAGAAACTTGGTCATTGTGTTTTGATAGAAATACAATTGCAAATGTTGCGGATTATATAGTCTTTATGGCATATGATCAATATGGTACAAGTTCAAATAAGGCTGGTACAACAGCAGGATACAATTGGGTAGAAGCAAATATAAAGAAATTCTTAGGTCAAGAAGATGTAGATCCAGAAAAAATAATATTAGGAATACCACTATATATGAGATTATGGGAAGAAGATGATGATGGAACAGCTAAACCAGAAGTAGTTAATATGAAGGATATGTTTGATGTACTTCCAGAAAACCAAGTAGCAAAATGGGACGAGGAATTAAAACAATACTATGTTGAATATGAAGAAGACGGAAAAACATATAAAATGTGGGTTGAAAATGAAAAATCAGTAGGAGAAAAAATAAATTTAGCAAACCAATATAATTTAGCAGGAATAGCTTTTTGGGAAAAAGATAGAGAGACAAATGATGAATTTTGGACATTTGTAAAAGAACAATTAAATAAGTAATATAAAATCGCCTTATTCATATAAATGAGTAAGGTGATTTTATGATTGGTTATGTTATTTCTAAACAAGAAAAAAATTTTATTAAAAAGATTTTTAATAAATTAGATGTTGAAGAATATGAAAATGGCAAAAAATATATTATTCCTAAACTTAATGAAAAAGTAATAGAGAAATTAAAAAAAGATAATATAAAGAATATAGTCATTGCAAAAAAAGACAAACATAATATAGAATTTATTAACAACATATATTCAAGCAATATGAACATATTAAATGGAAGACTTTTATTTAAACATTTAATAGCAGAAATTATAGAATATTTATCAAAAATATTGGAAACTAATAAAGAGGATATAGAAGTAACTATATTAGTAAACGATTATTCACAAATAAATCTATATTATATAAATGAATTAATATCTAATATAAAAAGGATAAATATTATTACTAATAATATAAGAAAATTTAAAGCGTTTGCAGATAGATTATACGAAGAAGAAGCAATTACAGTACCTGTAATGAATAATAAAAATAAAAGTTTAATAAATAAAAAAATCATAATAAATATTGATTTTACAGAAGAACAACTAAAAAAGTATAAAATTAATAGGAAAGCGATTCTAATAAATATAGAAAATGATGTAACAAACATAAATAAATCATTTGCTGGTATAAATATAAGTAATTATGAAATAAACATGGAAAGTACTGATAGTGAATTTGAAAAAAACGAGATATATGAATCATATATTATAGGAAAGAAAATAAAAGATATACGAAGAAAATTACTTGATGACGGTATTAAAATTAGTAATTTTATAGGAAAAAGAGGTATTATAGATATTAATGAATATAAATAAAAAAAATAAAAAACAATACTTGACAAAAGAAAGATATTGACTTAAGATAATGCAGTAATAAAATTATTCAGGAGGGATGACAGAATGGGTGATAACAACAAAGAAATTCTACTAACCGAAGAAGGATATAAAAAAATGGAAGCTGAACTAGAAAAGTTAAAAACAGAAACTAGAGCAGAAATTGCAGAAAGAATAAAAGTTGCTCTAGGATTTGGAGACCTTTCAGAAAATTCAGAATATGATGAAGCAAAAAATGCACAAGCAGAAAATGAAGATAAAATAGTGGAATTAGAAGCAAAATTAAGATTTGCTAAAATTATAGATGATTCAGAAATAGATACAAAAAAAGTACAAGTAGGAAATACTGTAAAAGTTTTAGATATGGAATTTGATGAAGAGGTCGAATATACAATAGTTGGAACAACAGAAGCAGATATTACACAAAATAAAATTTCAAATGAATCCCCAATAGGTTCAGCTTTATTAGGAGCAAAGAAAAATCAAGTAGTAGAAGTTCAAGTACCAGCAGGTGTAAGTAAATATAAAATTTTATCTATAACAAAAGCTTAATAACAAAAAATATATAAAATATACATTAAATAAGATCAATTTAATGTATATTTTTTTATTTTATAATGAAAAAAGTAAGGTTTTAGGCGATTATATTGAAAAAGGTATAATAGTTATGGTAAAATATAGCGTAAATAAGGCATATTCTATGTGTTTTAACATATAAATAGAATAAAGGGGTTGAGAACATGGAATATGCAAAAGATGAAATATTTACTATAGAATACAGTAATCAGAAGCCTAAAAGAATTAATAGGAATAATATTTTAGGTTTGTTATTTTCTATAGGAGGAATATTTTGTATAGCCAATAGTATAGCTATATATAACTTTTTTAAAATATTATCAAATTTATAATTGGAGATGTAGTATGAAGGTAGCAAATGATTGGAAAGATTATGAAATATTAGATATGGCAAATGGAGAAAAACTAGAAAGATGGGGAGATATAGTTCTAGTTAGACCAGACCCACAAATAATATGGACAGAGAAATCTTTTAAAGAAAAATGGAAAGATGCACATGGAATATATAATAGAAGTAAAACTGGTGGTGGAAGTTGGAATTTTAAAAAGAAAGTTCCAGAAAGTTGGCAAATAAAATATAAAAACTTAACTTTTAATATAAAACCAATGGGTTTTAAACATACTGGTCTTTTCCCCGAACAAGCTGTTAATTGGGATTGGATGATTAATAAAATAAAGAATAGTAGAAGAGAAATAAAAGTATTAAATTTATTTGCTTATACCGGTGGTGCTACTGTTGCTTGTCTTTCAGCAGGAGCTTCAGTATGCCATGTAGATAGTTCAAAAGGAATGGTAAGCTGGTCAAAAGAAAATGTTAATGCATCAGGACTAAAAGAAAAACCAGTTCGTTATATAGTGGACGATGTAGAGAAATTTGTAAATAGAGAAATAAGAAGAGGAAATAAGTATGATGCAATTATAATGGATCCACCATCATATGGTAGAGGAACTAAAGGAGAAGTTTGGCGTTTTGAAGAAGATATTGCTGATTTAGTAAATTTATGCACCAAAGTTCTTTCAGATAAACCTTTATTTTTCTTAATAAATTCATATACTACAGGAATTTCTGCTAAAGTTCTAGAAAATATATTAAGACTTAATATAAAAAATAATGGAATGTTTGAGTCCGGAGAAATAGGATTACCAATGACTGGATCAAAACTTGTGCTTCCTTGTGGAATATATGGTAGATGGGAGGAAGCTAATGCTTAATATATTATATGAAGATAATCATATCATAGTAGTTGTTAAAGAACCAGGAATTCCATCACAAGCAGATAAAACAAGAGATGATGATATGCTTACAATTATAAAGGCATATTTAAAGGAAAAATATAATAAGCCAGGAAATGTTTATTTAGGACTAGTTCATAGGTTAGATAGGTCTGTTGGTGGAGTTATGGTATTTGCTAAAACTTCTAAAGCTGCATCAAGATTAAGTGAACAAGTTAGAAATAAACAGGTTAAGAAAAATTACATTGCTGTCGTAAAAGAGAAAATGGAAAATTTAAGTGGTATTATGCAAGATTATTTGGTAAAGGATGAAAGACAAAATAAATCTTTTGTTACAAATAAAAATATAAAAAATGCTAAATTCTCAGAATTGGAATATGAAGTTGTAAAATATGATGAGGTAACACATATGAGTTTAGTAAAAATAGATTTAAAAACGGGAAGACACCATCAAATAAGAGTGCAATTTTCTAGTAGAGGACATGCTCTTTGTGGAGATACTAAATATGGTACAAGGAGTAGAAGTAAACAATTAGCATTGTGGTCATATAAATTAAAATTCTATCATCCAACAACAAAAGAAGAATTAGAGTTTAAATATTTACCTACCCAAAAAGGAGTATGGAATATTTTAAAAAACGTACATATATAAAAACATCAATTTTTAAATTGATGTTTTTTTTATTTAAGAATATAAAAGAACAATAAAACACAAAAAATATTAAACAATAGTACTATTGGTGAAATTATAAATTATACATGTGAAAATAAATGTTGAAATTTTTACCATACTAAAAAAATATTTTTGCAAATTAAAACGGATAGATAAATTTAGAAAAAATTATAATGAATTCAGAAAATAAAAGAAATGAGGAATAAATGTGATAGAAGCAATTTGTAATTCATTAACAAAGAAAATAATTAAATCAGTTGATGGATATGATGAAAATAAAGCAGATGAAATTAGCTATGGCTTGCAATTGCTACTTGGTGAAGTACCTAAATTTTTTATTACATTTATATTGGCTTGGATACTTAATATAATTGATTTAACAATAATTTCTTTTATTGTAATTCTTCCATATAGAATGTTTTCTGGGGGATTTCATTTACGAACACATCTTGGTTGCATTATAGCAACAAATACAATGTATATTGGAAGTGCATATTTAGCTAGTATATTAAACTTTGACAATACTATTAAATACATATTAATAGCAATCACTTTTATATTTAGCTTTGCAATGATTGCAAAATATGCACCAGCAGATACAGAGAATGTTCCGGTATTACAGAAGAAAGAAAGAAGAAGACGTAAAATATGGTCATTTGTAATTGCAGGTATAGAACTAGTAATTGCAATAGTTATTCCATATAAAGTAATTTCTAATATGATAATTATAGGAATATTAGTACAAACGTTAACAATAACGAAATTAGCATATAAAATTACAAAAAATAAATATGGATATGAAGTATATGGGTAGTAATAGAGGAAAGACCTCTTGCTATATAAATTAAAAAAAGGGGGAAACTATTATGTTAAAATTCTTAGCAAGATTAGCAGAAAAATATGCTAAATCATCTAACACAGCATGTTTTGTTTTTGGAATATTACATCAACCAAAAATGCCTGCTAACATGATTAAAAAAGATTAGGAACAATCAACCAAATTAAATTAAGACGACAAAAAATACCTATTTATTTAGGTATTTTTATTTTTCTATTAAATTTTTAATAAACTTGGTTTAGGTATATATATCTCTAACTGTTGTTTAAATAAATCATCATCTTTACTTGTAAAAATTGCAAGATTATCATGTTTCTTTAATATTTTATTTACTTCCCACAATCCAAGCCCTGTATTATTAGGTTTTGTAGTATATGCTTTTTCAAAAATTTTAAATGTATCAATATCTTTATTTTTATATGTATTTTCTACAATTACAAGTTGCCTATTCATTCTATAATCCATTATAAATCGTATACTTATATATTTTTTTTCACATTCTTGTGCAGCTTCTATGCTATTGTCTAATAATATTCCTAATATTCTAGTAAGTTCATATGTATCAATATGAAGTGAATTTAAATCAATAAAAGCGCCAAGTTCTAACTGAATATTTTTACTGCTTGCTTTATTATATTTATCTGCTAAAATTGCGTATATTGATGGATTATTAATTGCTTCTGGATTTATAGCAGCTAGGTTATTAATATTATTGCAATCATTAAAAAGAGACTTATAATATTTTGTTAAGCCATCCATATCTTTAGCTGTTACATATCCGACCAATACCATTCATAATATTATGAAAATCGTGCTTAAATGCACGGATATTATCATACATTATTTTTAATGTATTGTTATATAATTGTAAATTATTTATATCTCTATTTGCTATTTCTAACTGCTTAGTTTTGATTATATTAAATAAACTAACAAAGAAATATGCTAATAAACATATAATACTTAATAAGATGATAAATGTTGGTAAAATATTATTATAAAAAGCGGTAATATATAATTGTAAAAATACAGTAATAAAACCTAATAAAATAGTTCCGAGAATAATACGAGAATCTTTTTTATTTAAATGTGAAAAGGCATTTATATTTACTTTGAATTTTTGTAATAATTTTAAAATTATATACAAACAAATATATACAATCGCAAGAAAAAGCAAATGATAAATTGGCATCGAAGAAGCTTCAGTATATTGTTTATTGCAAATAATTGAGTACACCTGAGACGAAATCATTTCAAATAATACCGTTAATGAAAATGGAACTGCTACTACTATACATGATTCTAGTAATTGTGTTTTAAAGAATAACAGATACATAAATATAAAGATAAGGACATTTAGTATAACATTATATGGAGAGCTTACAATTAAACGATTTATAACGATTAAGATATAAATTGAAAATATACATAAATATTTAGTTTTGCTTTTTATGGGTTTATTAAGCAAAGTAAGACTAATATTAACATGTAAAATTATTTCTATTAATGTACAAGGAATGCTAATCATATTAGTTAGCTCTGCATTCGGATTCATTAAAATATTCATTATCTTTTGTATTGTATTCATAGTTATTTATAACCTCCAGTAAATTGTTTTTATATTTAGGGCCAATAGGGCAAACGTCATTATTTGAAAGATATATACAATTTTTCATATTATCTATTTTATTAATGCAATCAATATTAACTATGTAAGATTTATGACATCTTACAAAATTTCCAGGTAATGTTTTTTCTATTTTATTAAAAGCAATATATGATGAATAGTCTTGGAATTGTGTATGATAAGTAAGCTTCATATTATTTTTTTTAATATAAAGTACATCACTTTCTCTAATTAACATCTGGGAATTACCGACTTTAATAAAATTTGATACACTTGATTTGATGTCATCAAATAATCTAGATATAGTTAGCTCAAGTCTTTCAGAAACAAAAGGTTTTGGAATATAATCAAAGGTTTTGTATTTGTATGCTACCAGAGCATATTCTAAATGACCTGTAATAAAAATTATATATATATTTTTGTTTTTCTTTCGTATTCGTTCAGCAATATCCAAACCAGTTAACTTATTTTTCAAATTTATATCAAGAAATAATACATCAATATTATTTTCATTTAAATAATTAAATAAGTCAGCTGCATTATCACAAGTATAGGTGATTTTTGCATTATAGTCATTTTGAAGAAAAATATTTTCCAGCATCTGTGATAATTTGTCTAAAATGTTTTTATTATCATCGCATAAAACAAAATTTAACATATCTTCATCTCCTAAATAATATATATTATTATAAAGAATAATATTGAATTAACAATAATAGACAAAAAAATATCTAATTAGACGATTACCTATATTTTCCAATAATAAATACAATATAATCTAAAAAATTGATAATGTCAATATAAAAAAATAATATTGGAGGTCCAAAATGATAAAAGTTTTTGACAAAAAATTACTTTTTTCGATATGCGGAATAATTTTAATTTTTTTACTTATTTTTACAATTTATATGGAAAATCAAGTTACATATACAAATGGAAATGCTTTAAGCAATAAGAAAATTGGATGGGGAATAAAACGAGAAAAAGACCATAAAAGACCAGATGTAGGGAAAGAAAATGCTGAATTAATGGAAAAATATGATGGCCTATATATAGGAAATGAAGAGGAAAAGTATATATATTTAACTTTTGACGAAGGATATGAAGCAGGATATACAGAACAGATTCTGGATGTATTAAAGGCAAATGATGTAAAAGCTACATTTTTCATAACAGCTCATTATCTAAATACAGCAGAAGATTTAGTGAAAAGAATGGTTGACGAGGGACATATAGTAGGAAATCATACAGTGCATCATAAAAGTCTTCCTGATATTTCCGATGAAGAAATAAAAGATGAAGTTATGAAATTACACCAATCGATATATGAGAAAACAGGGTATGAAATGAAATATATAAGACCACCAAAAGGAGAATATAGTGAACGAACTTTGGCTGTAACAGAAGAACTTGGTTATACAAATGTAATGTGGACATTTGGTTATTTAGACTATGATGAAAATGTACAAAAAGGAACGGAATATGCTAAAAAGATCGTTTTAGATAATCTTCATAATGGAGAAATAATGTTACTACATGGAAACTCAAAAGATAATGCAAATGCTTTAGATAGTATTATTAAGGAAGCAAAGGCAGAAGGATATGAATTTAAATCACTTGATGAATTTGAAAGATAGGAGTGATAAAAATAAAAAATACAAGAAATAAAATCGAAAAGTTACTAGAGATTCCGGTAGAAGTAACTACCAATATACCAAAAATAACGTTAATAGGTTTTAATCAGTTAATGATTGAAAATTATACGGGAGTTATAGAATATGAAGAGTATTTAGTAAAAATAAATAGTTCTATTGGAATAATAATAATAGAAGGGAATAAAATGAATTTAAATCAAATAAATGAAAATGACGTATTAATTAGTGGAGTACTTTCTAAAATATATCTTGAAAGTACAGAGGAGGAATAAGAAAACGTGAGTATAAAAAAGATAGAAGGCTATTTAAATGGATTTGTAACTATACATGTAGAAGGTTATTTTATAGAACGTTTTATAAACATGTGTAGACTACAGAAAATATACTTATGGAATATAGAAAAGAAAAATGATATATACTTAACTGTTAATATTGGAATTAAAGATTTTAAAAAAATAAGAAAGATAGCTAAAAAAACAAAATGCAAAGTGGGCATTGACCGAAAAAAAGGAGTGCCCTTTTTTTTACATAAATATAAGAAGAGAAAGTTCTTTTTGGCAATGTTTTTAATAATTATATTAGCTTTATTTATATTATCAAAATTTATTTGGAATATAGAAATAAAAATAACAGGAGACGACCTAACTGAAGAGAAAATTTTAAGCTCTTTAAATGAAAATGGATTATTTATAGGCGAAAGTAAAAGCGATATAGATATAAAAAAAATTGTTAATAATATAAGATTAGCAAGAAGTGATATAGCATGGATAGGAATCGAATTAAAAGGAACTAATGCAATAGTAGAAGTTGTAGAGGCAGAAGAAAAGCCAGAAATTATAGCTCAAGATGAATATTGTAATATTGTATCAGATAAAGAAGGGAAGATAGTAAAAATAAATGCTAACACAGGGACTGCAATGGTAAAACCTGGAGATGTCGTAAAAGAGGGAACTTTGCTAATTGGTGGCTGGATGGAAGGAAAGTATACGGGAACTCGTTTTGTTAGAGCTACAGGAGAAATAGAGGCAGTAGTATGGTATACTGAAAAGGCAACGGTAAGCTTTAAAGAAACTAAAGTGGAAAAAACAGGAAAAATGGAGAAAAAATATGCAATAAATATAAATAATTTTAGAATAAATTTGTATAAAAGGCTTTCAAATTTTGAAAAATATGATACAATATATGCAACTAAAAAGTTAAAATTATTTTCAAATTTCTATATACCCGTAGAGTTAATCGAATGTAATAATTCTGAAATAAAAGAATATGAAATTAACTATAGCGAGGAAGAGGCAAAGAAAGAAGCAAAAAGAAGAGCTGAAGAAAAGTTAAATCAAAAAATAACGAATAATGACAATATAAATAATGTGACAGTAAATTATACAATAAAAGATGATGCAGTGGAGGCAGAGGTAACATATGAAGTCTTTGAAAATATAGGAACTAATGAAAAAATAGTATTTTGAAAGGATGATAAACATGGAGCAAAGAAGTCTTAGAGTAGTTAGCACAAATAAAAATTTTTTCACAAAATTAACAAATACTATAAGTAGATTATTAATACCAACTAAATTAGGTATTAATGGAATAATGATTTCTATAAAAAGAAGTAGTTTAGTAAAAGCATTTGAAGCATATAAAAACGAAACCAAGGACGAAGCAAAAAAAGAAATTTTATCTAAAAAATATGAAGATGCATATACTTTATATTTAGAAGCAATAGATAAATATATAATGGACTCAATTTATAAAAAAGTAAAAAATAGTACAGCTACAGAATTTGAGAAAGATGCACTTTCAAACTATTATGAGGTAATTCACTTAAAACAAACAGAATACTTGGAATATAAATACAAAAAACAACAATATTTATTACAGTTAGATTATCAAACATTAAAATCAGAAGAAAACAAGATAATTCCTAGATATGAAAGATTTTATAGTGTAAAAATAGAACAATTATATAAAGGCGTTTTAAAACACTATTCTATTCAACTTGCAGATAATTTAACATATCAAGATAAAAATATTATATATGATAAAATATTTGATCTATTAGAAGATTATATAACAGAAGTACTACCATTAAAACTTAAATTAGATGATAGTAATATGTATAAAAACATAATTTCACAATATGAAAAATTTGATAGATTTACAGTTGGAAAATTAGACATTAAAGACACTGTAGAAAAGAGAATGATTTTGCTAGGAATAAGTAGACAATTATTTACACATAGTTTACCACTAGTTGTTGCAGAACAATGCTATGTAAAAATATTAAAAGATTTAAGACAAATTATTATAACTACAAAAATAGCAAGTAAGAAAGAAGCGGCATATAAATTATTAATAGAATTAATAGAAGACTATAATATTAGACTTCTTTCTACTAAAATTTATTGGGACAAACCATCAGATAGGGAAGAATATAAATTATTCTGGAACGAATATAAAAAATTACAAAAAGGTAAAGAAGATTTAGAAAAATACGAGAAACAAAAAGAAATATTATTTATAAAAGCAGATTTGAAAAAATTACAAGCTGCTAAAAGAGATTATTCTAAAATAATAGATTTTTATAAAAATAAGTTAGTAGAATTAGGAGTAATGAGAGAAATAAAAAATAAATGTAAAACTTCAGAAAAAATATATTCAAGAATCAAAAGACAAGAAAAAAAAGAGATTGGGTAAATAAACAGAAAGGATATAAAAAATGAAGTATACAGATATAGAATATTTAAATGTAGAACCTAATGATATGTATTCAGATTTAACTGAAAAGGTTATAAATAAATGTTTCGAGACAGAAACTTTAGTGGATAAAAATATAACCATTAGTATTATTTTTACAACACCAATCGATATACAAGCATATAATAAAGAATATAGGAATATAGATAGAGCGACAGATGTTTTATCTTTTCCTATGTTCGAAAAAGATGAAGTAGAAAAATTGCAAAAAGAAAAAAGTATTGTACCAGAAGTATTAGGAGATATTATTATTAATCTAAGTCAGGTAAAAATGCAGGCAGATGAATATGGCCATAGTTTCGAAAGAGAACTAGCTTACATGTTGGTTCATGGATTTTATCATTTAATGGGGTATGACCACATAAAAGAAGATGATAAAAAAGTAATGAGAGAAAAAGAAGAACAAGTACTAAAAGATTTAAATATTAATAGGGAGTAATTATGGACAAAAAGAAAGATAGCAGATTATATAATAAAAATTTTATAGAAGCATGGAAAAATGCTTTTTCTGGTATAGCACATGGCTTTAAAACTCAAAGAAATTTAAAAATTCAGTTAGTAGCAGGAATTGTTGTAATAATACTAGGAATCATATTAAAAATAAGTAATGCAGAATGGGCAATATTGATGCTTTCTGTATTTTTAGTTCTAGGAACAGAGATGATGAATACTGCGGTAGAAGCAGCAGTTGATTTATGTACAGAAGAATATCATGAAAAAGCGAAAATATCAAAAGATGTAGCAGCAGGGGCAGTTGTCTTAACAGCCTTAAATGCTGTAATAGTTTCTTATTTTTTATTTGCTGACAAAATTGTTCAATTATTTAAATAGTAGATAAGAGAGGAATAAAATGAGTAGTAAAGGGAAAAGAACCAAAACAAAGCACAAAAGTAAAAAAATGCCAATAATTTTTGTAATAATAATTTTAATATTAGCAATAGCAGCAGGACTTTATTATTATTTTTTCGTATACAATCAAGATAAAGAAAACCCAACTGTAGATTTAGGGATAGGTGAAGGGTTAAAAGAAGAAGAACCAGAGCAACCTAAAAGTATATTTGAGGGGAATGATAGACCTATAGCAGTTATGATAGATAATCACAAAGGGGCATGGCCACAAGTTGGCTTAAATAGTGCATATAGTGTTTACGAAATAATTGTAGAAGGTGGAGAAACAAGATTAATGGCTCTTTTTAAAGGAGTAGACTTAGAAAAAATAGGGCCTGTACGTAGTGCCAGACATTATTTCTTAGATTATGCGTTAGAAAATGATGCGATTTATGTTCATTATGGTTGGAGCCCAAAAGCACAATCAGATATTTCTTCACTAAATGTAGACAATATTAATGGAATAACAGAAAGCTCAGATAGCTTTTGGAGAATAAAACAAAAGTCATCACCACATAATGTGTTAACAAGCATAAAAGACATTTTAGAGATAGCTAAAGATAAAAAATACGATACAACATCAGATAAAGCAAGTGTGCTAAATTATACATTTGATGAAATTAATTTAGAAGATGGAATAGATGCAAACACAGTAACAATACCATATTCAGATTTACATACAACAAGCTATAAGTATGATCCAGAAACTAAAAGATATACAAGGTATGCAAGAGGCGAAAAACAAACTGATATGGAAACAGGAGAAGCAATTACAACTAAAAATATAATAGTTACATTTGCTAAAAACACGCCATTAAAAGATAACGAAAATAAAGACAGACAAGATTTGGATGATGTTGGTACAAACGATGGATATTATATAACAAATGGTAAAGCTATAAAAATAAAATGTATAAAGAATACTAGAAGTTCTCAAACTATATATAGAGACGTACAAGGAAACGAAATACAAGTAAATGATGGAAATACATTTTTTAATATATGTCCAATAAATAGCAATGTAACTTTTGAATAAGGAACTTTTACTATAAATAGTAAATAAAGACTAGTTTTATAGCTAGTCTTTTATTAATTCTAAAAGTATGATAAAATATTTTCGAAATAAATTTGATAAGTACTAAGTTTCTACAAAAAAATAATTTTAGATATGTTAATATAAATAAATAGAAAGGAATGAGCAGATGGCAGAGTTTAAATCAGGATTTGTTGCAATTATAGGAAGAACTAATGTTGGTAAATCTACACTTATAAATAAATTAGTAGGAGAAAAAGTTGCAATAACGGTAAATAAATCACAAACAACCAGAACAGCAATAAGAGCAATTGTTAATAGAGAAAATTCTCAAATAATTTTTATAGATACTCCAGGTGTACACAAACCAAAAACAAAACTAGGAGAAACAATGGTAGAAACAGCATATGAAATTGCAGAAGATGTAGATATCATTTTATTTATAGTAGATTGCTCGAAAAAAGAAATAACAAAAGGCGATAGAATAATATTAGAAAAAATAAAAGAAATAAATAGAAAAACTATTTTAATACTAAATAAAATAGACTTAATACAAAAAGAGGACATTTTAAAAGTTATAGATATGTATAGGAACGAATATGATTTTGAAGAAATAATTCCAATTTCTGCTCTTAATAACAAAGGCGTAACTACTATTTTGGATGCGATAGAAAAAAATCTAAAACCAGGCCCTGCATATTATGATATAGATGAATATACAGATCAAACATCAAGACAATTAGTAGAAGAAGTAATTAGAGAAAAAGCATTAAAATTTTTAAGTGAAGAAGTGCCACATGGTATATATGTAGAAGTAGAGAAAATGAAATTAAGAAATACAACAAAAGGAGAAGAAATTTATGATGTTGATGCAACTATATATTGCTTAAGAAACTCTCATAAGGGAATTATTATTGGCAAAAATGGTGAAATGCTAAAACGTATTGTAACAAGTGCAAGAATGGAATTAGAAAAAATGTTAGGCACAAAATTAAATGTAAAAGTATGGGTAAAAGTAAAAGAAGATTGGCAGGATAAAGATAACATAGTTAAAAAATTTAAATTCAACTAATTGAATAAAAAAACATAAAATACAAAAGATAATACAAAGGAGATGATTTCATGTTTAAACAAATAGCTTGGAATACCTTTAAAAAAACAGGAAACATAAATACATTTATGGAATTTAAACAATTAAGAGATCTAGAAAAGAAAATAGAGGAAGAAAAGAATGGGAACAATAAAGACAAAAGGAATTATATTAGTTGAACGTAATATGGGTGATTTTGATAAAATGTTAACAATGTTAACACCAGGACTAGGAAAGATTTCTTGTGCTGCCAGGGGAGCGAAAAGATTTAGAAGTTCGCTCCTTGTTGGTAGCCAATTTTTATGTTTTGGAGATTATATATTATATAAAACTAATTCTACATATTATATAAATTCTTGTGAACCGATAGAAATTTTTTATAATATAAGAAAAGATTTAAAAAAACTAGAGTATGCATCTTTTATTTCTAAAATAATAATTGATGTTACAAATGAAAATGAGAATTCTTATAGAATTTTACAATTATATTTAAATACTTTATATATGATATCTGAAACAGATAAAGATTTAGAATTTATTTTGGCAATATTTAAAATGAAGCTAGTAAGTATATTAGGATTTGCTCCTAATATTAGAATGTGTGGAAATTGCAATAAAACAGAAGACTTAGAATTTTTTAGTTTGAAACAAAATGGATTTAAGTGTAATATATGTGGAAAACAAGATACAAGTTGTATTTATATGAGCAAATCGACAATGCAAGCTATAAAATATATTGTAATGTCACCACCTAAGAAGGTATTTTCGTTTAACGTAGGAGAAGAGGCTGCAAAAGAACTAGAGTTGATAGCTAAATTATACTTAAATGATAAACTAGAAAAAGATTATAAAATGGAAAATATTTTCTAATAGTATATAAAAAAATAAAATAAACTTGAAAAAAAGCTTTTTACCATATATAATAAATTTAGAACAAAAGAAAGCAAAAATAATTGAGAGGAGAGATTTTTATGAATATAAAAGTTGTAGGAAAGGATTTAGAAGTCACAGACGCAATTAGAGATTATTCAGAAAAGAAAATGGAAAAATTAACAAAATATTTAGAGGACTTTGATGGAACAGTTACAATAAAAGTAGAAGGAAATGAGCAAATAGCAGAAACAAGAGTTTCTTACCAAGGTATTACATATAAAGCAGTAACAGCACATAAAGACTTATATGCTTCTATAGATAAAAATATAGATATACTAGAAGGACAAATTAGAAAAACAAAAACAAAAAGAGAAAGATTAAACAAAGAAGCAACAATTAGAGCATCTCAAGAAGAAGAACAAACAGAACCAGAAAATGAAATAATAAAAGAATTATATTATGAAATTAAGCCAATGACACCAGAAGATGCAAAATTAAAATTACAAGAAAATAAAGGTAACACATTTTTAACATTTGTTAATTTAGAAAATGGTAAAGTAAATGTTATTTATAAGTTAAAAGATAATAAAAATTATGGTTTAATAGAACCAGAAGCATAAGTAAAAGGGATTTGGGGATGTTCCTCAAAATCCCTTTTTAATTTTTTTATTTAGTAAAAAAGATAACGGATTCTAGATTTTCTAACATAAAGCTATGTTTAAAAATTCTTGAATCCGTTAAAAAAGTTTAAAATGGAAACTATCTATTTAACATTTCGTTTTCATATTTTTGAACCATTTTCTTAACCATGTTTCCACCTATTCTACCAGCGTCTCTTGAAGAAATATCACCATTATATCCTTCTTTTAAGTTAACACCAACTTCAGAAGCTACTTCATATTTGAATTTATCTAAAGCGTTCATTGCTTCAGGAACTAATTTTTTATTTGAATTTGAATATGCCATTTTAAATTTCACCTCCTAGGATTGTAAAAAATTCGTTGAAAAGTACTTTGCCTTTTCAATATATATGATGTGTAAAACATAAAAAAATATTCTGGAAAAAATTTGTAAATTAAAAAGATATATATTGTAAAAAAAATGATAATAATATATAGTATTGTAGTGAAAAGTAGAAAGGAATAAAATTATGTACAAATTAATAACAATTGACTTAGATGGAACTTTATTAAATAGGTATGGAGAAGTTACAGAATATACTAAAAATGTAATAAAACAAGTAACACAAAAAGGGATTTTGGTTGTTTTAGCATCTGGAAGAATCTCAGAGTCTGTTCTTACAATAGCGAAAGAAATAGGTGCAAATAAGTATTATATTTCAGGTAATGGTTCTGTATTATATGATATGCAAAAAAATGAAATTTTATATGAAAATTATTTGAGTAAGGAAAAAGTTTTAGAAATAATAGAATTATGCGAAAAAAACAGTATTTATTATAATATTTATACAGAAAGTTCTGTTATAGCTAAATCTTTAAATTATAATGTTGCATTTTATAATTATGAAAATACCAAAAAGAGCAGTGATAAAAAGACAGAAATAAATATAGTAGAAGATGTTTATGACTATGTAAAGAAATTAAATACAAATAAATTTTTAAAAATGACAATATGTGATGAAAGCAAGATTGTATTTTCTAGTATATTGCGAAAACTAAAAAATATATCAAACATAGATGTTTTAGAAGTTTCCCATATGTCACAGAAAAAAATAAGATCTGGAACAAAAGAAATTTCAGTAGGCTATTATTACACAGAAGTTAGTAGTAAGAATGTAGATAAATGGTATGCAATAGAAGAAATTATGAAGTTGGAAAATATAAAACAAGAAGAAGTTATGTCTTTTGGTGACAATAATAATGACATACTTATGATAAAAAATGCAGGGCGTGGAATTGCTATGGGACATAGTAATGAACAAGTAAAAAAAGTAGCTGATTTTATAACAAAAACAAATGACGAAAATGGTGTGGCAGAAGCGTTGGAAAATATTGTACTATAATGTTACTACAATATTACAGAAATATTATATTTAGATTACGAAATGATTGTATATATTGTTTTAAAAGGTAGAGTGTTGTAAAATAAAATCAGATTATATTGAATTTTAAATATTTAAGGAGGAATAATAAATGGCTTCAAATCCAATGCAAAGACAAAAAAGAGTATCATTTTTATTAGGAATGTTAGTAATGTTAATTATAGCAGCAATAGTAATAGCTTTACTATTTATGCAATTAATTAATTTAAAGAAAAAACAAGATGCAATAAAAGCAGCAGAGAGACCTGTATATGTTGTATCTGAGGATGTTTCTTCTGGTTCAGGAATACAAATCACTGCAATAGAGGGAGATACATCAAGAGAACCTAATGTAATATCAGATGTTGCAGATGCTTCAGTAGTTCCAGAAAATATAGCAACTGCATCTGACTTTTATTCTGACGAAGGTCAAACACAAGCAAGATCAGATTTAGTAGCAAAAATAGACTTAAAAGCTGGAACAATTTTAACAAAAGACATGTTAACAACAAATTCAGAACAAGTTACAAATGATTTAAGAAAACAAGAATATAACATGTTATCATTACCAACAGATTTAGTTGATGGTGATTTCGTAGATGTTCGTATACGTTTTGGTAATGGACAAGATTACATAGTTGTTTCTAAGAAACAAGTATCAATTCCAGAAATTGCAGGAGCACCAGCAGAAGGTGTGATAAATATAAACTTATCAGAAGATGAATCAATTGCAATGTCAAGTGCAATTATAGAGCTTTATCAATTAAAAGCAGTTGAAATGTATGTATCAAGATATACAGATCCAGGAATGCAAGTAGCTGCAACACCAACATATCCAGTAAGTGCAGAAGCACTAAACCTAATGGATTCAAATCCAAATATAGTAGACGAAGCAAAAGCAGCTATAGCAAGCAGATATAATCGTAATTTAAGAGAAAATTATATTAATGGACAAATAAATAGTGTTGATGCAGATGAAAGAAAATCTAACTTAGAATCTTCTGTAGAGCAACATATCACACAACAAAAAGAATTAAGACAACAATATTTACAATCACTTGAAGATGCAGCTGCAGCAGCAGATGCTACAAGCACAACTACTAATGAAACAAGTACAGGAACAAATTAATTTTAATTAGGAGGAAATATGAAAAAAGTAGGATTTGTAGGAGCTTTTGATAAAACTGATTTGGTAATTTATATTGCAAAAATTCTAACTGTATTAGGAAAAAGAGTGCTAATAGTAGATACGACAATTACTCAAAAAGCAAAATATGTTGTACCTGCATTAAATCCTACTTTATCTTATATAACAGAGTTTGAAGAAATAGATATTGCAGTTGGATTTAAAAATATAGAAGGAATAGCAGAGTATACAAATAGAACTGTAGATACATTAGAATATGATTATATATTATTAGATATAGATAATGCTGAGAGTGCAATGAATTTTGTAATAGATAAGGCAGTGCAAAATTTCTTTGTAACATCTTTTGATACATATGATCTAAGAAGAGGGTTGGAAATTCTAAGTGAGTTTCCAACTCCAATAAAAATGACAAAAGTATTATTTGCAAGAGAAGTTACAAAAGAGGATGATGATTATTTAAATTACTTATCATTAGGCTCAAAAGTCACGTGGGAAGATGATAGAATATATTTTCCTTTAGAAATGGGAGACAAAACAGCAATTATAGATAACCAAAAAGTAGCAAAAGTTAGATTCGAAAATTTAACTAGTATGTATAAAGATGGAATGGAGTTTGTGGTTGCTAAAATAGATTCAAAACTTCAAGGATCAGTGGTAAGAAAAATAATGAAAGAAATTTAAGCTTAAAAGGAGAGTAAAATGGCTATAGTATCTTTTTGGACAGAAGATGGTAAAGAAACAGGACAAACAGCAACTGCAATTGCTGTGGCTACTCAAATGGCAATACAACATAATAAAAAAGTATTGCTAATTTCCACATATGAAAATAATAAAGAAATAGAAGCTGCGTATTTAAAGCCTCAAGTGCAAAAAACTAATTTGCTATCTTTATTAAATCTAACTAAAAAATCAGTAGGAATTGAATCTGGAGTTACAGGTTTAATGAAAATAGAGGGAAGCAATAAATTATCTCCAGAATTAATAAAAGACTACACAGGAATAATTTTTAAAGATAGATTAGAAGTATTATCAGGATACGATGGTGTAGAAACACCTACGATAGATGCGTTTTATGTATCTTTAATAAAAAAAGCAAGCATGGTATACGATATTGTAATTGTTGATTTAAAAAAAGAAATAAATCAGTTATCACAAGATATTTTAACCGCTTCAGATGTTGTTGTTTATGGAATGACTCAAAAACGTCACTCTATAGAAGGTTATGCAACATCTAGAAAAGAAGGATATACTTCAAAAATGCATAATGTTGTTGGATATATTGGAAGATACGATAAATTTTCTAAATATACACAAAAAAATATACTAAGATCTATAAGAACTAAAGATTCGCTATTTCCAATAGTATACAACACTTTATTCTCTGACGCATGTGATGAAGGTTTGGTTGTAGATTATTTCTTAAAAATGCAAACAATATCAGAAAAAGATAGAAACGCAAAGTTTTTAAATAATGTAAAAGAGTTAATACAAGGAATTTTATATAAAATAGATGAAATGCAAATGATGAAATAAGTTAAGGAAGGAGTTTCAAGAAATGATTCTTAATATTGTATTAATACTAGCTGTTGCCGTAGTATTTGTATATTTTGTATATAGAAATATACAAAAGAAAAAGAATGCAGAAGTAGAAAAAATAGTAGATGTTGATGATCAAACATATACTTTACAAAAGATGACAGATTTTATCAAGAAAAGACTTGATGAAATAACTAAAATAAATTTATATGATTTAGGGCTAACAGAAGAAGAATTAAAAAGAAGAAAGAACAAGAAATATGAATTAAAAAAGGCTTTGAAAGGCTGTACATATGGAGATGTTAATGATAAGAAATACGTAAAAGAATTAATTTACGATATACTTTCTAAAGAGTATGGAGTAGATGAAACAAACATATCAAAGTCAATTCCTTTTGATATTCCTTCATTACTTACGCCACAAGATAAATTTGATATTATTATATATATGTATAAAAAAGAGTTTGGATATGAGGCTTTAACAGAATTAATAAAGAAATATGAATTAGATACATTAAAGTATGTAGCAGGAGATGCTAAGCCTTGTTATGTAATAACTGATGAAGAAATAAATGATATTTTTGAAAGAGAAGGTTTTGTACTTACTTTCTCAGATAAATTAAATATAGTTGTACAAAGAATATATCAACACTATAAAGGATATAGCTCTATAGATGAAGTGAGAGATATGAATATAGACGGTGTATCTGGTGGTGTATCCGGACTTCCAGAGAGCTTCTTAAGCCAAGTTGCACAAACAGATGGAGATTATTTAAATGAAGTTATGGAACACAAAGTACCACGTGCCTGTGATAGTATTTGGATATTCTTCCAAGGTAAATCTATACGTTTAGCATTCTTATCTTTTGGTTCAGAAGCGGAACTAAAAAGAGTTTGTCAAAATATATATAAATATAATAACCCAGGACAATTGTCAGATACAAATGGTTATAAGATTAATGAAATGAAAGATGGTTCTCGTGTTGTTGTTGTTAGACCAAGTTTCTCTGAAACATGGGCATTCTTCGTAAGAAAATTCGACGTAAAACGTGCAACTCTAGAACAATTAATAACTATACCAGGAAAAGAAGATGCAATAGCATTATTAAAATATTTAGTAAAAGGTGCTCGTATTATTTCACTTACTGGTGAGCAAGGTTGTGGTAAGACAACAATGCTTATGGGTATGATAGAAAACATCTATGAAACAATGAACATAAGGGTTCAAGAAACAGCTTTCGAGCTTCACTTAAGAAAAATTTATCCAACAAGAAATATTTTAACATTTAGAGAGACAGAAACAATTTCTGGACAAGAGGGATTGGACGTTCAGAAAAAGACTGATGGTTCTGTTAACATCATTGGAGAGGTTGCGACTGACCCTGTTGCATCTTGGATGATTCAAGCAGCTCAAGTTGCTTCTAAATTTACATTGTTTACACACCATGCTAAAACATTTCCAGATTTAGTTACAGCATTAAGAAACTCAATGCTTAGAACAGGTGTGTTTACAAACGAGAAAACAGCCGAAGAGCAAGTTGTACAGGTATTAAACTTTGATATTCATTTAGTAAAAGACTTTAGGGGTAGAAGATATATAGAAAGAGTTACAGAATGTATACCAGTTGAAGAAAAGAATGAATATACATTCGACTTTAGAAATGAAAAAACATTAGAAGGAAAATTTGAAAAATTCTTCGATAATGCAACACATTATTTTACAAACATAACAAACAAACAATTATATACATATAGAAACATTATGGAATATCATGATGGTGAATATGTTATAACAAATAAAATTACAGACCATAACATACAAGAAATGAGACTAAATATGGATGAAAAAGATTTAGCAGAATTTGATAAGTTTGTAGAAGACCATTGGGGAACTTCAAAAACAACTTCAACAAATACAGAAAAAACAAAAACTGTTAGAAGAGCAGGAAGACCAAAAAAGACAAAAGAATAATAAGAAAGGGGTGTAAAAACCTTAATGTCAGATGATGTATTATTATATCTACTTATAGGGATAGGTGTTGTTTTTCTAATAATAATCATTGCTTATTTGCAAATTAGAAAAAAAATGCAAAGTTCCCAATACAAACAACTACAGCAATTACGAAGAGGAACACAGAAATCAGCATTTTCTGCAGATATTATATTTCAAAGGCTATATTTACAATATAGAAAAATACCACTTGTAAAGCGTTATTTGTTAAAACTACGTAGAAGATTGGAAATTTTAAATATAGATGATGAATATTTAACAAGAAAACAAGCTTCACAAATATTAACAAAAGGTTTATTAATTGTTATACCTCTTACTATTGTTATTATATGTCTTACATACAGTAATGTACTATTATTAGGTATTTTAATAATCTTTGAAATATTCATAATGGACAGTATGATAGATGGAATGGTTGATAAAATAGATAACAATTTGTTAAAACAACAGATCAATTTCTTTGGAGAAATAAGGCATGCTTACCACGAATTTAATATGGTAGAAGAAGCTATATATCAAACTGCGCAAGATAACGAACTAGAAGTATCTAGACAAGCAGAAAAAATCTATGAAATACTAATTTCTGATGATCCAGAAATGGAATTAGAAAAATACTATGATGTAGCACCAAATAGTTATTTAAAGGAGTTCGCAGGAATTTCTTATCTAACAAAAGAATATGGTGATAGAAAACAAAATGGAGCTTCTTTATATCTAAAGAACTTAAATAACATAACACAAGAAATGCAACTTGAAATATTAAAAAGAGATAAATTAGATTACGTTTTTCAGAGCTTATCTGTAATTTCTATCGTGCCAATGCTATTTTTGGAAATGATAAAGAACTGGTCTGTTAGCCAATTTTCATTTACAAAAAGCTTTTATATGGGAAAAGCTGGTATGATAGTACAAATTTTAGTAATAGTTTTAACATTTATATGTTATACACTTACTAGAAAATTAAAAGACAATGGATCAGTAAATACAAAAACACAGAATACAGAAAATCCATGGCAAGAAAAATTATATAGAAAGAAACCAATTAAAAAATTTGTTGATTTATTTATTCCAAAAGAAGGAACAAGAGATTATAGAAAACAAAAAGAATTATTAAAAGATGCAGCGTCACCACTTAAACTTTCTTGGGTGTATGTAAATAGAATTGTATTATTTATAGTTGTATTTATAGCATCAATAATAATTATGATATACTTACATAAATTGCAAGTTGACTATATATATACAGAGCCAACCACTAATTATGACTTGATGGGGGCTATGGATGAAACAGATGAACAAAAAGCAATGGAAACCACACAAATAGATAATGTGTTCTTAGATATGTTTAGAGGAAATTTAAAAGCTACTCAAGATGATATATTACGAGCAATGAAAAGATCTAAATATTATGAAGGGGCTACAGATGATACATTAGCAACAGACTCTGAAAGAGTTTATGGAAAATTGCAGACAGTTAATGGGGAATATTTGAAGTGGTTTGAAATATTAATTGGATTAGTATTTGGACTGATTGGATATGCTTTCCCAATATTACTTTTAATGTTCCAAAAGAAAATGAGACAAATGGAAATGGAAAACGAAGTAATGCAGTTCCAGACAATTATATTAATGCTTATGAGAATTGAAAGAGTAAATGTTGAAATGATTCTAGAATGGCTAGAAAGGTATTCAAATATATTTAAAGAACCAATTAGTAAATGTGTTAATAACTATGAAGCTGGAGCGTGGGAGGCTTTAGAGCAATTAAAAGAAGATATATCATATCAAGATATGATAAGAATCGTAGAAAGTCTTCAAGCAGCAGTAGAAAAAATACCTATTGTAGAAGCATTTGATGAACTAGATACAGAAAGAGATTATTATCAAGCTAAGAGAAAAGAATCTAATGATAGATTAATATCTAGCAAAGGTTTAATTGGAAAAGGTATAGGTTTTGCGCCTATGGTATGTATGTTTGTTGGATATTTAATTATACCATTGGTATTTATAGGACTAACAAGTATGTCAAGTTCATTCTCTACAATGTCTTCAATGTAAAGAAAAGGAGTATAGTGTATGGAAAATGCAGCAAAAGCGTTATCAATTGCTGGAGGAGTTCTAATTGCAGTTATGCTTGCAGTATTAGTATATTATGTATTTACTCATTGGGGTGATAGCCAAAGAGCTAGCCAAGAAGATATAGAAATTCAGCAAGTAGAGGATTTTAATAAAAGTTATTTATCATATGAAAAAGTTTTATATGGTAGTGAGTTATTAGGTCTTGTAAACAAGATGAGTGACTATAACATTAGTGATGATGTAAAATATTCTGGTTATAGTACGATGAATTTAAGTATGAAAATTACAGACAGAACAACAGGAAATTTATTTTCAAATGGGACTTATTCTTTATCAAGTATAAGTAATGCGATTAATACTGTTATGAATAAAACGGTAAATTCAAGTAAATATAAAGGTCAGATTTCTGATTCACAATGGGAATATCTAGCCAAATCAAGTACAAGTACAAAATTTAATGATTTATGTACAGAGCTAAAAATTCCAAGTTCTATAAATAGAGATCAATTAAAGTCTGATGCAGTAGAATACTATAAATATGTTCAATTTAAAAGAAAAAAATTCAAACATATAGGAACAGAGTTTTCCAATGATGGTAGAGTAAGTAAGATGTCATTTGAAGAAACCAACTAATTTTAGTAAAGGAGGGCAACTAATTTATGGATAATGCATCAAAAGCGCTTATAATAGCAGGGGGAATGTTAATAGCTATAATGGTTGCCTCATTATTCGTATATTTGTTTACTACTTATGGGAATTATGCAGAAAATATGTATGATAGAATAAATCAAAGACAATTAACAGAAGCAAATAACGAATATACAAAATACGAAGGAGCTTCTGATAACACAATTTATGATGTTATTACTGTTGCAAATAAAGCTAAAGATCATAATACTTCATTAGATATTGCAGAAGGAGATAGAGGATATATTAGAGTAGTAATAGTAGGAGAAAATTCAAAGGTGGAAAAATGTAATAATGAAGAAATTAATGCGTTACTACAAAAATATGCCAACGAAACTAGATTTAATTGTATCGTATCAGAAACGTCAGAAGGCCTAATAAGTGAAGTTAGATTTACAAAAAGATAACAAAATTTTACAATTTTATTATATGTAAAATTATTTACAAAACTTGTAGAATAATGGTATAATAGTAGAAAGGGTGCATATGAAAAAAACAATTATAATATTTTGTGTTATAGTAATTTGTATACTAATATCAATTACATATGCATATTCAATGTATAAAAGCGATTTCAATAAAGTGCAAAAATTTAATAATGAGTTTTCAAAATATATAGATCAAGAATTTTCTGGAACAGATCTTGCAACTATTATAAATCTAGCAATAGATAATAACGAAAAATACAAAATTGCAAAAGATGGGACAGGTAAATATCAAGAAGATGATATGTATTCTGTAAGAGTAGATGTATATATGACAGATACAGAAAAAACATATAGTATGGAAACTTTAAGCGCAGGAGAAATTTCAAATTTAGTAAATAACTATAGTAATATACAATTTAAATGTACAAAGGTAGAATATCATAAGAAAAGCAAAAGAGTAAGCTATTTATATATTGAGCAAATATCTTAAATTTAGTTAATAAGGTTTAAAATATATATTATAAAAAAACAAAGGAGGAATTTATTATGGAGAATGCATCAAAAGCATTAATCATAGCAGGAGCAATATTACTTGCAATTTTAATTATAGCATTAGGAGTTTTTATTTTTAACAAAGCAAAGAGTGCAACAAATATGGATGACTTATCAAATCAACAAGTAGAGGCACATAACTCTACATTCCAAAATTATGAGGGTACAATTAATGGTACACAAGCTAAAGCATTGATAGATGCAATAAGAAATAACAATCAACAAATGCCAGATTTAGGAGATATTGAAATCCAAAGTGGAAAAGCAGGTTCTGTAACAATTTCAAATACAAAGGCAACAGCAGATTTAACAAAATTAAAAAATGCATTTCAACCAACAGAACAATACGAAGTTTCAATTACAGAATATCAAACTACAGATGGACAATATAAAGGTTATGTTACAAAAATGACTATTACAGAAAAATAATAATTAATAAGGAGGAGTAATCATGGAGAATGCAGTAGAAGCATTAAAAATGGCAGGTTTTATGCTATTGTTTATAATTGCACTATCAATCACTATGGTTACTCTTACACAAGCTAAAACAACAGCAGATAGCTTAGTAAAAAATCAAGACAGACAGCAATCTTATCATTATATAGAAGTTACTGGAGATTTATCTAGATCTCTTTCAAGAACAGTTACTTTAGCAGATATAATTCCAACATTATATAGATATGCACAAGAAGATTATGCTGTACAATTTTATACATCAAGTGGAAATCCATTATATGTATATGAAAGCGGACAAATAAAAAATGGTGTACCTGTTAAAAAGAATGATTTAGACTTAGACACAGAACATTGGGTAGAAAACGGGGAAACCAGATATGAAGAATGGAGAGGCAATACCACTAAGATAAAGCAACATGTAGATGATGTAGTAGAATATTTATTAGCAAATTATAAAAATAGTAATTTCGAAGAAAAATTAGGAACAACTGAAGAGTATGAAGAAAGTCAAGATACAAATGAATTAGTTCCAGATATAAATAAACAATATAAAAGAATAATAACATACACATTAAAATAATAAAAAAGGGAAATAGGAGGTAATGTAAAAATGGGAGATACAGTAGTTACAATTTTAGCTATAGTATTAGCAGCTGTATTAATGTTTATTTTTCCCTTAATGTCAGTTGCTGATCGTAGTGATGATGTTTCACAATTATCTGTACAAAATAGTACAACTACATTTGTAGATAATATTCGTTCTACAGGAAGAATAACATTAGCAGATTACAATAAGTTTGCGCAAGAAATTAATGCGACAGGAAATACATATGATATAGAAATAGAAGTAAAAGTATTAGATGAAAATCCTGGTAAGAAAACAGCTCAAACAACTTATGAAAAAATAGGTGAGAATGTTTATTACACAGAATATACTACTCAAATTATGGAAGACTTAAATGATGCAAGCAATAATAATACTAAATACTTAAAAGAAGGAGATATTGTATCTGTTAGTGTAAAAAATACAAACACAACAATTTCTCAATTATTAAGAAACTTCTTTTATAGAGTAACAGGAAATGACTCATCAACAATAGGTGCGTCAAACGGAGGAATTGTTACTGTTAATGGAAGAAATTAGATAAAAAAGAAATAAGGGGTGTCTTGTAACAAAACACCTTTTCTTTTATTATACAAGAAATATTAAATGATATTTCTTGTATAATAAAAGAGTTACAAAAGTAAAGAAAGGAATTAAGATGAAATTACAAAGTTGGATAGTAGTATTTGCTATTATTGTTATACCAATAGTATTAGTAATGTCTTTATATATTCAAGTACAGATAAATTACGTTAATTTACAAGGAAATTATGATACTGTATTAAATAACGCAACTTATGATGCAATAAAAGCATTTCAAATAAACGAATTAAATAGTACAACACAAAATATAGCTCAAGAAAAGATAAGAGATGTTGAGGCTTCTGTAACAACATTTTATAATTCTTTAGCTACTAATTTTGGGCAAAGCGGATATTCAGAAGAAGAGTTACAAAGTTATATACCTGCATTAGTATATACATTGTATGATGGTTATTATATATATACAAAATATAATAATGTAGTAACAGAGAATAACTCTATTAATTTAAATTCAACTCAATCAGAAACAGGTTTAAAACCTTATGTGTATTATTCTGCAAGGTATAAAAAAGGAAATAAAGATGTCGTAATAAACTATACATTAGATAATTATATAACTGTATTTTATAGTAATGGATCAAGTACTTATGAGACATATTCAGGCTTTTTAATGGATACCTCAAAAACAAATGCTTCAGGAACAACATATGATGGAATTAATATTGATAATGAGGCATTATCGGAAGTTAATCGAACTTCTTTTGAGGCCAATCAAACAAACCCACAAAAAGTTAATTACAAATATTTTACAAATAATAATGGCAGAAGAGAAAAAGCATACTGGGATGGTAGTAAATGGTATAAATATAATGTTGATGGAACCATAAACACTGTAGATGAAGCTATGTTATCACAATTAGGAAGAAGCTATCAAAGAGATACAAGTGCACAAGAATACTTGAAAGAAGCATATGCATTTACTAATCAAATGAAAAGTATTATAGGAGATATAACATTAGGAGACATAGTAGATGTAAATAAAGAAGATTTAGGAATTACAGGAGATATAGGAAATCAAAGTATAATGGATTTTAATACTTTTACACAACATAAACAACAAGTTATAAGAAATTCTATAAATACTAATTTAAGAGCGACAATTGCTAAATTTAATGAGAATTCTACATATCCAGCAAAAATGCCAACACTTACAGAAAATGAATGGAGTATGATTTTAAGTAATACTTGTTTAATATCTTTTATGCAAGGACAAAATATAGGTAATGGATATTACATGGGATATAGTATTGTAACAAATAATAAAAATAGAGAGTTTGTTGATCCTAAATTAATATATATACTAGACCAAGATAAAAATCAGTACCATGATGTTAGGCATTTAAGTGCAAGTTTATCTGGAAACATAATAGGTTATAGGAATACAGATTTTGAAGCACAAAGTTTTGTTTCAAATGATAGTACTACAAAAAATTATTATCCACATGGCTCTGCAACAGCAGATTATGCATGTATAGTAACATCTTCAGAAATTACATCATCAAATGGTAGTACTTCAGCAGATAATGCATCAGGAAATCGTTTAACGGATTTGGATACTATTTTGGATTCCGCACCGGCTAATATAAGAAAAGCATATTATACAGCGCTATTTAGAGAACGATGTAATTCATATAAGAGCTTAGCTTTAAGTGGCATATAAAAATAGATACTTTTTGAAATGCACCCCATTTAGTAGACACAAATAAAAAATAGATTTGTGTTAAAATATTAAATGGAGGTGTATTTTTTATGGCTAAAAAAGGTCAGAAATTTAATAAATACGATTCTACCTTGAAGTACGAAATATGTAAAAAACACTTTGAAGAGGGTTATACTGAAGGTTGATTGTAGAAGAATATGGACTACCAATTGGCTCTGTGTGCTATATTTTTAGAAATTATATTACAGGTAAAGGATTTTATAATAAAAAAGGAAGAGCTAAGGAAGATGAAATTGATTATAAAGCTAGATATGAAATATTAAAAAAATACCAAGCCTTCCTCTTTTCAATATAAAAAAGTTTGTGAATCAAATGGAATAATCATTTCTATGAGCAGAAAAGGAACTCCGATAGATGATTCACCTATGGAAAGTTTCCACGGAATACTCAAAAAGGAAACTCTCTATAATTATGATATCACATCTTTAGAGCAATATATAGATATTGTCAAATATTGGTTATTATTTTATAATACTATTAGATTAAAATCAAATAAAAAACTGAGATTATAATTTTTTATAATCTCAGAAAAACCTATTTTTTTAGATAAGCAATCATATAAATAATAAATTAAAAATGGTAAATTTTAACATGATTTTATAGTAAAACCTTTCTAGTATGAAACTTATAAAAATAGTACAAAATATATACTATAGAGGTTTTATATTATGAAAAATTTAAAAAAAACTTTATTAATTTTAATCTTATTTGTTATATTATTATATGTAAGTAACATTAGCTCTATTCCAAATAATTTAATTTTAATGCAAGGTGAAAACTTAAATGTAAAAACATTATTAGGACTAAGCATATCAGATATAAATGGAGAAACAGTAGAAGCTGTTAATTCAAATGATAACAAAGTAAGCAATAAGATAGGAAAAGTAGATTTATCTGTAAATTTAGCTGGTTTTTCTGTAAAAGATTTAACAGTAAATGTAATACCAAATACGGTTGTTATTCCGAGTGGCGAAACAATAGGACTTAGATTATATACAAGTGGAGTTTTAGTAGTAGGAATGTCAGAAATACAAGGACAGGATAATAATAATTATACTCCTTATAAGAATTCTGGTATAAAAGAAGGAGATATGATAACTAAAGTAGATGATGAAGCAGTTACTTGTACCTCTGATTTAATTACAAAAGTAAATGAGTCAAATGGAAATACTGTAAAAATAACATATGTTAGAGATGGAAGTAATTATGATACAGAGATTTTACCAACAAAAACTAATGATAATGAATACAAATTAGGTCTATGGGTTAGGGATGCTGCATCTGGTGTTGGAACAATTAGTTTCTATGATCCTAATACAGGTGAATTTGGAGCTTTAGGACATGGAATATTAGATATAGACACGGAAGAACTGATAGATATAGCAAGAGGAGATATAGTTACAAGTAAAATAGTATCAATAGTAAAAGGAGAAAAAGGCAAACCTGGAGAATTACAAGGAAGTATCGATAATGGAAAAATAATAGGTGAAGTATATAAAAATACTAATTTTGGTATTTATGGAAAATTAAATGATGTAGATATTCTTAAACAAGATTCTGATAAGGTAATGGAAGTAATGCCAAGAGAAGATGTGAAAGAAGGAAAAGCATCTATATTATGTACTTTAGCTGATAATAAACAAGAAGAATATGATATAGAAATAGAAAAAGTATATACATCAACAAATAGATCTAATAAAAATATGATAATAAAAGTAACAGACGAAAGACTTTTAGAAAAAACAGGAGGAATAGTGCAAGGAATGAGTGGCTCACCAATAATTCAAGATGGGAAATTTGTAGGAGCTGTTACACATGTAATGGTTAACAATCCAGAAAAAGGATATGGAATATTTGCAGATACAATGTTAAAACAAATGAAAGAAGTAGAAGAGAATTAGATTTTTCTAATTCTCTTCTACTAATTCATTTGAAATTTGTGTTACTGTTCCAGCACCTAATGTTAAAATAATATCGTTTTCTTTAACATTTTCTTTTAAATAATTAATAATATCATCAAAATTTTGTATATAAATAGCTTCTTTGCCTAAAGAATTTATCTTATCAACTAAATCTTGTGAAGAAACACCATATCTGTTAGTTTCTCTTGCTGCATATATATCTGTAACAATAATATTATCAAAATTTAATAGTGCTTTTGCAAAATCATTTAATAATGTTTTTGTTCTGCTATAAGTATGAGGTTGGAAAACAACCCATGATTTATTGTATTTTTTATTCATTAAAGCTTTTGCTGTAGCAATTATTTCAGTTGGATGATGACCATAATCATCAAAAACAGTTGCATTTTTAATTGTACCTTTATATTCGAATCTTCTATGAGCACCAGTAAATTTTTGAAGTGCAGTTTTTATATAATTACTTTGAATTCCATAATAATCACAAAGAGCAATAGTTGCTAACGCATTTAATACATTGTGCATTCCTGGAATTCTTAATTGAATTCTCTCGAAAAATTTATCTTTTTTGTATACATCGAAAGCAGGAAAACCATTATTATCAAATACAATATTTACTGCAAAAAAGTCAGTATTCTTATTTGTAATTCCATATGTTAATTTTGTTGCATTAGTATATTGTAATAAATCTAAACAATTGTGATCATCACCATTGACAACAAGTAAACCATCATCTGGAATAATTTTTACGTATTTTATAAAAGCATTCTTTATATTTTCAAAAGTTTTAAAGTAATCTAAATGGTCATTATCTATATTTAAGATAATTTCGGCTTTAGGGAAGAACTTTAAGAAACTTTCTACATACTCACAAGCTTCTATTATAAAATGTTCACTAGAACCAACTTTATAGTTACCATCGATTGCTTTTAATATTGCACCAACTTGAATACTTGGGTCTAAGCCAGCTTCTAAAAAGCATAAAGAAACAAGAGATGTAGTTGTAGTTTTACCATGTGTACCAGAGATACCAATAGTATCGTTAAATGCTTTTGTAAGCATACCTAAAAAGTCACATCTTTCGCAAGTTGGAATATTCAATTCTTTTGCCTTTTGCATTTCTGGGTCTGCTGAGTTTATTGCAGCAGAATAAACAACAATATCTGCTTTTGATAGATTTTCAAAATCATGACCTATTGTTACTGGAATACCGTTTTTTTGCAATTTTTTTACTATTTCAGAATCTGCTAAGTCCGAACCTGTAACTGTTACACCGAAGTAATTAAGAATTTCGGCAATTCCGCTCATGCTGACACCACCAATTCCAATCATATGTACTCTATTATATTTTTTTATTAAACTAAGATTAGGCATTAAATTTCCCTCCTATATTTGAACACGTAAAATTATATAATTATTATGAATTTTTTTCAATATAATTATTACTATTTTATGATAAATATTTCAAAAATGTTAAAAAATAAATAATTTTGAAAAAATAGAAGGAAAAAAGTTTTTTTTGAAGAATAATATAGTTGTACATATAAATGTACAATAATATTATTTAAAACTTTGGAAGGCGGTGCTCAAATGCAAATCACAAATGTACGTTTAAAGAAAGTAAATTCAGGAAACAAAATGAAAGCAGTAGCTTCTGTAACATTCGATAACGAATTTGTTGTACATGACATAAAAGTTATTGAAAAAGACGGATTATTTATAGCTATGCCAAGTAAAAAAACTCAAAATGGAGAGTTTAGAGATGTAGCTCATCCAATTAATGCTGAAACAAGGGAAAAAATTCAAAGCGCTATAATTGAAAAATATAACGAAACTCCTGATGTAGAAGAAGAAGTAAAAAGCGAAGAATCTGAAGAATCAGCAGAATAATATAAATTATTAAAAAAAACTAGAGTAGAAATACTCTAGTTTTTTTGATGCTTTAATAATTTGTAAATATCTTGTTCCAAAAAATAAGAATGTTAGAATAGAAAAGAAAACGAATGCAAAATTGTAAATTATTTGATTTATCATTCTTTTTTGTGTATACAGAACTTAAAAAAAGTCAAAAATGGAAGAAAAACAGAGTAAAAAAGAGATATATATAGCCATTTTTAGTAAAATAAAGGAAAATTTATTCAAAAAAAAGAAAAACTATAAAAATAATGCATACATAAATTGAAAAAAGATAAAATATATAGTATAATAAATGATGCTTGTGTAGAAATTAAAGGAGAGTGAATAAGTATTTTAAACAAACATAGACAAATTCACACAAAAGAGATTATAAAAATTACAGAGATTTTTGCGATAATGTTATTAATATTATTTACAGTTATTTTATTAAGGTATAATATTTTATTTAAAGTAACAGTAAATGGTGAAGTAATTGGATATGTGGCAAACAAGTATGAAATAGAAGAGGAAGTAAATAGTTATATAGAAAGTGAAGAAGAAGGGGTAGCTTTTAGAAATTTAGAAGTTGAAACAGAATACGAGCCTAAATTTGTAAGCAATCAAAGTTCAAATAAAGAAGAAGTGCTAGAAAAAATAAAAGAGAATATTTCTACAACATACACAGCATATGGAATAACTATAGACGATGACATTAAAACATATGTTGGAACAGAAGAAGAAGCAGATAAAATAGTAGCAGATTTGCAAGATGAATATAAAGACAAACTAGCACTTAATATTGGAGTAAAACAAATATTTGAAAAAGAAAAAATAGATACAGTGGAGGAGACTATAGCTGTCTCAAAATTAAAAACAGAAAATATAGACGTAAAAGTAGCACAAATTGAGGAAGAAGCAAAAAAAGCTGAGGAAGCAAAAAAAGCAGAAAAATCAAGGAATCAAACTACAACAACAAATAATAAAGTCGTCGTTGCTGTAAGACCAATTTCCGGAGGAAAGATAACATCCAGATTTGGAGAAAGAAGTAGTGTTCGTTCTAGTACACATACAGGTCTAGATTTGGCAGCTCCAACAGGAACAACAATTAAAGCTGCAGCTTCTGGAAAAGTTACATTTGCTGGATATAAAGGGTCATATGGTTATATGATAAAAATTGAGTGTGACAATGGATTCGAGATGTGGTACGCACATTGTAGTAAACTATATGTAAGTGCAGGTGTAAGAGTATCTGCTGGGGATAAAATTGCAGCTGTTGGTTCTACAGGTAATTCTACAGGTTCACATTTACATTTTGAAATCAGAAAGAACGGAAAAGCTTTAAATCCTCAAAATTACATGTAAAATACGGAGTGAATTATGGGAAAAATATCAGATATACAAAATAATATAAAAGCAAAAATAGATGAACAATTTAATAAACTAAAAGAAAAAAGAAAACAAGCTGACAAAAAACGTTTGGCAGCTAGATTAAAAGATATGAATGATGATGAATTAGAAGAATATATTATGCTTCAAATAAAAAAACTACAAAAAGGTAATAAAGATACTAAAAAAGAAGCAAAAACAGCAGTGGTTGCAGCAATTCAATCTATGGGTGAACCAGAAAAACAGCTAGAAGTTACAGCACAAATAAGTGATGAACTAACTAGAAGTGATAAGGGACAAATTATTAAATCTATAGATTCAACAGCAGCGTTATTAGATGATAATGGTATGGATATAATTAAAGGATTAGATAAAATGCAAAAATTAGCAATTGTAGAACGTATTATATCAAACCAAAAAGTTAAGATAGATAAAGTATCAATAGGAGAAATAGCTGAAGCAGTAGATAAAATATATTGCTTTGTAAATGAAGCAAATGACTTTACTTTATTAAAGTATATAGGTACTGTACAAGATAGAATTGCTATGTTATATAAAAAAGGTGATATTCCATCAGGTACAAAGGAACAAATGAGACATACACAATTAAAACTTGTAAAATTAGCTGCTAAGAAAGTAGTTTGTAATTATAAAAATATAGGTTATACTATGCGAATAAGAGAATTTATGAAAGCAGCGTTTCCAGATGATAGTTTACAAGAATTTGTTCCAGAAGAAGATAAAAGAACGTCAAAAGTTACAAGACAATCACTTTTTTTAGATGCTGTCGAAGTTGAAGGAAATAAAATAGGTTTGAAGAATGCAAAAGAAATTATAGGAGACCTATTGGAAAAAGAAGAAGAGAGATATAGAAAAGGAGAAATGAAGAAAATACAAAGGGATGCTGGTAAAGGTGTGATAGAAAAAATAGCTAGATTACAAGGTGAAAATGATGATGCAAGAAGTTAGTTTTTAACTAGCTTCTTTTTTGTAGTTATAGATTTCAATATTGATTAAATATAGCGAAAAAAGTAGAATTATATATAGTAAATTACAATAATTTCTATTGACTTTAAAATATGAATAGGATATTATTAAAATTGTATGAATATATTTTAAGGAGGCATACTTATGGCTGAAACAAAAAATGATAGCAATAAAGTAGAAAAAATGATTAATGATTTAGTAGAAAGAGCTAAAAAAGCGTCAGAAGAGTATATGAAACTAAATCAAGAGCAAGTAGATAAGATTGTAAAAGCTATGTCTATAGCAGGCTTGGAACATCATATGGAACTTGCAAAACTTGCAGTTGAAGAAACTGGAAGAGGTATTTATGAAGATAAAATTATAAAGAATATGTTCGCAACAGATTATATATATAATAATATAAAAAATGAAAAAACAGTTGGTATTATAGAAGAAAATATTGAAGATGATTATGTAAAAATTGCAGAGCCAATTGGAATAATTGCAGGAGTTACACCTGTAACAAATCCAACATCTACAGTTATGTTTAAATCAATAATTTCTGCAAAATCAAGAAATGTAATTATATTTGGATTCCATCCATCAGCACAACAATGCAGTAAAAAGGCTGCAGAATATTTAAGAGAAGCAGCAGTAAAAGCAGGAGCACCTAAAGATTGTATTTTATGGATAGAAGAACCATCAGTAGAAGCAACAAATAGATTAATGAATCATCCAGATGTTAATTTAATATTAGCAACAGGTGGAACAGGGATGGTTAAAGCAGCCTATTCATCAGGAAAACCAGCATTAGGTGTAGGACCTGGAAATGTTCCATGTTATATAGATAGAACAGCAAAATTAAAAACATCTGTAAATGATTTAGCATTATCTAAATCATTTGATAATGGAATGATTTGTGCTTCTGAACAATCTGTATTAGTAGATGAAGCAGTATACAAAGAATTTGAAGATTTAATGAAAAAGGCTGGATGTTATTTTGTTTCTCCAGAAGAGAAAGAAAAATTAAAAGAAGTAATGTTTAATAAAGAAAAAGGCTATGCATTACAATCAAAAATACCAGGACAAAGTCCATATAGTATTGCAAAACAAGCTGGTTTTGAGGTCCCAGAAGATACAAAAGTATTAGTTGTATACGAAGAAGGAATAGGACCAGAATATCCATTCTCTAAAGAAAAACTAAGTCCAGTACTTGCATATTATATTGTAAAAAATAGCAAAGAAGGAATTGAAAAAGCAGAAAAACTCTTAGAGAATGGTGGACTTGGACATTCTGCAGTTATACATTCAGAAGATGAAGAAACAATAAAAGAATATGGAAAAAGAGTAAAAGCAAGTAGAATCATTGTAAATCAACCATCTTCACAAGGTGGAATTGGTGATATATATAATGCATTTACACCATCATTAACATTAGGTTGTGGTACATTTGGCGGAAACTCTACTACAGATAATGTATCTGCTAAAAATTTAATAAATGTTAAAAAGATGGGAAGAAGGAGAGTTAATATGCAATGGTTTAAAGTTCCAAAGAAAATATATTTTGAAGCAGGGGCAATAAAATATCTTGAAGATATGAGAGATATTTCAAGAGCTTTTATAGTAACAGATGAATCAATGGTTAAATTTGGTTATGTTGATAAAGTGTTATATCACTTAAGAAAAAGACAAGATTATGTACATTCTGAAATCTTCTTTGATGTAGAACCAGATCCATCTTTTGATACAGTTAAAAAAGGTGTTGAAGCAATGCAAAAATTTGAACCAGATGTAATTATTGCATTAGGTGGTGGTTCTGCAATAGATGCTGCTAAGGGAATGTGGCTATTATACGAAGATCCAGATGTAGATTTAGAAGGATTAAAATTAAAATTCATGGATATAAGAAAACGTACATACGAAATTCCAGAATTAGGAAAGAAATGCCAAATGGTAGCAATTCCTACAACATCTGGAACAGGTTCAGAAGTTACATCATTCGCAGTTATAACAGATAAAGAACAAGGTAAAAAATATCCATTAACAGCATATGAATTAACACCAAATGTTGCAATAGTAGATCCAGATTTTGTATCAACACTTCCAAAATCTTTAACAGCAGATACAGGAATGGATGTTTTAACACATGCACTAGAGGCATATGTATCTAATATGGCAACAGATTATACTGATGCATTAGCTGAAAAAGCAACAAAATTAGTATTTGAAAACTTAGAAGAGGCATATAACCATGGAGATAATAAATATGCAAGAGAAAGAATGCATAATGCAAGCACAATGGCAGGTATGGCATTTTCAAATGCATTTTTAGGAATATGTCACTCTATGGCACATAAATTAGGAGCAAAATTCCATTTACCACATGGTAGAATTAATGCAATTTTACTACCATATGTTGTAGAATATAATGGAAGTAAACCAACTAAATTCACATCATTCCCTAAATATGAATATTATAAAGCAGATGAAAAATATGCAGAAATTGCTAAATTAGTTGGATTAAAAGCAGACACAGTAGAAGAGGGAGTACATTCATTAGCAGAAGCTATTAGAAAGATGAACAAAGATATAAATATCCCAGCATCATTTAAAGAAGCAGGAGTAGACGAAAAAGAATTCTTAGATAGTGTTGACGAATTAGCTGATAGAGCATTTGAAGATCAATGTACACCTGCAAACCCAAGATTACCATTAGTAACAGAGATAAAGAAAATATTATTAGACAGCTATTATGGAAGATAGGAAAAAGGAAAATGGGGGACGTTCCTTAAATCCCTATCAAAACAAAAGTAAAAATCCTAGCAATGTTAAATTGCTAGGATTTTTATATAATTTGAGTATTATTTACTTTTTTCTATTCTAATATGAATATCTCTTAATTGATCTCTTGAAACATATCCAGGAGCGCCCATCATTAAATCTTGAGCCTTGCTATTTAATGGAAATGCTATAACTTCACGAATATTTTCTGCGCCTGTAAGAAGCATAATCATTCTATCAATTCCAGGAGCTACACCAGCATGTGGGGGAGCGCCATATTGGAATGCAGTATATAAAGCTCCAAATTTTTCTTTTACTTGGTCTTCAGTATATCCAGCAATTTCAAAAGCTTTAAGCATGATAGCTATATCATGGTTTCTAACAGCTCCAGAAGAAAGTTCTATACCATTACAAACAATATCATATTGGTAAGCAACAACATCTAATGGATCTTGAGTATTTAAAGCTTCCAAGCCACCTTGTGGCATAGAAAATGGGTTATGACTAAATGTAATATTTCCACGTTCATCTAATTCATACATTGGAAAGTCAACGATCCAACAGAATTTGAAAATATTTTCATCTATTAAACCTAAACGTTTTCCAAGTTCATCTCTAATTTCACCAGACAAAGTGTTAACAACTTTTGGAGATTCAGCAATAAAGAATAAACAGTCCCCAGGTTTTGAATCTGTTCTTTTTAACATTTCTTCTCTTGCATGATCTGGTATAAATTTAGCAATAGGTCCTTGGAAGGTACCATCTTCTAAAACACGAAGCCAAGCAAGACCTTTAGCTTTACATTCTTTCATTGCATAATCTGTCATTCCTTCGAAAAAGCTTCTTGGTCTATCTGATACATCATGAGTCGCAATTGTTCTTACTAATTTTCCTTTAAAGGCATTTAATGTTACACTTTCATCCTCAAAAATATCTGTAACATCAACTATTACTAATGGGTTTCTTAAATCTGGTTTGTCTGAACCATATTTAAGAATTGCTTCTTTATATGTTATTCTTGAGAAAGGATATTCTGCAACTTTCTTATCAGAAAATTTTGTAAATGTATTATAAATTACTGGTTCAATAACAGAGAATACATCTTCTTGTGTTGCATAACTCATTTCCATATCTAATTGATAGAATTCACCTGGAGCGCGATCTGCTCTTGCATCTTCATCTCTAAAACAAGGTGCAATTTGAAAATATTTATCAAATCCAGAAACCATGAATAATTGTTTAAATTGTTGTGGTGCTTGTGGAAGAGCATAAAATTTTCCTTCATGTAATCTACTAGGTACTAAATAATCACGTGCACCTTCTGGAGAAGAACTGGTTAGTATAGGTGTTTGAAGTTCTAAAAAGTTGCGCTTTATCATTTCTTCTCTTAAAAATTGAATAACTTTACTACGTAAAATAATATTAGATTTTAATTTATCATTTCTTAAATCTAAATAGCGGTATTTTAATCGTAAATCTTCTCTAACTTCTTGATCAGCATTTACCTCAAATGGCAAATCTGCAGTTCTTTTTCCTAAAATTTTAATTTCATCAATGTAAATTTCTACAAGACCTGTTTTTATTTTTTCGTTTATTGTGTCTTCACTTCTTTTTCTAACAATACCTTCTACAGATACAGAAGATTCGATAGGGATATGTGATGCAAAATCTACGATATTAGATTCAGCAGAAGTTACAACTTGTGTAATTCCATACATATCACGAATATCTAAGAATACAAGACCTCCTAAATCACGAATAGTTTGCACAAATCCTGCAATTTTTACTTTTTTTCCGACATCATCTAAAGTAATGTCACCACATGTGTGTGTTCTGTACTTTTCCATAATAAACCTCCTAAATCTATATGATAGGCATCAAAAAAGCCCTATCATATATTTTAATATGATAGGGACGAAATAACTTTCCGCGGTGCCACCCTATATTGAAAACTTGGTTTATAATAGTTTTCCACTCGATTTATTAAATTAAAAAACAAAAAAACAATGTGTTATTCAATTGCGTTCCTCTAAAAGGGCTTCCAGCCTCTAGACCCTTACTCTCTATTAGTAACTTGCAAAAGCTCGTCATTGCCTAACAAATTATAGGAATTTTTAAATCCCTATAAAAATATTTTACATAGTATTTGTTAATTTGTCAATATTTATGCGTAAAAAGATTATGGTAAACTTGACTTTTGGAAATAAATGCATATATAATAAATGCCAGAGAAAACGCAAGGAGATGAGTTTATGAGCGAAAATAAAGTAAGTAAAGAAGATTTATTACATATAGCAAAATTAGCTGATTTAAATTTAAAAGAAGAAGAAACAGATAAGTATTTAGAAAATTTACAAGAAATATTAAATTTTGCAGAAGTAATAAATAATGCAGATGTAAGTAATTTAGATATTACAATAGGAGCATACGAAAATAAGAATGTATTTAGAAAAGACGAAGTAAAAGAATTTGGTAATTTAGATGCCTTACTTCAAAATGCACCAGAAAAAGAACAAAACATGTTTAAAATTCCAAAGGTTATAAATTAAAGGAAAAGCTATGAATATAGGAATAGATATAGATGATACAATAGCAAATACAAATACTTCAATAGATACATTTGCTAAAGAATATACAGAAAAAGTGTTGAAAAGAAAGCGATATACATTATCATAAAATTTATATGGGATATTTAGATAAAAAAAGAATTATACAAGAAAATAATGTAGATATATTTATTGATGATAATTTTAAAAATTGCAAGGAAGCCTCAAATTTAGGAGTAAGAACGTTACTTATGGATTCTAGGCTAAATAAAAATTTAAATGATGAAAAGATAAAGAGAGTATTTTCTTGGAATGATATAGAAAGATACCTTATATAGAAGATACAAGAATATAATAAAGGAGGCAAATATGAATATTACAGAATTAACAGTACATGAGCTTAAAGAAAAATTAGAGAAAAAAGAGCTTACAAGTTATGAAATTACAAAGGCATATACAGATAGAATTGCAGAAAAAGAAAAAGATGTACAAGCTTTTGTTACAACATTAGAAGCTGAAGCTTTAGAAAAAGCGAAAGAAATGGATAAAAAAATTGAGAGCGGAGAAGCAAAATCAGAATTAGCAGGTATTCCAATAGGAATAAAAGATAATATTTGTACAAAAGGTGTAAAAACAACGTGCTCTTCAAGAATGTTAGAAAATTTTATTGCACCATATGATGCAACTGTTATGGAAAAAATAAATGCCAAAGAACTTGTAAATTTAGGAAAATTAAATATGGATGAGTTTGCAATGGGTGGTTCAACAGAACATTCATATTTTCATGTTACAAGAAATCCATGGAATCTAAATAGGGTACCAGGGGGATCTTCTGGTGGTTCAGCCGCAGCAGTAGCAGCAGGAATGGTTCCATGGGCATTAGGAACAGATACAGGAGGTTCTATAAGAGAGCCTGCAGCTTTTTGCGGAGTTGTTGGATTAAAACCTACATATGGTTTAGTTTCAAGATATGGTGTTGTAGCATTTGCTTCATCATTAGATCAAGTAGGACCTATAACAAAAGATGTAACAGATGCAGCAATGCTTCTTAATATAATTGCAGGAAAAGACAATATGGATACAACATCTGTAGAAAGACCAAAAGTAGATTATACAAAAGCCTTAAAAAATGATGTTAAAGGATTAAAAATTGCAGTTCCAAAAGAATTTTTTGGAGAAGGAATAAATGCCGAAGTTAAAGAAAATTTAGAGAAAGCTATTGAAACATATAAAGAACTTGGAGCAGAAGTAGAGGAAGTATCTTTGGATATAGCAGAATATGCTTTAGCTTCATACTATATAATTGCCTGTGCAGAGGCTAGTTCAAATTTAGGTAGATTTGATGGAGTTAGATATGGTCATAGAGCAGAAGAATATAGTAATATAAAAGAATTAATTACAAATTCAAGAACTGAAGGTTTTGGACCAGAAGTAAAAAGAAGAATAATACTAGGAACATATGTATTAAGTTCAGGATACTATGATGCATATTACAAAAAAGCACAACAAGTTCGTACATTAGTAATGAATGAATTTAATAAAGTATTTAAAAATTATGATGTTATCTTAACACCAACATCACCAACAGTAGCATTTGAGATTGGTTCTAAAATTGATGATCCACTTGCTATGTATTTAGCAGATATTTGTACAGTATCTGTAAATATTGCAGGACTTCCTGGAATATCTATTCCATGTGGTGTAGATAAAGAAGGAATGCCTGTAGGAATGCAATTAATAGGAAATAGATTTGCAGAAGAAACATTATTAAATGCTGCATATACTTTTGAGCAAAAAGTTAAATTTAGTGAAAAATACAAACCAGAATTCAAGAAATAGTAAGGAGGAAAAGTAATGGTAAGAGATGGTTACGAAGTAATAATAGGACTAGAAGTTCATGCAGAACTTTCTACAAAAACAAAAATCTTTTGTTCATGTCCTACAACATTTGGGGCAGAACCAAATACACATACATGTCCAATTTGTATGGGAATGCCAGGAACACTTCCTGTACTAAACGAAAAGGTTGTGGAATATGCAGTAAAAGCAGGTCTTGCAACAAACTGTGAGATAGAAAGAAATAGTAAAAATGATAGAAAAAATTATTTTTACCCAGATTTGCCAAAAGCATATCAAATATCACAATATGATAAACCTTTATGCAATCATGGATATATAGAAATAGAAGATGATGAAGGAAACAAAAAGAAAGTAAAAATTTTAAGAATACATATAGAAGAAGATGCTGGAAAATTAAATCATGATGAATATACAGGTGGAAGCTTAGTTGATTTAAATAGAGCAGGTGTTCCTCTAATTGAAATAGTATCAGAGCCGGATTTACGTTCAAGTGGAGAAGCAGATAGATATTTAAAGAAATTAAAATCAATATTACAATATATAGAAGTTTCAGACTGTAAAATGGAAGAAGGTTCTTTAAGAGCTGATGTAAACGTATCTGTAAGAAAAGTAGGAGATACAAAACTTGGAACAAGAACAGAAATGAAAAATATGAACTCTTTTAAATCAATTACAAGAGCTATAGATTATGAAGTAACCAGACAAATTGATGTATTAGAAGAGGGAGGAAAAGTAGAGCAAGAAACTCTAAGATGGGATGATGTATCTGGAAAAACATTTTCTATGAGAGATAAAGAGGATGCACAAGATTATAGATATTTCCCTGATCCAGATTTAGTGGCAATTAACTTATCAGATGAATATATAGAAGATATTAAGAACAATTTACCTGAACTTCCAGAAAGCAGAAAAGAAAGATATATTAATAAATATCATCTATCTGAAAAAGATGCAAATATTATAACAAGTTCTAAATATTTATCAGATTTATTTGAAAAGGCAAGTGAAGTTTGTGGAAATAGAAAAGCGGTTAATAACTGGATAATTTCTGATATTTCTAGAATCTTAAATGAAAAAGAATTAGAAGCAGATCAAATACCATTTACAGCAGAACATTTAGGACATTTAGTAGAATTAATAGATAAAGGAACTATAAGTTCAAGTATTGGTAAAAAAGTAATAGAAGAATTATTCGAAAATCCAAAGGAACCAGAAGAAATTATTAAAGAAAAAGGTTGGATTCAAATTTCTGACGAAGGTGAAATAAGAGAAGTTGTATTAAAAGTTTTAGAAGAAAATCCAAACTCTGTAGCAGATTATAAAGCTGGAAAAGATAGAGCAATTGGATTCCTAGTAGGACAAGCAATGAAAGCAACTAAAGGAAAAGCAAATCCACAAATGTTAAACAAAATGTTAAAAGAAGAATTAAGTAAATAGTGAAAGGGGGACGGTGCTTGTTTCCCCATGGCATAAATAAATGCGATAACTTTTTAGTTATCGCATTTAAAATTTTAAAAATAGGGAAAAAAGGAACGTCCCTAATTCACGTTAGTTTAAATCTTCTTTTATTTTGTTAAAAGCAAATCCCCCGAATAAAAAACAAAAGAAATATGTAGTACCAGCTTGGAATAGTAATATACCTATATTATAAATAAGTGGATGTAAATAAAAGAAATTATAATATACTAAAGTAAGGATTGATGCTAACAAAATAAAAGAAGAAAATATAATTCCATAGTTTACAACTTTTTGTGTTGCAATATCTAATTTCATAATACATCACCTTCAATAATTAAAGGATAACATAAAATGAGACTAAAAACAAATGAAATAATTACCAGTATGGATTGCAAAAATAATTAGAGTTTAATAAAATGTAATAAATTATCAATGGGAGGTAGAAGTATGGAATATAGGTATAGACCCGAAGGAGTTTGTTCAAGAGAGATGATTTTTGAAATAGAAAATGGAATTATAAAATCATTAAAAATAGTAGGTGGATGTGATGGAAATACTAAAGGAATATCAAAACTTGTTGTTGGTATGAAGATTGAAGATGTAATAGAAAAGCTTAAAGGAATAAATTGTGGAAATAAAGGAACATCATGTCCTGACCAATTATCTAAAGCTTTAGAAAAATATATAAAAGCAGAAGCATAGTTTTTTACAAAAAAAGAAGACGCCTATATGAATAGGGTCTTCTAAAATAAAAACTATGCATAATTTTTATTATAAATTATAAGTAATTAAGCGTTTACTGCATTTAATTTTTTAGAAAGTTGAGATTTTTTTCTAGCTGCAGTATTTTTTACTATAACACCTTTAGCACAAGCTTGGTCTATTTTCTTTGTTGCAAAAGAAGTTAGTTTTTTTGCTTCTTCCATATTATTTGATTCTATAGCAGCTTCTGCTTTCTTTATAGCTGTTTTGTATCCTGATTTTATACTATTATTTCTCATAGTTTTTTTCTTGATAACTTCAACTCTCTTTTTAGCTGATTTTATATTTGGCATTCCAAAACACCTCCTTGTTGTTAAAAATAAATCTATATTAAAGCATAAGTATAAACTTAGCCTTAATGTACGCGCTTAATATTTTACCATGAAATACTAAATTTAGCAAGTATTTTCTTAATATTTCAATAAAAATCCTTAAGATGTATCTTAAGGATTTTTATGTGATTAATTATTACCAAATATTATTTCTATATTATTTATTTTTTCTAAAGATAAAATATCATCAAATTCAAATGTTAACACAGTATTACCAGTACTATTTGTAGAAGTAGTAACAACAGGTTCGTAATGATAATAATAGTTATAATTCTTATCTTCTGGTATAGTTAAATTGTCATCATATCTATTTATTCTTAAGGTATAGTCTAAAACATTTAAATTGGTATTACTATTTAGAGTGATGCTAATACCAGTTGAAGTAATTTTATAAGAATGTATCATATTTACACAAGACTCAGTATCTACTACTGGAATAAAGTTATTAGCGCTTTTATCATATGCTAATAAAAGTCTTAAATTACTAATATTAGATCTATATCCAGGTGTTAATACAAGATTATTTTCTATTACAAAATTCGTTGCAGTAGCTTCAACATTTTCCGTGGTTAAATTTTGTATTAAGTCATTTCTTATATTACCAGTTAAAATAATGTTACTATTTTTTTCTTCATTTTCTTGGATATTTGCATATTTTTCAATATTTACTGTAACAATATCACTAGTATAAGTATAATTAAATTTATAGTATTCCCATTTTAAGTTAGTTGTAAGTGTATCCTTAAAGTTTTCATCTTTATTTGAAATTGTTATAGTTTCGTCGTCAAATTTATAATTAACAATAACTTTTTCACTTCTTCGTTCAGCTATATTTATGATATATTCCACATCAGATCTATATAAAAATCCTTTTGTTGCCATTCGTTGTTCGTAATTATTTAAATATTCTAAATTTGGACCTTGTGTAGTTTTGTCTAAATGATTCGATATATAAGTTGTTATATATGTACTACTTACTAGTAATGTTGGAATATTTATTATATAAATTAGTAAAGTAAAAACCACAATCAAAATAGATTTTTTTATTTTACTCTTTTTAGAAGAATTTTTATTTAATAGTATTATTGCTAATAAGATAAGTGGAATAAAAATAGTTCCTAAAATATATACTATCATTAAAAATAGATGTTTTATTGAAGAGGCTAAAACAAAATTAAAAATGATACATATAGTTATTAATATAGCAAGTAAAAGCAATAAAAGTATTGGTTTTAGTAATTTTTTATTTCTGAAACATGTAAATATGTACATTAAATATTTATATAAAATATAGCTTGCTGCAAAAAATAAAATTAACAAAGAAAATGGATATAACAGTGTTGCAACAATTGATTCTATACTAAATAGTCCCATTGCTAAAATTACAAAAGAAGAAAGAACAGAAGTGGCAATATAATAGTAAAAAAGTATTCCTAAAATTAAACATGATAATATATAAATTATTCCTTTAATATGTTTTTTTATAAAATTTTTAATCACCAAAAGCTCGACCTCCTATAATTTTTCCTAATTTATTATCTATATAAATTTCAACACCATTTCCGATATCATCGGTTCTTCTGAAACAGTAAGCTGTTACTTCATATGATGAGACTGTATCAGTTTCACGAGACTTCCTTGTAAAGAAATTATTAGGGTGTACCAATTTTAATTCATAAGTTTGTGAACTTTCATTATATTTACCTGCAATACGTGAAGCTTCATCAAATGCAGTAGAAGCAATAGTTTGTGTCTGTTCTTCAGTAAGGGTAGAAGTAGAATTTGTATAGTCATTATAGAATTGATCAAAATCCTTTACGAATAAATTTTCATCTAAATTATCTATTTTTTCATCATAACTTGTTTCTAATTCATCTAAATTTGCTTGTGTATCAACAGTTGATAAATCAGTATTATAAATACAATCGGTGTTTACAATTTTGCTTACAATTAATAAATGGGCAGTATATTGGGAACCATATACATTAGGAAGATTTTCATATGTATAACGTATATTTCCAATACTTACCTTTACTGTAATTTTAGGAACCATAGTTACAGTTAGAATAAGGTCATTATCTGTAAATGTATCCTTTGTAATAGGTTCATCAAAACTTAGATTACACATAGCTTCATATCTTTCATAAGTTTTTAAATCAGTTATTTTTACCTGATATATTTTATAGTTTATTTCTTTAAATTGCTGAGCGTATTTGTAGTCTATAGAAAATTGGTTTTTAGATATGAATTCAGTATATTCTAAGGAATAAGGTCTGCTACTAGAACTAATCTTATCAAGCTCTTTAGTTAATTTATTAATATTTCTTAAGTTGGTAGAACAAACTTTTCCACCTGTGGTAGCAAGTTTTATCATGGAATTTTTGTTAGCATTGGTAAAAGGAATTATATAGTTTTTACTAGCTGTTTCGTAGTCAAATTCTAAAAATGATTCATTATTATGAATTGAGTCTATAGCATCTTGAGAAACAATTTCTCCATTTTCACTAAAATTATTTAAACTTTCCCCAACTAATTCTATAATTTTGTCATAGTACTCAGAATCTTTTAGAAATTCAAAATATTGATTATTTGAATTTTTGTATACAATTCTATCAGGAAGAATAACTTCATCTCCTAGTATCACATTTTGGGAAGTATTTAAATTTTTATAAGAAAACACAAATAATGTTACAAGTAAAGCTATTCCAAGCAATAATAAAAATAAAATAATACACACTTTTTTCATAAAAATCACCTGCAACAATTATATCGTATTTCGATAATTTATACAACGAAAAATAGACTTTTTAGGACAAATTATTGTATTCTAAAAAATCATGTGTTATATTAAAAAAGAATAAGAAAAGTGGCTTTGCCATATGTACAGATTGCTTAGCAATTGTACACAAATATTTTTGTTCAGATTTTTTATACAATAGTAAAGGAGGTCTTAGTATGATAGCTATTGGAGCAGATCATGGAGGCTATAAATTAAAAGAAGAAATAAAGAAATATTTTGAAGAAAATAATATAGATTATGAAGATTATGGAACATATTCAGAAGAAAGAACAGATTACCCAATTTATGCTAAAAAAGTAGCAGAAGCAATGGTTACTGGAAATGCAGATAAAGGAATTTTAATATGTAGGTCAGGTTATGGTATGACTGTTGTTGCTAATAAATTCAAAGGGGTAAGAGCTGCAAGTGTAACTAGTGTTGCTTATGCAAAATCAGCAAAAGCAGATGATGATATAAATTTATTAACATTATCCGGTGATAATACAACAATAAAAGAAGCAATAGAAATGATAAATGCATGGTTAGAAACAGAATTTAAAGGTGGAAGATATAAAGAAAGATTAGACATGCTAGAAAAGATAGAAAATGAAAATATGAAATAGAGGTGTTAAATATGTGGGGAGATATAGCGATAGCCTTTCTACTAGCCTTTATAACAGCTTTTATGATGACACCATATTCTATAAAATTAGCTAAAAAAGTAGGTGCTGTTGATGTACCAAAAGATAATAGAAGAATGCATCATAAACCGATTCCAAAATTAGGTGGAGTTGCTGTTATTGCAGGTTTTGTAGTTTCTTTTATATATTTAGTAATAACATTATCAATAGAAGATTCGTCAAGACTTAATTTATTTGGTATAGAACAATATGGTAAAAAAATATTGGGCTTTTTTGTAGGTGTGCTAATATTGGGAATAACTTGTTTTATAGATGATGTAAAAACTATAAAACCATTAGCAAAACTTTCAGGGCAACTTTTGGCTGCTATTGCAGTTGTAATTTCTGGGATAAGAATTATAGAGGTGGTTCCATTATTTGAATCAGCAGTGCTTAATGAAGCTGTTTCTATGATTTTAACAGTTATTTGGATAATAGTAATTACTAATGCAATTAATTTAATGGATGGATTAGATGGATTATCATCCGGAATAACAATGATTTCATGTATATCGTTATTAATAATATTTTCTTTAAATAATTCACCATTAATTGCAATAATAATGATAACAGCTTTAGCCGGAGCTTTATGTGGATTTTTACCATTTAACTTTAATCCAGCAAAGACATTCATTGGAGATACAGGATCAAATTTTCTAGGATTTACATTATCAGTAGTTTCAATTTTAGGAGTGGCTAAAACATATACAGCAGTAGTAATTATTTTGCCAGTTATAGTCCTTGGATTACCAATTTTTGATACATTATGTGCAATATTAAGAAGAATTCACAAAGGAAAGTCTTTAAAAGCTATATTCCAGGCAGATAAAGGACATTTACATCATAGAATAGTAAGAAAAGGATTTTCACAAAAACAAGCAGTTTATATTTTATATGGAATAAGTGCAACATTTGGAATGTTTGCGGTAATACTATTTGAAAGTGGTATAATAAAGGCAATATCTTTTGCTTTTATGGTAATTGCAGTAATTGCCTTAGGATATAGAAGCTTTTCAAGTTTGCGAGGAGAAGAAGGTAGCATGTATGAATGTTCAAACTGCAAATATATTTATAATCCAAAAGTTGGCAATGAGACAGCCGGAGTAGGACCAAATACAGAGTTTTATGATTTACCAGAGGATTGGAAATGTCCAGTATGTGGAGAAAGAAAAGATATGTTTACCCCATATGAAGAAAAATAAATTTATATATTGCTAAATTAAGATATTCATAATATAATTAGAAAAAATTAAAGAGGTGATAAATATGTACGTTTGTTTAGCTTGTGGATATGTATATGATCCAGAAAAAGGAGATCCAGATTCAGGAATAGCTCCAGGAACAGCTTTTGAAGATATACCAGATGATTGGGTTTGCCCAATTTGTGGAGTAGGAAAAGATATGTTTGAAAAACAATAGAGTTAATAAAATCTGTTGAAAGACATTAAAAGCTGTTTTCAACAGATTTTTTATATATTAAGAAAGGAAATAAAGAATGGAAGATAATATAGTAAAATTTTTAGCTTACAATGGAAGAATTGCTATAACATGTGCAGAAACAACAATGGTAGTAGAAGAAGCAAGAAAAACACATGACTTAAGCCCTGTAGCAACAGCAGCTTTAGGTAGATTATTAACAATGGGTGTTATCATGGGAAGTGATTTAAAGTCAGAAAAAGATAATATTACTTTGCAAATTAAAGGTGATGGACCAATAGGAAAAATGGTTGCAGTAGTAAATAAAGATTTTAAAATAAAAGGAATGGTAGATAATCCACAAGTAGATGCTCCATTAAATGAATTTGGAAAATTAGATGTAGGCGGAGTTGTAGGATATAACGGATATGTAAATGTAATTAAAGATATTGGATTAAAAGAGCCATATGTAGGTGTAATTCCAATTTCATCTGGAGAAATTGCAGAAGATTTTGCTAGATATTTTACAGAGTCAGAACAAACAAGATCTGCAGTTGCTTTAGGTGTACTTGTAGATAAAAATGGAGTAAAAAAAGCAGGAGGTTATTTGTTAACTGCCATGCCAGATGCAACTGATGAAGATATAACAAAGATAGAAAAAAGCATATTTGAAGCAGGTGCAATGTCAAAAATGTTAGATGATAATTTATCATTGTTAGAAATTGCTAAAAAAGTAACTGGAGATAAAAATGTAAAAGTTATTCAAACTGATATGCATCCAATATATGAATGTGACTGTAGTAAAGAAAAGATTGAAAGAGCATTACAAGCATTAGATAAAAATGAAATAAATAAAATAATAGAAGAAGATGGTAAAGCAGAGATTATATGCCATTTTTGTAATAAAAAGTATCTTTTTTCTAAAGAAGATTTAATTAATTTAGTAAATAAAAATTAATATATTGGATATAATATAATTAGGTGATTATTATGAAAATATCTTATATAAAGTCGATTCATGATAATACTAGTTTTAAATTCTTTAAGAATATAGGTATGAATGGCATAGAGTTACAAGACTTAGAAAATGTGGATAAAGTCTTGGAAAATTTAATCGAAAATGATTATAAAACATTTTTTGTAACAAATGAAGTTGCTGGTTATTCACAAGATTTATTTAAAAAATATTATAACTCTAAAGATATAAATATAATAATTGCCAAAACAAAAAATTAGTTATGTAACTAAACTTAGGTGAATATACTAGTTAAAAAAGCATATACTGTGATTATGGAGGGATATGATGTCTTTTGATAATTGCGTATATGCTAATTTTAATTTTGAATTTAATAAAGTAATAAAAAAAGTAAATGAAAAAAGATATTCAGATTTGATTTTTATTTGCATCGGAACAAATAAAATAGTTGGGGATAGCTTTGGACCAATAATTGGAGAAATACTAAAACGCAATGTAAACGATAGAAGGATAAAAGTAATTGGAGATTTAATAAATAATATAAATGCAAAAAATATAAAAAACATAAAATATAATTGTGCTAATCCTTATGTGATTAGTATAGATTCTGCTTTATCAGACACTATAGAACCAGGAAATGTATTCATAATAAAAAAAGGATTAGTGCCAGGAAGTGCATTGAATAAAAAAGCCACTGCAATTGGAAATATAGCCATTAAAGGTATTGTTGCTAAAGATGAAAAAAACTTAATAAAAAATTATTATAATCTAAAAAATGTAGATTATAAATTAATATTAAAATTTTCAAAAAATATTTCAAAAATCATATTACAAAGTATAAAATTTCTAAATTTGTAAATTATTATTGTAGAGGAAAAATTTCCATATTTTTCTGCCTAATATATTAGCTGAGTCTAATTTGTGCAATATATGGAAGATAAATTTTCTCTATAATATAAATTTAGAGGTGATACATATGGAAATGAAAGATATGATTGTTATAAAAAATTTACCTTCAAACATAGTGGAAGAAGCATGGGTTATAATTAAACCAGAAGTGAAAAATAAAGAAAAAGAACTTATAAAAAGAATGAAAAATAGCAAAATAAATACTAAAACAGAAAATGGATATGTATTAAAAGAAGCAGAAACTGTAATTTACGATTATCTAAAAAATATAAATAGTTATGAAGATAAGAAAAAATATAATGACATAATAAAAAAGTATAACAAATTAAAAAAGACAAGTCTTATTTTATTGGGAATATATGTGAGCTTACTTATACTAAGTTTTATATTTTAAACATAAATACCTTAACTTGTGAATATATTGTACAAATATATTACCAAGGAAGAGGTGTTTTTTTATGGAAAGAGTACTATCAACGGAAGAAAGAATAAGAAGAGCAGAAGAAGTCTATAGAAACAAAGGAAATGTTGGATACGAGCATATAAAAGGAATTCCAAAATATAAGAACAAACTAATAAAAAAGATGATAATTCAAATTGTAGTATGTTTAAGTATATATTCCTTATTTTATTTCTTAGGAAATACAGAAAATTTATTTTCTAAAGACATGATAAATAGAGCAAGAGAAATTATGTCATATGATATCAATTTTGATGAAATATATAAAAATTTTATGAATTGGTTAAATTCAAATAATTTATTTATGAATAAAGCAGAAAATGAAATTACAAATAGTATAACTAATGAACTAACAAATGAAATTAATCTAAACGAAGTGCTAGAAAATTCTGCTAGTATCGGAGGTGCTACACAAGAAGTTGAAAATACCAATTTATCTCAGATGGAAATAGATGCAAATGAAATAAAAAGTAAATATAATTTGATAAAGCCCCTTGTAGGAACGATTACATCAAGATTTGGTCATAGGAATCCAACTACAGCTACGGTGCCTAAGAATCATACTGGTATAGATATTGCAGCTAATACAGGAACTGTTATATATGCCGCATTAGATGGTGTAGTTAAAATTGCTTCAAGTGAGGGAGATTATGGTAATCATTTAAGAATAGAAAAAGATGATGTTGCGATTTATTATGCACATTGTAATAAATTATATGTAAAAGAAGGGGACTATGTAACGCAAAATCAACCTATTGCAGAGGTTGGAGCAACTGGTAATGTTACGGGACCTCATTTGCATTTTGAAATAAGAAAAGAAGATAGATATGTTGATCCAGACATGATTTTAAATTTTTAACAATTGTGATTATAGTTATTAAAAAATAACTATAATTTAGAAAGAGAGAATGATGGAATTTAAGATAGACATAAAAATATTTTTAATAGCATTAGTTTTTTTACTGGTAAATCAAATTTATATGTACATATTGTTTATGACATTTGCAATTATACATGAATGCTTTCATCTTTTAGCTGGAATAATTCTAGGTTATAAAGTTAAAAGTGTAAGAATTATGCCATTAGGCTTGTCAATTGCTTTTAACGAAAAAGAAGAAGAGTATAATACTAAAATTAGAAATTCAAATTTCAATAATGTAAAAAAGATAATCATATTATTAATGGGGCCAATATCTAATATAGTAATTGCGTTCTTTTTTATGCTTTTAAATATGGCAATACCTGTATATATAAATGTTTTAATCGCGATTTTTAATTTGTTACCAATATATCCATTAGATGGTGGGCAAATATTAAATAGGGTAATAAGGATTTTTTATGGGAATTTTGAGGCATATAAAATTAGTAATTCTGTTAACAATATAATAATGAGTATTCTTACAGCTTTAGCTAGTATTGGATTACTATATACTAAAAATATAGCAATTATTTTTATAATAATTTTTTTATGGTATTTAATTATTAAAGAAAACAAAAAATATAAAGAAATAAGCAAATATTTTAAATCTTTTCACAAACTGGACAAAAAAAGTAATTATAATATATAATAATTACGTAGAAGGAGCGGAAATTTATGGTTAGTGAAAATATTTTAGTAGTAGATGACGAATCAAGAATGAGAAAATTGATTAAAGATTTTTTGGCTCAGAAAGGATATAGTATTTTAGAAGCGGCTGATGGTGAAGAAGCTTTACAAGTATTTGAGGAAGATCAAAATAAGATTAATTTAATACTATTAGATGTAATGATGCCAAAACTAGATGGTTGGTCTGTATTAAGACAGATAAGACAAATTTCACAGGTGCCAATAATAATGCTTACAGCAAGAGGAGAGGAACAAGACGAATTATTTGGTTTTGAACTAGGTGTTGATGAATATATTTCTAAGCCATTTAGTCCAAAAATATTGGTAGCAAGGGTAGAAGCAATTCTAAAAAGAACTAGAAAAGACACAGATAAAGTTAAAGACTATGGTGGAATTACTATCGATCCAGAGGGAAGAACTGTTAAAGTTGACGGTAAACAAATAGAATTAAGCTTAAGAGAATATGAATTATTAAAATATTTAGTAGATAACGAAAATATTGCTTTATCAAGAGACAAAATATTAAACAATGTATGGAATTATGATTATTATGGTGATTCAAGAACAATAGATAGTCATATTAAGAAAATTAGACATAAGTTAGGTAAAAAAGGAAAATATATCGAGACCATGCGTGGAGTTGGATATAAATTTGAGGTAAAACAGTGAAAAAAATAAACAAAAAATATAATTCCATACGTTTTAAATTATTTATAACACTTGCTATATCAGTTGTAGTAATAATATTGTTTTTAATTGTGTTAAATAATATAGTATTAGAATCTTTTTATTTGTACACAAAACAAGGAGCACTTGTAGATATATTTGATGAAGTAAATAAAGCATATAATACAAACCAATCAGAAAAAGTAATAACTAATATATTATCAAATTATGCAGCAAAAAGTAATTATGACATTATATTAGAAACACAAGATGGTATTAATTTATATACATCAAATGAAAATTTCATTCAAACGATAAATGAAATGAATGCATTAAGAAGTGATACTAACAGAAATATAATTTATGCTAATAAAAATGTTAATATAAAGAAAGTTAAAGACCCATCAGATAATATTACATATATATTATTGTCAGGCTCTTTAGATAATAACTATAATTTGTATATAAGAATGCCAATATCTTCAATTCAAGAAAGTGTAAAAATTTCTAATACATTCTTATATTTAATTGGTGGTATAACGTTAATAATTGCAGCTATCTTAATAACGTTTATTTCTAAAAGGTTTACAGAACCTATTCAAGAATTAAACGAAATTGCCGAAAAAATGGCAAGACTTGATTTTAGCAAAAAATTTCATCCAAAAGATGTTGATGATGAAATAAATGAATTAGGAAGAAGTATTAATATAATGTCAGCCAAGCTAGAAGCAACAATACAGCAATTACGAAATTCTAATGTTGAACTAGAAAAAGATATTGAGGAGAAATCTAAAATAGAAGAAATGAGAACTCAATTTATATCAGATGTTTCACATGAACTAAAAACGCCTATAGCTTTAATACAAGGATATGCAGAAGGACTAGTAGAAAACGTAAATTCAGACGAGGAGAATAGACAATTTTATGCGAATGTAATATTAGATGAAGCTAATAAAATGGATAAATTAGTAAAGCAATTATTAGAACTTATGAAGTTAGAATATGGAAAAAGAGAATTCCAAAATGCGAACTTTAATATTACAGAATTAATACAAGAAGTTATTAGAAAATCAAAAGTAATGCTTGAAGAAAATAATATAGAAGTTAGAATGGATATGCCAGAAGAGGTTATAGTATTTGCAGATGAATTCTATATTGAACAAGTTGTAACAAATTACTTTACAAATGCTATAAAACATGCAAAAGAAGTCTTTAGTGAAAAATACATTAAAATAAAGATAGAAATGAGAAAAAAGACCAATAAAGTTAGAGTTTATGTATTTAATACTGGAGACAATATCGAGGAAGAAAATTTACAAAGAATATGGAGACGTTTTTATAAGGTTGATTCTTCAAGAAATAGAGATAATGGTGGAACTGGTATAGGATTAGCCTTAGTAAAGGCAATAATGAATAATTATAATAATGACTTTGGGGTACAAAATAAAGACACAGGTGTAGAATTCTATTTTGACTTAGATATTGGTAAATAGGGATTAAGGGACGTTCCTTAAATCCCTATTTTTACGTATATAACAAGGTTAAGATACCTATATTTGTGTCAGTTTTAAAGCAGTTGTATGCATATGATGAATCCACTTGTACTATGACTTTTGTCGAATAATGTCTTACGAAAAAGCTTTACAAAAAAGCAATAATACTGTAATATAATGGAAATTGCAATTTTATCATTTTATTTTTTCAAAATAGGTGGTGGTAGCCATATGTAATTTTAGTCATAAAAATATACTTTTAATTTCTTTTATAATTTCAATATTAATTTTTATTTTTTTTGATCAAATATTTTTTAAGAATCAAAATAAATTTTTTGAAAATTCTTTAGAAAAAATTATTCCAGATAACATAGAAATAGAATTAAAAACTCCTAATAATACTGTAGCTATATCAGAACAGTATCAAAATAAGATAGATACCAAAAAAATTTGGCAGATAGAAATTCCAAGGATTAATCTTGTTGCACCTATAGCAGAAGGAACAAGTGCAAATATTATGAACGAATATGTGGGTCATTTTGAAGAAACTCCTAAAAATAAAGGCAATATTGGTTTAGCAGCTCATAATAGAGGCTATAAGGTTAATTATTTTCAAAATTTAAAATTACTACAAAAGGGAGATTTAATTATTTATACATATAATGGTGAGATATCTAAATACAGTGTAAACGAGCTTGGAATTATAAAAGATATAGATTGGAGTAAATTAGAATCTAGTAGTCAAGATAAATTAACATTAATAACATGTTTAGAAGATGAACCTGAATATCGTAGATATATACAGGCTGTAAAAGTATAAATAAAAAGGAGGATAAAAATGAAAAGAATAATTACAAAATTTATATTAATTTTTACGATAATAGTATGTACATTAAATGCTATTACATTAACTACATTTGCAAATATTGATAAGAAAAATTTATATTCTAAAGGAGATTGTGGTAGATTATTAAAAAAAGGAGATGTTGTAGTAAAAACATATATTGTTGTATATAACAATAATGGCAAAGAATATCCAGCATATTGCTTGGATAAAAATAAAGCAGGTGTTGATGATAATATAACATATGATGTAACATTAGATGGAATTATAAAAAATGTATATATTTGGAAAGCAATAACTAATGGGTATCCATATAAAACTCCAGAAGAGATGGGATGTAATACCATAGGAGAAGCATTTATGGCTACCAAAATGGCAGTATATTCAGTACTATATAATTATACAATAAACGATTTTTCACCTATAGGAGAGGCTGGACAAAGAACATGGAATGCTCTAAACAATATATTGTTAAAAGTTAATGATGGAAATAATACACAGATTTCAGCAAACTTAAATATACTAGAGGAAAGTTCTAACTGGGAAGAAAATAAAGAAATGCCTGGCTGTATAAGTAAAGACTTTTATGTTAATTCCGAAGGCCCAATGAATTCATATACAATAATTAAAGAAGATGGAACAGAAGGTACAATAATAACAGATATAAACAATATGCCAAGACAAGAATTTAAATCCAATGAAAAATTCAGAATATCTATTCCGATAAGTGAATTAAGCGATGGAGGAAGTATAAAATTAAAAGCTTTAGCAAATGTAGAAACAAAACCGATATTTATAGGTAAAGCAGCTAATTCAAGCAATCAGGATTATGCAATAACAGGTATATCATATGAAAACGGAACAGGTGAAAAAGAAATATATTATAGTAAAAATGAAACTAAACTCAAAATAATAAAAAAAGATGAAAATGGAGAAAAAAATTTAGCAAATGCTATTTTTCAGTTATTAGATAAAGATAAAAATGTCATTATTTCAGAGCTTATAACAGACAAAAACGGAGAAGTTGTGCTAGAAAATATACTTCCGGGAACATATTATATAAAAGAGATACAAGCACCAGCCGGCTATATTTTATATGATAATTATATACAGATAAGACCAGAATTTAATGAAGAATTAACTGTTACAATAAAAAACTCAAAGGAAGAAAAGCCAGAAATACAAATTTCGGAAAATATTTTAAAAATAAAAAATGAAGTAAAACGATTACCAAAAACTGGAATGTAAAAAATAAATAGATATATAAATTTCATTGACAGATATTTGCCAAAAATATATAATTATGTAGAACGTGACTATAACTAACGAAAAATGGGAATATTCAAATAGGAGGAATATTTGTAATGAAATTTCAAGAAAGAAAAGATAATAGAAAACTAAAGAGAATAAGTTTAAGTGTAGTAGCTGTAATTATAATAATAGCTATAATTACGGGAATTATAATAGCTATAAATAAAGCAAAAGAGAATTATACTGTAGAAGAAATCTCATCTGCAGATATAAACTATTATAAAATAATTAGTGATGGCAAAGCAGGAGTTATAGATAAAGACGGAAAAGTTATTATCGAACCAGAATATAACACAATAAAGATTCCAAATCCCAAAGAAGCTATATTTATCTGCATATATGATTACAATGCTGCATCAGGTGAATATAAAACAAAGGTATTAAATGAAAAAAATGAAGAAATATTAACTAATTACGAAAATGTAAATACTATAGATGTAAAGGAAATCGTAAGTAGTATTCCATATGAAAAAACAGTATTACAATATCAGAAAGATGGTAAATATGGAATTATAGATTTTAATGGAAAAGATATAACAAGGCCAATATATGAAGAAATAAGAAATATGCCATACAGGGAAGGCGAATTAATTGTAAAAAAAGATGGTAAATATGGTGTTATAAATATAAATGGTGGTAAATTAGTAAATTTTGAATATGATTATATAACAGGAGATAATTATTACAGTATAGAAAAAGAATATGCATTAGATGGTTATATAGTAGGAAAAAATGATGAAAATGGAAAAATGCAATATGGTTACTTAAATAGTGATAGGCAACAATATTTAGAAACAGATTTTGATAGAATATATAGAATGAATAATGTAAAAAATGATGCTAATACTTATTTAGTTGCAGAAAAAAGCGGAAAAATACAACTATATAAAAATGATAAAGTGTTACTAGATAATAATTATCAATCTATAAATTATAATGAAGATAGTGAATTATTAATATTAAAGAAAGATAATAAATTCGGAGTAACAGATTTAAATGGTAAACAAATTTTAAATGTAGAATATGACCAAATACAAATTCCAGGAAATTATATACTAGCAACAAAAAATGGAAATTCAGAAACCTATGACTTAGCAGGTACAAAACAGGAAAATCTTAGATATGCCAATGTATTAAAAACTTCAAATGAAAATTACAGTATAACAATTGATACAAATGATAAATATGGTGTTATCTCAAAAGACGGAAATACATTAATAGAAAATAAATATAATTATATACAATATTTATATGATAACTATTTTATTGTAGGTGGAGATTCTGGTAAATCAGGAATAGTAAATGATAAAGGAGAAGAAATTCTTCCAACAAATTACGAAGTTATTCAAAAATTAGATAATAGTGATATTATTCAAACAATGGCAGGAAATGTTTTAGAGTTATATAATAAGCAAATGACTAAGATAATATCAATGGAAAATGGAAAATTAGATATAAAAGATAATTATGTAAAAGTATATTCTAGTACACAAACTGCTTATGTAAGTTTAGATGGATCATTAAAAACAGATTTTGAAATATTCCCAGAAAATACACTTTTTGCATCAGAAAAAGATGGAAAATGGGGATTTGTAGATAAAAATAACAATGTAAAAATAGATTACCAATATGATAAGGTTACAGAATTAAATGAATTAGGATTTGCTGGAATAAAAAAGGACGGTAAGTGGGGCGTTATAGATAAAGATGGTAATGTGATTTTAGAACCTACTTACACTATACCAGAACAAAATGGAGAACCTTATTTTATAGGAAAATATTATAAAGTTATTTCTGGCTATGAAGAAGAATATTTTACAGACGATGTAAACGAATAAAAAAGCGCAATAGTTAAATAAAAAATCACAAAAGATAATAGGGCGTAAAGGCGCCCTATTATCAAATTTAGAAAGAAGGAATAAAATGTACCAAGAATTAGAAATATCAAATAAAGTAGAAGAATTAGCAATTAAGGCAGAAAACGAATTAAAAGAAGAATTTAGTAAAATAGAAAGAGTATGCGAAATTAATAGTTTAAAAGTATTAAAAGCATTTCAAGATAACAACTTATCAGAAATCCATTTCGGAACAACAACAGGATATGGATATAGTGATATAGGAAGAGAAACAATAGAGAAAATATATGCACAAATATTTAAAGCAGAAGACAGTTTAGTAAGGAATCAATTTATTTCCGGTACTCATGCATTAACTGTAACATTATTTGGTTTATTAAGACCAGGAGATACATTACTTAGTATTACAGGTGAACCATATGATACATTACATGAAGTAATTGGAATAAAGGAAAATAATAGTTCTTTAAAATCATTTGGAGTAAACTATGAGCAAATCGAATTAGTAAATAATGATTTTGATTATGAAAAAATACAAGAGACTTTAAAGAATAATAAGATAAAACTTATAGAAATTCAAAGATCAAAGGGATATTCAACAAGAAAAACAATTAGTATAGGAAAATTAGAAAAAGTAATAAAGAAAATAAGAGAAGTTGATACAAATGTAATAATTATGGTAGATAATTGTTATTGTGAATTTGTTACAGAAAAAGAGCCAATAGAAGTAGGTGCAGATATTGCAGTTGGATCTTTGATTAAAAATTTAGGAGCAGGGATAGCTCCAAATGGCGCATATGTAGTAGGCAAAGAAGATTTAATTAATTTAGTTGCAGAAAGATTAACAGCTCCAGGAGAAGGAAAAGAGGTTGGCCCAACATTAGGTGTTAATAAACAATTCTTAGAAGGATTATTTTTTGCTCCAAGTGTTGTAGCAAGTAGTTTAAAAACAGCTGTATTAACTAGTAAGATAATGGAAGAGCTTGGATATAAAACAGAACCTATGTATAATGAAGAAAGAGCAGACATTGTACAAAATATAGAATTTGGAAATCCAGATGATCTTATAAAATATTGTCAAGGAATACAAATGGGATCACCAGTAGATTCAAACTCTGTAGCAGAACCATGGGATATGCCTGGATATACAGATAAAATAATTATGGCTGCAGGAGCCTTTACACAAGGGTCTTCAATAGAATTATCTTGTGATGGACCAATAAGATCTCCGTATATAGCATTTCAACAAGGTGGACTAACATATCAATATGGAAAGCTAGGTGTTTTAAAAGCTGTAGAGAATTTGTTAAAAAATAAATAGGAAAGATGAAGAATATGAAAGTAGTAGTAATAGGCGGGGGACCAGCTGGAATGATGGCTGCGATAACCTCTGCAAAACAAGGTAATGATGTAATTTTATTAGAAAAAATGAAAAGTTGTGGAAGAAAACTATTAATTACAGGAAAAGGTAGATGTAATATTACAAGTAGTTTGCCAATGGATAAGTTTATAGAAAATATTCCGGAGAATGGTAAATTTTTATATAGTGCCTTTAAGAATTTTACTAATCAAGATATTATAACTTTGTTAAAAGAAAACAATGTTAATGTAAAAGAAGAAAGAGGAAATAGGATTTTTCCTCTTTCTGATAAGTCATTAGATGTTTTACAAGCATTTGAAAACGAAATGAAAAAGAATAATGTAAAAATATATACAGAAACAGAAGTAAAAGAGATTAAAATAAAGGACAATGCAGTAAATAAAGTTATTTATTTAAATAAAAGAAGTGGTGTAGTAGAAGAAATATTAACAGAGAAAGTAATATTAGCAACAGGAGGAAAAAGTTATCCACTTACAGGTTCTACTGGTGATGGATATAAGATTGCAAAAGAATTTGGACATATTATAACTAAAATAAGTGGTTCATTGGTTCCTTTGATTTCTAAAAATGAAGATTTACAGTTATGCCAAACAATGCAAGGGCTATCTTTAAGAAATATTTCTATGAAAATTGTAGATGAAGAGAAAAATAAAAAGATATACGAGGATTTTGGAGAATTGCTATTTACACATTTCGGAGTATCTGGTCCAACAATATTAAGTAGTTCTGCACATATATTAAGATATAAAAATGTAGAAGAATTATTACAAAAGGGAAAAATAAAATTACAAATAGATTTAAAACCAGCCCTAAATGAAGAAAAATTAAATCTACGTTTACTTAGAGATTTTGAAAAGTTTAAAAATAAACAAATTATAAATAGTTTAAATGAATTATTACCTAAAAAAATGATAGAGCCAGTTATTAAAAAAGCGAAAATTAAAAATGAAAAAAGAATTAATGAAATTACTAAACAAGAAAGAGAAAATTTAATTCGTGTAATAAAATGTTTTGAAATTACAATTAGTGGATTTAGACCAATAGAAGAAGCCATAATTACACGAGGAGGAATTAATGTAAAAGAGATAAATCCTAAAACAATGGAGTCAAAACTTATAAAAGGATTATATTTTGCCGGAGAAATTATAGATGTAGATGCTTATACTGGTGGATTTAATTTGCAGATAGCATATTCAACTGGTTATACAGCAGGATTAAATAGTAATTAAAGGGTGAATAAATGAAAGTATATAATACTATTGAAAAACAGGAAACAAGCGAACTAGTAGAGAAAAAGTCAAAATTTATAGCTAACATATTTTATGTTAGTACAACACAAGAAGCAGAAGAAAAACTAGAGCAAATAAGAAAGAAATATTATGATGCTAGACATAATTGCTATGCATATAGAGTAATAGAAGACGGTAACATAATAGATAGGAGTAGTGATGATGGTGAACCATCAGGGACAGCAGGAGCACCAATGCTTAACATTTTAAAAAAAGAAAATTTATGTAATGTTTTGGTTGTAGTTACAAGGTACTTTGGAGGTATATTGCTTGGAACAGGTGGATTAGTAAGAGCATATTCACAAAGTACACAAGATGTAATAGAGAAAAGTGTTATAATATTAAAACAAGAAGGATATGTTGCAACATTAGAAGTAGAATATAAAGATTTAGAAAAGTTAAGATATTTTTGTAAGAAAAAAGAGATAAAAATAATAGATATAAAATATTTGGAAAATGTTAGTGTGAAATTAGAGTTTAAAAAAGAAGAAAAAGAAGTATTTAGGAATAAAGAAAACTTAAATTTTGATTATTTAAATTATGAAATTATACAAGAAAAATTTATATAATATGAAATAGTGATTTTTTCTGGCAAAATACAAAATCTTCCAATATAACTTGAAAAAATTTCCAAAAAGCACTTGCAAAAAATGGAAAAAGATAATATAATTTGAATTGTAAAAAATTTACAAATTCTAACAGTAGGGGGAAGAAAATTGAAAGAGAAAATTACTATATTAATTGCTGATGATAATATTGATTTTACAAGGACTTTATCAGCATATTTAGAAAAAATGGAAGATATTGAAGTTGTAGGTATTGCAAAGGATGGAAATGAAGCTTTTGAAATTATTAAAGGAACACATCCAGATATTTTATTACTAGATGTAATAATGCCACATTTAGATGGAATTGGAGTTTTAGAAAAGCTTAATGAAACTACAATGACTAAAAAGCCAATAAGTATAATGTTATCTGCAGTAGGTCAAGATAAAATTACTCAAAAGGCAATATCATTGGGTGCACAATATTATGTTGTAAAACCATTTGATATAGAACTTTTAATAAAAAGAATAAGAGATTTAAGATATTATCAACCTACTCCAAATAATAATTTTATTGCAAGAGAAAGCAAACCACAATACATAGATATATCTCCAGAAAATAAGAAAGATGAAAGAAATTTAGAGGCTTTGGTAACAAATTTAATACATGAAGTAGGAGTACCAGCGCATATAAAAGGATATCAATATTTAAGAGAAGCAATTATGATGGTAGTAAATGATATAGAAGTAATAAATCAAATAACAAAACAATTATATCCCGACATAGCTAAGAAATTCCACACAACACCAAGTAGAGTAGAACGTGCAATTCGTCATGCAATAGAAGTTGCATGGAGTAGAGGAAAAGCAGATGAAGTAGAAAATATATTTGGATATACTGTATCTGCTACAAAAGGAAAACCTACAAATAGTGAATTTATAGCAATGATAGCTGATAAGCTAAGACTAGAGTTAAAGAGTGCATAGAATTTGTGGAAAGACTAGAAGCGGAATTAATACAAAGCTGGAAAAAATAACCACTAAACCTATAAAGTATATAAAAATACATATAGATTTAGTAAAAAATCCGCTATTAAACCAATAAATGAAATAAAACTAAACCTATAAACTTTTCTTATTCATTGGTTCATGTTTTGAATATTTATACATGAATTTTTGAAGAAGGAAGGTTTTTTATTATGGAGCAAATTGATTATGATGTAGATGAATTTATGGATTATTGCACAAGTAGAAATTTAGCAACAAAAACAATTGGGAGTTATGAGCAAACCTTAAGATTATTAGTACAATATTTAAAAGATAAATATAAGGTTAAATCAGCAGGAGATACAAAAGAGTTACACATTAGAGAATATATTAAATATTTACAGGAAAGAGGAAAATATACAGTAGTAAGTAATCAAAATACAAAAATTATTAATTTCCCAGAAAATAGAGATGACTATGGAAAAAAGATTAGTATAACTACAATTAATAATTATATTAGAAACATAAAAGTATTTATAACTATCTTTATGAGAATAGATATATTATGACTAATTCTGTAGCAAGGATAAAAGAAATAAAATGTGCGAGAAAGGTAGTTGGATTTATTGAGGACGGAGACTTTAATAGGTTGCTAAAAGCTTTTGATTTATCAAAATTCCATGAATATAGAGACTATATTGTAGCTCAATTAATATTTGATACAGGTATGAGATTGGGTGAAACTTTACTTATTGAAGAAACAGATATTGATTTTATAAAGAGAACAATATTGTTAAAAGCAGAAAATACAAAAGGAAAGAAAGATAGATATGTTTTCTTTTCTCAAGAAATGTTAAAACAATTAAGGAGATGGTCACAGTATAAAGACAGATATAGACAATCTAAATATGTATTTTGTACTAATAAAGGGAAATTATTAAAAGTAAATAACTATGAAACGAATTTTAAGAAATATGGGGAAAGGATAGGCTTATCCGAAATTCATCCGCATATGTTAAGAAACAACTTTGCAAAAAGATTTTTAATGCAAGGTGGAGATATATATACTTTGTCAAGAATATTAGGACATTCTTCTGTAAAAGTAACAGAAGAGGCATATCTAGATTTAGACGAAAATGATTTGAGGATTAATTATCAAAAATATTCACCTTTAGCTAATTTAAAGAGAGGGTAAGAGTGAATATTATGATTGTGAAAGAAAAGGATTTAAGTAAAATAATAAAAGATAATTTTCATTTAAGGACTTTATTGTTAGAACTAGAAGGGATGATTGAAGGACATATTAGCTTTATAAAAGCAATATGCATATATAGTCATAAAAAAATATTAAATATTTTGGAATTATTGCATAATATAAGAATTGATATAGCTTCGCAATATAAGATAATATATAGAGAAAAAGAAAAGATTTTAGAAATTAAATTAGATAATGGGCAAAATGTGAAATTAACCGTAATAAGGTAGTAAAATGAGAAAATCATTAAAATATGCAGAAAATCAGGAAATTTATTGGATTGTAATTTAAATAGAATTATTGTAAAATACTACCAACCTTTCGCTTAAAGGTAGAAAGGGGGATAGTAAATTATGACTTCATACGATTTGATTTGGCAATTGATAGATATGCTTTTAGCAGAAAAATCAAAAGCTGAAGAAACAAACGAAGACAAAGACTAGGAGTATACAATACATAGTCGGAAGTAGAAGTGAAATTGCAGTTCGCTCCTACTTTTTTTAGGCAAAAAAAAAATAGTATGTGCAATTGCAGTACACATACTGATAGCAAATTGACTTCATACGATTAAAGACACATTTGCTTAAGCTACTTATATATTAGCATAGAAACTAATAAAAGTCAAATTATTAAGTGGAATTCTTGGGAAATATTATTTATTTCTCGCTTGAAGTTGTTTATGAAGTGATTTTAGATTATTTAATTCATTAGTATAATCTTCAATTAAGTAATCTTTTACAATGTCTATATATGCTAACATTAAACCAACTGCTTCGGTCAAAATAAAACATAAATCATCTGCTGAAGGAGAAATACAAATAGAATATACTTTTTGTTTTCTTAAAATAAAGTTTTTGGCTAATGCATTTAAATCGATATGTACATATGAAGAAAGATAGGAATAAGCGGTATGGTACATTTCTTCATAATCTGATAGTTTAGCGAAATTATAAATAGAAGTTTTTTCATCAAAATTAACATTTTGAATTTTTTTATCTTTAATAACGCCAGTCTTTATTAAATAATTAGTTTCTATAGTATTTTCAATTTCTTGGTTTTTGAGTAATTTATTAAAATTATTACTATCTTTTTTTATACTACTAGCAACAAATAAACTTTCTAACATTGTTCTAAATATGATACATACATCATCTTCTAAACCATAACTATATAAAATTGAACAGGCTTGAAATGATTTATGTACTTTAGAAAAACTAGACAATAAATACATACCAATTGTATCATTATTTTTTACATCAAAGTTAGTGTACATATCATATATTAAACAATTTATTTTTTGAACAAGGGAAAACCATTCTTTATAGTTAGTTTTTATTTTATCAACAGTAATAGAATATTTATCACTTAAAAATCCATCAGTATCTTGTAAAGAAATCTGCTCCATCATATATCCTCCAAAAGTTTTATTCTTCTAGGTTTTCTAATCCATTTTATTACATTCAGTTAAATATAATAAAACACACTAATATCAATACGTTTCTTAAAAGTACATGTGAGTTTCATTTATTTAATGTATTATATTGCGTTGACATGATACATTTAATGTAATATAATGTGCAAAAAGGAGATAAAAATGAATACTGTTCAACCAATTAGAAATAAAGAAAAAATAGAAGAATTAAAGAATGAATTAAAGAAAAATGGAACAAGAGATTTTATGCTATTTTATACCGGTATAAATTCTGGGATGCGAATATCTGATATTGTTGCATTAAAAAAAGATGATGTTAGAAATTTAGATAATACAATGAAAGCCCATGTAACTGTTATTGAGAAAAAAACTGGAAAGAAAAAAAGATTTCCTTTATGTAATGGGCTCTTAATTGAAATGGAGAAATATACTAAAGATATGCAATTCGGTGAATACTTATTTAAAAGTAGAAAAGGAAATAATACCCCTATTACTACAGTACAAGCATATAGGATAATAAATGAAGCAGGAAAAAGAATTGGATTAAAAGAAATAGGTACTCATACAATGAGGAAAACATTTGGATATTGGCATTATCAACAGTACAAAGATGTTGCAATATTACAAGAGATATTTAATCATGCTTCTCCTTCAGTAACATTAAGATATATTGGAATAAATCAAGATATCATAGATAATTCATACAGGAATTTTAGTTTATAAATATTTTTAGAATAAAAGTATAGAAAGGAAACTAATAAAATGGGGTTTAACAGAAGTATAAAAGATAAAGTATTGGTGGCAAGTGGAAGATGTTGTGCAATTTGTCATAAATTTTGTGGACAAAAAATAGAATTACATCACATTATTCAAGTAGCAGATGGCGGAAAAAATACATTTGATAATTGTATCCCTTTATGCTTTGATTGTCACAGTGATATGGGGAAAATAGATAAAAAACACCCAAGAGGAACACAATATAGTTCTCAAGAGTTATATATGCATAGGGATAATTGGTATAAACAAGTTGCTAGTGGAAATAATATTTATAGTCAAATTGATGAAAAAGTTTTTCTTGAAGATAAAAAATTATTTGAAAGTATAAATAGTGCTTTTACCCAGAATGTAAAAAAATCTTTATGCAAAGAAGACTTAAGTTCAAAATTTGAATTTAATACATTTAATTCTATTTTCAATCTAATAGATTATTCATATGACCCTAATAATGAATTTTTAAATCCATTGTTAGAAGCTCAAAGGAGCAAATTGTTTAATAATATTTCTAGATTTAAAAACTATATAGGTCTAAATACATTTCCTGAAAATATATTAGGTACGGAATATTCTGTAACACAAAAGTGGATAGCAATTCATAAAGATGAAAATATTAGAATAGATAGTAGTAATTTAGATAATATAGCTGAAAAAATAAACGAATTAGCAGATATAATTTGGAAATCGTACATTGAATTTGTTAGAGTTGGAAGAATATTATTTTCTACCCTTGACACTTCTCCCACAACATAGTAAAATGGCAACAAATAATCTAATAGAAAACCAACAAACAGAGCAATAAATTGGGCGGTATTTGTTAATTATTGTTTGTATTTCTTGAGAATTTCACAGTGTAACATATTTTTACAGTACCAATTAGTTCAGAATTTATAGCAATGATTGCAGATAAGTTACGCTTAGAATTAAAATCAGCTTAAATAATAATATAATATCAAGCTTTCCACGAGGAAAGCTTATTATTGTTTTACTGTGTAAGACAATATAATAATGAACTTAGAGTAAATTTGACACTTAGCCATTTTGATAATATAATTTTAGCGTATTAAAAGGAGATGGATAAGTGAGGGAATTAGTAAAAATAAATAGCCCATAATTATGTTATTCAGAATAGAAAATGAATAACTAAATATTAAGGGGGAAAAATTATGTGGCTAATATTTGCAACAATAACAGTATTATTATGGGGAACATCGGAAACCATATTTAAAAAAGTTTCTACAATAGAAAAACATAGTGTATTAAAATTAATTTCATACAATGGAATAATGCTAGGAATATGTGCATTAATTTTTATGCTTATTACAAGGACACAAATGAATCTAGAGATAATAAAAACATATTTACCAGTAGCATTAATATATATTGTATCAATGTTTTGTACATATAAAGCAATGACTTTAGTAAAAGTTTCAATTTTATCACCATTGCAGAATTCATCATGTGCAATAACTACAATACTTTGTATAATCTTATTAAGACAAGAAGTTGGGATTCCACAAATAATAGCAATTGCAGTAATTATAATAGCTATGATTCTATTATCAATAAATAAAGATGAAGTATTAAGACTAGAATCAGGAGATAAAGAAGCAGATGAAAGAAATGCCAAAAGAGCATATCTATTATATTTAAAAGGTATAGCATTTGCTTTAGGATATTGGTTATTAGATGGTATAGGTTCATTTATGGATGATTATACTTTAGAAGCAGACTTATCAGCAGAGCAAGTAATTATAGCATATTCATTAATATATGGAGTTATTGGAATTATTTGTGCAATAATAGTAAAATACAAAGAAAGAGATTATAAATTTATAAAGATTAAAGATAATAAATTAAAATTACTTGGAACATTAGTAGAGACAGCTGGGCAATATACATACATTTATGCTTTTGCATTTGGAGATGCAGCTATAGCTTCACCATATATTGCAGCATATAGTATTGTAACAGTTATATTATCAAGAATTTTCTTAAAAGAAAAATTAAAGAAAAAACAATGGATTTTAATAGGATTAATTTTAGTAGGCTTAATAACTTTATCAATATAATGTAAAGGCAATAAAGCTAAAAACTAAGCCCTCTCATATATGTGAGTTAAACTTAAACTAAACCTCGAAAGCAACGTATGAATTTCTGATCAGTATAAAGAAATAATTAATCTCAATTAGAGATGCTGAACTTAAATTTGTTCTTCTCTGTCGGATTAGCCAATGCATTTAAAACATTGCAAATTTATAAAATCAATTCAGTTTCCTAAAATATTATGGTAATGTATATAATAGTACTTGCAGACAAAATAACAGCTGTTATAATGGTCAAGTAACGCCGAAGAATGTTAGAAAAAAAACTCAGATGTCGCGTAAGCGGTAACTGAGTTTTTTCAATTTAAAAAAATATATAAAAATTAAGAAAATCTAAATTGATATAGATATAATGGCATGATATAATTTGTAAAAAATTGAAAAGAGTGAAAAAAGTGCAAAGATATAATCCAGATTATAAGACAGGTTTAAATTATGAACAAGTAAATAAAAGAAGAGAAGAAAAATTAATTAATATTGATACAACAGTAAAAACGAAAAGTATAAGAGCAATTATTATTTCAAATTTTTTTACATTATTTAATATAATGAATTTTGTTTTAGCATTATTAATATTTTTTGTAGGTGCATATAAAAATTTACTATTTATAATAATCGTAATTTTAAATACATTAATAAGTACAATCCAAGAAATACATTCAAAAAGAACAATCGATAAACTTTCATTTTTAGCTCAAACAAAAACAAAAGTAATCAGAGAAGGAAAAACAGAAGAAATAAGTAATTTTGAACTTGTATTAGATGATGTTATAGAATTAAATGCTGGAAATCAGATACCAACAGATAGTATTATTCTAAGTGGAGAAATAGAAGTAAATGAGTCACTTTTAACAGGAGAACCAGATAATATAGAGAAGAAAAAAGGAGATAAATTATTATCTGGAAGTTACCTAATTAGTGGAAAATGTTTTGCAAAAGTAGAACATATTGGAAAGGAAAACTATGTAGCTCAGATATCTCATGAAGCAAAGCAAAAAAGAAAAGTGAATTCTGAAATAATGAATTCTTTAAATAAAATAATAAAAATAATTTCTTTTGCAATAATCCCTGTTGGAATATTGTTATTCTTTAATCAGTTAGATTTACAAGGTAATGATTATAAGCAGGCAATTGTAAGTACAGTTGCAGCTTTAATAGGTATGATACCAGAGGGATTGGTATTATTAACCAGTACAGTATTAGCAGTAAGCGTAACTAGACTAGCTAAAAAGAAAGTCTTAGTTCAAGAATTGTATTGTATAGAAACATTAGCTAGAGTAGATGTATTATGTCTTGATAAAACAGGAACTATTACAGAAGGAAGGATGACTGTTGATAAGATAATTCCATATAATGATTGCACAACTAACGAACTAAAAGAAATTCTTGGAATTTTAGGAAAGTATTCAGAAGATAAAAACTCTACAATAGAAGCAGTAAGAGAAAAATTTATATCTAATAAAGAATTAAAAGTTATAGCAAAAATGCCATTTAAATCTGCTAATAAATGGTCTGGTATTAGTTTCGAAGATATAACATATGTATTAGGTGCACCAGAGGTTATAGGAAACACGCCTAAAGATATAGAAAAATATATTTCAGAATATAGAGTTGTGGCGATAGGCAAAAGTAAAGCAAAAATAGTAGATAAATTACCAAGTAATATAGAAATTGTTGGCTATATATTAATATCAGATGTAATTCGTAAGAATTCTAAAGAAATATTAGAATATTTTGATAAACAAGGAGTAGCTATAAAACTAATATCTGGGGATAATCCAATAACAGTTTCAAATATAGCAAAAAAAGCAGGAGTAAAAGATTACGATAATTATATAGATGCAAGAACATTTAAGACTATAGAAGAGCTAAGAGAAGCAGCTGTTAAATACACCGTATTTGGAAGAGTTACTCCAGAACAAAAGAAAGAAATAATACTTGCACTAAAGGAAGAGAAACACACAGTTGCAATGACTGGTGATGGTGTAAATGATGTACTAGCATTAAAAAATGCTGATTGCAGTATATCTGTTGTAAATGGAAGTGATGCAGCAAGAAATGTATCACAATTAGTATTAATGGATTCAGATTTTAAATCTATGCCTAATATTGTAGATGAAGGAAGAAGAACAATAAATAATATACAAAGATCTGCAACATTATTTTTAGTAAAAACAATATATGCAACTATACTTGCAGTATTATTTGTATTTATAAACATGCCATATCCATTTATACCAATTCAATTAACTTTAATAAATCTAGTTGTAACAGGAATACCTTCAGTAATTTTAGCATTAGAGCCTAATAAAGAAAGAATAAAAGGAAAATTTATAATAAATGTTATTAAAAGAGCACTACCTACAGCATTGACAGTAGTTACAAATATAATTATTATAGGAATAATTAGTAGTATATATAATTTAGATGAATTGAATTATTCAAGTGTATGTGTTGTAGTAACAGCAATAACTGGATTTATATTATTATTTAAAATATCTAGACCATTTAATGTAAGTAGAACTATTTTGTTTGTAGGAGTTGTTACAATATTTACATTAGGTATAAGTTTGTTTAGAGATTTATTCTCTATAAGATTAGATGCAAGCAATATTGTGCCAATAGTTATTTTAGGAATAACATCAATATTTGTAGGAGTATTATATAATTTTATAGCTAATAGAATTTTTAAAGTAATAGAAAAGAGGTTACAAAATGATTAGCAAAGACGAAGTAATAGAAAATTCTAATGATAGAGAGCTTGTGTTAAAAGCAATAGAAGAAACACCAACTTTAATTGAATTTGCAAGTGATGCACTTAGAGATGATAAAGAACTAATGTTAGATGCAATTAAAAGAAATGGTGAAGTTTTGGAATTTGCAAGTGATAGATTAAAAGATGATAAAGATGTTGTACTTACAGCAGTAAAAGAAGTTGGTTGGGTTGTATGCTATGCATCAGAAGAATTAAAAGCAGACAAAGAAGTAATTTTGGAAGGCTGTAAAATAGATGGTCAAGTATTGTATTATGCAAGTGAAGAACTTAGAGATGACAAAGAAGTAGTATTAGAAGCAGTAAAAAATAAGGGAATAATAGTAAAATATGCAAGTGAAAGATTATTAAGAGATAATGATATTATAATTGCAGCAATAACACAAAATAAAAAGGCATCAATATTTATACCAATAGAATGTAGAGAAAGAGAAGAGATAAAAGCAGTGCTAGAAGGAGAATAAAATGGAATTAAGTTATATTTTAAAATTAAGAAATGCATTAAAGCCAGAGTTAAGACATATGCCTTTGTTTCAAAATGGCAGTGCAATAATTGTTGAAAATAAAGAAAAAGAAATTCTACTGGAAGAAAAAGTAGATAGAGAAGTTTGGTGTTTGCCAGGAGGTCTTCAGGAATTAGGCGAAACTTTTGAAGAAGTAGCGATAAGAGAACTGTTCGAAGAAACAGGACTAAAAGTTAATAAAGAAAATTTAGTATTGATAGATGTGATATCTGGAGAAAGTAGAAAAGATACTTATCCAAATGGAGATAAAGTATATAATAATACAGTTTTATATGTTGTATCAAAATACACTGGTAAGTTAGATTGTGATTATGCAGAGATTATAGATAAAAATAATGGTAATTTTGTTATGCAAAAAGAATCTAAAGACTTAAAGTTTTTTGCTGTTAACAAATTACCACAAAACTTAATGGATAAAGATTTAATACAAAGATATATAAAATATAGAAATAAGGAGTAATATTGTGAAATTATCTGAAATAAACAATGCAAACTTAACAGATAAGCAAATAGAAAAAATTGTATTTTCCGATATAAATGATAGTGGAAAATCAGCTAAATATGGAATAGTATTTGGCAGTTATACATTGCAAAAATATAGAATAGAGCAAGCAATTAAATTATATAAAGAAGGCAGAGTAGAAAAACTTATATTAACAGGTGGAAAAGGAGGGATAAGTAACAAAAATAATGAAGATGTTCCTGAAGCAGAGTTAATGAAAGCCAGCTTAGTAAAAAATGGGATAAGTCCACAACATTTAATATTAGATAATTCTTCAAATTCAACAATTGAAAATGGAATAAATGTAGCTAAGATATTAAATAATTTACATGAGAATATACAAGAAGTTATATTAATTTCGTCAGAATTTCATTTAAAAAGATGTATGGCAATAATGAAAAAATATTATAAAACAAACATAGATTATATTCTAGTTCCTGCCAAAGATGGATTTACAGATAAAGAAAATTGGTTTTTATCAGAAAAAGCATACAACAGTGGTAGAAATTTAGTAGAATTTGAAGCTAATCTACTAATAAAATATGCTAAAGAAGGAAAAATTTACGATTTAAATATTTAGGTAAAAGGGGAAGTATATGATTAAAGTTGAGAATTTTAAAAAAGAAATTTATAAGATATGAAAATAAAAAGATCAAAAAAGAATTTTATGCAGATAATGGAATAACATTTGAAGCCAACGATGGTAAGATTATTGGAAATTTAGGGCCAAATTGTGCCGGAAAAACAACATTACTTAGAATGATTGCATTGATGATAGGTGTAACAGGAACATCACTACTTTCTATAATACCATTTATAAATTATGTAGTAGTTTTTACAGATACAAGTGCAGGAAAGATAGATTGGTTAAATATAACTTTAATGGTAGTCCCAACAATTATATATATATATCAATTGTATTAACATACATTATTAAACAATATAAATCAGAAAAAATATTATTTTCAAAAGAATAGAAGAAAATATACGGATTTGGAACGCTTCTAAGGATTTGGGGGACGTTCCTTTTTTCCCTAGTATAAAATAAAAAAGCGTACTTTATTTTTGATAAGGTAGGCTTTTTTGAATGTGTATAAAATCTAGTTATAAAGATTATAAAAAGATATTGACAACTGTTATATACTGTTATATATTAAATATAACAGTTCGAAAGGAGGAAAAAATGAATATTATTATTAGTAATAGTAGTAGTGATCCGTTATATGAACAAATAAAAAAAGCAATTAAACAAGCGATATATACAAATGAATTAAAAGAAGAAGAAATTTTACCTTCTGTAAGAGCACTGGCAAATGATTTAAAAATAAGCTTTTTAACTGTAAAAAAAGCTTATGACGAATTAGAAGCAGAGGGATTTATAAAAACTGTTCAGGGTAAAGGCAGTTATGTGTTACCTAAAAATTTGGAACTATTAAGAGAAGAAAAACTAAAGGAGATAGAAAAAAATATAAGTACAGTTGTTAAACTGTCAAAAATTTATGGAATTACCGAGGAAGAGGTAATTAATTTAATAAAGATTATGTTTGAGGAGGATTTATAAATGGAAGCAACTATAAAAGTTAAAAATTTAAATAAGAAATATGAAGGCTTTGAATTAAAAAATATTAGTTTTGAAATTCCAGAAGGTAGTATCGTTGGCTTAATAGGGGAAAATGGAGCAGGAAAAACTACAACAATAAAGTCGATTCTAAATATTATAAAGTCAGAAGGAGAAATACAAGTTTTTGGAAAAAATATTAAACAAAATGAAAAGGAGATAAAAAGTAAACTTGGTGTAGTTCTTGATGACAGTTTTTTATCAGAATATTTAACCCCTAAAAAAATAAATTCGATAATGAAGAACTTTTATAATACGTGGGATAAAAAGCTTTTTGAAAACTATATAAAAATATTTAAGCTTCCAGAGAATAAAATGATTAAGGATTTTTCTAGTGGAATGAAAATGAAATTAAAAATCGCTACAGCAATATCACATAAACCTCAAATATTAATATTAGACGAGCCAACTAGTGGATTAGATCCTATTGTAAGAAATGAAATTTTAGATATTTTTAGACAGTTTATAGCAGAGGATGAAAAAAGATCAATTCTTATTTCTACACATATAACAACAGATTTGGAACATATTTCTGATTATATAATGTTTATAAAAAATGGTGAAATAACACTTAATCTACCTACATCAGAAATACTAGAAAACTATGGTATTATTAAATGTGACGAAAAAGATTTTAGCAAAATCGCTAAAGAAGATTATGAGTATTATAGAAAAGAGAAATATCAATATGAAGTACTAGTAAATAATAAAAAAATGATAAAGAGTAAATATGGAATTTCTACTATAGATAAGGCATCAATTGAAGATATAATGCTATTTTATATAAAGGGGGAAAAATAAGTGAAAGAAATTTGTGGCTTAATAAAAAAAGATATGCTAAATTTAAGTAGCTATAAGATCTCATTATTAGTAATGTTTGTATGTGTACTTGCAATAGGTGGCGCTGGAGAAGAAATGTGGAAATACATTCCAATAGTGATGACTACAATGACTGGAATGATAGCTTTATCAACATTTAGTTATGACGAACTTGCAAAGTCAGATGAATATGTTTTGTCCTTACCTGTTAATAAAAAAGAAATAGTAGTGGAAAAATATATTTTAGTAATTTCTATGGCATTAATAGGTGGGATAATAGGCTTTATAATAACTCCAATATTTGCACATATATTAAATAATATAAGAGCTGATAACATTATTAATATAGACTATAATTCTTTATTGTTTACAACATTAGGGGGATTATTTGGGATTTCGCTAATTTTAGTTATACAAATTCCAAGTATTTATAAATGGGGAACAGAAAAAGGTAGAATACAGATGTTTATATTATTTTTTATAATAATATTATTAGCTTTAGGAATTGCATATTTAGTAACACATAATTTAGGAATTAATATAAATATAGAAGCTATTAATGTATTTTTTCAACGATTTGGAATATTAATAGTAGTTTGTTTACTTACACTAATGTATTATATTTCATATCGTATTTCATATAAAATATTTAGAAATAAGAAAAATTAAAGTTTAATCAAAAATAACCATAGAGCTATAAATTGAATTTGCTAATAAAAAATTGGCACAAAAGTTTACTTTTATCTTAGCAATCCAAATATAAACTCAATGGTTATTTTTTGTCACAGAATAAATCGGGATTTAAGGAGCATCTCTTAATCCCTTTATTAGAATTCCTAAGTTATCATGATATATTTTACTAAATTGATCTAAAGGTAAGGGGTTTTCACCTTTTCCGAACTTCTATCGTAAATCCTGGTTTATTAAAATTTCTAATGAACCAATCTCTAAAACCACCAAAAGAAGAATTGTAAGGAGTGTCCTCTAACTCATATCCACTTACATGGGCAAATTCTTTTGCAAGGTCTAAGGAATTAGGTGGTAAAAAATCGGTGTATTTCCAATAAATTACTTCTCCTTGAGAATGAAAACATAAACATAAAGAAATGTTTTTTAATAATGTAAAATTATACATGGCTTGTGACTCTGGCTCTGAAAGAGGAGTTTCTCCTGCAAAATCTCTTGGAGCAGGTTTATTAAATCCAAGGTTAGATTTGATTTTTTTCCCTAATTTCCAATTAGCAGGAAATTGCGAATTTAAATCCACACCATTAATATTAGCTTTCCAACCAGAAGGAAAAGGAATATCAGGATAATTTTTTGCAATATTATGTGCAGATATATATACTTCAGAATCTATAGAATAAAAATTATTAACTAAATTTATTCCATCAGGATTAATCATAGGAATTATGTATAAAGAGCAATTTTCATATAAATATTTTGCGTCATACCCATAGATTTGTGAATTAGAAACAAAAGCATTACATAAATTATGAGTAAATTTAATTAGAAGAAGAGATGTTATCCACTCATTAGCATGAATTCCACCAGTATATAATACTTCTTTTTTTCCAATACCAAATTTTATGCAATATATTTCATTATTTAAAACGCTTTTTCCAATAGAAAAAATTTTTAGAAAATTATAATTTTGGCTAAATGTATGAAGAGAATCTTTTAAATATAAATAATCAACCATAAAATCACCTAATATATAATATGTAAATTTAGAATAAAAGTTATAAATAAAAAAATGTAAATCAGTTTCCCAATATATTTTAGAAAACATTAATAACTAAAATTTACCAATTAACATAAAGCGTGATATAATTAGTAACTTAGTGAAAACTATGTTGAAACCGATAATAATTTTAACAGCAGGAGGAATGACTATGAAAAATCGGTATAGCAGAATTGTACTTAATACATTAGAAGGACAAGATTTTGAGATAACTTATGGACAAAATGAAGAGATAATAGTTAATATTAAAGGGAATGAAACAAATCTTCATTCTAAAAAGAGGTTAAAAATATTAACATTAATAACTTTAAAACTCCACCAATTCCAAGCGGATATATTTATATTAAAGGAAAAATGGAATAATGGATTGGTGATTGAAAGAAAAGCTGATAAAAGTCAGTTTGTATGGGTACCAGTAGGAAGCTTAATGCCAAATGGAACACAAGATGGAATAAGATTTCATGAAAAATTTGGAATAAGATTTTAGGATATGGATTCAAAATGCCGACATTTTTATGAGCCAATGACAAAAGAGTTAAAACAACAAATTGAAAGTGTAGACAAATATGGAGGTTTTTATATTTCAAGATATAATATTTCCATGAACGAGAAAACTGGAATAGTAGAGTCTATTATATTAGGAAGAGAGAAAACTTTGAAATTTCACAGTTTCTCTTTTTTTGTTGTTAATATTTGGATTAATTTATTGATTAACGAGAACGAAATATTGACAAACAAAAAGCCTCAAAATATAATAAATAAAGCAAGGAGGAATAAGTATGAAGATATTAGGAAAAAATAGTTTATCAGCAGGAGTAAAAGTTGGACTTAAAGTAGTTTTAGCAATAGTAATAATTTTAGAGATTGCCTTAATTGTTTTTTCGATTTTTACAAAGGTTAATATTATAGAAGAACCAAAAAACATAATATTATATTTATTCATGGTAACTGCAATACCAGCAGTAATAGTGGTTTATAATTTTATAAAGATATTTAAAACTTTCGAAGAAGAAGATGCTTTTAATAAGAAAAATATTAAAAGATTAAAAATTATATGGGCTTCATTTATTATTGCAGGAATTTTATTTATAGCGATTTCTTTACTATTTAAATTTTTAATAGGAAACGATTTATTGGAAGATTTATATATAAGAACATATGCTCAGCTTTCTAGTATGTTTATAGCATTTATTGGTTTAATATTTGTTGTACTAGGAATAGGAATTATTATGCTTTTAGAAATTTATAAAGAAGCAATAAGACACAAAGAAGAGAATGATTTAACAATTTAAAGGACGGTGATAAGATGTCTATAATAGTAAATTTAGACGTAGTTATGGCAAAAAGAAAAATGCCATCAAATGAACTTGCAGAAAAAATAGGAATTACACCTGCTAATTTATCAATACTAAAAACAAATAAGGGAAAAGCAATTAGATTTTCAACATTAAATAAATTATGCGAAGTATTAAATTGTGAACCAGGAGATATATTAGAATACAAAAAGGACGAATAATATTGCAAAAAAGAAAATGTGTGGTATAATACAAAAGGAGAAAATTTGTTTGCAAAGGAGAAAGATATGTTTTCATATATAAAAGGAACTTTAGAAGTAAAAGCATTAAATTATATAGTTGTAGATGTAAATGGTATAGGTTTTAAAATATTTATGTCACAATCAGCTATACAAAGATTAGAAGAAACAGGTACAATTGTAAAAATACATACATATATGAATGTAAAAGAAGATGAATTAAGTCTTTATGGTTTTATAACAAACGAAGAATTAAGAATGTTCGAGTTATTAATAGGGGTAAGCGGAGTAGGTGCAAAATCTGCAATAACAATGTTATCTTCAATTACACCATCTAAATTTGCATTAGCAGTAATTTCTAATGATGTAAAGACTTTAACAAAAGTGCCAGGAATAGGAACAAAATCAGCTCAAAGAATAATTCTAGAGTTAAAAGATAAATTAAAGACAGAAGATGCTATTAAATCAAATGATATAGAAGTAACAACAAATATTGTAGAGAATAATAACTTAGAAGAGGCTATTCAAGCTTTAAAAGTATTAGGATATACAAGACAAGAAATAGAAAGTGTATTAGCAAAAATAGATATTAATACATTAACTGTTGAAGATATAATTAGGAAAGCTTTAAGCTTTTTAGGAATGTAGGGTGAGAAAAATGGATTTAAGCAAACCATTAGCATATAGAATGAGACCAAAAACATTGGACGAATATGTTGGGCAAGAACATATTCTAGGTAAAGATAAAATTTTATATAGAACAATAAAAGCAGATAGGTTATCAAGTATAATTTTATTTGGACCACCAGGATGTGGGAAAACTTCACTTGCAAGAGTAATAAGTGAAACAACAAAATATAAATTTTATAAAATAAATGCAGTTACATCGGGTGTTTCAGACATAAAAAGAGTTGTAGAAGAAACTAAGAATATGATGTTAAATCCACAAGGTAAAAGTATATTATTCATAGATGAGATTCATAGGTTTAATAAATTACAACAAGATGCCCTTTTACCATTTGTAGAAGATGGAACAGTTATATTAATAGGAGCAACAACAGAAAATCCATATTTCGAAGTAAATAAAGCTTTAATTTCTAGATCTATGGTATTTAAGCTAAATCCATTAACTAAACAAGATATAATAAAAGTATTAAAAATGTCTTTAGAAAGAGAAGATGGTTTAAAAAATTATGATATAAAAATAGATGATGATACAATAGAAAAGATAGCAGATACTGCAAATGGAGATGTAAGAACAGCTTTAAATGGGCTAGAAGTTGCAGTTTTAACTACAGAGATTTCAGCAGATGGATATATACATATAACAAATGAAATCGCTAAAGAATGTGTTCAAGAAAGAAAAGCTATTTTTGACAAAAAAGGTGATAGTCACTATGACAATATAAGTGCATTTATAAAATCAATGAGGGGTTCAGATCCAGATGCAGCTGTTTTTTATCTAGCAAGAGCATTAAATGGAGGAGAAGATCCAGTATTTTTAGCAAGGAGAATTGTTATAGCAGCTTCAGAAGATGTTGGTATGGCAAATCCAAATGCATTAATTGTAGCAACATCTGCAATGCAAGCTATACATATGATAGGGATGCCAGAGGCAAGAATAATTTTGGCAGAAGCTGCTGTATATGTAGCAACTTCTAAGAAGTCTAATGCATCATATTTAGCAATAAATAGAGCGTTGGATGATGTTGCTAATAAAGATACTGGAGAAATACCAATGCATATTAGAAATGCTCCAGTAGAGGGAATGGAAGCATTGGGATATCATGAGGGATATTTATATCCACACGATTTTCCAGGTCACTATGTAGAGCAACAGTATTTACCAGATAAAATGTTAGGAACAAAATATTATATAAAAGATGAAAATATAGAATAATTATATGAGCGACATGTTAATATAAAAATTTAATCATGTCGCTATAATTCTTTACTTATCTTAACTAATAGATTATAATTAATCAAAGGATTGATGACAATGAAAGATACGATAGAGGAAAAACATAATTGGAAATTTGAAAATAAGCAGTACCTAAGGGAATTAACGAAGTTTATGGATTTAACAGAGCAAATAAAAGATAAAGAATTAAAAGAGCAAATTATAACACAAATGTTAAGATGTGATATGGAATTAACAAAATTTGCAGAAGAAAAAATATTAAAATAGAATATTATTTTTTTCATTTGGAAAAATAATAATATGATAGTAAAAATAGTAATTGGATTTATAGCAGGTATTATAAGTGGATTATTTGCATCTGGTGGAGGTTTAATATTAGTTCCGGCATATGTATATATAATTAAGATGTCAGAAGAAAAAGCTAGAGCTACATCTATTTTATCAATATTACCTATGGTTATTATAAGTAGTATATTTTATTTTAAATTTGATAATATTGATTGGTGGTTAGGGTTAAAATGTGCAATTGGAGGTCTTGTAGGTGGAGCGATAGGGGCTAAATTATTAAAAAAAATATCTCCAAAGATATTAAAGCTAATGTTTATAATATTTTTAGCATATTCAGCTATCAGATTATTATTTTTTTAAGGTGAAATATGATAGAAGTTTTTACAGGTATAATTTCGGGTATTGTAAGTGGCTTGGGTATGGGTGGAGGAACTATACTCATTTTAATTTTTACAATATTTTTAAATATAGAACAACATATTGCGCAAGCAACTAATTTGATTTTTTTTATTCCTACAGCGATTATAGCAATTTATATAAATAAAAAGCAAAAACTATTGGATATGAAAACTGGAATGATAATTGGACTTTCTGGTATATTTGGTGCAGTAATTGGATCAATTATTTCTAATAAACTAGAGTCTCAAAATCTAAAAAGATATTTTGGGATTTTTTTGGTAATAATTACTATACATGAAATATATTCTTATATAAAATTGTATATTAGCAAAAAAACTAGAAATAATAATATTAAGTAAAATATAATCGAAAAGAGGGATATTTATGAAGTTTATGAAAGGAATGCTTGTTGGAACATTAATTTCAGCAGGTGTAATGTATATGATGAGTGAAAACGAAGGATCAAAAAAGAAAATGATAAAAAAAGGAAAACAATTTGCAAAAAAAATGGGAATGTTATAATAACATTCCCATTAACTTTTTTATTAAAATTAATATTTATCTTTATGGCATTTATCATCGCATTTATTGTCACAGTTATCTTTATCACATTTGTCATGGCATTTATCACAGCAAATTGGTCTTAAATCTTTGCATGAATCCATATCTATACCTTTTAAGCAATCTTCATCACGATGATCACATTTGGCACATATTTTTACATGTTTTACATTATCTACCCATAGTTGAATTTCATACATTTTGTTATGACATAAAGGTCCAAATACGAACTCTCCATCACAGTCAGTAAACGTATGAGATACAGGACGTTTTTCTTCATGACCTTTTTCACAAACAACTTCTATTAATTTTACAACAGCATTTTGAACAGGATCTTTATAACAGTCTTTTACAACACCAAAAATTACGTTTCTGTTATCTTCTGGTAAATTAATTTCGATATCAAATTGCTTGCCATTTTCTATAACACCTTCTACGTCAACAATAGGGCAAATGTTTTTATCATAATCCATAATTATTCATCCTTTCTATAATGATTTATAATATATATTATGTAAATGAAAGAAAAATGTTGAATATTATATTTAGTTTATAAGTATAAAAGCCTGATTTTTAACATATAAATTATAAAAACACTAGGAGGATTAATTATGTTTTATGTAATAAATAAAGAAAAAATAATTGCATATGTGGTAACAGTATTTACTATAGTAGTATTATACTTTGTAGCATCTACATATGAATATAAAGATGTGGTTCCAACTTCAAATATTGTAGTTAATAACATAAGTGAAAATAGTATAAAACAGTAGAAATAAACATAAATATCCAAAAAATAACTTTTTATGTAGACAAACCCAAAAAAAAGTAGTATAATAGGTATATCGGGATGTTTAAGACAGGATGAGACATAAAAGGGAAACGATAGATAAAATATAATTAGTATAGGAGGAAAAAAATTGAATACGAATTATTTAGAGAATAACCATTTATTATTGGTTGGAAAGGTTACTAGCGATAAAAAATTTAGTCACGAAATTTATGGAGAAAGTTTTTACATATTTGACTTAGAAGTTGCACGTTTAAGTGGTAACTCAGATATTATTCCAATTACAATTTCAGAAAGACTAATATTAGAAAAAGAATTAGAAATAGGAGATAAAGTAGCAATTGAGGGACAATTTAGATCTTACAATAGTTACGAAAATGAAAAAAACAGATTGATTTTAACTGTTTTTGCAAAAGACATTAAATATTTATCAGAAGAAGATGAAGAAAATTCTAGTGAAAAAGTTTCAAATGAGGTTACATTAATTGGATATATTTGTAAAAAGCCAATCTATCGTCAAACACCATTTGGAAGAGAAATTTCTGATATTTTATTAGCTGTAAATAGAGCATATAACAAATCAGATTATATACCAGCAATTGCTTGGGGAAGAAATGCAAGATTCTGCCAAAATATAGAGGTAGGAACTAAAGTAAAAATAACAGGAAGAGTTCAATCAAGAAATTACGAAAAGAAATTTGAAGATGGAACAACTCAAACAAGAACAGCATATGAAGTATCAATAAGCAGTCTAGAAATAGTAAATGAAGAAGAAGAAAATAAAGAGGTTATATAGATTTTTTTGTAGATGAAATAAATCAATAAAATAAAGACTAAAAAGACTATGATTTTTAGTCTTTTTTTGTTATAATGGCAATATCTTAAATTAAGGAGAAAAGAGCAAAATGAAGAATAAAAACAAAAAAAGAATACAAAGAAAAACATTAGTATTTAACATATTAGCCATTGTATGTATAATTTTATTTTGTGTAGCAATATCACCTGTTACAATGCAAAATGACACATATTATACAGTAAAAGTTGGAGAATCAATAGTAGAAAATGGTATAGATGGAAAAGACCATTTTTCTTGGCATGAAAATTTAAATTATGAATATCCACATTGGTTATATGATGTTATGATGTACTTTATATATAATATGGGCGGATGGACAGGCATATATATTTCAACAATTGTGTTTGCTTGTATATTAGGGATAATATTATACCTTACAAATGTAAAGATTTCTAAGAATCATATTGTACCATTTGTATTAACGATTGGAGCAATATATTTAATAAAATCATACATAGCAGCAAGGGCACAGCTAGTTACTTTTATTTTGTTTGTATTAGAATTACTCTTTATAGAAAGATTTGTACGAAATAGAAAAATGGGTTATGCTATAGGATTGCTACTAATATCGCTGTTAATAGCTAATCTACATGTAGCGGTATGGCCATTCTTTTTTGTATTATTCTTACCATATATTGCGGAATATTTAATTTGCGTAGTTGTAGATTTAGATTTAGTATTAAAAATAAAAACACTAGTATGTCTTATTAAAAAGAAATTATTTTTCAAAGAACCTGAAAAGGTTAAGATGTTAGATGAAAAGATAGAACAATTAAAATTACAAAGAGAGAATATAAAACAAAGAAGAGAAAATAACAGAAAACATCCATATAAAATAAAAATTGAAAGAAATAAGAATGTAAAATATTTAATTTTAGTAATGTTAATTGCTGCATTATTAGGTCTATGTACACCTTTAGGAAATACTCCATACACATATCTAATAGACACAATGCAAGGTGATACAACAGAAAATATAAATGAACATTTACCATTAACACTAATAAATCAAAAAGATATTTTAGGGTTATTAATAGTAGTAATTGCACTATTAATGCTAACTGACATAAAAATAAAATTAAGAGATTTATTTATGTTTGGTGGACTTGTTATTTTAGCCTTAATGTCAAGAAGACAAATATCTATGCTAATATTAATTGGAACGCCAATATATTGTAAATTAATTTTAGCATTCCTAAAGAAATATAAATGCATGGATGATGTAAAAAAATTATTTAAAGAAATGACTGGTTTATATGGATTTTGTATTACATTATGCATATTTGTAATAGTAAGTACAAACATGTATAAACCAAAATTAGATGATGAATATGTGGATGAATCATCATATCCAGTACAAGCATGTGATTATATTTTAGAAAATTTAGATATTAGTAATATGAGAATTTATAATGAATACAACTATGGTAGTTATATGCTTTATAGGGGAATTCCTGTATTTGTAGACTCAAGAGCAGACTTATATACTCCAGAATTTAATCCTGGTTGTACAGTATTTGATGATTTTCTAAATATATCAAATATTGGAACATATTATGAAAATAAATTTGATGAATATGACATAACTCATGTAATATGTTTTAAAAATGCAAAATTAAATATGTTTTTATCAAGAAACTACGAATATAAGGAATTATATTCAGATGATAGATTTGTAATATACGAAAGAGATGTAGTATAAGGAGGATATATGGAAGAAAATGAAGAATCAAAAACTCTAACACAAAAAGTTAGAGAAAGGGAAGAACAGGAGAAAATAGCTAAAAGAAAAGTATTGAAAAAGATTTTTATAGTTGTTCTTATATTGTTACTAATAGACCAAATAACAAAATTTATTTTTATAAATAAAGATATAGCTTTAATTCCAGGAGTGTTAAAATTCCATACAGTTCAAAATAGAGGAGGAGCTTTTGGGATAGGGCAAAATAGTACATTTTCATTTATTGTAGTTAATATTATAGTTTTAGGAATAATAATAAAATTCATAAGTATGCAAGCGAACCAAATAGATAAAAAAACCGGATTTGCTATTTCCATGGTTCTTGCAGGTGGATTTAGTAACCTTATAGATAGAATATTTAAAGGGTTTGTAGTAGATTTTATAGATGTTTCAGAATTAATAAATTTTCCGAATTTTAATTTGGCAGATATATTTATAGTTTTAGGATGGATTTTATTAGCATTGTTCTTTGCAATGTATGCTAATAATGTGAGAATGGGAAAGATAAAAAAAGAAAAGGATGATAAAGGTGGAGAAATATAAAATAGGAGAAGAAAATGTTAATTATAGAATTGACAAAATAATACCTATTTTGAATGAAAATATTACAAGAGTTGCAACACAAAAGTTGTTAGAGGAAGGAAAAATACTTGTAAATGATAAAAAAGTAAAAGTGTCATATAAAGTTAAATTAAATGATATAGTATCTGTAGAAATTCCAGAAGTAAAAGAAACAGAGCTTATACCAGAAAATATTGACATAGATGTTTTATATGAAGACGAATATATAATTGTCGTAAATAAAGCAAAAGGAATGGTTGTTCATCCTGCAAATGGAAATTATACAGGAACATTAGTAAATGCTTTATTATATAGATGTAAAGATTCACTATCAGGTATAGGAGGAGAAAAAAGACCTGGAATTGTACATAGGCTAGATAAGGATACTTCCGGAGTATTAATTGTAGCTAAATGTGATAAAGCTCATCTAAACATTTCCGAGCAAATAAAGAATCACAAGGTAAAAAAGACATATATAGCTTTGGTTAAAGGAATAGTAAAAGATAATGAAGCAACTATAGATATGCCGATAGGAAGAAGCAAAAAAGATAGAAAGAAAATGGATATAGATAAGAACGGAAAAAATGCTATAACACATTTTAAAGTTTTAAAAAGATACCAGGGCTATACACTGTTAAAAGTAAATATAGAAACAGGAAGAACGCATCAAATTAGAGTTCACTTGTCAACAATTGGATATCCTATTGTTGGTGATGGTGTATATTCAAATGGAAAAAATGAATTTAATGTAGAAGGGCAAATGCTACATGCTGAAAGTATAGAATTTGTACATCCAATAACAGGCGAAAAAATGAAAATAGAAGCAACATTACCAGAGTATTTTAATAATGTTCTAAAATTATTAGAAAACAGAGTAATTGATGTTTAAGTAAAAAATCCAGTACTAGAACAGTACTGGAAGATCTATATAAATCTTTTTATTCCATTAAAAACAGAATAAAAAGAAAATTAAAAACATAACTTAATATTATAATATGCATAAAAAAATAAATTATACATAAAAAGGGGAAAAAATATGGAAGAAAAAAATGAAGTTAGACTTCAAAAATTTTTAGCTGATAATGGGATAGCTTCAAGAAGAAAATGCGAAGGAATAATATTAGAAGGAAGAGTAAAGGTAAATGAAAAAACTATAACAACATTAGGAACTAAAATAGATCCATATCAAGATTTTGTGGAAGTAGATGGCAAAATTTTAAAAAGACAAGATGAAAAAATCTATATTTTATTAAATAAACCAATTGGATATGTAACAACTGTAAAAGATCAATTTAAGCGTGACACAGTTATGGATTTATTAAAAGATATAAAGACAAGAATAGTTCCAGTTGGTCGTTTAGACATGTATACTTCGGGAGCACTTATATTATCAAATGATGGGAAATTTGTTAATAAAGTTACACATCCAAGCCATGAAGTAGAGAAAACATATAATGTTACAGTACGAGGTAAGATAACAAAAGAAGATATGCAAAAATTAGAAAATGGGGTAGACATAGGTGATTATGTAACAAAGCCAGCTAAAACAAAGATTTTAAAGGTAGATGAAAATAAAAATATTTCTAGATTCCAAATAATAATACATGAAGGTAAAAATAGGCAAATTAGAAGAATGTGTAAAGCTATAAATAAACCAGTGCTTGCTTTGCATAGGGCTGCAATTGGAAAAATAAGTGTAAAGAATTTAGAAATAGGTCAATATAGACTATTAACAAATAAAGAAATAGAAGAATTAATAAAATAAATATTGATTATATTAAAATAAAACTATATAATAATAAAAGATTATACATAAGATAAGGAGAAAAAAGAATGAGCTACAAAAAATATATTCCTTTTGACGATTCTTTAAAAGAAGACATGATAGTACAAGGAAAAATAAAAAGTGTTCAGCCATATGGAGCTTTTATAGAACTGAACAATGGAGTAGTAGGATTATTGCATATAGAAGATATGTCTGTAGCAAGAATAAAAAGCCCATTTGATAGATTTTCTATAGGACAAGAAGTAAATGTTAAAGTAAAAAGTATAGATAAAGAAAATAACAGAATAATGTTTACTTATAAAGAATTGCTAGGAACATGGGAAGAAAATGCAAAATTATTTAAAGAAGGAACAAAAGTAAAAGGTATTATAAGAAATACAGAAGCTCATAAAAACGGTATTTTTATAGAGCTAAAACCAAATTTAGTAGGAATGGCTGAATATCAAGAAGGAATAGAATATGGAAAACAGGTGGATGTTTTTATTAAAAAAATTATTCCGGAAAAGAAAAAAATAAAATTAATAATATGTTAAGGAGGAATTTAAGATGGTAGAGGATAGTCAAATAAAAGCAGAAGTATCACCATTTGCAATAAGAGAAGGTGAAATTAAAGTATTTGACGGTAAAGATGGTTATGTTTCAATGAATCAAATCATAAACAAAATTAATTTAGGACATATTACAGATATTCATTTTCAAATCCTAGAAATAGTAAATGAATTTGAATTTATTACATCAAGACAAATTTATCAATTATTACAAATAAAAGGAATAGAAATAAAATCTCAAGATAAATTAAATAAGAAATTAGAACAATTAATAAAAACAAAAATATTAACAAGATATTATTTCCATTCAGAAGATGGAAAGGGAATATATAGGATATATTGCCTAGAAAAAATGGGAAAATATTTGTTAAATTCAAGAGATATAGAGTGTAAATGGCAACCAACAGATAATGTTAAACCAGTTGCATTAATTAAGAAAAGATTAGCAGGAAACCAAACAGTACTTGCTTATTTAAGAAAAGTTAAAGCTTTTGATTCATATGTTGTAAAACCACAGCTTACAGCTAAAACATTAGCAAAACCGTTTAAGGCATCAGGTGGTAGTGTTAAATTAACTAAAAATAATAAATCAATTTCTTTCTTATTCGAAGTTGTAAGAAGAGAAGAAGATTGGAAAAATAAACTAACAGAAAAAATGAGATTATATCAAGACTTTTACGATAATTTTGTACCAGGAGATTCTGGATTTCCAATTATGCCACAATTAATATTTGTTTGCGAAGATGAAAAACATACTGCAGAAACATTTAAATTAATTGTAACAAAAGGATTAGAAATATCAAAAATAAAACTATATTTTACAACAGATTTAAGACAAAATAAGGAATCATTAGAAGATACTTTAATCGAATTCAAATTAGATGAGAATACAAATAAATATAAAGTTGCAAATGTTGAATTAAAACTATTAGAAGATTAAAAAAAGCCGCTATATTGCTATAGCGACTTTTTGTATGCAAAGGAAATTCTATTTGTTAGAATTTCCTCTTTTTAAATCTACGATTATTGCATCATCATTATCAAATAAGAAATTTGAATCTGATGTATCTGTTTTTATTGGATCTATTTCCGCTGAATTATTAGTATCTGTAAAATCTACATTTCCATAGTTAAACTTAGGTTTTCTTCTTAACTTAGAATCTGATTCATCAGAAATACCACTTGTAAATTTTTCAAAGTTAAAGAATTTTACTTTTTGTTTTTCTTTATATTTTGAATCTACATGATCAACTTTACCTTTTCCAACTTGAATTCCACCTTTAGGATTTAATATTTTGTAAGCACATTGTTTTGCTTTTAAAGAACCAAGTTTATCTGGTTTAAAGTATTCTGTCCAACCATATTCTATTTGACCATATTTTTCATCATAAGTACCTTTTGATGTATGATAATCGTTTTTAAATTTCCATTTTCTCTTATTACCAAATTCTTTAGACCACCATTCTCTATCATCTGGAGTAGCACCACCAAATAATAATTTATTACTACAGTTTGCAAGAATTGTTTGTCTATATCTTGAATAAACTTTACTTCCTAATTGCTCTAAGTTTTGAGTTGCGATTAGTGTACCAACACGATATTTTCTATATAAAGTAAAGATAACATCTATATCCTTGCATATGAAATCTGGAAATTCATCTATATATAAGAAGTGTGGAACTCTATTTTTCTCGTTACCAGGTCTTCTTAAGACAGAGTTTTGCATTAATAATATAAAGAATAGTCCAAATGCTTTGTGTGTAGCAGCGCCTAAGTCACCTCTACGAGTACATACAAATGTAACTTCACCATTTTCAAGAGCTTCATCAAAATTAATGTTATCGTTACGATTACAAAGAATGTTTCTAACACCTTCAATTCTTAGCAGATTATCTAATTGTGTAACAGCAGAGTATACGAATTTTTCTGTATCTGCTCTTCCAGAACCACTTCTATAGAAGTTCTTTTTAAAATAAGCTATTAGCATTTTATATTGAACAGATAATTCATCATCATATTCCATTTTTCTACACATTTCTTCTGCTAAATCGAAATCTGTAAGCATTTCTAACATATCTGACAAGTTTGGTAAATCTCCATCATTTAATTTTGGATACATAACTTTTAGTAATATAGATAAGTTTTCGATAGCTTGTGTTGCTACATTATCACGAAATGCTTCTTCTACATCTGTATGTGTTGTTTGATACATACTTCTTAAAGCAGAAGAAATAGCTATTGCAGTTTTTAATGGATCATCAAATATAAATGGATTTATACCTATAGAATCTGGGTTATCTGGGTCAATTAAATTATAAGGAATATTAAAGTTATCTGCTATTTTTATCATATTTTCTATAGAAGAAAAGTCGGGAGAAATAGCTGTAATTCCTAAATTTTTATATTTAATATCATCAGATGAAGAATCTATAATCATTTTCTTCATATATGTTTTATAAATTTTTAATTTACTTTCAACAGGCTTTAACATATTTAAATTAAAGTGTTTGTTTAAAAAGTCATTATTATAGGGTGCATTAAGTGTTGCAATTCCAGTTTTTAGTGCTGTAAATCCCATTTCTTTAGCATTTTCTTCCAAAAATAGTTTCTTTTCAATATCTCTTGCTACCATTGGTTCTATTACCATAGTTGTTTTTCCTGTACCTGAAGGACCGACTATTAATGTAGATTCAAATCTCTTATCTTCTGCAATTACAGCAGGTTTACCAAGTTCAGAATCCATACAAAGAATATTTTCACAAGTATATGGTCCAACATTCTTTGGAGCAGGAGATAAATCTATTCCATTAAAATCTAATATAGAATCTTTTATATCCAAAGTATCATTAAGTTTTGTATAAATAAATTTAAATAACATAAAGAATGTGGTTAATGGTAAATATAAAGCAATAGCTGTAAATGCAGGTTTTATTAATTCTGAAGAAGTAGTAATTATGTCTAGATAATTAGGTACAGACATTAATAGAATCCATAAAACTTCATTCATCCATTGTATAACCATTGATATTACAATGGTATATAAAACCACTATATATGTATACATAAATGAGAGCTTTGTTTTATCTGATTTTGTAAATGATGAGGAACCCGAAAATAAAAATGCAAAAATAGGGCAGGCTATTGCTAGCGTATATTGAATTGGCCCCCAATAAGATAAAGATATTCCACTAAAAAATAGGAATAATAATTCTATAACTCTATCTACCAATATATATATAGATATAAGTGTTAATATATATGTTAAAAAAGTATTTCTATTAGTTTTTAATTTTTTTAAAAATTTATCAAAAAGTTTCAAAACATTCCACCACTTTCATTTAAATCTGTAAAAATATACATATATATTATCCTATAAAATGAGGAAAAAAACAAGATATTTGCGCTATTTTATAAAAAAAAGTCATATTGAATACTTGAATATGAAAGAATTTATTAATATAATATGATTTAGTTTAATACAATAGAAAAAGAAAGGATTTAAATATGAAAAAACAAAAAAATAAAGTCCTAAAGGAAGGCTTTATGCAAGCAGTACTTTCGCTAATGTTTTCTCAGGTACTTATTAAATTGTTAGGTTTGGTATATAACTTATACCTTACAAATAAAGATGGTTTTGGAGATCAAGGAAATGCGATATATTCAGGTTCTTATCAAATATATGCATTATTACTCACATTATCATCAATTGGAGTTCCAAATGCAATTTCTAAGTTGGTAGCGGAAAGAACTGCAAAGGGGGACCATAAAGGGGCAATAAGAATATTTAAGGTAGCATTAGCTACATTTGCAATAATTGGATTAGTAGGAACTTTATTATTATTCTTTGGAGCAGATATTATTGCAACATATTGGCTTAATATTCCAGAAGCAAAATATACATTAATTACATTATCACCAGCCGTATTTTTTGTAACTGTAGCCGCAGTACTTAGAGGATATTGTAATGGAAAACAAGCAATGAGAGTAACTGCTAGGTCACAAACATTGGAACAAGTATTTAAGACGGTATTAGTAATAATAATAGTAGAAATTGTTTATAAAATGACTAATGGAAATACTGTTTGGATGGCAGCCGCAGCAAATGTTGCAACAACATTGTCAATATTTATGAGCTTTATGTATTTAGTAAGATTTTATAGGATAACAAGAACTGAAAGAGCTAAAGAATTAAAAGAAACTGTAAATTATAAATATCAAAATGTTAAAAGTATTGTAAGAAAAATATTAAGTGTTTCAATACCGATGTCATTAAGTTCAATAATGTCATCTTTTAATAAAAATATAGATTCCTTCACAGTTGTAAGTGGACTTAAGAAATTTATGACAGAATCAGATGCAAAAGCACAATATGGAATATTAGGAGGAAAAGTTGATACATTAACTTCATTGCCTTTATCAATTAATATTGCTTTTGCAACAGCATTAGTTCCAACTATTTCTAGAGCAATTGCAAGTGGAGACAAAGAAACGACAACAAAAAGAGTTTCATTTTCTTTAATGGCTAGTATGCTTATAGGACTTCCTTGTACGATAGGAATGATAGTTTTTGCAGATCCAATATTGCATTTACTATATCCTGCACAACCAGAAGGAGCATTATTATTACAGATATCTTCGCTAACTATAATTTTTACTATATTAGACCAAACTATTAATGGAACTTTGCAAGGAATTGGTAAAGTTATGGTACCTGCAATTTCATTAGGCTGTGGAATGCTAGCAAAACTTGTTATAAATTTACTTTTAGTTTCAAATCCATCTTTTGGGGCAAATGGAGCTGCTATTGGTTCTGTAGTATGTCATATGGTAGCTTTTTCAATAGCATTTACTACATTAAGAAGAAATGTAAAATTGAATTTAAAAGTTGGAAACTTTTTAATAAAACCGATAATTGCAACAATGATAATGTCAATTTGTTCGCTATTCATATATAATGTACTTTTAGGAATAATATCACAAGCTTTGGCAACACTAATAGCAATTATATTTGCTGTGGTAATTTATGCAATATCAGTTGTGGTATTAAAAATTTTATCAAAAGAAGAATTTTACATGATTCCATATGGGCAAAAGATATATAAATTGCTTGAAAGGCTTGGTATATATAGATAATAGAGGATTGCATATTGTAAAATAAATGGTAAAAAAAACCAGCTTTTCTTAGAGAGAATGAGGTTTGAACAAAAAAATAATAAAAAAAAAGAAGGATTTTAGTAAAAATTGGCGAATATAAGATTTAGTAGGCATTTCAAAGCACTACATAAACACAATTATTAGGAGGTAATTTAAATGAACAAAGCTGATTTAATCGCAGCAATCGCTGCAAAAACAGGAGAAACAAAAAAAAGTGCTGAAGCATCAGTAAATGCATTCGTAGATGTAATTACAGAATCTTTAGTAAAAGGTGATAAAGTTCAATTAGTTGGATTTGGATCTTTCGAAGTTAGAAAAAGAGCTGCTAGAAAAGGAAGAAATCCTCAAACTAAAGAAGAAATAAAAATACCTGCATCAAAAGCTCCAGTATTCAAAGCTGGAAAAGCTTTAAAAGATTTAGTAAACAAAAAATAATTGAATTTTTATATATTAAAAAATATGAATTCATATTAAAAAAGGTCTTAGGACCTTTTTTTCTTCCCCAATAATAAGGTATAAAAACTATACTTTATTATTTTGGAAAAAAATTATTAAATAAAGATAGCGAAAAAAACGTTAAAAAATAAGGGATTTCTTAAATAATATAAAAAAATTTAAAGGATAAAATAAAAAAAATCAAAAAAAGTATTGACAGAAAATTAAAAACATAGTATACTAAAACTCGTCGGAAGAAAACGGTCGCATAGCTCAGCTGGGAGAGCATCTGCCTTACAAGCAGGGGGTCATAGGTTCGAGCCCTATTGCGACCACCACTTTTCTTATACGGCCCGGTAGTTCAGTTGGTTAGAACGCTAGCCTGTCACGCTAGAGGTCGACGGTTCGAGCCCGTTCCGGGTCGCCATTTTTTTTATATAGAGAAAATGGTGTGGAAAACATATAAGAAGAAATATATTTATCAACAATTTAATAATAAGCCTCGATAGCTCAGTTGGTAGAGCAAGGGACTGAAAATCCCTGTGTCACTGGTTCGATTCCCGTTCGAGGCACCAAAATAACAGTATCAAAGATTTTATAGATACTGTTATTTTTTTGTGAAATATAATGGAAATCTTAATTGACAATTATAAAGCTAAATTATACAATTACTATAGAATATTTTACGAAAGATGTGATATTAAAATGGAAACTTTAGTAAAATTACCCATGTCTTTGGGGCTTTTAGTATGGAAACAACTAAAAAAACATGGGATAGAACCAAGAAAAACTAAACTGGGAATTATAGATTTTTCATTTAAAAAAGAAGAATTAGATTTTATTACAGAGTTAAAAATAGTAAATCCAACAAGTATAGATATAGAAGGTATTTCTTTATTACCAAATTTAAAAAAATTAGAACTAGAAAGTACAGGAATAACAGCACATAAACAGTACAAAATGATTGCTTCAATTACAGACGAAGAAATTAGTGAAATATCACAATGTAAATCTTTAGAAGAATTGTCAATAGTAAATCAAGCTAAAATATCATATGTTGATGTTTCTAGACTATCAAATTTAAGAGTTTTAGAAATACATCATAATGAAAATCTTGCTGAAATTATAGGACTAGAGGCAATAAATGGATTATGGAAAATAAATATATTTGGAAATAATAGATTGGGAAAAATAGAAGGTTTAGATAGAATAATTTTAGCAAATGAAGAATTAGCAGATTTACAGCTAGATGTATTAAACTTTCCAGATGCAATTGGTTTAAATAGAAGTACGATGGAATACAATGAAGAAGCTTTAGAGACAATTAAAGATTTATATGCAAAATGGAAAGAATCCATGCATGGTAAAACACAAATCGAAATAAATACTGCACAAATGATTTCATTACATAATAAAGCATGCCAAATATTAGACGAAAATATTCCGATGGGAGCAGAAACTAGAGATATTGTTGTTGGAATTGAAAGGTATATGGCTAAAAATGTTACATATGATTATGTTGGAATGAATAATGGACATACTTCAGGGACTAAAATGCAAAATGGTACATATCTTATGTCCGGTCCTAAAAATGGATGTAATGGTGCTTTTAATGCATTAATTTTAAATAAGTGTGTGTGCGAAGGCTATACAAGAGGTATGCAATATTTATTAAAACTTAAAGGAATACAATCACATAATGTGGATTGTTATGCAGGAAAAGATGAAACACATATGGCAGATGAAAGTATACAAGAAGATTTATATACAACATATAATATTCCAGAAGATGGATATCATAGTATAATTTGTATAGATGATTATGATGCTTTGTATTGTGATCCTTGCTGGGATGCATGTCAATATCAAGCCAAATATGGAGATAAAGGCCTACCATTTTGTTTAAAGACAAAAGCAGAGATTTCAGAAACACATACTTTATCATTTGATGAAAGAGTTATATCAAATAATCATTTAAGTAAATCTAGAAATTTGATTGTGGATTCGATTAAAAGAAATGATTTATTTGTAAAGACAAGAATGGATAGAATAAAAAATATGCAACAAAGTTTAAAAAGATATAGAGGTCAAATATTAGATAAGAAAACTGGAGATAGATTATGAATAATTTGAAAAAAGCTTTTTCAGAAATAGATATGATTTTAAATTTAATCGATTCTGAAATGAAAAACAAAGTTTCAGCAGATTTTATAAAATTTATAAAAGAAGAAAAAGATAATGAATATAAACCAAACATAAAACAAGATATTCCTTTAGAAGAACAAAATATTTTGCCAGAAACAATCGATATTTTAGCTTTATTAAAGTTAAATTATTGGTGTAATGAGGAAGAAAAGAAAGAACTTTTAGAACTTCTTAATAAAAATGAACAAAAATTTCAAAAAGAAGCAAAAGAAAAATATGACATAGATAAATTGTTTAAAACAAATAAAACTAAAGAAATAATTAATTTGCCAGAAAGAGTAGAAAGTGAAAAATTTGTAAATAAACTTATAAAGTTTATAAAAAATATAATAAGGAAATAGCATAATGAAAATGAAGATGACATTTATCAAAATGTTATCTTTTTTAACGCATTACTAGTAACCAAATATCATCAACTTACATATGTTTAATGTATGGAGGTGTAAATATGGCTACTTTTACTAAAATGCATGGGCTAGGTAATGATTACATATGCATAAATTGCTTGGAGAATATATTAGCGGAAAATAAATTGCCACAAATAGCTAGATATATGTGTAATAGAAATTTTGGAATTGGGGCAGATGGACTTATTTTAGTACAAGAAAGTACTATAGCAGATATAAAGATGAGAATTTTTAACAAAGATGGCTCAGAAGCTGAAATGTGTGGAAATGGAATAAGATGTTTTGCTAAATATGTTTATGATAATAAAATAATAGATAAACAGAGTATAAGCATAGAAACCAAAGCAGGAGTAAAGGTTGTAAGATTAAAAGTACTAAATGGCGAAGTTCAAGAAGTCGAAGTAGATATGGGAAGACCAATTTTTGATGACATAAAAAATATAAGTGTTCAAAATAATTATAGGATTCCAATATCAGTTAATATTAAGGTAGATGACACTAGATTTATAGGAAATTATGTTTCTATGGGAAATCCACATTTAGTTATTTTTGTAAATAATGTAGAAAAAATTGATATAGAAAAATACGGACCAGCAATTGAAAATATGAAATGTTTTCCAAATAAAATAAATGTAGAATTTGTTCAATGCTTAAGTAGAAATACATTGAAGATTAGAACATGGGAAAGAGGAGTAGGAGAAACCTATGCGTGTGGAACAGGATCTTGTGCTTCATTTTGCATAGCATATTATAAAGGAATATGTTCTAGTTATGTTAAAGCTATATTAAGAGGTGGAGAATTAAAATTAAATTATAATAAACAAAATGGACATATTATTATGAGTGGTATAGCAACAAAAGTATATGATGGAAATATAAACATATAGCTATACAAAATTAGTAAAATATGATAAAACTAATGGAATATTAAAATAGGAGAAATAAAATGAATGTAGAAAAATATTTACAAGGATTTTTTCCTGGAACTAAAGGACCAACATTAGATACAATGAAATACTTTATGGAAAAATTAGGTCATCCAGAAGGAAAACTAAAATTTATACATATAGCTGGAACAAATGGAAAAGGTAGTTGTACAGAAATGATGACAAATATCTTTTTAAAAAGTGGATATAAAGTCGGAAAATTTATATCACCACATTTAATAAAATATAATGAAAGAATAAGTGTTAACAATATAAATATTACTAACAAAGAGATGGAAAAAATTATAACTAAATTAGATCCATTAGTTAAAGAATATAATACAACTCATGAGAGAGATGTTACTTTATTCGAGATAGAAACAACAATGGCTATAGTGTATTTTGAAAGCCAAAAATGTGATGTGGTTGTTATGGAAGTTGGAATGGGTGGGTTATATGATTGTACGAATATAATTTATCCTGAAATTTCTATTATTAATTCCATAGGATATGACCATATGAATGTCTTGGGAAATTCATTAGAAGAAATCGCTTTTCAAAAAGCAGGAATAATAAAGAAAAATTCAAATACAATTTATATAAGCCAAAGTGAAAGTGTTGATAAAGTTATTATTGATAAATGTAAAAAAGAAAATAATGAATTGTATTTGATAAATAAAAAAGAGATACAAAATTATTCATATAATAAGGATTTTCAAAGTTTTAATTATAAGCATTATAAAAATGTAAAGATAAAACTTAAAGGAGAATCTCAAATATATAATGCAAGTATTTGTATAGAAGCAGTAGATATTCTGAAAAACAGATATAACTTGCCAGAAGAAAAGGTAAGAGAAGCATTAGAAACCGTAATACACAAGGGTAGATTCGAAACACTACATGAAAATCCTACAGTTATATATGATGGAGGACATAATGAACTTGCAATAAAGAATTTTATAAATTCAGTAAATATGTATTATAAGGATACTAAAAAGGTATTTATAATATCTCTACTAAGATCTAAAGATTATAAAACTGTATTAAAATTATTAGTAAAAAATGATGACAATATTTATATATTTACAAATGGAAATAGTGAAGAAAGATACTGGAATAACAAAGTTTTAAGTGAAGAAGCTATAAGGCTAAATGGAAAAAATGTAAGTGCCATAAATTTAAATGAGGCCATAAAAAAGAGTTTACACGAGTATAAAGATTATACAATTTTCGTCGTAGGAAGTTTTTATATTTATGGTGATGTAATTAAGTATATAAATGAAGAATAATTCAAAAGCTGCACTAAAAAGTGCAGCTTGAATTTTCTTATTCTACTGGTTTTCTTTCGCCAGAAGCAATCATTTCTTCTATAGCGTCATGAATAACGACTCTTTCGTCATATGGGTATTTTACATGCATATATTCAATATATAAATCACTTCCAAGTCCAGGTAGTACAATGATGTCATCTGGAGTTGCAATAGATAAAGCATATTTTATAGCTTCAGTTCTATTTAAAATACGTACATATTTACCACCAGATTTTTTTAGACCAACTTCTATATCGTCTAGAATTTTATTAGGGTCTTCTGTACGAACTTGGTCAGAAGTAAGTATTGTTAAATCTGCTAAATTACCAGAGATTTCTCCCATTATTGGACGTTTTTTAGAATCTCTATCTCCACCAACACCCCAAGTACAAATAACTCTACCTTTAGTGTAAGGTTTAACAGTTTCCAAAATAGATTGTAGGCTAGATGGGGTATGAGCATAGTCTATTAATATTTTTAAACCCAATTTATTAGGAACCACTTCACTTCTACCAAATACTTTAATATCTTTTAAAGCTTCTTGAATATCTTTAACATGAGCTCCAAAATAAGTAGCAATACCGATAGCTCCTAAACAGTTATATACCATATACTTTCCTGGTATAGAAACTCTTACAGGAAATTCTTTATCATTCATACAAAGTGTGAAATCAACACCAGTATTACTTAAATTTAAATCTTTTGCCATTACATCAGCTTTTGTATTCATTGCAAAACTTCTTAATGTTTTATCTGATAAAAGATTTGGAATTCTAGCTGTATATTCGTTATCTAAATTAAATACTACAAATGGAGCCATTTTAGCTAAAGAAAGCTTAGCCTCGAAATAATCTTCCATATCTTTATGCTCTTTTGGACTTATATGATCTTCTGAAAGATTTGTAAATAAAACGCTATCGAATTCACAACCAACAACTCTATCTAATTTCATTGCTTGAGAAGATACCTCTAAAATAACTATATCAACATTTTCTTTAACCATCATAGCTAAAGTCTTTTGAATTTTATAGCTTTCTGCAGTTGTTCTGTCACAATCTTCGATTTTTTCATCATTAATATATATAGCTATACTTCCAATTAATCCAACTTTAAGTCCATGTTTTTGAAGTATAGATTTAATCATATAAGTAGATGTGGTTTTTCCTTTTGTTCCAGTAACACCTATAAGCTTTAATTTCTTTGATGGATTATCATATAAATTACAACTAGCTACTGCAAGTGTATGACGAATATTAGGAACTTTAAGGATTGTTACACTTTCTGGTACTTTATAATCTACAATATTGCATGTTTCATCGATAACGATAGCAGACGCACCATTTTGAACAGCACTATTTATAAATTTAGTTCCATCCAAATCAAATCCTTTTATTGCAAAAAACATATCATTTTTTTCTATAACTCTTGAATCTGAAGAGATATTATTAATTTCAGTATCTAAGTTACCAACAGATTCAATTATGTTTACATTGTTAAAAATATCTTTAATCTTCATTTGTTTCACCTCTTGAGCATTATATACTCTTTTATTTTTTTTGTACATACTATTGACAATAAAACATATAAATAATATAAAATAATAAGAGAAATTTCTAACTAGAAATTCTGTAAGTAAAGACTCTTAGGAGGCAAAAAATGATTAAAATTAACGAAAATTTTTTAAAAATGCAAGATAGCTATTTATTTTCTACAATAGCTAAAAAAGTAGCAAAATATCAGGAGGAACACCCAGATAAAAAAATTATTAAATTAGGAATAGGAGATGTAACAAAACCTATAGTTTCTAAAGTAGTAGAGCAAATGAAAAAGGCAGTAGAAGAAGAAGGAGCAGGAAATACTTTTAGAGGTTATGGTCCAGAACAAGGATATGACTTCTTAAGAAATTCAATAGTAAAATATGATTATGAAAAAAGAGGAGTAAAGATAGATCCAGATGAAGTTTTTGTATCAGATGGTGCAAAATGTGATTGTGGTAATATTGTAGATTTATTTGATATAGATAATAAAGTTGCAATAACAGATCCAGTATATCCAGTATATTTAGATACAAATATAATGTCTGGAAGAACAGGAAAATATGACGAAGAAACAGGAAAATATGAAGGGGTTATTTACATACCATGTACAGCAGAAAATAATTTTACACCAGAACTTCCAAAAGAAGTTCCAGATATGATATATTTATGTTTCCCAAACAATCCAACAGGAACAGTTATATCAAAAGAAGAATTAGCTAAATGGGTAAAATATGCTAAAGAAAATAATTCTATTATTTTATATGATGCTGCATATGAAGCTTTCATAACAGAAGATGATATTCCACATACTATTTATGAAATTGATGGAGCAAAAGAAGTAGCAATAGAATTTAAAAGCTTTTCAAAAACAGCAGGATTTACAGGAATAAGATGTGCGTATACAATAATTCCAAAAGAATTAAAAGTAAAAGCAAGCAATGGAGAAGAAGTTAGCTTAAATAAAATGTGGAACAGAAGACAATGTACAAAATTTAATGGTGTATCATATGTAACACAAAGAGGAGCAGAAGCTGTTTATTCAGAAGAAGGACAAAAAGAAATAAGGGAAAATATTAAATATTATTTAGAAAATGCGAAAATAATAAGAGAAGGATTAGATGAAGTTGGTATAGAATATTATGGAGGAATTAACTCACCATATATATGGCTTAAAGTACCAAACAATATGAAATCTTGGGATTTCTTTGATTTATTATTAGAAAAAGCAAATGTTGTAGGAACACCAGGTGTTGGTTTTGGACCAAGTGGTGAAGGATATTTTAGATTAACAGCATTTGGTGAAAGAAAAAATACAGAAGAAGCAATGAAGAGAATTAAAGAAACATTGCAATTCTAGTATAAGCTAGGAGGCAATTATTAAAATATGAATATTAATGAAGAATTAAAAAATATTCTAGAGTGGGTAATATGTATTATTATAGCGGTAGTTTTAGGGCTATGGATACGATATTATATAATGACACCAACTCAGGTTCAATCTGTTTCTATGAAACCAACATTAATAGAAGGTCAAAGATTGATATTAAATAGAACGATACGTTTAACTCATAAACTACCAGAAAGAGGAGATATTATAACTTTTGAGGCACCAACAGAAGATTATTTAACAGAGGCAGAGTTTAAAGAATCTCCAACTGCAAGGTATGAAGAACCAGATAATAAATTTGTTCATAATGTATTAGAAATAGGAAAAGTAAGTTATATAAAAAGAGTAATTGCCTTACCAGGTGAACATGTTAAAATTCAAAATGGAAAAGTATATATTAATGGAGAAGAATTAGAAGAGGATTATTTATCTTCTAGTGTAAAAACAGAAGCTGAAGGTGGTTTGTTAGTAGATTTTACAGTACCAGAGGGAACTGTATTTGCAATGGGAGATAATAGAGGGGAAAGTCATGATTGTAGAGCATTTGGTTGCATTCCACAAGATAAGATAGAAAGTATAGTTCTTTTTAGATTCTGGCCATTTGATAAATTTGGAAAAGTTGAATAAAAAAAGATGTAGGAATTATAAATTTCCTACATCCTTTTTGTTGTAAACACTTACTTATTATTCTCAACATTTTTACCAAATCTTTTAATCTTTTGAGTAGTAGTTTTCTCAAATTCCTCATCTTTAATAATAAAAGATTTTATATGTTTATAATTTGGTAATTTTTTATTAACACTAGAAACGATATCTTTAATAACAGCAAAGATTTCTTCTTTTTGAGGAATAGAAACCTTTAAATATTCTTTTATTGCATCAATATTTGGAAATATTTGTGCATTAACATATACATCATCATTTTTATCATCAGAAAGTCCAGTTACTAAAGATTCAGAGATTAACGGATTTTCGTTTAAATAATGTTCAATTTCTTCAGGATAAATATTTTTTCCGTTTTGTGTAACTATTACAGTTTTTAATCTTCCAGTAATATATAGCCAGCCATCATCATCAACTCTACCTAAATCACCAGTATGGAACCAACCATCTTTTAATACTTTAGCTGTTCCATCTTCGTCTTTATAATAACCAAGCATTACATTAGGTCCTTTTACAAGTATTTCCCCAACACCAGAATTATCTGGTTTATCAATTTTATATGAAACATTTGGAATAGGCAAGCCTACAGCATCTGGATTAATATAAAAATCATTATTTCCAGCAACTAGAGGGGAACATTCTGTAAGTCCATAGCCTTGTATAGATTTAATATTTAAATTTTTATAAGAAGTTATAATATCTGGACTTAAGGGTGCTGCACCAACTATAAATGCTCTTAATCTACCACCAAGAGAATTTTTTACTTTTGTTTTAACTATCTTTTTAATAACTGAAGGTAAGTTAGCAATTATATTGCCTTCAATATTAGCATATTTTTCTGGTAAAGATTTTCTAACTGTAGCTTCTATTTTTTTATACATTTTTTCTAAAAGTAAAGGAACACATAAAATAACTGTAGGTTTAAATTCAAGAATATTTTTTGTAATATGACGAAGTCCTTCACAATAACTAATACATCCACCACTATAAATTACAAGTAAAAATCCTAAAGTACATTCATAGGTATGGTGTAAAGGTAAGATTGAAAGAACTTGATCATTTCTTTTTACTTTTACAATACCAAAAGTCGACATTATATTAGATACAATATTTTTATGTGATAAACAAACACCTTTAGCATTGCCAGTAGTTCCAGATGTAAAAATAAGGATTTTCATTGCATCAGGATCTATTTTTATATTATCGAAATCTTTGTTTCCTTCTTCTAATTGGTTATAACCTGCATCTAAAAGTAAAGAATAAGACATATAAGTATTTGTATCTTTTTCAGAATTAAAATTGATAAACAAAGTGTTTTTATTAGTTATTTCAGCTTTCTTTGAAATTAATTCAGTAATATATTTATCATCACCAAGTATTGCTTTAGAAGAAGATACATTTAAGAAGTTTATTATATCTTCAGATTTCAATTCTTTATCAATAGGAACAACAATTCCAACAATTGTAGCGGCTAAATATGATACTGCCCAATTATAGCTGTTTTTACCAGTAACAGCTATATATTCATCTTTTAAACCAAGATTAATTAAAGCTGTTCCTAAAGCCATAACATCTTTCTTAAACTTTTCATATGTTACTTTATAAATATTTCCAATTTTATCTTTTAATTTAAAAGCGGCTCTTCTTGTATATCTAGTAGCAGATTTATATAATAAATCTTTTAAATCTGTGATTTCGAGAGCTTTATGATATTTTTTATTTAACTTTTCAGCTAAACTCTTTTTTTCCATATATATCACATTCCTTCCTTACTTTTTGTATATGGCACAATTTTTTTAAAAATTATCTACAATTTATAAATGTAATGATATTACAATTAAACAAAATAAGCAAGATATAACAACCAGCTAGTCGGTTACATAAAGATAAATAATTCTACATTTTTCTACACATATAATATTTATTAATAATAAAATTAAGAAAATATTAAAAAATTATACAAATTCATAAAATTATATGATAGAATAAGCTTGCTAAAATAATTGCCAAAAAAACAGGCATATCAATTAAATAAGCAAGGAGAGTGTATAAAGTTGGAAAGTAATAAATCCTACAAGAGAGTACTACTAAAATTAAGCGGAGAAGTACTTGCAGGTGAAAAGAAAACAGGGATAGATGCAAAAGTAGTAGGAAATTTATGTGATGCAATAAAGAAGGTTTCCGAATTAGGAATACAAGTAGCAGTTGTAGTTGGTGGAGGAAACTTCTGGAGAGGAAGATATGGTCACGAAATGGAAAGAACTACAGCTGATTATATGGGAATGTTAGCAACTGCAATGAATGGTTTAGCGCTTCAAGATGCTTTAGAAGCAAGAGGTGTGTATACAAGAGTGCAAACAGCAATAGAAATGAGAGAAATTGCAGAACCATATATAAAAAGAAAAGCAATTAAGCATTTAGAAAGAGGAAGAATTGTAATATTTGCATGTGGTACAGGCAATCCATATTTTACAACAGATACAGCAGCAGCTTTAAGAGCAGCAGAAATAGATGCAGATGTAATATTACTTGGAAAATCAATAGATGCTGTGTATTCTGCAGACCCAGAAATAGATAAAAATGCGGTAAAATATGACGAAATTACATATTTAGATATTTTAAATAAAGATTTAAAAGTAATGGACTCTACAGCAACATCTTTATGTAGGGATAATAATATACCTTTAGTAGTTTTTGGAATAGATGATCCAAACAATATTGTAAAAGCTGCAAAAGGAGAAAAAATAGGAACAATAGTAAAATAATAAATAAATTTAAAGATTAAACTTTTAAGACGACATTTAAAGGAAAATTAACATAAAATTTGAACTTTAAGCTCCGTCTCTAAAGTTCGAATTTCAAAAAAGGAGAGGTTAAAATGGATTATAGTAAAATAGAAGAAAAAATGGGTAAAACAATAAGTGTATATAGGGAAAATTTATCAGAAATAAGAGCTGGAAGAGCAAACCCAGCAGTTTTAAATAAAATAAAAATAGACTATTATGGTACACCAACACCAATAAATCAAATAGCAGGAGTTTCTGTACCAGAAGCGAGATTAATTGTAATTCAACCATGGGATGCTAGTGCATTAAAAGAAATAGAAAAAGCAATATTAACATCAGATTTAGGAATAAATCCAAATAATGATGGAAAATTAATAAGATTAAATTTCCCAGAATTGAACGAAGAAAGAAGAAAAGAATTAGTAAAAGAAGTTAAGAAAATGGGAGAAGATGCAAAAGTTGCAATTCGTTCTATAAGAAGAGATGGAATAGATGAATTTAAAGCTATGCAAAAAAATTCTGAAATAACAGAAGATGAACTAAAAATGGCAGAAGATAATATTCAAAAAATAACAGATAAAAACATAGATGAAATAGATAAATTAACAGATGGAAAAGAAAAAGAAATAATGACAGTTTAAAAGGAGTTTAATATGAATTTTGAAAAAGAAAATTTTCCAAAACATATTGCAATAATTATGGATGGAAATAGGAGATGGGCAAAACAAAGAGATCTTCCAGCAAAGATAGGCCATAAGGAAGGTGCCAAAACACTAGAAAAAATAGTTAGATATGCTAATAAAATAGGATTAGGATATATTACAGTTTATGCTTTTTCAACAGAAAATTGGAAAAGAACAGAAGAGGAAGTAAGTGCTCTTATGATACTTCTTCAAAATTATTTAGACGACTATAGTAAAAGGGCAGATACAGAAAATATAAAAGTAAAAGTATTAGGGGATATATCAGTTCTTTCAGATGGTATGCAAAAAAGTATAAGAAAATGCGAAGAGAGAACAAAAGATAATACAGGAGTAACATTTAATATTGCATTAAACTATGGTGGCAGAAATGAAATTGTATCAGCAGTAAAAAATATTGCCGAATCAGTAAAAAATGGTAAATTAAATGTAGAAGATATTACAGAAGAAATTATTTCAGATAATTTATATACTAAAGGAGAGCCTGATCCAGATTTAGTAATTAGAACAAGTGGTGAATTACGTACAAGTAATTTCTTACCTTGGCAAATTGTCTATTCAGAATTTCTATTTTTAGATAAGCTATGGCCAGATTTTACAGAAGAAGATATTGATAATGCAATTTTAGAATTTCAAAAGAGAAATAGAAAATTTGGAGGAAAATAATGAGTATAAAAAGAGTGATTTCAGGGTTAATAGGTTTCCCGATAGTAGCATTAGTACTTATTTTTGGTAATCAAATAATAATAGATGTAGCATTTGCTGTTATAGCAGCTATGAGTTTTCATGAATATTCGCATGCATTTAAAGTTAGTAATAAGGCGAATCCATTAACATGGCTTGGATATTTAGCATGTGTGACAATAGCTTTTATACATGCCTTTCCTAAAGAATATTTAATATTAATAATAGGAGCAACTGCTCCTATTGCAATATTATTAAGTTTTGCACAAATTTTAATAACAAAAATGAAAACAACAATAATGGATGCAGCAGTAACTTTATTTGGAATATGTTATATAGTAATTTTCTTAATGTTTATGCCAATAATTAGATCAAATGAAAATGGAGTATTTTTAATATGGTATGCAATATTTGCATCATGGGGAACAGACATTTTCGCATATGTTTTTGGAAAACTAATAGGAAAGCATAAATTTAGTAAAATTAGCCCTAATAAAACAATAGAAGGTTGTATAGGGGGTACAATAGGAGCAGTTGCACTAATTTTAATTTATACCATAGTACTTAATAATGTATGTGGAATGAACATTAATTATTTATTAATTGGAGCAATAGGATTAATATTAAGTATACTAAGTCAAATGGGCGACTTTGCAGCATCATCAATAAAAAGATTTACAGGAATTAAAGATTACAGTAATTTGATACCAGGGCATGGAGGAATGTTAGACAGAATAGATAGTATAATATTCATAGCACCATTTGCATATTTTTTATTAGTATTAATTTAAACTAGGAGGTTTCTTTTTGATAAGTTTTTTAATAAATGCTATAAAAATAATTTTCTTATTGGGATTTTTAATATTAATTCATGAAGCCGGGCATTTCTTTATAGCAAAATTATTTAAAGTAAAAGTACATGAATTTGCAATAGGATTTGGACCAAAGATTTGGACAAAACAAGGAAAAGAAACAAAATATGAATTAAGATTAATCCCATTGGGAGGATTTGTTAGGCTAGAAGGGGAAGATACTAAATCAGAAGATGAACGTGCTTTTAATAATGCTAGTATACCGAAAAGAATGGCTATTGTTGCCGCAGGTGCAATAGTGAATATTGTTTTCGGTATATTAGTATATTTTATAATAATGGCATCAATTGGAAATAATGTATCTACAGTTGTAGATTCAACAATTCCTGATTTTGCGGCAGAACAAGCAGGTATATATGCAGGAGATAAAATAGATAAAATTAATGATGAAAAAATAAAAACAAAAACAGATATAGATAATATACTTCAAAATTCAAATGGAGAAGAATTAACAATACAAATAGAGAGAAATAATGAGGAAAAAGAAATAAAATTAATTCCAACAGAAAAAGAAACTAAAAGTACAGGAATATATGTGTCAAGTAGTAATAGTGGCGAAAGTGCAACACAAGTAGTGCAAATAGATGAAGGAAGTGCAGCAGCTAAGGCAGGAATCGAAACAAATGATGTAATTACAAAATTTAATGGTGTTGATGTAAGGGAAAGTGCAGATAAATTAATAGAAGCAATACAAACATGTGAAAGCAATACAGCAGAAGTGGAGATTGAAAGGAACGGAGAGAAAATTACCCTAAACTTAGAATTGGATTTAATTCCAACATATTATCTAGGAATAAATTTTAAAATGGCAGAAAATAACTTTACTAATAATGTTTATTACGCATTTTTTAAGACAGGTGATTTTCTAGGGTCTATATTTGAAAATATAAAAATGTTATTTACAGGTAAGGTAGGAATAGATCAAATGATGGGACCTGTAGGAATATCTAGTGTAGTATCACAAACAACAGGATTTGTAGATTTCATATACATGCTTGCAATAATTTCTATTTCATTAGGAGTAACGAATTTATTGCCAATACCAGCATTAGATGGTGGAAAATTGTTAATATTGTTAATAGAGGCAATTAGAAGAAAGCCAATGAAAGAAGAACTAGAGATAGGGATTCAAATGGTAGGTTTTATAATTTTAATATCATTATCAATATTTATATCATATAAAGATATTTTAAGAATTTTTTAAAAAGAGGTACGAAAATGGATAAAAAAGAAGAAGTAAAATTAACAGTAAAACCAAAATATAATGTAATATTTAGTTTTTTATATAATCATGTAACAACATTATTAATTATAATTCTAATTTTAGCAGTATTAATTTTTGAAAACCAATTAATAGAATATGGTATAGCAATATTAGTTATATATGTTATATACCTAATAATAAATGTTATTTATAATAAAGTAAAATATAGAAATAGCTTTTATAAATTTTATAGTGATAAATTAGTATATAACAATAAAATTAAAGATGATAACGAAAAAGAAGTAAAATATACAGAAATGACACAGATAAAATATGGTCAAACATTTTTACAAACTGTTTTTAAATTAGGAACGATAATGATATATACAAACAATAAGAAAATAACACAAAGGATAATTTTTATAAATGGTGTTAAAGACGTAAAATTAGTGTATGAAAAAATACTAAAAGTAATTGGAGAAAAAACTACTGATAACAAATAGGAGATGCTAAATTGGAAAACTTAAAGAAAATAAAGGAAATATTTAGTGACTATAAAAATAATTCTCAAATGCAAGAGTGTTATATAAGTAAAATAGGGATAAACAAAAAAACTAATAAATTAAATATCATTTTAACTACAGATAAATTCGTTCAAATAAAAGACATGTGGGATTTTGAGAAATATCTGATGGAGAGATTTCAAATAAAAGACATAGAAATGATATTTATTTACGAAGATGGAACTAAAATCCCTGATGTAAAAGATGAATGGAAGAATATAATATGTTATATGGCACATAAACATCCACTAATGAAACCTATTTTACTTATGAAAAGTACTATAGAAGTAGAAAATAGCAATATAAATGTAAAGATGCATATAAAAGGTGCGGACTTTTTACGAACTAGAAAGACAGATAAGCAAGTAGAAATAACAATAAAGAATTTGTTAGGAAAAGAATATAAAATTAACTTAGAAGAACAGATAAGTAAAGAAGAATTAGCAAGACAAGAAGAAAATAATAGGCTATTAGAAGAACAATTAATAAAAAACAGAATAGAAGAAATGAAAAAACATGAGGAAGAAAAAGCAAATGCTAAAATGCAAGAGCCACCAGATTATTATGTACCATTACCATCTGATGGCGATATTCCTCCAGAGGAATTAGGCGAAATGGCTCCACCGCAAGTTTTGGAAAATAACAATATAGATTATATTATTGGAAAACCATCTAAAGCTAAAGAAAATTACGTAAAGATAAAAGATATTAATGCAAATTCCGGAAAAGTAACAATAGAAGGAAGAATTACAGAATTAGATGCTAGAGATACAAAATCCGGCAAAAAGATGATTATATTAGATCTTTATGATGGTACAGGAATTATGACATGTAAATCTTTTTGTACAATGGAAGAGTCTACAACTATATTAGAAAAATTAGAAACAGTAAAAGCTATAAAAATAATAGGAAAAGCAGGCTTAGATACATTTGCTGGAGATGTTACAATAATTGCAAATTCTATTATAGAAACAAATGCAGATGTACCAGAATTGCCAGAAGAAGATAATAGTTCACCATTAATTTTAGGAAATTCATTAACAATAAATGAACCTTTGGTAAAAATAAAAGACTTAGGCGTTGATGATAAAAAAGTTTCTTTAGAAGGAGAAGTTATAAATACAGAAGATAGAGAATTAAAATCTGGAAGAGTTTTATATAGCTTTGACTTATATGATGGAACAAGTACACTAACTTGCAAGGCATTTCTTGATAAGAAAAATGCTAAAAAGATTATGGGGAGAGTAAAATGTGCTAAAGCGATAAAAATAGCAGGAACAGCACAAATGGATTCTTTTTCACATGAGCAAACTGTTATGGCATATACTATTTTAGAGATAGAGCCACATAAAAAAGAAGTAAGAATGGATAATGCAGAAGAAAAAAGAGTAGAACTTCATATGCATACAAAGATGAGTCAGATGGATGGAATGACAGCTGCTACAGATTTAATAAAAAGAGCAATGAAATGGGGAATGAAGTCTATTGCAATAACAGATCATGGTGTTGTACAAGCATTTCCAGAGGCACATAAATTATTAGGCTTTGATAATCATGATATAAAAATTATTTATGGTGTGGAAGCATATCTTGCACCAGATGCAGTATCACCAGTATCTTTTTCTAAAGGACAAAGTATAGATACAACTTATTGTGTATTAGATTTAGAAACAACCGGTTTTTCTTTTAGAACAGAAAAGATTACAGAAGTAGGAATAATGAAAGTAAAAAATGGAGAGGTAATAGACGAGTTTTCTTGTTTTGTAAATCCAGAAAAACCAATACCACAAAGAGTTGTAGAAGTTACAAATATAACAGATGAGATGGTAAAAGATGCAGAAACAATAGATAAAGTAATGCCTAAAATTTTAGAATTTGTTGGAGATTCTGTTTTAGTAGCACATAATGCAGATTTTGATATAGGGTTCTTAAAATATAATGCAACTCAATTAGGCTTAAGTTTAGAAAATACTTATTTAGACACATTAAGATTAGCAAAAGATTTATTCCCAGATTATAAAAAATATAAATTGGGTAAGATTGCAGAAAATTTAGGAATAAAGGTAGAAGTAGCACATAGAGCATTAGATGATGTTGATACAACTGTAAAAGTATTAAATGTAATGCTTAATATGTTAAAAGAAAAAGGAGTAGAAACATTAGATGATATTACTAAAAAGATTGCAGGTGAGGCAGACTTTAAGAAATTACCAACATACCATGCAATAATTTTAGCAACAAATTATGTAGGTCTTAAGAATTTATATAAATTAGTTTCTATTTCTCATTTAGACTATTTTTATAAAAAGCCAAGAATTTTAAAATCAGTATATAAACAATATTCGGAAGGGTTAATATTAGGCAGTGCTTGTGAGGCGGGAGAATTATATCAAGCAATAGAAATGGGAAAAACTGATGAAGAAATAGAAGATATTGCAAAAGATTATGATTATTTAGAAATACAGCCATTAGGAAATAATGACTTCTTAATTAGAAATGGAACAGTAGCTGATGAAGAAGGTTTAAGAAATATAAATAGAAAGATTGTAGAAATTGGAGAAAGACTAAATAAATTAGTTGTTGCAACATGTGATGTCCATTTTATGGATCCATCCGATGAAATTTATAGAAGAATGTTACAAGCTGGTCAAGGATATGATGATGCAGACCAGCAAGCACCATTATATTTAAGAACTACAGAAGAAATGCTTAAAGAATTCGAATATTTAGGAACAGAAAAAGCATACGAAGTAGTTGTAACAAATACAAATAAAGTTGCAGATATGTGTGATTGGATTAGCCCTATATCACCAGAAAAATGTCCACCACATATACCAGGTTGTGAAACAACTATAAAAGAGATTGCATATTCAAAAGCACACGAATTATATGGAGATCCACTTCCAGCTATAGTTGAAGAAAGACTTGATAAAGAATTAACTTCAATTATAAAAAATGGTTTCTCAGTTATGTATATAATTGCACAAAAACTAGTGTGGAAATCAAATGAGGATGGATATATCGTTGGTTCAAGAGGATCTGTTGGTTCGTCATTTGTTGCGAATATGACAGGTATAACAGAAGTTAATTCTCTTCCGGCACATTATAGATGTCCAAATTGTAAGTATTCTGATTTTACAGATTATGGGTATGAGAATGGATTTGATTTACCAGATAAAGATTGTCCAAAATGCGGAACAAAACTTGTAAAAGATGGAATGGATATACCTTTCGAAACATTCTTAGGATTTAATGGGGATAAAGAGCCCGATATAGATTTAAACTTTTCAGGAGAGTATCAAGCAAAAGCACATAGATATACAGAGGTTATATTTGGAAAAGGTACAACGTTTAAGGCTGGAACAGTTGGTACAGTTGCAGATAAAACAGCATTTGGATATGTAAAAAAATATTATGAAGAAAGAAATATACCAGTAACCAATGCAGAGGTTGCAAGAATTTCACAAGGTTGTACAGGAATAAAAAGGACAACAGGCCAACACCCAGGTGGAATTATAGTTGTTCCAAAAGGTAGAGAAATATATGAATTTACACCAGTACAACATCCTGCAGATGACCCTAATTCTGATATCATAACAACACATTTTGATTATCACTCAATAGACCAAAACTTGTTAAAACTAGATATACTAGGACATGATGATCCTACAATGATAAGAATGTTATTTGATATTACAGGAATAGATCCAACCAAAGTTCCACTAGATGATAAAGAGACAATGTCAATCTTTAGTTCTACAAAAGCTTTAGGAGTTACACCGGAGCAAATACATTCACAAGTAGGAAGTTATGGAATACCAGAGTTTGGTACGAAGTTTGTAAGACGGAATGTTGGTAGATACAAAACCACAAAGATTTGATGAATTAATTCGTATTTCTGGTTTATCACATGGTACAGATGTATGGCTTGGCAATGCACAAAGTTTAATCGATGAAGGAACAGTTACATTGTCACAGGCAATATGTTGTCGTGATGATATAATGATATATTTAATCAAAAAAGGCTTGCCACCAAATGATTCATTTAAAATAATGGAGTCAGTTCGTAAAGGAAAGGTAGCAAAAGGTAAAGAACCAAAATGGGATCAATATAAAGAATTAATGAAGGAACATGATGTTCCGGAGTGGTATATAAAATCTTGCGAGAAGATAAAGTACATGTTCCCTAAAGCCCATGCTGCGGCCTATGTTACAAATGCATTTAGAATTGCATGGTTTAAAGTACATGAACCAAAAGCATATTATACTGCATATTTTACAATAAGGGCAGACGAATTTGATAGTGATATAATGTGTCATGGTAAAGAAAAAGTAATAAATAAAATGAAAGAAATAGATTTAGCAGGAAATAGTGCAACTACTAAAGATAAAAATATGTATGCTATACTAGAATTAGTATTAGAAATGTATGAAAGAGGAATTAACTTCTTACCAATGGACTTATACAAATCTCATAGTACAAAGTTTATTGCAGAAGAGGATGGAATAAGACCACCATTAAATAGTATTCCAGGTCTTGGAACTGTCGCAGCAGAAAGCATAGTAAAAGCAAGAGAAGAAGAGCCATTTATGTGTATAGATGATATAAGAATGAGAGCAAAAGCTGGAAGCTCAGTAATAGAACTTTTAAGAAATGCGGGTTGTCTAAAAGGAATGACAGAAAGTAATCAAATGAGCTTGTTTGCTTAAATAGAAAAATAATAAAGGTGGAAATAAATATAAAAATAAATAACTTAAAAGTAAATTATAATTTAGATTAAAAGATACAGGAGAGAGTGATGTTAGACTATAAATTAATATTAGAAGCAATATTTACACCCAAAAATATTATAATATATTTAATTGTTATAAATTTACTAGCTTTTGCAGCTATGTGGTGGGATAAAAGAAGAGCACAAAAAGGTGAATGGAGAATAAGTGAAGCAGGCCTATTTACTTTAGTTCTACTAGGAGGTGGAATTGGAGGAATAGTTGGAATGTACACTTTTAGACATAAAACTAAAAAATTGAAATTCACGATAGGATTTCCTACAATTTTAATAACAGAAATTGTTTTGGCAATATATTTTTTTGTTATTAAATAATAATCCTTGATTTTTTGTAAATAATATGATATAAGTATATAAATTTAATAAGTGCGATGAAAAAGAAAAAGTATTTATAAAGCTAAAAGAGAGTTAGTGGTTGGTGTAAACTAATAGCAAAAAAATATGGGGAACTTTGGAGCACGATTATAACGAAGAGGATAATTAAATTTATCAATTAGGGTGGAACCGCGGAATATAACTTTCGTCCCTAGCTAATATGCTAGGTGCGGAAGTTTTTTAGATTTAAATAAAACCTTCTGGTACTTAGCAAATAAAGTATTAGGAGGTTTTTATTATGGTAGATTCAATGGAAAAAATCGTAGCATTATGCAAATCAAGAGGATATGTATATCCTGGTTCAGAAATTTATGGAGGACTTGCAAACACTTGGGATTATGGTCCTTTAGGAAATGAATTAAAAAATAATATTAAAGCTGCTTGGAGAAAGAAATTTATTCAAGAACAACCAAATATTGTAGGATTAGATGCAGCAATATTAATGAATCCAGAAACATGGGTTGCTTCAGGTCATGTTGGAGGGTTCTCAGATCCATTAATTGATTGTAAAGAGTGTAAAACGAGACACAGAGCAGATAAATTAATAGAAGAATGGGCTCATGACCAAGGAAAAGATATGATCGCAGATGGTATGACAGATGAACAATTAATAAACTTTATTAATGAAAATAAGATACCTTGCCCTAATTGTGGTAAAACAAATTTTACAGATATACGTAAATTTAATTTAATGTTTAAAACATTCCAAGGTGTTACAGAGGATAAAACAGCAGAAATATATTTAAGACCAGAAACAGCACAAGGTATATTTGTAGATTTTAAAAATGTTTTAAGAACATCTAGAAAGAAAATGCCAATGGGTATTGCACAAATAGGAAAAGCTTTTAGAAACGAAATAACTCCAGGAAACTTTATATTCAGAACAAGAGAATTCGAGCAAATGGAATTAGAATTTTTCTGCAAACCAGGAACAGATTTAGAATGGCATAAATATTGGAAAGACTATTGCGAAAACTGGCTATTAACTCTAGGAATGAAGAAAGAAAATATACGTTTAAGAGATCATTCAAAAGAAGAATTGGTATTCTATAGTAAAGCAACAACAGATATAGAATTTGCATTCCCATTTGGATGGGGAGAATTATGGGGAATTGCAGATAGAACAGATTATGACCTAACACAACATATGAACCATTCAAACCAAGATATGTCATATTTAGATCAAGAAACAGGAGAAAAATATGTACCATATGTTATAGAGCCATCACTAGGAGCAGATAGAGTGTTACTTGCTTTCTTATGCAATGCATACGAGGAAGAAGAAATTGCAGAAGGAGATGTAAGAACAGTATTACATTTACATCCAGCTTTAGCACCATATAAAGTAGCAGTTCTTCCATTATCTAAAAAATTATCTGAAAAAGCAACAGAAGTATATACAAAGCTATCAAAGAAGTTTATGTGTGATTATGATGAAGCTGGAAGTATAGGAAAGAGATATAGAAGAGAAGATGAAATAGGAACACCATATTGTGTAACAATAGATTTTGATACATTAGAAGATAATTGTGTAACTATAAGAGATAGAGATTCAATGGAGCAAGCAAGAGTAAGTATTGATGAACTAGAAAATTGGATTGCAGAAAAAGTAGAATTTTAATTATAACTAATGCAATTAAAATTTTATATAGTATGATAATTATAAAGACATTCATTAAAACGAAATTAGTTTTGTGAATGTCTTTTACTTTTGTTTAACTTATGATAAGATTTCGCTATATGATACCAAAGAGGTGTATATAATGGAAACAAGTCTAATAGTAAAAAAAGAGAGTAAACTTGATAAGATAATAAAATTACTTAACAAAATCTTTTTAAAAGAAGCATATTATTTAGAAGAACAGATTGATGAATTATTTAAAACTAAAAGTGTGAATGTTTCTAGAATAGTAATACCTAAAGAGATAAATACGGACAAAAATATCTAATACAAAAATAGGGAAAAAGGGAACGTCTCCAAATCCCGAGGAATGTCGCTAAATTTCTTCAAAAAGGTTTACTAAAAGACATAAAGTGATATAATACTGATATAAAAATGCAGAAACTATAAAATTGTTGTATTAGCGCAATGAGAAAGATATTCGAAAGATAAAGGAGAGAAGATACATGGGTGAAGAAAATAAGAAATATGTATATTTATTTCAAGAAGGAAATGCAAAAATGAAAGATATCCTTGGTGGAAAAGGTGCAAATTTAGCAGAGATGACGAATTTAGGGCTACCAATTCCACAAGGTTTTACAATATCTACAGAATGTTGTAATAAATATTATGAAGATGGAGAAAAGATATCAGAAGATGTAATAAAACAAATAGATAGAGCTATTGCTAAATTAGAAGAAATGTCTGGAAAAAAACTAGGAGATGTTCAAAAACCATTATTAGTTTCTGTTCGTTCTGGTGCAAGAGTTTCTATGCCTGGAATGATGGATACAATATTAAATTTAGGAATTAATGATGAGACTGTTAAAATATTAGCTGCAAAAAATAGAAGATTTGCTTATGATAGTTATAGAAGATTTATACAAATGTATAGTGATGTGGTAAAAGGAATTCCTAACAGTGTTTATGAAAAAGCTATAGATACTAAAAAAATGCAAAGAGGTCTTGCTCAAGATATAGATATGGATGCAAATGACCTAGAAGATTTAGTAAAAGTATTTAAGGGAATATATTATGACCAAACTGGTTCAGCATTTCCACAAGATGTAAAGGCTTTACTATTAGAATGTATAGAAGCAGTATTTAAATCTTGGAACAATCCAAGAGCAATTAAATATAGAAGATTGAATGATATACCAGGAGATTGGGGAACAGCTGTAAATATACAGATGATGGTGTTTGGAAATATGGGAGACGACTGTGGTACAGGTGTAGCATTTTCTAGAAATCCATCAACAGGAGAGAATAAAATATATGGAGAATTTCTTATGAATGCACAAGGTGAAGATGTTGTGGCAGGAATAAGGACGCCTATGACAATAGATAAATTAGCAGAGATTAATCCAGATATATATAATGAGTTTGTAAGAAGTGCAAAAAAATTGGAAAAACATTATAAAGATATGCAAGACTTGGAATTTACAATAGAACATGGAAGTTTATATATTTTACAAACAAGAAATGGAAAAAGAACCGCACAAGCAGCTTTGCAAGTAGCAGTTGATCTAGTAAAAGAAGGATTAATAGATGAAAGAGAAGCTGTTTTAAGAGTAGAACCAAAGCAATTAGAACAATTATTACATCCTAATTTTGATAAAGAAAAATTAAAATATGCAAGATTAATAGCACAAGGATTAGCAGCATCACCAGGAGCTGCAACAGGAAAGGTTGTATTTAGTGCAGAAAAGGCAGTACAACTACATGAAGCAGGAGAAAAAGAATTAATTTTAGTACGTTTAGAAACATCTGCAAATGATATTGATGGTATGAATGTGTGCAAAGGAATATTAACTGTAAGAGGCGGAATGACATCACATGCAGCAGTTGTTGCAAGAGGTATGGGAACTTGCTGTGTAGCAGGATGTTCTAGTATAGTTGTAAACGAAGAAGAAGGATATTTCGAATTACCAGATGGAGCAGAATATATGGAAGGTGATTATATATCTTTAGACGGTTCAACAGGAAATGTGTATGATGGAAAAATAGATACGGTACCTACAACTGTTTCTGGAAATTTTGCAGAACTTATGAATTGGGCAGATCAATATAGAAAATTAAAAGTTAGAGCAAATGCGGATACTCCAAGAGATGCAAAACAGGCTTATGAATTTGGAGCCGAAGGAATTGGTTTATGTAGGACAGAGCATATGTTTTTTGCTCCAGAAAGAGTAAAAGCAATAAGAGAAATGATTCTTTCAGAAACAGTAGAACAAAGAAAGGTTGCATTAGCTAAATTATTACCTATGCAAAGAACAGATTTTGAAGAATTATATAAAGCAATGAATGGATATACAGTAACAATTAGATTATTAGACCCACCACTACATGAATTTTTACCTAAGACGGATAAGGATATATATGATTTAGCAAAAGAGATGAACATAAAAGAAGAAAAAATAAGGGAAACTATCCAAAAATTACATGAATTTAATCCAATGATGGGACATAGAGGTTGTAGATTAGATGTAACATTCCCAGAGATTGCACAAATGCAAACAAGAGCAATTATAGAAGCTGCAATAAATGTTAATAAAGAAGGAATGAATGTCATTCCAGAAATAATGATTCCTTTAGTTGGGGAATATAAAGAAATGAAGTATGTAAAATCAATAGTTACAGAAACTGCAGATAAAATTTTGGAAGAAGCAAATGTAGAAATGAGGTATCATGTAGGTACAATGATAGAGATTCCAAGAGCAGTATTAACTGCTGATGAAATAGCGAAAGAAGCAGAATTTTTCTCGTTTGGAACAAATGATTTAACACAAATGACTTTTGGATTTAGTAGGGATGATGCAGGTAAATTCTTAAATGAATATTATTCTAAAAATATTTATGATTTTGATCCATTTGCTACAATAGATAAAAAAGGTGTAGGTAAATTAATGAAAATAGCAGTAGAATTAGGAAGAAAGACGAGACCAGACTTAAAAATTGGAATTTGTGGTGAACATGGGGGAAACCCAGCATCTGTAGAATTCTGTAATGCACTTGGTTTAAATTATGTATCTTGCTCACCATATAGAGTGCCAATTGCAAAACTTGCAGCAGCACAAGCAGCAATAAATGAAGAAAGAATATAATAAAATGCAAATAGAAAATAAAAGAAAAAGATGATTTATGAAATTTTTAAATATAGAAAGAAATTTGGATTTTAAATAGATATATTAAAAAAATATAAAACTATTAAATAGATTATTTAATAAAAAACACTTGATAAATGTATGAATCAAAAAATTTATCAAGTGTTTTTATTAAGCTAACAAGGGAATGTTACTTATATTTATACCGATTGTGAAGTAATTGTGTAAATATATTAAAATTATTGTTTTTATAAATTATTTAATTTTGTCCAATCCAGAATATTTTTTTAATTTTTCATAAACTAGATAATTAATTGTACCAGAAGGGAAGTTTCCATTTTTATCTTTAGTTCCAGCAGGTACACCTGTTAATAATTCGATACCTTCATCAATTGTAGAAATTGCATAGATATGGAATAAGTTATTCTTTACAGCGTCTACTACTTCATCATCTAAATGAAGATTTCTTACATTTTGAACAGGAATTATAACACTATGACTACCATCTAATCCCCTGTCTTTACATATTTGGAAAAATCCTTCGATTTTTTCATTAACACCGCCAATAGGTTGAATTTCACCTTTTTGATTTACAGAGCCTGTAACTGCAAAAGATTGATTTATTGGTATTTCAGACAAACTAGAAAGTAGGGCATATAGCTCTGTACTAGAAGCACTATCTCCATCAACACCATTATATAATTGTTCAAAACATATACTTGCAGTTAAAGCAAGAGGAAAATCTTGTGCAAATTTTTGTCCTAAATAACCTGTAAGTATTAATACACCTTTAGAATGAGAAGAACCAGAAAGGTCAACTTCACGTTCTATGTTAACAATTCCTTGTTTTCCTGAATAAGTATTTGCAGTTATTTTTGTAGGTTTTCCAAAAGAATAGTCGCCTATAGTTAAAACTGTAAGTCCGTTAATTTGTCCAACTTTAGATCCAGATGTATCTATTAATAAAGTGTTTTCTTTTATCATTTCCAAATAATGAGTATCATATTTTTTTACGCGTTCAATTCTTTCTTTTAAAGCTTTGTGAATAAATTTATCTGTAATCAGTTTAGAACGACTAAGTTTTGCCCAAGTCGCAGCTTCACCAAGAATTTCTGACAAGTCATTAAATTTGGTAGAGATTTTTTCTTTATCATTTGCAAGAACAGTAGCATAATCAACTAAACTTGCGACACCAGTTCTATCTAGTTGAGGTAAACCTTCTTTTTCGCAAAATCCATGTGCGAACCTAGCAAGTTTTACCATGTTTTCAGAATTACGAGGAGCATCGTCTTCGAATTCAACTTTTATTTTAAATAATTTTCTAAAATCATTATCCACAGCAAGTAGGGTATGGTAAATATTGCTATTACCAATTATAATAACCTTTAAATCTAAAGGAATTGGCTCAGGTTTTAAAGAAATCATTACCATAGAAGAATGTTGTTCAGAAGCATTTTCTATATTTAGTTCTTTTACCTTTAAAGCCTTTTTTAATGATTCATAGCATAGGCTATTTTGTATTATATCGTCTGCTTGGAACATAATATATCCACCATTTGCCGTGTGAAGTAAACCAGGTTTTAACATAGTATGATCAGTTTTTAAAGCACCATAATAATTTTCGTATTCAAGTTTTCCAAATAAATTTGGATAAGAAGTATTAGAATCCATTATAACAGGTGCACCTTCTAAATTGCTATTATCAATAAACAAGTTTACTCTATAATTAAGCCATGGGGCAAGGGGTTCTACTCTTGGACCATTTTGTGTTTGATTATTTGTGTTTTCAGTTGTAAAAGCAGAAATATTCTTTAAAATATCAGTTTTTACATCATTTAAAAATTTGGTAATCTTTTTATTTCTTTTAAATTTTGATTTTACATTATTAATATGAACATTTATAGTAAGTAGGGCAATATTAGATTGCCATTCTTCTATTTTTTTATCTGCTTCTTTTTCAATTGCTTTAATTTCGCTTATTGCTTCGATAATTTGTTGTTGTACGATTCCAGATTTATCTTCAAATTCTTTTTTTACACTTTCGTCTAATTTATCGAATTCTTCTTCTTCAATAGTTTTACCATTTATTACTGGCATCATGTAAATACCATTTTGTGCACTTTTAACAAAAAAACCATATTCTAAAGCTTTTTTATTTAAGTTTTCCATTAGAACATTTCTTTTTTCTTCGAATTCTTGTTTAATTATAGTTTTTTCTTTTTCAAAATCATCGTTATTAAATGTATTTTTTATATCCACTTTAATATCTTTAATAAAAGCATCCATAGTATTTTTAAATTCTTTTCCTTGACCAGCAGGAAGAGAGACCGCAATTGGCTCATTTGGTTTATCAAAATTATATATATAACACCAATCATTTGGAACCTTCTTCTTTTTAGCAATTGTATCCAAATAATTTTTTGTATACATAGTCTTACCAACTCCACTAGGACCTTCTAGGTAAATATTATATCCTTTAACATTTACATTAAGACCAAATTCTAAAGCTTTAATGCCACGTTCTTGTCCAATTCCAGAAGTAATAGGCTCTAAATTTTCTGTTGTTTCAAAATCAAAAAAGTTTGGATTACACATTACTCTTAAATCTTTATAATTTAATTCATTTTTTTTCATTTGTTTTTTTCCTTCTTTCTTTATAATTCTTTTGTCATAATAATTGCATTATCTTTATTGCCATAATATTTTTTTCTGAAGCCAACATTTTTAAAACCATATTTTAAGTATAAATTTATTGCAGGTAGATTGTGTTCATTTACTTCTAGAGTAATTGCTTTAAAATTTTGACTCTTTGCAGTTTGTATTAGTTTCTCCAATAATTTACTACCAATACCAGCTTGTCTGTTAGATTTTTTTACAACTATATCTGTAATATGGGTATCATCTACAGCTTTCCAAATTCCTGCAAAACCTAAAATATTATTTTCCAATTTGGCTACAAAATATTCTGAGTTAGGATTATTAAGTTCTTCTTGCAAAACATCATATGTCCAAAAATCGTCAAAATCGCTGATTAAAATATCTTTTATCAAAGATAAGTCATAATCTGTCATATTATATACTTCTAAATTCATAGTAATTATCCTTTATTTAATTTTTTCTCTAATTCGATTTCCGCACTTGATTTTTTTAAATATAGTGGGGAAAGAGATAAATCTTCCTTATCTGTGCAATTAAAATATTTATAGATTGCAGCTTTAGCTACTCCGCTAGCAGAAGAATTGTTAGCATTTCCTTCTGTTATTAAACAATTTTTAATAGAAGCTTTAATTTGTGAAGAATAGGTTGTAGCTCCAGAACCTACAAATATAATTTCAGTATTAGAATAATTATATAAAATATCTAATGTGTTATTAATATTATCAGATATATATTTATCTATTAAAGAATAATGACTATCTTCATATTTGAATAATCCTGCATATACATTATTATTTTTTGCATCTATTATAGAACAAACCAAAGAGTTTTCTTTAGGTATAATATTGTATGCTAAACTTTCTAAAGAAGAAATACCGATAGCTTTTTTATTATAGTAATCTCTAAAAGCACATATGGTAGCAACCCCAATTCTAATTCCTGTAAAAGAACCAGGACCTTTAGAACATGCAAATAAATCTATATCAGCTAAATTGATTTGTAAATTGTCAAAAGCTTTTTTTATCATTGGCATTAAGTTTTCAGAATGAGTTAATTTATCAGCTATATAGTCTTCATAAATTATTTTGCTATCATCTAAAATTGCGAGACTACAAATATTGCTAGATGTATCGATACTTAATGTTTTCATTTTTACACTTCCTTTAATTTATATTCGCCAAAACATTCCATATTTAAAATACGAATGTCAGAATCTTCAAAATCTCTAGAAAAAGAAATCTTTAAATAAGATTCAGGTAAAAGTTCTTCAATTTTTTCGCCCCATTCAATTATGCAAATACCAGTTTGAAAATATTCGTCTCCACCAATTGCATAAAATTCATCTATATCTTCTAATCTATAAACATCAAAATGATATATTGGGAAATCGGGAGTATCGTATTCGTTTACAATAGTAAAAGTAGGACTTGATAATTCGTCTTGTAAATTAAAATATTCTAAAAAACCTTCTGTAAATTTGGTTTTCCCAGAACCAAGTTCGCCACATAAAACGATAATATCTCCTTTTTTTGAATTAGAAGCGATTTTTTGTGCTAATTTCTTTGTTTCTTCTTCAGAATGTGAAATAAATTTTGTCATATTTTTTCTCCTTTGCTTCTTAATTATATAAGAAGCAAAAACATTTGTAAAGAAAATCAGAGGCTAATTATATGGAAATTTGTAGAAAAATATGATACTATATTGATACTGCAAAATAATAGAGACTAGGAGAAAATTATGAGTGAAATCGAAAATATAAACTTACCAGGGGATTTAAAAAAACTTGATATAAAAGAAAAAGAAAGGCTATCAGCAGAAATAAGAAAAGAAATACTAAATGTCGTATCCAATAATGGTGGACATTTAGCCTCGAATTTAGGTGTTGTAGAACTTACAATAGCACTGCATTCGGTGTTTAATACACCTAAAGATAAAATAGTTTGGGATGTAGGGCATCAGACATATGTTCATAAAATTCTTACCGGTAGAAAAGATAAATTGACTTCTTTAAGAAAAAAGAATGGAATAGCTGGTTTCCCAAAAAGGGAAGAGTCAGAATATGATACATTTAATACTGGACATAGTAGTACATCTATTTCTGCAGCCATAGGAATGGCAAGAGCAAGAGATATAAAAAAAGAGAATTATCAAATTGTTGCAGTTATAGGAGATGGTGCTTTAACAGGGGGAATGGCATTAGAAGCATTAAATGATGGGGGAAGTTCCAAAACCAATTTTATAATTATCTTAAATGATAATGAAATGAGTATTTCTAAAAATGTTGGAGGAATATCTAATTTCTTAAGTAAAATAAGAAGCAAGAGATTTTATAAAAAATCAAATAATATGATAAAAAAAGGTGTTTCAAAAATTCCTTGGATTGGTAATAAAATAATAAAACTAGTACAAGATTTAAAATATAGTATTAAAAAGATTTTTATATCTAATATGTTTTTCGAAGATATGGGATATACATATTTAGGACCAGTTGATGGACATAATATAGAAAAATTAGAAAATATTTTAAAAATTGCTAAAAATATTGATGGACCTAAGCTAATTCATGTTATTACTAAAAAAGGAAAGGGATATGAACCAGCAGAAAAAAATCCGAATAAATTTCATTCAACAGGACCATTTAGTTTAGAAACAGGGGAAGCTAAAAAAACTAAGACAAAAGATTACTCAAAAGTTTTTGGTGATAAATTGGTAAGCATGGCAGAAAAAAATAAAAAGATTGTAGCTATAACAGCATCTATGAAAGATGGAACAGGCTTAAAAGAGTTTGCAGAAAAATTTAAAGATAGATTTTTTGATGTTGGAATAGCAGAAGGTCATGCAATAGGTATGGCAGCAGGTATGGCAACAAATGAAATTATTCCAGTTGTCCCAATATATGCATCGTTTTATCAACGCGGATATGATCAAGTTATACATGATGTGTGTATGCAAAATTTGCATGTAGTTTTGTGTTCAGATAGAGCTGGAATTGTAGGTGCAGATGGCGAGACACATCAAGGAATTTTAGATTTATCTTTTTTTAATATAGTACCAAATTTGGTTATTATGGCGCCAAAAAACTTTAAAGAATTAGAATGCATGTTAGAGTTTGCTATAGACTATATTGGACCAATTTATATAAGATATCCACGTGGTGGAGAAGAAAGTACAAAGATAGATAAGGAAGAAAAAATTGAACTAGGTAAAGCTGAAAAATTATCAGAAGGAAATGATTATACTATAGTTGCGATAGGCAAGATGGTTCAAAGGGCATACGAAATTTCAAATATCCTAAAAAAAGAAGGGATAGGAATTAAAGTAATAAATGCAAGATTTTTAAAACCTTTTGACGAAGAAAATATTGTTAGATGGATAGGAAATTCGAAAGTTATAACAATTGAAGACAATATTATAAAGGGCGGATTAGGAAGTACTGTATTAGAGACACTAAAGAAATACCATAAAACGAATGAATTAAAAATGCTGGGATATCCAGATGAGTTTATAAAACAAGGTACAGTAGATGAAATAGAAAGGGATTATAAATTAGATGTAGAAAGTATTTTAGATATGATTAGAAAATGGAGTAATTATGAATAAAAAAGAATTATTAGAGGGGCATAATAAAGAAGAACAAATACTTATTTCAAAAATGATAGATAAGATGGAAGAAGCAAAGCAAAAAAACAAAATAACTAATACAGATTTCTTAGATGGATATCAAATAAGAATATGTACAGAAATTTTAAATAAAGCTAAATTTAATAAGTATATTTTCTTTGGTGGATATGAGGAAGCAGAAAGAAAAATTATAGTATTTTATCCAGATAAGTTTAAATTTATTATAGAAGACAAAAAATATATAAATAGCTTATGTGCAGTAAGAATAAGCTTACCTAATGAGCTATATGGTGAATATACGCATAAAAATTATTTAGGCATGATAATGAAATTAGGAGTTGTACGAGAAAAGGTTGGAGATATTTTGGTTAAAGAAAGTGGAGCAGATGTAATAGTAATGCCAGAGATCGTTAAATATTTATTGACTAATTTAAGTGAGTTGACAAGGTTAAGAAAAGCAGACATAAAAGAGATACAAATTAATGAATTAGAAAAAGTAGAAATAAAAACAAAAGAGTATAATATCATTGTTTCTGCATTAAGACTAGATAATATAATAGCTGAACTTGCTAAAACTTCTAGAATGCAAGCAAAGGAGCTAATAAACCAAGAGAGAGTATTTGTAAATTTTAAAAACGAAATAAAACAAACCAAGCTACTAAATGAAGGTGATTTAGTATCAATTAGAGGCAAAGGAAGATTTAAAATTAGCGAAATTATAGGGAATACTCAGAAGGGTAGATATATATTAAAAATAGAAAAATATGTATAAAATGTAAAGAATTGAGAAAGAATACTTGAAAAGTATTCTTTTTTGTTATAGAATGACTATGATCAATGAGTAGGTCAAATTTTTATATGCCTATAAGGCAAAAAAGAAATGGAGGAATTATAATGTCAATTAAAGTAGGTTTTAACGGATTTGGAAGAATTGGAAAATTAGCATTCCAAGCAGCTTTAGAGAAAGGTGATGAAGTAGATATTGTTGCTATAAACGATCCTTTTATAACAGCAGACTACATGGCATATATGGTAAAATATGACACAATGCATGGAAGATTTAATGGAACAATTGAATCAAAAGAAAATGTTTTAGTAGTAAATGGAAAAGAAATAAAAGTATATAATGAAATGGATCCTCACAATATACCATGGGGAGAATTAGGAGTAGAATATGTATTCGAATGTTCAGGAGTATTTACAACAATGGAAAAAGCACAAGCACACTTAGATGCAGGAGCTAAAAAAGTTGTTATAAGTGCACCTTCAAAAGATGCTCCAATGTTTGTTATGGGTGTTAACAACGAAACATATGATCCAAGTATGAATATTGTTTCTAACGCATCTTGTACAACAAACTGTTTAGCACCACTTGCTAAAGTTATAAATGATAATTTCGGAATTAAAGATGGTTTAATGTCAACAGTTCACGCTACAACAGCAACACAAAAAACAGTTGATGGAGCTTCTAAAAAAGATTGGAGAGGTGGACGTGCTGCTGCTGGAAATATTATTCCATCATCAACAGGTGCTGCAAAAGCAGTTGGAAAAGTTATCCCATCATTAAATGGAAAATTAACAGGTATGTCTTTCAGAGTTCCAACATTAGATGTTTCTGTAGTAGATTTAACATGTAACTTAGAAAAACCAGCATCATATGAAGAAATATGTGCTGCAGTTAAAAAAGCTTCAGAAAATGAATTAAAAGGAATTCTAGAATATACAGACGAACCAGTAGTATCTTCAGATTTCTTAGGAGATTCACATACATCTATATTTGATGCAGCTGCTGGTATCCAATTAACAGATACATTTGTAAAATTAGTTGCATGGTATGATAATGAATGGGGATATTCTCATAAATTAGTAGATTTAGCTTGCTATATGTCAACAAAAGACAATATGTAATTAATTAAGATTTTTTAGAGGTTGCTTTTTAAAGTAACCTCTAAAAGTCTAATATATTATGGGCAAGATAATGTAATTGTAAAGGTTACATATGTGCCTAAAAAAGACATATATGCAACCTTTACAATTAATCCACTATCCAAATCTTTGATTTCGCTTGGTGTGATATATGCGTAAGCTAATCCACTTATAAAAGCTTTGATTTGGTAAAGCGGAATATATGCATGTGCTTGTCATAAAAGTTTTATTAAATAAAAGGAGTGAATTTTTTATGAGTAAAAAAACAGTTAGAGATATTGACTTAAAAGAAAAAAAAGTAATCGAAAGATGTGATTTTAATGTACCATTATTAGAAGATGGAACAATAAGAGATAACACAAGAATTGTTGCAGCATTACCAACAATTAAATATTTATTAGAACAAAATTGTGCAGTAATCTTATGTTCTCATTTAGGAAGACCAAAGGGACAAGTTGTTCCAGAAATGTCTTTAGCACCAGTTGCAAAAGAATTATCAAAATTATTAGGACAAGAAGTAAAACTTGCAAAAGACGTAGTTGGTGAAGATGCTCAAAAATTAGCTAAAGAATTAAAACCAGGTGAAGTAATGTTACTAGAAAATGTAAGATTTGAACCAGGTGAAGAAAAGAATGATGCAGAATTAGCTAAGAAATTTGCGAGTTTGGCAGAAGTATTTGTAAATGATGCATTTGGTACAGCTCACAGAGCACATGCTTCAACAGCAGGAATAGCTGATTATTTACCAGCAGTAAGCGGATTCTTAATCGAAAAAGAATTAAAATTCTTAGGAGATGCAATAAACAATCCAAAAAGACCATTTGTAGCTATTTTAGGAGGAAAGAAAGTTTCTGATAAAATAGGTGTAATTGACAGTTTATTAGAAAAAGTAGATACATTAATGATAGGTGGAGCAATGGCATACACATTCTTCAGATCAATGGGATATACAGTAGGAAATTCTATTTGTGAAGAAGATAAATTAGATTTAGCACAAAACTTATTAAAGAAAGCAGAAGAAAAAGGTGTTAAATTTATGCTTCCAGTAGATACAAAAGTAGGAAAAGAATTTAAAGAAGATACAGAAAGTAAAATAGTAAGTTATAAAGAAATTCCAGACGGATGGGAAGGATTTGATATTGGTACAGAAACAATAAAAATGTACACAGACGAATTAAAAAATGCAGCAACAGTATTATGGAATGGACCAGTAGGTTTATTTGAATTTGATCAATTTGCTGTAGGAACAAATGCTATAGCTAATACTTTAGCAGAAATCGATGCCGTTACAGTAATTGGTGGTGGAGATTCAGCTGCAGCTATAAAGAAAGCTGGTCTTTCTGATAAAATGACACATATTTCTACAGGTGGAGGAGCTTCACTAGAATTTATAGAAGGAAAGAAATTACCAGGAATAGAATGCTTAATGGATAAATAAAGTCACCGTCGAAATTAAGCCACTTCCAAAATTTTTGATTTGGTGAAGTGGGCTATATTTGGCGAAGCCAACTTCCACTGCACATTGCTGGAGGATTGTTAGCGAAAATAACGACTTTAGACTTTAATGTTCGATATGGAGAGTAGTATACATGGAGCTATTAGATGTAGTAGATGAAGAGAATAATTTAACAGGAAAGAAAGAAGATAAAGATATAATTCATCAAAAAGGACTATGGCATAGGGAAATAGCAATTTTAATTGAGAATGAAAAGGGAGAATATTTGATTCAAAAGAGATCTGCAACAAAAAAGCAAGCACCAAATAAATGGTGCTTGACCGCAGGTCATGTAAAGGCAGGAGAAGAATATATAAAAGCTGCAATACGAGAAGCAGAAGAAGAAATTGGAATTGATATATGTGAAAATGATTTAATAGATCTAGGAATGTTTAAACAACCTTTTCAAAGCGAGAAAACAACAAATAATAACTTTACAAAATACTATTATTATGCGACAAAGAATAAAATAGAGGATTATACAATACAATTAGAAGAGCTAAGTGAAATAAAATATATATCTTTTGTAGAATTAGAAAATATTGTTAAATATAAAAATGAAGATTTTGCATTTTCAAGAAGACTTGCCATGATGAAGGTTTTAGAATCATTAAAAAATATAGATAAGATGAATTATATAAAAGAGAGGAGAGAAAATTTATGCGTAGAAAAGTAATTGCTGGTAACTGGAAAATGAATATGCTTCCAAATGAAGCAATATCATGTGTAGACGAATTAGCAAAATTAGTAAAAGATACAGAAAACGAAGTTATTTTATGTGTTCCATATACAGATTTATTTTATGCATTATTAACTGCACAAAATACAAATATAAAAATAGGAGCACAAAATATGCACTTCGAAGAAAACGGAGCATATACAGGTGAAGTTTCTGGACCAATGCTTAAATCAATTGGTGTAGAATATGTTATTATAGGACATTCAGAAAGAAGACAATATTTTGCAGAAACAGACGAAACTGTAAATAAAAAAGTAAAAGCAGCACATAAATATGGATTAAAACCAATAGTATGTGTTGGGGAAACTTTAGAGCAAAAAGAAGCTGGAGAAACAACTAATGTAATAACAACACAAACAAGATTAGCATTAGAAGGACTTTCTAAAGAACAAGTAGAAGGAACAATAATAGCATATGAACCAATTTGGGCTATAGGAACAGGAAAAACAGCAACATCAGAAGATGCTAACAACTCTATAAAAGAAATTAGAAAAGAGATAGCAAAAAATTATGGACAAGAAGTAGCAGATAGAGTTATAATACAATATGGCGGAAGCGTTAAGTCAGAAAACGCAAAAGAACTATTTACAACATCAGATATTGATGGTGGACTAGTTGGTGGAGCAAGTCTAAAAGCTGACGAATTCGCTAAAATAGTAAATTTTGATAAGTAAGGATGGTAACAAAGTATGAAAGATAAGCTAACAATGCTAATGATATTAGATGGATTTGGCGAAAACGGTAATAAAAACGGAAATGCTGTTGAACTTGCAAATACACCTAATATAGATAGACTAATGAAAATATGGCCAACAACAGATATTCATGCGAGTGAACTAAGTGTAGGACTTCCAGAGGGACAAATGGGAAATTCTGAAGTAGGTCACACAAATATTGGTGCTGGTAGAATAGTTTATCAAGAATTAACTAAAATTACTAAATCAATAGAAGATGGCGATTTTTTCGCAATTCCAGAACTAGTAGAAGCAATAGAAAATTGTAAGAAAAACAATTCAAAATTGCATATACTAGGACTTCTTTCAGATGGTGGAGTTCATAGCCATATTCGTCATTTATTTGCAATTTTAGAATTAGCAAAAAGAAAGGACTTCGAAAATGTATATGTACACTGTTTTACAGATGGTAGGGATACAGCTCCAACATCTGGAGAAAGTTATATTGCACAATTAGAAGAAAAAATGAAAGAAAAAGGTGTAGGAAAAATTGCTACTATTTCTGGTAGATTCTATGCTATGGATAGAGACAAAAGATGGAATAGAATTCAAAAAGCATATGATGCAATGGTAAATGGAAATGGTATAAAAGCAACAAGTGCAATAGCTGCAGTAGAAAGTTCATATCAAAAAGAAGTTTTTGATGAATTTATAGAACCAACAGTTATTTGCAATGGAGATAGACCTGTTGCAACAATAGGAGATAATGATTCTGTTATATTCTTTAACTTTAGACCAGATAGAGCAAGAGAAATAACAAGAACATTAGTAGATCCAGATTTTAATGAATTCGAAACAAAGAAAATGAATTTAGATTATGTTTGTTTTACACAATATGATGAAACAATGCCAAATGTAAAAGTTGCATTTAAACCAAAAAGATTAGTAAATACATTTGGAGAATATGTAAGCAAACAAGGTTTAAATCAACTAAGAATTGCAGAAACAGAAAAATATGCACATGTTACATTTTTCTTTAATGGTGGAGAAGAAAAACAATATCCAGGAGAAGATAGAATATTAGTTCCTTCACCAAAAGTAGAAACATATGATATGAAACCAGAAATGAGTGCAATAGAAGTTACAGACAAAGTTGTTGATGCGATAAACTCTAAAAAATATGATACAATCATTTTAAATTATGCAAATCCAGATATGGTAGGACACACAGGAAACCTAGATGCTGCTATAAAAGCAATAGAAACAATAGATACTTGTGTAAAAAAAGTAGTTGATGCAGTAGAAGCACAAAATGGAGTAGTAATAATTACTGCAGATCATGGTAATGCAGAACAAATGATAGATTATAAAACTGGTGAGCCACATACTGCTCATACAACAAACTTAGTTCCATTAATCTTAGTTGGAATGAAAGATGTAAAATTAAAAGAAGGAAAGCTTGCAGATTTAGCACCGACAATGTTAGAAATCATGGGACTAGAGAAGCCAGCTGAAATGACTGGAGAAAGTTTAATTGTAAAAGAATAAAATATGAAAACTTATGGGGGGAAATACAGTGTCAACTTCGGCCAGGATGAAAGAACTATATAAAGAAATACAACATAGTCTATTTGACATGATACCAGAAAAATGGAATAAGATATTTTTATATGCATCAGTAATAGATGGAAGAAATAGCTTAGAAACTGGAGAAATGTACTTTTATTATATTCCAAAGGGAATATTAAAAAGAGAGCCTGTTAATGTATATGAAGTACCAAATAAGTTTAACTTAGAAGAAAATTCATACTTTAAGATGGCTGACGATTTGTATGGAATTATAAAAAAGTTAAGAAAAGAATATATAGCAATAAATGGAGTTTTATGGACCAATATTGTAATTTCCATAGCTGATTATACTTTTAAAGTAGAATATGGCTTTGAAAACTTGGCAACTTCCCCATATAGTAATTATGATAGGCATTTAGTTTTTAGATATAAATATTTAAAAACAGGATTAAATGCTTATAGTAAAAGAGAAAAACAAATGGTTTTAGATTATATAGATAAAGAAGAAAATTCTAATAGAAAGGTAGATATATATGAAGAATCTTTATATGCAACACCTAATAAGAATTTAGTTAATTTCGAAAAAGATGCGCCAACAAAATCTAGAAAAGAAGAAAGAATGGAAGAGCTTTACGAACTAGAAAAGGAAAGCGAATTTTGGCCACATGACAAAAAATATATAATTGTAGAAAGTAAACCAAAAAGCAAAAATCAAATTATAAATACCAAAAAAAGATACTAATAAAAGGTGAAAGGAGAAATAGAAATGATATATTCAAAGGAATTAGAAGAAATGTGCACAGTTGCAAAAGGAGTAAACCATGGACCAGCACCAATACCAGAAGAAGGTAAATGGGTTAAAGCAAAAGAAATAAAAGATATATCTGGTTTAACACATGGTATTGGATGGTGTGCACCACAACAAGGAGCTTGTAAATTAACATTAAATGTAAAAGATGGTGTAATTCAAGAAGCTTTAATCGAAACAATTGGATGTTCAGGAATGACACATTCAGCAGCTATGGCAGGAGAAATTTTAACAGGAAAAACAATATTAGAAGCATTAAATACAGATTTAGTATGTGATGCCATAAATACAGCTATGAGAGAATTATTCTTACAAATAGTATATGGAAGAACACAAACAGCTTTCTCAGAAGGTGGACTTCCAGTAGGAGCTGGACTTGAAGATTTAGGAAAAGGACATACATCACAAGTTGGAACAATTTATTCAAGCACATTAAAAGGACCAAGATATTTACAATTAACAGAAGGATACATAGTAGAACTTGGATTAGATAAAGATGATCAAATAATCGGTTATAAATATGTTCATATGGGAAAAATGATGGATAACATCAAAAAAGGAATGGATCCAATGGAAGCAATCGAAAAAGCTTCTGGAACATATGGAAGATTTGACGAAGCTGTTAAGAAAATAGATCCAAGAAAACAATAATAAGAGGTAAATGTAAATTATGAATATTTATTTTTCAGGTTCAATATATGGTGGAAGACAAAAATTAGAATCATATAAAAAATTAGTAAAAGAGTTAACAAAGTTTGGTAATGTCTTAGATGAAGAAGTAGCGGATGAGAATGTATTAATTCGTGAAAAGAGCATTTCTGATAACGATGTTTTCGAAAGTTTAGTAGATAGACTAAAACAAGCAGATTTAGTTTTTGCAGAGGTAACAGTTCCATCATTAGGAGTTGGATATGAAATTGGATACGCAGATAGCCATAATAAAAGAGTAATATGTGTTTATGATAAAAATGTAACACCAAAAATTACAACAATGCTTAGAGGTAATAATAGATTAAAAATTATTCCATATACAAATATAAATGAAATAATAAACAATTTGGAGAATATATTAAAGGAGGAAGATTAAATGGCAGTAACATTTGAAAGTTATGAAAGAAGAATAGATCAAATCAAACCAGTAATGGAAAAATACGGAATTAAAGATTTTGAAGATGCATTAAAAATATGTACAGATAAAGGATTTAATCCATACGAAATAGTAAAAGGAGTACAACCAATATGTTTCGAAAATGCAGCTTGGGCATACACATTAGGTGCTGCAATAGCAATTAAAAAAGGATGTACTAAAGCAGCAGATGCAGCAAAAGCTATTGGAGAAGGACTACAAGCATTTTGTATTCCAGGTTCTGTTGCAGATGATAGAAAAGTTGGATTAGGACATGGAAACTTAGCATCTATGTTACTTTCAGAAGATACAAAATGTTTTGCATTCTTAGCAGGACATGAAAGCTTTGCAGCAGCAGAAGGAGCTATTGGTATAGCTAAATCTGCAAACAAAGTTAGAAAAGAACCATTAAGAGTTATTTTAAATGGTTTAGGAAAAGATGCTGCTCAAGTTATTTCTAGAATAAATGGATTTACATATGTAAAAACAGAATTTGATTTCTTCACAGGAAAAGTAAATGTAATAGAAGAAATACCATATTCAGATGGAGAAAGAGCAAAAGTTAAATGTTATGGTGCAAATGATGTTAGAGAAGGTGTAGCTATAATGTGGCTAGAAGATGTTGATGTATCTATTACAGGAAACTCAACAAATCCAACAAGATTCCAACATCCAGTTGCAGGTACATATAAGAAAGAAAGAATAGAAGCAGGTAAAAAATACTTCTCTGTTGCATCAGGTGGTGGAACAGGAAGAACATTACATCCAGACAATATGGCTGCTGGACCAGCTTCATATGGTATGACAGATACAATGGGAAGAATGCATTCAGATGCACAATTTGCAGGAAGTTCTTCAGTTCCAGCTCATGTTGAAATGATGGGATTAATTGGAATGGGTAACAACCCAATGGTTGGAGCTTCAGTTGCAGTAGCAGTTGCTGTAGAAGAAGCAATGAAAGCATAAATATATTGAAAAATTCCTCGATTTATGTTATAATTTAATTTAGCTTTATGCTATTAGAAGAAAAAGAGGAGGAAAAAGAGATGAAGAAAGTAGACCCCATTAGTTTTAATAACAATGATGGGACAAGTTTCATCATTCTAAATCTCTCAGAACCATCTATTTATATTTGTATTCAACAAATGTTGAATAAAGGTTATAAAGCTAAAGAGATGGTTCAAAAACTAAGGGGGCAGTTCAAGGAATATAAATTTTTCATTGATGCTCCTGAACCAAAATGTGTAATTCGAATTCAACCGAAGTTGAAGAGAAGGTTACGCATGTTGTTTCGGTAAAAAAAGCACCACATTCAATGTGGTGCTTTTTGCATATAGTATAAGCAAATATAATCATATAGTTTGAAAGAATATATGATAAAAGTAGTGAAAAATCAGTTAAAATGATGTATAATATAATTTATATTATGAAAAAATTTGAAAGGAAGTAGGTTATATGAAAAGAAAAAAAGAGCTTATAATTAAGCGGTTGGGAAAGAAACATGGATATGTAATCGAAGTAAAGGGATACATATTCGAAACATTGGAAGAAGATCTTGAAAGTTTGGCTGATGATATTGCGTATAAGGATGAACTTGAAGTAGAGGAAGAGTTAAATGATTTAAAAAAATTCTATAGAAAACGAAATGGAATTATTTTAAAGACACAAGTGTATTTAAGAGAGTTTAGATATGAATTTAGTACAGATAAAGACTTAAAAGGGCTTCTAATTACAATGAAATCTAGAAGAAGTATTTTAAGAATGCTTCGTGAAACCTATAGTATTTAACCTACGGGCCAGCTTTGTTAGCTGGTCTTAAATATTTTAATTTAATATATGGATATATTTTCAAATAATTGGTAATACTAATATAAATGGAGGTATGTTATGAAAGATTATTTGAAGATAG
>JAHAKD010000014.1 GCA_018371855.1 Clostridium sp.
AACAGACAGAATAACAGTATCAAACCAAGAAATGAGCTATGCTGTAACATATACAGCAGAAATAAATGATTACATAGGAAATGCAGAAGTAACAATAGTCGATACTCTACCATATGCAATAGATGGAGCAAAATCAGATTTAGCAGGTGGAACGTATGATTCATCTAGCAAGACTATTACATGGAAAGAGAATGTATCAGATATAAATAGCTACAATGGTAATGGAACAGTAAATGTTACAAAGAATTTAAAAGTTGTATATGTAGGTTTAGATATGAACCAAGAAAAAATAACAAACAATGTTAAAGGACATATTAAGCTATTAACTCCAGAAAAAACAAGTGATGAAGTAACAGGAAAACAAGAAAGCACAATATACAAAGCAATAATAAGTAGCGAAAAATTGGTAGACAAAGAAGAAGCAATGGAAGGAGAAAAAGTAACATATACAATAAGAATAACAAATGATGGAAACGATACAGTATATACAGAGCAAAACTTAAAGAATGGAATACCAGTAGAAGTACCAGCAAGTGGAAGTATAGATGTAGTATTTGCAGGAAAAGTAGATACATTAGCAAATAACGAATACAGTAAGACATTAACAAACCAAGCAACAATAGATAACGAACCAACGAATGAAGTAACAACAGAGGTAACAAAAGCAAATATAACAGCACATAAAGAATCTGAACCATCAAGTGGAAGCAAAGTAAGAGAAGGAGACGAAATAACATATAGAATAAGAGTAAGAAATGATGGAACAAGAGCAGGAGATGTAATAGTAAAAGATACAATACCAACAGGAACAACATTTGTAGAAGGTTCAATAAAAATAGACAATGTTGCAGATAGCACAAAAACAGCTACAGACTTACAAAATGGAATTACTTTAAATGTACCAATAAGTACAGAGAAAGTTATAGAGCTTAAAGTAAGAGTAAACAAACTAATAGATGGAACAAAGATAAAGAATACAGCATATATCAATCAAAATGGAGAAGACAAAAAAGTTCCAGAAGAGCCAGAACATACATATGTAGAGCCAAAAGAAGAACAAAATATAACTAAAAATGGAACAGCAACAATAGAAAGTTTAGAGCAAGA
>JAHAKD010000005.1 GCA_018371855.1 Clostridium sp.
AAACTGGGAACAAACCGGAGAGAATATGGGAGAGAAGGCTAATGAAGTAAAATTAGTAGAAACAGGAAATGTACCAGGATTTGTAGATAACAATGATAAGGATAATACATCAACTGCAAATGTAATCATAAGTGTAGAGACAGGAGGATTACCAATAGGATTAATACTTGCACTAGTAGCATTAGTAGGATTAGAGACAATAACATTAAGATATGCAGTAGTATTAACAAAGAGACAAAAGAAAAAATAAATAAGAAATAAAAATACGAACAACTAAAAAAGCACTTTCAAGGTGATATATATCACTTTAAAGTGCTTTTGTTTATGTGAATGAATTTATATTTAAGTTTAAGCAAATAAGGAAAAAAGGAACGTCCTCGAATCCCGAAGGACGTACCAAATTCCGAAACTTATTATAATCTTATAACCATTCACCATATTTTTTAATATATCTATGTTTTGCAAATTGAGCAATTATACAATAAACGACTGGTGTAACGAAGATTAATGCTATAAATCTTAATGGAATTTCTACTAATCCAATTGCAGCTCCTAATGGTGTAAATGGAACTAAGATTGCAAGTAATGATACTATTATAGATGACATATATACTGGTTTTGCTGCATTACTTTGTATAAAAGGAACTTTAGCAGTTCTAATAATATGCATTCCAAACAAGTTAGATATAATACCATAAGAAAACCATATTGTTTGGAATAATGCGGCATCATTAGGTCCTAATTTAAATACAAACCATAACATTGCAAATACAATTAAATCAAAACAAGAACTTAAAGGTCCCATTGCAATCATAAACTTTTGAATAGCTTTAATACTCCATTTTCTAGGGTTCTTTAAAGCTTCTTGATCAACATTATCAAAAGGTAATGTTAATTGTCCAATATCATATAAAAGACTTTGTACAAGTAATTGAATTGGAGTTATAGGGAAGAATGGTAACAAAATACTTGCAATTAAAACAGATGTAACTTCACCAAAGTTAAAACTTACAGCAAGTTTGATGTACTTTAATAAGTTTGAGAATGTTTTTCTTCCTTCTGCAACACCAGCTAATAATACATTTAAATCTTTTTCAAGCAAAATAATATCTGCAGTTTCTTTTGCAATATCAACAGCTGTATCTACAGAAACACCAACATCGGAATTAGTAAGAGAAGGTGTATCATTAATACCATCACCCATATATCCAACAACATTTCCACTAGTTCTTAAAAGACGAATAATTCTTGCTTTTTGAATAGGTGATAATTTAGCAAATACATTATACTTTCTTTTTAACAATCTAATTACACCATTATCAGGTAATTTATCAATTTCACTTCCAAGAATAATTTTATGTGTTTTTATTCCTACTTTTTTGCAAATACAATTTGTAACTTCTGCATTGTCTCCTGTTAAAACTATAACTCTAATACCTGCTTCGTTCATACGTTTTATTGCCATAGCTGCAGATTCTTTAGGAGGATCTAAGAAACCAATAAATCCTGTAAGAATCATATTAGACTCGTCACTTACATCAAAATTAGCTTTGCTAGTAACAACTTTTTCACAAACAGCAATAACTCTTAAACCATCTTTATTTAAATCTGTAGATATTTTTTTTATATTCTTTTTTATTTCTGGTGTAATATTAGAAACTTCATCTTTATAAGATACTTTTGTACAAATATTTAAAATTTCTTCTACAGCACCTTTTGTAATCATTTTTAAATGACTTGATTTATCTGTAACTATAACAGATAACATTCTTCTAGTAAAATCAAATGGAATTTCATCAACAACTGCATAGTCATCTTTTAAATGGTCTAAGCCATTTTCTAATGCACGCGAAATAACTGCTTTATCTATATTTCCATCTAATCCAGTTTGATGATAGGAATTTAAAAAGGCATCTTCTAATACAGCTATATCTTCGTTACCAAGTATATCTAAATATTTCTCTAGGACTATTTTATCTTCTGTTAAAGTTCCTGTTTTATCTGTACAAAAGACATTCATAGAACCAAAACTTTCAACAGAATCTAGTTTTTTAACAATGGTTTTCTTTTTAGACATTCTTACAGCACCTTTAGATAAACAAGAAGAAAGAATTACAGGAAGTAGTAAAGGTGTAATTCCGATTGCTATTGCAACAGAAAAAGTAAAAGCTACTAGTAAATCATGTTTCCAAGCATTAACTATAAATGTAAGTGGAATCATAAATAACATAAATTTAGTTAATAATTTACTTATATTTTCAATTCCTTTTTGAAATTCTGTCTTTGGTTTACCAGATGTAATTGTATGAGCAACTTTACCAAAATAAGTATCATCTGCAACTTTTACAACAACGCATTTGGCAGTGCCACTTATAACATTTGTTCCCATAAAACATATATTGTCTAAATCAGTTATGCTTTCTAATTCATCAATTGACTTTAATTCGGAATTTGGAACTTTTTTTATAGAGTCGGATTCTCCTGTAATAGAAGATTGTCCAACGAATAAGTCTTTTGATTCCAATATTCGTAAATCTGCAGGAACTAAATCCCCAGCAGATAGCGAAACAATATCACCTACAGTAAAGTCTTTAAAAGGAATTTTTTCTTTTTTACCATTTCTTATTACAGAACCTTTTGTTTCTACCATTTCTTTTAGTTTCTCTGCTGCTTGGTTAGAACGATATTCTTCGAAAAATTCAAGAAATGTACTAATAAGAACTAAACAAATAATAACGATTATATTTGCAGGATTTGGGATAGCAGGTAAAATAATATCTGTATAAATTAAAACAAGTGATATCCCTAAAAGTATGGCATTAAATGGACTAAATAAACTTTCAAAAAAGTAGTGATACCAACGTTTGGGCTTGGCTCCACTTATTTGGTTAGCACCATATTTTTTTTGATTTTCATCTACTTGAGAAGCTGTTAGTCCAGCCATATTTATATTATATTTATTTATAAAATCATTTTTGTTGCTTAGTGCTAAATCTCCATATTCTTTTTTAACATCAAATTCTTCGATCTTTTGTGACACTTTAATTTCCCCTTCCAAAATAATTATGTATTGATAATAAATTTATATTTGTATTTGGAATAGTAAATTATTTTTCTAATAGTATTTTACAGATATCTCTAGTTGAATATTTTTTTGCAAGCAATTTTGCATTAATTTTCATCTGTTTAAATTTTTCTGGATTATTAAGTAACGAGTGTAGAGTTTCATTAATATTCGTACTAGATTTTATCCATATTCCAACTCCTTTTTCTTCAAGAAATTCGGCATTTTGAAATTCCTGACCAGGAATTGGATTAATAACAATAATAGGAAGTCCAGAAGCTAAGCTTTCTGATGTAGTAAGTCCACCAGGTTTGGTTACAACTAAATCTGAAACACTCATAAGTTCTGGAACGTTATTTGTATATTCCATAATTTTTATGTCTCCTGACATATTAGAATTGTCAGCAAGTTCTTGAAACTTATTTTTCATTTTTATATTTTTACCAGATATAGCTACAATTTGAATATTATCAAAGTCATTTAATAATGAACTTAAAACTTTTAAAGTTTTGGTTTTACCAAGTCCAAATTCGCCACCACCAAAGAATAGTATGGTCTTTTTATTTTCTTTTAATCCAAATTGCTTTAAAATTTCTGCTCTATCAAAATTTAATAAAAACTTATTTGACAAAGGGATTCCTGTTGCAAATATTTTTTCTGCTGGTACTTTTTTCTTTATTAACTCTTCTTTCATTTTATTATGTGCAACAAAGAAATAATCAATACATTTTTTACCTACTAACCATTGGTCATGTGGTGCAAAATCGGTCATAATTGATGCTATCTTGCAATTTATTTTGTTATGCTTTTTTAAATAACTGCACATCTGGCTTGCAAAAGGATGTGTAGAAATTATTAAATCTGGCATATATTCTTGTAATAATGTATTTAATTTCCTAGCTAGTATTTTATTAGAGGTGCTAGTTAGCTCTGCTACTGGACCTCGTTGGGATGTATAATAAATAGTTCCCCATGCCCAAGGAGCTTTTTTTGCCATTTCCTTATATGCAGCAGTAGTCAGTTTTTCTAAACGGTTATTAACATATTTCATACAGTCAATTATTTCTGTTTCTATATCTGGATAATTATTTTTAATATAATCATTAATTGCATTTGCGGCAGATAAATGCCCACCACCATATGATGCATAAAAAATTAAAATCTTTTTCATTTTTTTCTCCTATAAAAATTTAATTTCAAGAAAATTCTACCATAAACTATTAAAAAATAATAGAAAAACTTGAATAAATTTGGAATTTTTACACAAAATATTTTAAAGAAAAATTTGGAGAAGATGATAGATTGGAGGAAGTAAATTGAAAAGGTATTATAAAATATTATTTCTAATGATAACAGTTTTATTACTTATAGTTTTAATAAATGTTATATCCAAAAACGATTCTAGTAATGTTTATGCAGCTTCTAGCAGTTCAGCGTCGGATTTACAATTAATGGCAAGAGCAATTAATGGTGAAGCAAGAGGAGAACCATACGAAGGACAAGTTGCAGTTGGAGCTGTTATTTTAAATAGAGTAAGAAGTTCAAGTTTTCCAAATACTATAGCAGGAGTTATTTATGAGCCAGGAGCATTTACAGCAGTAGCAGATGGACAGATAAATGTTCCTATTGCAGAAAATTCTACTGTATATAAAGCTGCACGAGATGCATTAAATGGTTGGGACCCAACAGGTGGAGCAATATATTATTTTAATCCGGATACAGCTACAAATAAATGGATATGGTCAAGACCACTTATAAAACAAATTGGAAAACACAGATTTTGTAAATAGGAGGATATAAAATGGGTTTAAAGGAAAAAGTTATAGACTGGAAAAACAGATTAAAAGATAGACATATGTTAACAATTATTGTTACTTTGATTGCAATAATAGCGATTCTTGCAATGGTAATTTATAAGAAACAAACAGAATATAGACAAGCATCAGAGAATTCATACAATCAAGCTTTTTATGAATTAGTAGATTATGTACAAAATGTAGAAAATTATTTGGGTAAATCTTTAATTTCTACAACACCAGAACACGGAGCAGAAACTTTGACAAAAGTTTGGAAAGAAGCAAATTTAGCACAAACATATCTATCACAATTACCAATAAGCAGTAACGAATTAGAAAACACATCAAAGTTTTTAAACCAAGTAAGCGATTATAGTTATTCACTATCAAGAAAAAACATAAATAATGAATCTCTAAGCCAAGAGGACTTGGATAATTTAAAAGAATTACATGAATACAGTGTAAATTTAGAAAATGTATTAAATCAATTATCAAACGATATTAACAATGGAAGAATAAAGTGGGGAGAACTTACTAAAAAGGGAAGTAGTGTATTTGCACAACAAGTTAGCAATATTTCAAAAGATAGTTTTGGAAATATAGAACAAGAATTTCACGAATATGCAGGTTTAATTTATGATGGAGCTTTTTCTGAACATATTACAAAAGCAGAGAAAGTAGGTCTTACTGGTGAGGACATAGACGAAGAAGCTGCTAAGAATATTGCTATGGATTTTGTTGGCAGAGATCAGATTAGAGAAATTAATTCTAATGGTTTAGCAGAAAATGCTGATATTCCAACTTATGATTTTAATGTGAAATTAAATAATCAGGATGATTCTAATGAACTTACTATATCTATAACTAAAAAGGGTGGACATATCTTATTTAGCAATTTTAACAGAGATGTAGAAGTAGAAAATATAGATGATGAAACAGCAAATAAAATTGGTTTAGATTTCCTAAATTCGAAAGGGTATACTAATATGAAGAGAACTTATTATTTAAAAGAAGAGGGCGTTATGACAATAAATTATGCATATGTGCAAAATGATGTAACAATGTATCCTGATTTAATAAAATTAAAAGTAGCATTGGATAATGGAGATATTTTAGGGATAGAAACACAAGGATATTTGAATTCGCACACAGAAAGAAATATACCAGAAGTAAAAGTTTCAAAAGAAGATGCTAAGAAAACATTAAATAAAAATTTAGCGATAAAATCAGAAGGATTAGCAATTATTCCAACCGAATATAAAACAGAAATTCTTTGCTGGGAATTTAAAGGAACAGTGGATGATACAGATTTCTTAGTATATATCAATGCAGAGACAGGTAAAGAGGAAGATATTTTAACAATAGTAAATACTCCAAATGGAACTTTAACTATGTAAATCTTTGAACTTTAGGGACGAGGTTAAAAGCTCATATAATTTGTTAACTTAACCTATATACTACTAAATAACGAGGATAATGTCTTAATAAAAAGATAATTAGACTATAATAGAAAAAATAATAAAAAAAGAGTACTTAAATGGACGTAAAAGCCATTTTAAGTACTCTTTAAACATATGATAAGTTGACAATAACCCAAAATTAGCGTAAAATGAAAGAGAAGATTTATTAGAAATAAAAGGAGATTTTTTATGCTGAATAATAATAGATTTCTTGAGAAGATAACATCAAGAACAAAAATATATTTAGCAATTATAGCACTTCTATTAATTATTATATGTATAAATAAGCCTGTGTTTATAGCTCCAGGAATAATTTTATTCATATTAATAATTATTTATTCTTATTGGACAAATAACAAGCGTAATGCAGAATTATCAAGACAGATTCAAAACTTGACTATGACAATGGATGGAACTGCTAAAAAGTCATTAATAAATTCGCCTTTTCCATTAATAATTATAGAAACAACAGGTAATATCATTTGGAAAAGTTCTAAATTTGTTTATGAATTTGCAAATATAGATATAAACAATTATTTAATAGATATATTAGAAGAGATTGAAGAAGATATAGAGGCACAGCAAGATAAAAAACAAAAAACTATTACTAAAAAAGTTCAGATAGGTAATAAAATATATAGTGTTTTAGGTGAATATATTCGTTCAAAACAAAATGATAAGTCTGAATACATAACAATATTATATTTCTTGGATATAACACAAATTATGAAAGAAAAGAAAAAGTATGAGGATTCTAGAACTTGTGTTGGAATTTTAACTGTAGATAATTATGAAGAAATTATCCAAAGAATAGATGTAGAAAATAGACCACAAGTTATTGCTGAAATAGAAAAGGTAATTTACGACTGGGCAGCTTCTACTGGAGGAATAGTTGTTAAGAATGACAGAAATACATTTGTATATGTTTTTGAATATAAGTATTTAAAAGAAATTAAAGAAAATAAATTTGATATATTGGATCAAATTAAAGAAATAAATGTTGAAGCTGGCATCCAATTAACTTTAAGTATTGCAATATCAATAGATGGGGATACAAATTATGATAAATATAAAACAGCACTAGAAAGTATGGATATTGTTCTTGGAAGAGGTGGAGACCAAGCTGTTGTAAAAGAAAATGGAAAATATACATTCTTTGGTGGTAGAACTGAAGAAGTAGAAAAGAGAACAAAAGTAAAAGCAAGAACAGTTGCTCATGCTTTAGAAAATTTAATAAAAGAATCAGATAATATATTAATAATGGGTCATTCTAATGGAGATATAGATTCTATGGGCTCAAGTCTTGGAATTTATAGGTTAGCAAAAACATTAGAAAAAGAAACAAATATAGTAAATAACACATATGGTATGACCTTAAGCAAATTTATAGAAGAACTAGAAAAAGATGATGCGTACAAAGATGCTATTATTGGTAAAAATGAAGCTTTAAACAAGGCTACAAATAAAACTTTATTAATAGTTACAGACACTCATAAACAAAATTATGTAGAAGTACCAGAATTATTAGATAAGGTTGGTCAAATTGTTGTTATAGACCACCATAGAAGAAGTACAGATTATATAGAAAATGCAACACTAACATTCCAAGAGGTTTATGCATCTTCTACTGCAGAATTAGTAACAGAAATCTTACAATATACAGATGTAAAAATAAAACTTAAACCTATAGAAGTAGAAGGCTTATATGGTGGAATTATGGTAGACACTAAGAACTTTACTTTTAAAACAGGTGTAAGAACATTTGAAGCAGCAGCATATTTACGTAAATGTGGTGTTGATATAATAAAAGTTAAAAAATGGTTCCAAAGTGATCTAAATAGTTATAATGAAATTGCAAATATTGTTAAAAATGCAGAAATGTATGATAATTCTATTGCAATTGCTATATATGATAAAGAAGATAAAGATGCAAACCTAATTTGTGCAAAAGCTGCGGATGAATTATTAACTATTTCTGATATTACAGCATCATTTGTACTTGGAAATGTAGGAGATAGAGTATGTATAAGTGGTAGATCTATAGGTGATGTAAATGTACAACTTATACTGGAGAAACTTGGCGGTGGCGGTCATATAACATTGGCTGGAGCGCAAGTTGAAGGTATGACATTAGAAGAAGTTAAACAAGAATTAATTAATAGAATTAATGAATATTTCTCAGAAATAACAAATTAAAGGGATTTGGGGACGTTCTTCGAATCCCTTTTTGCTATAGAAAAATAAATAATATTAAATTTGTTTGGCGTTTGATAAGCAATAAGTTAAAAGTAGACTATAAATAATATGTTATGTGTTGTTGATATCCTAAGGAGAGAAATTTATGCTAGAATTGTTTAGTCTCATCGTGTTTTTCATGTTAGTTTCTTTAGCAGTTTTATCATATAGAGATGGGATACTTTCATAACGAGTATACATAAAGCAATTATGAGATATGCACATGCCATTTTTGATAATAGCTCCTTAATAGCTAAAAAATAAGGAATTTTTCTTGTTGATAAAAATATGTGGAAATTGTGGAATACACAAAAGTTATGTGGATAAAAAATAGGTAAATAACACGAAACTGTTAATATAAAAGGGTGGATAATGTGGATAACTATGTGGATAATCACAAAATAGACATAAAAACAACAAAAAACTACAAAAAACATTATAAAACGATAAAAAGTTAAAATTATAAATTTGATATAAAAATATTTGAAAAAATAATTAATATATGTTACTATGTAAAAAAACGAGGTGATAATATGTCAGATAATAGAAAGATAGAAGTTGTAAATGGAAATGGGGATGATTTAGAAATATCACCAGTATATGACCATTTAGATATTGAAAAACCAAATACAGAGAAAAAGAAAGAAATAGTTATACCAAAGGAAAAGAAAAAAGAAGAAGATAAGGATGTAGAAGAAACAGATACTGATGAAGAAGAATAGGCAACATTGCATTAAATGTTGCTATATTTTTTGATTTTTATAATAATATATGTATATAAAGACTGTAAAATAGGTAGAAATAACGAAATGTAAAAATTAATTTTAGTTTTTAAGCTTAAAGTATTGACAGTTACTGACAAAAATGTTATTATATATCTTGTCCGAGGAAATGGGTCAGTAGCTCAGTTGGATAGAGCATTGGCCTTCTAAGCCAAGGGTCGGGGGTTCGAATCCCTCCTGGCTCACCATTTTGGAAAAACCATACAGGTATTGAATATCAATATTTTGTATGGTTATTTTTTTTCAAAGTATCCAATAAGTGTGCAATAGAAATCAAATCACTATATATATTTTTATGATGTAGGTAAAGGAACAGCTGAATTTGAAAAATAAATAGTATTAGCGACTGAAGATTGTCCTAACAGACATTAGTAATGAGCAAATAATTATAGAATTAAAAAAAATCGACATTTATTTACAAAAAATTAAAACTTTTCATGAATAAAAAGTATATAAAAAATGACATAATAATAGTAAACATATTAAAATTTAGAAAATATGCAATTATTTATGAGGAGGAAAAAATGAAAAGTAAATTTTATATAAAAGCTTTATTAATAATATTATTGGCTGTTTCCTTAATAACTATACCAAATATAAGTAATGCTACAGAAAGAACAGCTAATGATGAAAGCACACTAACAAGTGCAATAGCAAGTGCTACAGATGGTGATGTTGTTAATTTATCTCAGGATATTACAATAACAGCTCCAATTGAAGTTTCTGGTAAATCAATAACTATAAATGGTAATGGACATAGTATTATTGCTGGTTATACAGGAACATCTGGAAATAAAACGATTTTATCAGCAGTTTCAACTGGAAGTGTTATTAAATTAAAAAATATTACGTTAAAGAATAGTCCTAAATATGGTGTACAAGCATATGATGGTGGAAAAGTAATTTTAAATCAGGTTACTCTTTCTAACAATGCATATGCTGGAGTTTTAATAAATGGTGGAACTGCAGAAGTTATTAATTTATCATTAATAGGAAATAAGACGGGTATAGAGATTTCAAAATCTAAATCTATAACATCTAATAATGAGCCAACATTAATAATGAATGGTAAATTAACTTCTGATGCGACAGATAATGTAATATATTTAGCAAATGATCCAAATGACAATACTAATAAATTTGTTATAGAAAATACCGATAATACAGAAAATAAGATTTTAGCAAGTGGAAATAAAGTTGTAGTAACAGATATAAATAATAATATTTTATACACAAGTAATGAGACAACAAAGCAAATAGATGTTGAGGATTACGAAGAAAATCATCCAGAAACAGAAGAAAATAATACGATTGGAAACAATAAAGTAGAAAATCCACATACAGGAGATTCAATTTTAGGATATGTTGCAACAGGAATAATAGCTGTAATGGGAATAGCAATTTTAACAAAGAAAAATAATAAATAATAAAAAATAAAGATGTGAGCAAGAGTATTCACATCTTTATTTTTTTAATAGGGATTTTAAGACCGTCCCCAAAATCCCTATACTATTTTATTAATTTACCATGCATAACCATTCTATCATTTAATCTATAACATGTAGATAAAGTGATGATTTTATCGTCCGCGCTTATATCAATATCAAAATTAAAAACACTTCTATTTTTAATTAATTTTATAAAAGAATTAAATTCAGTACTATCTTTAAATGAAGTGGATAAATAATCTGTTGTATTTGGCAAGTGATATACGCTAAAAATTTGCCAAACGGTATCGCCAGTTTTTGTATAAAGATGAATTTCGCGATTTTCTATATTATTAAACCAACTTTGTTTTAACGAATTTCTTAAAGAACCAAACATAGAAGAATCATACCTAGAATGTCCATATATTATTGTGTTCTTATCCAAATTATTAATATTATTCCTATAATCTAGAAAAATCCAACCAGATTTATTTTCCTCTTTAGTAAAAGAATGATTAAGGTAATACGAATTGTTTGTTGTTTGCACAAAAGGATAATCTATATCTGTGCCATCTACTTTTATCCACCCGTACAACATCACTATTAAGTTGTTCTAATGGGCTAAAATCCACGGAAGACGGATTTGCCTGACCAGCATTAGGAACTTCTGCTATTTCAATATTGTTATCAGTTACTACAGTATTTAATATTTCTTCACTTTCCTTGGCAATACTGTTTGAATCATTAAACCAATTAAATATATTAAAAATAGAATAAAGAAGAAGTAAAATACTTAATACTAAAAAAATTTTTTTCATACACATCATCAATTTTAGTATAACAAATATTAAAAAAAATATGCTTTTAATATATTTAGACCTTGAGGGGTTAGGAAAAATATGGTATAATTAAGCCACCTTCGAAATCTTTGATTTCGCACAGGTGGGCTATATGCGAAGAGAAGCAAAGTTAAGCCACCTTCGAAATTTAAAATTTCGATAGTAGAATATAAAATTGGTAAAACAAATAGTTCAAACATCAAGGAGATATTATGGATATAGAAGATAAGAAGGCTGCAATAGAAGCAATATTATTTGCAGCAGGTAGAGAAGTTAAAGTAAATGAAATTATGTCTAGCCTAGAAATAGGGGAAGAAGAAGCGATTACTATTTTAAATAGTTTGGCTTCTGATTTTAATGAGAAAAAATCTGGATTAAAAATAATAAGAATGGATGACTCATACCAGATGGCAACAAAAACTGACTACCACCAATATATATATCCAATAATAGACAAAAGAAATAAACCTAATTTATCTAATGCAGCATTAGAAACATTAGCGATAATTGCATATAACCCTAAAATAACAAGAGCGCAAATAGAAGAAATCAGGGGAGTTAATTCTGATGGTGCAATATATAAATTATTAGAATATGAATTAATAGAAAATGCTGGTAAGCTTAATGCTCCAGGAAAACCTGTTACATACAAAACTACAAATGAATTTTTAAAGAAATTTGGTTATAGTAGTTTAGCAGAGTTACCAGAACTTCCAAAATATAAGTTGGACGAAAACGAACAAATTGTGTTAGATGAGTTTGAAGATCCGGCAGAGGCACCAATGCCCGCTGAGGGTGCAGAAGGAGAATTAAAACAGGAAGATAATTAAATTTGGAGGTTAAATTATGGGAGATAATAAAAATTTTGTAAAGGATATAACAAATATAGAAGAGGATTTTGCACAATGGTATACAGACATTGTTTTAAAAGCAGAACTTGCAGATTATACTAATGTAAAGGGATTTATATCAATTCGTCCTTATGGATATGGAATATGGGAAAACATTCAGAATTATGCAGATAAAAGATTTAAAGAATATGGAGTTAAAAATGTTTCTATGCCAGTTTTAATTCCAGAAAGTTTATTAAATAAAGAAAAAGATCATGTAGAAGGATTTGCTCCAGAAGTAGCATGGGTAACACAAGGTGGAGGAAGCAAACTAGAAGAAAGACTTTGTGTAAGACCTACATCAGAAACAATATTCTGTGATATGTATTCTAAATGGTTAAGTTCATGGAGAGATTTACCATTCTTATATAACCAATGGTGTAGTGTATTAAGATGGGAAAAGGAAACAAGACCATTCTTACGTTCAAGAGAATTTTTATGGCAAGAAGGTCATACAATTCATGAAACAGCAGAAGAGGCAAAAGACTTTACTTTAAAAATGCTAGATGTATATACAGATGTACTTGAGAATTTATTAGCACTACCAGTTTTAAGAGGACAAAAAACGGAATCAGAAAAATTTGCTGGTGCAGAAGCTACATATACAGTAGAAACATTAATGCATGATGGTAGAGCATTACAAGGTGGAACATCACATTATTTTGGACAAAATTTTGCTAAGCCATTTAATGTAAAATTCCAAAATAGAGAAGGTAAAGAAGAATATGCATATCAAACATCATGGGGAATAAGTACAAGATTAATAGGAGCAATAATAATGGCACATGGTGATAATAGAGGATTGAAACTACCACCAAGAGTTGCTCCAATTCAAGTTGTTGTTGTTCCTGTAGCTCAACAAAAAGAAGGTGTTGTAGAAAAAGCAACAGAACTTACAAATAATTTAAATAAAGAATTTAGAACTGAAGTAGATGCAAGGGATAATTACACACCTGGATATAAATTTAATTATTGGGAAATGAAAGGTGTTCCAGTAAGACTAGAAATAGGACCACGTGATATCGAGAATAACCAATGTGTTTTAGTAAGACGTGATACATTGGAAAAAGAAACAGTAAGTTTAGATAATGTTAATAAAAGAATAGCAGAATTATTAGAAGAAATACAAACAAATATGTTTAAAATGGCAGAGGAAAATACAAAAAAGAAAACAACAGTTGCTAAAACATTAGAAGAATTCGAAAAGAATATTAACGAAAATCAAGGATATGTTAAAACAATGTGGTGTGGTAGTAGTGAATGCGAAGATAAAATACATGAGTTAACAGGTGCTAAATCAAGATGTATGCCATTTAACCAAGAACATATTTCTGATACTTGCGTATGCTGTGGTAAACCAGCAAATAAAATGGTTGTATGGGGAAGACAATATTAATATAAAATAAAGAAAAAGCATTTAAGAACAAACTTAAATGCTTTTTTATTTATTTTGTTATCTCATCTCATCATCGTCAGTACTTTTTGTTTTAGCATCATCCAAAATTGATTGGACAGTTTCACTATATTCTTTATCCTCGGCTTCTTTTATATAAGTTTCTAGACCTTGGCTTAAGTTATTTGTTGCTTTATTAATTTTTAGCCAATATGATGTTTTCGTTTTTTCGTTATCCGTTGCTGCTTGGGAAATATCACGTAAATCTTTATAAGGAAGATATACATTTTTAGCAAAGTCTTTTGGTAAATGTACTTCTACAGGTATAAAATTTGATTTTGATCTATCTTTAGGATCTCTATTTATATAATTTAATCGTAATGTTACATCTCCATAAAAAAAGCTAACAGATGCATCGTTATAAGATTCTAGATAGTAATCGCTTAAAGTATCTTGCATATTAGGTTGTTCCTCAAAAAGAGTATCTTCTGCTATATCTTTAACTAATTCATTAGTACCATTGAATAATTCTGTAGGATTATATTCGTCTAAAGAATATTCAACACTACCAGTGTTATGGTTACTAATTTGGTATCCAGCAAAACCACCTAGAGCAAGTGAAGCAGCTAAAGCACCAGCAGCTACTAATTTGCTAAGTTTTATATAATTTTTCTTCAATGATGATTGATAGCTTTTGTTTGAATGGCTATATGAATTACGTACATCTCTTTTTTGACTTGAGGTATTAGTACGTCTTCTTGAAGTAGGATGTCTAGTTGTAGATCTATTTACTGTTCGTCTTGAATTTTGGCTACTTATTTGTGGAGTATAGTCAATTTCTCTATTATCTTTTTTATGTGCTCTAACAGCATTAAGATTAATAACATTTTTGTCATTATTAGGACTCATAAAAATCATTCCTTTCATTTGTATGCTTGTGACTTCATTGTACTACTAAATGTTAATGAAGTCAATTTTTTATGTACTTTTAATCCGTAAGAATAATTTTAAAAATAATGTTTACAATAAAAATTGCATATGATATAATTTTTTAGGTAAAGAGGTGAAGTAATTGAACCAAATATTAGCAGTAGAAAATGACCAAAAAAATAATAAAAAGAAGAAAAAGAACACTACAGCAGATATAAAAAAAGTAATTACTGTTTTTTGCGTAATTACAATATTGTTTGGTATTGCAATAACAGGGCAAGGTGTATATGCTATTGTAAATAGCTTTAAAACAGATACTAGCCAAGAACAAGTTGCAGAACAAAATATATCTATAGATAGTGATACAAATACAGGAAAAGTAATAATTTCAGGAACAGTTCCAAATGGTGTTCAAAGTATAAAATACAAATGGAATGATGATGAAGAACAAACAATCACTAAAAATGGTGAGACAACAATAAATGAAGAAATAGACTTACCAGTTGGTAATAATAACTTAACAGTAACTATTGTAGATATGAGGAATAGTTCAACACCATATACAAAAGAATTTACAGCAGATGCAACATTACCACAATTAGCATTAAGCTTAAGTGAAGATGGAACAAAAATAAAAATAGTTGCAAAAGATACAGCAGCATTATCATATGTAACATACCAATGGGATGATAGCGATGTTCAAACAATTTACCCACAAGAAGGCTCAGAAGCTCAACTAGAAGCAGAAATAGAGGCAATGGCTGGTAAACATACATTAACTGTAATTGCTGTTAATACAAGCAACAAAACTACAACTAAAACACAAGAAGTAGATGGAGTTGATGAATCAACAAAACCAACTGTTGGTGCAGCAATAGACTCAGCAGATAGGTCAAAAATAATATTCTCTGCATCAGATGAAAGTGGATTAAAGAACTTGTCATTCACAATAAATGGACAAAAATACGAATTACCAGCAACAACAGAAGGACAAAAAGAATTACAATATACATTCCAAGTAAAAGAAGGACATTATTCAATAACTGTTGAAGCAGAAAATATATATGGACAAACAGAATCTCAAAACTTCATTTATGATTATTAAATTATAAATAAAATTTAAAAGACAGGGCAATCCTGTCTTTTAAAAAATAAAAAAATATATAATGGACTATATGTTTCATTATACGAGGAGAAAATATGGAAAGTGAAATAATAAAAATTATATTCTACTTTTTTTTGTATTCATTATTAGGCTGGGCCATGGAATCAATCTATCTTTCTATTGGGCAAAGGCGCCTTGTAAATACAGGATTTTTATATGGACCTTTTTGCCCAATTTATGGCTTTGGAGCAGTTGTTTTATATGTATTACTAATACATTTACAAGGAAAGCCTGTTTTAATATTTTTAGCAGGTTTTTTTGTATTATCTGTTTGGGAATACTTTGTAGGATTTTTACTAGAAAAAATATTTAAAACAAAATATTGGGATTATTCGAATAACAAATTTAATATTAATGGAAGAGTATGTTTACTAAATTCTATATATTGGGGCTTTTTGAGTGTGTTTTTTATAGAAATATGGAATCCTTTGGTAGAAACGCAATTGGCCAAGATACCTAGTGCTATAATTCTATATATCGACATAATTCTAGTTGCATATATAATAATAGATATGATTCTAAGTGCTATAAAAGCTTCAAACTTAAGTAAGAGAATAAAGAAATTAATACAATTAGGTGAAAACTTAAAAGAAAAATTAGAAGAATCGAAAAAGACTTCTTCAGAAAAACAAAAAGTTGCTTTACAAAAAATAATAGATGATTTAAAATTAAGACAAAAGGTAATCAGACTAAAAGTAGACAAACAGGTTCACAATTTAAAAAAGGCATTCCCATCAGTGCAGTCTGAGCATATAAAAGAATATTTAAAATTAAAAGTTACAGAATTAAAAAATAAAACGAAGGAGTAAATTATGGTACAAGATATATATATAATAGATGACGACAAATATTCATTACAAGATTTAAAAGAATTATTTGTAGATAACGAAGAATATAGGTTTGTAAATGTTTCTACAGAAGAAATAAATAAAGCTTTAATAAACATTCCTTCGCTAATTATAATAAATGAAGATAATGTAGATAGAGATATAGAAGAATTGTGTGCAACAATAAGAAAAAACGAAGATAATAGTATAACTCCAATTATCGTTATTTCTTCTAATTCTGATAAAGAACATAGGCTAAATGTATTAAGAAAAGCAGTAGAATATTATATTAGAAAACCAGTAGACCAAGATTATTTGTATTATACAATTAAAAATTTAATGAGACTAATGTATACTAATAGACGTGTTAGCCCATTAACAGGTTTGCCAGGTAATGTACAAATACATGCAGAACTTAAAAAAAGATTATTTAATAAAGAAGATTTTGGTGTATTGTATTTAGACTTAGATAATTTTAAAGCATATAATGATGTATATGGATTTATTAAAGGTGATGAAATTATAAAATTTACAGCAAGAACAATTGTAAAAAATGTACATGCATTAAGAAATAACGATTGTTTTGTAGGGCATATTGGTGGAGATGATTTTGTAGCAATAATTTCTAAAACAAATTATGATGAACTATGTCAAAATATTATAAATGAATTTGATTCTGAAATTTTAAGTTATTTTACAGAAGAAGATAGAAAAAGAGGTTATATAGAAGTTGCAAATAGAAGAGGAATATTAGAAGACTTTCCACTTACAGCAATTTCTATAGGTGTTGTTGATGTAGAGCCAGATAGATTTGAAAATATACTAGAAATTGGTGAAGTTGGTGCACAAGTAAAGCATTTGGCAAAAACAATTCTTGGTAGTAGTTATGTAATTGATAGAAGAAAAGAGTAAAAAGGTAAATTATATGTTGGAATAAACAAATGAAAATAATAATAAAAGGGGGATTTAAGATGGAAGGGTTAAAAAATACTAATTTACTTGAAGCTATAAAACAATTAGCAGATAGTAAAGATAAAGAATGGAAAGAAAAAAATTATTGTTATGCACGATTCATTGGTGCACTATACAACGCTGTATTGTACTTTCCAATGAGGCGTAACAGTCCAACAGATTTTAAAGATTATATACTGGAAGTTGATAAGGACGGAGAGCATAAAGTTTATGATGTTTGCTTTACTAGTATAGGAGAGTATAAAAAGTTTAGTGAGGGCATAAGAGAAACGATATTGCCTGAAAAACGTAGATTTATAGAAATTTTAATGGAAATAGAGCATTATGCTGGTCAGACAGATGGAATTATTATAGATCCTAATGGTGTATGCCAAATAATAGAATTTGATATACTAGATCAATTATATTCATATTATCGAAACGACATTGACAAACTTAAAGAAGAAAAAAACGATGAAATGAAGTCATGGTTTGAATCAATTACTAAAATGTACAAAGAAGAGGGAATAACTTCAGAATTAGTAGGAAAAATAGAAGAGAAAATTAGAAACTTATTATTTGAAACGAGAGACATTATACTAAAATCACAATTGGAAGACTTATTTGTATTATTAGTACTTACCAATTTATTAGATAAAGGAGAAATTAATTCAACTATATTTGCTGAGCAACAAGAAAATCCAATGAACTTAAAGGATTTAATAAACAATTATTATAATCAGCTAAGTACTATACCTTTTGTAAAAAATAAATTACTTATAATTAAATATATTAATAATGATGAGAATTTATTAATAAATTTTATTAAAGATATTAGTATGTCAATTAAACAGAATGATATGTACGAAACAAAAGACAATAATATAGCAAATGAAACAAACAATGAAGAGAATGATATTAAAACTTTTATCAAATTAATAGCAGACATTTTAGTTGTTTTTCCAATACATATTGTTGATGGTAATAAATATATTGTTGATTTTTCGGAAGAAATATTCGAAAACAAATTTGTATTAGCATTTACAACTAATACAGAAAAGGAAAAATGGAAAGAATTTGATAAATATGATTCAGAAGTTTTAACACTTAAAGAATATGCAAAACAAATATCAAACTTGGATGATTCGTATTATATTATGATTAATTATTTTGGCAGGAGAATAATTATAGAAGAAACATTTATGAGAGAACTTTTGAATATATAAGTGAATGAAACTTTAAGTTCTAATACAACCCCTAAATGAATACATTTTAACAAAAGTATTCACATGGGGGTTTTCTTTATGAAAAATCTATCAATAGAAAGACGTGCAATAGAACTTGCACATTATATTATAAATTCAAAAGATACAGTAAGAGGTGCAGCTTCTAAATTTGGAATTAGTAAAAGTACTGTACACAAAGACTTAAGTGAAAGATTACTAAAGATAAACCCGGTACTAGCAAAAGAAGTAAGGAAAATATTAGATAAAAATAAGGCAGAAAGGCACATAAGAGGGGGAATGGCTACAAAACTTAAATATAGCCATATTAAGGAAGACAAAGTAGGATAAAATAATAAAAATGAAAGCGCTAGCTATAGTGCTTTTTTTATTAAATAAAATTTATTAATATCACAAGCTTATTTTACTTTACATAAGATATACTAGGTGATAGCAATGAACAAAATAAAAAAAGGAAGTAGCGTTGTAAGAAAAGCTGGTAATAAGGAAATTATATTTGTGGTAGAGAAGATAATTTCGGAGAAAAGAAAGAAAATAGCTATTTTAAAAGGTTTGTGCATTAGAATTATAGAGAAAGTACCTGTAGCTGAGCTAGAACTAGTTGACAGAGGATATGTTAATAAGTATATAGAAGAAAGAAATAAAATATTAGAAAAGCGAATTTATAGTAGAAAAAATTCGTATAATAATATGAAAACTGGAAAAATAGTACATCTTGATGGTGATAAACGATATATGGAAAAATCATATAAATATTATAAAAAGTTAGGTCTAAATGCTGTGGTAAAATTTGTACCAGAAGAAAAGCAAGAATATGTGATAAAAGACTTAATTTCAAGGTACAGACCAGATATATTAGTAATAACAGGACATGATGGAATGATAAAAAAAGGAAGGAATTATAGTGATATATATAATTATATGAATTCTAGATTTTTTGTAAATACAGTAAAACGAGCAAGAGAACATGAATATGGGAGAAATTTAGTTATATTTGCAGGGGCATGCCAGAGTTATTTTGAAGCACTAATGGCAGCAGGTGCAAATTTTGCATCTTCACCAGCTAGGGTATTATTAGATTTTGCTGACCCACTAATAGTTGCAGAAAAAATCGCAACTACAGATAGTGATTATTATGTGACGATAAATGACATTGCAGATGATTTAAGAGATGGAAAAGATGGAGTAGGTGGGATTGGTGCAAAAGGAAAAAAACAAAAAGTAACACTAACGTAACTTAAATGTAACACAAATGTAACATTAGCAAAAATAAGGTTAATATTTGCCTATATATGAGGCAAAACCGTTGCCGGACATGAGGTACACCATTTTGACACTGTTCGACAAAACTGATATAATTTATTCAGTTTTGAAAAGTAGGTGATGAAATGATTTGTAGAGATGATATAACAAATCTAAAAACAGATATTGATGGAAAAGTTGGTCAAAAGATTATTGTGAAAGGATCTTTAGGCAGAAGCAGGACTTTTGAAAAGGAAGCCACAATAGAAAAAGCCTATCCAAATATTTTTATAGTAAAATATGAAGAAAATGATAGAAATGTAACTTATAGTTACACAGATATCTTAACAAGAACTGTAGAAGTTCAAGTATTTGATGGGCAAGAATATAGTCCATTAATACCACCAGCAGAAGATAAAAAGCCAAGTAAAAAGATGGATTTATAATTAAGATATAAAGATTATAAATAAAATTGGTTAAAGATAAATGAAAATTCCTAGAAATAGGAATTTTTTTTTGCCTCTTTCATATAAATATAAAAAAGAAAAGGAGGTAAAAAATGAGTATAGAAGTTTTACAAGACAACTTATGCGTTAATAGACTTATAGAAGGGAAGAAAAAAGAAATTACTTTAGAAAGTTCTATAATAGTTCCAGATATTAAACCAGATATTGTAAAACCAATAGATTTAAGTGGAAATGTTTGCATATATAAAAAAGAAATAATAAATGGAAGGGTAAAAGTAGATGGAACAATAGATAGTAACATTATATATCTAGTTGATAGTGGTGATGAACTTATAAGGGGGCTTAATAGCAATATAGATTTTTCTGAATTTATAGAAATAGATAGTAATATATCACAAGCAGATATTGATGCCAATATAGTTCTAAAAAATATGGAATGTGATGTTTTAAACGGAAGAAAAGTTAATTTAAAAGCTACTATAGAGATAAGTGTAAGATTATATTCAAATGATGGAATAAGTATATTAAAAGATATAAATGGAATTTCTGGAATACAAAAGCTTAATAAAATAGTACAATTAAATTCTATGGTTGGTAAAAACACTACGAAAGCTATTGCGAAAGAAAACATACTACTTAATTCAGAAGAAAAAGTTATGGAAATTTTAAAGAAGGAAGTAAGAATAATAAATAAAGACTTTAAAGTAAGTTACAATAAAGTTGTAGCAAAATCCGAGCTTAGTGTTAAAATTTTATATTTAACAGAGGAAGGAAAAATAAATTATGTAGAAAAAACAATTCCTATTATGGGATTTATAGACATGGAAAATGTTACAGAAGAAAATATTTGCGAACTTAAGTACTGTATGAAAAATATCTTAGTAAAACTAAATAATACTGATGAAAATTCTATATATCTAGAAGTAGAGGTAGAGATAAGTTGCTATTCTTATGAAACTAAAGATATAGAACTTGTGCAAGATGTGTATACTCCTTTTTCTAATATTCAATACAAACAAAAAACTGTAAAAGCAATGGTTGGATTACAAAATATAAATGATATTTATCAGCTAAAAGAACAAATTTCGGATTCAGAAATTAGTAATAGTAGAATTTATAATGTGAGTACGACAAGTAGTATAAATAATGTAAAAATAGTGGGAACTAAAGCTATTTATGAAGGAGAAGTAAGTGTAAATATTTTATATGAAAGTACAGAAGTTACACGTATAGATAAAAAAGAATTTAAATTTCCTATAAATTATGAATTAAATATATTAGAAGGAATGAGCGAAGAAAACTTAGATATTATGGTTGATGTAGAAAAATATGAAATTTCTTCACAAACCGATAATATTCAAATTAATATAGATTTAAATATAAGTACAAAGATGTTTAAAACTATTGAACTTAATATAATAGAAAACTTAGAAGAAAAAGACTTAGAAGAAAAAGAAGAATATAGTATTATAGTATATTTCGTTAAAGCTGGTGATACTTTGTGGAATATAGCAAAGAAATATAGAAGTACTGTGGAAAATATAAAACAAATTAATAATATTGAAGATGAGGATAAATTAGAAATAAATCAACAATTGTTTATTCCGAGATATGTAGAAAAAGTTAAGGCTATGTAGTATGGAAAAGATATATTCTAGAAAGAAAATAAATCTTTCCAAAAAGTATAGAATACTAATATTAGTATTAGTAACAGCATTGTTTACTGTGGTATATTTACTAAAAACGATAGGTCCTACATTTAACCAGTTATGTCTAAGTGAAGCAAAATCAACTGCAACACAAATTGTACATGAAACGATAGATGAGGTAATGGAAAAATACGGGTATAATGATTTAATTACAACAGTAAAAGATAAAGATGGCAAAATAGTATCTATGCAAGCAAATATTGCAGTAATGAATAAAATCATTTCACAAATTGCACTTAAGATACAGGAGAAAATAGATAATCAAGATAGTAGGGATATATCTATTAGGTTAGGAACATTTACAGGAATTACATTGTTATCTGGAAGAGGTCCAAAGGTTCCGATTAGAATATCTAGCATAGGTAACTTGGACACAAAAATAAGTAGTGAATTTACATCAGCTGGGATAAATCAATCTATACATAGAATATTCGCTAATATTAATTGCAAAATAGATGTATTAACACCATTTAATACTATAAGCAGTCAGATTGAGGAAAAGGTTATATTAGCAGAAAATGTAATTATAGGTGAAATTCCAGAAAACTATTTAGACATAGGAAATTTATTAAATACAGATAGAAATAATTAGTTAACATATTTAATTTCAAAAAAATTCAAAAAAAACTCCCCAAATCCCGAAAAACGTGCTATAATAAGGAAGAAGTGTTATATTTTATAAAATGCCTAGTAATATATTATTGAAATATAATAAATGAAGGAGATAATATATGGATAAATTAAATGTAAAGAACTTAATTAATATTAAAGTAATTGGTATTGGTGGAGCCGGTAACAATGCTGTAAACAGAATGATTGAAGACGGAATCGAAGGGGTAGAATTTTATGAGTTTAACACAGAAGTAAAAGTTCTTGAAAAAGCAAAAACAAAAAATGTTATGCAAATCGGGAAAGAAATTACAAAAGGATTAGGTGCTGGTGGAGATGTATCCATAGGTGAAAGAGCAGCAATGGAAAATAAAGAAGAAATCAAAAATATATTACAAGGTACAGACTTATTGTTCCTAACTGCCGGAATGGGAGGAGGAACAGGAACAGGTGCAATTCCTACAATAGCACAATTTGCAAAAGAAATGGGAATATTAACAGTTGGTATAGTTTCTAAACCATTTTCTTTTGAAGGAAAAATACGAATGGCAAGAGCGGAAAGAGGAATAGATGAATTACGCGAAAATGTAAATTCTTTAATAGTTGTTTTAAATGACAACTTATTAAAAGGAAATTCTAGAATTACATTACAAAATGCATTTAAAGAAGTAGACTTAGTTTTAGAAAAAGGAATAAAAGGTATAACAGACCAAATTGCGATTCCTGGTTTAGTAAATATAGATTTTGCTGATATCAGAACAATTATAGGATATAAAGGAAATGCTTATATGGGTATTGGTAGAGGAAAAGGCGAACATAGGAATGAAATAGCTGTAAAAGAAGCAATTGGTAATCCTTTAACAGAAACTATGATACAAGGTGCAAAAGGTGTAATTGTAAATATTGCCGGTAGTGCAGAAATGCCATTAGATGAAATTAATGCAATTATGACAGTAATTGGAGATAGAGTAGACAATCCAGAAGCAAATATTATCTTTGGAACAATAATAAATGATTCATTAGAAGACGAAATAGTTATTACTGTAATTGCAACAGGAATAGATAAATAGGGATTTTTGGGGACGTTCCTTAAATCCCCATTTGGTCATACAAAATAATTAAAGCTGAATATACTTAAAAAATAAAACACCCAAATGTTAAAAAAATAACATTTAGAGGTGTTTTTTCTTATGCAAATATGATAATATTTAGCATATACGAGGTGAGCAGATGAGTTTAAGATTAATATATGGAAAATCTGGATGTGGAAAAAGCGAATATTGTTTTAACGAAATAGCAAAAAATGTTAATAAAGAAAAAATATATATGATTGTGCCAAACCAAATGGCTTTAATGGCAGAAAAACGATTAATGGAAAAGGCTAATAATTTGGCATTAGTAAATACAGAAGTAATTACATTTAGCAGAATGGCATTTAGAGTAAGAAATGAGCTAGGTGGAGCTAAAAAGACCAGCTTAAGTAAAAGTGGTAAAGCAATGATTATTTATGATATCTTAAGTAAGTGCAAAGACAATTTAAATTTCTTAGGAAAGAATGCAGAAAATGTTGATATTATAGGAAATTCAATTACAGAATTTAAAAAACATAGAATAAATATAGCTAATTTAAAAGAAGAGGCTAATACAACTACTGATATGTATTTAAAGCTAAAATTAAATGATATGATTACTATGTATGATGAATTTGAAAAAAATATACAAGATAAATTTTTAGATGAAAATGATGTATTAGATATTTTAAATACACAAATTTTAGAAAGTAATCAGTTTAAAGATGCAATAATTTATATAGATGAATTTGTAGGATTTACAACTCAGGAATATGAGATTATAGCAAAATTAATGCAACTTGCAAAAGAAGTTAATGTTACGATATGTACAGATAATTTAGTTCAACAAGAAGATGCTGATAAAGATATTTTTTATGCTAATAAAAATACAGGAATCAAACTAATTAATTTAGCAAAAGAATACGGAATAGAAATAAAAGATGATGTAAAACTTACAGTGTTACATAGGTTTAAAAATGAAGAATTAAAGCATTTAGAAGAAAATTTTTATGCAGTACCATATAAAACATATAAAGAAAAGCAAAAAAATATAAACATGTTTTTAGCAAATAACCAATATACAGAGATAGAACATATAGCAGCTGAAATAGTGAAATTAGTTAGAAACGAAAATTATAGATATAAAGATATATCTGTTATAACTAAAAATTTAAACTTATATTCTAGCTTAATAAAAGTTATTTTTGATAACTATAATATTCCAGTTTTTATAGATGAAAAAAAGGAATTAAGTGAAAACATTTTAGTAAAATTTTTAATAGCAGTATTAGAGATTTGTAATAAAAATTGGTCATATGAAGCTGTATTTAATTATTTAAAAACAGGTTTTGTAAAAATAGACAAAGAAGAGATATTTAAACTAGAAAATTACTGTATAAGATGGGGGATAAAAGGTAATAAGTGGTATAAAGAAGATTGGAATTATGTAGGAAAAGATGAATATACAGAAGAGGAACTAGCAAGATTAAATGAACTTAGAAGAATGATTGTTACACCAATTAGAAAATTGCAAGAAAAAGCTAGAAAAGATAATAGTTTTATAAATTTAACTAAGATTCTATATGAATTTTTAGAAGAGATGAAGATAGAAGAAGTTATAACTTCAAAAATAGAAAAATTAGAAGAAAAAGGATTTATAGAGATTGCAAATGAATATGAAAGTAGTTTTAAGGTACTTATAGAATTATTTGATGAAATTGTATTAGTTTTTGGAGAAGAAAAAACTAATTTTGATAAATATATGAGTATATTAAAAATAGGTTTAAAAAATACGGGACTTGGAAAAATTCCAGCAACACAGGATCAAGTTATTGTTGGAGATGTAAGTAGATCTAGAAGTCACAAAGTTAGAGCAGTATTTATTATAGGAATAAATGATGGAGAATTTCCAAGTATCTATAAAGACGAGGGATTCTTTAACGACAAAGATAGGGAATATTTAAAAGCACAGGGCTTCGATTTAGCAAATGGAAGTTTAGAAAATTTATATGCAGAAAACTTTAATATATATAAAGCATTTACAATTGCAGAAGAAAAATTATTCTTATCATATGCCTCATCAGACAATGAAGGAAGAACATTAAGACCTTCTATATTAATTACTAAATTAAAGAAGATCTATCCAAAGTTAAAAGAAACAAGTGACATAATTACTCAAGAAAAAGAAATTATTACTACAAACAATACATTTGATAATTTAATAGAAAAACTAAATGCATATCAAGAAGGAAAAGGGATAGAGGATATTTGGTTTGATGTTTTAAAATACTACGAAAATAATCCCCTATGGAAAGGTAGATTACAAAAAAGCCTAGAAGGAATAAAATATACGAATGTTCCAGAAAAAATAAAACCAGAATTCATAAAAAAATTATATGGGGAGACATTACATACAACGATTTCAAGGTTAGAAAGATATAGAAGTTGTCCATTTTCGTTCTACCTAGAATATGGGCTAAAATTAAAAGAAAAGAAATCATTAAAGCTACAAGCAATAGATACAGGATCTTTCATGCACGAGGTTATAGATGAATTTTTTGAAGAAATCGCATATAAAAAAATAAGCATAAAAGAACTTGAAAAAGAAGAGATAGAAAAAATAGTAAAACAAATAATAGAAGAAAAGTTAAATTTAAAAGCTAATTACATATTTAAAAGTATTCCAAAATTTATGGTGCTTACAAATAGGTTATGTAGATTAGTAACTTTATCTATAGTATATATAGTTCAAGGATTACAAACTACTGATTTTGAAGTTGTAGGAAATGAGATAGAATTTAAAAATGGAAAAGAGTATAAGCCAATAGAAATTACTACAGAAAATGGAAGAAAAGTAGAAATAACAGGTAAGATAGATAGAATTGATTTAGCAAAAGATGAAACAGGAAAATATATTAGAATAATAGATTATAAATCATCAGCAAAAGATATAAACTTAAATGAAGTATTGGCCGGTTTACAATTGCAATTAATTACATATTTAGACGCAGTATGTGTGGAAAAGGATGTAATACCAGCAGGAGTATTATATTTTGGCTTAACAGAGCCTAAGCTAGACAAAGTAAGAAATAGCAAAAACATAACAGATGAAGAGGTAGAGCAAAAAATAAGAGAACATTTTAGAATGAATGGACTAGTATTAGCAGAGATGAATGTAATTAATATGATGGACAATAACTTAAAAGATGGGGAGAAGTCTACGACTATTCCAGTTAAACTAAAGAAAGACGGAAGTATGGATAAAACATCTAAAGTGGTATCAAGAAAGGAATTCGAAATACTACAAAAATATGTAAAGAAAACTTTAGGAGATATTTCTAAAGAGATTTTAGATGGAAATATAGACATAAAGCCATATTATAATGTTAAAAATAAAAGAAAACCATGCGAATATTGTGCATATGGCTCAATATGTAATTTTAAAAAAGGATTTTACGGAAATGACTATAATTATATAGACAACCTAGAAAAAGATTATATATTAGAATGTATGAACTTTAGGGACGGGGGTAAAAGTTCATAATTGTACATAAAACAACATTTAAAGTAAGTCCCTAAAATTTAGAAAGGAGACACTAATGGATTTAAATAATGAAAATATATTGCATGTCAAAAAAGGTGATGTTGAATATTTACAGTTTAGAGAATTACTAAAATATGCAGATAAATTGCAGCATGCATATTCGTTAAAACCATTGCAATTTAGTGATAAGAACGACCAAGCATCAGCAAATTATGAGAAAATATGTAAAGCACTGGGGATAGATTCTAACAAAATAATTAAGTCAGCACAAAAACATACAGATATTGTTAAAGATATAACAAAATATACAGATGAAAAATTCGAATTTGTAGATGGATTTATAACCAATAAGAAGAATATACCATTAGTTACGAAATATGCAGATTGCACACCTATAATCTTATATGATAAAATGAAAAATGTGATAGGAAATGTACACTCAGGTTGGAGAGGAACTTTGCAAAGAATAAGTGCTAAAGCAGTTAAAATGATGATTGAAAAATATAATTGTAATTCAGCAGACATAGTAGTGTGTATAGGTCCATGCATAAAACAGTGTCATTTTCAGGTAGAAGAGGATTTTATAGATAAATTCAAGCAAAAATTTGGAAATATAGATAAATATTATAAAATAGGAGAAGTCATAGAAGGAAAACAAAAATACTATTTTGATACAACTAATTTAATAATTGATTATTTAACCGAAATAGGAATAAAGAGAGAGAATATATTTGATAGCAATATTTGTAGTGTTTGCAATGTTGCTAATATGTCTTCATACAGGGCAGAAAAAGAAAAGGCAGATAGGAATATGAATATCGTAATGCTTAAATAGGGATTTTTGGGGACGTTCCTTAAATCCCGATTTGACTATAAAATAAGATGAATTTTAGGCATAGGAATAAAAAGTTGTTTAACATAAAATTTAAACTTTAAGCTCCGTTCCTAAAGTTCATCTAAAGTTCAGAAGGGAGAAAAACACATGATACCAGCTAGGCTACAAAAAGGTGATATATTAGGAATAATTGCACCTTCGGATAGTGTAACAGAGAAAAATCTAGAAGAGTTTAATAAGTCAATCTTATTAATGGAAGGTTCGGGATATAAATTAAAGATAGGAAAGAATTTATTTGCAAATCCAACAGGATATGGTGCAACAGTAGAGCAAAAGGCTGAAGATCTAAATAGAATGTTTGCAGATGATGAAGTAAAAATGGTTTGGTGTGCAAAAGGTGGATTTAATTCTAATTCTATTTTTGATTTAATTGATTATGAATTAATTAAAAAGAATCCAAAAATTTTATGTGGATATAGTGATACTACAGCAATAGCAAATATGATATATGAAAAAACAGGATTAGTTACTTTTTCTGGTCAAACTTTTAAAGGACTTTCAGCTTGCGAAACAGAATATTGTTATAAAGAAATTATAAAAAGATTTCAAGATGGGAGTTTAGAATTAGGAACAAAAGATGATGAGTATAGAGTAATTAATCCAGGGCAAGCAGAAGGGATCATGATTGGTGGAAACTTAAGCATTATGTCTAATTTAATAACAGGAAAATATAATGTAGACATTACCAATAAAATTCTATTTTTAGAAGAATTTTGGTTAGAATCTCCACCTGAAGCAGTAAGTTCATATTTTTATAGGATGAAACAAAATGATGTATTTAATAAAATTAAAGGAATATGGCTTGGTGGATATGAGCATGAATCCGGAATAACACTTGCACAAGTTTTAAAAGATACAATAGGAAATGAATATGATTTCCCAATAATTCAATCAGATAATTTTGGACATATAGATCCAAAAACAGTTATACCAATTGGTGTTAAAGTAAGAATAGATACAGATGATGAAGTAAAGATAAAATTATTAGAAGAGTGTGTAAAATAGCATAAAGAGGTGTAAGAATTGTACGACAATTGGGATGATTTAGAAAAATCAATAATAGGTTGTAAAAAGTGCAAATTATGTACTAATAGAACTAATATAGTATTTGCAGATGGAAATAAAAATGCAAATGTAATGCTAATAGGTGAAGGACCAGGAGCAGATGAAGATAAGCAAGGAGTACCTTTTGTAGGCAAAGCAGGACAATTAATGAATAAAGCATTTGAAGGCTTAGGAATAGACAGAAAAAAATTATATATAGCAAATATAGTAAAATGTAGGCCACCAAATAATAGAGTTCCCGAAGAAGATGAAGCGAAAGCATGCTTGAACTATTTAAGAAATCAAGTTATACTGGTAAAACCACAAATAATAGTACTTATGGGAAGTACTGCACTTCAGAATATATTAGGAAAAGAATATAAAATAACAGCAAGCAGAGGACATTGGATAGAAAAGAAAGGAATAATGTATATGCCAACATGGCACCCAGCAGCACTATTAAGAGACGAAAACAAAAAGATAGACTTTTGGCGTGATTTCAAAAAAGTAATTGCAATGTGTGAAGAACTAAAAATAGGGATTTAGAGACGTTCTGTTGACTTTGTCAACTATAGCCCACCTACACGAAATTAATCTATGGTTGAAATCTTTGATTTCGTAGCACAGATATATGTGAAATCAAAGATTTCTGAGGTTGCTTAAAAATCCCTAAAATGATGATTAATGTTTTTTGAAAATATATGAAGCAAAACAAATATTGGAGGCTAAAATGGAAAAATATTTTAAAGATATGGACTATGAAAAAATAAGTGAAGAAGAAGCTTTTAATGGAAGAAGAGTAAAAGTAAAAATAGAAAAGTATTACAATAAAAGAGATAATAAAGAAGTATATCGTGAACATATAAAAGCAGGAAATGGTGCTGTTATAATGCCATTTTTAGATGATAATACATTAATAATGATAGAAGAAATAAGAACACCAATTGGAAAAAGTATATTAGCATTTCCAGCAGGTCTAATAGAAGAAGGCGAAGACCCAGCAGAAGCAGCAATAAGAGAATTAGAAGAAGAAACTGGATACAGAGCAGGAGAAATTGAACAAATAATATATGAATATCCAGCAGTAGGGTATTCAGATGAAAAAGTATATATTTTTAAAGCAAAAAAATTAACAAAAACACATAGACATTTAGATCCTACAGAAGATATAAAAGTACATAAAATATCTGTAGATGAACTAAAAGAATTATATAGAAATGGAGAAATACATTCTTCAGCAGAACTTATAGCGATATTAAGTTATTTTTCGAATATATAATTTAGCTAGAGAATATTTTAAAATACAAAATAGGGATTTAAAGAACGTCCCCAAAATCCCGAGGAAGGACAAAAAATCCCGATAGGAGGATAAAGTGGAAAATATAATAGATGAAGCGAATAGATGTTTAAATTGTAAAGTTAAACCATGTCAAAAAGCATGCCCATTAGGAAATGATATTCCAAGTTTTATAAAGCAAGTAAAAGAAAATAATTTAGAAGAAGCTTTTAAAATTTTAACTCAAACTACAGTTTTAGGTGCAATATGTGGAAGAGTTTGCCCTCACTTTAAACAATGTATGGGTAGTTGTGTAAGAGGAATTAAGTCTGAGCCAATAAATATTGGAAATTTAGAAACTTATGTTTTTGATAATGCTTTACAAAATAATTATAAAATAGAAATAACTAATAAACTAGAAGGAAAGAAAGTTGCAGTAATTGGTGGAGGTCCTTCTGGTCTTACATGTGCAGCATTTTTAAGTATGAATGGTGCTAAAGTTACAATTTATGAAAAACAACCAAAGCTTGGTGGAATTACAAGATATGGTATTCCAGATTTTAGACTACCAAGAGAAGTTATAGATAAAACAGTAGAAAAAATATTAAGTTTAGGAATAGAAGTAAAATGTAATCAAACTTTAGGAAAAGATTATGAATTAGTAGATATAGAAAAGCAATATGATGCTGTATATTTAAGTTTTGGAGCAAATGTATCATCAAAAATGAATATACCAGGTGAAGATTTAGATGGTGTATATGGTGGAAATGAACTATTAGAAACGGGAATTCATCCGAATTATATAGGTAAATCTGTTGCTATAAGTGGTGGTGGAAATGTAGCAATGGATGCTGCAAGAACCATAAAAAGATTAGGTGCCAAAAACGTATATGTAATATATAGAAGGGCAAGAGAGCAAATGCCAGCAGAAGATTACGAAGTAGAAGAAGCAATGAAAGAAGGAGTAGAATTTTTATTCCAAAATAATATTGTTAAAATAATAGGAAATGAAAAAGTAGAAAAATTAGAATGTATAAAAACAGAGCTTGTACAAAAAGAAGGAGAAAAAAGATTAGTTCCTGTGAATATAGATGGCTCTAGCTATACATTAGATATGGATTATATTGTAATGGCTGTTGGTTCTAAAGCAAATAAGGAAATTGTAGGAAAAACAGGACTAGAAACAACTGAGTATGGAAATATAAAAGTAGATGAAAAATATATGACATCTAGAAAAGGAGTTTTTGCTGGAGGAGATTTAATAGGAACTAAAGCAACTGTTGCTTGGGCTGCACGTTCTGGAAGAAATGCCTCAGAGGAAATACAAAAATATTTATTAGGAGAAGAATAATGAAAATCAGAAGACTAAGAAAAGATGATATTCCAGAACTATTAAATTTAAGAATAGAACAACAAAAAGAATATCACGAATGTTTAAATGAAGAAGAAAAACACATAATAGAATATACTAAGGACTACATAAATGAAAATTTAGACAAAGATTTGTTTATGTTTGGAGTTTTTGAAAATAATGAAATTGTTGCAATATGTGGATATAATGTGTGGAATGGTTTCCCATCACTTAATAATCATTCTGGGAAAATTGCTTATTTATGTAGCGCCTATACAAAGCAAGAGTATAGGGGACAAGGTATTATGAAAGAACTATTAGATAAAAGCATTAATGCAATAAAAGAAGAAGGAATAACTAGAATAAAACTTAATTCAAGTAAAGAAAATGCAATTAGAATTTATTCAAGGCTTGGATTTACAAAAGATGAAACAGCAATGATTTTAGATTTATAAATTAATAAGTAGTTAAAAAATGGTTTAATTTTATACATTAAAGTTTTTTGTATTGACATAATTAAGAGTCGCTTTTCTGTTTTTTTTTGCATAGGAAATATCGTTAGATTTTCTAAATCAACAAAGTTATCTATGACCGTGCGATTGCGGAGCAACTGTACATATGGCGAAGCCACTTTTCTTATATACATGTAACTAAATATGTTTACTTTTTCCATTTTTTGATATATAATGCTTGCAAACACGAAGAACGAAGGGATGAAGGTTATGTACAATTTTAAAGAGGTAGAGAAAAAATGGCAAGATAAATGGTATGCAGAAGGTACCTTTAATGCAAAAAATGATTATTCAAAAGAAAAATGGTTTGGATTAATAGAATTTCCTTATCCATCAGGACAAGGTCTGCATGTTGGACATCCAAGAAGTTATACAGCACTTGATATTATTGCAAGAAAAAGAAGAATGCAAGGATATAATGTGTTATTCCCAATTGGTTTTGATGCGTTTGGTCTTCCAGCAGAAAACTATGCAATAAAAAATCATGTTCATCCTAAAATAACAACAGAAAAGAATATAAATCATTTTAGAGAACAATTAAAATCTATTGGTTTTTCTTTTGATTGGTCAAGAGAAGTAAATACAACAGATCCTAATTACTATAAATGGACTCAATGGATTTTTGTTCAATTATATAAACATGGACTAGCATATAAAGCAACTATGCCAATTAACTTCTGTACAGGTTGTAAAGTTGGACTTGCTAACGAAGAAGTTGTAAACGGTGTTTGTGAAAGATGTGGAAGTCCAGTAGTTCAAAAAGAAAAGAGCCAATGGATGCTAAGAATTACAAAATATGCACAAAGATTAATAGATGACTTAGATGATGTTAATTTCTTAGACAAAATTAAAGCTCAACAAATTAATTGGATTGGTAGAAGCGAAGGAGCAGAGGTTAACTTTAAAATAAGCGGAACAGATGATAATCTTCTTATTTATACAACTAGACCTGACACAATATTTGGTGCAACATATATGGTTATAGCTCCAGAACATAAATTAATAGAAAAATATAAAGACAGAATTACAAATCTTGAAGAAGTAGAAGAATATAAGAGAAAAGCAGCTTTAAAATCAGATTTCGAAAGAGCAGAACTAAATAAAGAAAAAACAGGTGTAGAAATAAAAGGAATAAAAGCTGTAAACCCATTAACAAACGAAGAAATACCAATTTGGATTTCCGACTATGTATTAATAACATATGGAACAGGTGCAATAATGGCTGTTCCAGCACATGATACAAGAGATTTTGAATTCGCTAAAAAGTTTAATTTACCAATTAAACAAGTTATAAAAGATAAAAATGCAACAAGCGAATCAAAAGAGTTAGAAGAGGCTTTTACAGATGTTAATAATGGAATTGCAATAAATTCAGATTTCTTAAATGGATTAGAATCCAAAGATGCTATAAACAAAGCAATAGAATATATAGAAGAATACAAATTAGGAGAAAGAAAAGTAAATTACAAACTTCGTGATTGGGTATTTTCTAGACAACGTTATTGGGGAGAACCAATACCAATGGTATATTGCGAAAAATGTGGTTGGGTTCCAATTCCAGAAGAAGAATTACCATTAAAATTACCAGATGTTGAAGATTATGAGCCAGGAGAAAATGGGGAATCTCCACTTGCAAAACATGAAGAATGGATTAATACTACATGTCCACATTGTGGTGGAAAAGCAAGAAGAGAAACAGATACAATGCCACAATGGGCTGGTTCATCATGGTATTACCTAAGATATATGGATCCTCATAATGATAAAGCTTTAGCTTCAAAAGAAGCATTAGAATATTGGTCACCAGTAGATTGGTATAATGGTGGTATGGAACATACTACATTACACTTATTATATTCAAGATTCTGGCATAAATTCTTATATGATATTGGCGTAGTACCAACAAAAGAACCATATGCAAAACGTACATCTCATGGAATGATACTAGGAAGTAATGGCGAAAAAATGTCTAAATCAAAAGGAAATGTAATAAATCCGGACGAAATAGTAGATGAATTTGGAGCAGATGCATTCAGAGTTTATGAAATGTTTATGGGACCTTTTGACCAAACAGCACCATGGTCTATGGAAAGTATTAGAGGTTGTATGAAGTTCTTAGATAGAGTATGGAATATGCAAGACTTCTTGGTAGATGGAGATGAATATTCAGAAAAATTTGAGAAGATGATGCATAAAGCAATAAAGAAAGTTTCATCAGATATAGAAGAAATGAAATTTAATACATCTATTGCTACATTTATGACAATGGTAAATGAATTCTATAAAGAAAAACAAATTAATAAAGCTGAACTTGAAACATTTTTACAATTATTAAATCCATTTGCACCACATATGACAGAAGAGTTATACAAAAAAATAGGTGGTAAAGAAGAGCTAGCATATAAAGCTTGGCCAACATATGATGAAGCTAAAACTATAGAAGATGAAATAGAAATTCCTGTACAAATAAAAGGAAAAGTTAGAGCAACAATTACTATTAAAAAAGACGAAGATGAAGATGTAGTTAAACAAAAAGCTAAAGAGGCAATTGCAAATCAAATAGAAGGAAAGAAAATAATAAAAGAAATATATGTTAAAAATAAAATTTATAATATAGTAATTGGTTAATAAGGAACATTACAGTTATGTTTTGTAACATGGCTGTAATGTTTTTTTAACAATAATGTTATAGAACTTTTTGACTAATGTAGTATAATATAATTATCTATAGGTATACCAAGGAGAATAGATATGGGGATTGAATCGAATTTAAGAAAAGAAGGAATCAAAGTTACAGAAGAACTTGATAAAATAAAAGTTAATACTATTGCAAAGAATGTTGCTCAAAAGATTGTGGCTGCATTCCCTGAGCTTGACTTTAAATTAGGGGAAGTATTTATAAAACTTTCTCAATTAAAGATGTACTATGCAGAAGTGCCAAAGGGCTTTTCAGAAGCTAATTATTTTTACAAAAACACTTCAATTTATTTTAACCAAGAAGTCCCTATAGATAAAATCGAAAATTATGCTATTCATGAATGTATTCATTATCTACAAGAGAGAAAAGATAAAACAAGTTTTCTATTAAGACTAGGGTTATGTGATTTAACACAATATAAAGTTCATGGATTAGCGTTAAATGAAGCAGCAGTACAATATGCAACTGCTAAGGCAACAAAAGAGCCAAAAGATAATGTAAAATATTATGGAATTTCTTTTGATACAATTAGTCCTACTTGCTATCCATTAATATGCAATTTGATTGCACAAATGGCATATGTAACAGGAGAAGACGTACTTTTTGACAGTACTTTTAATAGTAATAATAATTTTAAAGAAGCTTTTATAGAAAAAACTTCAGAAGATACATTTTATACATTAGAAAAGAATTTTGATAAGATATTAAAACTTGAAGAAGATCTATTAAAATTAAATAATAAAATGGAACTTGCAGATAATTTGAACTCCGGACTTAATAAAAAAAGACTAAAAATAAGGAATAATATTCAAAGCACATTTATGGAATCACAAAATTTAATAATTACTTCGTATTTTGATACAGCTTTTGAAAGAATTACAAATCTAGAAGAAGTGGAGAATTATAGGAGATCATTATATAATTACAAAGATTTAGTAGGATATGTTGATGGAATTGACACATTTAATGAATATTACATTAAGACTATGAATAAACTAGAAAGTAAATATAATGAACTAGAAAAAGGAATTATAGAAGAAAGTGATGAACAAGAAATAGTAGGCTTGCCAGCTGAAAGAAAAAATAAATTCCAACTAATATGGCAAGCTATAAAGAAAATCTTGTTTAAATCTGGAGAAGAATATAAAAAAGAAATTCAATAGGAAATAAAATAAATTAAAAAGCCTAAGTTAGGTTTTTTAATTTTTTTGTTGACAATAATAAAAAAACATGTTATTATATATAAGCGATTAAAGAAGAAGGTAACCACTTCCACCTTGTCTATAAAGATAGAAAGGTAAATAATTAAATATAAATATGTATATTATAATTATTTAAGTGGGTTAACTTGCGTCTTTAAGTTAATTCATTTTTTTTATTGTCTAAAATAAAATTAGACGAAAATATATGGAGGTGTTTTAGAATAAAACAGGATTTACCTATTAACGAAAAAATTAGAGCCAAAGAAGTCAATTTAATAGACGAAAACGGTGAAAAATTAGGAGTAATGTCACTTAACGAAGCACTTAACATTGCTTCAGAAAAGAATTTGGATGTAGCTTTAGTTTCTCCAAATACAGTACCACCTGTTTGCAAAATTATGAATTATGGTAAATATAAATTCGAGCAAGCAAAAAGGGAAAAAGAAGCTAAAAAGAAACAAAAAGTATTCGAATTAAAAGAAATTAGAGTAACACCTAATATTGAAGAACATGATTTTGGCTTTAAATCTAAAAATGCAAGAAAATTCATAGAAGATGGAGCAAAAGTAAAAATAACAGTTAGATTTAGAGGAAGAGAAGTTAATAATGTTAAATTAGGAGAAGCAGTTATTAACAAGTTTATAAAAGAATTAAGTGATATAGCATCTCCAGAAAAGAAACCTTTATTAGAAGGTAGAAATATGTTTGTAATTTTATCAAAAAAAGCATAAATAGAAAGGAGCAATTAAAATGCCAAAATTAAAAACAAATAAAGCTGCAAGCAAAAGATATGGTTTTACAGCAAAAGGAAAAGTAAAAAGAACATCTGCAAACGCAAGACACAGATTATCTACAAAAACAAGTAGACAAAAAATGTCTAGAAAACAAAATTCTTATGCAGACAAAACATGTGTTGAAGGAATCAAAAAATTATTACCTTATGGTTAATAAAAAAGAACGAAGAATGAGGAGGAATAGAAAATGGCAAGAGTAAAAACAGCAAGAATTACTCGTAAAAAACATAAAAAAGTATTAAAACAAGCAAAAGGATATTTTGGTGCAAAAAGATACAGATTTAGAATGGCTAAACAAGCTGTCATGAAATCTGGAATGTATGCATATATAGCTAGAAAAGATAAAAAGAGTAATTTTAGAAAATTATGGATAGCAAGAATAAATGCAGCTGCAAGAATGAATGGAATTTCTTATAGCAAATTAATAGCTGGATTAAAGAAAGCTAATGTAACAATTAATAGAAAAATGTTAGCAGATATTGCTATAACAGATCCAAAAGCATTCACAGAAATTGCTGAAATTGCAAAAAAAGCATAATAAGATAAATTCTAAGATACTAGTTTGTTAAAAACTAGTATTTTTGTGCATAAAAATGCATATTATATAATAGAAAGGGGGGAATATTTTTATGGCAGAAGATCAAAAAATTTTGTCAATTATAGATTATATAAATCAAAATAATATATGTAATAAATACTTAGATAAATTAAAAAATATAATTGGCAATAACAATGTAGAAATATTATCTAGGGTTAAAGAAAAGCAATCAGCACTAGATAAAATGAAAGTTAGAAATTTTGTTTCTGCAAATCAAATAAGTGATTTTATTGGATATATGATTATTACTGATACTGTAGAAGATGTTTATAAAATTAAAAATAAAGTAAAAAATGATTTAGGAAACTGTCTAGAGGAAGACTATATAAAAAATCCTAAAAATGGATATAAGAGTATACACTTAAATTATTTAGTTGAAAAAAATATTCCTCTAGAGATACAAATAAAAACAAAGCAAATGAAAGTTGCACAAGATATTGTACATGATAAAATATATAAAAATTTTAGTTTGTCAGAAGACTTAAGAAATGTGCTAAGTAAATTAGCATTCCTAAAAATTTTAAAGCAATAAAGAGTTTATCTTTATTGCTTTTTCATTTTTGGTTTTGCAATTAATGAAGCTAAATAACCAAAGAATATTGCTGCAGCAATACCACCTGCTGCATTTTTTATACCTCCAGTAAATGCGCCTAAAAGACCTGCTGATTTTACTCCTTCAATAGCACCTTTTGCTAAATTATATCCAAATCCGGTAAGAGGAACAGTTGCACCAGCGCCTGCAAAATCAACTAAATATTTATATAGGCCAAGCCCACCCAATATAACACCTGCAGTTACAAATGTAACTAATATTCTAGCAGAAGTTAATTTGGTTTTATCAATTAAAATTTGACCTATTACACATATAAGCCCACCAACAACAAAAGCCTTTAAAAGTGTAGACCATTCAAAAACACTTGACCAATCAATATTACTCATGCAATCTCCTCCATATGGATTTAGGGTTATTCCTTTTTTACTATTTAGAAAAAAGAACGTCCCTAAATCCCGATTAATCTTATATTAGTATTTTGTGCATGAAATAATAATTTTATACAATTTTACAATATTGAATATAAAAAAAAGTTATGATAGAATTATTAAAAAATTAATTTTTAAAGGATGCAAAAGATGATTGAAAGTGAAGTTTTTAAGAGATATCAATTCCCAATAGAAGAATTACGACCAAAAATAATTGATACAATAGTAGAAGTTTATGGCGAAAGACATAGAGCTCAAATAGAAGATAGATTAAATAATTTATATATAAATTCATATGTTACAGCTAATGATGTCCAAAATGATTATAATACAAAAAAAAGTCATTTTGTATCAATGCTATCAGTAAAATTTTTACGAAATATAGGAATGGACATTTCAAAAGAAACCGAAGATGAAGTGTATAAAAGAGGAACTTTTGCTTTGTCAGAGGAACATAAAGAAGTTTTAAAACAATATTTCGGAACTTCTAATTTTATTGATTATGGAAAAATTTTTTCTTTTGATGATAAATTAATAAATTCAGAAAACGACTATGCAAACAGAATGCATAAATCTAATAGATGTGAAATTTTAAAAGCTATGGGATTAGAAATCTCGCCAGAAAATTATGATGAAGTTATACAAACTATGCAAGGTCAAGAATGTTTAAATAGAGTAATGGATATATACAAAGTAGCCTCTGAGTGTAAGAACGAGTATAATCAATTTAATGAAGATAATAAAGATTACATAGAATATTTAGAAAAAGTTAAAAAATATGAGCAAGAATTAAAATATAAATATATGACGGAATATGCAACGCAAATACTGCCTTATTGCGATAAAGAACTTGGGGCTAAAATAGAAGAAGCATTAGCTAAAAACTATACTTCGGATTATAGATTTACACAAGAAGTAGATAAAGATGGAATATATATTGCAAGGTATGGAGAACCTCTAATTTTGGCTTTTTCAGAAGATGCGGAAGAAAAATTAGCCAAAGATAATTTTGACTCTCATCTAGTAAAATCAGATAGGGTAAAGTATTTTAAAGCCAAAGGACTAGATTTAGGTAATAATTATGAAGATTATGAAAATAGTGAAGAAGCAAAGAAATTATTACCCGACAAAGAGCTGGTAGAAACATTATATACAATAAAAAAAGAATGTGACAAAGAAATGGATATGGAGTTCTTTTTAAATACGGGAAATTACGAGGCTTGTAAAAGAAATATATTAGCACAAGGAATAAAAATACAAGATAATTTTTGTAAAGAATTTGTCGAAAATGGTGTTACATGTATAGTTCCAAATGTTAGACAAGATGCTGATGGAAACTATAGTTTATTTAATATAGTTCATTTGCCACTAGTAAAAATTTTACCAGAGTATAAAGATGTGCAGATAATACATGAATTATTACACACTGTAGAATCAAGCATGAAACAACTTTCGAAAGATGAAATATATTTTAAATTTGGTTTTGATGAAGTAGTAGAACCAATATGCAAAAATGAAGATGAACTTATTGTAGACGATAGGCAAGGAGATCCAAACGAGCAAAAAAGAAGATATGAATTATTTTCTGAAAATATACATCAAGAATTAGCAATAGAAGTTACCAGAAGATTACATGAAAAAGGAATATATTTGTATGGAGACCAAAAACTTGCTAAAGAAACTGGGTCTACTTCGTACGAGCGTTATAATGTTGTAACTAAAAATTTTCAACAAGAATATAGAGAAGAAATGATTGATGGAATGATGTTACCTACCAGAGATGGAATAACAGAATTGGTTGGAAAAGAAAATTTTGATAGGTTAAATGCAACTGTAAGCGAATATGCTGAATTACCATTTTATAAAATGATGGATGACGTTTTGTCTAAAAGAGATACAGACTTAACAAGAAAAAGGATAGAACTTGCTAATAGAGGAAAGAAAATAGTAGTAGACATGAAAGAATATGAACAAACTAGAGAAGAATATAGTATATCTGTACAAAAAATAGGTAAAACAACAGTACATAGGTCTCTACAAAATAAAAGAGCTGCAATGCAAGAACTTACAAATGATAAGACTAAAGTTTTGGAGGGAGAACAATCAAGAAATGAATAATAATTATTCTAAAGCATATGTAGAAGTATTAGAAATTTTAAAATATATTCCAAAAGAGGATTTAGAAAAAGTTCCAAAAGATATAATGTATACTTTGGAAAAATGTGCAGATAAAGAGTATATCTTTAAAATTAATAAAAGTGTTCCTTTTGAAGAACAAAATTTAATGGAAGAAACAAAAGATATACTTGCTAATTTTTTTAGAGATTATTGGGCGACTGATTTTCAAAGAGAACAGATTTTAATAAAAGAAAAACAAGATGAGTATGAATTAGAAAAGAACAAGATAAAAATTAACTATGATGAAGTATTTAAGAATAAAAAGATAGAAGAAAAAATAAAAACAGGAATAGCAGTAATACCAGAAAAGAAGTGGTATGAGAAGTTTTTGGATTATATGAAAAAAATATTTAAATTCAAAAAATAGAGATTTTGCTTTATACGAAATCTCTATTTTTTTGAGGATTGGCAACTAAGCTAATAGATTGATTACAAATATAGTAAAAAAGGAATGTACCTAAAGCTATATTACTAAATTTCTATGCTAACAGCGTGTGCAATTCCAGGAATACTTTCACCTTGTTGGGTAGAAGTTGAATTCATTAATGCTCCAGTTGCGATTAATAATATTTTTTTATACTTTTTAGTTTTCAACATATTAAATAAATAGCCAGAGAATACTGTACCACAGCAAGCACAGCCACTTCCACCAGCATGTGTGTCTTGGGTTGCTTTATCAAAAATTAAAACTCCACAATCATTATAGTTAGATTTTATATTGAATCCTTTAGTTTGTGCAAGTTCAATTAAGATCTCTTTTCCGACATGTCCAAGGTCACCTGTTATTATTGCATCATAATAACTTGGATTTCGACCAGTATCACTAAAATGTGTAATTAAAGTATCTAAAGCAGCAGGTGCCATTGCTGCTCCCATATTATTACCATCTTTAATTCCCATATCTATAATTCTACCAGGAGTAAAATGTGTTACAAAAGGACCTGTTCCAGCAGAAGATAGAATTGCAGCACCAGAACCGGTAACAGTCCATTGTGAAGATTGTGGTCTCTGGTTTCCAAGTTCCAATGGAAATCTAAATTGTTTTTCTGCACTACAGAAATGGCTAGAAGCAGCACAAATAACATTATCAGCAGCACCGCCATCAATAAATACAGAACCTAAGCCTAAGCCTTCAACAAAAGTAGAGCATGCACCGAATATGCCTATAAATGGTATATTCGAATCTCGTAAACCAAAGCTAGAAGAAATACATTGATTTAATAAATCACCAGCAAAACAGTAGTCTATACTAGAGATTGGAAGATTAGATTTTTTTACTGCAGAATAGACTGTTTCTTTTAATATTTTACTTTCAGCTTTTTCCCAAGTTTTTTCACCCCAAAACTCGTCTTCTAAGCATTTATCAAAATACTTAGCAAGAGGCCCTTCTGCTTCTTTCGGACCAACAATACTTGCTGTATCTAAAATAGTAGGAGGCTTAGTAAATTTAATAGTTTGTTTTCCTAATTTCTCCAAAAAATCATCTCCTTATGCTAAAGTAATACCTTGGGTATTAAAAATTAGATATACAATACCAACAATAATAGAAGTACAAATACCAAAAACTAATACAGGTCCAGCAATGGTAAACATTTTACTACCAACACCCATAACATAACCTTCAGATTTGAATTCTATTGAAGGTGCAACAATAGAGTTAGCAAAACCAGTAATAGGAACTAAAGAACCTGCACCTGCAAATTTTCCTATTTTATTAAACATATTTAATCCTGTTAAAAAGGCACTAATTGCTATTAAAATGATAGAAACTATAGTTCCAGAAGTTGCTTCATCAAAGCCACGTGCTTTACATATAAGTGAAATAATTTGACCAAAAGTACAAATTAAACCTCCAACCCAGAATGCATTAAAGCAATTCTTTAATATTGGTGAATTAGGTGATTTTTTATCTACATATTCTTGGTATTTTTTTTGTGTCTCGATAGGTTGCATAAATACTCCTTTCTACATATTAGAATGATCTATATAAAATGTAAGTTCTATTTCAGCAAAATATTCAGTAATTTTACCATCTTGAATATTTGCTGTTTGGTCAATTACCTTAACCTCAGATATATAATTTATTGTTTTTGAAGCTTCACTAATAGTTTGTACAATAGCATCTTTCCAAGATATGTTAGAAGAACCTCTAACACGAATGTGTTTTTCTACAGTCATTACAATACCTCCTATAAATAAAATTACTAATATTTTTTCCATTTAATTTAATTTTATACAGATGGATGATATAATATAAAAAGACTTGGGAACGTTCCTTCGGGATTTGGGGACGTTCCTTAAATCCCGAAAACCACAAAGTGAAAGGAATATATATAATGAGAATTGATTTTGCACGTAATATTGCGTTAAAAAGTTTATATGAAATAAATACAAAACAAGCATATTCAAATATAGTGTTAGATAAATATATAAATGAAAATCGAGAAAAACTAAGTAAATTAGACATAAATTTCATATCTGAATTAGTGTATGGTGTTGTAACTTGGAAACTAACATTAGAATATATAATTCAAAAATATTCAAAAATAAAATTAAAGAAAATGTCTGACTGGGTAAAAAATATCTTATATCTAGGTAGCTATCAAATAATATTTCTAGATAAAGTTCCAAAATCTGCAGCTGTAAATGAAAGTGTTAATTTATGCAAAAAGTATAATTTTAAGTCAGTTGGATTGGTTAATGCAATTTTAAGAAAAATAGAGAAAAGTGATTATGAAGAAATTAATACTATAACTAATAGTATAACAAGAATAAGCTTAAAATATTCAATGCCAGAATGGATAGTAAAAAAATTTTGTGATGAATATGGCAATGAAGAAGCAGCAAATATTTGCCAAAATTTAAATTTAAGACCCAACATTTCGGTAAGATTGAATAGGTTAAAAGATAAAATTGAACTTGGAGAAAAAGGAATTTTAGAAGATTTTAGAGTTATTACAGGCACAAAAAATATTACAAAAACTAAAGAATATATAGAAGGAAATATAACTATTCAAGATGAGGCAGCAGGATTAAGTAGTTTCATTTTAGCACCAAAAGAAGGAGAGATGGTTTTAGATGCATGTAGTGCTCCTGGTGGAAAAACCACTTATTTAGCAGAACTCATGTGCAACCAAGGAAATATCGTAGCATGGGATATTCACGAAGAAAGACTAAAACAAGTTAAGCAAAATGCTAAAAGATTAGGTATTGATATTATACAAACAGAAGTACATGATGCAACAAAATTAAAAGAAGACTATGTAGAAAGATTTGATAAGATTTTACTTGATGTGCCATGCCTAGGGTTAGGAGTAATAAGAAGAAAGCCAGATATAAAATGGAATAGACAAGAAAATAATATAAAAGAAATTTCTGATATTCAATTTAATATACTAAAAACATGTTCTAAATATTTAAAGAAAAATGGAACTTTAGTATATTCTACTTGTAGTATGTTAAAAGAGGAAAATGATGCAATAATAGAAAAATTTATAAAAGATGAAAACTTTGAAATAGTAGATATAGATAAACAAATACCAAAAGAATTTTCTAAAATAACTACTAATAATATGATTCAATTTTTACCAAGTCAAGAACATGATGGTTTTTTTATAACAATGTTAAAAAAAATATAAGGAGCTGAAGGCGTAAGGTAAATATAATATTACGTAAATATTACATTATTATTATGTTTAAATTAAATACCTTGACTTTTTTATATAAACAGATAAAATATTGTTAAAAGAAAACTGCAAAAGTGTTACGCGCAATATATATACAAAAGAAGGGAGTCGTTTATATGTTAAATAAGGTAAGAGAAGAAAAGGGAATAACATTAGTAGTTTTAATAATAACAATAATTGTATTACTATGTTTAGCAGGAGCTATAGTATATTTAGTATTTGGTCAAAATGGATTAACAGGAAAAGATAATGCACTAGAGGCAGAAAGAGATAAAGCATATGCTAAGGATATTGTAACAATGGCATTAAAAGTAGTAGAGAAAGAACAAGAACAATCTGAAATGAATGTTAATGGATTAGTACAAACAAATACAAATCCAGATGTTATAGATGCAGTTGTAAAAGCAATAGATAAATCTTCAAACTTTAAAGAAGGAGCAGATGGAAGCTCTGTAGAATATGTTACAAACAATGGAGATAAATATGTAGTTACAATAGATACACAAAACTTAAAAGTAAAAGATGTAAACTAAAAATATAGTAGTTTAGGCTATAACTTAAAATTGTAAATAAAATATTTATATGATAGAATAGGCATATACATTAGTATATGCCTAAAAAAATGTTAGGAGAAAAAAATGATTAATTTTATATTTAGTATAATATATTTATTAGTTTTAATAGGTATTGCAATTATAGATAAAAAAGAGCATAAAATTTCTAAAAAGATCTTACTTGTAGGTTTTATTGTAGAAGCAATACAGATAATTTATTTATATGTTAATAATAACTATCATTTAATTGAGTATTTAATTTATTTAGTAATATTTGTTATATTATTAATAATGGATACAGTTATTATAAGAAAAAAAGGTGAGTCATTATATGTGTTACAAATTTTAATGCTTTGTATGTATATGGCAATATTTACAGATAAATATATTTTTGCGGTAACAGTTATATATACGTTATTAGTTATTGGATTATATATTTTAATTGGAAAAATTTCTACAATAAGAAAAAGAAGAGTAATTAAAAAGCAGAATGCTAAAGTACTTGCAAAATTACCAATAGGTTTTTATTTATGTATAGCAGATATACTAGTTTTAATATATAGTATAATTGTATAAAAGTACTAAAAACATAGGGAGAGTGGAAGTATGAATATAGGAATAGATATAGGTGGAAGTCATATAGGAGTAGGTCTTGTAGGTTCAAGTGGTAAAATAATAAATAAAAAAGAAGTAGATATTACAGAAAAAGACAAGAAAAACATAGAGAAAATGATTATAAATACAATTACAAATTTTATTAAAGTGATTTTAAAAGAACAAGACATAGAGACTAAAGAACTTGGGTATATAGGGATTGCATCACCAGGAACGATAGAAAATAATTGTATATATAATGTTGTAAATTTAGGTGTAGAAAAACTAGATATAGCAAAAATTTTAAATAAAGAATTTGGATTAGAAGTAAAAATAAAAAATGATGCTAAGTGTGCTGGTATTGCAGAAAGTATGTATGGAAGCACAAAATCAGCACAGGATAATGTATATTTATGTTTAGGAACAGGAATAGGTGGAGCAGCGTTCATAAATAATAAATTAGTAGAACCTAGGTATAAATCTGGAATGGAATTTGGACATATGATAATACAAAAAGATGGTAGAGAATGTAAATGCGGAAGTAAAGGCTGTTTCGAATCATATTGCTCTATGAAAGTTTTAAAAAGAGAAATATCAGAAACATTAGAATTAAACGAGAACGAGACAGGGGCAAATATTGTAAATGAAATCAGAAAACATATAGATGATTTAAGAATAAAGCCACTTATAGAAGAATATGTACAATATTTGGCAATAGGAATAGCAAATTTAATAAATATATTTGAACCAGAAATTATATGTATTGGTGGAAGTTTTGTTTATATTGGGGATCTAATTATTCCAAGGTTAAAAAAGGCAATTCAAGAAAAAGGCTTATTATTTAATTCAAGAAAAGAAATAAATATAGTTCTTGCTAGTTTAGGCAATGATGCCGGAATTATTGGAGCCGCAAGCTTATTATAGAAAAAAATCACATAAATACTTGTACAAATTTTAAGATTGTGATATAAATTATGTATGGAATTTTATAAGAAAGGTGGAACATTTGTGGAAGGCGAAACAAGTACTGATAAAAAAACGATATTAATTGTGGATGATGAACAACCAATAATTGATATGCTAGTATATAATTTGGAAAAAGAAGGATATAATACCTTAGAGGCAACAGATGGGGAAAAAGCAGTAGATATAGCTTTAAATAACACACCTGACTTAATATTATTAGATATTATGATTCCTAAAATGGACGGATTATCTGTTTGCAAAAGAATAAGACATACTTTAAATGTTCCAATTATAATGCTTAGTGCAAAAGGCGAAGAAATAGATAAAATATTAGGATTAGAATTAGGAGCAGATGATTATATAACAAAACCTTTTAGCATAAGGGAGTTAATGGCAAGAATAAAAGCTAACTTAAGAAAAGGTAAAGGAAGCTACGAAGACGGAAAAGCAGAAGCAAATACTAATAAAATAATTGTAGGAGATTTACAATTAGATGTTGATAAATTCGAAACAAGAGTTAAAAATAAAGTTATAGATTTAACATTAAGAGAGTTTGAAGTATTAAAATATTTAGCAAATCAATTAGGTCAAGTTGTAACAAGAGAAACTCTACTAGAAAAAGTATGGGGTTATGAATATTATGGTGATATTAGAACTGTAGATGTTACTGTAAGAAGAATAAGAGAAAAGATAGAAGAGGATACATCAAATCCAAAAATATTAATAACTAAAAGAGGAGTAGGTTATTATATAGCTACAGGTGATAAATAAATATAAATTAAGCCACTATCAAAATATTTAGTAGGTTATAATTGGAGTAAATCCAATAAATTGTGGGAAAAAGTCACAATGCAAATGAGTAAAAATCGTCGGTCGAAATACAGATATGTAGTCTATTTTAACTGGCGATTTTATTAGTATAATAAGAATCACTTAAAACTAGTGTAGCAAGGAGTAATAAATGATAAAGAATATACAATTAAAAATAGTATTAATATTTTTTATATTAGGAATGTTTATAATTATAGGGTTAGGGTTATTTTTTACTAACTCATTAGAAGCAATAAATACAGTTTTAAACACAGCTCAAATTACAGATGTAATAGTAGAAGAAATTAATAATATAAAAACTGTATCAATGATTTCTTTAGTATTATTAGGGGCAATTAGCATTATTGTAGGAATTTTCCTTTCAAAAACTGTAGTAAAGCCAATAGATAAATTAATAAAGAATGCAGAAAAGTTAACATCAAAGGAAAAAAATGCTCATGTAAAAAATAAGAATGAGATAGACAATTTGGCAGATACTTTTGAGGAAATGACAACAAAATTGCAAACTAATTTATCAGAGATTTCTACACAAAAAAAGCAAATGGAAACAATTCTTCTACATATGAGTGATGGTATAATTGCTTTTAACATGGAAGGAAAGGTTATTTTGATAAATCCAGCTGCAACAAGAGCGTTATCTATAATGGAAGAAGATACAGATTTTGAAACTATTTTTAAGAATGTAAATATAGAAATTAACATGGAAAAAATAATCTACCTAGAAGATTGGACATCATCAGAGCAAAAAGTAAAAGTAAAAGATAGATATTTAAACCTAGCGTTTGAAATATTAAAAGATGAAAAAGATAGACCAGCAGGAGTTATGGTTCTTATACAAGATATAACAGAACATGTAAAATTAGATAATATGAGAAAAGAATTTGTAGCAGATGTATCACATGAATTAAAAACACCAATAACATCAATAATGGGATATGCAGATACTTTGCTAGAAACAGACCATGATAAAGTAATAGAGACGAAATTTTTAGGTGTAATATCTTCAGAAGCTAAGCGAATGTCAAAATTAGTAACAGATTTATTATCTCTTTCTAGATTTGATAGTAATAAGACAAACATAGTAAAAGAAGAATTTGATTTGGGAGAACTTGCTAAGAAATGCCAAGAGAAACTTCAAATAGAAATAGATAAGAAACATTTACAAGTACATTGTTTAGTTACTGCAAATGTACCACCTGTATATGCAGAAAAGGACGGGATAGAAAGAGTAATCATAAATATACTATCAAATAGTATTAAATATACAAATGAAAATGGAACAATTAACATTTATGTGGGATTTGTATATAATGATGCATATATAAAATTTATAGATACGGGAATAGGTATTCCAGAAGAAGATTTAGAAAGAATTTTCGAAAGATTTTATAGAGTAGATAAAGCCAGAACTAGAGAAATGGGTGGAACTGGTTTAGGACTTTCTATAGCAAAAGAAATATTAGATAGAAATAATGGAACAATAGATATAAAGAGTAAACTTAATGAAGGAACAGAAGTTGTAATAAGAATACCTACAAAGACAAATAACAAATTTATCCTAAAGGAGGAAGAAAACTTAAATGAAGGAAAAGCTAGACAACAATCAAATATCCAGGAACAAAAAGATAATTAAAGAAATTGGTGGCTGGATTATTTGTATAGTAATTGCAATTATATTAGCTTTATTAATAAAATATTTTATTCTAACACCAACAGTTGTAAAACAGGAATCAATGTATCCTACATTAAAAGAAAACCAAAGATTAATTTTAAATAGACTTGGAAGAACATTTAAACAAATGCCAGAAAGAGGAGATATAATTACTTTCGAAGCTCCAACTGTTACGTACAGAACAGAAGAAGATACAGATATTTCTAATCCTGTAGCAATTTATGAAGATGAAGAAAGAAATATTTTTGAAAGTTTTAGCTACAACGTATTAGAAATTGGAAAGACAAGTTATATTAAAAGAGTTATAGGATTGCCAGGTGACCATGTACAAATAAGAAATGGTAAGGTATATATAAATGAAGAAGAATTAGAAGAAGATTATTTACAGCCGGGAATTATAACTGATGATGCAGAGGGAATGTTTTCTGATATTATAGTTCCAGAAAACACTGTATTTGCAATGGGAGATAATAGAAACTCAAGTGTAGACTGTAGAGCTTTTGGATGTATTCCACTAGAAAGAATAGAAGGAAAAGTCTTAATAAGATTTTGGCCACTTAATGAATTTGGAAAAGTAGAAGAGTAGGGGGAATAGACTTGTTTGAAAATATTGCAGGTCATGAAAATATAAAAAATATATTATCAAATAACATAAATACAAAAAATATATTGCATAGTTATTTATTTATAGGTGAAGAGGGGATAGGAAAAAAGATGCTTGCAATAGAATTTGCAAAAGCAATTTTGTGTACTTCAGAAAATAATAAACCATGCAATATTTGTAAATCATGTGTAGAGTTTAATACAAATAATAATGCAAATTTTAATTTGATAAACGAAGAAGGAAGCGCAATAAAAATAGAACAAATAAGAAATATGCAAGTCAAAATAGCAGAAAAGCCAATAAATTCAGACTATAAAGTGTATTTAATTAATGAGGCAGAACTTATGACAGTGGAGGCACAAAACTGTTTATTAAAAACATTAGAAGAGCCACCAGAGTATATTGTTATAATTCTTATAACATCAAATGAAAATAAAGTTTTAAATACTATAAAATCTAGATGTATGAAATTATATTTTAATAATTTAGATAAAAACAGTGTAAAAAAAGTGTTAACAGAACAGTTCGAAATGAAAGATATAAATGACTCTTTTTTAGATGCTGTGGGTGGAAGTATAAAAAAAGCACTATTAATTAAAGAAAAATCGTCAGAATACGAGCAAATAACTAAATTATTTGATATAATAGATAAAGAGAATTTAGTTAACTTTATAAATTCAGCAAGTATAATATATGAAAATAAAGATGATATCTACAATATTTTAGATTATATAAATATTTTATTAGATATCAAAATTAGATCAAATTCAAACAATTCGTTTAAATTTGCAAATTGTATTTTTACAGTAGAAGAAGTTAAGAAAAGATTAAGAGCAAATAGTAATTATGATATGTCTATAGACTATCTACTAATGAATATGTGGAAGGAGATTAATGGTGAAAGAAGTAGTAGGTATTAAATTTAAAAAGCCGGGTAAAATATATTTTTTTGATCCAGCAGGCTTAAAGTTAAATTTACAGGATACAGTTATAGCTGATACTGCAAATGGTGAAGAATTTGCTAAAATAGCTATGGCTAATAAATTAATGCCTGATGAAAAGATTGTAGAGCCTTTAAGAAAAGTATTAAGAGTTGCTACAAAGAAAGATATAAGACAAAATGAAGAGAACAAACAAAAGGAGAAAGAGGCTTTTAAGATTGCCTTAGATAAGATTGCAAAACATAAATTACCAATGAAGCTTATAGATGTAGAATATAAATTTGATAGATCAAAAATATTATTCTATTTTACAGCAGATGGTAGAATTGACTTTAGAGAATTAGTAAAAGATTTAGCTGCTATATTTAAGACTAGAATAGAACTTAGACAAATTGGAGTAAGAGATGAAGTTAGAAGAATGGGTGGCAATGGAGTATGTGGTAGAGAGCTTTGTTGCTGTAGTTTTCTAAATAACTTTGATGCAGTGTCTATAAAAATGGCTAAAGAACAAAACATGTCACTAAATCCATCTAAAATATCTGGAGTATGTGGTAGACTAATGTGTTGTTTAAAATATGAACAAGAAGCATATGAAGAAAAAGTGGGAAGATTACCAAAAGTAGGTTCTATCGTAGAAACAGCTGATGGAGAGGGAACTGTAGACAGTGTAGAAATTCTTAAAGAAAATGTAAGAGTAAAATTTGAAGATGATGATGGATATCATTATAAAAAATATAAGGCAGAGGATGTAAAGCTAATTAAAGCAAGCGAAACAGAGGAAATTGATCCAGAAGAAAAAGAAAATGAAAAAGAATTAGAAGAACTTGAAAATTTAGCAAAAAATGATATATTAGTAGAAGACGATATGTAATAAACACTTTAAACTTACATATACTGAAATAGAGAACGTATTAGAAAATATAGTACTGAAAGGTGGTGAATATTATGGCATATAAAATAACAGATAAATGTATAAGTTGTGGAGCTTGTGCAGCAGAATGTCCAGTAGGATGCATTTCACAAGGAGATGATAAATTCGTAATAGATCCAGAAGCTTGTATCTCTTGTGGTACATGTGCAGGAGTTTGTCCAGTTGAAGCACCAGAGGAAGAATAAAAAATATATAATATACATATTGAGAAGGAAGTTACATTTTAATTGATGTGACTTCTTTTTTTATTATATAAAAACTAAATCTGAAACATTACTAAAGGAGACATACAAATGAAAATAAGTTGGCTAACTAGAAGAAAAAGTTTCGAAGAGATTAATCAAAATAGAAAAATACGATATGAACAAATTCTAGAAAGTTTATGTTTAGGGAATAAAACTGCTAAAGAAATTGCAGTTGAATTATATAAGCAAAAATTAACAAATACAGATGAACGTAATACAACCGCTCCAAGATTAACAGAATTAGAAAAAATGGGGTTTGTAGAGGCAACAGCAAAAAAAACGTGCAAGTATACAGGAAAAACAGTAACTGTGTATAAATTGACTAAATTAGGATTTGAGATGATAAATATGAAATGAGTTGTAATAAAAATTTAATAAAAAGTAGTATATACCAGTCCCGTAAGTAGACAATAGTTGTGTAAGTACACATATATTTACTATAACTGTTTAAGTAAGTATAATTAAATATAGATAATTTTGTCAAAAAATAAGAAAGGATTGATTTAAATGCGAAAAACTAAAATGCCTATGGATACTAAAAAACGAAAACAGATGCAAGCATTTGGAAACATTAAAATTATTACTATAAGTATAATTGCAGTAATCCTAACGATATTATTTGTTTTAGGTTTAATTTCATATGCAAAAAGTGATATAGACGTTACAACATTAAATATTGTAACGAAAAACGGGGATAGTACATTACCACTTAAAGGAGCAAAATATACTATAAAAAAAGTAAATACTGATGAAGAGAACAATGAAACAGAAGAAGATGCAAAGGACTATTATGGTAATGTAATTGGAGAAATAGAAAATATAGATGGTGTTGATTATAGAGTTATTACGAGTGATGAAAATGGCGAAATAAACTTAGACTTACCATCCGGAAAATATAGAGTAACTGAAATAGTAGCTCCTACAGGATATAAATTGAATGAAAACAATACATATAACGTAGAATTAAATAGTGATGGAGAATATACTTTAATTTACGAAAATAAAGAATGGGAGAAAAAATATATAATGTCTGAAGATAAAGTAATGACATTAGATATAAAAGAAACTAGTGGAGAAGAATATATTTCATTAGTATTAGTTGCAAAAAAATATAAAATACCAGCAGAAGAAAAAGAAGATGGACAAGAAACCATCGTAAAACCAGGAGTATATATTTTTAGACATAGTGCAGAAAACAAAATAAAAGAAGTTGTATGTTTAGGTGAAGAGGACAGCTTAATTACTAAAGAAATAGAGAAAATATTGAATACGAGAGATAATATTGCCCCAAAAGATATTGTAGGAAAATTAATAAGGATAGTAAATGAAACAAATTCAAATTATATTATATTTTCAAACGATACAATATTAATTTTTAGTAAATCAGGAGAATTAATTAATGTTTTATTTGAAAATGGAGTTGAATTAGATAGTAATTTTTATGTATCAAAAGAAACAGGGAATATAACTATTTCGGGAACACTATATGGTAAACAAACAATTCCTGCAGAATTAACAGAAGCTAACCAAGAAATTGAAATTGGGGATATAGATAAAGAAAATACTATTTTAATGCAATTGAATGATGAAGGAAAAATAAAATGGGTATTGGATTTAAAAGATAGCCATATTAATTACACTATAGTAGAATATAATTCAAATATTGTGATTGAATTAGAATGTGATGGAGACATAAGTATTCCTTCAGGAGATGAAACTATAGATTTACCAGAAGGAGCTTATAAGCTAGTAATAAACAATGGAAAGATAGAAAATGTATCAAAACTAAATGATACTTTTATGGGATTTTTGTATGAAGAAAATTATGGGTGCATGATGACAATTACATCAGATAATGGATTTTTTAGCATAATAGGTATATATGATTCATATACAATACCAGCAGAAAGAACTGTTAATGGAAAAGGAATAGAATTAAAAGAAGATACAATGTATGTTATAAAATTTAATAATGATGATAAAGTAGAATGGGTAACTCCAATTAATATGATAGATGGAGCAGTTCTTTACTACGACGAATTAAGTAATGGATATGTTTTATATGGTCCTATTGTGGGAAATATAGACGGTGAGTATACTCAAACAGGTGATACTATAAATATTGAAGGCATTAATTTGGTAAGATTAAAAATAAATAAAAATGGAAAAGTTGTGTATGCCGATAAAATACAAAAACTAAATAATAATATGGAATCAATAACTTTATTACTTAATGAAATTGAATTAGAAAATAATAAAAATGTTCAACTAAAATTAAAAGCTAGATATGAAGAAGCAAGCGTAAGGACAGCAATAAATCCAATAATTAATACAAAACTAGAAAAAAATGTAGAAATAGAAGAAAATAGAGAAAAAATAGATAAGAAAACTATAAATGTTGTAAATAATAAAGATGATTCTTTGCAAATTATAAAGCAAGATTCAAAGACAGCAGAGTTATTACCAGGAGCAAAGTTTACAATACAACAAGTTATAACAAAAGAAGATGGAACAACAATAAAAGAAGATGCTAAAGATGTAGAAGGAAATTTAATTGGAGATATAGAGAATATAGATGGTAAGGAGTTAAGAGTAGTTACTACAAATGAAAAAGGAGAAATAAATGCAAGTTTACCTATTGGAAAGTATGAAATAGTAGAAGTAAAAGCTCCAGAAGGATACTACTTAAAACCTTCGATAGAAGAAAATACATACCAAGTAGAAATTACTGAAAAGCAAGAAGAGAAGAAAGAATGGAGAGAAACTTGGAATAGAGTAGTAGGAGTAGGAAGAGAACTATCATTTTATGGAAATAATAAAGATGTTAATAGTTTTGAAGAATATGGTTTATTAGAAATAATTAATGAGGATGAAACAGGAGTTGTTGCATATATAGGAGCAGAACAATTAAATATACCAGCAGAAGATACTGTATTTAATAAGGAGATTAGTGTAAATAATCCAGCGATTATAAAATATAATTTAGAGCATAAAGTTGAATGGGTAAAAAACACTATAGATGCAGAGAAAATATCTAAAACAAGTGATGGAGGATACGTGATAATTGGATATTGTTATAATAATATAACAATTCCTGGTTCTGATGTAATAAATAACAAGCCACTTACAATAGATAATGGCGACGTAATACTAAAATTAAATAGAGATTTTATTATAGAGTCAGTTATTTTTACAGATGAAATTGCTTATATAACTGATGATATATATTATTTAGGTACATCATATGATGATATGAGAATTCCCGAAATAAGTAATATTACTGGAAAAGAAATGACTTTAAAAGAAGGAGAATATTTAATTAAAATAAATGAGCATCTTCAAATCGAAAAAGTAATAGCAAAAGTAGATGATATGCATAAAATAAATAATAATGAGATAATATATACCATGTTACCTAAAGAAAATATGGAGATGTATACAATAGATAATAAAAAAGTTGAACTGATTGCAGGTAAAGAATATTTAATTAAAAGTAATTATAATGGAGACATATTAAACATTTTTACAGGAATGGATTCTTTATTAGAATTTATAGAGGATGAGAATGGATATCTCGTAAAAGTATACAATAAAGAAGATACAGTTATATCAGCAGATAATACATTAACCGGACAAGAAATAACTATAAAAAACTATATGTATTTGAAGTTAGATAGTAATTTTAACTTTATAAATAGCACAATTGATTTTTGGAAGGATGAAAAGAGTTTTGCAAGTTATTTAGAAATGATTGATGTAATTGAAGATGGATATTTATTAAAAGTATATACACCAGAGCATATAGATATAGAACAAAGTGGAAGTAATACACAAATTACATTATATTCACACAATGAAACAATCTTAAAGCTAAACAAACAACTACAAGTAGAGGAAAAATTAAATGAAATTTATATTGGAAAATATTATAGTTCAGGTGAATTTATAACATCTGATTTAGAAAATAAGAGTAATGGTATATATTTATTAGATAGATGGATGCAAGATGATACAATACCTCCAGAAGATACAGTGGGAAATAAAGAAATTGAAATTTCAAGTGGAAGACATAAAATATTATATAATAGTGAGTTTAAAGTCATTGCAGTTGATAAAGATTTTCCAATATACATGTCAAATGATGTTTATTTGTTTGAGGAATATTATGATAAAGACATAACAATTCCAAGTAGTGATACTGTAGACGGTAAAGAAATTCAATTAAAAAAGGGATATTCATATGTAATATATAATAAACAAATGCAAGTAATAAGAGTACTTACAGGATATAATTTTTCATCGCTTGACGATAGCAGTATAAAGAATATATTATATATAGAAAATACTGGAGAAGAACAATTTTCTATAAAAGCGGAGGATACAGAGGAAAATAAAGAAATTACAATTGAAGCAGATAGTAATTATTTTGCATTTATTAATCCAGAGACATTAAAGATAAAGAAAATAAATTATTTAACTGATGCTTACATTAGAGATGATACTTTGAAAAAAGTTGATGACGGATATATTACTATAGGAGATTTCGATAGCAAGAAAATAATTTCTGGTGAATTTACTGAATCTGGAAATTCAATTGAAATAGCAGATATTTATGAAGAATATACAATAAAATACAATATAGAAGGTAAAATTCAATATATGGTAAAAGGAGACATAATTAAACAAGAACAAGATGGAGAAAATTATTCAACAATAACGGAATCATATGATTATTCTAGTGATACATTTCAATATAATTTAATAATTATGGATAAAAATTATAATATAATAAAAGAAATAGATAATTTTCTATTAACTACTTCTGATGGAGGATATTTATATAATATTAAATATAAAAATAATACTACAATTCCAAAAGAAAATAATACAACAGGTGAAGATATATTTGTAAACAAGGGAAAATATATTGCAAAGGAAAATTCGGAAGGAAAAATAGAATGGCTTGTAAAAGTAGAAAACTTTGCCAAAGAGATGGTAGAAATAAATAATGAATATTTTGGTGGATATATACAGACTAATAATTTTGATTCTTTTAGTTTAGGTTTTATGAATATATCTGAAGAAAAATTATCAGATCAATTAATGAATAAAGAACAATTGAATATAACAAATGAAGCAGATGTAGGAAAAGTTGTTGTAAAATATGTAGATAAAGCTACAAATAAAGAGATAGCGACAAGTGAAGAGCTTGAATATAGAACAGGAGAAAAATATGAAACAGAAGCAAAAAATGTACAATATTATAAATTAGACGGAACACCAGAAAACGCAACAGGAACAGTAACAAACGGAGTAACAGAAGTAATATACTACTACAACAAGCAAGACTTTAATATAAAGACAAATAAAACAATTTCTGATTTATATGTAAATGGCGAAAGACAAAATATAGATGGAAATAAAAATAATATATTCCAAGTATCGATAGATAGAAAAGAAATAAAAGATGCAGAATTAAAAATAAAATATGTAATTAAGATAGAAAACACAGGAGAGATACCAGGAACAGCAGGAATAGTTACAGACCAAATACCAGAGGGCTTAGAATTCCATGCAGAAGATAATGCAGATTATTGGAAATTACAAGATGGAGTAGCCATAACCAATAAACTAGATGGAGAATTAATACAACCAGGAGAAAGCAAAGAGTTAGAAATAGTACTAAGATGTACTAATGTAGGTGATGAAGTAGGAATAAAGACAAACAAAGCAGTAGCAGAAAATATGAAAAACGATCCTAATTTTGATGATACAAATCAACAAGACGATATAGGAGACTGTAAATTGGTAGTTTCAGTAGGACTAGGAGGAAAAGACAAAGTTAAAGTGCTAGTATTAGGAATTGTTGGATTAATGCTAATTGCAGATATAATTATAAAAATAAAAAGAAAAATTAAATAAAATAAAAAAGAGTTAAGCTGATTAGCTTAACTCTTTTTTATTTATTCTTTATTTGTTAATTCTTCTAATGCTAGTAATTCTTCCCATCTTTTATCAACTATTTTTTGGAATTCTTCTATCATCCACTCATTTCCCGGTTTAAACATATGTCTAAAACGTTTTTGTGGTTTTAAGAATTCTTCGATTGGAAGTTTTTTTGCTGGTTTATAAGTTATTTTATATTTACCATCTACAACTTCATATAATGGCCAATAACATGTATCTGCAGCTAATTTGTTAATTTGCATTAAATCTTCTGTTGCATATCCCCATCCTCTTGGGCAAGGTGCCATTACATTTATGAATGTTGGTCCTTCTGTATATATTGCCTTTTCTGCTTTTTCATATAAGTCTTTAAAATTAGTCATAGCAAGAGTTTGAGCAACATATGGTAAATGATGTGATACCATTATTTCTGTTAAATCTTTTCTTTCTTGTGCTTTACCTGGGATAACTGTTCCTGCTGGTGATGTAGTTGTATCTGCAAATTTAGGTGTTGCAGAAGAACGTTGAATACCAGTGTTCATATATGCACCATTATCGTAACATACATAAACCATATCATGTCCTCTTTCCATAGCTCCAGAAAGTGATTGTAAACCTATATCATAAGTTCCACCATCTCCACCAAATGCGATGAATTTTGTATGTGTATCTTCTTCTAATTTTCCTTGTTTCTTTAAAGATTTGTATGCAGCTTCAACACCAGATAATGTACTACCAGCATTTTCAAATGCTGTATGGATAAATGAATCTGTCCAAGATGTGTAAGGGTATGTAAATGTAGAAACTTCCATACATCCAGTAGCTGTAGCAATTACAGCATGATCTTCTGGTTTTAATGCACGTAAAATCATTCTAGCAACTGGTGGAGCTCCACAACCAGCACACATTTTATGTCCTTCAGAAAATCTTGAAGGCTTATTTGCGACTACTTCTTTTAAATTATATGGCATTATTTTTCAGCTCCTTTCGTTCTTAATCCTAAATATCTATAAGGATTATCTATTTTTCCTGTTTTTACGATTTCTAATAAATCATTATAAACTTTTTCGATGTCATCAGATTTTGTATCTCTACCACCAATTCCATAGATATAACTTACTGTAGGTACATGTATATTATTTACATACATACCAGATGTAACATCTGTAAATAATGCACCACCTGCAGCATTTAGAGAATCTGCTTTATCTAATACTGCAACTGCTTTTACATTTGCTAATGCTTTAGTAATTTCTTCTGCAGGGAATGGTCTGAATACACGAACTTTTAATAGTCCAGCTTTAATACCTTTACTACGTAAATCATCTACTACAAATTTTGCAGTACCTGCTGTAGAGTTCATACAAACAATAGCAACATCGGCATCTTCTAATTTATATTCTTCGAATAAACCATATTTTCTACCTGTTAATTTTTCGAATTCTTCTGCTACTTCTAAAATAACTTTTTTAGCATTTTTCATAGCTTGTGCTTGTTGAGCCTTGTGTTCGAATAAATATCCTTGTAAATCTAAAGGTCCAATAGAAATAGGTTCTTTGCTATTTAATAAGTAATGTTCTGGTTTATATGTACCAACAAAATCTTTTACTTTATCATCTTCTACTAAATCTATTGTCTCTATAGAATGTGATGTAATAAATCCATCTTGGCATACCATTAATGGTAATAAAACATCTTTATGTTCTGCAATTCGATGAGCCATTAATAGGTTATCATATGCTTCTTGATTACTTTCTGAAAATAACATTATCCATCCAGCATCACGAACACCCATTGCATCTGAATGATCATTGTGGATATTTAATGGTCCAGATACAGCTCTATTAACAAGTGACATTACTATAGGTAAACGTAATGATGAAGCAATATATATCATTTCCCACATGAAAGATAATCCGTTTGAAGATGTAGCTGTCATAGCTCTAGCGCCTGCTGCTTCTGCACCAACACAAGCACTCATTGCACTATGCTCACTCTCTACTGCGACGAATTCTGTATCAACAGCACCATTGCTAACAAAAGTAGAAAAATATTGTGGTATTTCTGTTGATGGTGTAATAGGAAAGGCAGCAACAACGTCTGGATTTATTTGTTTCATAGCTGTAGCTGCAGCTTCATTACCACTTAAACGTTCTCTTATACTCATTATTCAATTCCCTCCTCTTCCATTGAGATTGCTTTAAAAGGACAAACTTTGGCGCAAACGCCACATCCTTTACAATAATCATAATTAAAATCAGTTCTTTTCATATCTTTTCCAACTGGAATTGCATTTTCTGGACAAACAGGGAAGCATAATCCACATTGTTTACATTTTTCACTATCAAAAACAGGTCTCATGCTTCTCCAATCTCCAGTTTTTATTTCACGAGAATTTCCAGCATTATATATTGTTCCTCCAATTGTCATATCTTCCATTGGAGTTGAGCCATTTATATTTGTTTTATCCATTTTTAAACTCCTTTCTTAAAAGTTTACTATTGTACTTTTACAACTTTTTGTAAAGCTATTTCTAATGCTTTCATATTTCCACCTATAACTTCTGGTTTCTTTGCAAATTTATGCTTAAAAGAACCCTCCATATCTTGTAAGAAATCTTTTTCAGGAATTATTCCTGTTACTTTTACAACAGCAGCAAGCATTGGAGTGTTAGGAAAATACTTTCCTAAAGCTTCTATAGAAACAGTTCTTGCATCTATTGTATATATGTGTCCTTTATATCCTTTTAATAATCTTTTTAATGTTTCACCATCTTTTGTAGTATTAATAATAATAGCTCCAGATTCTTTTAATCCTGCAGTAACATCTACTGAATGTAATAAAGTGTCATCAACGACTACTACATAATCTGGATTATAAATATTACAATGTATTCTAATAGGTGTTGTACTAATTCTGTTATAAGCGGTGATTGGTGCTCCCATTCTTTCAGCACCATATTCAGGAAATCCTTGTATATATTTTCCTGTATTAAATGCTGCATCAGCTAATAATAAAGAAGCTGTTTTGGCACCTTGACCACCTCTACCATGCCATCTAATTTCAATTAAATCGTTCATTGGTTTTAAATTACCTCCTTTTAGTAAATTTACGTATAAATATACACTTAAAGTATATTCTTAAAAGCCGTAAGTGTCAAGGCAATTTGTTAGAATAAATGGTCATAAAAAAATAAAAATGCCAAGTAGACATAATCTTTAAAAAGTGCTATACTATAAAGGCTGAAAGCAAGTTGAAAAAGATTTTTAAGGAGGATAAATATGCTAATTAAAACAAAATTAAGACCAAAGGAACTAAATGAATTTAATCGGTGGTTTGGAGATTTAAAACACTCCATTACACCGATTGAAGGAACTAGTAGACAAATCCAAGAGCGGATCGAAGACGAGAGAGTGAGTTCACAAATAATTTTATCAAGTGAAAAGTTGTTTATTCAAGATATTAAAGGAGAAGCTGTAGGTAGAATACACAAAAATTTGCTTACAAATATTTATAGGGATATGAATAATGTCCAACGCTTTATGCTAAGAACTTTTGTTGAATTTGAAAGAAATGCGCTACCAATTGTTTCAAATTCTCAAGCTGGGGATTTTATACAGGGATTAGAGGAAGATGAAAAAGTAATGATTTATAATCAAATTTTACACTTCTTCAAGTATTTTAAAGATATAGAACTTACCGAAGATACAGAAGTTTGTGTATTAGCGGCGGATAGCACATCAATATGTGGTTCAATAACTAAGGACACCAATTTGAGTTCCATTAAACTTCCTAAAGATATCAAGAAGAAAGTATATTTATTGGAATTATCAGATAGTCAGATAAATATGCTAAAATATTATTACATGATGGTTCTAGATATTATCTTACATCCTTTTTTCGAAAATACTATATATGCAATAGAACAAGCTAGACCATTATATTGGAGTATAGTAAGCTTGTTAAAAAAATTGGATGAACATATTAGTGATTTTTGGAGAGAAAGAGCAAGGATTATATTAGCGAAGTATATTAATAATGATGGAGCAAAAGAGCTTTACATTGAACTTTTTGAAGGTGACAAAGGGAATGGAAAGGAACTACTGAGAGAGAATTATTACTTTAATATGGCAACAGGAATTATAATGAACAGTGATATTCAAATACGATTTTTCTATGAAATGAATAAAGAGGAAAAGAATATTGTAATAAACCAAGTTGTTTCCTTCGCGAGAAGAATAAATACCTTATTAGCTAAAGATTTAGAGAGAATCTCACCAGAGGTGTTTTATCATCCAAGAGAACATGAGACAGAGCTGGAAGAAATTTTTACGTACCTTAAAATGTTCAGATTTACTCATAAAACTTTAGAAGAAGTAATGTTACAAAAGGGAATGAGTAAAAAAGAATGGAGCTATGTAAAAAATTTATTAAGGACAGTATATGAAGAGGAACATATGCAAAGAATAGAGGAGCAATATTTAGCTTCCGAGCATGATTATTATACTATAATTAATAACATTGCATTAAAATATTCATTACAGTCGGCAAGTTCTGTAAATGCAAATTTATTAGAACTTTGTAAATATGAGTTAGCATTTAAACTAGCAATTCAAGAAAAGACAGAAGAAGAAAAAGCAGTTATGAAAGACATGGAGTCTATATACAGGCTGCTAGATATACCTTTTAAAACAAATCTGGATAAAGATTTGATGATAGAGGCACAACGAAAGAAAGGCGTATCAGATTGGATGATTAATCTGTTTGTTTTTATCTGTGAAGATGAGTAAAAAAATAGGGGAAGCAGGATGTTATCCTGCTTTTTTCCTACCTAAAAAGGTGGACTAAAAAAACGTATAAATCTTACGCAAATAAGCTTTCTAAGATTGACTTTTTATACTTTTTCATATATTATAGTAATGTCAAATTTTATGTATAAATGAGATATAAAAGCACTAGCTTAAGGAGGAAGATTTATGGGAGAAGTAATAGTTATAACATCTGGTAAAGGAGGAGTAGGAAAAACAACTACAACAGCTAACTTAGGTTCTGCCCTAGCATTAGAAGGAAAAAAAGTAGTATTAGTAGATACAGATATAGGGCTTCGTAACTTGGATGTCGTAATGGGACTAGAAAATAGAATTGTTTACGATATCGTAGATGTTGTAGAAGAAAAATGCAAATTAAGACAAGCATTAATAAAGGACAAGCGTTTTCAAGAATTATTCCTATTACCTGCTGCCCAAACAAGAGATAAAAGTGCAATAACAGAAGAACAAATGAGAAATCTAACAAACCAATTAAAAGAAGAATTTGACTATATTTTAATAGACTGTCCAGCCGGAATAGAACAAGGATTTAAAAATGCAATCATAGGGGCAGATAAGGCAATAGTTGTAACAATGCCAGAAATTTCAGCCATAAGGGATGCTGATAGAATAATAGGATTATTAGAATCATCAGAAATAAAGAATCCACAATTAATTATAAATAAATTAAGACCAGAAATGGTTAGAAAAGGTAAGATGATGGATGTTGATGATATAGTAGATTTATTATCAATAGAACTTTTAGGAGTAGTACCAGATGACGAATATGTAATTACTCAAACAAATAAAGGGGAACCTGTTATATCTAACAGAAAAGCACCTTCAGGTAAAGCATATATGGAAACTGCTAAGCGTATTCTAGGGGAAGATATAGAAGTAACAATACCAGGAAGAGAAAAAGGATTCTTGGCAGCTTTAAAAAGATTTTTTAAAAGAAAATAAGTAGCATTGGAGGTAAAATATGTTCGAAAATATAGTAGGTTTCTTCAAAAAATTATTAAAAAAAGAAGAGGAAGAAGAAAACAATAAAGATATGGCAAAAGAAAGATTACACTTAGTTTTAATGCAAGACAGAGCAAATGTTTCAGCAGACTTTTTAGAAATGATGAAACAAGAAATTATAGATGTAATTAAAAAATATATAGATGTAGATGAAAAAGAAATTGATGTTCATTTAACAAGTAAGACTAACGAAGATGGTACATCAGCAGCTCCAGCATTATATGCAAATATTCCAATTGTTAGTATTAAACATACAGGAAATATGGATGATGAAGTAGTAGAAAAGATTCAAGAAGTAGATGATAGAAATGATGCTAATCAAGAAGAAAAAAATACTAAAATAGATGAAAAAGCAAATAAAGTAACTGAATGCAAAAAAGAGGATAAAACAGAAATTAAAGTAGAAGATAATAAGGAAGAAGTAAAAGTAGAAGAGATAAAAGAAGAAAAAAAGGAGATTAAACAAGAAGAACTAAAAGTAAAAGAAGAAAATAAAGAAAATGAAGTAGTAGAAACAAAGGAAGTTACACCAGAAAAAGAGGAAAAAGAAACTTCAAAAGTAGAAGAGAAAAATGTTCCTAGTAATGCAGAGACTAAAAAAATAGAAGAAAAAAATACTACTAATAATACAGAAAATAAAAAAGTAGAAGAAAATAATATTAATGAAAAACAAGAAAACAAAAATATAACAACAAATTCACAAGTAAAACAAGAATCCATGATACATAATAATAGAAAAAGAAGAAATAAAAAAAGAAAAGGAAAAAGATAATGGATGTATAAAAACTAAAATTGCTGTCGAAACCTTCGTTTTCGTTAAAGCAATTAAAATGAAATACTAATAAAAATAAATACGTAAAGGATGAAAGATGAAGAAGAAAATTTTAAAAAATATCGACTGGGGAATTTTTATATGTTGTATTTTATTATCAATAATAGGAATGGTAGCACTATTCTCGGCAACTTATGATTCAGAAGATACTAGTTTGCAAAGACAAATAATATGGTTTGTTATTTGTATTCCTATAGTCTTTATCATAATATTTATAGATTATGAAGCAATAGCTAAAATATCGCCGATTTTTTATGGAATAGTTTTAATACTGCTGGTTATAGTATTGTTTACAGACCCTGTAAATGGAGCTACAAGTTGGTTTGATTTAGGATTCCTTTCAATTCAACCAGCGGAGTTTGCTAAAATAGCGGTAATTCTATTTTTAGCATTGGTGTTGTGTAAAATACAAGAAAAGGGCAAAGACGAAATAAATAGACCTACAAAATTATTATTAGCTTTAGCAGTAGTAGCAATTCCAGTACTTTTAATAATAAAACAACCAGACTATGGTACAGCAGCAGCGTTTTTAGTAGCAACAGTAATGATATTATTTACAGCAGGAATAAATAAAAAATATATTATAGGAACTATTTTATTAGTAATTATAGCAGTTCCTTTATTATACTTTTTTGTATTACCAGAACATGCAAAAGAAAGAATCGAAGTATTTTTAAATCCAGAGTCAGACCCACGTGGGTCAGGATATAACTTAACTCAATCAAAACTTGCAATAGGGGCAGGTCAGTTAACCGGAATGGGATTATTAAAGGGAAATCAAACACAATTAGGTTTCTTGTATCCAAAAACAACAGACTTTATATTTTCTGTTATTGGCGAAGAAATGGGATTCATAGTTGCTGGAGCAGTAATAATAATATATGTAATACTGATAACCAAATCGATATATGTCGCAAAGACTGCAAAAGATGACCTCGGGACATATATTGCAATAGGAATTGCTGGAATATTTTTATTCCATATGGTAGAAAATATAGGAATGACAATGGGATTATTACCAATAACAGGTGTACCATTACCATTTGTAAGTTATGGAGGAAGTTCATTATTAACTAACTTTATTTTAATAGCATTATTATTAAATATAAGTGGTAGAAGACAAAAAGCAATATTTATAGAATAAAAAGTTGAAAGTAAAAGCTTTCAACTTTTGCAGTTAAAGTATTTTATAAGTTGGCAGAAATAGAATTAAGGAGAGAGAAATTTGTATTTAAAAAGTATAAAAATTGGAAATTTAGAATTAGAAAATAACGTTTTTTTGGCACCTATGGCAGGTATTACAGATAAATCATTTAGAATTTTATGTAAGGAAATGGGTGTAGGACTTACAACGACTGAAATGGTAAGTGCAAAAGCTATTTATTACCATGATAATAAAACTAAGAAATTATATAATTCAGATGGTGAACAAAGACCAATTAGTATCCAATTATTTGGTAGTGATATAGAAGCAATAAAATATGCAACTCAAGAAGTTGATAAACTTGCCGATATTATAGATTTTAATATGGGATGTCCAGCTCCTAAAATAGTAAAAAATGGAGATGGAAGTAATTTATTATTGCATTTAGACTTATTAGAAAAAATCGTTATTGCAATAAAAGAAAATACAAATAAACCAATTACTTTTAAAATAAGAAAAGGCTGGGATGAAAATAATATTGTTGCTGTAGAAGCTGCAAAAATAATTGAAAAAGCAGGTGGAGATGCTATTACAATTCATGGTAGAACCAGAAAAGAATTTTATTCTGGAAAAGCAGATTGGGATATTATAAAAAAAGTAAAAGAAAGTGTAAGGATTCCAGTAATAGGTAATGGAGATATAATAGATGAAGAAACCGCAGAAGAAATGTTTAAATATACTAATGTAGATGGGATAATGGTAGGAAGAGCTGCTTTTGGAAATCCATGGATATTTAGAGAGATAATACATTATTTAAAAACAGGAGAAAAATTAGAAAAGCCAACTTTGGATGAAAGATATAATACAATGGTAAGACATATAAATATGGAAATAGAAGAACGAGGAGAAGAAGTCGCAATAAAAGAAATGAGAAAGCAATTAAGTTGGTACATAAAAAATTTAAAAGATTCAAGTCAAATGAGAGATAAAATAAATAAAATAATAGATAAAGAACAATTGATAAATGAAATAAAAACTTATTTCGAATATCTAAAAAATAATTGAATAAAATTAGAGAAAGAATAGTATATATACTATTCTTTCTTTGATATAAGAAAGAATTATATTTAATTTAGGAGGCATTTATGAAAAAAAATAAATTAATTATTTTTTTTATTTTAGCAATAATTATTGTTTGTATAATTATTTTTTATGTAATGAATAATAAAAAAATCGAAATTGGGAATAATGATAATAATCAAATTTTAAATATGAACTCGTATAAAGCTGAAATAGAGGTAACTGTGGTAAGTAATAAAAATACTAATAAATATAAAATGATACAAGAATATAAAAAGGGAGAATACTGTGTACAAGAGGTAGAGGAACCAGAAAATATAAGAGGGGTAAGAATAGAATATTCCAATAATGCATTAACTTTAAAAAATACGAATATGGATCTTACAAATATATACCAAAATTATGAATACATGGCAGAAAATAATTTATTTTTAAATGAATTTATAGACGATTTTAATAATAGTAGTAATTCGAAAAAGGAAGAAAACGAAAATGAGATTATATTATCAACAGATTGTAAAACTCAAGAGAATAAGTACCAAGTAAAGAAAAAACTAACAGTTGATAAAAAAACAAATAAACCAAAGAAATTAGAAGTACAAGATATTAACCAAAATATAACTGTTTACATATTATATAATGAGATAAGTTATAAGTAGTGAAGAGCTATTTTCTTTATCTCGAGCTAGTATTTAAAACAAGATATATACTAATAATGGGAGTGAAGAAAATGAATATAAAAAGAGGCGACATGTTTTATGCAGACTTAAGTCCTGTTGTTGGCTCAGAACAGGGAGGAATTAGACCAGTTTTAATAATACAAAATGATTTGGGGAATAAATATAGTCCAACTGTAATTGCAGCAGCAATTACATCTCAAAAAACTAAAAATAAGTTGCCTACACACATAGAAATTAATTCAAAAGATTTTGGTTTAAAATCAGATTCGATAGTACTTGCTGAACAAATTAGAACAATAGATAAAAGTAGACTAAAAGAGAGAATAGGACATATAGACAATGACGAAATTATAGGAAAAATAAATAATGCTCTTGGTGTTAGTTTCGGTTTAGGTGAATAGAGCATATTAATTAAAAATCCGCCCTTACAAAGGACGGATTTTTATAATTAACTATTTATACTTGTAATTTTTTTATTATTTTAATTTCTTCATATAATTTTTCTACAATATCTTTTCTTGTTAAAAATGCTGTTTGATATTCGTGATAAATCTTATGAATATTTTCAAAATTTTCGCCTTCCTGAAATAGCATTTCCATTCCTTCTTTATAATAATTTTTCTTTTTTTCGGAATGAGCTTTATCCATTTTTTCCTCATATTCTAAGATTTGTTCAATTCTTTTAATTTGATCTTTTAAATAGTCAACATAGCCTGTAACACAACTAATTTCATAGTATGTATCATCAATAACAACTTTAAATAAAGCTTTTACAACTTTTTTATTAAGTTTACCTAATTTTACGCCTTGTGCGGCATTATCTAGAGCGGCTACTTTAATATTTGGTTCGGTATCTTTTATTAAATCTTTTAAAGTATCAGATATGTGAATATGAGTTTTATATTGTCTTTTAGTAACTAATGCATCATAGTCATCTGCAACTTTTATTATTTGATCTTCGTATGGAATTAAATTTCCAACCAATCCTTCAGGATATCCCATACCATCTAAAGTTTCATGATGATATTTTGGCCCTAGTGCATAAGGTCTTAATTTAATATCATCCATACACATTTTATAACCAATAAGAGTATGCGTTTTCATAATAGCAAATTCTTCATCTGTTAATTTATCAGGTTTATTTAGTATTTTTGCAGGAATAAACATTTTACCAATATCATGTAAATATGCACAAATAGTACAATAAGCAGTAAAACTTTTATCGCAACGCAAATATTCGCATAACCTACAGGTAATACTTGCAACATTTTCACTATGTATTCTGGTAAAAGGGTCTAAACTATCTAGCATAGTTAATTGATATCTCATAGTGACATCTAAATTATATGATTTTAAAGTTGTTTTATCATAAAAATCAAATTTTTGTTCAAACATTAAATACTCCTCTTTTGTAAAATTATTAGTAATTTCGCATATAGCACACAGATACCAAATTATAAATTTGGACTGTGGCTTAAATTTTTAATTTTCTGATTTCTTTTAATTCTGAATTTAATTTATCTATTTGTGTTTCTTTGTTTACCAAAGCTTTTTTATATTCATCAAGGATGCCTTCAAAATTATCTACGGTTTCACCTTTACCAAATAACATTTTCATTCCTTCTAAGTAATAATTTTTTTGTTTTTCAGAATTAGAAGAATTCATTTTATCATAATATTTTTTTACTTGAGTTAATCTTTTTATATTATCTTTTAAGTAATCTAAATAGTCAAATGCACATGAAATTTCATTAATAGTGTCATCTATTACAACTTTTTTTAATGCTTTTGTAGCTGGTACATTATTTTTTCCATTATGCGCATTTTCAATTAATATTTTTAAAGTATCAATAATACCAACATGTGATTTATATTGTCTCTTACTAACAATTGCATCAAATTCATCGGCTACTCTAATGATTTGTGCTTCTATTGGTATGGCATCTCCTTTTATGCCTTCGGGGTAACCTGTTCCATTTAGAGCCTCATGATGACTTTTTGGACCTGCTGCATATGGTCTTAAATTAACATCATTCATACACATTTTATAGCCAATAGTTGTATGTGTTTTTATAATTTCGTATTCTTCATCTGTAAGTCTTGATGGCTTTTGAAGAATAGATGGTGGAATAAACATTTTACCAATATCATGCAAATATGCACAAGTAGTACAGTAGATAGTAAAATCTTTATTTAAATGTAAATAATCACATATTCTACAAGTTATATTTGCAACACTTTCAGAATGTTTCCTTGTAAAATTATCTAATGAATCTAACATTTTTAATTGATACCTAGCGGTTGAATCTAAGTCATAAGATTTTAAGACTGTTTTATCATAAAAGTCAAATTTTTCTTTAATCATTTTGAAACTCCTTTGTAAATAGTATTACTTTTTACTATGTAAATAATTCAATATTTTTTCAAAAGTATAATATCATTAAATTAAATAAAGTTCAATATATTGTTGATTTATATCGATTTTTAATATATTATAAAGAAGTACAAAAAGATAAAAAGGTGATTATAATGTATTTAAAAAGATTAGAGTTACAAGGGTTCAAATCCTTTGCAGATAAAACAGTTTTAGAATTTATGCCAGGAATTACAACAGTTATAGGCCCAAATGGTTCAGGTAAAAGTAATATATCTGATGCAATTCGTTGGGTATTAGGGGAACAAAGTATAAAATCATTAAGAGGTGCTAAATCAGAAGATATAATTTTTGCAGGAACACAAAACAGAAAATCTTTAGGGTTTGCAGAAGCATCTTTAGTTTTTAATAATGATGATGGTAAATTACCAATAGAATATGCAGAAGTTACAGTTACAAGAAGAATATATAGAACTGGGGAAACCGGTTATTTTATAAACAAAACTCCTTGTAGATTAAAAGATATTTTAGAATTATTTATGGATACTGGTATCGGTAAAGATGGATATTCAATTATAGGTCAAGGGAAAATAGATGAAATCTTGAGTAATAAATCAGAAGATAGAAGACATATTTTTGAAGAAGCAGCAGGAATTGTAAAATATCGTAGCAGAAAAGAAGATTCAGAAAAGAAATTAGAAAGAGCTAAATTAAATTTATTAAGAATTAATGATATCTTATCAGAAATAGAAAATAACATGGAACCTTTAAAAATTCAGTCAGAAAAGGCTAAAAAGTTTTTAAGTTTAAGAGAAGAATTAAAAGGGATAGAAGTTGGATTATTCTTATATAATATCGATTTATATAAAGAGAGATTAGAAAAAGTAACTGCTGATGAAGAAATTATGAATTCAACTTATGAAAATGAACAAAAAAGCCAAGAAGAAAAGAATGAAAAAAAGAACAAATTAAAAGTAGAGATAAATAATTTAATAGAAGAAATAGAATCAATGCAAAATATTGGTTTCGAAAGTTCTAATCAAATAGAAAAAATAAATTCTAATATAAATGTATCAGAAGAAAGAATCAATAATATACAAGAAAATAATAAAAGATATGAAACAGAAATTGCAGAGATAAATGAGAAGATAGTAGAGTTAGAAGAAGAAAAGAAACAAAAAATAGCTAAAAAAGAAAATCTATTTAATAATAAAGAAAAATTCGAAAAAGAATTAAAAGAAAAGGAAGAAGAATTAAACAAATTAACTGCAAAATTATCTGATAAGCAATTAGAAATAGAAAATAAAAAGAAGATAATCGAAGAAAATACAGATAGAAAATACGAAGTACAAAATGATATAAACACACAAGATGTAACTACAGATTCTGTAGAAAAAAATATAAAAGCTAAAACAGAAGAATTAGAACTTACAATTTCCGAATTAGATCAGTCAAGATTAAAAAAGAGTGAGATTGAACAAAACTTTATAGAGATAGAATCAAAAAGAAATAAATTAAAAAATGATTTAAGTGAGATAGAGAATAAAAAAATAGAGGCTGACAATAAAATAAAAAGTTTTGAAACAGAAATTAATACTCTAGGTCAAGAAATAAGGATAAAAGAAGCCAGACTAAAATTTCTAGAAGAGACAGAAAAAGAAAAAGAAGGGTATACCAAAAGTGTTAAATCATTACTTAAATCAGCAGATATGAATCCAGAACTTAAAAAAGGATTACATGATGTTGTAGCAAACCTATTAAATGTGAAAAAAGAATATGAAGTCGCAATAGAAATGTCATTAGGAGCAAGTCTTCAAAATGTAGTTACAGAAACAGAACAGGAAGCTAAAAAATTAATAGAATATTTAAGAAAAAATAATTTAGGAAGAGTAACTTTTTTACCTATTTCAGCTGTTAATGGAAAAAAACTAGACAGAGCAAATTTAAATATTAAAGGTGTAATTGGGATTGCTTCTGACTTGGTGCAATATGATAAAAAATATGAAGGAATATTTAACAATTTACTAGGAAGAACAGTTATTGTAGATGATATGGAAGCCGGAATTGCTGTTGCTAAAAAGAATAATTATGCATTTAGAGTTGTAACATTAAAAGGTGATATAATTAATTCCTCTGGTGCAATGACAGGTGGTTCAGTACAAACTAAAACTGTGAATATTTTAGGAAGAAGTAGAGAAATAGAGGACTTAAAAGACCAATTAAACAAATTAAATTCAAAATTAAAAAATAAAGAAAAAGAGAAAGAAGAATATTTAGATAGCATAGAAGAATTATTAGAGACAATAGAACACTTAGAAAATAATTTACAAGAGATAGATATAGAATATGCAACACAAAAACAAAAAGTGGAATTAATTTCTGAGAATGTAGATAAATTAACAATTAGAATGGATAGAACAAAACATGAAATAGAAAATCTAAATAATCAGAAAAAAGATATTGCAGAAAATAAGGAAAAATTAATAGAAGATTTAGCAAATCTGGAAAAAGAAATACAAACTTTAAATTTAGAAGTAGAGGAATTTGTTAAATTAAATAAAGATGATCAAACATATATAGATAATTTGAATATGGATATAACGAATTTAAAAATATCTGTATCTTCTTTTGAAGAAAGCGAAATGTCAATAGATGAAATGACAGAAAGAATTAATATTGATATTCAAAATAATAAAAATAGTATTAAAGCTAAAAACGAACAAATAGAGCAAAATAAACAGGAAGAAGAAAATTTAAGAGTACAAATAGAAGAATTTAAAGCAAAAATTATCGAGATAAAAGAAAACGTTAAAAATAGTGGCTCAAAAATAGAAGAATTAAAGAAAAATAAAAATGAAAAGAACACAGAATTAGAAAAAATAGAAAAAGAAATAGAAGAACAATTTGGAAGATTGCAAGATTTAAAAGAGCAATTAGTAAAAATTGATTTAAAGAAAAATAAAACATCTCAAGACCTAGAAGATGTAATTAATAGAATGTGGGAAGAGTATGAATTAACACCAAATAATGCAGAAGGATTTGTAAAAACAACAGATTCTGCTAAAACACAAAAAGAAGTTAATTATTTAAGAAATCAAATAAGAGATTTAGGAAGTATAAATATTGATTCTATTAAAGAATATCAAACATTAAAAGAAAGATATGACTTTATGTGTGAGCAAAGGCTAGACTTAGAGAACTCTATGGCCAAGCTTAGAAATGTTATCTCAGAAATGATAACTATTATGAAGGCTCAATTTAAAGAGAAATTTAAACTTATTAATAAAAACTTTGATGAGGTATTTAAGGAATTATTTGGCGGTGGAAAAGCAGAATTAATCTTAGAAAATGAAGATGATGTTTTAAATTGCGGAATAGATATTAGGGTGCAACCACCAGGAAAGAAACTTCAAAATATGACTTTATTATCTGGAGGGGAAAAGGCATTTACAGCTATTGCAATATTATTTGCAATATTAAAAATAAATCCTGCACCATTCTGTGTATTAGATGAAATTGAAGCAGCACTAGATGATGTTAATGTTAACAGATATGCAGAATACTTAAAGAAATTTTCAAAAGATACACAATTCTTAGTAATTACACATAGAAAAGGTACTATGGAAGCAGCAGATACAGTATATGGAATAACAATGGAAGAAAACGGAATTAGTAAATTACTTTCTATGAAATTAAAATAGGGATTTGGGTACGTTCCTTTTTTTCCTATTGTATGAACAATATAGCCAACTAGATAAAATCTAGTTGGCTAAAAAAATCTCTATTAAAAATATTTAGGAATGGACTTATGTCCCGATTCCTCTTAAAACCCCAATAACTATTAATAAAATACCAGATATTATATTCCATTTTTTTAAGGATGTGTTGTACAACACAATTCTCTTACCAAGAATAATTCCTGCATTAAGAAAAATAAATTGAAAAAGAGGAACAAGTATAGGAAATAGTAAACTATATATTCCAAATGATGAACTTGTAATACCAACACAAATAGAATCTAAAGAAAGAGCAAATGCTAGGTATAATGCTTCGTTTTTTTCAATTACTTTTGAGTTGTTTAAATCAGAGGAGATTGGATTTCTAATAATTTGTATTGTTATACCTAAAGATTTTAGAAAGATCTTATGACTTTTATATTCTTTTTTTTCATTAGTATTCATTGCTTCATATATAATTAAAAATCCCATTAGGCATAGGAGAATTACACTAACTATTTTTATTACATTAGCCGGAAGGATAGAAATTATGAAATATCCAAACGCAACAGAAATACCTACAAAAAGCAAAGAAACAAAAAATAATATAAATTTTGCAGGAGTAGATAATGATGTTTTCCTAAGCCCATATGTAATTCCAATTCCAAATGAATCAATACTAACAGATAAAGCAAGCAAGATAATAGTAATTAGCATCATATCACCTCTATATATAATATGTAAACTAAAAAAATAAGTGTAATATAGGAATAAAAAAATAGTATAAGCATATAAATTAATAAACTATACAAAGGAGAGATTTATATGTGGCATACTAAAAATATTAAAGAAATAGAAAAAGAACTTAGGACAAATATTAAAACAGGATTAGGTGATAAAGATGTACAAATAAGGCAAGATGAGTTTGGAAAGAACAAAATAGAAGAGGGAAAAAAGGAAAGCCTGCTTGTTAAATTTTTAAACCAGTTTAAAGATTTTATGATAATAATTTTAATTATTGCAGCAATTATATCTGCTGTTGTAAGTTATATAGAAGGGACAGGCGATTATTTTGATTCTATAATAATTATTGCAATAGTTGTGTTTAATGGAATAATGGGATTAATTCAAGAAGCAAAAGCAGAAAAATCTATAGAGGCATTAAAGAAAATGTCTGCACCTGTAGCGAAGGTTAGAAGAAATGGAAAGGTACTTACTGTGAATGGTGAAGATATAGTACCAGGTGATATTGTTATTTTAGAAACAGGTTGTTATGTTCCAGCAGATATTAGATTAATAAGTACATATAATTTAAAAGTAGAAGAGTCTAGTTTAACAGGAGAAACAGAGGCAGTAGAAAAAGATGAGAATGCAGTATTTAATAACAAAATAATTCCTCTAGGTGACATGAAAAATATGGTTTTTGCAGGTACAGCGGTAGTAAATGGACATGCAGAAGGAATTGTAACTAATATAGGGATGAATACAGAAGTTGGAAAAATTGCAAGTATGATAATAACAAATGAAGCTCCACAAACACCAATTCAAAAGAAATTAAGCGAAGTAGGTAAAGTTCTTGGAATTGCATGTGTAGTTATTTGTGCTTTGATTTTTGTTATAGGAGTTATAAAGAAAATATCAGTAGTAGAAATGTTTATGACATCAGTAGGATTAGCTGTTGCTGCAATTCCAGAAGGTTTACCTGCAATTGTTACAATTATTCTTTCTATTGCAGTTACAAAAATGGCAAAGAGAAATGCAATAATAAGAAAACTACCCGCAGTTGAAACATTAGGAAGTAGTAAAGTAATTTGTTCAGACAAAACAGGAACACTTACAGAAAATAATATGAGAGTAGTAGAGATTATAGGCAATAAAAATAAAATTTTAGAATATGGAACATTATGCTGCAATTGTGAAATAAATGAGGGAGTAGTAGAAGGGGAGCCTACAGAGGTTGCAATAGTAGAAGAAGCAATTAAAGAAAAACAAAATAAAGTATTACCACGAATTTGCGAGATTCCATTTGACTCTAATAGAAAATTAATGACAACAGTTAACGAATTAGAAAATGGAAAATATAGAATTATAACAAAAGGAGCTCCAGAAATATTGTTAGGAATTTGTGACTATTACGAAGAAAACAATACTGTACATGATATGAATAGTACATTTTTAAGTAAGATAAAAAATAAAAATGAAAAAATGGCAGAAAAGGCGTTAAGGGTATTAGGAGTTGCATATTTAGATGTAGATATAATGCCAAAAGAAATATCAGCAGACTTCTTAGAAAAAGGACTAATTTTTGTAGGTTTAATTGGAATGATTGACCCACCAAGAAAAGGAGTAAAAGAAGCAGTTTTAGCTTGTAGAAGAGCTGGTATAAAAACTGTAATGATTACAGGAGATCACATTACAACAGCTAAAGCCATTGCAAAAGATTTAGAGATATTAAGAGGACGAGAATTAGCAATAACTGGCCAAGAGCTAGATAAAATTTCAGATAGTAAATTAGAAAAAGATATAATGAATTTTTCTGTATTCGCAAGAGTTACACCTGAGCACAAAGTAAGAATTGTTAAGGCTTTTCAAAAAACTGGAGCAGTCGTTGCAATGACAGGTGATGGAGTAAATGACGCACCCGCACTAAAAAAATCTGATATTGGAATTGCAATGGGACGTAAAGGAACTGATGTAGCCAAAAATGCAGCAGAGATGATTTTAAATGATGATAATTTTGTTACAATAGTAGATGCAGTAAAACAAGGAAGAAATATTTTTGATAATATTAAAAAAGCTATACATTTCCTAATTGCAACTAATATTGGAGAGATAGTTACGATATTTGTAGGACTATTACTTGGAGTAAAATCGCCATTACTTGCAATACAATTATTATGGGTAAATTTAGTTACAGATTCTTTGCCTGCTATAGCATTAGGATTAGAACCACCAGAAAAAAATATAATGAATAGACCACCGAGAGATTCTAGAAAGAGTATATTTGCAGATGGGTTAATGGGAAAAATAGTAGTAGAAGGTTTTATGATTGGAATGTTTACAATTTTAGCATTTTTCATAGGAAATAAATATTATGGAATAGAAGTAGCAAGAACAATGGCTTTTATAAGTTTAGGAATGTTAGAATTAATACACAGCTTTAATGTAAAGAGTGAAGAGTCAATATTTAAAGTTGGTTTGTTCGAAAATAAATATTTATTGGGAGCATTTGTATTAGGAACAGTATTACAATTAGGTATAATATTTGTACCAAGTTTAGCAGAAATATTTAAGCTAACACAGCTAAATGCTACACAATGGTTAATAACTATAGTAATTTCTATAGCACCAATAATTATAGTAGAGATTCAGAAGAAATTTAATGAATTAAAATTTGGAAAAGTTGTATATGATTATAAAACACGTCAAGAAGTATAAGTAAAATAGTAACAAAAAAACATCTCATTATATAAATGAGATGCTTTTTTACTATTGGTTAGTTCCATCATTTTCAGTAGATAAAGTTAATTTTATAATCGTTCCTTCCTCAACAGCGGTATCTACCATTATACTTTGACTTATAACTGTTCCAGAGCCCTCTGTTGTAATGTTTAAATTATTTGCTTTTGCCATATTTTCTGCTTGGGCTAAAGTTTTATCTTTAAAATCTGGAACCTTTACAGAAACTCTTGTATCGTTTTCTTCTGTATATAAAACTATAATAGAGTTTTTTGGAATACTAGATCCAGGTTTTGGTGTTTGGTCTGTTACTAGAGTAGAATTTTTATCACCACTAATATTTACTTTTGTAGTAAATCCAGCTTGCTTTAATAGTTTTTCTGCTTCTGTAACTGTTTTATTTCTAATATCAGGAACAGTTGCATAACTTGTATCTTCTTCTACAGTATCTGTAGAAGTTTGAGCATTATTAGAAGTTAAACCTAAATAAGGTAATATTTCAGATAACATTTGTGAAACTACAGGTCCACAAACTTGACCACCTTGGTGACTACCTTCATTATTAGGATTTGGATTATGAACAGCAATTAATAAACATATCTCTGGTTTTTCTGTAGGAGCAATTGCAACATATGATGCAATATAACCTTCATCTTCACGTCCTGCTTGTGGCTCTGATGTACCAGTTTTTCCACCTATAGAATATCCTTCAACTTTAGCAAGTCTACCAGAACCATCATCTACAACTGATTTCATTAAATTTCTCATTCTTTCAGAAGTAGATTTAGAAATTACTTGTCGTACTTGAACTGGCTCGATATCTGTAGTAGTACCAGTTTCAGGATTTATAATTTGTTTTACAATTCTTGGTTTCATTAAAATTCCATCATTTGAAATTGCAGAAACTGCAGAGACCAATTGAATTGGTGTAATTGTAAATCTTTGCCCAAAAGACATTGTAGCAAGTTCTACATCTTTAACATCTTCTAATTTCCAATATGTACTACTAGCTTCTTGAGGTAATTCTATACCAGTTTTATCAAAAAATCCAAATGCTTGGTAATATTTGTATAAAGTTTCAGCACCGATACGTTGTCCTAATTGTATTAAAGAAGGGTTACATGAAAGTTGTAAAGCTTGTCTTAGAGTTTTTGCACCTTTATGACCGTGAGTCCAACAACTAATATTTCTATCTGCTACTTCGATAGAACCATTACAATAAAAATCATTAGGAACATCTTCACTAGTAATATTTTCTTCTAATGCTGTAGCTGCAGTTATTAACTTGTATGGAGAACCAGGTTCATAAGGTGAAGATACTACATTGTTTTTCCACATATTATATAATGCATCAGATTGTGCAGTAGAATCTAGAGTATCCCATGTAGCCTTTAATTCTTCTGTATTTGGCTCGAAAGGAGTATTAAGATTGTAATCTGGATAGCAAGCCATTCCTAAAATATCACCTGTACTAGGTGCCATTGCTACTACTGTACCACTATCTGCATGGTTTTCTTCAACTGCTTGTTTCAAATATTTTTCTAAAACAGTTTGAATATAATAATCTATAGTTAAAACAATATCACTACCGTTTTCGGCAGGAATATAAGTTTGGTTACTATCTGGAATTTCTTCTTGAATAGCATCTGTTGATGTTGTTATTTTACCAGGAGTACCTTGAAGAACACTGTTCCAACTATCTTCTATTCCTTGAATACCAGTATTATCTGTTCCACAGAATCCTATTAAGTTAGAAGCTAAATTGTTATATGGATATACTCTTTTTGTATCTTCATCAATATTAATACCAGTACTTATTTTTTCTGTTTCCATCCATTCCTTTAATTTATCTATTTTATCTTTATCAACTTTTTTTGCTATTGTTTGAACATTAGAAGTACTATTAATCTTTTCTAATGTTTCATTATAATCTAGTTCAAAAATTTCAGAAAATGCTTTAGCAACCTTTTCTTTTTTTGCTTTAGTTTCTTCATCGTTAGAACCAACTATTTTTTTTGGATTAATAGTTACAGTATCTGTTGGAGTACTTATTGCTAAGGTTTTACCTGTAGAATCATATATTGTACCCCTGCTAGTACTTATGATTTGGTCTGTAGTTTGTTGATTATAAGCTTGTTCTTTTAAATCTGAACCCTGAATAAATTGTAACCAAATAAGTCTAATAATTAAAAGTAAAAATATTATTAGTAAAGAAGCTAGTACAATTCTAAACTTTTTTACAGCTAATAAATTAGTAGAAAATTCATTATTAGTGGATTTATATAATTTATTATTACTTTTTTTTGTCTTGGGTAAATTAAATTTATTATTATTTTTTTTCTTCATCTGCATCACCTCAAAAGGATAGGGATTTTTGGGGACGTTCCTTAAATCCCTATTATAAAATACTGCATATATTGTATATTAAGTGTATGTTAAAATCAATAAAAACACAGATTTTTCACAAAAGAATTTGACATAATTCTACTAAGCTTGCTATAATTAAAATGTGTATAAATAGTGCATAATGCACGATAAAAAGGATAGGAGATACTATGAATTTATATGAAGAAACAAAATTTATAATGGATAAATATAATATTAAGGCTAATAAAAACCTTGGACAAAATTTCTTAGTAGATGAAAATGTTATAGAGACTGCTATAGAAAAATCTAATATTAATGAAGATGATTTAGTTATAGAAATAGGTCCAGGTCTTGGAACACTTACAAAATATTTATTAGAAAATGCAGGAAGAGTTATATGTGTAGAATTAGATAAAAGAATGATAAAAATATTGGAAGAAAGATTTTTTCTTTATAAAAATTTTGAAGTAATTAATAATGATATATTAAAAGTAGACTTAAATGAAATTATAAAGCAAGCAAAAGAAAAATATAATTTAAAGAATGCAAAAATTGTTGCTAATTTACCATACTATATAACTACTCCAATAATAATGAAGTTATTAGAAAGTAAGATAGATATTACAAGTATAACTGTAATGATTCAAAAAGAAGTAGCAGACCGTTTAGCAGAAATTCCAGGAGGAAAAAATACTGGAGCTATAACATATACTGTGTATTATTATGGTGATACAGAAAAATTACTAGAAGTTCCAAAAAGTTCTTTTATTCCAGAACCTTCTGTTACATCAGAAGTAATAAAGATAAATATTAGAAAAGAACCTCCGGTAAAAGTACAAAATGAAGATAGATTTTTTAAACTAATAAAAGTAGCCTTCTTACAAAGAAGAAAAACATTATTAAATTCGTTAACTAATAATGGAATATCAAATAAAGAAGAGTTAATACAGCTCTTAAATAAATTAAATATAGACGAAAAGATAAGAAGTGAAAAGCTTACTATAGACCAATTTGCAGAGCTTTCCAATAATCTTAATGCATAAATTTGTTATTGCAAAAGCCATATTAAAATGATATAATATGCTTGTAAAAAAGGTTAAGAAGGAGGTAAACATGAATCAGATTCTGGTTACAGAAAAACTATATATAACACCTGAAATAAAGAGAAAAAAGAAATTATATAAATTTGAATTTTTTATTTCACTTGTAGTAGTTTGTGTCTTATCTTCTTATTACATATATGCAGAATATAATAAAAACAAAGATGAAGCGGTTTCTCAAGAAATATTGGCTGGTGCTAATATTGTTGGGGAAGACCAAACAACAAAGCCTACAGAAAAATTAGTTGTGATGCTAGAAAACGATGTAAATACAGTTGGAACAGAAGACGATACAGCTTTAGCTAATTTGGATGAAGAAACAAAATCTGTTTTATCAAAAGAGTATACAACAGCAGATGGGCATGTGTATAAACCAATTGCAACTATTAGAATTCCAAAAATAAATATTTATTATCCAGTGTTGTCAGAAACAACTGAAGAATTATTAAAAAAAGCACCTACAAAATTTTGGGGATGTGATCCAAATGAAATTGGTAATTTTTGTATAGCAGGACATAACTATAGAAATAAGAAATTTTTTAGTAAGGTTCCATCTTTGGAAAATGGTGATATTATAGAGATAACTGACACAAAAGGAAGAACAATAAAATATACGGTATACAATAAATATACTGTTACAGAAGATGATATGTCACCAACTAGTCCATTAACAAATGGAAGAAAGGATGTTACATTAATAACTTGTACAGATGATTCGAAAGAAAGAGTAATAGTAAAAGCAACAGAGGTGTTATAATGGAATATAATGTAGGGGATATAGTACGAACAAAAAAGCCACATCCATGTGGAAGTAAATTATGGAAAATAACAAGAGTTGGAGTAGACTTCGGTTTAAAATGCGAAGGCTGTGGACATTTTATATTAGTAGAAAGACAAAAAGCGTTAAAAATGATAACTAAAAAGATAAACTAAGACTGCAATGTAAAAAATTGCAGCCTTTTTTATTGAAATACAGAGGAAATGTGATAAAATAGCTATAGCTTGTAAGTTGAGGCTTGCTTAAAATAATATTTTATTTAAGAAAGGATGATGCATAGTAAAAAAGGCTGTAACTCGTTAACTTGGCATTGAAAGGAGTATATTATGATTAAGGTTAATGTACATGATAAAGATGCGCAACAGGTTGTGATGAAGACTCTTTATCCTGAATCGGGCGTTAAAATGCGGATTGAGGGAGAGTTAGAGTTATACGACATAACCGAAGCTTTGGTGGTGGAGTTATTCAAAAACTTACTGCATAAGAACTTAGTTTCAGAAGTTACTTTTTTATACGAGGAAGAAAAGAATAGTAAAAAAGAAGCTAGGGATGTTCAAAAGAGTCGAAAGTATGAAACACATACAGAGGATGTTTATGGCTTTTTGGCAGAAAACAGAGGCCGGGCATTTTCAATCAAAGAGATTTCTGATAAAACAGGAATTGCGTATTCCTCAGTAAATAATATAATTAGAAAATTATATAAAAGCACGAAAGTGCAGAGGAATAGTGATAAAAAATATTTTTGTTCCATCGAAGGTGATAATGTAGAACAACCACAGCATGAACCAACTGAAAAACCTTTAGGTAAGGAAGAAAAAAAAGAAACAGCAGGCGACGAAGAAGCACAGTCTAAAGAAGCTGCAACGTCGCAACAGAAAGAAAGTCCAGAAGTAGCGGAAGGGAATAATACTCAATTAAGCAAAGATGAAAAAATGAGACTTATGCAACAATTGTTTTTGAACGAGAATTATGAAGATGTACTAAAATATATCTTCTTCTCGGACAAAAACAAATTTGTTGTAAAACTAGCACAGAAAAAGTTTTCAGGACCACGTGCCCAGCAACTTAGTGATGTAATCAATGCACTAAATAAAGCTGAAGTAATAGTATTTAATGATGGTGATGATGGTTCATACGAAATTTCTCTTAGCTGGAGAATATGGGCTTATCTGTTTACTACAAAAAGTAAAAAATCTTCTGCAGCTATGGAGGTTCTGCTTCATATGACGATGAGTGAGTGCAATGCTGGAATTAAAGAAGCCTTAGAAAAAGGCATGGTAAAAAAAGAAGTAGACGAGAAGCATAAGACTATTTATTGTGTTGCCTAATGTACAATGTTTGTATGTTGAAAAAGGAGATCTGGATTTGATCCGGATCTCCTTTATGCATATAACTTTTAAATATATTTTTCTATTTCATTCCAAACGTTTTCTGTATAAATTCTTCTTTCAGAAGAAAATGGTAAAGTAGTGATATCACCAATTGGATTTAAAGCTTTCTGGATTTCTTGTGTAGCAGAATCAACTTTAGTAACTGCAATCTTATCAGCTTTATTTGCAATAATGATAAATGGAATTTTACTACTTATAATATAATTATACATTAACTTATCATTTTCTGTTGGTTTATGCCTTATATCAACTAAAAATATAATTAAAGAAATTTGTTTCCTTTTATGCAGGTATTCTTCTATAAAATTTCCAACTATAACCTGTTCTTTTTTAGACATTTTACTATAACCATAGCCAGGTAAATCGACAAAATAAAATTTAGAATCTATATTGTAAAAATTTATTTGTCTAGTTTTACCAGGTTCACTACTAGTTTTTGCTAGTTTTTTTCTATTAATTAAAGTATTTATAAACGAAGATTTACCAACATTAGATTTACCAACTAATACAACTTCTGGAAAATTAGTTGAAGGATATTGTTTAGGTCCAACTGCAGAAATCTCAAATTTTGGTTCTTTTACTATCATAAAAATTCTCCTTACTATTAATATTGATATATTTTAACATAAAATAAGATAATTTACAATGACAAAAAATAGAGGATTATCATAATAATATTATTGAAAAATTTTTTGTTATATGATATTTATAACAAAAGGGGGGAGAAAAATGGAGAAGATGGATAGAGAATTGTTACAAGATGCATTAGAATTAAAACTTAAAATAAGAAACTTATCTAATGAAGAACAAAAAGAAATTTTACTTAATAAAATATCAGAAATAAGAGAATGTCTTCAAAAAATTTCATTAGCATTTGAGGAGTATGAATTAAGTAGTAGACAAAAAGAAGTAGAAAGATTGGCCTTAATAGAAGATAATGGTGTAGTAGATACATATTGGGAAATATATGATTTTATTGATGATTATGGTGATTCAAAAAACGGAAGAGTGTATATTGAAGAAGTAGAGGAATTAGAAAAAATGCTAAATAATTTAGAGCAAAAGTGCAAAAGAAAATAAGAAAAATAGTATAGGAGAAAATTGTGAAAATATTAATAATAACAGATTGTCATCATTTATTACTAGAAGAAGCAGAAAAATTAGCAGACTTAGAATATGATGTATGTTTTTTTCTTGGAGATATAAGTGGAAAATATATTGATATGCTTTTGATGTATTTAGATAAGAATAAAGTTTATGGGATATTAGGAAATCATGATGAATTTGGTGTATTAGAAGCAAGAAATATTCCTAATATACATTGTAAGTTAATAGAAATAGACAATACTACTTTTTTAGGTTTTGAGGGAAGTAATAGATATAAACGAGGAAAATTTCCGATGTTTACACAAAAAGAAGCAAGAAAATTATTAATGAAATGTCCTAAAGCAGATATTTTATTGTCACATGATTCGCCATATAAATTATATTCTGCTGGAAAAGATTTAGCACACTGTGGATTAAAAGCTATATCTAAATATCTAAAAAAATATAAACCTATTTTTAATATACATGGACACCAGCATATAAATTCGAATAAAATTATAAATAATAAAACAAATGTAATATGTGTTTATAGGGCAAGTATTATAGATATTAAAACAAAAGAAATAACTTTTTTATTTTAAGTAATTAAGTATAAATGACAAAACCAAGAAATATTTTATAAATTTCTTGGTTTTTATTTCAAATAGGGATTTAAGGAACGTCCCCAAAATCCCTAATAATCCCATGTATTTTTATTTTACTGTAATTTTTTCTAATCCACCCATATATGGTCTTAATACTTCTGGAATAATTACACTTCCATCTGGTTGATAGTTATTTTCCATAATAGAAATTAGCATACGTGGTGGAGCAACAACAGTGTTGTTTAATGTATGTGCAAAATAATTTCCTTTTTCGCCTTTTATTCTAATGCCTAATCTACGAGCTTGTGCATCTGTTAAATTAGAACAACTTCCAACTTCAAAATATTTCTTTTGTCTTGGGCTCCAAGCTTCTACATCACAAGATTTAGCTTTTAAGTCTGCTAAGTCACCACTACAACATTCAAGTGTTCTTACAGGGATGTTCATACTTCTAAAGAATTCTACTGTGTATGACCACATTTTATTATACCAATCCCAAGAATCTTCTGGTTCACATACAACAATCATTTCTTGTTTTTCAAATTGGTGAATTCTATATACACCACGTTCTTCTAGTCCATGTGAACCTTTTTCTTTTCTAAAACAAGGAGAATAAGATGTCATTGTATATGGCATATTTTCTTTTTTTAGAATTTGACCTTTAAATTTTCCGATCATTGAATGTTCACTTGTACCAATTAAGTATAAATCTTCACCTTCAATTTTGTACATCATTGCATCCATTTCTTCGAAACTCATAACACCAGTTACTACGTCACTTCTAATCATATAAGGTGGTATACAATAAGTAAAACCTTTATTAATCATGAAGTCTCTTGCATATGTTAAAACAGCAGAATGTAATCTTGCAACATCTCCCATTAGGTAATAGAAACCTTGACCTGCAACACGTCTTGCACTATCTAAGTCTAATCCACCTAAAGCTTCTAAAATTTCGCCATGAAATGGAATTTCATAATCTGGAACTACAGGTTCTCCAAATTTCTCAATTTCTACATTTTCGCTATCATCTTTTCCTATTGGAACAGACTCGTGCATGATATTTGGAATTTTCATCATTCTTACTTTAATTTCTTCTGCATATTTGTTTTCTAAAGTCTCATTTTCTTCTAGTTTACTATTAATTGCTTGAACTTCTGCTTTTATTTTTTCTGCTTCTTCTTTTTGACCATTTTTCATTAAATTACCAATTTCAGCACTTAGTGTTTTTCTTTTATTTCTTAATTCGTCACCAGCAAGTGTAGCTTCTCTAGATTTTTTGTCTAAATCTATAACTTCATCAACTAGAACTAGCTTTTCATCTTGAAATTTTTTCTTTATATTTTCCTTTACAATTTCAGGATTTTCTCTTAAAAATTTAATATCTATCATATTAATTCCCCCTAATTATTTTTTTGTATAATCTATATTTAAATCTTGGGCTACTTCAAATCTATGTCTTTGTCCTGTAATATTATCTGGTCTTTCAGGAATTTCCTCTAAAAACATTTTTTCTGGTCTAACCCAAATATAATTTCCATCTTCTCTTGGATATAAAGGTTTGTATACTACCATTCTTTCTTTAGTTTCCGAATCACAAGCTACATTTTCTACAAAATAATAATTTCCTTTAAAATGACGATAAACTTTTCCAATTTCTACTTGATTCATAAAAATCCCTCCAAACAAAATATATTCTAATAAATTATCTTAACATTTTAAGACAAATTTTAGACAAACAAAAATCGTCCTTATGTAAAAATATAAGGACGAATATAATCCGCGGTGCCACCTTAAGTTATTATAAAAATAATACACTCAATTAGTAGGGTAACCGCCTAACTTACGGTTTAGCTTTCACTAAAAACATCTAAGAGTAGATTCACATATAAATTTTATTTACTTACACCACCCGTAAACTCTCTTAAAAAATTAAATATGTTACTATTCTCTTATCAAACGTTTATATTAATATGTAACACATTTTAACATAATATGTATGAATATTCAATAAAAAAATAAAAAAAATGTTATATAGGTGCAAATAGGGATTTAGGGGACGTTCCTAAAATCCCTATTTGATACTTGGAAAGTTATGTAAATTGTGCTATAATTATATAGTATCATCATCGGAAAAAGAGCGGAGTTTTGATAAATAGTTTGTCATTGCTTTAGCTCTGGAACTGGAGGAGACTGTAAGTAGGTAAGGCAGGGAAGACAACGAAGAAAGGAACATAACAATGTCTAAGACGATCAAGCGGGTTTTGCTAGTTGCACTGGTAGTTGTCCTGATTCTTAGGGCTATTATCCAGGCAGCTACGATTAGCACGCTGAATGAGAATATCGCAATCAGTGATGAACTCATCAAGTCCCAGCAGGAAACCATTAATCTCCAGGAACAGGAGATCCAGATTCTCGAGAACAAAATCGAGGAGCTGACCGGTGATGCTCCAGCAGAGGAGGACACCTCTAGTGATACGGAGGTGCTCACCGTATGATACAAGGAACGCTCAGCTGCTACAGCTGAGCGTTTTCCGTATATAAAAAGTAAAACTTTGATATATATACTTGGAAAATTATGTTAAGCATGGTATAATGTAATGCAGAAAAAATTTGAAAGGAGACTTAAGCAATGAGAGAGTCGGAAAAAAAGAATAGCGAAAAGCTATTCTTGCTGAGGGTATGCTTACCTTCAGTATACGAAGAGATTGGAAATGATGGTGTGGAGGCAGTCGAACAGGGCTGGGCTAAAGAACAAGATTATAGATTTATAAATGATCTTGTTCACAAATATGTAGCCCGAGCTACAGAAGAAGCCATTTCCTATGAGGGAAGTATGCAAGAAAAAATTGCTTTATTAAAAAGTTTTAATTTTTTCTTATATGCGTATTTGGAAAATAAAAGCCCAAAAACGCTGGAAGAAATTGAAGCTTTTATTAAAGAATATTACAACAACGTAGAAAGAGCAGTTAAATTAGGAGGTTAAATGCATGTTTCTTAAAGACAGATTTGACAAAATGACACGCAAAGACTTGGAAGAAGAAATACGTGTGTATAAGGATTTCTCCAAGTATAGTCGGAAAGAGATGGAGAAAGAATTAAGAGTTCTTCTTCCAGATATTAATCTGAACGAATTTTCCGATCAGGACTTGGAAGATTTGCTAAGAAGTAACTATACTTTTTCCGAGTATACCACAGAGGAGCTTCGTGAAGAAGCAAGGCGACATGAACAGTTCGAAGAGTGGTCAAGAGAAGAGCTCGAAGAAGAGTATGAAAAACTAGAGGATTCGGAAGAATCAAAAGAGCACAATATAATATGGTTGATCTTTATTGTAGTAGTGTGTTTATTAATTGGGTATTCATATGGAAGAATGAATACAAAGCTTGAGTACCTCGAACAGAGGACCGAGCAACTTCAGCAGGAGATTAATGTGATGGAACAGGAAAATAATCTGTTGGAGGACAGAGTTGATACTTTGTCAGATATTATAGATTTGATAATAATCAATATAACGTCTGACGATGTCGTACCTGAAGAAAAACCTGGTACATCAGCACAAATCATTTAAAAAATCAAAAATCAAACTTCACATCTTTTCCCCTGGCGAAAGCCAGGGGTATTTCCATTTTATAGAATAAAATTTAAGAAAAAACGAAATTTTGTTTGACAAACAAAAAATCATATGATAGTATGTAAAAAAATAAAGTGGAGGCGTTAATAAGTGAAAAAAGATAAAAGTGATTTAAATAAAAGAGAGGTAGCAATCTTAAACTTTATATCAAAACAAATAAAAGCAAACCAATATCCACCATCAGTAAGAGAAATTTGTAAAGCTGTAGGACTAAATTCAACAGCAACAGTACATGGATATTTAGAAAAATTAGAGCAAAAAGGTTACATAAGAAAAGAATCTCAAAAAGGAAGAGCATTAAGAGTTGTTAATGAAGATGATGTTATAAGAAAGCCAAAAGATGTTTATGCTGGTAAAGAATTAGTAGATGTACCAGTAGTAGGAAAAATAACTGCAGGCGCACCAATTTTAGCAGTAGAAAATATAACAGATACTTTTCCAATTCCTTTAGACTTTGTAGGAAATTCAGAAAGCTTTATGCTAACTGTTAGAGGAGAAAGTATGATAGAAGCAGGTATTTTAGATGGTGACTACATATTAGTAAAACAACAAAATACTGCAGAAAATGGTGAAATCGTTGTAGCTTTAATAGATGACGAAGCAACAGTAAAAACATTCTACAAAGAAAAAGATTATATAAGATTACAGCCAGAAAATCGCACAATGGCTCCAATAATTGTTCCAGATTGTAAAATACTTGGTAAAGTAGCTGGCGTATTTAGAAAAATGTAGTATAAAATAAAACGACTTAAGACATAATATATTTTAGGTGAATATATTATGAAAAAAGAAAAAGAGATTAATGAAATAGAAGTTGGGGAAGATGTAAGCAGAAATGGTGAATTCATACCAACAAAATTTGCTTGGATAAGTTTAGGATTTCAAAAAGAGAATGCAGAACGCTTACAAAATATAACAAAAAAAGATGATAAACATAGTAAGTAAATATAATAGAAATCAAATGTGGTTTTATTAGTAGAAAGAGAGTTAAATTTCATTTCTGCAATTTAATAAATCCACATTTTTTACTTGAAAGACAACCTAAAAAATGATAAAATGTAAACGTTAGAGAAGGAGGAAGTAAGTATGGATAGTAAAAGTAAAGAAATCTATTCTGAACTTAGTGCTTTTTTGGATAGTATAGATGAAGAAAGAAGAAATAAAATACCAGAAGACTTAAGGGAATTAATAAATAGTAAAAAAGACGATAACTATACACCTAAATATCCAAAAGGAACTCCTTTAGAAAAATTAAAAATGAAAAAAGAAACAAAGGATATGGTTAATTTACTAAACTTTAATTATTGGTGTGAAAACGAACAACAACGAAAAGAATTAATGGAACGAATAGCAAATGGCAAGAAGAATGAAGGAGCAAAAGTAAATGCTTTCGATAAAATAAAAAATATATTTAAAAAGAAAAGCTAAAAGCTTTTCTTTTTTGTTATTTGAAAATCTTCAGATATAGAAGAATCAGAAAAAGATATGATAGAATATTATAATAACAAAAGAATTAAGAGCAAAGTAAAAGGAATGTCTCCTATTCTATACAGAAAACATTCCATGCTAGTAGCCTAATTTATAATGTCCAACTTTTTAGCCCCACTTTAATTACGTAAACTATACTATTATATTGTTAAAAAATAAAAAGATAAGGTTTAATATGATAAATAATTTATTTACAATTTTTTAAATTGATTTTATCAATACAAATAGAAGCAATAGGTATTAAAACTATTATATAAGGGATTATATACCTTGATTTTGCTTCCCATAAAATGTGAAAAGAAAATCCACCAGCAAAAATTGTAAGTAAAAATATAACTTCTAGTGATAACTTTTTTCGATTTTGTATTAAAACAATTAATGTACAAGAGCAAGTTAATAGTAATAATGCTTTTTGATAAAATTCAAGAGGCTGTATAAAATTCTCTATGAAATCATTATTACTTCTAATATTATTTCTTATAGCAGAATAAGTGTTTTCAGTCCACATAGAAGCTATTTTCTTAGTATAAAAATCAAAGGTATAATCTGGATTTTTTAAAAAGTAATTTATTTGCTTATAAATATATTTAGGATAATCATGTTTTGCATTATCTGGATTCAATAATGTATCTTTTGCAATATCTTCATTATACCATCCATTACCTCTAGGAGATTTTTCCATTGCCATTAAGACATAGCTTATAGTAGGATATTTCTTAGTATTATCTAAGTTATACTTATTAGAATAATAATTTATTACTAAGATTGCTGGAAGAATTGAACCTATAATATATATAGCAATTAAACTAATATTTTTTAAATTATTTTTTAAAGTGTATTGATTCCACTTGCTAAATAAATTTAACAACATATAGATAATTGTTGCTATTATAAAAATTAAACTATTCATTCTCATCATATATGCAATCGTTGTAAAAAAAATAGTATAAATAAAATATTTTATCTTATGTGTTTCGGTGTAACACATTATAAAATAGGTTGCCAATATGCATAATGCCAAACTAGGAAGATCCCCATATATAAATGTGGATAATAATGGTAAAGTAAAAAATGTTAATACTAAAATAAATAATAAAGAAGTATTGGTTGCATATTTTGATGATAATTTTAATTGTATTTTATATAATACTATAACAATAGCAATATTGCTTATTATATTTACAATTCTCAACACTTCCATAACATCAAAATGAATTAACCTAAAAATAAGGCTGAAAATAAATGCTAAAGGTATTTGATGTGTATATGCTTGTATGTATTCATATAATGGCACGCCAATATATGTAGAGTTAAATAGAAATTCTTGAGGATTATTTCTGGAAAAAGTTTGTGCAAGGTTACATACATGAACAGAATCACCGACGACTTTAGGATTTATAAAAATAACCCAAAGAATATTAACTAGCAAATATATTAGTAATGCTATTCTAAATGTTTTTCGTCTATAAGAAACACTTTTTTATATAGAATTTTATTGGTTATATTAGCTATATAATAGATAGTAATAATTAATAAAATCATCCCCAAATTATATAACCATGAATTATAAGAAATACTAATATGTTCTGAATTATTAAGAAATGATGTATATAATAAGTTTAAAATAATAATTATAATTAAGAATATCATTCCTAAAAAATATATGATTTTTTTCAATTTATTTCTCCATTCCTATAATTATAGATATTGATTGCGTACTTTATTTAATACTGTTATTATACTTGCTTTTGGAGTCAATTTATATAATAACATTTTTTCTTTTTCGCGCTCATTTGTTGCTTTAATAATATTAGTTTTTATATTATTTATACTTTTCTGATGTTTATAACTGATATATTTATAAACATTTTGCTCGAGATTATCTACAAAATCAAAATTATTTCTATTATATACATACATAATAGCCTCTATAATATAAAGAGTTCCTTTGTATTTAATATTATATACTTGTCTTGGCAAATCTGTATCTCCAGAAATAACTATTATTTGAGGCTTTTTTATAGTATTCATATATTTTAAATCTTCTAAAATATTAATCCCATTTCCATCTGGTAAATTTATATCTAAAAAGATTAAATCTATTTGATTGTTTGATAAAATACTAATCCCTTCTTTATATGTAGTTGCAATATAAGAAAGTTGTATGTTTTTAAATTTACTTAAAATAGAATTTAAGATTCTTTTAGAAAAACTCAAGTCATCTTCAATTATCAAAGCTTTTATTAAGTTGTTATTCATCATGATCCTTCCTTTGGCTGTCTCAATACTTTATTTTTTAATTTTCTGAGTCCGGTGGGAAAATATCATTATCAGAAACAATATTTGTTTCTATTAAAAATGTACGTTCAAAATTAATTTCACCGTTATTTTTTTGAACTTCTCTAACTGGTAGCATTATTTTTTTATCAATCCATAATTCCCTAGTATTACCAAATAAAATTACATAGCAATCTTTATCATTATAAGTATCTTCTTTTATTTTTAAACTAATTATATTAAGTTTGTTTTGCATATAATTTTCTATATCAATAAAGCAATTAAAAATAGAACCTTTTGATTTATATGGATATGTAGTATTATTAAATGATGTATTTGTATTGTAATCTTTATGAATTACGTCATTAGTATAAATATTTCCATAATTTATTATTTCTTTAGTATTATTAGAGTAAGATTCACTTTTAAATGTACCATCTTTATAATAATAAATATCTGTAAATGAATTTATTTCTTCGCTATTTGGCGTTATGTAGTATTGTGTCATTGTGAATTTATAGTTATCCATATTTTTAGCTTCTTGAATTTTGTCATATGTTTTTGATATTATAGAATATCTAGGAATATATGTGGTTAAGAAAGAAATAAGTAATAATATTATTGCTATTAGAAAAACAGAAATACTAATTTTTAATATAGCCATTTTTTTTCTATACTTCTTTATTTGATGGATTTCTGCTTGTTCTTCCAAAAAGCTAGTATCTATTTCTTGAATCATATTACCTTGCATATTATTTAATATTTCTTTACATTCTGGACATTCTTTAATATGTGTTTCGATAAAATCCTTTGTTTGATTACCTACCAAATTTTCTATATAATTAGGTAACAAATCTCTTACAATCTCACATTCCTTTTTCATTTTTAAATCTCTCCTTTAATTTAGATTTTGCACGATAAAAAGTTATTCTTGCCCATACTTCACTTCTGTTTAATACTTTTCCAATTTGCTTGAATGATAATTCACCTTCAATTCTTAGTTTTACAACATCTTTAGTGAGATTATCTAATTTTTCTATTTCATTATGCAAAGCAATTAAATCACTATTGTTTAAAATTTTTTCTTCAACATCATCTTTAGTTAACCAGTTTTCAATTACATTGTCTAAACTAATAGTTTGTATTTTATTATATTTGATTTGATAATTTTTTAATTTGTTTTTTGCTATTTCACATAACCACGAATACATACTACAATTACCTTTAAAATCTTTAATTCCCTTTATAGCACTATAAAAAGTTTCTTGCATAAGTTCTTCAGAAAGTTCGTGGTTCTTTGTTAAGCTATATAAAAATCTATATACTTGTTTAGAATATTTTTTGTATATTTCCTCCATTACACCACCTTCTATATATAAGACAAGAATTTTTATCAATTTGTTACAAAATCTTTAAAAATTTTATAATATTTTACTATTTTTTATTACTTTTTGTTATCTTCTATTATCTTTTTTACAAAAAACATTTTTGTGTGCTATAAATTATATCCAACAACTATGTTGTAGGTTAAAGCAAAAGTATGGATTTATGGATAAAAGCATAAAGAATTACTTATAGGAGAATATGGATGTAATCTATAGAAAATAATTTTTTAGCCCAATTCTATCTTTAAAACAATTTTTATTGTACCAGCTTTTCATATAAAGAAAAGCTGGTTTTTCGGTATATTAAATAAAACTACATAATATTAAATTGGCTTTTGTACATATTATAATATGCTCCTTTTTTATTGATTAATTCATCATGAGTGCCAACTTCTGCGATATTACCATCTTCTATAAAAACAATAAAATCACAGTTTTTTATTGTAGATAATCTATGTGCAATAATTATAGAGGTAGAATTCGAAGTTAATTCTAGTATAGCTTTTTTTATCATATCTTCTGTTAGTAAATCGACATTACTTGTAGCTTCATCTAAAATTAAAATAGGTGGTTTTATTAGCATAATTCTAGCAATGTTTAATAACTGTACTTCGCCTTCAGAAAGCATATCAGAATTTGATATATACGTATCATAGCCATCAGGTAATTTTTCTATAAATGTGCTGGCAAAAGATAATTCCGCAGCTTGTTTAATCTCTTCTATACTTGCATTGGGTTTTCCATATGCAATATTTTCCATTATAGTACCTTGAAAAATATTAGTATCTTGAAGAACCATACCGATATTTTTTCTTAAATTATTAATGTTAATATCTTTTATGTTTGTATTATCTATTAATATTTCACCACTAGATATTTCGTAAAATCTATTTAATAAATTAATTATTGTAGTTTTACCAGAGCCCGTTTTACCAACTATAGCAATACTTTTTCCATTAGGAATATATAAACTAAAATCTTGTATAAAAGGTTTATCAGTATACGAAAAATATACATTTTTAAATTCTATAGAATAATTAGGTTTTTCTGGCAGTTTAATAGTATTACTAGAAGGTAGATTTTCTATAATAGGAGTAGTTATAAATTTTAAAATCCTTTTGTAAGAAGCAATAGCAGTTTGGATTTCACTAAATACAGCTGTTATCTCGTTAAATGGTCTAGTAAACAAATTTGTATATATTAAAAAAGTAGAGATATTACCAATTGTTAAATTTCCGTTTTTACAAAATATAATTCCAAGCATAGCAATTATTATATAAGAAAGGTTTGAAACAAACCTAGTACTAGGATTTGTAAGTGAAGAATAAAACTGTGTTTTATACCCATAGTTATATAATTCAGAATTTTTTTCTTCGAAATTTTTATTAGGTATTTCAATATAATTAAAATTATCGAAAGTCTTTTTACCACTTATTAATTCGTCAGTATAAGCATTTAAATTTGCTAATAAATCTGCTCTTTTAACAAACATTTTATTTGTATGTGAAACGATGTATTTAGATATAGCAAACATTAGTAAAGATAAGACTATAAGTAAAATTGTTAAAGGTATATTTAAATTTATCATTATATAAGTAGCTAATATAATGGTAAATATCCCACTTATAATTTTAGAAATGCTTTGCATAGTTCCATTAGAAATATTTTCTATATCTGTAGAAAACATGTTTATAATTTCACCTTTTTCGAAGCTTTCTAAAATAGATAGTGGTAAGGTATTTATTTTATTAAAAAGAATAGTCCTAATATTTCGAGAAAGTTTTGTAGCATAACTAGTTAAAAAATAATTTAATAAAAAATTACTAATAAATAGAAAAATAAATATTAGAGCAAGACTAATAAAATAATTTATTAAGCTTGTATTTGTTCCTAGTTTATCTATTAAATTACCTATTATAACAGGATAAGTAATACTTAAGCCTGCAGAAAGGACAGAAAATATAATTATTAATAAAATATAAAATTTAGAAAACTTAAATTTAAATAATTTCATAAATTATGCTCCTTTGCTTACGCTGTTTTGAAGTTCATATATTTTTTTATATAAGTCAGAATTGTTTAAAAGCTCAGTACGTGTACCGATATTTTCAATTTTTCCGTTATTAAAGACTAAAATTCTAGAACAGTTTTTTATTGCAGATGTTTTTTGTGAGGCTATAAATGTTGTAATATTATGTTCTTTAGAATACTTAAAAATATTTTGTAATACTTGTGATTCTGTATATAAATCTAATGCGCTTGTAACATCGTCAAAAATTAATACTTTAGGACTACCAATAAAACCTCTTGCAATATTTATACGTTGTTTTTGACCACCAGATAAATTAGATGCATTATTTTGTAAAACAAAGTTTAAGGAGTTTTCTTTTTGATTAACAAATTCACTTGCAATAGAAAGCTCCAAACTTTTTTGTATTTCTTCTTCAGAAGTATCTCTACCTAATGCAATGTTTTCAAAAATTGTACTTGTAATAAAATCTGGCTTTTGACAAATATATGTTATATTAGATTTTAAAAAGCTTGGATCATATTTTCTTATATCTTCACCGTATAGTTTTAAGTAACCAGAAGAAATATTTAAAGAATTGTTTAGAAGTTTTAAGAAAGTACTTTTTCCCGAACCTGTAAGACCAATAATACCAATAGTTTCGCCAGGTTTTATTTTTAATGATATATCCTTTAAATTACTAGTAGCAAAATACGAAAAATTAACATTAGATATATCAAAAATATAGTTGTTAGGTTTAAATTCTTTAAGGTTACCAGTGTGTTTATTTCCTTTTAGGTTAAATAATTCTATTATGCGTTTTGAAGAAGCGAAAGCTTTTGTGTAAATTGCAACTAAGTTTGAAAGTACAATAACAGCTAATAGCATCTCAGAAATGTAATTTATTATTGCAATAATTTCACCTTTAGATAAATTTCCAAATCCAAATTCAACATTGCTAATATTTAATACTATTAGTGTAGTAAAGTTTAAAATAAATATAGAAACAGGATTTAGTAGAAAGGATAAAATAGTTGCAAGTTTACTATAGATATATGTTAGATTATTTACTTTATCAAATTTTGTTTTTTCTGTATTTTGTGTTACAAAACTACGAATTAATTTAATATTAGTTAAGTTTTCTTTTATTCTTAAGGTTAGCTTGTCTAACTGTAAATTAGCTTTTTGATAAAGTTTACTAGCAGTTTTTGCAATTAGCAAAATTACTAGAAATAGTATAATACTTGCTACAAGAACATTTATTGCAATTTGTATGTTTATTAATAAAATCATAATAATTGAGCCAATAAAAATAAATGGAACTCTTATTACTAGTCTTATGAACATAGCAGTTCCTGTTTCTAAATTAGTAACATCATTAATAATTCGATTTACTATGGCGGAACTACCAATGCTATTTAATTTATTAGAAGGAACTTTTTGAATATGAACAAATAATTTTTCACGTAAAGTTTTGCTATATCCTTGCGAAGTAATTGCAGCTATGTATTGTGCACTACAAGCAAAAATAAGTCCTAATAATACAAGTATAATTAATCCAGCAGAGTAGTATATAAGCTCTGTAGAAGAAAATGTATTATAATTATCTATAAAAAAGGCAATAATAATTGGCAATAGTACTTCTATTATTGCTTCTAACAATTTTAATATTGGTCCAACTATTAAATTTACCTTATATTTTTTAAAATATTTTAATAATGTCTTCATAAAGCTAAATCCTTTCGTAACTTGTAAAGTCAAAATTATTATATCATTAAAGCAATAAAAATATGTAGTTATTTCATATAAAAAATATACATATATAAGTGGACATTTTGTGGTATATAATATAAAATGTACTATAGATTTAGGAGGACAAAGATGAAAGCTTTAGTTACAGGTGCATCATCAGGAATAGGAGAGGAAATAGCTAAAGAATTAGCAAAAAGAGGATATGATATAATTCTTGTAGCTAGAAATGAAGAAAAATTAAAAGATGTTGCCTCAAAGATAAAAACCAATACCAGAATAATAACTATGGATTTATCTAATAAAGAAAATTGTGAAGAGTTATATGAAGAAACAAAGAATGAAGATATAGATATCTTAATAAATAATGCAGGTTTTGGTGTTCACGGAAAATTTTGTGATACAGATTTAAATAAAGAAGTGCAAATGATAGAAACAAATATAACTGCAGTTCATATTTTAATGAAATTATTTTTAAAAGATATGATAAAGAAAAATAGTGGATATATTTTGAATGTTGCTTCTATGGCAGCATTTGGCCCAGGCCCATTAATGAGTGCATATTATGCTTCAAAAGCTTATGTATATAGATTGTCACAGGGGGTAAAAACAGAATTAAAAAAGAATAATTCAAAGGTTAAAATTTCGGTATTATGCCCAGGACCCGTAAGGACAAATTTTAATAAAGTAGCAGGAGTAGATTTTGCAGCACCATCAATAAGTAGTGAATATGTTGCTAAATATGCAGTAAAGAAAATGCTAAAAAATAAATTTACAATAGTTCCTGGTACTTTTATGAAAATAACTAGATTTTTCGAGAAAATAACTCCACATAATTTAGTAAGCAATGTTTCATATTTTGTAAATTACCGTAAAGATAAATGAACTTTAGGGACGGGGGAAAAGTTCAAAAATAGTGAATTTATTTGCAATACTAAGTAAAATAAAGGAGAAATATTATGAAATTAATGTTTGCATCAGATATACATGGAAATGCATATTTTTGTAATAAACTTAAGGAAGCATATAATAAAGAACAACCAGAAAAATTAATATTGTTAGGAGATTTATTATATAATAAATCGATTCTATCATTTGGAAGAAATAGTGAAAGGCAAAAAACAGCCGGAATTCTGAATGATTTAATGGATTATATAATTGCAGTAAGGGGAAATTGTGATACGGATTTAGATCAAGCATTATTATATTTTCCAATAATGATTGATTATAAAAAATTAAATGTTGATGGATATGAAATTTTCATAACACATGGTCATTTATATTATAAATATTATTTACCACCTTCAAATAAAAAGGTAATTTTAATACATGGACATACACATGTACCATGTATAGAAAATACGAAAGAATATATGTACTTAAATCCAGGTTCTATATCTGATCCAAGAGAAGGAAATCCTAATACTTATATGATATACGAAAATAAAGAATTTATAATTAAAGATATAGAAGGACACGAGTTTAAAAGCATAAATTTAGATGAATGCTATTAATTATGATAAAATAAAATATCATATAGTATATGGAAAAGTAAAAAATTTATATATTCATATAAAAAATGGTGAAGTAATAGTGAAGGCACCTAGGTTTATTACTAAAAAATACATAGATGAGATTGTAGAACAAAAAAGAAATTGGATATTAAAAAAACTAGAAGAAAGTAAAAATGAAACCAAAGAAAGAGAATATACTAAAATAGATATAGATAATTTAAAAACTAAATTAGAATATATTTTTCCGGAATTAATAAAACAAACAAATTTAGTTCCAAATAAGATAAGAATTAGAAACATAAAATACGCTTGGGGAAGTTGCTCAAGTAATAAGAATATAACAATAAATTTGAAGCTTGTTGATAAATCGGAAGAGGAAATAAAATATGTTGTATTACATGAATTATGTCATTTAAAATATATGAATCATTCAGAAAAATTTTGGAACTTAGTAGAAAAATATATGCCAAATTATAAAGAAATTAGAAAACAACTAAAATACAATAGATAAGACAGGAGATACAAAAATGATAAGTTCAAAAGATGGAATAATAGGTTTTGCAATAGGGGATGCAATGGGAGTTCCAGTAGAATTTACCAACAGGGAAAAACTAATGAGAAATCCAATAACTTCAATGGAAGGCTTTATGAGCCATAATGTTCCAAAGGGGACTTGGTCAGATGATACATCTATGACAATAGCCACAATGGATTCGATAATTAACTCTAATGGAGATATTATAGCAAATGATATGGCAAATAGATTTTTAGAGTGGATGGAAAAGGGAGAATATACACCAGGTGGAAAAATTGTTGATATAGATAGGACAACTTTAAGGGCACTAGGTAAATATAAAACAACAAGAAGAAGTGCTGTAAATTGTGGATGTACAAGCAATACAGATAATGGTAATGGTTCATTAATGAGAATGTTACCAGTAGTGTATTATTCATATTTAAATTGGCTAGAGCAAGATAAAATCTTAAAATTAGTTGCTGGTATATCATCAATTACACATGCAAATGAGCTAGTAATTATGGGATGTTATATGTATGTTAATTATGCCATTGAATTATTAAATACTAATAACAGAAAAGCAGCATATTCTAAAATTCAAAATTTAGATTATTCGATGTTTTCTATGCCAACAATAAGAGCATATACTAGAATTCTAGATCATGAAATTTACCATTATGGTATAGACGAAATAAAGTCATCAAGTTATATAGTAGATACACTAGAAGCTGTTTTATGGGTACTTATAAATACAGATACATATAATCAAGCAATAATTGGAGCAATTAACTTAGGTAGTGATACAGATACAATTGCAGCTTGTACAGGAGGTTTAGCAGGAATTATTTATGGAATAAAAAGTATTAATTCAGATTGGAAAATTGATTTACGTAAATATTCAGAAATTATAGACATTTGTGAGCAATTTGATGATGTATTATATAAATTAAATGGAAAAGAAATTAATAATAATACAGTAAATAAAAATGATATATTAAGAAGAATAGAAATTGTAAATAATGAAATAACCGAAGTTCCAGCAGATGCATTAGTTTGTGCCAATACATCTGGTAATTTAGGAAGAGGGGGAGAAGGTACAATATTTTCTAGGGCTGGTATAGAGTTAGAAAATAAATGTAAAGAGTTTGACGAATTAAGTAAAGGAGAAGCTAAAGTAACAAGAGCATATAGAATTGATACAAAATATATTATTCATACAGTTGTACCAAAATGGTATGATGAAAGTGAAAAAAATCAAAATGAATTATTAGAAGAATGCTATAAAAATATTTTTAGAATTTCTGCAGATTATGATATTAAAAGTATTGCAATTCCTACACTTGGAATTGGTGCTTGTAGTGCTCCGGTAGATGTAGCAGTTAAAATTGCAATTGATGGTATAATAAATAACTTCTTTAGAAATCCTGATATAGATAAAATTTACATAGTTTGTAACGATTCTAGAATACAAAGAACATATATAGAATACTTAAACAGCTTATTAGATTAAAAAACATGGAAGTAGATGTTTCTTTCTACTTCCATGTTTTTGTGTGTATGTTATTGTCCAATTTCCGGATGCTTTTTTTGCAAATCTGCAAACATATCGTATTCTTTGTCTGCCTTTTTCATTATGGAAGAGGTTGTAAAATACCCCTCAAAAATGGTGACAATAAGAATATAGAATATTTTAAGAAATGTCCTATTATATATGATTAATATTTTACAATGTCATTATATGTTTCTATTGCATAACTATCTGTCATACCAGAAATATATGTAATAATAGCTTTTTGATAATCTTTAATATCATTCATGTTATATAAAATTTTGTTTTTCAAATGAGATCTATCTGTTTCTATGTTCCAATAACAAGAAATCCACTTTATAAAAGTATCAATCACTTTAGGATAAAATGGTCTTTCAATGTTTAATTTCTCTAAAGTATTTATACCATCATAACATTCATTTAATGTATTAAATATTTCGTTAAGCACAAGACTAAAATATCTTTCTGAAGGTTTCATACATTTGTGTTTATAAATATATTTGTAATTAAATTGTTTTAATCTTTTTATTTTTTCAAATGTAGTTTCAGAAAATTTTAAGCCTTCTTCTAAAGAGGAATTAATACATAGATCAGCTATTAAATCACCTATAATATTAGTATTATTTAAATTAGCACTTCTAGGTTGTTCTAATAAATCATATAATTCATTTAAATTACTATCTAGTATTCCCATAGAAATGGCATCTTCTATATCTCTACCTAAATATGAGATTTTATCAGAAATTTTAACAACGCAACCCTCCCAAGTATATGGGGAATATTGGTTAAGTTTAAAATAATCTTTTTCTAAATCGATAAATTCAGTTCTAGGTTTTAAAGAAATTTCATCAATTTCACCACAGTGAGATATAATACCATCTCTTACTGCATATGTTAAGTTTAGATTTTTTTCTTCGTTATTAACATTTGTTAGCAATTCTATATTATCAACAAAATTTAAACCATTTCTTTCATGCCAAAAAGATTCTAAACCATTTTCCATACAAATTTTATTTAAAATTTGTTCGCCTTTATGTCCAAAAGGGCTATGACCAATATCGTGTGATATAGAAATGGCTCTTGTTAAAGTGGTATTTAAACCTAATGCTTTTGCAATTGTATAACTTGTTGCATCAACATTGTTTACATGTTCAATACGAGTACAAATATGATCATTTTTTGGTAAAAAGAATACCTGTGTTTTATGCTTTAATCTTCTATAAGCATTACAATATATGATTCTATCATAATCTCTTTCGAATTCAGAGCGTACATCATTTTCTTTTTTATATAGTTCATCTCTTCTTGAAATTAAATTATTCCAATTAGGGTTAGATGGGGTAGCAGCAACACTACTAAATTTTAAATCCATTAAAATACCTCCTATAATTTATATATAAGATAGTGTATCATAAAAATAATATAATGATAAGAAATTTTGTTCGAAAAAATTAAAAAAGTACTTGATTTTTTTATAAAAGGGAGTATAATATAATTCATAAAAGTCAAAGAAAGTCAAAGTCAAAAAAGCATAAACTTTGTAGATGGAGGTAAAAGTTCATAAATTAACATAAAAAATGAACTTTAAGTCCCATCAATAAAGTTCAAAAGTTCATATAAAGGAAGTGAAAAAATGAGAATATCAGATTTAATAGAAGATTTTATAAAAGATATGTTAAAAACAGAAGACGAATTAGAAATACAAAGAAATGAACTTGCGGAACATTTTAATTGTGTGCCTTCACAAATAAATTACGTAATATCCACGCGATTTAAACCATCACAAGGTTATTATGTAGAAAGTAGAAGAGGAGGTGGCGGTCACATAACAATAAAAAAAGTAAATATAACACAAAGTAATTATTTAATGCATATAATAACAAGCATTGGTGATACTTTAACTTCAAAAGAAGTAGATATTTTCATAAGTAATTTTTTATCAGACAATATTGTGACTAAAAAAGAGGCTAAACTTTTAAAAGTGGCAACAAGTGATAATGTACTTAATGTACCTATCGATATTAAAGATAATTTACGAGCAAGAATATTTAAGAACATGTTAATAAATTTAGTAGAAGATTAATTGGCAGACGTAAATGGTCACCAACTAAAATTAGATATTTTAAATAATTTAAGGAGGTTTTTATTATGAAATGTCAAAATTGTGGTAGAAAAGAAGCAAATATAAAATATACACAAATTATTAATGGAGTAAAAAAAGAAATGAATTTATGTGAAGATTGTGCAAAGGAATTAGGAATAGGAAGAGAACTTAACTTTAATATGTCTATGAATTTGCCAAGCTTTTTAGGTGGATTTTTTGATGAATATAATATGGATTCTTTTATTCCAACAATTGGAGCTTTAAGGGAAGAAGGATGCAATACATGTGGTACAACATATAACGAATTTTCAAATACAGGATTATTTGGTTGTATGGATTGCTATGATATATTTGCAGATAGATTAGATCCAATATTAAGAAATATACAAGGATCTAACAGACATGTTGGCAGAAAAGCAAAAAGTTTGGACAAATCTATTGTAAAAAATATGGAAGATAAAAAGAAAGAATTAGAAAAGAATAAAGAAGCAAAGAAAGAAAATAAAAAGACTAAAGAATCATTAGAGGAAGAATTGAAACAAGCGATTAAAGAAGAAAGATATGAAGATGCAGCAAAAATAAGAGATGAAATTAAAAAAATTAATGGCGAAAAATAATTCTTTAGGAGGTAATAAATATGCTAAATTGGTATTTACAAAGCGGAAAGGATTCTGATGTAATAGTAAGTTCAAGAATAAGATTAGCAAGAAATATATCAAACTATCCATTTGAAACGAAATGTAATGAAACAAAAAAAGAGGAAATAACCAAATTAATAGAAGAAGCTATTTCTGGAAATAAATATGGAATTAAACTTTTAAAATTAAAGGATATGGATGATATTACTATAAATAGTTTAATAGAAAAAAGACTAATAAGTCCAGATTTTGTAAAAGGTAAAGATATAGCAAAAGCAATACTTATAAATGATGAGGAAAATGTATGTGCAATGATACATACAGATGATCATATTAGTTTACAAGTATTTGGTGCTGGGCTAGAGTTAGATAATTTATTAAATTTAATTATTGAATTAGATGAATTTTTAGATGAGAAACTAAAATTTGCATTTAGTGAAAAATATGGATTTTTAACAGCATGTCCAATAGAAGCTGGAACAGCAATGAAAGCATCAGTAATGGTGCATGTGCCAGCGCTACAAATTACAGGTAATATTGGAAAAATATTAGAAATAATAAATAATTTTGGTATGAATGTAACAGGAATTCATGGAGAAGGAAGTAAATCCGAAGGAGCATTGTATCAAATATCAAATAAACAAACTTTAGGAATTTCAGAAAAAGAGATAATAAAGAAAATAAAATTAATAACAGATAAAATAATCGAACAAGAAAGAATTGCAAGAAAATATTTAGGCAAGAACAGACTAAATTTTGAAGATAAATTATATAGAGACTATAGTATTTTAACAAATTGTAGAAAAATTTCAGAAAGTGAATGTAAAGATTTATTATCAACATTAAAATTAGGAACAGATTTAGGCATAATAGGTGAGTTAACAGATTTAAAGATAAATAAATTACTTCTATATACACAAGATGCAAATTTACAGAAGCTTTTAGGAAATAAACTAGAAGGAATAGACTTAGATGCCAAAAGAGCAGAAGTTATTAAGACAATTATAAACGAGTAAGGAGGTAGATGTTTATGACATATAAATTTACAAATAGTGCACAAAATGTATTAGAGATTGCAAAAGATATTGCAATAGACTTAGGACATAATTATATAGGAACAGAACATATATTATATGGTTTAACAGAAGAGGAAAATGGTGTTGCAAGTAAAGTATTAGAGAACCAAAACATAAATTCAGAAAATGTACTAAACGAAATAGAAAATTTAATAGGTAGAGATGAAGAACGAACTATAACGAATTTAGGTTTTACACCAAGAACTAAAAGAGTGCTAGAAAATGCTTTTTTAGAAGCTAGGAAGCTAGATTCAGATTATATAGGAACAGAACATATTTTAATAGGAATAATGAGAGAAGCAGATAGCATTGCAGTAAGAATTTTATTAGATTTAGGTATTAATCCACAAAAACTATATAATGAAATTGTAAAAGTATTAGAAGAAGATGAAGATATCAACATGCAAGATGAAAATCAAAATAGGAAACAAGGAAGTTTTAATTCTACACCAACATTAAATCAATATGGAACAGATTTAACTAAAAGTGCAAGTCTTGGAAAATTAGATCCAGTAATAGGAAGAAAGAATGAAATAGAAAGAGTGATTCAAATTCTTTCTAGAAGAACTAAAAATAATCCTTGTTTAATTGGTGAACCTGGTGTTGGCAAAACAGCAGTAGTAGAAGGACTAGCAGAAAAAATAGTTCAAGGTGATGTACCAGAAATATTAAAAGATAAAAGAGTTGTAACAATAGATTTATCTAGTATGATTGCTGGTGCAAAATACAGAGGTGACTTTGAAGAAAGAATAAAGAAAGCTTTAAATGAGGTAAAAAAAGCTGGAGATGTAATATTATTTATAGATGAAATTCATACAATAGTAGGTGCTGGTTCAGCAGAAGGGGCTATTGATGCAGCTAATATTTTAAAACCATTATTAGCCAGAGGTGAGATTCAATTAATTGGTGCTACAACTTTAAATGAATATAGAAAATACATAGAAAAAGATAGTGCATTAGAAAGAAGGTTTAGTCCTGTAACTGTTAGTGAACCAACACATGAAGAAACCGTAGAAATTTTAAAAGGTATAAGGGATAAATATGAAGCACATCATAATATAAAAATAACTGATGAAGCTATTAAGGCTGCTGTAGAATTGTCAAGCAGATATATAAATGATAGATTTTTACCAGATAAAGCTATAGATTTGGTAGATGAAGCGTCTTCTAAAATGAGACTTTCTTCTTTAGAAGAGCCAGAAAGCTTGAAAGAGATGGAAGCTAAAATTGAAAAAATGAACCAAGAAAAAGAAGCAGCTGTAAAAGTTCAAAAATTTGAAAAAGCTGCAAAAATAAGAGATGAAGTAAATAAATTAAAAGAAGAGTTAAAAAACGAAAGAAGCAAATGGAAGGATAAAAAGACAAAAACAATACCAAAATTAACAGAGGAAAATATTGCTAAGGTAATTGCAAATTGGACTGGAATTCCAGCAGCAAAAATCACTCAGGATGAAAATAAGAAATTAAAGAATTTAGATAAAGAATTGCATAAAAGAGTAATTGGTCAAAATGAAGCAGTAGATGCGGTGGCAAAAGCTATAAGAAGAAGTAGAGTAGGACTTAAAAATCCTAATAGACCGATAGGCTCATTTTTATTCTTAGGACCAACAGGTGTTGGTAAAACAGAATTATCTAAAGCATTGGCAGAAAACTTATTTGGAACAGAAGATGCTATGATTAGAGTAGATATGTCAGAATTTATGGAACCACATTCTGTTGCTAAATTAATTGGTGCACCTCCAGGATATGTTGGTTTTGATGATGGAGGACAATTAACTGAAAAAATAAGAAGAAAACCATATTCTGTAATATTATTTGATGAAATAGAAAAAGCTCATCCAGATGTTATGAATATGTTGTTACAAATTCTAGAAGATGGTAGATTAACAGATAGCCAAGGAAGAACGGTTAACTTTAAAAATACAGTAATAATTATGACATCAAATATAGGTGCAAGATTAATTACAGAAAAGAAAGCTTTTGGTTTTACTAATTCGGAAGAAAATGATGAAGTCAAGGAATATGAAGATATTAAGAAAAATGTAATGACAGAATTGAAGAAACAATTAAGACCAGAATTTATAAATCGTATCGATGATATTATAGTATTCCATAAATTAAATGATGAAGAAATAAATAGCATTATAGATTTACTATTAAAAAATGTAGAGCAAAGATTAGTAGAGCAAGGTTTAAATATTAAAATTGATAAATCTGTTAAAGAACTAATTGCTAAAAAAGGTGTAGACAAAGAATTTGGTGCTAGACCACTTCGTAGAGCAATACAAAATATCGTAGAAGACAAATTAGCAGAAGAAATATTAGATGGAAATATTAAACCTGGACTAGAAGCTAAATTAGTTGTTAAAGATGATAAGGTGGAATTAAAAGTAAGAGCGACTAAATAATAAAATAGGAATTTAGGGTGTATTCTTACATGCAGGGAGTAACTATTTATTATGATAATTGAGCTTGGTACATTGTTCAGAGTAAGGCTCTTATGTGAAAACAGAGACTGGGGAGTAATAGCAAATGCAAAAACTTCCCAGTTTTTGCATTATATAGTGTACATAATAATGTAAGTGAAATTCAAAATCTATGATTTTTATACTAATAATAAAAATAGCCCGTGCTTTTATTATAAAACACGAGCTGTTTTTTATTTATTATTAATTAAATCATTCATATTATACATTCCATTTTCTTTATTAACTATGTATTTACCAGCCATAACAGCACCATTTGCAAAAACAGTTCTAGAATAGCATTTATGTGTTATTTCTAATGTTTCGTGTTCACCAAAGAATTGTACTGTATGTTCACCTACAATATTTCCACCTCTAATAGAAGAAAATCCAATTTCTAATTTATGTCTTTTTTCATGTTTGTTATGTCTATCAAATTCATAAACCATTTGATTATCTTTAGCAGAATTAATACTATCAGCTAAAAATAAAGCTGTTCCACTTGGACTATCTATTTTTCTATTATGATGTGTTTCTATAATTTCTATATCAGTATCTGGCAATTCTTTTGCTAAAGAAGCTACGATTTTAGCCATTAAGTTTATATCATATGACATATTGGCAGATTTAAAAATAGGAATGTCTTTGGAATAATCTTCTATTTCTTTTAATTGTTCATCCGCAAAACCAGTTGTAGCAATAACAACAGGAACATGATTTTCTTTAGCATATTTTAAAATATTTAAAGTAGCAACAGGAACAGAAAAGTCAATTATAACATCTGGTTTTTCTTCTATTTCTGAAGTATTTGTATAGACTGGGTATGTATAAATTCCAGTATTTTCTTTATCAACACCACCAAGAAGTAATACATCTTTATCAGAATCTATTACATTTGCAACTTCTTGTCCCATTTTACCATTTATTCCATTTATTAATACTTTCATTTTTAATTATATCCTTTCTATATCGCCAAAGGTAATTAGATTATTACTAGTGATAATGCAAATTAAAATCTTACAAAAAAGATAGTTAAAAAAATATATGCATATCTATAAATCATTCTTAATTTATATTTCTTATTTAAATATTTAAAAAACTCAACTGTAGCACAATATTTGTCTACAAATGTTACTATATAACTTTCCATATATTTAGGGAATTTTATAGTTAAAGGCCACATATGTTTTACAATTACGTCTTTCTCTAATTCATTTAACGTGAAATTTTTTAAAGAATTTTTTAATGCGATTTTAGGATGAGAAAAAGCATGTAATTCCTTAAAAGAGTTAACATTTCTAGGTTCATGCCAATCATATAAAAAGAAATCATGAAGCATTGCAGCGCGAGTAGCAGAAAAATAATCTAGTTTGAATTTTTTACATATTAAATAAGTATAATATGCAACATGTAAGCAGTGATTATAACATGACGTGCTAGAATGTTGCATATAATTATTCATCTCTTTTACCTTTTCATTTAAGCGAATATCATTTATTATATTTTTAAATTCTAAATAATTTTCTTCATTTTTTAATTTTTTAAAAAACATTTATTCACATCCCATAAAATTAATATTTACTCCTAATATATATTATATCATCCAAGAGTTATTATGTGAATAAAGTTAATTAAATCTTAACAATTAATTAATCCAAAATTTTTTAAAGAAGTTTTTAATTTTTCTTGATTTTTTTCAGATAATCTAACTAATGGAAGTCTAGGAACTCCAAAATTATATCCAATCATATTTAAAGCTTCTTTTACAGGGATAGGGTTTACCTCGCAGAATAAACTTTCTACTAAATCTATTGCATCTAATTGCATTTGTGTTGCCTCTGCAATATTTCCATCAAAGAAATTTTGAACCATATCATGTGTATATTTTGGTGCAACATTTGAAAGAACAGATATAACACCAAGCCCACCTAAAGATAAAATTGGAACGATTTGGTCATCATTTCCAGAATATATATGTAAATTGTCTTTACATAGAGATGCAATTTTTGCAACTTGTGAAATATTACCACTAGCTTCTTTTACAGCTACAATATTTGGGATTTTAGAAAGCTCTAAACAAGTTTCTGGAGTAATATTTACACCTGTTCTACTAGATACGCTATATACAATTATAGGTAAAGAAGTAGAAGTAGCTATTGCTTTATAATGTTCTACTAATCCTGCTTGAGTAGTTTTATTATAATATGGTGTTACAACAAGTAGTGCGTCTGCTCCAACTGATTCTGCATATTTAGACATTTCTATTGCAGATGCAGTATTATTAGAACCTGTTCCAGCAATTACTGGAATTCTACCATTAACCTTATCTATAGCATATTTAATGGTATCTTTCTTTTCTTGTTCTGTCATTGTAGAAGATTCACCAGTAGTACCACATACTATAATACTATCAACACCTTCCGAAATTTGAAATTCTATTAATTTCCCAAATTCTTCAAAATTTACGCCATCTTTGGTAAATGGTGTGGAGATGGCAGTACCACAACCTTTAAAAATAATTTTTTTCATAATAACATCTCCTATAGAGATTTTTTAGCCTATATAATTATATGTAGCTATTTTCTATGTTATTATATGATAAAATTAGTAAAAAATAAATAATTTATGGAAAAAATATATATAATGATATATAATTATTAACATATAAAAGGAGGAGAACAATGACAGCATCTCAAGAAGATTATTTAAAATCAATATATATATTAATATTACATAAAAATGAAGCAAGGGTTACAGATATTGCAGACTATTTGCAAGTTAGTAAAGCAAGTGTAAATAGAGCATTAAAATCACTAAAAGAATTAGAACTTGTGGATTATGAAACATATGGAGAAATAAAATTAACAGAAAAGGGAAAAGAAGAAGCAACTAACATTATAAAAAAACATAATGTCTTAAAAGCATTTTTAATCCAAATTTTAAATGTTAATAGCGAAACAGCAGAAGAGGAAGCAAAGAAAATGAAACATGCTATTTCAGAAGATACTGTAAATAAATTTTCTGACTATATTAAAAGTATTATAAAAGTAGATGAACTAAAATGTAACTATAGTCCAGAAAATGAGAGATGTCAAAATTGTATAAAGTTAAAAAAGAAAAAATAATCGCAAATATATTTGCGATTATTTTTAACACTAAAAAAATTGGTAATGGAAAAAAGAACGTTCCTAAATCCCTATCAATTTTTCCACTATTTGTATTGCATTAGATGCAGCACCTTTTCTTATATTATCTGCAACTACCCAAAGGTTGACACCATTTTCAACACTAAAGTCTCTTCTAATTCTTCCAACAAAAACTTCGTCATGACCAGTGGCGTTAGTTGCTAATGGGTAAATTTCAGAAGATGGATCATCTTGAACAATTATTCCTTCAAAACTTTTTAATGTTTCTACTAATTCAGAAAGGTCAAATGTTTTTTCAAATTCAACATTTATAGATTCACTATGTGAATTTTCTACTGGAACCCTAACAGTGGTTGCAGTTATTTTTAAATCTGGTTTCTTTAAAATTTTTCTTGTTTCGTTTATCATTTTTATTTCTTCTTTAGTATAACCATTTTCTGTGAATACATCTATATGTGGTAAACAATTATTATATATTGGATATGGAAATTTTTCTAATTTGTTAATTCCTTTTCTACCATTTTCTAAATCATTTAATCCTTTTTGACCTGCACCAGAAACAGCTTGATATGTAGAATATACTATTCTTTTTATTGTATATTTATTATCTAAAGCTTTTAATGGTAATACAGCTTGAATAGTAGAACAATTTGGATTTGCAATTATTCCATGATTATTTATAATTTCCTCTGGATTAACTTCTGGTACAACTAATGGCACATCTTTATCCATTCTAAATGCACTACTGTTGTCTACTACAATACAACCTTTAGACGCTGCAATTGGAGCATATTTTTTAGCTGTTTCACCACCAGCAGAAAATATTGCAAAATCAAAACCTTCGTCAAAAGAATGTTCATTTAATTCCTTTATAACGTATTCTTTATTCATAAAATTAACTTTTTTGCCAGCAGATTTACTTGAGGCAAACAAAACGTATTCACTAATTGGTAGTTTTTTCTCTTCTAATACTTTTAGTGCAGTTCTACCAACTACACCTGTAGCACCTACAATTGCTAATTTGTAATTTTTCATATTAAGCACCTCGGCTTTTAGTAATAACAAGAATTATAGTTATAATTTCTTATATTACATATTATATTCTAAAGTGTAAAAAAATGCTAGTTAAAACTAACAAATATATGATAGAATGTTGTCGAAATACAAAAGATATAGGAGGGGATTAAATGAAAAAGAAAATAGCAGTAATAATAGCTATATTATTAGTAGTTGCTTTTGTTATTGGAATTACATTATCAAATCTAAGATTTGAAGGAGATCTAACAGAAATAAGTTCAGAGAAACAATTGCAAAAAATAGTAGATAGAGATAATTTGGCGGAAGATATTGCATCGGTTTTTATATGTCCATTAATAGCAGTGCCTACCCGTAGTTTTTCGGAAAAAATTATAGAAGATGCGAGTTCTAATGAACCGTATAATGGTGGGCTTGAACTAGACGACATAACTGTTGATGAAAGTAATGAAAAAAATAGTGATTCTGTATTTTCAGGTACGACTACTGACTCAAGTAAATCAACTTACTCAACAACAAATATACAAGTAGAAAATGTGGATGAGGCAGATATAGTTAAAACAGATGGGTATTATATATACTCTATTGCAGATGACACAGTTTATATAACATATGCAAAGAATCCAAACGAAATGAATATTGTAGCAAAAATAGAAGAGCCATTAAGTAGCCTATATCCAGAAGATTTAATACTGCAAAATAATAAATTAATAATTATATCTGGTAATACTGCTAAAACAGTTGTTAAAATTTATGATTTGTCAGATATAGAAAATCCAAATAAAATAAAAGAATTCGAAATAAACAAAGAATATTATACATCAAGATATATAAATGGTAACTTATATGTAATTTCATCAGGAAGAATAAGAGATGAAGGTAATTTAGAATATGTGGAGGATGGAGCTACTATAACTCCAGAAAAACCAAATGCGTATAAGATAAATGATTTAAACACAAGTATGCAGACAATTATAGCTTCATATAATTTGAATTCACCAGAAAATAAAATTAAAGTTCAATCATACTTAATGGATGTTGAAAATGCATATATTTCAGAAAAAAATATGTACTTGATTGATAATGGATATAGTGGAAGCAGAAAAGTAGAATTTACAGATATATTTGGAATAAAAGGTCTTTTGGGTATTGGAGATGCCATTCAAGGAGATAATAGAACATATGGCACTAATATATATAAATTTAATTTTAAAGAAGATGGAAGTGTAGTATATCAAACTAAAAACCAGCTTGTAGGAACAACAATAGACCAATTTTCGCTAGATGAAAAAGATGATAATTTAAGAATTGCATTATATACAACAAATGGTTCAAGAGTAGTAGTGTTAGATAATGATTTAGAACAATTAGGAGAAACAGAATATCTTGCTAAAGGTGAAAAAATGTATTCAGCAAGATTTGTAGGGGATAGAGCATATCTGGTAACATATAAAAATATGGATCCATTGTATTCTATAGATTTAAGTGACCCAGAAAATCCAAAAGCTTTAGGTACTTTAAAGATTCCTGGATATAGTACATATTTGCAGCCATATGATGAAAATCATATTATTGGTTTTGGATTTCAAACAGAAGAGACTGTTAAAAGAAATTCATTAGGAAGAGTTACTTCAACTTCTGCAAAAGTTATGGGAATGAAAATGGCATTATTTGATGTTTCAGATATAAATAATCCTAAAATGATATCAGAGGAAGTAATTGGAGATGCTAGGACGAATTCTACTGTTTTAGAAAATCATAAATCTCTATTATTAGACAAAGAAAGAAATCTATTAGCAATTCCTATAAAAAATTATACGACAGATTTAAGTGTTACAGAAAACGATGATATATTTTCTGCAACAAATTTATATACAAGTTACTTAAAAAGTAGAACATATAATAAAGTTGGATATGCAGTATATAGCTTGGATATAGCAAATGGATTTAATTTAAGAGGAATAATAACACATGATGTTAATTCAGAGGACTATACTTCAGATATTAGAGGTTTATACATAGATGATATATTATATACTGTTTCAAATAAAGAAATTAAAGCAAATAATATAAATACATTAGAAGAAATAAAAGAGATTTTGTTTTAGTAAGGGGGATAAATATGGGAAAAGTTTATGAAAAAGAAGTAAAACATTATTCTGGAATGCCAGCAGCATCTTTAACATTAGGCATTATATCTATACTTACAATTATATTTTGGTATATGTCTTTAATTACAGGAATTTTAGCAATAGTTTTTGGAGTAAAATCTATACATAGAACTAATAGTAAATTAGGAAAAGCAGGAATGGTATTAGGTATTATAGGTGTTTGCTTATGTTGTTTTATATATTTATGGTTTATACTTGCAATTTTAATGCAATAAAACTCTTGCAAAATGAAAAAATCATGGTATAATAATTACATCATAAAAAAAGACAAAATGAGGATAACACAGTTATAAATTAGTCTTTAAGAGAGCTAGATGTATGCTGAAATTCTAGTAAGATAAAATATAATTGTTATCACCTTATATGTTGCAAAACTGAACTAATAGTAAGTTTTGTCGTATGTTCTGCGTTAAAGAAATTAGAGAGAATAACGTAAGTTATTAAATTAGGTGGTACCGCGGAAATTATGCCCTTTTCGTCCTAAACAGGATGAAAAGGGCTTTTTGATTGATTTCGCAAACTTAAATTTATTTAAAGTGAAATCCTTAATAAAAATAAAGAAGGAGGAATTAGAGTGTACAAAAAGGTAGAACTTAAAGATGGTTTTGTAAGAATGGAAAATGATGTAGCAAAACTATGGAAAGAAAAAGACATTGTTAAGAAAAACTTTGCAATGAACGAAGGAAAAAGATACTTCACATTTTATGATGGACCTCCAACAGCAAATGGAAGACCACATGTTGGACATATCGAAACAAGGGTAATGAAAGACATTATACCAAGATACAAAGTAATGAAAGGTTACAAAGTATTAAGAAAAGCTGGTTGGGATACACATGGACTTCCAGTTGAACTAGAAATAGAAAAAGAATTAGGAATTTCAGGAAAACAACAAATAGAAGAATATGGTGTAGAAAAATTCGTAAAGAAATGTAAGGAAAGTGTTTTCACATATGTGCATCTATGGGAAGAAATGACAAACAAAGTAGGATTCTGGGTAGATATGGAAAAACCATATGTAACATATCATAACGAATATATAGAATCTGTATGGTGGGCATTAAAAGAAATGTGGAAAAAGGGATTATTATATGAAGGTCATAAAGTAATGCCATATTGCCCAAGATGTGGAACAGCACTTTCATCACACGAAGTTGCACAAGGATATAAAGATGTAAAAGATTTGACTTGTATAGCTAAATTTAAAGTAAAAGATGAAGAAAATAAATATATTTTAGCATGGACAACAACACCTTGGACATTACCATCAAACTTAGCACTATGTGTTAATAAAGCTTACACATATGTAGATGTAAAAGTAAATGTTGGAACTGAGGAAGAACCAAAATATGAAGTATATGTTCTTGCTAAAGACTTGGTAGAAACAGTATTAAAAGGCAAAGAATATGAAGTTTTAAAAGAATATAAAGGAACAGAATTGTTAGGAACAAAATATGAACAATTAATGCCATTTGCAAAAGTAGATGGAAAAGCATTCGAAGTAATCCATGGGGACTATGTAACATTAACAGATGGTACAGGAATAGTACACATTGCACCAGCATATGGTGAAGATGATAGTTTAGTTGCAAAACAAAATGGAATAACTTTTGTAAACTTAGTAGATAAAGAAGGCAAATTTGTTCCAGAAGTAGAACCTTGGGCAGGTAAATTCGTAAGAGATTGCAATGAAGGTATCTGTAAATGGTTAGAAGAAGAAAATAAATTATTCAGTAAAGAAAAACATCTACACTCTTATCCACATTGTTGGAGATGTGACACACCACTTTTATATTATCCAAAAGAGAGTTGGTTTGTTGCAATGAGCAAACTAAGAGACAATTTATTAAAAAATAATGACACAATAAATTGGATGCCAGAAACAATAAAAACAGGAAGATTTGGAAAATTCCTAGAGAATGTTATAGATTGGGGAATCTCAAGAGATAGATATTGGGGAACTCCACTTCCAATTTGGACTTGTGAATGTGGTCATCAAGAATGTATTGGAAGTATAGAAGAATTAAAAGAAAAAGGAATAAATGTTCCAGAAGATATAGAACTTCATAAACCATATATTGATAATGTACATTTAAAATGTCCACATTGTGGAAAAGAAATGTCAAGAGAAAAAGAAGTTATAGACTGTTGGTTCGATTCCGGTTCAATGCCTTTTGCACAATGGCATTATCCATTCGAAAACAAAGAAATATTTGAGGCAAACTTCCCAGCTCAATTTATTTCAGAAGCTATAGACCAAACAAGAGGATGGTTCTATACTTTACTTGCAGTTTCTACATGTTTATTTGATAGATCATCATATGAAAACTGTATAGTATTAGGACATGTTTTAGATGATAAGGGACAAAAAATGTCTAAATCTAAAAAGAATGGTGTAGATCCATTTGAATTACTAGATACAGTTGGAGCAGATGCTACTAGATGGCATTTCTATACATGTAGTGCCCCATGGATTCCAACAAGATTGTCTGTAAAAAGTGTACAAGAAACACAAAGAAAATTCTTAAGTACATTATGGAATGTATATTCATTCTATGTTCTATATGCAGAAATAGACCAATTTAATCCAGTAAAATATAAAGACTTTAAAGTAACAAATGTAATGGATAAATGGATACTTTCTAAAATGTATACATTAATAAAAGAAGTAGACGAAAAATTAGATAAATATGACATAACAGGAGCAGCTTTATTAATAGAAGACTTTACAGATGAACTTTCTAATTGGTATGTTCGTAGAAACAGAGAAAGATTCTGGGCAAGCGGAATGGAAGATGACAAAGTTGGAGCATATGTAACTTTATATAATGTTTTAGTTAATTTAGTAAAAGTTGCAGCACCATTTGTACCATTTATAACAGACGAAATCTACCAAAACTTAGTTGTTAATTTAGATAAAGAAGCACCAGAAAGTGTACATCTATGCTTGTGGCCAGAAGTAAATGAAACTGAAATAGATAAAGACTTAGAAAAAGAAATGGACTTAGCATATAAGATTGTTAAATTAGGTAGAAGTGCAAGAAATGCAGCTAATATAAAAAATAGACAACCACTTTCAGAAATGCTAATTTCTGTAGGAACGCTTCCAGAATACTATGGAGACATAGTAAAAGATGAATTAAATGTAAAAGAAGTTGTTTTAGGTGCAGATATGTCCAAATATGTTGACTTCGAAATAAAACCAAATCTACCTGTTTTAGGAAAAGAATATGGAAAACTAATACCAAAAATTAAAGAAGCAATCTCTAAACTAAATCAAATGGATCTAGCAAATAAAGTAAAAAACGGTGGAGTAGAATATATCGAAGTAGAAGACGAACAAATACCATTAGACGAATCTAACTTATTAGTAACAATGCAAGGTAAAGAAGGATATGCCTTCGCAGGTGAAGGAGAACTTGGAGTTGTACTAGAAACAACAATAACACCAGAACTTAAAGAAGAAGGATATTTAAGAGAAATTTTATCTAAAGTACAAAACATGAGAAAAGATAGAGATTTCGAAGTATTAGATAGAATAAACTTATACTTTGCAAATAATGATACATTAAAAGAAGTTATAGAAAAATATAAAGAACAAATAATGAAAGATACTTTAGCGAATAATATCTTCTATAATGAAAATAGAGAAAACTATGTAGAAACAAAAATAAATGATGAAAAAATAGATATAGATGTTGAAGTTGTAAGATAAACAATAGGAATTTTGGGACGTTCCTAAAATCCCTATAAAAAAATCCTCTGGTTTAGGTTAACCAGGGGATTTTTTGTGATTTAATAAAAAAGAAAAGATTACAACAATTTAGCGAGTTCACGCTGAACTAATTGCTGAAAAGCTTGTTTCCATTCAGTATAGCCAAATGGAAATTTTGGAAACTCACCTTCGAAATTGTTCAAATTTCGAAAGAAATATTTTATATCTCTTAAGATAGCTTCATTAAAAACAAGCTTCCTAAGTGATTCGTCAGAATCAGCATTAAAAGTAAAAAACGGAGCATACACATCAGATGTATATAGCTTAGCAGGTTTTCCATCACTGCCACGGAATTTATCACTTTCACCGCAGTATTTTGTGATAATAGTATTGCCAGGAAGTAAAAGTACTTCTGCTTCTTCAGATTTTTGGTAAGAAGTTCCTAAATCTTCCATGTCAAAATAGACAGAACCACTATGGAAAAAGTATGTACAAACAGCTAAATTTTGCTTATTTCCATATCCTAATCCCATAATTTCCGAAGCTGATAATTTGGTTGTAGAAGTAAGAGGCATTATAGTACTAAAACCTTCAAAAATCTCACTTTGTCTACACATTTTTATTGTTTTAAATTCCGAAGTAAGTGGTCGATTTTCTACTCCATGGACATATAACAATGTAAAAAGATCAATAATCTTTTGTATACCTTTAGGTGTGAAAAATTCAGGAATTTGCTCTTTTTTTTCTATGAACCGGTTATATTCCGATTGCTCATATCCCATGATTGTATTTAGTGTTACATAAGCTTTTTTTGCGAAATATATTTTGCTAGGCCATTCACCTGGAGTAAAAAATTTTCCATCAGGTACTCCAATATAGTATAATGCTGCTGATTTGATTTGTTCATCTACATACCGTAAAAGTTCTTCTTCAGCGGTTGTAGTTGTAACAAACTTTGCTAAAGTAGTATTTGTTAATTTGTTCCTTTCCATAGTTACCTCCTTAGAAAAAATATTTTCAAAAGAACATCAACATGTTTATATAGTTGCATCAATAATTATATAAAATTATTTACATAAATTCAATATTATCTATTAAGTAAATAAACTCCGAAATTTAAATATGTTGCAAATAATGTCCATAATAAGTATGGAACCTGTAACCATGCAGCAGTTTTATGCTTTTCATAAAATCTAGCTATCATAATAATAATTAAAATTGCAAGAATTATAATCCAAATAAAAGCAAATAATCTCCATTTTAATAAGAAGAAAGCTATAGGCCAAAGAGCATTAAAAAATAATTGTAAATAGTAGATAGAATTTATTTTTGAATCTACCAATGAATTACTTGCTAATAATCCGTATGAAATCCCCATTAAAATATAAAGAAAGGTCCATACAATAGGAAAAGTCATACTAGGTGGTGATAAAAATGGTTTTACTAAAGAATTATAATCGATACTACCAGAAATAAGGAACCCAACAATACCACCAACAAGAACCGGAATAAGAATAGTCTTAAAATAAATTTTAAATTTTGACATTTCTCAAAACCTCCATTTTAATAGTTTATTAAAAAGTAGGTAAAATATACTAAAATGTCAAAATAGTAATTAAATTAATATAATTGACTTAAATTTATTAGTGAATCTTTATTAAATTCAAGTTTTATAACACTAGGGGAATTAATTTTTAAAATTGTATCTTTGTAAACTAAATCAAAATTTTGGTTTAATAAACACCAATTCATTAATAAAAATTTAATTGCTGCACCATGACTAACTATTGCAATTTTAGCTCCACTATATTCAGTTAATAGGTTATTAATAAAATTAGTCATTCTTGTGTTAACTTCTATTCTATTCTCGCCATCTTCGTTTTTAACTTTTTCATCTAATAACTGCTCTGTAGTAAAAGGGTGAGTATATTTATCACTAAGTTTAGATAGAGAATCTAAATTCCCTAATTTTCTTTCGTTTAAATCTGTACTAATTTGTACTTCTAAATTATTACGTTCAGCTATGTATTTAGCAGTAGCTAATGCTCGAACATAATTACTACACCATACTGAATCTAAATTGGATAGTTCTGCTATATTACTCAGTTCCTCTGCTTTTTTTTCACCTCTTACAGATAAAATAATTTTCTCGTTAGCAATTTGACTATTTTCAGAACTATTTAATAAACTTTTAATCTTTAATTGTTCAGAATGTCTTATCAAAAAAATAGTTGTTTTTTTCATAAAATTCACCAAAAATATTGTATCAAAAATAGATATAAAAATCACGTAAATTTATTGTAAAAAAAATGCTATTTTTATATAATATTTTTAGTTTATAATAGGGGGAATAAAAAATGGCAAATTCAAAATTAATAGTAGTAGAAGGACCACAGGGTGCAGGGAAAACAACAATTACGGATTATTTAAGATATACTATTCCGTATACAAATTTATATAGATTGTGTGGAACTGCAGATAGCACACCTACAGGAAAGAAAAAAGCAGAAGCAATGTATAGGGACTTAGTAGAATATTTAAAAAAATTAGGAAATCAAAGTATAAATCTAGTTTTTGATAGAACATTTTTTACAGAAGAAAATTACTGTAGATTAAAATATAAAGAGTACTCATTTACAGATGTTTATGAAGAATTGCTAGATGATTTCGCTAAATTAGACTTTGAAATTTATTATGTTACACTATATTTAGAAGATGAAAGTTTATATACTCAAAGATTAAAAAGGGATAATAAAGCAGTACCAAAATATGCTAAATTCGAAGCAGAAAAAAGTATAAACCAACAAAAAGTATATTTAGAAATGTCTGATGAAATAGAAAAGAAATATCCTAATATACACTGTTTAAAAATAGAAAATAGTAAAGACTTAGAATTAACCAAGCAAGAATTAAAAGAAAAAATAGGCTTTTAAACCTTGAGTATACATAAAAAATATAGTATAATAAGTTTGGAATTTTGTTGAATTTTCTATTATACAGAAAACTCAATTTACAATATATATAGATAGGAGATTTTTAAAGTGAACGTTTCAGATTTTTATTATGACTTACCAGAAGAATTAATAGCACAAACACCTATAGAAAAAAGAGATGAATCAAGATTAATGGTTTTAAATAGAGCAAACCAAACTATAGAACATAAAACATTTAAAGACATAATAGATTACTTAGAACCAGGAGATTGTTTAGTAAGAAATAATACAAAAGTAATACCAGCAAGATTATATGGTAAAAAAGCAACAGGAGCAAAAATAGAATTTCTTCTATTAAATAGAATAGAGGGAGATATATGGGAATGTATTGTAAGACCAGGACATAAATTAAAACCTGGTACAGAAGTAGAATTTGGAGATGGAATATTAAAAGCTAAAGTACTAGATGTAATGGAAGGTGGAACAAGAAAAGTAGAATTTAAATATGAAGGAATATTTAACGAAATTCTAGATAAAATTGGATTAATGCCACTTCCACCATATATTCATGAATCTTTAAAAGATAATGATAGATATCAAACTGTTTATGCAAAATATGAAGGTTCAGCAGCAGCACCAACAGCAGGACTACATTTTACACCAGAACTTTTCGAGAAAATAAAGGCGAAAGGAATTGATGTTGCCAATGTAACATTACATGTAGGAATTGGAACTTTTAGACCAGTAAAAGTAGAAAATGTAGAAGAACACCACATGCATTCAGAACACTTTTATATAAAACAAGAAGATGCAGATAAAATAAATAATGCTAAGAAAAATGGAAAAAGAGTTATAGCCGTAGGAACTACTTCTTGTAGAGTATTAGAAACAATAGCAGACGAAAATGGAATGGTAAAACCTACAGAAGGGGATACACAAATATTTATTTATCCAGGTTATAAATATAAATGCTTAGATGGTTTAGTAACAAATTTCCATTTACCAGAATCAACACTAATAATGCTTGTATCTGCATTAGCAGGTAGAGATTATATTATGAAAGCATATAATGAAGCTGTAAAAGAGAGATATAGATTTTTTAGCTTTGGAGATGCAATGCTTATTTTGTAAGATAGGAGAAAATCATGGTTATACATACAAAAAAGCAAATTAAAACAAAAACTATTCATAAAATAATGAATTTGCCACAAAGTTTGCGAGATAAAATAGATGTATTTTGGAATGAACAAGTAAAAGAAAATCCAAACTTATTTAATGGCGAAGTTTGGAATGTAACAAAAATGGAAGAAAATAAAGAAGATATACTTTTAACAATAGAAAAAACAGATTATGCACACTACTTATATGATGAAAGGCATGGTATAGAAGAAAAATATGCTTGCCACAATCTTGCAGGAGGAACATATATTGTTACTAAAGATGGATATGCTGTTATAGGAGAACTAGATGATACAACTTCTTATCCTAGAATGATACAAGTTTCTGGTGGAGGTATAGACGAAAAATATGACATAGTAAATGGTGAATTTGATTTAATAAAAACAGCAAAAAGAGAATTAAAAGAAGAATTAAATTTAGACCTGGATGATAAAGAACAAATAGAAAATTACAATTTCGAATATATAGAAAAACCAGAAGGAAAAAGGCATTCATACTGCGTAATATTAAAAGCATATTCAATGTATTCAAAAAATCAATTAGAAGAACATTTTAATAAGTATTATCAATTTTTAGAAGAAACAGATGGAGAAAAGGAATTTAAAAAATTACATTTTTTAAAACTTGGTAGAGCAGTAGAAGAATTGGACAAGCTAGATAATCCAAAAAGATTATATGTAAGACAATTTCTAGAAATAGAAGATAAAGGGGTGTTGAATAATGAATAAAAAAGAATTTGAAAAATATTTAGACAGCCTAGAGTTAGATAAAAAAGAATACTGTATAATAAGTGGCGGAAGTTTATTAATGCATAATTTAAAAGAAGAAACAGATGATGTGGATTTATATGTAACACAAAATTCGTTTGATAAGTTAAGTAAAAGATTTAATGTACATATAAGTGGAAAGCCATTTCCAAACCATTATACTGTAAACGAAAAAACTGAGGCTGTTCTAGTTAAAGATTTACAAAACGAAAAAATATATAATATTGATGGATATCCTTGTCGTTCTATAATAGATGATTATAATTGGTATAGACAAAATGGTAGACCAAAGGATTTAGCTAGTGCTGATAAGATAGATACCATGTTTGAAAATATAGCCAAAGAGTGTAATTGTAAAAAAGAAGAGGTCACTGAAAACGAAATTTGTAAATATGTAAATAAGTAGGTGATAGTATGAAAATTAGAAAAGCAAGAAAAGAAGATATGAAGGCTGTACAAGACCTAAGATATAATCTCTCAAAATACGAAAAAGATATAGGCTTAAATATTGTAGTACCAGAATGGGGTTATACTGAAGTAGGAGAAAGAGATTACAATTATTTTTTTAATAAGCAGTTTATATTTGTAGCAGAGGAAGATGAAAAAATAGTAGGATTTATAACTGGAGAGATATTATCTAAAAAAGAATGGTATACAGTACAGTTAGGAACAATAAATAATTTATACGTATTAGAGGAATATAGACATAAAGGTATAGGAAAACAATTAATGCAAACAATGATGAATAGTTTTAAAGAAAAGGGAATAGAGACTTTCGAACTTTATTCATTCAGTAATAATGTTGATGCATTAAAATTTTATGAAAAATTAGGCTTTAAAAAGTATAATGTTCAAATGTTATATCAAAAAAATAATTAAAGGAGGAAATATGAAACCAGCAGTAACATATGAGTTAATACATAAATGTAAACAAACTGGAGCAAGAAGAGGTGTAATACACACTCCTCATGGTGATATACAGACACCAGTATTTATGCCAGTAGGAACACAAGCAACTGTAAAAAGTATGACACCTGATGAATTGAAAAACGAAATAGATGCAAAAATAATTTTATCAAATACATATCATTTGTATTTAAGACCTGGGGAAGAAGTAATACAAGAAGCGGGTGGACTTCACAAGTTTATGAACTGGGATAGAGCAATACTAACAGATAGTGGAGGATTCCAAGTATTCAGTTTAAGTGGACTTAGAAAAATAACAGAAGAAGGTGTAGAATTTAGATCTCATTTAGATGGAAGAAAAATAAAATTTACACCAGAAAGTGTTATGCATACAGAAAATATTTTAGGATCAGATATTATGATGGCTTTTGATGAATGCTGTCCATATCCATCACCATATGATTATACAAAAAAATCTATGGAAAGAACTACAAGATGGGCCCAAAGATGTAAAGCTGCACATGCAAGACCAGAGGACCAAGCTTTGTTTGGAATTATACAAGGTGGATTTTATAAAGATTTAAGAGAAAAATCTGCAAGAGATTTAGCAAAATTAGATTTACCAGGATATGCAATAGGGGGAATAAGTGTAGGAGAACCTAAAGAAGAGTTTTTAGACATATTACGTTTTACAGCACCACTTATGCCAGAAAACAAACCAAGATACTTAATGGGAGTAGGAAGCCCAGATTATTTAATAGAAGCAGCAATGGCTGGGATAGATATGTGTGATTGCGTTTTACCAACAAGAATTGCAAGAAATGGAACTGCAATGACATGGAATGGAAAAGTTGTAATAAGAAATGCAACTTACGAAAAAGATTGGGGTCCAATAGATAGTGAATGTGATTGTTATGCTTGTAAAAATTATACAAGAGCATATATTAGACACTTAATAAAAGCAAAGGAAATTTTAGGAGTTAGATTACTTTCAATTCATAATTTATATTTCTTGACTAAACTTATGGAAAGAGTTAGAATGGAAATAGAGAATGATAATTTAGGAAACTTTAGAAAAGACTTTTATAAAAAGTACGGATATGATACAAAAGAATAGTTTAATAGGGGGAAAGTTATGGATTTATTTGATAATGAGGAATTATTCAAAGAAGAAAAAAAGAAAGTAAAGAAAAAAGGAATAATAATTATTTCATGTATAGTTGTAGCAATTCTTTTAATAATTGGAATTGTTGTAGCAATGATGTATTTCCAAAGTTTACAATGGGGAATTACAGTTGATGGAGTAGGAGTTTCAGTAAAAGATACAACAATTATAACAGATGAGCAAACAGGTAAAGTATTTGTATCCATTTCAGATGTGGCACCACATGTAACAGGATATACATATTTACATGGTGAATATGGTAAAAATTCTGAAGACAATAATTCAGGTGTTGTTCAATGTAATGATGAAGCAGTAGAATTCCATGCTAACCAAAATAAAATAAATAAAGTCTTATTAAAAGAAGACACTAATGATAACGAATATGGTTATATGTATTTATCAGAAAAAATAAAATATGCAAATGGACAACTATATGCATATGTAGAGGATTTACAACCTTTATTAAATGCAAAAGTAAATTATAACCAAGCAACAAATAAAATAACATTAGCAGGAACAGAGTATTTATATGAACAATATCAAACAAGAATTGCAAGTTTAGGATACAATGCAGTAGATTCCAACTTCGTTAATAAAAAGGCTTTAGCTTCAGATATGATTGTTGCTCAAAAAGAAAATGGATTAACAGGAATAATTAGACCAGATGGAACAGAAATTGCAGGTCCACGTTATACAAGTGTACAATGGTTAGAAACAACAGAAGAATTTTTAGTAGAAAATAATGATAAATATGGAATTATAAGTGAATTAGGACAGAGCAAAATTTCTATGAGTTATGATTCTATAAAGTTATTAGATAAAGATACAGGACTTTACATAGTAGAAAGCAATGATAAATATGGTGTAATTAATAAGAGTGAAAGACAAATACTATATGCTGAATTTGATCAAATTGGTGTAGATAAAAATCAATATCCAAGTGTACAAGATGAAAATCAATATTTATTCTATGATTCTATTATACCTGTAGAAAGAGATGAAAAATGGGGGTTATATAACATAAATGGGGAAGTTATATTACCAGTAGAATATGACAGTATTGGTTGTATAGTAACTTCAACACAGACAAAATCTGCAAACAATGCAGTACTACTAGAAGACTACGAAGGAATTATAGTAGGAAAAGAAATAAGCGAAAATGATGCAAATAAGAAATATGCAGTATATAACCCATTAGGAGAACAATTAGTTGGATTCTTATTAGATAATATTTTCTATAGAACAGAAAATGGAAAAGATATTTATTATCTAGAGATGAATGGACAACAAGGAAATTTGGATGAAGTATTTAAGGCAAATGGAATTAAGAAAGTAAATACAGATGTTAATGATTCAAATTTAAATAACAATATGAACATTAATAATGGAACATCTGATACAAATGACTTAGTAAGAAATTAAAGTAATAATTAATAGCTTCCCTAAATAGAATTTATTAGGGAGGCTTAAATTATGGAAGAAGGAATATTAAAAAAGAATGGAATCGCTATATTAAAAGGAGAAATAATAGCTTTTATAATAAATATCTTTGGATTAATAATTTTATCATTAGTAATGACATATTCTACTATTTCTGATAATAATATACCAACTTTAGTAATAGCAGTAAATACTTTAGCAATTTTAATAGGAAGTTCAATTGCTACTATTAAACTAGAAAAGAAAGGAATTATAAATGGGTTAATAATAGGCGTATTATATATGCTTATTTATTTAATAATTTCTTTAATATTTTCAGGTAATATTAATTTTTCTAGCAAAACTATTTTATTAATTATTTTAGGTGTTATTGCTGGTGGAATAGGAGGAATAATAGGAGTTAATCTTAATAGAAAAAAATAGGATAATAAAGTACTGTTTAAATTGGAGATTTATCTACGGAAACAATAACCAAAGTTTACTAATTATAAAATTCAACTATTTAGAAAAAAGTAGTTGAATTTTTTAATGATTTAAGATAGAATTTAACAAGACTATATTCAATGTTTTTAACTAAGGAGGAGAAAAAGTGAACAAAGAGGAAAAACTAAAAAAAGAGCAAAAAGCAAAAGAAATAAACAAATTGAAAGGTTTAAGAGTAACATTAATAGTATTTATTATTATTTTGTTATCTTTAATATCTTTTGTAGGCATATATGTAAAAGATAAAAACGAAATGTCAGATATTATTCCAGACTTCATATTAGGCTCAGATGTAGAAGGAAATAGAATAATTAAATTAAATGTCGAAAAAGATGAAACAATAACGTTAACAGATTCAACAGGTGCTAAGATTGCATCAGGAACAGAAGAAGAACTTTCAAGCCAAGGCTATACGGAAGATGTTATTAAAGAAAATAGTTATACAAAAACATCAGAAGAAACAAATAAGGCAGAAAATTTAACTGCTGAAAATTATGAAAAATCAAAACAAATATTAATAAATAGACTAAAAACATCTGGAGTTACAGATTACAAAGTAAGACAAGATAAAGACAATGGGAATATAGTTGTGGAATTAAAAGAAGACAATTCAACAGATGATATAATATCAACATTATCAGAAGTAGGAAAATTCGAATTAAAAGATTCAGATACAGAAGAAATATTATTGAACAATGATGATGTAAAAGATGCTAGAGTTTTATATAATAATACACAATCAGGAGTTAATGTGTATATAGAAATAGAATTTAATAAACAAGGAAAAGAAAAATTACAAGAAATATCAAAAACATATAACAGTAATGCAGAAGCAGAGGATACAACAAATACAGTAGATAACAATACAGTATCTAATGAAATAACAGAGGAAGACTTAAATGCTGCAGGAACAGCAAACGAAACTACAAATACAACAACTGATGGAACAACAGATACAGAAGAAACATCATCTAAGAAAATAGATATGGTAATAGATGGAACTACAATTGCACCAGGTCAACAATTTTCTGAGGAAAATACAACAGGAAAATTAGACTTATTAATAGGTACAGGAAGTGCGTTAAGTACAGATGATGAAAACAACAAATTAGATACATATATAACACAAGCTCAAACAATGGCTTCATTAATAAAAAATGGTGTAATGCCAATTACATATTCATTAGAAAGCAATAAATATATAGAATCTCCAATAACAGTAGATTTACTAAAAAATGTAATTATAGTATTAGGAGCTATTGCAGTAGTATTATTTATCTTCTTAATAATTAAATTTAGAGTAAATGGAATACTTGCAACAATATCTAATGTTGGATTTATTGCAGTTATATTATTAATTTTAAGACTTACAAATGTAGAAGTAGGAATAGGTGGAATTATAGGATTAGCATTAATACAATTATTAAATTATATATTACTTTACATGTTATTAAAAGCTGTAAAAGGTAAGAAAGATAATGAAAAAGTAATGAAGAGTGTACTTGTAAAATTCTGTATGATGTCTGTACCTGCATATATAATTGCTATTGTATTTGCATTTAACTCATTTATTCCAATATATAGTTTTGGAATGGTTGTTTTCTGGGGAATTACAACATCAGTTATATATAATTTACTTGTAACTAAAAATTTAATTATAAAAGCAGAAGAAAAATAATATGAGAGGGTGAAAAGATGGAACGCAAAAAAACTAATATGAAAAATAAAATACTATATCTTCTAATAGCAATTATAATAATTGCAGGTATAGTTGTTGGGTGTACAGCAAAGTTTAAATTTAGTTTAGCATATGATGATTCTAATAGAATCGAAGTTTATATTGGTAAAGATTATACAAAATCTGATGTAGAGTCTATTGCTAAAGAAGTGTTTGGAACAAATGATGTATTAATACAAAAAATAGAATTCTTTAATGATTCTGTAGCAATTACAGTAAGAGAAAGTAATGATGAGCAATTAAATAGCTTAGTAACAAAAATAAATGAAAAATATGAAACATCTTTAACAAAAGATGATTTAATTGTAGTAGAGATACCTCATTATAGAGGAAGAGACTTAATGGCAAATTATGTTTGGCCTATAGTAATTTCAGCAGCTCTAATTATTGTTTATGAAGCAATAAGATTTAGAAAATTAGGAGTAGTAAAAGTTGTAGCAAAATTAATAATTTGGCCAATAGTAATAGAAGCACTATATTTAAGTGTTTTAGCAATAACTAGAATACCTATTAGTTATTACACATTACCATTAGGAATTATATTAGCAGTATTAACATTAACAGTTATAACATATAAAAACGAAAAGAAATTAGTAGAACACAATAGAAAGAAAAATAATGGTAAAGAAGAAAAAGATTAAAAAAATATAAACGGGATATGGAAAGCCCCTGGGGGATTTTGGGGACGTTCCTTAAATCCCCGTTTTTTATACAAAAATATTAGAACAAAAAAACAGGATGTATATCCTGTTTTTTTACATTTATTAGGTTATATCTCATCAAATAAAATCAAAAATTTAGAAGTAAGATTAATATATTATTTTTGTAATTTATAATAAGATTTTTTACCCTTTTTTAGAATTGCAAATCCATCTTTAAAATCTGTATCTGAAAGTACATAGTTTGTATCAGATATTTTTGTATCATTTAAAGATATACCACCTTGTGTAATTAACTGGCGTGCTTGACCTTTTGATAGTGCAAATCCAACTTGAATTATTGCATCTAATATAGAAATATTATCTGCAACTGTAGCAGTTGGCATATTATCTAAACTACCTTGTCCACCAAATAAAGCATTAGAAGCTTCTTCAGCTTTTTTTGCTTCGTCTTCGCCATGAATTAATTTTGTTATTTCGTATGCAGCTACTTTTTTTGCTTCGTTTATTTTTTCATCTTTTAAATTAGAAAGTTCTTCTACTTTTTCCATAGGTAAGAAAGTAAGTAAACTTAAAACAGTTTTTACATCGGCATCATCAATATTTCTCCAATATTGATAAAAGTCATATGGCGATGTCTTAGCAGCATCTAACCAAAGAGCACCTTTCTCTGTTTTACCCATTTTTTTACCTTCTTTTGTTGTAAGAAGTTTAAATGTAAGACCATATGAATCAGAATGACCAATTCTTCTTATTAAGTCAACACCACCTAGAATGTTTGACCATTGGTCGTTTCCACCCATTTGTAATTTACAACCATATTTATCATGTAAATATAAGAAGTCATATGATTGCATTAACATATAACTAAGTTCGAAAAATGTTAAACCTCTTTCCATTCTTTGTTTATAACATTCTGCAGCAAGCATTTTATTAACAGAAAATAATGAACCGATTTCTCTTGCAAAGTTAATAAAGTTTAAATCTAATAACCAATCTGCATTATTAACTATTATTGCAGCGTTTTCACCTTCAAAAGATAAAAACTTAGCGATTTGCTTTTTAAAACATTCTACATTATGGTCAATTTCTTCCCTAGACATCATTCTTCTCATGTCTGTTTTACCAGAAGGGTCTCCTATTGTAGCAGTACCACCACCTATTAAGATAATAGGTCTATGTCCAGCTTTTTGCATATGTGATGCAACCATTAAAGAAATAAAGTGACCAACATGTAAACTATCTGCAGTTGGATCAAATCCTATATAAAATGATATTGATTCATTATCTAATAAATTTTTAATTTCTTCTGGATGTGTTAATTGTTCTGTATAACCTCTTTGGGTTAATTCTTCAAAAATATTAGACATAAAACGTCCTCCTTATAAATTGATATCTATGTTATTTTTTTCTTTTTTTACAGCTTTAATAAAGTCTTTATTATTCATAAATCTATTTATATTTGATTCATCAATTCCAGTACCTTTACTTATGTCTGCAACTGAAGCATCTTCTACTTGATTAGTTAAAAAAGTTTTTAATTTTGACATCTCAAAATTATCTTTTGGTGCACAATTTGGGCAAATATCATCTACTGATGAAAAAAAACATCCACAACGTATACATTTCTTAAAATTCATAATTAAGTTCATTCCTTTCTAGTTTGATTATAAATAAAATAAATTTTCTAGCAGTATTCTATCATAAAATACTACAAAAAAAAACTAAATATTACAAAAAACATATATAAATTTATTAAAAAAAGTGTTGACAATTATTTGTTATTATGCCATAATGATAATGGTTATCATTTAAGGAGATGTTATGGAAAGATATAGTAAGCAAAGAGAGTTAATATTAAACGTTTTAAAAGAAAGAAATGACCATCCAACTGCGGAAATGCTATATAATGATATAATAAAAATTATGCCAACTATAGGTATTGCAACAGTATATAGGAATTTAGCAGCATTATATGAAAGTGGTCAGATATTAAAAATAGAAACTAAACAAGGAGAATCTGATAGGTTTGACGGAAATCTTACGCCTCATCTTCATTTTCAATGTTTAGAATGTAACGAAATACAAGATATCTTTTTAGACGATTTAGAAAACGAACAACTTAATGATAAACTTAAAGAATTTGCTAATATTATCAATGCAGAAGTAACAAGTTCCAAAATTCTTTTAAAAGGAAAATGTGAAAAATGCAAAAATAAGGAAATATAAAATCCATATATGCAAATCTCACAGTTATAGTTAACCTAACTTTGTTGTTTCAGAAAAATCTAATGATTTTTCTTACATAATAAAATTTTATATTATAGGAGGAATAAAAATGAAAGCTTATGTATGTAAAGTATGTGGATATGTACACATTGGAGATGAAGCTCCAGAAAAATGCCCACAATGTGGAGCTGGTAAAGAAAAATTTGAATTAAAAGATATGAGTGGAGCTAAAGATTATGCTGACGAACACAGAATTGGTGTAGCTCAAGGTTTAGATGAAGAAGTTGTTAAAGGATTAAAAGATAACTTTATGGGAGAATGTACAGAAGTTGGTATGTACATTGCTATGAGTCGTCAAGCTGATAGAGACGGATACCCAGAAATAGCAGAAGCATTTAAAAGATATGCATTAGAAGAAGCTGACCATGCAGCTAAATTTGCAGAATTATTAGGAGAAGTTGTTTATGCAGATACAAAGAAAAACTTAGAGTTAAGAGCAGCTGCAGAACAAGGTGCTTGTATGGGTAAAAAAGAATTAGCTACAAGAGCTAAAGAATTAGGATATGATGCTATACATGATACAGTTCATGAAATGGCTAAAGATGAAGCTCGTCATGGAAGAGGATTTGACGGATTATTAAAAAGATATTTTTCTAAATAATATTTGTTAATAATTAGTATGACTAAACGAATATAGGATGTTAATATTACACATCTTATATTCGCTTTTTATTTACAAATAAAAAATAGTTATGGTATAATTAAATGGACTTAAAATTTAAGAAGGTGTGTTTATGGCAGTATTATTATTTATAATATATATGCTAGTGCTGATAATATTTGGTTTGGTCGTATTTGCTGTTATGCAAATAAAGATGGCAGGTTTAACAGTAAAAGACTTCTGGTCATTTATAGAAGCAAACCAAGAATTAGATAAATTAGATAAAATCGCTAAAAAATATGAAAAAATGAGTATTCCTCAACAAATTATGTTTTTAAAAGAAGCAGAAAAGATATTTAGTGCTTTTGATAAGATACCTGCTTCAATATGGGAAGAAGAAACAAATAAATATCAAAATGTTTTAGAGGCATACAAAGATATAAAAGTTATGAGATGGATAGAAAATGATAAGAGTAATGTAAAAGAGGAAGTTACAGATACTAAATAAAAAAATCAAAAAAAATAAAAAATTGTATTGACAAACTATATATAAAGGTATTATAATAAGCATTGTCAGTTGCAAGACATTTATGCAGATGTGGCGGAACTGGCAGACGCACAGGACTTAAAATCCTGCGAGGGTTAAACCTCGTGCCGGTTCGATTCCGGCCATCTGCACCAAAAAAGAGTAGTTTAAACACTACTCTTTTTTTATATGAAATAGAAGTGGAGAGCATAATAAGTGGAAGAAAAAAATAAAACCTCTTATTAGAAAATAAGAGGTTTTATTAAATTCCTAAATCTTTAATTATTTGTTTATTCTGTTTTGTAGCAGGCCAAGAAATTGTAAAGAATAATATAAAAAATATAATAACCAAAACAAAACCAACAATTGTACTATAACGCATTATAGCTAAAGATTCGAAAAGAGCTATTAAAATGGCATAAATTTTTCTATAGTTTTTCACAAGAGTTTGTTTTTGCTCATCAGAAGCTTTTTCCTTAACTTTTTTAGCTAATAGAATATCTGGTTTAGCCAAACTTATTATTAAAATTATTATTAAAAATAAATCTAACACAATATTTCCTCCTTTGTTAATTTTATTTAATATATCATAAGAAAAGAACAAAAAAATATTAATTCAATAAGAAGTCTATTTACTGCCTTTTGCCTTTTATAAGCAAATGTGCTATAATAAATTTTGAGAAACTTGTAGATATAGCCATTGCACATTAAGTGCAAAGTCTAATAGGAGGAAGAAATATGAGAGAAATATTAGCAGAAACGAATGCAATAGAAACAATTAGGAAAATAATTGTTGATTGCATTCGGAACAACAAGTGCGAAAGTACACAAGTATGGCTTCATGACGGAGTAGTAAAGAAACTTAAGAACGCACAAATTTATGGGACAATTAATGTACCATATGAAGGTTGCATAATGTCAGCTTTTAAGCTCAAAAACGGTGAGAAGATGGAAATAACATATAAACGGGAAAAGAGCATAGCTATAAGAAATTGGCACAATACATGGAGCAACATGAATGTCATTAAACATGTATATTTCCCGGATAGTAACGAGTACTTTTTCTTTGGAGCTGTAAATAAGGAAATCTTAGTAATTAAGTAATCTCATGTTTCGTACATGGCTTTTCTACATAAAAAGTAGGAGAGCCATGTATCAGTTTATATAAAAGACTAAGGCAATTCTATCTTTAAATGTTTGCTTTTTAAATTTTTTAATTTATCATTTATACGACTAGCAATATTATCATTATAATCACTATGGCTTTCTATCAAATTAATATAATAATTTAATTTCTTCAAATAATTTTCCGAATTATTATTTTTTAAATATAAATCATAATAAATATATATCAATTCTTCTAAAGAAACTATAAGCTCGCAAGAAGAATCTTTAAGCAAAGAAATAGCTTTAGTTAAATCTTTATGAATTTCAATTTCTAAACATCCATCTTTAAAAAAATATTTTGCTAAATTATATTTAGACCAATTGCACAAAGTAAATTTTGGTGATTCACTAGATAAAGTGTAGTAATCAAAAGCTTTTTGTAAATTTATATTACCTATTTTTCCTAATCTGTAAAATTCACCAACTCTATTCTGAGCCCAACTATCACCTAAATTAGCAGATTTCATATAATAATCAAAAGCAAGTTTTAAGTCATTTCGAGCCTCGTAAATTTTGCCAAGATTATTAAATGCATATACATGTCCCATATCTGATGCAATTTTAAACATTTCAATTGCTTTTTCTTCGTTCTTAGAAATATGAGAAATATTACCACAAAGTAGCATATTGCCAATACTTGTGTAAGCATTAGCACAATTTAGTTTCCTAGCTTTGTTGAAATATTTTAAAGCTAAATACATATCATGTTTAGATTTAGTACCAATATGCCCTTCATAATATAAATAGCCAATAGCCCAATTAGCTGTCGGATGATTAGCCTTTGCAGCAATTTGATAGTAATCATAAGCTTTTTCATATCTAGCTTTTCCCGTTATAATTCCATAACATTCCATAGAAGCCATCTCAAAACATGCAAAAGGATTACCATGCCTTGCTAATTCATAAATGCCTCTAATAGACCAAATGCCAGAGGTTAATTGAATATTAATAAAATCTTCAATATCATTTACAGAAATATTTGTATCATATATTTTCTTTTCAATTATATTATTTAAATTTTCATCAATATAAATAGGTTGTTTTTTATCTAATACAGTGTAAAATAAAACTTCAGATATAAAATTATATAGATTGTTATTAGTTAAATTTGAGTATAAACGATTAGAAAGATTAGTGGTAATATCCGAGTCATTTTTACTAATAGAATATAGTCGTGTACAAATATGTCGCATTTTTTCATTTGTGTTAAAAATATTAATTGTAATTTTTGCTGGAACGTTAATATCTATTAATTTTAATATTTCAGAAAAAATAGGAAGTAAAGCAGAAGAATTTTTTTGATATTCACTTTTTAAACTTTTTATATAATTTTTATAAGTAGAATTAATTGCTCTAAAACCTGTACAGTAATTATTAACAGTACTATCTGCAATTGTATCTGTATTAAAAATTATAGAGAATAAATCTGCTTGCCAAAAACTTGCAGAATTATTACTTTCTTCTTTTAAAATTCTAAAAAAATTACCAAAAGATAAATAATTATCATTTATATTTAAACGAATAAAATTCTTTTTCATATATAACCTCCAATAAATATATAAACATTATATTTACATAATATATAAAAGTCAATATAAAAGCGTGAAATAAATGTGAAATAAAATAAAATACGTGAAAAATTATGAGTTGATATTAGCATACAATAAAATATAGAATAGTAAAAAATAATAAGGAGCTGATTAATATAAATATTTTAGGACTAAATATTAATTACATAGAGCAAGGTGAAGGAGATAATGTCTTAATTTTACCTGGTTGGGGAACAGATTATAATGTATATAAAAATTTAATAGATAATATTTCTAAATATGCAAAAGTATATTATTTTGATATGCCAGGTTTTGGAAAGTCTGAAGAACCTAAAGAATCATGGAATACAGATAACTTTATAGAATTAGTAAAAGAATTTATTAAAATAAATAAAATAGATAATATAACATTAATTGGACATTCAAATGGTGGAAGAATTGCAATAAAAATGCTAAGTGAAGGAAATTTAGAATTTAAAGTAAGAAGGTTAATTTTAATAGGAAGTGCAGGAATAGTTCATAAAAAAACAGCAAGACAAAAGGCAAAGTTGTCTATAGTAAAATTGGGAAAAAAACTATTAAATACGGGAATTGCAAAAAAAATTGTACCAAATGCGCTAGAAAATTTAAAGAAAAAAATGGGATCAGTAGATTATCGTAATGCAACACCTGTTATGAGAAATACATTAGTAAAATTAGTGAATGAGGATTTAAAAGATAGATTACAAAAAGTAAATGTTCCAACATTACTATTATGGGGAGAAAATGATACAGAAACACCATTAGCAGATGCTAAAATTATGGAAAAAGAGATACCAAATGCAGGATTAGTAACTTTTAAAGGTTGTTCTCATTATGTATTTTTAGAAATACCTGTACAAATAAATAATATAATTAAAAATTTTATAGGAAAATAAATTTGGAGGATATTTATGAAGATAATAATTATAATAGAACTTATTATAAATTATATATTATTGTTAATATTTAACACACATATGTTACAACTAAATTCATACTTTTTCTTAAAGCATTTTAAATGGATGAGAAAAAATATAAAAAAAATAGTATTACAACTAATATTATTAATACCAACTGTATTAACTTATTTTAATAATACATTATTAGACGTACTTGCAATAAGTATTTTAGGAATTTCAATAATATATAATATTCCAAAAAGAAATTCAAAAATATCATTAAAATATACTGGTAGAGTAAAAAGATTAATATTTACAGATATGATAATATCACTATTAATTTTATTTGTTGGAGGAATACGAAATTATATAATAACTAAATTAATAATTATAAATGTATTGGCAAATATGTTAATAATATTATCAAATTTAGTAAATCACCCTATAGAAATGTTAGGAAGAAAGAGATATATAAACGATGCAAAAAGAATATTAAGCGAAATGCCAAATTTACTGGTTATAGGAATAACAGGAAGTTATGGAAAAACCAGTATGAAAAATTTTTTGTATAGTTTATTATCAGAAAAATATGATGTTTTAAAAACTCCAAAAAATTATAATACAACAATGGGAGTTGTAAAAACTATAAGAGAGGAATTAAAACCAACTCATCAAATATTTTTGTGTGAAATGGGAGCAACAAATGTTGGAGATATTAAAGAAATATGTGATATTGTAAATCCAAAATTAGGAGTAATTACATCTATAGGTCCACAACACTTAGAAAGTTTTAAAAGCATAGAAAATATAATAAAAACTAAATTTGAATTAGCAGACAGCGTAAAACAAAATAATGGAACTATATTTTTAAATTATGATAATGAATATATAAAGAATAAAGAATTAGATATGAACAAGATGACATATGGAGTAAATGATAAAGATTTAGATTATAATTCATTTGATTTAGAATCTTCTAATAAAGGATTAAGATTTAAAATTTTAGATAAAGAAACTAATGAAGAAAAAGAATTAAAAACAAAATTAATAGGAAGGCATAATATTGTAAATATTACGGGGGCAATAGCTGTAGCTGATTATTTAAAAGTTCCAATGAAAAAAATTGCAGTAAAAGTAAGAGAAATACAAAATGTAAAACATAGGTTAGAACTATTACCAAAAGGTAATATTGCAATAATAGATGATTCGTATAATGCAAACCCAATAAGTTCAAAATCAGCGGTTGATACATTAGGAGAATTTAAAGGGATAAAGATAATAGTTACACCAGGTCTTATAGAACTTGGTAAAGAACAAGAAAAATATAATTATGAATTTGGAAAATACATGGCAGATGTTTGTGATTATATTTTCTTAGTTGGAACAGATAATTACGAAGCCATGATTAAAGGAATAAAGGAAAAAAATTATGATGAGCAAAAAGTATTTAAGGTGAATTTGCCACAAGAAGCTGTTAGTCAAATTATAAGTTGGAATTTAAAAGAAGAAGTAACAGTTTTATTGGAAAATGATTTGCCAGATAATTATAATTTATAAATATCTTAAGATAAACGACATATTTCATAAAGAGTTTAAATTCATATAAAAAGGAAGGTAGGTAATTTTTATGAAAATTAAATTAGGAGTTTTCTTTGGTGGAAAGAGTGTAGAACACGAAGTGTCTATAATAACTGCACTTCAAGCTATAGAAAATATGAATAAGGAAAAATATGATATTGTACCAATATATATTGCAAAAGATAATAAAATGTATTGTGGAGACTTTGTTGATGATATAAAACAATACACAAATATAGAGAATTTAAAAAGAATAAGTACACAAGTAACTCTTTCATTAAAAGATAATAAAACAGTTTTATTAAGAACAAATAAAAAATTTTACGAAAATGAAGTATATGACTATATAGATGTTGCATTCCCTATTGTTCATGGTACAAACGTAGAAGATGGTACACTTCAAGGATTTTTAAAAATGTTTAATTTACCATATGTAGGATGTGATGTTACATCATCTGCAGTTGGAATGGATAAATATGTTTCTAAAACAATTTTAAAAGAAAATAATATCCCTGTTTTAGACTGCAAATGTTATTATAAAAGCGAAGAAGTAGAAGACATAGTAAAAAGTGTTGAAGTTAATATAGAATATCCTGTAATTGTTAAACCAATCAATTTAGGATCAAGTATTGGAATAGTTGTTGCAAAAAATAGAGAAGAATTAGAAGAGTCAATAGAAGATGCATTTACATATGCAAGAAAGATTTTAATAGAAAAAGCTATAAAGAATTTAAAAGAAGTAAATTGTTCTGTTCTAGGTGATTACGAAGAATGTAATGCCTCAGAATGCGAAGAATTAGATAAAACATCAGATATTTTATCATATGAAGACAAATATATTTCTGGAGGTAAAAAGACTGGTGGAGCAAAGCAATCTATGAATGCAGGAGTTTTAAAATTACCAGCAGATATAAGTAAAGAATTAAAAGAAAAGATTCAAACTTTAGCAAAAGAAACATTTAAAATATTAGGTTGTACAGGTGTGATTCGTATAGACTTTTTAATTGATGAAGATACAGATAATGTGTATGTAAACGAGGTAAATACTATTCCTGGTTGTTTATCTTTCCATCTATGGAGAGCAGCAGGAATGGAATATCCAGAGCTATTAGATAAAGAAATCGAATTAGCATTAAAAAGAAATCGTGAAGAAAATAATATGGTATTTTCCTTTGACACAAATGTATTAGAAGGCTACGCAAATGGCGGACTTAAAGGTGGAAAAGGAAAGCTTGAACTATAGGGATGGAGCTTAAAGTTCAAATTTTATGTAACTCTCATTATTACTGTAAAAGGTAATAAAGGGAGCTTTTTGTTTTAAATTAAACAGTTGCTAAATTGCCTTATAGGTTGTATTATTATATGAATATATTTTTTTTATAAAGAGGTATAGAATGATTTTAAATGTAAGTGGAAGAACAGATATAGTAGCTTTTTACACAGAATGGTTTATGAACAGATATAGGGAAGGTTTTTTTGATGTAAGAAATCCATTTTATAATAAACAAGTTAGTAGAATATATGTGGAAGATGTTGATGCAATCATGTTTTGTACCAAAAATCCAATGCCAATAATTCCATATTTAAATGAGATAGGAAAGCCAATATTATTTCATGTTACTTTAACTCCATATAAAAGTGATATTGAACCAGGTGTTCCAGATAAAAGAAAAATAGTAGAAGCAATTAAAGAGATTTCGAAGATAGTAGGAATAGATAACATATATGTAAGATATGATCCAATATTTATAAGTGATAAATACACTATAGAATATCATATAAAAGCATTTAATCACTTATGCGAGTTATTAAATGGATATATAAAGCATTTCATTATATCATTTATAGATGATTATAAAAATGTTAGAAATAATTATAAATTTTTAAGATTAAAAGAGTTTAAAAAAAGTGATTATGAAGCAATAGGAAAGAATTTTAGTAAGAGTGCCAAAGAAAACGGAATGACTGTACAAACTTGTTTTGAAGAAAGGAACTTGGTGGAATATGGCTTTATACAAGCAGATTGTTTAGGAAAAGAATTAGCAGAAAGACTTACTGGCAAAACTAAATTCAAAAAATGGAAAGCACGTAATGGCGGAAAGTGTAATTGTGTAGAAATGGTAGATATAGGTGCATATAATACGTGTAAGCATTTTTGCAAATATTGTTATGCAAATTATGATGAAAAAATTGTAGCAGAAAATAGTAAATTACATGATGTACATTCATCTTTATTAATAGGCAAACTAGCAGAGGACGATATAATTAAAAGAAGAAAAAATTAAAAAATATGTAACAAAAATAAAGTTTTTAGCACTAATAAAATGAAAGGGGGAAATTATGCAGGATATAGAAGAGATTTATAACAATTATGCTCAAATAGTATATAAATACATATTCTGCTTAACCAAAAATAAAGAATTAAGTGAAGATATAGTACAAGAAACTTTCTTAGTAGCTGTTAAAAACATAAATAAATTTAGAGGAGAAAGTAAAATTTCTACATGGTTGTGTCAAATTGCGAAATTTATTTTATATAAAGATATAAGAAAAAAAGAAAAGCAAAAAAATATATCTTTAGAAGATGTAGAAAATGAATTAATAACAGAAAATTCACTAGAAGAAAAAATATTTTTACAAGAGGATAAGCTAGATTTATTAAAGAAAATTCAAAAGCTAAATGATGAAACAAAAAGCGTAATGTATTTAAAATTATTAGGTGGGCTAAAAAATGAGGAAATAGCAGAAGTAATGAATAAAACACCAAATTGGGTAAGAGTTACATATTTTAGGGGAAAACAAAAAATAAAGGAGGATAAAGATGAAAAACGAATGTGATATCGTTCAAGATTTATTATTTAGTTATAAAGATGGATGCTTAAAACAGGGATCAAAAGAATTTGTGGAAAAACATTTAAAAAAATGTGAGAATTGTGCAAAAGTATATTCAGAAATGAACAATGAAGAAGAGCAATCTGATATTACAAAAGATGAAATTGATTATTTAAAAAAGATAAAAAAGAAGATGAAAAAGAAAACTAAAATTATTATAGCAATTTCTATTATATTAAGTATTTTGATTGTTTTTAACATTGCTATATTTGTTAATTATAATAAATATGTAAGTGAAATGACAATTTATTTGGAAGATTCTATAACAGTAGAAGAAAGACAAAAAATAGAAAATACAATAAAAGAAGTAGATAAAAATGCAGAAATAACATATAAATCAAAAGAGGATGCATTAAATAATATGAAAGAAAAATTTGCAGACAAATCAGAATTATTAGCAGGATATGAGGATAATAATATATTTTCAGCATATTATGAAGTGAATTCAAATAAAAAAGCGATTGAAGAGATGGACGCAAAACTTAGTACTAATAAAAAAATAAAGCATATAAGTAGTCGTAAAGGCGGAAATCCATATGAATTGTTTTTTATGCAATATATATATATTCCATTAACAGGAAAAAATAAATAAAGTAACGCCCCTCTACACAGAAAGAAATTTATTTCTTGTGTAGAGGGGCGTTTTACGAGACCTTAAGCAACATAGAAGTTGTTGAATGGATCTCGTATAGTTTCTTGTAAACCGATTAGATCTAGTGTTTTACCATTCTCAGAATAGTACGAGTCCAGTTTGACCTTTTCTGGGTCAAATACAACCTTTATAGCAGCTTGTCTTTTTTCTTCAGCCTCCTTTTCCTCCGGAGTAACTTTGCTTTCATCAATTCCATATCGCTCATCTTTATGGAGCATATGAGTTGAAATGTACTCTGCATGGAAGTGACTGGCAAAAGTTCTTAGCTGAACTTCAATTGTTAATCCAGTCTTGGTAAGAAAGACCATGTGAAGTGCCTGGTAGCCTTTCTTTTTTGGTGCAATGAAGTAATCCTTTACATACTTCGTGTATTCCGGATAAATTAGACCTTTTTGAGGAACAAATATTTTCGGAAAGAGTTCAGGATTAAAGCCAAGTCCGTTTGCTGGTGAAGGCTTTATCAACTGATAATCCTTTCTAATAACGAAGAATGCGATGACTTTGTTAGCAACATCATAGAGTTGCTTAATCGATTCCTCATCGTCATAACGCTTAGTTCCAACGATAAGCCTAAATCCTAATTCATCATTTATTGAGTAAGGATCTAAGCCATCATAGATGAAACTTCGAACTTTTTCAAGTAATGCTACATAGTTCTTTAGCCTACCAGATATAGAGCATGGAACCTTCAAACTGGACAAGAATCGTTTCAGTTCGATAATTTCTTTTTCGAGCTCTGATAAAGATTCATAGTTGTAGTACTTGGTCAAGTAATTTGCAAGCTTTGTGTGATACATATCCAGATAATTCGGGATGAATGTATTCCCACGAAGCTTGTCTGCTTCGCTCATTACTTTATCCAAATACAGGCGTTGAACTTGCACTAGGCTACCAACACCCCGGTATAGGATTGGAGCAACATCTGGAAACCAGATGTTTTGTTTTTCGTTGGACATAAATTGTCCTCCTTTCTTCTGCATTATAGTGTCTATATATTATATCACATTTACATAAAAAAGTAAAAAAATTGAAAAATTAGCATCATTAGGTGATAAACATAAATATTTAAATTAATATAATGTAAATATTGTTATAGATTATTATGTAAAAATATGGTAAAATATTTTTGATAACTTGTTGACCACAGCACAGAATAAGATAGAGAGGTACAAATATGAAGTTCAAAAATGAATCAATCAAAAGAATGTGGAAGCAAACAGAACCAAGCACTGCAAAATCATTTGCAGAGATATGGGCAACAGAATTGGAAGTGCTACTTATCGAAAACGAAAATGCCGGTCTTGAAGATGTGGCTTTTCGGGCTTTTAATGTTAGTTTGAAAAAGGCAGACAAGGAAAATCTTAAGATAGGAGGCACCGAAGAATATGCTGCACTTGGGCTTTTAGGACAGTATTGGTACATGGGCAATGAACTGTACCAATTGTGGACAGAAGGAAGTATAATACCGAACGAGTAATATAATAAGGAGAGCACATTAACCAGTGCTCTCCTTATTGTGTGTAATAATGTATTTATGAAATACTAATATTGCAATAAAAAAATAAGTATACCCCTATATTGACTAAATACCTATATAGGGTATATTATATATCAAGAGGTGGTCGAATGAATAAAGAGTGTTGCAACAACAAAAAGACAGTAAGAAGCGAAGACGAAAAGAAAATAATAAATAATAGATTAAATAGAATAGAGGGGCAAGTTAAAGGCATAAAAAATATGGTGGCAGAAGATAGATATTGTAATGATATATTAATACAATTATCTGCAATAGAAAGCTCAATAAAAAGTTTATCTATGCATATATTAGAAAATCACTTATATTCATGTATTACAGATAGTATAGAAAAAAATGATACAGAAGTAATAGATGAACTTATGAGTTTGTTTAAAAGATTTAATAAATAAAAGATTAAGTACTAAGTTGTTTAAAATTATCAAAATATATAAGGAGGAATAAAAATGAATGAAATTATTTTAAATGTAGAAGGTATGATGTGCGGTGGATGCGAAAAAAGAATAGAAAATGCATTAGGAAAAGTTAAAAATATAAAAAATGTAAAAGCAAACCACGAAGATGGAACAGTAAAAATAGAAAGTAAAAAAGAAGTAGATATGCCTGTAGTTAAAGAAAAAATAGAAAATTTAGGATTTAAAGTAAAATAGAAAATAGGAAAACAGAAAAATAGGAAAATAGGAAAATAGGAACGTTGTTAAAATCCCGAATTAAATATCTGTATAAATTTTAATAGGGATTTTAGCAACGTCCCCAAATCCCGACAAAATCCCTATATTCAAATCTCGAAGGAGTAAAATATGAAAAAGATTGTTTTAAATATAGAAGGAATGACTTGCAGTGCTTGTTCAAATGGTTTAGAAAAATATTTAAATAAGCAAGAAGGAGTAATTAGTGCTTCTGTAAATTTAGTTATGGCAACAGCATTAATAGAATATGAAGATAGTTTAGGTATAAAAGATTTAAATAGATTTGTTAAAGAAGCTGGTTTTAAAAGTTTAGGAGAGAAAAAAGACGAAAAGAAAAGCAATGAACTTGTAAAACTTATAATATTTGCTATTCTTGGAATTATTTTAATGTATATATCAATGGGGCAGATGATTAATTTGCCAACTCCTAAGATATTAAATATGATGGAAAGCCCACGAGTATATGCGATAATTTTAATGGTGCTATCATTATTATTTATATTTTATGGATTTGATATTATAAAAAATGGTGTAAAAAATATTATTCATAAAATGCCTAATATGGATTCTTTAGTTGGTGTTGGTGTAATCGTAAATTTTGTGTATAGCTTGTGGAATACAATTCAAGTATTTATGGGAAATATATCACTAGTACATCATTTATATTTTGAATCATCAGCAATAATAATTCTTTTTGTAAAAATTGGTAGGTATATAGATAAGAAAAATAAAGATAAAGCAGTTGATACAATTAAAAATCTTGTAACAATAACTCCTAAAAACGGAACAATTTTAAAAGACGGAAAAGAATTACAAGTTACTATAAATGAAATACAAAAAGGAGATACAGTTATAAGTAAGCCTGGTGAAAAGATTGCGGTTGATGGGACTGTTATAAATGGCAAAACACATACAGACGAATCATTTATAACAGGTGAAAGTAAGCCTGTTAGTAAAAAAATAGGTGATACTGTAATTGCAGGAAGTATAAACTATGATGGATATATAGAATATAGAGCAGAAAAAATAGGTAGAGATTCTAGTATTTCTAATATAGTAAAAATGGTAGTAGAAGCTACAAATACAAAAGCTCCAATTGCAAGAATTGCAGATAAAATAAGTGGATATTTTGTTCCGGTAATATTTATAATTGCCTTAATTTCATTTGTTTTAAATTTTGTAATAACCAAAGATATTAATGGGTCAATTTTGGCATTAGTAAGTGTATTAGTTGTTGCATGTCCATGTGCACTAGGATTAGCAACACCACTTGCTATGGTAGTTGCAATTGGAAATTGTAGTAGAAGAGGAATATTAGTAAAGTCTAGCGAAACCTTAGAAGCAATAAATAAAGTAGATACAATTGTATTTGATAAGACAGGAACATTAACAACAGGAAAAATGAGTATAGCAGATGGAGTGTATAATGAGGTTAATTTAAAAATATTAAAAAGCCTAGAAAAAAATTCAAATCATCCATTAGCTAAAAGTATTTATAATAATGAAAAAGATATTTTCGAAGTTCAAGATTTCGAAGAGGTTCCAGGACTTGGCGTTAAAGGAATTATAAATGGAAAGCAATATTATGCAGGTAATTACAAATATGTAGAAAAAATGAATGTAGAAAATAGACTAAAGGATAATGAAGCAGTATTTGCAAGTAAAGGTGAAAGCATAGTATATTTATTTGATGAAAAAGAGACTGTTTTAATTATTGGGTTAGCAGATACAATAAAGAAAGATATTACAGATACAATTAAAAAATTAGAAAAAATGGATAAGAAAATCATAATGCTTACTGGAGATAATGAAAAAACTGCAAGAGCCATTGCAAAACAAATAGGAATAGAAAATATTATAAGCAATGTAAATCCAGAGCAAAAACTAGATAAGATAAAAGAATTGAATAAGAATAATAATGTAGCAATGGTTGGGGATGGAATTAATGATAGTCCAAGTTTAAAAGCTGCAACGGTTGGAATAAGTGTGGAAAACGGAACAGATATTAGTGCGGATTCTGCAGATGTTATACTACTAAACGAAAATATGGACAATATAGTAAAAATATTTGATCTTGGAAAACGTACAATAAGAATAATTAAAGAAAATTTATTTTGGGCATTATTCTACAATGTATGTATGATACCACTTGCAACAGGACTATTACCAATAGTTTTAAATCCAATGATTGCAAGTTTGGCAATGACATTAAGTAGTTTAACAGTTGTTTTAAATAGTTTAAGACTGTTAAAAAGATAAAAAAGTTTTTGTTACTAAAAAGAAGGTTGTATAATTATATACCAGAATTTTCATGGTTAAGACAGATGGATAGTTTTTACTATCCATTTTTGCTTGTTTGTATAAAGTAGTTGTGATAATATAGCAGAAAAAGGAGGTATATTGTAATGGTAGAATCTAAAGCATGGAACTGGAGCAAGGCGAGCAAACTTGATATTTGGAAAGAGCCAAGTATTGAATCATATTACTTGCTAAACAGGTGGAAAAAACAAATGAAAAAAGACTTTTTGGATTTAGGATGTGGGATTGGAAGACATACAATTTTATTTGCACAAAATGGATTTAATACATGTGCTTTTGATTTAAGCGAGGAAGCAGTAAACGCTACTAAAAAGTGGGCAGAGAAATTAAATTTAAATGTAGATTATAAAATTGGAGATATGCTAAATCTGCCATACGAAGATAACTCTTTTGATTGTATATTATGTAGGAATGTTATATCACATACAGATACTAAAGGTGTAGAAAGAATAATTAAAGAAATAAATAGAGTACTAAGAGCGGATGGAGAATGTTATTTAACTCTAGGTTCTAAAAGCTCTCCAGCTTTTAATAATAAAGATTTTCCAGTAGTTGATGAAAATACGAAAATAAGAGTAGAAGATGGACCGGAAAATGGAACACCTCATTTTTATGCAGATTATGATTTAATACAAAAGCTATTTAAAGACAATATAATAGAATCAGTAGAACATATCGAAGATTTTTACGAGGAAAAAGGAAAAACTAGTAGTTCTTATCATTATCATCTTTTAATTAAAAAATATGAAATTAGCCCTGAATTAAAAGAATATATTGAAGAAAAGATATTTACCGAATACAATAAGAATGGAAAATCACATGATATAAGACATATAAAAGAAGTAATGAGAAATGCCTTAATATTAGGCAAAAAGTATAATGTGAATTTGGACATGTTATATACAGCTGTAGCATATCACGACATTGGTGATCATATAGATAGAGAGAATCATGAAAAAGTATCTGCCAAAATAGTGGAAGAGGACAAAAATCTAAATAGATTTTTTAATACAGCAGAATTGCAATTAATAAAAGAAGCGATAGAAGATCATAGGGCATCTAAAACAGGAGAACCTAGAAATATATATGGAAAAATATTAGCATCAGCTGATAAAACTGTTACAATAGAAATATTTTTTAGAAGGACATATGAATATGGAGAAGAACATTATGGAAATATAGGAAAAGAAGAACATATTAATAGAGCATGGGAGCATGCAGTAACTAAGTTTGGAAAAGAAGGGTATGCTGCCAAAAAAGATTATATAGATAATGAATATAGAGAAAAAGAATTAAAAAAATTACAAGATTTAATAGAGGATAAGGAAAAATTTTTAAAAGTAGCAAACGAAATGTATACAAAATATATGGAGTAACCAATACTTGACAATAAATAAAAAAATAAAAGTAAGGAGGGTCAATATGGCTAGTAGAATAGAATTAGAAGCAAGTTATCATCTAGGAGAAAATTATGAGGATATATTAGAGAAAATAAAAGAGCAAAATTTTAAACTTGTAGAAGATAGTGTAGAAGAAGATACATATTTTACAGATAAGAATTTAGAATTTGTTAAGAGTAGGACTTGTTTAAGAACAAGGAAGACAAATGAAGATTTTATAGAACTTACATATAAACCAAAAACAGATAATAATACAGAAAAATATGGAAAAAAAGAAGTAAATATAAAAATAGACCCAAAAGATTATGAAGATACAAAATACGTTATAAATCAACTTGGATATATAGAATATGTTTCGTTTAAAAAATATAGAAAAGTATATTCAAAAAATATTGATGGATTTGAATATAATATTATGCTAGATAAAATAGATGGAGTAGGTAACTTTATAGAGTTAGAGATTTTAGCAAATACAGAAGAGGAAAAAGAAAAATTAAGAGTTGAATTAGATAAATTTGTAGACAGAATGAATTGTAGTAAATTAAAAGAAAAAGAAAAGCCATATAGGGATATAGTAAAAGAATATATGGATAGTAAAAATTAAGGGGACACGAATAGGTCATTAAAAAACAAAAAATTAGCTATAAAAGAATTTTTTTTATATGGTGGAAATGAATTTAATTTAGATAAATTAAACGAAAATGCAAGAAAAATATGTAATATTTTATTATCTAAATAAGGAGGCTGTTATGGAAAATAATGAGTATTTAAATTTTGCAAAAGAGATGTGTATTGAAGCTGGTAAGATAATGAAAAAGTATTTTTACCAAGATAATGGAGCAAGTTATAAAGGCGATAAAACAATAGTAACCTTAGCTGACAAAGAAATTAACCATATTTTAATAAAGAAAGTAAAAGAAAAGTTTCCAGATCATTCTGTAGATGGAGAAGAAGAAAAATTTGGAAAAAGTAAATATGTATGGGTATGTGATCCAGTTGATGGAACAGCTATGTATGCAAGACATATTCCAGTTGCTGTATTTTCTTTAGCACTGGTAGTAGATGGAGTGCCAGAAGTAGGTGTAGTATATGATCCATTTTTAGATAAATTATATTCAGCAATAAAAGGACAAGGTGCATATTGCAATGACGAAAAAATTACTGTAAATGATTATAAATTAGAAGATGAAAGAAGTATAAGCCATTTCGATATGTGGCCAGCAGCTGTATATAATGTTATACCAATGTTAAATGAACTATACAAAAAAACATATTTCATAGGTGTCGGAAGTATTATAAGAGCATGTATGTGTGTGGCAACAGGAGAGTTTACGTGTTCAATATTTCCTGGTACAAAAGGAAAAAATTGTGATATTGCAGCAGTAAAAGTAATTGTAGAGGAAGCAGGAGGGAAAGTAACAGATTTATTTGGAAATGAGCAAAGATATGACGAATCAATAAATGGAGCACTTATAAGTAATGGAATTGTACATGCTGAACTAATAAAGAGTGCAAAAGAAAATATACAAAGAAGGGAAGTATAAAAATGATAGATTTACATATTCATTCTACTAACTCTGACGGTACAGATTCTGTTCAAGAGATATTACAAAAAGCTCAAAAATTAAATTTGAATTATATATCTATTACTGATCATGATACCTGTGAAGGGTATAAAGAATTAGAAAAAATAGATATACCAAAATACTATACTGGTAAAGTTATTCCAGGAATAGAAATAAAATGTGCATATGGTACACATATAATAGAAATATTAGGTTATAAAATAAATACAGATAAAATGTCTGATTGGATAAATGAATATTATAAAGACAAATCAAGAGACGTTATACAAAATAAGTACTTTAATGTTTTATATGAAAAATGTATAGAGCTTGGACTAACGATGAGAGAAAAAAATAATATAGAATTTAATCCAAAAAAAGATTGGGCAAGTGTAAAAATATATTATGAAATAAAATCACACGAAGAAAACAAAGAAAAATTACCGGCAGATTTGTGGGAAGAATTTGATGTGTTTTCTAAAAAATATTGTGGAAAGTCAGAATATCCATTCTATATAAATAAATCTGCAGATTATCCAAGTTTACAAGAGGCAATTGATGCAGTCAAAAATTGTGGAGGATTAGTATTTTTACCTCATTTATTTATATATAGGTGGGCGGAAGACAAAAAGCAATTTATAGGTGATATTTTAACAGATTATAATGTGGACGGAATTGAATGTATGCACAATACATTTTCAGAAGAAAATATTAAATATTTAGAAAAAATTTGTAATGAAAGAGGATATTATAAAAGTGGTGGAAGTGATTATCACGGAAAAAACAAACCAAATATTGAACTTGGTGTAGGAAAAGGAAATTTAAAAATTCCAAATGAGTATGTAGAAAAATGGATATAAAGGAGAAAATAAATTAAATGAATTAAACAAATCAAAGAAAAAAATGAGGATATTAAAGTGTATGAAGTTTCACCGGCTTATTGTGCTCAAAAGACTAAAACACCTATTAATGCAAAAGAAATGAATGAAATTTCAGAATCGCTAGAAATGTTATGTAAAAATAAAGATAAATTCATTTTATATAAAAAGCAAGAATTTTTAAATTCTGGCTTATTAGGAGAAGGGATACAACATAAAAAAGTTGATGATTTTCTAGGAGACTATGTAGCTATATCAACAAGTGGTACTAGAATTTTACTAGAAAATTATTTGACTATAGCAAATGGAAAAATTGATAATAAAGTGTCAACACATTGTGGGTTAACAAAAGAGGAACTTGAAGTGCCGATAATAAAAATAGAAACTTAATTAAAAAAGCAAAAAGAGGTACACTAATTAAAGTGTACTTTTTTTGTGCAAATATTCGAAATTCTGCTAGCCCGTAAGAAAACTTACTTTGCTTAATCACTTTAAAAAAAGTGTTATTAGAGCCAAATACTTACATAATATACAAAACAGAACAATAGTACATAAAAAGGGCCAAAACTCTACGGATACAAGGAAAAAGTGTGCAAAATGTGAACAAAAAATGGCAAAATTGTTTACTTTTGTAAAGATGTGTAATATAATGATTCCGTAGCGGAAAGGGGAGAATAGAATGAAAAAGTTAAGTTCTAAAATTTTATTAATCGTAATGGCTGTTATGCTTATTTTAAGTTTAAACGCCACTGTAAATGCTACAGCCGAAGATATGGCGGTATTAAAAAATGCCAATGGAGATTATCTTATTTATTTAAATGAATATTTAAATGATGAATATTCTTATGCAATAACAACTACTGCAGATGTCGAAGAAAATAATTTAAATTGGTATACAGCAAAAGATACAAATGGAAATAGTGTAATAAAAGTTTCAAAAGAACAAGTTGGTTCATATTTATGGGTAAAAGTAAATGACGAAATTATAAAAAAAGCAGAACCTATAAATGCAACAGAAGTATCAACTGAAGCAGAAATAAATGAAATGAAAACTTTAACAAATAGGATTAAAGTTGATGCAACTCAAACTATAACAGAAGAAACAAGAGAAGATAATGTAATAAGAACAGTAACACAAGGTATTTTAAAGATTACTGATAATGCAAATGCAAAATATAGTTATGATATTGTTCTATTAAATGATGAAAATACATCTTGCAAAGAGTTAGTTAATTTAATGAGCAAAATAAATGCTGATATGGATATATTCCAAGCAATAAATGTAGCTCAAGAATATACTACTTTATGGAATAATATTATAACAAATGCAGAATGGAAAGAAGTAACAAATGCTACAATAGCTCAACCTGCTGATGCAGAAAATGGTACACAATATGTTGTTTTATTAAAAAAAGAATTAAACGGAGCTACAACATATGATGCACAAGTTTTAACATCAAAGAAAGAAACTTCAGAAGATGAAGTACAAGAAGTTGTTAAAACAGAAACAAGAAGTGAGCTACCAGTTACATACGATAATCCAATATTATTTGTTCTATTAGGAGTTGCAGTAGTAGCAATAGTAATAATAGCAATTAGAATAAGAAGTTTATCTAAGAAAAATGAAAAATAAAAAGTTAGTATTTTATAAAATATTACTTTTTATAGTTATTATTTTTGCGATTATTGTAATTGCGCTTATAGCAAAAAAATATATTGGAAATCAAATTAATGAAGAAAATAATGCACAAATAGTAGAAGAGATTAAACAACATGAAGAGACAACAGAAACTATTAAATTTGGTAATAATTCTGTTATAGGAATTATTAATATACCTAAAATTGAACTAGAATATCCAATTTTAGATACAACTACAAAAGAAAACATGAGAACATCAATAACCAGGTTTAGCGGTGGAAAAGTTAATGAAATAGGTAATTTAGCCTTAGCTGGTCATAATAATTATGATGGGACAATGTTCGGAAGAAATGATGAACTTGTAGCTGGAGATAAAATCTATTTAACAGATTTACAAAAAAATACTGTTGAGTATGAAATTAAAGCTATTTTTGTAACAGATCCAAATGATGTTAGCATACTAGAGACGAAAGAAGAAATTAGAGAAGTCACCTTAATAACCTGCGAAAACGGAAATAAATCCAGACTTATTATTAAGGCGGAAGAAGTAAAAAAATAAATTATAGGGGGATAATTTATGAAAGGAAAAAGTTTAAGCAAGAAAGCTATAATTGCCATAGTTATAATTGCAATATTAGTAATTGCTGCAATTTCAATGGTAGTAGTTTTCTTAAGAGATCAAGGTGAAACTGAAGCTACAGCCATAGGCGAAAACGGTAGCAATAGCGAACAAACACAAGATGCAGTCCCTAACAATAACGATGATAATAATCAAGGAACTGCAACACAAAGCGAAGAACCACAACAAGAAGAACAAACAACAGTAGCTAATAATGATGGTGCTACAACTACTAATGTTGGAACTACAACGCCAGCAACAACTACTACAACAACAGATGGTAGTACTCAAGTAGCAACAATAACAACTACAGAAACAATTCCAACACAAGCATTAACTTTAGCTTGGAGCAATATGACAGTTTCTGGCGGAGAGTTATTAGCGAATCTTGATGCAGATGTAACAGATGTAACAGCACCTGTTAGATTAGCAACAAACATCTTAAAATTTGGTGAATCAAATGAATTAAGAGAATATTATGTGAAACGTGGAGATACTATTTATATGTATATTGCTGTTAATGAAGAATTAGCACATAATCCAACATTCACATTAATAAATAATGGAAAAGAATATGTAATGGAAGATTCACTAGTTGAAGTAAGACAAACTGCAGAAGACAGATGGGATTATTCAGTAAAATATGTAATTCCAGAAGATACAGACTTTGTTGATGGAGAAATTACTTTAAAAGTATCTGATATAGAAGATAAAGGTGGAAATATAATACCAGATGAAGATGGTCAAACAAATGGTCATAGAGTATTCTATGATGGTACAGCACCAAGAATTATTGTTAAAGGAACAGAAGGGGTTAACGAACCAGATGAACAATATATAGGAGATGCTATACAAAGAATATTTAGCAAAGTAAGTTTCAAATTTAGCGACAATTTAATGCTAGAAGGAGAATATGAAGTAAATGATACTTTAATAACAGGAATGACACCAGCTACTTTAGGTGATGCAAATTTTGCTGTTATTAAAAATTACTTAAAACAAGGTGAAAATACAATTAGAACATGGGATATGGCTGGAAATGAATATACATATACATTTATATATGATTCAATTGCTCCAGTATATTCAAAATTAGGAATATTAAATAAAACACGCTATGTAAACGATGTAAAAGATTTAACATATGCAAAAAGAGGAGACGAAGTACGCATTTTAATTTCTTTCACAGAAAAATTAGCTGTTGAACCTACTGTTAAAGTATTTGGAAAAGAATATACAGCAACATATCGCCCACAAAGCTCAAAACCAGAACAAAACATTTATTACTATATGGTAGACATTACAATGGATGAAACTATGCCAGAAGGTGAAATACCATTCGAAGTATATGGATATGCTGATATAGCTGGAAATGTTGGAGAAAAATTAGATCAAACAAAGATTAATCGTGATGATTATACAAAAGTTATATATGATAGAACAAAACCTGTTGTAAGATTAGAGGGAACAGGAGTTAATGATTACTTTAGATCAGATGTAATAATTACAGCAGAAGATGCAAATCTTGGAACAATCCATTTAAGAAAAAATGGTGAATTAATTAAAAATTATGAATTAGGAACACCATTAACAGAAGAAGGAAATTATGAAGTAGTTATGTCTGACAAAGCTGGAAATAAATCAGAACAAATAAACTTTACAATAGATAAAACAGCTCCAGTAATAACATTAGAAGGAACAGGAGTAAATAATAACTTCAGAACAGATGTAAAAGCAATAATAGAAGAAGCAAATGCTCATAACATTAAATACAGAAAAGATGATGGCGGATGGATAACTGTAAGTGAAAAAAAATTAACATTTACAGAAGAGGGAACATACACAATAGAAGTTATTGATTTAGCATATAACAAAACAGAAGTTACATTTACAATAGATAAAACAGCACCAGTAATAACATTAGAAGGAACAGGAGTAAATAATAACTTCAGATCAGATGTGAAAGTAGTGGTAGAAGAAGTAAATGCACATAACATAAAATACAGAAAAGATAATGATAGATGGATAACAGTAAATGAAGAAGAATTGACATTTACAGAAGAAGGAACATATACAATAGAAGTAATAGACCAAGCATATAATAGAGCAGAAGTTACATTTACAATAGATAAAACAGCTCCGGTAATAAAATTAGAAGGAACAGGAGTAAATAATAGCTTCAGAACAGATGTAAAAGCAACAATAGAAGAAGCAGATGTTCATAATATTAAATACAGAAAAAATAGTGACAGATGGATAACAGTAAATGAAA
>JAHAKD010000009.1 GCA_018371855.1 Clostridium sp.
TAATTTTATTAATATATTTATTTTTTATTTATTAATTATTTTTAATATAAATTATTAAATTTGTATTTATAGATTTATTTTATTAATTACTTTTTTATTCTCTAATTATTTTATTGTAAATTAACAAACTCTTATTTTATATTTATTAAATTTTTTTATTAATAATTTTATTTTTATTAATTAATAGTAATTATTATTTAATTTATAATTTATATAAATAATTAATTTTATTAATATATTTATTTTTTATTTATTAATTATCTTTATTCTAAATTATTAAACTCATAATTTTGTATATATTATATTCATTTTATTAATTATTTATTTTCTATTTATTATCTTTAATATGAATTAATAAAATTATATTTTTCTATTTATAATATTTATTTTATTAATTATTTTTTTGTATTAAATTAATTATTATTTTTATAATAAACTAATATGAATTCTAATTTTCCATTTTCATTATTTAATTTGTTAATTAATTTTTATTTTCATTAATTAATTATTGTTATTTTATTTACTTATTTATTTTTATTAATTATCTTTATTTTTATTTAATAAAATTATAATTTAATATTTATTATATTTAATTTATTAACTAATTTTATTTCATGAATTAATTATTATTTTTTATTCATATTTTATATAAACAATTTATTTAATTCTCTTATTTATTTTTTATTAATTATCTTTATTTTAATTTAATAAAATTATAATTCAATATTTATTATGTTTAATTTATTAACTAATTTTATTTATAACAATTAATATTTTTATTTTATTATTTATTTTGTCTAATTATATAAATAATTTAATTATTTAATATTTGACTTTTTATTTGATAATTATTATATTTATTATTTTACTATATTTTTTAATTAAATATTTTTAATTATTATTATTTAATATTAATATATGAAACTTTAATTAATTAAAATATACTACATTTATTTAGATCTAATTAATAGTTATAAAAACAATTATTTATAAAATTATTATATAAATTAATTCTAACATAATTTCCAAACTCTTAAATCCGTATGTAAAATATTTTTATGAAAATATTTTTTATTATTTTAATATAATTTCTATTTTACTTTTTACAATTCTTTTTTATATATTTAAATTGTCAAAATTTCGTATTTATATTGTTTACAAATAATTGATTGTTTTATTTCTTATCAGGATACGTTTTAAAGAGTTTTATTTCTTGTTTATAAACTTATATTAATCATTATTTATATTTGCTTAAAATCCATTTTCGTAATTCTTTTTTCGAGAATTATATCTTTTTTCGAGACATCAAAAATGTGACTTCGCCACATGTACCCAATTGCTTCGCATTTGGCACTAACATAGGTAACATATCTTGTTGTTTCAGAAAAATTTTCGATTTTTCCTGCACAATAAAAAAAGAAATGCATAACAGCATTTCTTTTGGCGGAGAATGAGGGATTTGAACCCTCGCGGCCCCTTACGAAACCCTAACGGTTTAGCAAACCGTCCCCTTCAACCACTTGGGTAATTCTCCTTATCTTATTTTATATAAAAAAAATGGCGGAGAGGGTGGGATTCGAACCCACGGTAGGCTACAAACCTACGCCAATTTTCAAGACTGGTGCCATAAACCAACTCGACCACCTCTCCGTGTCTCACGACAATATATATATTAGCATAATCTTAATTCATTGTCAATATAATTTTGTCCTTTTTATTTAAAAATATGCTTTATTTTACACTATATTTATAAATGTTCCTACCATTTACACTAATTTTAAGCTTGTATATTCAATAAAAAACAGTTATTAAATTCATCTTCAATAACTGTTTTCTTACTTCATTTTATTCAATTACATTATATCCATTTGATTCTATTGCTTTATCTATTGCTTCTTGTTCTTGTTCAGATATTGTATAGTTTGACTTGCCAGCTTTTATTGGCTTTGCATATATATTTGACATTTCTCTCGAATATATACCGTTTAAAACTACTCCATCATTATTATCGTTTAATAGTGCAAGAGCAAAACTTAAATCACTTCCAGTATCCTTAAAAGCATTATATCTTACAATTCCTACTTTTCTAATTGTTTTAGCTAATTCTTTATTTAAATCTTCACAATATTGAACTATTTCTTTGTTTTCTTTTTCAACCTTTTCAACTTTTTTTATGTATACTTTTAGGTTTTCTTCAATATCTTCTCCCTTGCCTATTTTCTTCATAAAATTACGATATTCTTTATTCAATTTTCTTAATTTTACATTACTAGATATATATAATATAATTAATATTATGTTTACTATAATTATCCCGAAAATTACATAAGTATTATTTAATGCATTAACAATATTTTCCATATATTTCCTCTCTTTATTGTTTAATTAATTCTAAAATTCTCTCTAAATCATCATTATTGCTGTATTCAATTATAATCTTTCCTTTTCTTTTTCCAGCATCAAGTTTAACCTTGGTTCCAAAAAAATCTCTAAATGACGTTTCTATGTCTCTATAAATTGGCTCATATTTTCTATCTTTATTAGTCTTAGTCTTGTTTCTAGCCATCTTCTTTTCTGCTTCTCTAACACTATCACCTGATTCTATAATATATAGTGCCATTGCATATTGCTTATCCTTATCTGGAACTGCTAATATTGATTTACAGTGTCCTTCTGTTAGTTTTCCTTCTAGTGCTAACTGAATAACTCTCTCATCTAAATTTAAAATTCTAACACTATTAGCAATACTACTTCTTGCTTTTCCCAAAATATCAGCCACTTTTTGTTGTGTCAAACCATAATCATCCATTAAACTTTTTATTCCCATTGCTTTTTCAATAGGATTTAAGTCTTCCCTTTGTATATTTTCTATTAAAGCTATTTCTTTATTTCTTCTTTCATCATCGTCCCTTATAATTGCTGGTATTTCAGTCAATCCAGCCTTTTTACAAGCTCTCCATCTTCTTTCACCAGCAACAATTTCATAATAATCATCTTTCTTTGTAACAATTATTGGTTGCAACAATCCATATTCTTTAATAGAATTGGCAAGCTCTTCTAGAGCTTCTTCATCAAATTTTTTTCTTGGTTGGTTTCTATTTGGCTCAATCTCGATAAGTTTTAACTTATGAATTTTTTCACCTGCTTGGATTTCTTCCTCTTTTCTCTCTTCTTCTACAGTACTTGCAAATAAGGCATCTAAGCCTTTTCCTAATCCAGTTTTCTTAGCCATTTATATCATCATCCTTTCATCATTTTATTTATTTTCTTCAGATGCCCTTTTTATAAACTCTTTTGCCAGTTTATCGTAAGCTTTTGCTCCTTTAGATTTAGGGTCGTATGTTATAATTGGCATTCCATAACTTGGGGCTTCACTAAGTTTAACGTTTCTTGGTATAACTGTTTTATAAACTTTATTTTCAAAATATCTCTTAACTTCTTTTACAACTTGATTTGCCAAATTGGTTCTTAAATCATACATTGTAAGAACCGCTCCTTCTATGTAAATCTCTTTATTTAAATGTTTTTTTACTATATTGATTGTATTCATTAGTTGTCCCAATCCTTCTAGTGCAAAATATTCACATTGAACAGGAATTAATACACTATCAGATGCTGTAAAAGCATTTAGAGTAATTAAACCTAATGACGGTGGACAATCTATAAAAATATAATCATAATTTCCCTTGATTTTATCAAGTTGCTCTTTCAATCTCAATTCTCTTGAAACCATTGATACAAGTTGAACTTCAGCTCCTGCCAAATTAATATTTGAAGGGCAAATATCTAGTTTTCTTGTGCTAGTAGCTTGAATAACTTCGCTCATATCTACTTCATTTACTAATACATCATATGTTGATAATTCACATTCCTTGTCCACTCCTACAGCACTAGTCGCATTTCCTTGAGGATCAGCATCTATAATTAGTACCTTTTTGCCTCTATTGGCCAATCCTGCACTTAAATTAACTGTTGTAGTTGTTTTTCCAACTCCACCTTTTTGATTTGCTACTGATATTATTTTTCCCAAAATTATTCCCCCTTGCTTAATATTAAATATTAATTTTTATTACAAATTTAGTTATAAATAGCTAAATATCAAGCATTTGAGCTGTTTTCTTAAGCTTTGCATTTGTATGTATATATAAAAAAATTAACATATTAATCATATAAAAATATGGTTAATATGTCAATGAAAATTATCAATATTTTTTATTTTTTTACATTATTTGATTGGTTCTTTTAATGGTTTTCCCGCTTTTCTAGGAAACTGCTTAGGTGTAGGTTTTACCTTATTTATAACTACTATACTTCTTTTGTTATCTGTATCTATTAAAGTAAATTTATTTACTTCTTTTATTTTACCACCTAAAATGTTAATTGCTTTTTCAGCATTTTGTAATTCTTCGTCTATCTCAAACCCTTTCATTGCAATCATTTGACCACCCTTTTTAATAAATGGCAAGTCATATTCTGCTAAAGTAGTTAAATTAGCCACAGCTCTTGCAACAGATTTATCAAAACTTTCTCTATATGCTTTATTTCTTGCTAAATCTTCAGCTCTAGAATGTATAAGTTCAACATTTTTTAAATCTAAAGCTGTACATACTTCATTTAAAAAGTTAATTCTCTTATTTAAAGAATCTACTAATGTTACATTTAAATTTTCATTTAATATTTTGACTGGTATCCCTGGAAAACCTGCTCCAGTACCTATATCTATAATGTTTTCGCCATCTTTTAAATATTTTAATATTGTTCCGCAATCAACAAAATGCTTTATTATTATCTCTTTAGGCTCAATAATTGTTGTTAGATTAATTTTTTGATTCCATTCTATTAGTAAATTCATATATGAAAAGAATTTTTCCACTTGTCTATCAGTTATATCTATATCTATTCTTTTCATTTTATCTTTCATTTCATATGAAAATTCATCTATTTGCATATTATTCTCCTTTATTATTTCTTTTTAATTGTTCCAAGTATATTAATATTACTGATATATCAGCAGGTGAAACCCCTGATATTCTAGATGCTTGGCCTACAGATCTTGGTCTTAATTTTGATAGTTTTTGTCTTGCTTCTAATCTAATTCCACCTATAGCCTCATAGTTTATACCATCTGGTAATAGTTTATTTTCCAATTTTTTTGCTTTTTCTACCTGTGCATTTTGTAATTTTATATATCCTTCATATTTTATTTGTATTTCTACTTCTTCTTTTACTTGCTCACTTAATTCTGTTCTATCTTCATCGATTTCTTTTAAATCTTCATATGTTAATTCTGTTCTTCGTAGTAATTCAGCTAGTTTTATACCATTATTAATTTTTGAAGAATTGTGTTCTTCAAGGAATTCATTTACTTTTTCTGTAGGTTTTATAGTTTTATTATATATTCTTTCTTTTTCTTTCTCTATATTTTCCTTTTTCTCTTTAAATTTCTTATATCTTTCTTCTGATATAAGACCAACTTCATAACCAATATCAGTTAATCTCAAATCTGCATTATCTTGTCTTAGTAATAATCTGTATTCCGCTCTAGAAGTCATCATTCTATATGGCTCATTTGTTCCTTTTGTAACTATATCATCAATCAAAACTCCTATATATCCATCATATCTGTGTAAAATAACAGGTTCTTTTTCTTGTATTTCACGTGAAGCATTTATTCCTGCTATAAGACCTTGGCAAGCTGCTTCTTCATATCCTGAAGTTCCATTTATCTGTCCAGCAAAGAATAGTCCTTTATATTTTTTATGTTCCAAACTTAATTGTAATTCTAATGGGTCTATACAATCATATTCTATTGCATATGCTGATCTAGTAAATTCTGCATGTTCTAAACCAGGAATAGTTCTATACATCTCAATTTGAACATCTTCTGGTAAAGATGAACTCATTCCTTGTATGTACATTTCATCAGTATCTAAGCCTACTGGTTCAACAAAAATTTGATGTCTTTCTTTATCTGCAAATCTAACCACTTTATCTTCTATTGATGGGCAATATCTTGGTCCTGTACCTGAAATTTCTCCGGAGAACAATGGAGATCTATTTAAATTTTTCCTGATTATCTCATGTGTCTTTGCATTAGTATATGTTAAATAACATGGTACTTGCTCTATTGTTGGTGCTTTGTCCATGAATGAAAAAGGAATTATATTTGTATCTCCCTCTTGTATTTCCATCTTTGAAAAATCTATTGTCTTTTTATTTATTCTCGCTGGAGTACCTGTTTTAAATCTTACTATGTTAATTCCTAGCTCTTTTAAACAATCTGATAATTCATTTGCTGCAAATACACCATCAGGCCCACTTTCTTGTGAATACTCGCCCATAAATATTTTTCCTTTAAGATAAGTTCCTGTAGCTAAAATTACAGTTTTTACATTATATACTGCACCTACACTTGTTTCAATACTTTTTACTGCATTATCTATAATATTTATTCTGGTTATTTCTGCTTGTTTTATATTAAGATTCTCTTGTTTTTCTATAGTATGCTTCATTTCCATTTGATATCTTTTTCTATCAGCTTGTGCTCTTAAAGAATGTACTGCTGGTCCCTTTGATGTGTTTAACATTTTTATTTGAATTAAAGTTTTGTCTATATTTTTTGCCATTTCTCCACCAAGAGCATCTATCTCTCTTACCAAATGTCCTTTAGAGCTTCCTCCTATATGAGGGTTACAAGGCATATTTGCAACAGCCTCTAGACTAATTGAAAATATGACTGTTTTCATTCCCATTCTTGCTGCTGCTAACGCTGCTTCACATCCAGCATGTCCAGCTCCAATTACAGCAACATCATAATTTCCTGCATTGTATTTCATTTTTTACCTCCAATTTTTCGTTTTTTATGGAACAATCAAAATTGTTTTATTTTATTTTTTTATATATATTTTATTTAATATTTTATTGATTTTTTAACCAATATACAAATTTCACATAATTTTCACAAAGTCTATTTTTTGACTCTAAGTCAATTTTTAAAAAACTCCGTTTGCTTACAGTCATCTTAGCTTATAGGTTTATGTTCGTTTTTTGTTCCTACACTGAATTTGCTAGTTTACATTTTTACTTTCCTAGGCAAAATTTAGCAAAAATTTCATTGATTATATTCTCTGAAACATCCTCTCCAGTTATTTCTCCTAAGCTCTCCAAAATGTCCTTTATATCAATAGCAATAATATCCATTGGCATCTTGTTTTGTAAGCTTATTTGAGCATTCTCAGTTGATTTTATAGCCTTATTTATTAAGTTCTTATGTCTTGTATTAGTTACTATAATTTCATTATCTATATTTATCTCATTTATTTTAAAGATTTTCGAAATAGTTTTATTTATCTGATCAATTCCTTCTTTATTTAAAGCTGAAATCTTTATTATATCTTTACCTAGTTTAGTAATTCTCTCATCTATTTTTACGTTTTCTTGTACTAAGTCAATCTTATTTAATACAATTATAGTCTTTTTGTCTTTTATAAGTTCTATAATGTCTAAATCTTCATTATCTATTTTATCACTTATATCAAAAATAGCAATTAACAAATCTGCATCGTTAGCAATTTCCTTAGCCCTTTGTATTCCAATTTTTTCTACTTCATCATCAGCTTCTCTTATTCCTGCTGTATCTATTATTTTTATTGGAATTCCATCTATATTCATCAATTCTTCTATACTATCTCTTGTTGTACCTTTATATTTGCTTACAATAGCCCTATCTTCTCTTAATAAGGCATTTAATAGTGATGATTTACCTGCATTTGGTTTTCCAACTATAGCTATTTTTATTCCATCTTTTATAATTTTTCCATTATCAAAAGTATTTTTTAGTTCTAACAAATCGTTCTTTACATCTTTTAGCATGTCCTCTGCTTTCTTTTCTGTAACTTCCTCTATATCATATTCTGGATAATCTATATCTGCCTCAACATCTACCATTATATCCATTATTTTTTTACGTATATTAGTTATTTTTTGAGATAAAAAACCTTCTAATTGCTTTAAAGAAGCTTTTGATTCTTTTTGAGTTTTACTATTTATAATATCTATTATAGATTCTGCTTGAGATAAATCTATTCTACCATTTAAAAAAGCTCTTTTTGTGAATTCCCCTGGCTCTGCTAATTCTGCACCATTTTCTAAACATACATCTAAAATATTTTCCATAACAATATTTCCACCATGAGAATTAATTTCACACATATTTTCGGTTGTATAACTATTTGGTTTTATAAAATAAGAAACTAATACTTCATCTAATATTTCATTTGTTTTTGGATTAATAATATGTCCATATTTAAACGTATATCCTTTTATTTCTTTATTTTTATTTTTTGGAATAAATATTTTTTCTATTATTTTAAAAGTATTTTCCCCGCTTAATCTAATTATTCCAATTCCACCAATCCCTGGGGCTGTCGATATTGCAGCTATTGTACTCATTTTATCCCTCTTTTCTTTTTATTTAATTATTTTAATTAATTTATTTTAATTATTTATTTAATTATTTATTTAATTATTTATTTAATTATTTATTTTAATTTATTTATTTAATTTATTTATTTAATTTATTTATTTAATTTATTTATTTAATTTATTTATTTAATTATTTTTTTATTTAATTTATTTAATTATAATAATAATTCATTTTATTTAAATTTAAAAGTCAAAGCTTGGAAATATTTAAGATTTTGGAATTAGAATTCCAATTATTTTTTCTTATTTATTACCCAGAACTTTGACTTCTGTTTTATCTTTATTAAATTATTTTAAATCTACTATTATTCTTCTGTTTGGCTCTTCCCCAACACTATAAGTTTTTACTTTTGAATTGTTTTGTAATTTTGTGTGTATTATTTTTCTTTCATAAGCAGACATTGGTTCTAACTCTATTTTTTTTCTATTTTTTACTACTGTCTTTGATATTTTTTCTGCTAATTCTTCTAATACAACTTTTCTCTTTTCTCTATAATTTTCAATATCTAATATTACGCTACTTTTATGTTTAAGTTTTTTATTAGCAACATTCGAAAAAATTAATTGTAAATAATTAAGTGTTTCTCCTCTATATCCTATTAAATAATTAATATCATCTCCAGTTACAGAAATATATATTCTTTTTTCTTTTTCTTCAATATTTATACTTAAATTATTTATTTTTAATTGATTAAAAAAGTCATTTGAAAACTTTTTCATTGTTTCTAATACTTCGTTTAATTCTTCGTCCGTAATATTAGCCTTTTTATTTTTTACAGGTTCTTTTAATGTTAATTCTACTTTTATTTTTGTTGGTTCTAAAATACTAAAAAAACTTCTTTTCTCTTCATTACCTATTACATTAATAATTACATCTTCTCTTTTTGCATTAAGTTGTTTTAATCCATTTTCTATAGCTTCGTTTGTAGTTCTTCCTTCTGCAAATATACTATTTGACATTTTCTTTTTCCTCCTTAGATTTAAGATATTTACTTATAAAAAATCTCTCTAATATCATTAGTACATTGCTAGTTAACCAATATAAAGCTAGTCCTAATGGTGCTACTAAAGAAATTGATATTGACATTATAGGCATTAACAAAGACATACTTTTATTAGTTTGTTCTACCATGTCCACTTCTTCAACTTCTTTTTTAACTTCTTTACTTTCTCCTTCATATTCTTCTATATGATCATTTAGGAGTTTCTTATCTTTACCCTTTTTATTCATATTTGTTGATATTTTTGTACTAATAAATGTAGACAAAATATATAAAATCGGAATAATATATACTTTAGGATCAGATAAATTTTGCATTGGAACTTTATTTAAATCCAAACCTAAAAATTCCATATTAAAATATACTTTTTCATCTTCATTTCCTTTATATTGAATTATTGAAATCTCAGGATATGCTTGATTTATCTCTATATTTGCAGATTGAAGTTCATTCTTATAATTATTTATATCTTCTTCAGAAACATTTTTTACAAATGTTAATGGACTTTTTACCATATAAAATACTGCTAATAATATGACTAATTGAAGTATTGCACTTAAGCATCCACTAAAAGGACTCATATTTTCAGATTTATATAGCTTCATTGTTTCTTGATTTAATTTTTCTGGATCATTTTTATATTTAAACTGCAATGATTTCATCTGTTCTTGAATTTTTGAAGTTTTTTGCATTGTTCTCTGTTGCTTTATAGATAATGGCAATAACACTATTTTCAATAATATAGAAAATAAAATTATTGCAAAACCGTAATTATTTACGAGATTATAAATAAAATTTAATATCGTACCAAATATACTTGCTAAAAATGACATATTTTTATCTCCTTTATTTTAATGGATCATATCCACCCTTTGAAAAAGGATTACATTTTAAAATTCTTTTTATCCCTAAGAAACTTCCTTTTAGTGAACCATACTTATTAATAGCTTGTTTTGTATATTCGGAACATGTAGGATAAAATTTACAATGTATTCCCTCTTTTGATATAAGAGAAGATATATGTTTTTGATATATATTTATAAAAAAAATTAATATTTTTTTCATTAATCCTCATCTTTTTTTAATAAATTACTTTTATTTAATGTTTTTATTATATCATATTTAATATTAAAAAAATTAGCTTCAGAAATATTTTTATTTTTTTTCCATAAAAAAATTATATCATACCCAACAGAAATTTTATCCTCTAGTAATCTATAATTTTCTCTAATTAATCTTTTTATTCTATTTCTTTTTACAGCTTTTCCTACTTTTACACTTACTGCTATACCTATATAATTGAAATTCTTATTATTTTTTTTTATATAAATATCAATATAATTTCCATTATAGTATTTTCCTTTTGTTAAAACATTTTTAAATTCGTAATTCTTTTTTAATGTATCTGTATTTAACATTTCTTACCACTCTTTATTTTTTATAGATTGCAAAAAGACCACTTAATGTGGCCATATACTTAAGCTGATAATTTTTTTCTTCCTTTACTTCTTCTTGCTTTTAAAACATTTCTTCCTGCTCTAGTTTTCATTCTTTTCATGAAACCATGTTCTTTACTTCTTTGTCTTGTTTTTGGTTGATAAGTCATTTTCATTTTTATGCACCTCCTATTATATTGTTGTAAAAATATATAAATATTTATCTCTAAAATTAAAAAGCATATCAATTATACTATAGGAAATAAGTATTTGTCAACATTTTATTATATATTATTCAAAAACTAAAACATATCAAAAACAAACTTATACACATAGTGGATAAAAAATTATTCACACCCTAAAAATGTTATTTATTGTCGTAAAAAGAAAAAATCTGTTCTCTATTGTAATGTTACGGTATTCTAGCATTTATAAAATTTGTAATATTTTGTAATAAAATGTAATTTTTATATTTTTTATACACTTATCCACAAAATTATCCACATTATACACAGATTTATTTAAGTTTTTTGTCCTTTATTATTGACTAAGTTACTTTATTTATATATAATGTAAAAACAATAGGGAATAGTAATATTTTTTATTTTTTTTTGTAAATATTGACACTTGTATTACAGTATTTTTACATATTTTTCAAAGTTATCAACAGTTGTGGATACTGTTGTGGATAACGAAAAAAATTCACGTTATTCTTTATTCCCTTATACTTTTTAGGAAGGATTGAAAGAAATGTCAAATGAACTAAATGAACTTTTAACTAAAGCAAAAGATCTTTTAAAAGATGAAATGACAAATATTTCTTATGAAACATGGATAAAATCATTAGAAATAAGAGATTTTACTGATGATAAAATAATATTAATCGCTTCTTCACCTTTTCAAAAAGATGCTGTGGAAACAAGATATTATGATTTAGTAACAAATACTTTCAAATTTATTACAAATAAAGATTGTAAGATCATAGTAGAATATAAGGATCCAGATTCAGAAGAAGATGATGTTAAGTTAGAAGAAAAAAGTTTTAATGACAATGAAATTGGTGTTTCAAATAATTCTTTAAATCCCAAATACACATTTGATACATTTGTAGTTGGTAATAACAATAGATTTGCGCACGCTGCTTCTTTAGCAGTTGCAGAAGCACCAGGAACTTCATATAATCCATTATTCTTATATGGAGATGTTGGATTAGGAAAAACTCACTTAATGCATGCAATTGGACATCAAGTAATAAAAAATAATCCAAATTCAAATGTATTATATGTAACTTCAGAAAAATTTACTAATCAATTAATTAATGCTATAAAAGACAATAAAAATGAACAATTTAGAAATAAATATAGAAATATTGATGTTCTATTAATAGATGATATTCAATTTATAGCTGGAAAAGAAAGAATTCAAGAAGAATTTTTCCACACATTTAATACACTACATGATAATAGAAAACAAATTGTAATCTCTAGTGATAGACCACCAAAAGATATTCCTTTATTAGAAGATAGATTAAAATCTAGATTTGAATGGGGACTAATTGCAGATATATCAATTCCAGATTATGAAACACGTTTAGCTATATTAAGGAAAAAGGCTCAAACAGATAATATAATAGTAGATGATGTAATTTTATCAACAATAGCTACAAGAGTTGCTTCTAATATAAGAGAATTAGAAGGAGTTTTTAACAAATTAGTTGCTTTTTCCACATTAGCTAACGGACCAATAACTATAGAAATGGCAGAAAAAGCAATTAATGATATTTCTGCACAAAAAGAAAAAGTAATCTCAGCAGATTATATACAAGATGTAGTAGCAAAATATTTCAATATAAATAAGAAAGATTTAAAAAGTTCAAAAAGATCAAATGATATTGCTTATCCTAGACAAATAGCAATGTACTTGTGTAGGGAAGTAGCTGGTCTTTCATTTCCTAAAATTGGTGAAGAATTTGGAAAAAGAGATCATACAACAGTAATGCATGGATGTAATAAAATAGAAAAAGAAATAAAAGAAAATACAAATACAAAATTAATTGTGGAAAGTGTGAAAAAAATAATTTTAGAAAAAAAATAAAGTAAATATCAACCAAAAATAAAATTTTTTAAAACTTTGGTTCGCCAAAACAAATTTTTGAAAAAAGTTTTGCTTTTATACTTACGGAAGTAATACATTAGATATACACAGGTAGATGTTAATAATGTGTATATAAACTGTTAATATTTCATTAATCCACATTTTTTTCAAAACCATGTGGATTAAAATACAACTTTTCCACGAAAATATAAACATAGTTTTTTTACGGAAATAGGGACTTTCAGAACTTTTCCCCACAATTAACAACACCTAATACTATTACTTCTATAATTATTATTTATTAATAAAGGAGAGAGAAAAATGAAGATAGTTTGTTATAAAGACAAAATTCTTAAAGCTATTAATTCCGTAGTAAAAGCTGTAGCATCAAAAACTACAATGCCTATACTAGAAGGAATACTTATTCAAACAAATGATAATGAAATAAAATTAACAACATATGATTTAGAAATAGGTATTGAATACATAATGGATTGTGAAGTAGAAGAACAAGGTTCTACAGTAGTAAATGCTATAATGTTTAGTGAAATTATAAGAAAATTACCTGATACAGAAATAAAAATTTATTTAGATGATAATAATTTATTAGTTATTGAATGTGAAGGTTCATTATATAAATTAGCAACTATGGATCCAACAGAATTTCCAGAATTACCAAGAATAAATGTTGAAAACTCAATACAAATAGAACAAAATGTATTAAAAAATATGATTAGAAGAACTATATTTGCTGTTAGTAATGAAGAAAACAGACCTATTTTTACAGGTTGTTTATTTGAAGTTGTAAATAATAAGTTAAATGTTGTAGCAGTAGATGGTTTTAGATTAGCATGGAGAAGCAGTTTCTTAAATGTACAAGCAAATGATTTTAGTGCTGTAATCCCTGGTAAAACATTAAATGAAGTAAATAAAATTATTTCAGATTCTTTTGAACCTATAAAAATAGGAATTTCGAAAAATCAGGCATTATTTGAAATGGATAATTGTAAAATAGTAACAAGAGTTTTAGATGGAGAATTCTTAAATTATGCTAATGTAATACCAAAAGAATGGGATACAAGAATAAGAGTAAATAAAAATATTTTACAAAGCTGTTTTGAAAGAATTAGTTTAATCTCTTCTTCATCTGTGGAAAAAGAAAAAAAATATCCTGTAAAAGTAACTATTGATATTGGAAAATTAACAATCTCTTGTGCAAACCAAACAGGTGATGCAAAAGAAGAAATATATGTATCAACAGAAGGAAAAAATATAGAAGCAGGATTTAATCCAAAATATTTCTTAGATGCATTAAAAGTTATCGATGATGAAGAAGTTTACGTTCATTTCGGTTCTAGTATATCACCATGTATTATTAGACCTGTTGATGAAGGTGACTATGTATACATGATATTACCAATAAGATTAAAAGATTAAAAAAGAATTAAATAGAAAATAAGCTATTATTAAATATTATATAATAGCTTATTTTTTATTTGTTCAAAAAAGAACTTGCTTTATTTTTTAATTATGTGTATAATGCAATATATATTTAAAAAATATCCACATAATCTTACGGAAATGTGGATAACTAAGTGGAGAACTTTATGAATATAACAAAATTAAAATTAGAGAATTTTAGAAATTATGATAGCCAAGAAATAGAATTTAATAAAGGAATAAATGTCATATATGGCGATAATGCACAAGGAAAAACAAATATATTAGAGGCTATTTTTTTATGCTCAATGGGAAAATCTTTTAGGACAAGTAAAGATAAAGAACTTATAAAAATAAATAAAGATTTTGCTAAATTAAATATTGAATATGAAAAAAGTGATAGGGAAGGAAAAATAGAATATATAATTTCTGAAAAGAAAAGCATAGCTATAAATGGGGTAAAGATAAAAAAATTAAGTGAATTGTTAGGAAATATAAATTCTATTATTTTTTCACCAGATGATATGGAAATTCTTAAAGATGGTCCACAAAAAAGAAGAAAATTTTTAAATATGCTAATAAGTCAGTTAAGACCGAGATATTTATTTAATTTAAATGCTTATAACAAAACATTAGAACAAAGAAATAATTATTTAAGACAAATAAAGTTTGAAAATAAGTCAAAAAATATGTTGGAAATATGGGATGAAAAATTAGCTAATCACGCACAAATTATATATGATTATAGGAAAAAATTTGTTGATAAAATACTAAACAAAATAGTAGATATCCACAAAAATATAACAGATAATTTAGAAGAAATAAATATAAAATATATAAGTGATTTTAAAGATAAGGAATCATATATAAAAAGATTAAATGAAAAAGTAGAAAATGATGTATATAAAGGATATACTTCTTCAGGAATTCATAGAGATGATTTTGAAGTATATCTTAATGGGAAAAACATTAATCTATATGGTTCACAAGGACAATTTAGAACAGCGATATTGTCATTAAAATTAGCTGAATTATATGTTATTTATGATGAAATTGGGGAATATCCAATTTTGTTATTAGATGATTTTATGTCAGAATTAGATGAAAAGAGACGTAGAAAATTTGTGGAAAACATTACGGATGCTCAAGTAATATTAACAGGTACTCACAAATTGCTACTTGAAAATTTTTATTATAATATATATAATGTAAAAGATGGACAAGTAAAAAAAGAAGAACAATTTTAACAAAAGAGGGATTATAAATGTTTGTACACATAGGAAATAATATAATTTTAGAAGAAAAAGATATAATTGGAATATATAATATAGAATCAATGAGAGATTCAGAAGAATATAAAAATTTAATAGAAAGCTTAAAAAGAACAGATAATCTTGTTTCACAAGCAAATGGAGATGCAAGATCATTAATAATGACAAAAGAAAATGGTAAAATAGTTGGATACGAAACAAATGTATCTACTATGTCTATAGCAAAAAGAGCAGAAGATAATAAAAATAAGAAAGGCACATTATTAGGAGGTTTTTATAATGGAAAAATATAAACATGAATATGGCGCAGAACAAATACAAGTATTAGAGGGACTAGAAGCTGTTAGAAAAAGACCAGGTATGTACATAGGAAGTGTTTCTGCAAGAGGATTACACCATCTTGTATATGAAATAGTAGATAACTGTGTTGATGAAGCTTTAGCAGGATATTGTAAAAATATTCATGTTCAAATAAAACCAGGAAATATTGTAACAGTACAGGATGATGGTAGAGGTATTCCTGTTGAAATACATCCTAAAACTAAAATATCTACTGCAGAAACAGTTTATACAATGTTACATGCAGGAGGAAAATTTGGTGGAGACAGTGGATATAAAGTATCTGGAGGTCTTCATGGTGTTGGAGCTTCTGTTGTAAATGCTTTATCTGAATGGACTGAAGTTGAAATATGTCGTGATGGCGGAAAATATAGAATGAAATTTGCAAGAGGAAAAACGGTAGAACCATTAAAGAAAATAGAAGATTCAGACAAAAATGGAACAACAGTAACATTCTTAGCAGATAGTACAATTTTTGAAACAACTAATTACGATTTTTCTATATTAGAAGAAAGATTTAGAGAGATTGCATTTTTAACAAAAGGTTTAAGAATAAAAGTAGAAGATTTAAGAGAAGAACCAGTAAAAAAAGCAGATTTTTGTTTTGAAGGGGGTCTAAATTCTTTTGTAGAATATTTAAATCAAAATAAAGAAACACTTCACAAAAAACCAATTTATATTGAAAAAACAGAAGGAGAAGTTCCCGTAGAAATAGCAATTCAATATACTACAGCATATTCAGAGAACATTTATACTTTTGTTAATAATATAAATACTGTTGAAGGTGGAACTCATTTAGAAGGATTTAAAAGAGCATTAACAAAAGTATTTAATGATTATGCTAGAAAACATAACATTTTAAAAGAAAAAGATTCAAACCTACAAGGAGAAGATATAAGGGAAGGAATAACAGCAGTTATTTCTGTAAAAGTAAAAGAACCTCAATTCGAAGGCCAAACAAAAACAAAATTAGGAAATAGTAATGTTACAGGTATTGTTCAATCAATGGTAAATGAAGCTTTATCTGATTTCTTAGAAGAAAATCCTGCTGTTGCAAAAGCAATACTAGAAAAATGTATTGGAGCTTCTAGAGCTAGGGAAGCCGCAAGAAAAGCAAGAGAACTAGTAAGAAGAAAAAGTGCTTTAGAAACATCTACTTTACCAGGTAAATTGGCTGATTGTAGTGAGAAAAATGCAGATTTATGCGAAGTATATATAGTTGAGGGAGATTCTGCTGGCGGTAGTGCAAAACAAGGAAGAGATAGAAAATTCCAAGCAATACTTCCTTTATGGGGAAAAATGCTTAATGTTGAAAAATCAAGAGCAGATAAAATATATAATAACGATAAATTGCAACCAGTAATATTGGCTGTTGGTGCTGGAATTGGTGCAGATTTTGATATAACAAAAATAAGATATGGAAAAGTTATAATAATGGCTGATGCCGATGTTGATGGTGCACATATTAGAACATTATTATTAACATTCTTCTTTAGATATATGAGACCTTTAATAGAAAATGGAAATGTATATTTAGCTCAACCACCATTATTTAAACTTTCTAAAAAAGGTATGAAAGATATATATTGCTATACTGATGAAGAACTAGAAGAAAAATATAAAGAACTAGAAGAAAAAGGAATTTTAAGAGATTCTATATCTATTCAAAGATATAAAGGTCTAGGAGAAATGAATCCAGAACAATTATGGGATACAACAATGAACCCAGAAACAAGAATATTAATAAAAGTTACAATGGATGATGCAATAAAAGCAGACCAAATATTTACAGTATTAATGGGTGATGAAGTTGCTCCTAGAAGAAAATTCATTGAAGAAAATGCAAAATATGTTAAAAATCTTGATGTATAAAAAAGAGAATCCCTCGGGATTCTTTTTTTGTATTATATTTTAATAGCTATAAATGTCGATTTTTGTATGACGAATTTCGTTGACAAATAATGGAAATGAGAGTATTATTGAACAAAGATTAGAGGTGATATATGTAAAAGCAGATAATAAATCTACACAAAATTGGTTAATTGTAGAGAGTATAGATAAGAATGGGATTATAAAAATAAAAAATAATAATATTTTTATAAAACTAATAAGAGTTCAACCAATAAATTTTAATTTAAAAACAACTTTAGAAAAAGAAGCTATTTTAAATTCATATAAGATTCTTTTAAAAACATGTAATTTTAATCTTCAAATTTTAATTCATACAAATAAAGAAGACATTTCAAAAATCGTAACTAATGTTAAAAAGTCAAATAATGATTCAATTTCAATTATTTCTAAAAAGTATATTGAATTTCTAAACAAAATTAATTCCGAAAAGCAAACATCTACAAAAAATTATTATATTATCATAGATGAACAAAGTGAAATAGAAAATGAAAATTTAGCAAATATTTATTATATGTTAAACGAAAAGTATTTTAAGATAAAAGAATGTCTTAATAAATGTGGAAATCAAGTAAAAGAATGTAAAAAAGAAGATGTTATAAAGGTTTTACATTTTTTCTTAAATACTAATTATAATTTAAATAGGTAGGTGATTGAAAGAAATATTTTAAAAAAACTTTTTATTAAAAATACAAAAGAAAAACAATGCCTGGAAGAAAATTATATTTGTCCTTCATACATAAATAATCAAAATCCTAAATACATAGAAATAGATAATATGTATTATGCAGGTTTAATGATTGTAAATTATCTAAGAGAGAATGAAGACTTAATTTTAAAAGGAATAATAGATACAGACATAAATATGAATATTTCAATATTTTACGAAAAACAGAATAAATATAAAACTTTAAAGGAATTAACTTATAATATTGGGAATGTATCTGCAGATTTGAAAGATATAAATAATAACAGGCAAGATGTTGATATAGCACAATATACATACAATGATGCAAAATATATAAGAAAAGAAATGCAAATAAACAACCAAGATATATATTATTTATACATTTATATTAATGTTTTTGCAGAAACAATAAAAGAGTTAGAATTTAATCTAAGTAAAGTTGAAGGTATATTGCAAGGCTCTGGATTGCAAACTAGAAGAGCAAATTTTAGGCAAGAACAAATATATAAGTCGAGTTTACCTTTAATGCATAATGATAAAGACTTACAATTAGCTACAAGAAGAAATATTTTAACAAATGGGCTTGTAAGCACATATCCATTTATTTCTTCATCAATTTTTGATGAAAAAGGAGTATATATAGGCAGAAATATTCATAATAATTCTATGATTTTTATAGATAGATATAATACTCAGAAATATAAAAATCCAAATATGTGTGTATTTGGAATGTCAGGAGCCGGAAAATCATTTTATATAAAATTATTAATATTAAGATATGGAATACAAGAAATAAATCAATATGTTATAGATCCAGATAGAGAATATGGAAATGTATGTAAAGCATTGAATGGAACATTAATAAAAATAGGACCAACTTCAAATACATATATTAATGTATTTGATATACGAGAAGAAAGTATAGAGAAAGACGAAAAGGGCTATCTTGCTATTAAAATTGATAAACTTAAGGGATTTTTTAATTTAATATTTGGAGAAATGAATGAAGAAGAAAAATCTATTATAGAAGAAAAGTTAATTAAATTATATGAAAGTAAAAATATAAATTTTAATGATAAAAGTCTATACAAAGTAAAAAATAAAAAAGTAGTTTTTAAGGAAAGTACAGATATGCCAATATTACAAGATTTTTATGAATTATTAGGTCAAGATAAAAGAACAAAAAAATTCCATATAAAATTGTTACCATTTGTAAAAGGTAGTTTAAATTATTTTAATAAATATACAAATATAAAGATAAAAAATAAGCTAATTATTGCAGATATATATGAATTAGGTGAAGAAAACATAAAGTATGGTATGTATATTTTTGTGGATCTATTTTGGGATCTAATCAAGATAAATCGAAAAGAAAGAAAAGTTATTTACTTAGATGAAATTTGGCGATTAATAGGTATAACATCTAATAAAGAAGTTGCTTCATTTATATATAAAATATTTAAAACTATTAGAAAATATAGTGGTAGTGGAGTTGCTATAACACAAGATGTATCTGATTTATTTAGTCTAGATAATGGAATATATGGAAAAAGTATCTTAAATAATTCAAATATAAAAGTATTTTTTTGCTTGGAAGAAGAAAATATAAATATATTGGAAAAATATGCAAAGTTGTCAGAAAAAGAAAAGGTAGAAATAAAATCATTTTCAAAAGGAGAATGTTTAATGTTTGTTGGAAATGATCACATATTAGTTAAAATAGACTCATCAGATTTTGAAAAGAATATAATAGAAAAAGGAGAGATAGACAATTAAAAAGCTAATAAATATATTTGGAACCAATGGTGTAGGTAAAAGCATAATAACAATACTATTAGCTAATATAATAGCAGAAAATAACCTTAAAGTCTTAATAATAGATTATACACAAAATATTTATACTATCTTTAATAAAAAACCAGAAAGAGATGCAATAAAAATCGAAAGTATATATTTATCAAATAAATTTTATAGAGGAGAAAGTGATAAATATAATATAGTCATTTTTGATAATCCACAAATAAGCTTTTTGAAAAAAAGAGAATTGTTAAATAATTCTACAAATATATTTTTATCAGAATGTAATTTACTAGGGATAAAAAAATTAAGTAAATTAATTGGGATTACTACAAAAGATATACGAAAAGAAAATATAAATATTATTTTTAATAAATACAATTCAAATTCATTAGATAAAGAAATACTATATAACATTTTTAAATCTATAAAAATTCTAGGAAAAATAGATTATAGTAAAAAAATAGATACAATATTAAATATGGAAAGAATAATAAATATAAATTCAATAAGAAAAGATTTATTAAAAATAAGGGATAATTTATTAAAGGAGAATAAAGTATATGGAGATAGACATACAAAATGACTTAAATAATAAAAATTTAGAATTAGGCAAAGAACAAAAAAGTTTTTTAGAAACTACTTTAGGAGGAATTATAAATACAGGGCTAAATCTTGGAATTAAATACTTATTGCCGGACTTTGTAGAAGACGAGGTAATAAAAATAAAAGATACCATACTTAATGAAGGCTTTAAAGAAGGATTAAATACAGCAATAGACGAGGTAATAGATTTTGGTAAAAGTGCAATAGGTATTGTAACTGGAAAATTCGACGATATTTCGCAAATGCAAAAAGCTGTAGAAAATGGAGGAATAATAGATACAATATCAAAAGGAATAGATACTGGTATTAATAAAGTAAATGAAAAAGGAAAGCTAAATGATACTATAAGTAATGTTATAAAAAAAGGTAAAAATCTAATTCTTGATAACATTAGTAGCAATATAGAAGAAATGATTGTTGAACAAGGAAATGAGATAAATAAATTTGAAACTTCTATTAATGAATGGAAAAAAGCATATGAAAATAAAGATTTCGATTTAATGGAAAAAGAAATGAAAAATATAAATAAATATTTAGAAAAAATAATGCCATTAGAAAATATAATTAAAGAAGCTAGAATAGTAGAAAATATACATAGCTTGATTAAAAACAATAATAAAAATTTCGAAATAAATGAAGTGGAATTAGAAGCTGCAAATGTACTGTCATAGAAGAAAGAAGAACAATCAAATATTTTAGAAAATTAACAAGTTTAAGTGAACTTAGAATTACTAATAAAAAAACAATTGTGTATACATGTTAAAGCCACTTTTCTTTTAATTCCGTAAGATTTTCGAATAATTTCCTTGCATATTTTTTTCTGTTTTAGTATAATACATTGTGTAGCAGAAAGAAGAAAAGAGGTAAAGAAATGGACAACCATGATGGAAAAATAATTGAAAGAGATATCGAAAACGAGATGAAGACAGCATACATTAGTTATGCTATGAGTGTTATTGTACAAAGAGCTTTACCAGATGTAAGAGATGGTTTAAAACCAGTTCACAGAAGAATTTTATATGCAATGCACGAAGATGGGATTACGTCAGATAAACCATACAGAAAATGTGCAAATACTGTAGGATCTGTTTTAGGAAGATACCATCCACATGGAGATTCTTCAGTTTATGATGCAATGGTAAGAATGGCACAAGACTTTTCATTAAGATACATGTTAATAGATGGACATGGAAACTTTGGTTCTATAGATGGTGATGGTGCCGCAGCAATGAGGTACACAGAAGCTAGAATGTCTAAAATAGCAGAATATATGCTTACAGATATAGAGAAAAATACAGTTGACTTTATGCCAAACTATGATGATAGATTACAAGAGCCAACAGTATTACCATCAAAAATACCACAATTATTAATTAATGGTTCATCAGGTATAGCAGTTGGAATGGCAACAAATATACCTCCACATAATTTAAAAGAAGTTTGTGATGGTCTTATTAGAATAATTGACAATCCAAATACCACAGATGAAGAGTTAATGACAATTATTAAAGGACCGGATTTCCCAACAGGAGGAATGATTTTAGGAAAAGAAGGTATAAAACAAGCATATAAAACAGGAAAAGGAAAAATAATCGTAAGAGCCGAAGCAGAAATCGAAGAAATGGCAAATAATAAACAAAGAATAATTGTAACATCATTGCCATATCAAGTTAATAAAGCTAGATTAATAGAAAATATATCTAAATTAGTAAGAGAAAAAAGAATAGAAGGAATATCTGAATTAAGAGATGAATCAGATAGAAACGATAGAGTTAGAATAGTAATAGAATTAAAAAGAGACGCTAGGGCTCAAGTTGTTTTAAATCAACTATATAAGAATACTCAAATGCAAGATACATTTGGAGCAATATTATTAGCATTAGTTGATGGAGAGCCAAAAATATTAACACTAAGACAATGTTTAGATTATTATATTGACCATAGAAAAACAGTAATTTTAAGAAGAACTAAATTCGAACTGGATAAAGCTTTAGCAAGAGCACATATCTTAGAAGGTTTAAGAATTGCAATAGACAATATAGACGAAGTTATTAGTATTATTAGAAGTTCATATGATGATGCTAAAGAAAGATTAATAGAAAGATTTGGATTAACAGATATACAAGCTCAAGCAATACTAGATATGAGATTAAAAACATTATCTGGTTTGCAAAGAGAAAAAATCGAAGAAGAATATAAACAATTAATGGAATTAATTGCACATCTAAGAGAAATCTTAAATAACGAACAACTTGTATATGACATTATTAAAGAAGATTTAGAAGAAGTTAAAACTAAATTTGGAGATGAAAGATTAACTAAAATAAAACCTGCAGAGGGAGATATAGAAGAAGAAGACTTAATAAAAGAAGAACAAACAATAGTAGCATTAACACATTTCGGATATATCAAGAGAATGCCTGCAGATACATATAAAAGCCAACGTAGAGGCGGAAAAGGTATTACTGGTATTTCTACAAGAGCTGATGATTTTGTTACAGAAATATTTACAGCTTCTACACATGATACTATATTATTCTTTAGTAATAAAGGTAAGTTATATAGATTACGTGGTTACGAAATTCCAGAAGCAGGAAGAACTGCAAAAGGAACAGCGATTGTTAACTTATTAAGTTTAGATCCTGGAGAAAAAATAACAGCAGTTATTCCAATTTCTAATTTTGCTGAAGGAAAATACCTACTAATGGCAACTCAAAAAGGATTTATCAAGAAAACATCTCTTACAGAATATAATTCAGCAAGAAAGACAGGACTTCAAGCAATCACATTAAAAGAAGATGATGAATTAATAACTGTAAGATTAACAGATGGACAAGACAACGTTGTTTTAGTAACCGAAGACGGAATGAGTATTACTTTTAGCGAGCAAGATGTAAGACCAATGGGTAGAACAGCACAAGGTGTAATAGGAATTAAACTTGGAGATGAAGATAAAGTTATCGGAATGGAATCTATTATAGCAGGTGCTAATGCAACATTATTGGCTATAACAGAACACGGATTTGGTAAAAGAACAGATTTAGATGAATATAGAGTACAAAATAGAGGTGGAAGAGGAGTAATAACATATAAAGTTACTCAAAAAACAGGAAAATTAGTTGGAATTAGAGTTACAGATGATTCAAATGATATAATGATGATTACAGATACAGGTACAATAATTAGAATAAGTGTTAAGGATGTAAGTGTATTAGGTAGATCAACACAAGGTGTAACTTTAATGAGAACAAACGATGGAGGAAAAGTAGTAAGTATTGAATTAGTTGAACCTGAAGATACTAATGAAGAATAAATGATAATAGATATACAATAACATACAAATACTTCAAAAGAGTCTAATAGAATATCTATTAGACTCTTTTTACAATAATGGCATTGGAGATGAAATAATGAATAAAAAAATTAATCAAACAATGATGCAATATTTTGAATGGTATTTACCAGCTGATTGTGGATTATGGAAAAAAGTTGCAAATGAAGCGAGTTACTTGGATAGTATTGGAATTACAGGAGTATGGTTACCACCGGCCTATAAGGGCGAAGGAGGAAATCATGATACTGGATATGGTGTTTATGATTTATATGACTTAGGTGAGTTTGACCAAAAAGGCTCTGTAAATACCAAGTATGGTAGTAAAGATGAATATATAAATGCAATAAAAGTGCTAAAAGGAAATAATTTAGAAGTATATGCAGATATTGTTTTAAATCATAGATTAGGTGCAGATGGAACAGAAGAAGTTATGGCAATAGAGGATCAACCTAATAACAGAAATGTAGAAATAAATGCACCTATATTTATAGATGCATGGACAAAATATAATTTTGCTGCAAGAAATAATAAATATTCAGATTTTAAATGGAATTGGACACATTTTCATGGTGTTGATTGGGATGAAAAACAAAAAAGAAAAGGAATATTTAAATTCTATGGAAAACACTGGGATGTAGATGTTGATAAAGAAAATGGAAATTTTGATTATTTAATGGGGGCAGATGTTGATTTTAATAATGTAGATGTTATTCAGGAATTAAATAAATGGGGAGATTGGTATGTAAATACTACTAATGTTGATGGATTCAGACTAGATGCAGTAAAACATATTAGAGCAGGCTTTTATAAAGAATGGTTAGAAAATATGAAAGAAGAATTTGCAAAAGATTTCTTTACAGTAGGAGAATATTGGAGTACTAATATTTTAGCTATAAATAATTATTTAAAAGAAGTTGACTATTCTATGAAATTATTTGATGTACCATTACATTATAATTTATTTAATGCATCTAATTCTTCCGGAAATTATGATATGAGAACTATTTTAGATAATACACTTGTAAAGGAAAATCCAGAATATGCAGTAACATTTGTAGATAATCATGATACACAGTTAGGTCAATCATTAAATTCTTGGGTACAAGATTGGTTTAAACCATTAGCATATGCGTTAATTTTATTAAGAAAAGATGGAATTCCATGTATTTTCTATGGAGATTATTACGGAATAGAACACGATAATATTCCGCCAAAGAAAAAATTACTGGAGAATATGATAAAAGCTAGAAAACATTTTTCTTATGGAAAACAAAGAGATTACTTTAAAAATGAAAATATAATTGGTTGGGTTAGAGAAGGAGATAGTGACCATACTGATTCTGGATTAGCTGTTGTAATGAGTGATAATGCTGGTGGATGTATTGAGATGAATATGGGAGAAAGGTTGGCAAATACAGTATTTTACGATTGTACAGGCAATTTAGATGAGACAGTATATGTTGACGCAAACGGAAATGGAATATTTTATTGTGATGGAGGCAGTGTTTCAGTTTGGATAAAAAAAGATAATATATATGATAAAAGCGAAGAAGAATAAAAAACAAACAAAAAAAGAGAATCTTTAAAAGATTCTCTTTTTTTCTGGTTGCGGGGGGAGGACTCGAACCTCCGACCTTTGGGTTATGAGCCCAACGAGCTGCCAACTGCTCCACCCCGCGATGTGATACAAGTAATATTATATAACTCATAATATTACTTGTCAATACATATGAGTTAATTTATTTATATTATATGCAAAAATTAGTAAGATATTACAATAAATTTTAATCAAAAATAGGGATTTCAAGGAACGTCCCTAAAATCCCTATAGAAATTTTACCAAGAACTTCCTCCTCCGCCTCCGGAACCGCCACCAGAGAAGCCTCCTCCAGAAGAGCCACCAGAACCAGAGCTTGAAGGTCTAGATGTCATAGAAGTATTTACACTAGTCATTGTACTATTCATAAAGGCACCAAAAGAGTAAACTGAAAATGCAGTATTAGAATAATACCAAGTAGGTGGTTCAACTGCAATATTTTCAAATTGTTCTACCCATTTATCCGATACACCTAAAGCATAAGTATAAGGCAAAATATTATAGAAATATTCTGGTTCCTTTTCAACCATTGTCTCTAGTTGATCCTTTTCGGCAGTTTCTAAGAAACGTTTAAATCCTTTAATTTTCCCTAAAATTTCTGAACCAAAAGGAGTCCTTTTTAATATAATTTTTCTAAATATATAAAGAACTATTATGCATAAGATTCCTATAAAATATGTAATAGCAGATATTGGATTTGAAAATATAACCGGTAGTATGATTAAAAAAGTAGGCATACCGCCAAATAATAATCCCCAAATAACGATAAATATCTTTGTTGATATAGGGCCACGTGATGTCAATATTGATATCATAAGTGAAAAACCAATTCCTGGGAATATTAGAGCAATAGGAAGTTCGCTTAACATTCCTGCATCATAAAATGATTTTGCAGTTATTAAAACAAATATTATAAGCATCATAGGAATAATAAGTTTTTTTAATCTTAAAGATTTTTTATCAAAAATCTTGGTTTTATTTTCTTTCTTATTTAAAAGTTTCTTTATACGATTTACTGTTATATAAAAACGATTAGTTAGGTCCGAAGATGTAACAGCAGATCTTGTTCTAAATAGACCATTAAAGAAAAGTTTTTCTATTTCATTTGTTCCATCGTATTCTTTCAACTTATATATTGTAAAATCTTTTGTACTTGCAAATAATGCTTTATTTTCAGTTTCTTCAATTTTTAAATAGCCCTTGCTCGCTAGGTAAATTAATAGTGAAACTATAGCTTTATCATCTGTTTCGCCTTTATATAAAAACGCAAGTTCAGCTGAATTGTAACCTTCTGGTGGATAGAACTCTACAGTTTCTATAACAGGTTTATCTCTACCAAATAATAACCATAGAACAAATGCAATAAATACGATAAATAAACATATACCTATAATTATATAATAATCTGTTTTATTATCACGAGCTCCAACAAAGTAACTGTCAGGTAAAGTAAGTCTAACAGTAAGACCATTTCCTGCAGGTAATGTATCTGCATAAATACCACTGATTGTATTACCATTTACAGAGTAAGAAACACTGTCATTGTCGGTATATCCATATCTTCCAGAAGAAAATCCTAATGATAAAGCATCAAATTCCTTTGGCATTGTGATAGAAAAACTAATATTAGAAATACTTGTATCCCATTCAGTTCCAATTAAATTATAATAAAATTCATCAGCATTTTTTACAGGATCTGTGCCTATATCGTATGTATATTTAATTACATATTTTTGTAGCCCAGTTACATAAGTATCTTGATTTCCTATTTTTATAGATAAATTACCATTACTATTACTTTTTGAATATTCATTATTTACTTGTAAGTTTGTAATTTTGACACGATTAGTAGATGTAGAACCATCTAATCTTTCAATAGTATTTTTTAAAGGAATAGTTCTAATTATTCCATGTTTCCTCATATAAAAATTAGCGGTAATTGTTTCTGTAATATCAAATGTATTATTTTCATTTACTTTTACGTCAATATCATAAGAATTTATTACATAATCTGTAACAGCATATGAATTATTAGGTAAAAAAGAAATTAATATAAATGATAAAATAAAAAGTATAACTCCAATAAGTTTTTTAGTCATTTAAATTCACCCCAACATTATTTTTTTCTTCTGCATTTGCCTCGAACATTTTAAATTCTTTGAATTTGAATAGTTTAGCAAGAATATTATTTGGAAACATTTGAACTTTATTATTAAAATTTCGCACAGTACCATTATAATATTTTCTACTATTTGCAATTTCATCTTCTATACTTATTAAATTATTACTTAAATTAGCATATAATTCATTTGCTTTTAATTCTGGATAGTTTTCTGAAACTGCAAAGATATTTGATAAACATTTAGACAATTCTTCATTTATATTAATTTTATTATTCATAGTTAACTCATCATAACTAGAGCTTCGTAAAGAAGTAATTTTAGTTAGAGTTTCATTTTCATATTTCGAATACACTTTTACAACTTCTATTAAATTAGGAATAAGATTCCATCTCTTTTTTAGATATATATCCATTGTAGAAAAAGCTTCTTTAACTAAATTTCTTGAATTAATAAAAGAATTATAAGTTATTAAGATATATATTAAAAGTATTACTATAATTCCTATAATAATGTAGATATACAAAATATCACCTCCTATTTTCATATATATTATGACATTAAGAGAGATAAACAGCAACAAAAAAATCAAAATTATTTTGTGATTTGAATTTGTATATTTGTGTTTGTATCTATAAATACATCTGAATTAATATTTGTATTTATAGTATGAGTATTGGGAAGATTATACTTATTAGAAAATGATTTAGAAGAAGAATTTTTTGTATACGAATTGGAATTTTGATAAATATTTTCTACTAATAAAATATTTACAGTTAAAAAATTATATTCAACAATATTAGAATATTTAGCAATAGAATTAATTGAATTAAATGCTATAAAAAATAAAATAAAAAGAATAACTTTTTTCATAAAAACTCCTTTTATTAATATTTAACAATTACACTGCTCATAAATAAGTTTTAATTTAAAGTTAGTTAATATTGAAGTAGTAAAATTACCAGTATAGTTAATTATTATAGTAAAAATATGTTCTTCTCTAGTTAAATTATTTAATAAATATTTTTCTGACATAAAATTCGATAAGATGATTTTTGTATTATCCATATAACATAATACAGAAAAATCATCGGTTAGATTTTCTAAATAAAAGTAATAATAAAATGGAATATCAGAAATAATAGTATCTTTAAAATTAGATATCTTAAAAGAATATTGAGCAACAGTATTAATATTATCTAAAACCATTGTTTCATTAAACGTAACATTAAAAATTGGTTCGGCAATATTAGAATAAATACATATATTTTGATTAATAGAATAATTATTATGAATAATTACTGAAATTAAAGAAAAAACTAAAACAAATAAAAATAAAATTTTTTTCAAGACTATTTCCTTTCGAAGATTATTTGAAGATTTAAAGACAAGATAGAATCATAAAAAGTATCTGCATTATTAAATGGCCATTCCCAGAAAAAAGATATAATATCCACAGTATTTGTATTAGCTGTGTATAGACATGAGATATTTTGCGAAATATCCACAAGTGAATTATTAATATAAATATTTAAATTTTCGGGAATATTAGAATTTAAATTTAGAATTTTAAAATTAATATTTTTAGTGGACTTAATTATTAAAGAAAAGAAACCATATGAACCGTGGTATAAGTTTATTATTATATAGACTATTTGGATTAGCAGTTGAAATTAAATTAATGTTTATAGAGGTTGGTAATAGGGTAAAATGATAAATATAAAATATTAAACCTGCAAATAAAACAAAAATGAATAACAATTTTTTCATGAAATCTCCTAAAAAATACTAGAATAAAGTAAAAAAATTATAATAAAAAATATTAGCTTTGTCAATAATAAAAAATATATAATTGTAAATAATAATGATATATGATAGAATTACCATGAAAATTTAACAAAAGATAGGAGGGGAGAAAATGATTTATACAGTTACATTTAACCCGGCATTAGACTACATTTTAGAACTAGATAAATTAGAAATTGGAAAGATACAAAAGTCTAAAGCGGAATTAATACTTCCGGGAGGAAAAGGGATAAATGTTTCTACAGTATTAACTAACTTAGAGATTGGTAATATTGCTTTAGGGTATAAAGCAGGTTTTGTAGGAGCAGAAATAGAACGACTATTAAGTAATATGAATGTGAAAACAGATTTTATAGATTTAGAAGAAGGAAACTCGAGAATAAATGTAAAGATTTCAGCAGAAGAAGAAACAGCGATAAATACTAATGGACCTAAAATAAGCGAAAGTAAGATTTTAGAGTTATTAGAAAAATTAAAAGTTTTAAATAAAGATGACTATTTAGTTTTATCTGGGAGTATACCAAGCTCAATTAAAGATGATATATATGAAAGAATTTGTAGTATTGTAAAAAAACAGAATGTAAAAATAGTTGTAGACGCAACTAAAAATTTATTAGTACAAGCTCTAAAATATAAGCCATTTTTAATAAAACCTAATAATGAAGAGTTAGGAGAAATTTTTGGTGTAGATATACATACTAAAGAAGATGCATATGTATATGGGAAAAAACTAAAAGAAATGGGTGCACAAAATGTGCTAGTTTCAATGGGAAAAGTTGGTGCAGTTTTAATTGATGAAGCAGGTAAAGAACATTTTTTAAAATCTCCAGAGGGTAAAAGAGTAAATACAGTTGGTTCGGGAGATTCTATGGTAGCAGGTTTTATAGCAGGTTTCTTAAAGTATAATAATTATGACGATGCCTTAAAAATGGGAGTGTCTGCAGGTTCTGCTAGTGCTTTATCAAAATATTTAGCAACTAAAGAAGAAGTATATAATTTATTTAATAATATTTAACAAAGGAGGAAAAAAGATGAGAATTACAGATTTATTAAGCAAAGATGGAATAGAGCTTAATGTAAATGCAAAAGATAAAAATGACATTATTGACAAAATGACGAAATTAATGCTAAAAACAGGAAAAATTAAAAATTTAAATGAATACAAAGAACTTGTATTAAAAAGAGAAGAAGAAGGGAGTACAGGTGTTGGAGAAGGAATTGCAATTCCACATGGTAAAGGTGAGTGCGTAACTGAACCAGGTTTAGTAGCAATGGTAGTTCCAAATGGAGTAGAATATGACTCTTTAGATGGTAAGCCGGTTAATTTATTATTTATGATTGCTGCTCCAAATACTAGTGATAATGTACATTTAGATGTTTTAAGTAGATTATCTACAATGTTAATGGATGTAGATTTCAAAAATAAATTGATTTCTGCAAAAAGTAAAGAAGAATTTTTAAATATAATAAATGAAACAGAAAATGAGAAATTCAAAGAGGAAACAAAACAAGAACAAGGTTATGAAATATTAGGAATAACAGCTTGCCCTACAGGAATAGCACATACTTATATGGCAGCAGAAAGCTTAGAAGCAGCTGGTAAAGAAATAGGACATCTTGTAAAAATAGAAACACAAGGACAATCTGGTGTTAAAAATAAATTAACAAAAGAAGAAATAAAAAATGCTAAAGCAATAATAATTGCAGCAGATATAGATATTGATTTATCAAGATTTAAAGGTAAGAAGATATTAAAAGCTAAAGTAGCAGATGGAATTCACAAACCAAAAGAATTAATAGAGAAAGCCTTAACAGATAAAAATATTCCAGTTTATCAAGGAAATGGAAAAGATGATTCAGAATATGAAAATTCAGATAGTGTAGGGAGTAGAATATATAGACACTTAATGAATGGTGTAACACATATGTTACCATTTGTTGTTGGTGGAGGTATATTAATAGCTATATCATTTTTATTAGATGATTATTCTATTGATCCATCAAATTTCGGTATGAATACACCAATTGCAGCATTCTTTAAGACAATTGGTGGAATAGCATTTGATTTTATGTTATGCATTTTATCTGGATATATAGCAATGAGTATAGCAGATAGACCAGGTTTAGCAGTTGGTTTCGTAGGACGGAGCAGTTGCAAAAGCAGGAACAACATTTGCGTCTTTATCAAATCCTGATGTTACATTAGTAAGTTCAGGTTTCCTAGGAGCATTAATTGCTGGTTTTATTGGTGGATATGTAGTTCTTTTATTAAGAAAAGTATTTTCATTCTTACCAAAGAGTTTAGAAAGTGTAAAACCAATATTAATTTATCCAGTTGGAGGTATTCTTTTAATAGGATTAATAATGCTTGCAATTAACCCAGTAGTTGGAGCAATAAATACAGCATTAAATAATTTCTTATCATCAATGCAAGGAGCAAACAAAATAATATTAGGTGCAATATTAGGAGGAATGATGTCTGTTGACTTAGGAGGACCTGTTAATAAAGCGTCTTATACATTCGGAACAGGAATGCTTGCAGAAGGACATTATGATATTATGGCAGCAGTTATGGCTGGTGGTATGGTAGCACCGCTTGCAATTGCATTACTTGCAACATTCTTCCCTAAAAAATTACCAAAGAAAGATAGACAATCTGCTTTATTAAACTACATTATGGGATTTTCTTTTATATCAGAAGGTGCAATACCATTTGCTTCAGCAGATCCAATTCGTGTAATTGTTTCTTGCGTAATAGGTTCAGCAGTTTCTGGAGCTTTATCAATGTTATTTAATTGTACATTAATGGCTCCACATGGAGGAATATTTGTTTTACCAGTTGTAGGAAATGCAGCATTATATTTATTATCAATAGTTATAGGTTCTTTTGTGGCAATGTTTATATTAGCAGCTTTAAAAAAGAATATTTGGAGCAAAGGAGATGAAGTAAAAAATGCTAAATAAAACTTTTACTTTGCAAAGCGAGACAGGTTTACATGCAAGACCTGCTACAGAACTTGCTAAAATAGCTATGAAATATCCATGTGATGTTAAATTAATAGCTAATGGTAAAACTGTAAATGCAAAATCTCCATTAATGATTATGTCAGCAGGAATAAAACAAAAAACAGATGTTGAAGTACAATGTGATGGAGAAAAAGAAGAAGAAGCAATGAGAGAAATAGAAGAAGCTTTTAAAAATAATTTTGGAGAATAATAAACAAAAGAGGAGATAAAGATGGTAAAAGGTAAAGGTGTATCAAAGGGTATTGGGATTGGACATACAAAGGTATTAAATAACGAAGAAGTAAAACTTACAGATTTTAAAGTAGATGATAAAGAAAATGAACTAAATTATTTTAGGAAATGTCTAAATAATGTAATAGAAGATACAAAGAAAGTTATAGAGAAGCTTTCTGGAACGGAAGCAGACATTATGAATGCTTATTTAATGATATTACAGGACCCTACACTAACAGCAGAAACTGAAAGACTAATAAAAGAAGAAGGCTATAATGCGGGATATGCAGCAAAAGTAGGATTTGAAACGGTTGAAGAAGTTTTTAAGAATATGGATGATGAATATATGTCTGCAAGAGCATCTGACATAGAAGATATGAAACAACGAGTAGTAAATAAAATTATTAATAAAGCTGAAATAGATTTAAGTAATTTACCAGAGAATACTGTTTTGGTTGGAAAAGATTTATCTACATCAGATACAGCTAAATTAAACTTAAAAACTATTGCAGGAATTATAATAGAAAATGGTAGCGAGAATTCTCATGTTTCTATTATGGCGAGAACCCATGAAATTCCTGCGATAGTGGGAGTTAAAGGAGCTTTAGATAGCATAGCTAATGATATTAATATCGCAATAAATGGAGCAACTGGAGAAATTTTTATAAATCCTTCACAAGAAGAAATTTCTAAATTGACTAAAATTAAAAATGAGTTAAAAGATGAAAAAGGAAGTTTAGCAAAATTTAAAAATAAGAAGAGCATTACTAAAGATGGTTATAAAACAGAAGTAGTAGCTAATATAGGAACTCCTAAAGATATGGAATCTGTTATTGAAAATGGTGCTGAAGGAATAGGACTATTTAGAAGTGAATTTTTGTATATGGATTCTGAAAGTATGCCAACAGAGGAAGAACAATTTGAAGCATATAAAGAAGTGCTAGAAAAAGCAGAAGGTAAGAGAGTTATAGTTCGTACATTAGATATTGGTGGAGATAAAGAGTTAAAATATTTAAATTTAGATAAAGAAGATAATCCTTTTTTAGGGTATAGAGCTATTAGAATTTGTTTGCGTGAGCCAGAGATTTTTAAAGTTCAATTAAGAGCTTTATATAGAGCAAGTAACTACGGAAAACTTGCAATTATGCTTCCTATGATTTCTTCTGTAGATGAAATAAGAGCTGCAAAAGATATCATAAATGAAGTTAAAGAAGAATTAAAAGCAGAGAAAGTAAAATTTGATAAAAATGTAAAAATTGGAATAATGATAGAAGTCCCTTCAGCTGCAATAATGGCAGAACAATTGGCAATAGAATGTGATTTCTTTAGTATTGGTACAAATGATTTGATTCAATATACAGTTGCTGTTGAAAGAGGAAATGAAAAAATATCAGATTTATATACTAAATTTCATCCTGCAGTTATACGTTTAATAAAGATGGCAATTGACGGAGCACATAAATCTAAAATATTCTGCGGAATGTGTGGCGAAGCAGCAAGTGATGAAAGATTTATACCTCTTTTAGTGGGATTAGGTTTAGATGAATTTTCTATGAATCCTACTAAAATATTAAATTCTAGAAAGATGATTAGAGATTTAAATCATAAAGAATGTAAGAAGCTAGTTCAAGAGATTTTAAAAATGTCTTCAGCAAGCGAAATAAAGGCAAGACTTGAGGAGTATAAGGAAAGTTTATAATTATATAAGGTAATAAGTTAATTAACAGTGGAAAACTAATATATTTTTAATTAGTTTTCCACTGTTTTTGCATTAGTTAAAGCTATTAAATATACGGAAAAACATAATCTACAGAATATGACAAAGAAATATAAACTTTAGTGCAAAAAAGATAAGAAAATGTAAAAAGCAAGCAAAAAAGATGAATATTTGTGAAGCGTAAGAGGAGCTTTAACACTGCGAAATAATGGAAAAATCAATGGGTTTACTTATTAAATATAAGTATTTAAAATTAATATAGAATTTATTATTTAAGGAGAAATCAACATGATCGGAGAAGGTGAAAAAAAGATAACTTTTAACAAGAAATTAATAATCGCAGTTTTTGCAGCTCTAGCAGTTTTAGTTGCAATAATATGTGTTGTTGCAACTAAAAGTGATATGTTTAATTTATCTGGAAAAGAAGATACAGAAGAGGATGCTGGAGTAGCAAATGGAGATAAAGGATATATTTCATCTGCGCAAATAATCCAAACTAAGACAGGAACTGGACCATGGGATGCAGATGATGAACCTGGAAATGATAGTTCGGAAGATAATAATATAGTTCGTTCATTTGACCAAGTAACATGGACTGTTGATCTGACAATGGCTTTAAAACCTGGAATTGTAGAAAGTGGATTAACAGGAGGGATAATAAATGTAAATGTGTCTATTCAAGAGGAACTAGCAAATTTGGTAATATGGGACATAGATTCTATGAAATGGTTAGAAAATGGACAAGTAAGTAAGGACGGAAGAATATTAACTGGACAATATACCATGTCAGAAAACGATCAAACAATACCTGGTAAACAAACTTTGGTATTTGTTTTGAGTGTAAAAGGAGCTGATAATGGAGTAAGAATTATACCAACCTTTACATTTGATTTAGAAGGTAATAACGAAAATGAGAAAGTCGCGATTACAGGTAAAGATATAACTATTAGTGCAAAAGGAAAATATAATATTGAGTTAAAAAGTAATACAGGATATTTATCAAATAAAACAACTGTTGACTATGGTCAAGGAGAAGTATCTGGAAGAATGTACGGTTATGGATTAGCTGTACAATTATATAATGATAATGAATCAAAGGGGCTAAAAGGAATAGAATTTCCACAAGGAGATATCACTTTCGATTTGAATTTACAACTTCAAAGAAGTAAATTCGAATCATCAGATCTTGAAGATATAACAACTCAAGCAATGCCAATTTTATGGAATTATAGAATAAATAATTGGAACCTTACAGACCTTTCTGGAAATATTTCCGGCAGGGAAATGTATTATGAAAATAAGCATCATGTTTATATACCTACATTACCTCTAGGAGTAAATGTGGGGGATAGGAGTTATTCTACATATAATTCAGGAAATATAAACATTACACAAAATAGTAATAAATTAAATGTAACAATTAATAGTTATCAATTTGCTAAAGTATATCCTGATTATTATTGTGCTTATGACGGAGCGCCAATGTCAGAAAGAGAAAAAATATATACTGATAATATTGGAACATTTAGTGTAGGATATATACAAGTTTTTGTACCAGATACAGAAGCCAGTACTATACAACAAAGAAATTACTATTTAAATGTTTCAACTGAAAATTTAAAAATGACATCAGCAACAGGAGAGAATATTACAAGTCAAATGAAAACATCGGATGATAAAATTGTAACACAACATGTTTTATATAGACCTGGTAGTTATACACATTCAATTAACTTCGTAGATAAAAATGGAAATACAACTATAGAGAGATATCAAGGAAGTGGAGATGGAAGAGTTGTTGCAGGAGATACAATTGGGGTAAAAAACAAATTTCAAATGAATGCTAATAATGATTATGATATATATACAGCAAATAGATTTGTTAAATTTGATGGAGAAGCATATGAGCCAGCATATTATAATGATGGAAATAAATATATGACCGCTGGAATGAATGGAAATGCACGATTTAGGTTTTGGTATGTAACCAAAAAAGATGGAACAAATTGGACAAGTCAAGAAGAAATGAATAATGCTGATATAAAGGATATGGTAGTATATGATAATATCGAAGATATACCTAAAGATAAAATTTGTATAGGTGTATATTTTGAAACTATAAGCGGATATCTTGCAAGAAGTTCTGGGGATAATAATACAGTATTTTTTCCTGTGAAAATCAAAACAACCGCTCAAATAGGAAAAACATATGGTATTACATTAAGAACTTTATTATGGAAAGAGCAATTAGATAGGGATAAATATTCTGTATTACATCCAGAAAATGAATATCCAACGCCAGAGTGGGATTCGGGATATAGACAATATATAAAAACTGAATATGATGCAAATGGTGAAGTTATTGCAGGCACACATAGTGGAGGATATCAATGGGGAAATACTTTATTAGTAGTTGGATCAAATTTACATGGAAGCATAAAAGCAATAGATGAATCTAATGCTGAAAAGCTAAATTATGATATAGGAAAAAATGAAAATATAGTAACATATAGTATAGAACCTCAATTAGATGGCAATAGCAATACAGCACATCAAATAACAGGAGTTAATTTAAAGGCAGAGGTGTCTTTACCAAGTGGAATAAAATATGTAGTTGGAAGTTCTGCATATGGAGAACCAGAGATAACAGAAAATTCTGATGGAACACAAAAACTAACATGGTATATTTATGGATGTACATGTGGACAAAAAATAGAACCAATAACATTTGAAGGACAAATAGATAATGATAGCGAAAATGGTAAACAGTATACAAGTCAATTTATAATATCTGAAGTAATTGGGAAAGACGGAATAAGTAAAATAGGAAATAGTTCTATATATTTTAGAACGTCAACAGAGACAATTAATATAATAAATTTATCAAGCCATAGGTTATATAAAGAAGCAAAGACACCAGTAGTAGAAAAAAATGAACAAATTACATTTAAAATTGTTTATGAGAATAAAACAGATGAAAAGATACCTGAATTTCAATTGTTAGATATATTACCATACAATGGAGATTCAAGAGGAACAAACTTTACTGGAATATATACATTAGCAAGTGTGAATATAAAGCAAACAATTAGTGGAACATCACAAGCTTTAGATAATTTGAAGCTATATGCAACAAATTCAGATACTGTAAGAAATATGACGGCAAAAGATGATGGGATTGGAACAGATAGTATATGGAGTGCAAAGACCATAGGAAGTGCTATAAATGAAAATGCAACGGGAATAGCAATAAAAGGAGAACTTGCTGGAAGAGCAAGATTAGAGATAGAGGTAGCATTAAATACAAATGGAAATAAAGAAGAAGATATATATAGAAATGATGTAATTGCACAAGTATATACAAATTCAGAGCAGATGCAAACAGGAGTGGTAGAGGCACAAGTAGTAAACAGAAAGATAGAAGGAAAAGTATGGGAAGATAGTAATAAGAATGGATTACTAGATAGTAATGAAGCAGGAATACGAGGAATAACAGTAATACTATTAAATGTAAGTAATAACCAAGAAGTAACAAGAACAACCACAAATGAACAAGGTAAATATAGTTTTACATCATTAGCAAAAGCTAATTATAAAGTAAAAGTAGAGAATGATGATAAATATTATCTAACAGAGAAAAATATAGGAGATAATATAGAAATAAACAGTAAATTTGATGCTAAAACTAAAGAGACAGCCGAAATAACAAAATTAAATTCAATAAGTTCTCCAGAAATAGTAGAAGAAAATGTAAATGCAGGATTAATAAAAATAAAATATAATATAAGCACAAAAGTAGAAGGCGTTGGAGGAAACATAAGCGGAGGTGGAGAAGATGTTTATGAAAGTGTAGATAAAGGCGGAACGAATACAAAAGATATAGTAGTAAGTCCAAATGAAGGATATAGAGTAGATACGATAAAAGTAAATGGAAGTCCAATAGCATTTACAGAAGAAGAAAATCATAGTGTAATATTAAGTAAATTTATAAATATGCAAGAAAATAAAGAAGTGGTA
>JAHAKD010000006.1 GCA_018371855.1 Clostridium sp.
AGATGGAGGATTTTGTGGTGTGGCAAAAGTACCATCAGGAGCATCAACAGGAAGTTTTGAAGCAGTAGAATTAAGAGATAATGATGAAGAGCGCTATATGGGAAAAGGAGTAAAAAAGGCAGTAGAAAATGTAAATAGAATGATTGCAAAAAAAATAACAGGTATGAATGTATATGATCAATTAAAAATTGATCAAAAATTAATTGATATTGATGGCACAGATAATAAAGAAAAATTAGGTGCAAATGCAACTTTAGGAGTATCGCTTGCAGTAGCAAAAGCAGCAGCGAATTCATTAGGTATGACACTATATAACTATATTGGTGGAGTAAATGCAAAAAAATTACCCACTCCAATGATGAACATATTAAATGGTGGAAAGCATTCTGATAATAATATCAGTTCACAAGAATTTATGATAATGCCAACTTCAGGAAAAGATTTTGCAGAAAACCTACAAATGGGAGTTGAAACATACCATAATCTAAAAAAAGTCTTAAAATCAAAAGGATATTCTGTTGCTGTAGGAGATGAAGGAGGATTTGCTCCAAACTTGCAAAGTGAAGAAGAAGCATTAGCTGTAATTGTAGAAGCAATTAAAAAAGCAGGATATATACCAGGAAAAGATATATCAATAGCATTAGATGTTGCAAGTACAGAAATGTATGATGAGGCTAAAAAAATTGGAAAAAATGGATATTTGTTTTGGAAGACAGGTATATTTAAAACTAGTGATGAAATGATAGAATATTTAGAAGAGTTAGTACAAAAATATCCAATAGTTTCGATAGAAGATGGCTTAGCAGAAGAAGATTGGAGTTCCTGGAAAAAACTTACTCAAAAATTAAGTAGTAAAATTCAATTAGTTGGTGATGATTTATTTGTTACAAATACAGATAGATTAAGAAAAGGAATAAAAAATAAAGTGGCTAATAGCATATTAATAAAACCAAATCAAATAGGAACATTAACAGAAACATTAGATGCAATAGAAATGGCTCAAAAAGCAGGATATACAACTGTAATATCACATAGATCAGGCGAGACAGAAGACACAACTATAGCAGATATTGCAGTAGCAGTAAATGCTGGTCAAATAAAAACAGGAGCACCATGCAGAACAGATAGAGTTGCAAAATATAACAGATTATTAAATATAGAAAATGAATTAAAATAATTATTTTAAATTGCTAAAAAATGTAAATTGTGCTATTCTATATAAGAAACAAGTTGTTTAAGTTAAGGAAGGAGTAAAGTATGAACTGTAGGATGGTTGTAGGAAATAAGCGGTTAAAAAGAGTTGAAATGTCAGATTGTACTATACAACATGGCTTTCGATTGGTACTAACAGGTTATATACCAAAGGAAAAAACAAATGATTTGTCCTTATTATTAGCAACATTGTTGGAAAAAGATTCTTTGTCTACAGAGCCAGAATTACAAAGATTCAAGAAACGTTGCAGAGAAGAAGGATTAATTGTTTGGGAAACGACTTTTTTTAACTATGAAATTAAATCGGAATTGAATTCCGAAGAACTAGAAGGAAAAGAAGTCATTTCAATAACCACATATTTTCATATGTATAGGACACCGAAAAGGTGGTTCAATGAACGCTAAGCTTTCCGAATTCTCCCCATACTTAAAGTATTAAAAATAATATAAGTATGGGGAGAAAATAATATATGCCTAAATAATTGACAAGTATTTTTTTTATTTATATTATTATGAATATGAAAAAGAAGATATTTATGAGCATAGCTAGTTTAATTAAGAAAGAATCGATATGGGAATGTTTTTGGTTCAAAAAGAAGCAGAAACTAAATTTAATGTAAGAAATATGATAACTAACAGTTTCTTTGACATTAACAAAATTCAATCAAATGCATAGGAGGAAAAAATGCTTAAATTAGCGAATATTACAAAAAATTATAAATCAGGGGATGAAGTAGTTAAAGCATTAAAAGGGATAAATTTAGAATTTAGGAGCAATGAATTTGTATCTATATTAGGTCCAAGTGGATGCGGAAAAACTACATTATTAAATATAATTGGTGGACTAGATAGATATACATCAGGAGATTTAATTATAAATGGTAAATCAACAAAAGAATTTAAAGACAGAGATTGGGATGCGTATAGGAATTATTCGGTAGGTTTTGTATTTCAAAACTATAATTTGATTTCACACCAAAGTGTATTATCAAACGTAGAATTAGCATTAACACTTTCTGGAGTATCTAGAGAAGAAAGAAAAAAACGTGCTATAGAAGCTTTAGAAAAAGTTGGACTAAAAGAACAAATACATAAAAGACCAAACCAATTATCTGGCGGTCAAATGCAAAGAGTAGCAATAGCAAGAGCATTAGTAAATGATCCGGATATTATACTTGCAGATGAACCAACAGGAGCACTAGATACAAAGACAAGTGTACAAATAATGGAATTACTAAAAAGTATTTCAAAAGACAAATTAATAATAATGGTGACACATAATCCAACACTTGCAGAAAAATATTCTACTAGGGTAATTCGTGTATTAGATGGAGTTGTTCAAGATGATACAAATCCATATAGTAGTGAAGAAGAAGAAAAGAAAAAATCAAAAAGCGGTAAAACAGCGATGAGCTTTTTTACAGCAATTTCATTAAGTTTAAATAATTTAATGACTAAAAAAGGAAGAACAATTTTAACATCTTTTGCGGGAAGTATAGGTATTATAGGAATTGCGTTAATATTATCTTTATCTACAGGAGTTCAGAATTATATAAATAAAGTGCAAGAAGACACATTATCAAGTTATCCAATTCAGATTCAAGAAACCACAGTAGATTTAACGAGTATGATGGAAAGAATGATGGGCGAAATGGCAGAAGGAGAAGCCAATGAAGATGGAAAGATATATTCTAATAATATTATGACAGATATGTTAACAGTATTAGCCGACAAAAAGCAAACAAACAATTTAGAAGAACTAAAAAAATATATAGACGAGGGGAATAATGGAATATCTGATAATGCAAATGCTATTAAATATGATTATAATTTGAATTTGAATCTATATAAAACAGATACTTCAAATGGAGTAGTACAAGTAAATCCAAGTACTGTTATGGAAAAATTAGGTACGCAACAAACAGGAATGGCAATGGGGACAGATTGTTTTACAGAATTATTAGATAATCAAGAATTAAATGATTCACAATATGATGTAGTTGCAGGTAATTGGCCACAAAATTATAATGAAGTTGTTTTAATAGTTGATGAAAATAATAAAATTAGTGATTATACATTATATACTTTAGGAATAAAAGATCAAAAAGAATTAGAAGAAAAAATAGATGCAATACAGAAAGATGAAAAATTAGAAGAGGATGAACAAACTTCATATACTTATGATGATTTACTAAATTTATCTTTTAAAGTTTTATTAAATACAGACTATTATGAAAAAGCAAATAATATGTGGATAGATAAAAGTGATGATGAAGAATATATGAAGGAAAAAGTAGATAATGCAGAAGAAATAAAAGTGGTAGGAATTATAAAACAAAAAGAAGGAAGCATATCTACTCAAACAGCTGGAGAAATAGGTTATTTAAAAACTTTAAAAGAATATGTTGTTAATAAAATAAATGAACAAGAGATAGTAAAAGAGCAAAAAGAAAATCCAGAGATTAATGTATTTAATGGATTGGAATTTCCAAAAAAAGGTGAAGATGGAAAGTTCGATTATAATTCTTTAACAGAAGAACAAAGAGCAATGCTTTCTAGCTTAGATGCTAATCAAATACAATTAATGATGGAAGCATATGAACAAAATGAAAATGCATCATATGATAAAAATCTTGAAACATTAGGAGTAGTGGATTTAGCAAAACCATCAGCTATAAGTATTTATCCAAAAGATTTCGAAGCAAAGAATAGAATTACAGATGCAATAACAGAATATAATAATAAACAAATTGCAGATGGCAAAGAAGAAAATGAAGTAAATTATACAGATACAGTTGGTTTATTAATGAAATCTGTAACTCAAATTGTTGATACGATAAGTTATGTATTAATAGCGTTTGTTGCAATTTCATTAGTAGTTTCATCAATAATGATAGGAATAATAACATATATATCAGTATTAGAAAGAACAAAAGAAATAGGAATTTTAAGAGCAATAGGTGCTTCTAAAACAGATATATCAAGAGTATTTAATGCGGAAACATTTATAGTAGGATTAATTGCAGGAATTTTAGGAATTGTTGTAACACTATTACTTAACATACCAATTAATAGTATTATTCATTCTTTAACTAATATGGATACAGTAAATGCTGTTTTACCAGTAAATGCAGCGATAATTTTAGTAGTAATTAGCATGGTTCTTACTATAATTGCAGGATTGATTCCATCAAGGATGGCAAGTAAAAAAGACCCAGTTGAAGCATTAAGAATAGAGTAAACTAAGAGTAGAGTCATTTAAATAATGACTCTATTTACTTTTGTAAAAAAATGAGATATTATACCGAAAGGAGGGGAGTATATGAAAAATAAAAAAGTATTAATAGGGACGTTAATAATATTAGTAATAATAATTGTAGCAATAGTGACTTTTTTTATGTTAAATAAGTCAGAAAAACCAGAAGAGGCATTAAATAATTACTTCGCAAAAATAAGCGAACAAAAATATGAAGAAGCATATGAGCTAATAAGTTCATCAAGTAAGGACAAGACAGCGAAAGAAACATTTGTAAATAAAAATGATTCCATATATAGTGGGATAGATATGACAAATTTATCAACAGAAATTACAAATGTAGAAAAAGCTGATGATGGAGAGAAAATTACATATACACAAAAAATGAATACTTCTGCAGGTGAGGTTAGTTTTACAAATACAGCAACGCTTGTAAAAGAAGATAAAGAATATAAGCTAAATTGGTCAAACGGTATAATCTTTCCTGAATTAGGCGATAATGATAAAATAAGAGTAAAAACATTAGAAGCAGAACGTGGAAATATATATGATAGAAATAATGTTTTATTAGCAGGTAAAGGAAATATCTCATCAATAGGGCTCGTACCAGGAAAAATGAGTGCCAATAAAGATGATGATATACAGAAATTATCAACTATTTTAGGAGTGTCAGTAGATTCGATAAACAATAAATTAAACATGTCATATGTTAAAGACGATACTTTTGTGCCAATAAAAAATGTTGCGATTGCAGAATCCCAAATAAAAGAGCAAGTACTAACAATTCCGGGAGTAAAAATTACTACAGAAAGTTCAAGAGTATATACTTTAGGAAAGGAAGCATCTCAGTTAATAGGATATGTACAAGCAATAAGTGCAGAAGAATTAGAAGCAAATGAAGGAAAAGGATATAACAGTAATAGTTTAATAGGAAAAGCGGGAATAGAGAAAGCATATGAAGACACATTAAGAGGAAAAGACGGAAAAGAAATTTATATAGAAAATGAAGATGGAGATAAAGTAAAAACAATAGCAAAGCAAGAGTTAGAAAATGGTAAAGATGTAAAATTAACAATAGATGCAAATGCACAAAAGCAAGTTTATGATAGCCTAGAAGAAAATAAAGGAGCATATGTAGCAATGGATTCAAAAACAGGTGAAATTTTAGCACTAGTAAGTACACCATCATATGATTCAAATGATTTTGTTTTAGGAATGAGTACAGATGAATGGAATTCATTAAATCAAGATGAAAACAAACCATTATTAAATAGATTTGCTGGAATGTGGTCACCAGGTTCAACTTTTAAGCCAGTAACAGGAGCAATTGGAATAACAGAAGGAAAGATTGATCCTAATGAGGACTTTGGAAGAAGTGGACTTAGTTGGCAAAAAGATTCTAGCTGGGGAAATTATATGGTAACAACATTAACTCCATATAATGAACCAGCAAATATGCAAAATGCGTTAATAAGATCAGATAATATATATTTTGCCAAAGCAGCTTTAAAAATAGGATATGATGGATTTATGGAAGGTCTTAATAAGTTAGGATTTAATGAAGATATAAGTTTTGAGCTTTCTACATCAAAATCAACATATGATACAGATGGAAAAATAGATGATGAAGTTCAACTTGCAGATAGTGGATATGGTCAAGGGCAAATCTTAGTAAATCCTATACATATGGCATCAATATATTCTGCATTTGTAAATAATGGAAATATGATAAAACCTACAATAATTTATGAAGAAAACAAACAGCCAAAATATTTAAAAGAAAATGCTATATCAGAAGAGGCAGCAAATACAATAAAAGAAGATTTGATACAAGTTGTTGAGAATCCAAACGGAACAGCACATGATGCAAAAATAAATGGACTAACAATTGGTGGGAAAACAGGAACAGCAGAATTAAAAGCTAGTAAAGATGAAGAAGGAGAGGTTATTGGTTGGTTTAATGCATTTACAGCTGATGAAACAGCAGCTAAGCAATTAGTTGTAGTAAGTATGGTAGAAGATGCAAATTCAGTAGGAGGAAGTCATTATCTATTTCCTAAAGTAACACAAATATTTAAATAGACATTTTATAAAAAGAGGAGATATTTTATATGTATAAAATAATGAAGACATTAGTAAAAGGACTTTGTTGTCATTTTATATATAGGGTTAGGTATATAGGTTTAGAAAAGATAGATAATAATAAAAAATATATTATCTGTCCAAATCATTCAAATGTGCTAGATCCAACTTTTATATTTCCAATTGTAGATAATTTATCTATAATGGCAAAGTCTGAGATATTTAAGAATAAACTATTAGCTAAATTATTTAGAAGATATAGAGTATTTCCAGTTAACAGAGAAAAAAGAGATGTAAAGAGTACTCTTCATGCTATAGAATGTTTAAATTTAGAGAAAAACTCCAAACTTTTAATGTTTCCAGAAGGTGGAATATTAAAGAAAAAAGAAGATTTAAGAAATAAAGTAAAAAATGGTGCAGTATATTTTTCTGCAGAAAGTGGAGTACCAATATTACCAGTATTTATTACAAGAAGACCACACCTTTTTCAAAAAGTTTATGTAGTAATAGGTGATATAATAGAAATACCTACAGATATAAAGGACGATAAAGAGAAAATACGAGAATATTCGAAGAAGATGATAAATATAATTTATGATTTAGAACAAGAAATTAAAAAGAAATAGTTGAAAAAAAGCTAGATATATATTATTATATATCTAGCTTAATATTCGGGTATGGCCAAGCGGTAAGGCAGTAGGCTCTGACCCTACGATCGTTAGTTCGAATCTAACTACCCGAACCATAAAAATCCCTTTGTAGAACCATTTTACAGAGGGATAAAATTTTTTATAAAAAACCGAACAAAATTTCGAAAAAACTATTGACAAAATTTATATAAGAATATAAAATACATTCAACAAAGCAAACAAGAGTTCGAAAAATATTAAGGAGGTTTATTATGAAAAAAGTTAAAGAAAATATAATTTCATATACAATAGATAAAGCTATATTTGGGAATTTCTCTATCTTAGTAAATAATGGAGAAGTAGTAGTAAAAGCTCCTTGGTACTTTTCTAAACAAAGAATACAAGACACTATAAAAGAAAACAAAAACTGGATAATAAAGAAGTTAAATGAAATGGAAGAGGTATCATTATATAATAGTGCAAAAATATTGGGAATTAATTATGCAGTAAAAGTTATATATGCAAACATTAAGACTCCAGAATTAAATTTAAACAATAATTATATAGAAATAAAATTACCAGCAAAATTAAAAGGAAGAAATAACAAAAAAATAATAGATGTTATTTTAAATAAGATGTATGCAAAATTAGCAGAAAGACATCTAGAAAATGTTTTTGAAGAAATTAGAATCGAAACTGGTTTAGTTCCAGAAGATTATAGTATTATTCAAAATTCAAAAGAAATTGCTAAATTTGATTTTGATAAAAAAGAAATTTATATTAATTCAAAAATAATGGAATTAGATGAAAATTGTATAAGATATATAGTAATACATGAGTTATGCCATTTAAAATATAAAACACATGCAAAAAGTTTTTATAAACTATTACAAAAATATTTTCCAAAATACGAAAAATATGATGAAATATTAAGTGAATACAAATTTTAACTAAACTAAAGCTGCTGTTATAAAATTGTAGATTTTAACAGCAGCTTTATGCTAAAATATTTTCAAAGGAGAGAAAATATGAAGTTAAAAGAATTAGAAAAAGAATATGATAAATTGCAAATAAAATATGGAGATAAAAATTTAGATTCCATATATAATGGAGGATGTAGTAATAATCCAGATATATGTTTTGTGTTTATGAATCCAACTGGAAAAAACGTAGCATCTTATGATGGATGGAAAGGCTTAAAAGCACCGTGGATAGGAACAAAAAATATATGGAATTTATTTTATAATTTAAATTTATTGGATGAAAATATTTATACCAAAATTAAATTACTTAAAGGGAAAGAATGGACAGAAGAGTTTGCGGAAGAAGTATATGATAATGTAAAAAAACATAAATATTTTATAACAAATTTAGCTAAATGTACACAGATAGATGCAAGACCATTACCTGACTCAGTATATAAAGAGTATTTGAAATTATTTAAACAAGAAATAAGTATAGTAAAACCAAAGAATATCGTTCTATTTGGAAATCAAGTTAGTTCAATTGTACTAGATGAAAAGATATCAGTTTCACAGGTAAGGAAAAAATGTTTTATTCAAAAAGTAAACGGAAAAAAATATAAATTTTATTCAGTTTTTTATCCAGTTGGAAATGGAAGATTTAATATAGATAAATCAATAGAGGATATAAGGTGGATTATTAATCAAAATAAATAAGAAAAAACTCAATATTAAAAAATTGATTTTTTTGGAGTAAGTCACATATAAGTTATTAACTTGGTCCTATTTCTAAAAATATTAGATATTAAAATAAATATAATTTTAATATTTTAATCTTGACGTTATTCAAAAATATAGTTTATTTTTTGTTTTAATAATATAATTAGTACAATAAACAAATCGTAAAACAGGAAAATATTCATAAATTGATAGGACTAAATTAATTTTGTAATATAACAAAAATTAAAGGAGGCTAATGTGGAAACTATAATAGAATTAAAGAAACTTACAAAAAACTTTGGAAACCAAAAAGGAGTTTTCAATGTTAATTTAGATATAAAAAAAGGGGAAATATTTGGATACTTAGGGCCAAATGGAGCTGGAAAATCTACAACGATTAGGCAAATGATGGGTTTTATTAAACCAGATGAGGGAAAGTGTACTATATTAAACCAAGATTGTTTCAAAAAAGCACATATTATCCAAAATCAAGTAGGGTATTTAGCCGGAGAAATAGCATTCATAAATGATATGAGTGCTAAAGACTACATTAATTTTATTGCAGACATGAAAAAAATAAAAGATAGAAATAGAATAGATGAATTACTTAAAATATTTGAATTAGAAACAAATGTTAAAATAAAGAAAATGTCAAAAGGAATGAAACAAAAAGTAGGAATTGTAACAGCTTTTATGGGAAGTCCAGAAGTTTTAATACTTGATGAACCAACAAGTGGATTAGATCCTTTAATGCAAAATAAATTTGTGGAATTATTATTAGAAGAAAAGAAAAAAGGGACAACAATTTTTATTTCTTCCCACATGTTAGAAGAGATAGAAAAAACTTGTGATAGAACAGCGATAATAAGAAATGGAAAAATTATAGATATTTTAGATATGGACGAGTTAAGAAAGATGAAGAAAAAAATTTATATTGTGACTGTAAACTCAAAAAGAGAAGCAGAAAAATTAAGTCAGGAAAAAAGCTTAAATATACAAAAGATAGAAGATAGTAAAATTTCTATTTTAGTAGAAAATGATTTACCTAAAATATTAAAAATTTTATCTAATTATGAAATTATTGATTTGAAAACACAAAATCAAAGCCTAGAAGAATTATTTTTGCATTTCTACGGAAAGGAGAATAATAAAAATGATTAGTTTAACATTATTAAAAAGAAATTTAAAATCTTGTTTAATGCCTTTTTTCGTTATTTTTGCCTTTTTATGTTTATATACAACTGTAATTATTTATATGTATAACCCAGAATTGTCTAGTATGTTAAGTGATTATCAAAAAGCTTTACCAGAAATTATGAGCGCGATTGGAATGTCTGGAATAGCAACTAATTTATTGCAATGGATACAAATATATTTATATGGATTTATTATGCTTTTATTTCCTTTAATATTTGTTATTATATTAGTAAATAAATTACTTATGAGCTATATTGATAGTGGTTCGATGGCAAGTTTACTTGCAACTCCAAATAGTAGAGGTAAAATTATTAGGACACAACTTTTATCTATTTTTATATGGCTTACTATTTTAATGGTTTCAGTTTCAATACTGGGAATAGTATATAGTCAAATGGAATTTCCAGGGCAGTTATATATTTCAAGATACATTGTACTAAATGTTTGCACTTTATTTTTGTGGTTGGCTGTTGGAAGTATTACTTTTTGCACGGCTTGTTTTGTAAGTGAATCTAAATATTTTTATTTAATTGGCGCAGGACTTCCTATTGCATTTTTTATGTTTCAAATGTTAGGAAACATGGGAGGTGAGCTAAAAGTATTTAAATATGTATCATTATATTCATTATTACCAACAGATAAAATCGCAAGTGGTCTAAATGATTTTTGGTTACCAGTTATAGTTTTATTAGGAATAGCAATTATATTGTCTATTATAGGATGTTATCATTTTAAAAAAAGAGATTTATTTGTTTAGAAAAATAGATCAAAAATATTGTTTTGTATCTATTTATAATAATTGGAGAGTATAAAATTAGATATATAGGAGATTTAACAACCAATTATAGAAAGGAAATAAAACAAAAGGTAAGTTTTATTATTGTGTTATGTGAAAAAGTTATAAAAGACGTATCTAAAAATTTTCATTTGATTTTAGTAGATTGTTATGGACACAATTTTATTCTCTTATGACGAAAAGTTAAAATTCAGTAATATCAAAGGTCTCCTACTACAAACAATTTAGTAAATTATAAAATTTTCACATATTTAAAAGATGAATTGTAAAAAATAATAATACAAGTTCATCTTTTTTTGATTTTATAAAAATAGTAAAATTTCAAATTATAAATTAGAAATTGGAGGATTTGAAAATGGAAAATAAAGAATTAAGTAAAAATAAATATGGAATTGAATATACAAAAACCAAGAAGAACAGGAAATATAGGAAAATATGGCAGATTAAGACTACAATATTTAGAAGAATACCACAAAGCAGAATGTATGCTAATGAGAATAAATAACGAATTAACAAGTCATTTATTAGATATTGAAGATGAATGTAGAGCAAGAGTTGAAAATTTAGTAGAACAAATGGCAAAAAAAAGAAAATGTTACAGAAGAATTAAAAGCCAATAATCAATTGGAATGGGTACAAAAGATGAACAATATTAAAAATAGAGTCGAAGAGATTGTATTAAATCAGATTATATATAGAGAGAATTCAAAGGTCACGAATTCGAGAACTTTGAAAATGAAGCAGGTAGAAATAGTTTTTATATGTCGCCACAAAAATGGATAAAAGAAACAAATGCTATTGGTATTATATCAAAGTCTGGGAATAATGGAGGTACATTTGCACATAGTGATATAGCCTTTGAATTTGCAAGTTGGTTATCTCCAGAATTTAAGTTATATTTAATTCAAGAATTTGAAAGACTAAAAAAGAATGAATCGTACCAATATAAAATTGAATGGCATGCCAACAGAATATTATCGAAAGTAAATTATTTAGTACATACAGATGCTGTAAAAATGAATATACTTCCAGTTTTAACAGAAGAACAAAAGAGATATGCTTATGCTGAAGAAGCTGATGTATTAAATGTTGCGTTATTTGGACTGACAGCTAAACAATGGAGAATACAAAATTCAGATTTAGCAAAACAAAGACAAATACAAGTAATAAATAAAATGATAGAAAATAATTTCTTAACAGAAAACGAGGAAAAAGAAATACTAAAGTAAAAAGAATAATAAATGGAGGAATTTATGAAAATAGACTAAATGATTTAAGTTATCAAATAAAGCTAAATGAAAAATTAATATAAAATTAAGAATTAATAAAAAAATCATAAGAATTGTATTTTATAATGGTTAAAAGGAATAGAAGGAGTAAAAATGGAAGAAACAAGCAATTCAATTATGATAATAAATAGAGAAAATTTAATAAATAAACTAACAAAGATATTTTGGATTTTCCTTATAGGAAGTGTTTTAGGATATGCTATTGAAATGATAGTAGGATTATTACAAAATGGTCATTTTGTATCAAGGAAGGACTTCTATTTGGACCGTTTATTCAAGTATATGGAGTAGGTCTTGTTATATATTATGTAGTAATTTCAAACATAAAAAAGAAAAGCTATATTAAGATATTTTTTATAACAATGTTATTAGGTGGAATAGTAGAATACTTATTTTCATATTTTCAAGAAAAATGGTTTGGGACAATTTCTTGGGAGTATAGTAACTTATTATTTAATATTAATGGTAGGACAAGCATGGTACATTGCTTATATTGGGGAACAGGAGGAATCTTATTTGTTAAATTTATCTTACCAATTATGAACAAATTAAATAGTTGGTGTAGAAAAACTAATTTTAAATATATAACTATTATTTTAGCTTTATTTATAAGCTTTGATATTGCTATTTCAGGTATGGCAGGAGCAAGAAAATTAGAAAGAAAATGTAATATTGCAGCTAATGGGGATATATGGATAAATTTTTTGATAAATATTATCCAGATTCAAAATTGAAAAAGATTTATTTAAATGCAAAAATGGTAGAACAATAAAGATATATGTTGGTTTTGTATATAATGATGCATATATAAAAGTATTTGATAATGGAATAGGAATAACAGGAGAAGACTTAAATAGAATATTTGAAAGATTTTATCGAGTAGATAAAGCTCGAACTAGAGAAATTGGAGAAACTGGATTAGGACTTTAAAGCGTAAAAGAAATATTGGATAAAAATGGTAGAAGTATAGATATTAAAAGTGTAGTGGGACAGGGAACAAAGGTTGTAATAAGAATTTCTACAAAATAATAAACTTTAAAAATATTTTGTAATTAATAATTAAAAATAAGAAGTTGACAAATTATGTAAAGTGCTGTATGATATATGAATAAGCGAAAGCTTATTTAATATATATTTTCCTTTATTCTACACCAATAGGTGTTTAAATATAAAAAATAATTTTTGGGGGGAAAATCAAATGGCTAAAATCGACAATTATTCTTTTGTAGAGTATGAAGTAGTGGAAAACTGGATAAACCCGAAGGACTTTGACAAATCATACATGCTTGTGGGATTTGTTACAGGGAGAGCAGGTTTTCCTGACGGTAGCTATATACACTCATCGAAGGTAGAATCCATCGAAGACGGGGTTGTACATACCGAGTCTGGTTCAATGTATGAACTTGGCGAGATGTCGAGGGATTATAGAGACTTCTTGGAGTCGTTGAAAAACGGTGTTCCCGTTATTGAAGAATGGGACCTCGAAGGAAGCATTTGCCAGGGGTATATCATAGAGGGATACTCAGGAGGCAAGAGAATAAGGGGAGAAATTGTCGACCAGGATGGTTCTTTCATCCGGTTAAAGGGAGACGACAAAAAATATTTTGTTGTCTGGCGTAACATTGGAGCCAATCCAAAGATGATCTTGGAATTAAGTAGAGAATATTGCGATTTGACTTATCCAGATGATTTTGATATAGTTGCTGGCTTTAGATGTCGCCCGAAATTGTTCAGGAAATAAGCCATTGAATTGTACTAATTATGGTACAAAACCAGAAAACCAACTTTTACAAGTTGGTTTTCTGGTTTTTAATAGTTAGTGTAAAATAAATGTAGGTAAAATATAAGAAATTTTGTCTATTAATAGATGAAGAAACTTTTAATATAGTACAAGATATGATAAAAAGTAGAACTTCTACAAGAGTAAAAAGTTATGATTGGTTATTAAAAGGGCTAGTATGCAGTAAGGAATGTGGCAAGAAATTAAGTTTAGTACCACGAAAGCATCCTAATAAAACAACATTTTATTTAATGTAATACTTATGCTTGCAATACACATTTAGGTTTATGCACACCACATAGCAATAATTTAGAAAAAGTAACAAATTTTGTAATTGAACAAATCAAAAAAAGATGTAAAGATTTTTTGAAAGAAGAAAAATATACAAAATTAGCAAATACATCAAAAGATAAGGTAATCAAAGATAGGTTTAATGTGAAGAATGAAATTCTTATTTTAGAGAAGAAAATTAAAGATATAAACAATAGAATAGACAGAAGATAAATACAACGGACTATTTGATAAACTTGTTAAAGATTTTTGTAAATATGAAAGAGATAACAAGAACAATATATTATAAATTCAATATTTTAAATATGGGAAAAGAAGATAATAAATGACAAAATGTTGGCTAGATAACAAAATAGTCATAACGGAATATTAGAACGGTAAAAGTTCTCATAATAGAGAGAAATACAATTTAGTAGCACAAAGTATGATTTGGAAGATGCTCCGTTATTTTCAAGTAATGGAGATAGAAGATTTAATACTTTTAATTTTAAAGGTTTATCAACAGTATGCCATAATTTTATAAATCAAAAAGAAGAAACTGATTTTGTATACTATTATTTTATGAATCAATAATGAAAATTGCAATTTAAATAGTTTTAAACTTAAGCATAAAAAATGTCCTCCTTCCTAGAAAGAGAACATTAAAGTTTAATATTTATATAAAATAAAAACTTACGAACTTTTACAGTCCGTAAGTTGTATTCAAATGGAGCGATTACGGAGCAGGTATGCGAAAAAATATAACTGCAAGGTAATGCTCTTTTATATAATTCGATTTATTTGATTATAATTTAACATAAGATTTTAAATTTATCAATACTAACAGAAAGTTTTTAAAAATAAATAGAATAGATTGAAAAAAATATTAAAGAATGATAACATATACTAGAATTAGTAAAACTCAAAGGAGAAAACAATGGAAAAAGAGAAATCTTTGATTGCTAGAAACGATAAAAGAGGAATTAAAAAAATAGTAAATAATGTAGTTGAATTTATAAAGTCAAAAGTAAATAAAGACTATATTTTATCTGAGAGTTCACCAGAATTTTTAAAGCAAAATAGAGATTTGATTTTAAAAACTATAAAAGCGAATGTACTATATCTAGACCAAGTATCAGACGATATACTATTAGAAGAATTACTCCAACAACAACTTCCATCTAATGGAATCATTGATACTGCTTTTAAAAGAGGATATACTTTTGGAAAAGATAGTACACCTGTTTTAGTGAGTAAACATGCAAAAAAAGCAATATTACAATATGTTGAAATGCAAAAAAATACTAATGATAATACTGATAAAAATAATTTATTCACACGAAGAACATTATCTAGTCAAATGAAACTATCATATTTACTAGAAAATTTAGATGAAAGCCTATTACTAGATGTTGAATTTAGAGAAAAATTATTAGATTTGGCAATTGAAAAAGGTTATAAGATAACAGAATATTCGCCAATGCATCTAAAACAAATTGATAGACTTGCTGAAAATTATTATAGAGATTTATTAGAAAATAATATAGATGGAATTTTAACAAAAAACATATTAAGTTCAGAATTATTGAAAAACAAGGGATTTTTAGAGAGTTATATTAATTTATTGAAACAAAAAGGAATTGATAATGAAACTATTGTAAGTAGTTTAACATACAACGAGGAATGTACTAATGTATTAAAGAATAATTTCGAGTTATTTCAATCTGTATTCGAAAACGTAACTCCAACAAATTTGGAAAAATTTTTTAATAAATTTTTTAGTGATAAAGAATTAGATGCGCTATTTACAGAAGAGCAAGATTTACAAGGCAAATTATTAAGAGTCAGTCAGTTATATGCTAAGGATAATACTATTTTGCAATCTTTAAATGGAGAATTGCTTAAAGACCAATATCAAAGTATACCTAATTATAAAATGCAATTGATTGCAAAAAATTCGAGATTTCAAGATAGAATATTAGGTTTAAATGATTATGAGAATAGTCTATATAATAAAATTGCACAATTAGTATCACAAAAAACAGATAGATGGAATAGATTTGAAAAAAATATAGTTGAAAATTTATCTGATGGTTATTATGGAGAACTAATTAATGACTTATATGAACAAGCAAAACAGGGTAATAAAATAACAGCTGAAGATCTTGAAACGTTGACTTTCCTTCTTTCAAAACAGTGCTCCTCAAAATCAATTTTTGATGAATATTTAACAGATAGCTATAAAAGACAGGGAATGGATGATAAAAGTATAAAACAAGAAGAAATTAGATATTCTAATAATGTATTTAATATTACTAATAAAAAAGAATTAGAACATTTTGAAGAAATTAAAGAATTAGTATGTGATACTATATTAACTAACCCTAGTTTAGATGATGAGCAATTAACTGCTCCGATAAGCAAATATCTTGGACATTTTAATCAATTATCTGAATTAGATAGAATGAAGTTAGCTTTATTACAAAAATATTATAATATGGATTTAGAAGAAGCATCTAATATTGTAAATAAATTCTCTTCTGATATAGATAGTATATCTGTTAATGATGACTATCAAGCAAATATAATTGAGCAAATTAAGGCAATAAAAAACATTTTTGAAAGTAATGATATTAATATTTTAAGTCAAATTGGTGACTTAGATATACTAGTGCAAACAGATTTATCTTCAAGTACATATCTAGTTGAAGAAACAAAAGAAATGTTTGAACAATTATATAAAGAAAATTTATATATGCCTAAAGAAGATGACAAGGTAGGAAATACCACATATAAAGGAAAAAATATTGAAGTTTTTGATGCTAATACAGATTTTTCTATAATTGTTAAACGTGTAGGTGCTACAAATGAAAATTCACAAGATATTTGGAACCGTATGACAAAAGATGGAGAGTATGGAAGAAAAGATTTAAGATATTATACATGTACATCGTATATGACAGATGAAAATCTTTTAAATCAAGATAATGAAATTGAAGTTACATTTGGATTTGCACAAGGTACTAATAATTACTCATTTGATGCGATATACCCACATGACGAACACACTCCATTTTATGGAGGAGATGATATTTATAATGATTTGAACGGCTCTTATATGATACCATCTACTTTGGAAATGAATACAGATAATCGCTATAATGAAGTAGTAATAAACACTTTGGGAATTGGTGGAAATGGACAAATGACTAAAATGCAACCAGATTATATTGTTTATGTAAAAGGTCAAAGTGACATGGATTTGGATGGATTAGAAAATGATCCTGTTTGGGAAAAATCTAAAAAAGCTGCAAGCGAGTTTGGTATTCCTATTGTAGTAATAGATAGAGAAAAAGTTAAACAGAGTGAGAAAGCAAAAATAGCCAATATGTCAGAAGAACTAAAAGGCAACCCAAATAGTAATGATGTTTTGAGATTCGTAAAAAAAGTTGAACATTATATCAGTAGATATGGTGTAGAAAGTATTTTAGAATATGCACCTCAAGATAAAATGAATTTTTTAAGAAAATATATAGAAGAAAAAAGAATAGAAGAACAAAGTAATATTTCAGTTCCTAATGTAAAAACTGCTACTGCAATAAAACAATCTACTAATGCTAGACAAGATATTTTAAGAAGACAGGATAACTTGAAAGAAAAAAATATTATTGGAGAAGAACGATGAAAAAAATAAAAAATAATAAAGTTATAGATTTAAGAAATAAAAGCGAACATGAAAAGGTAATTGAACTTGGGAAAATATCAAAAAAAATCAATTCAATTTTCCAAAACTCTATTCAAAATAAAAAAATAAAGAATTAGTTTGGGATTGTTGTAAAATGAAATAAAGGTGGCTAGTATATAGTCACCTTTTGCCATCTTATAAATTATTAATTTATATTGTTAAATAAATATAATGCTACTTTATTTTGTTCTGTTGTTTCCATTTCCATAAGTTTAGCCATTGCAAACATTACAAGTTTATATTTTGCAAAGTTTATTAAAGTAGTTCTATATTCTTCATCAACTTCTTTTAGCATAGCATCAAATTTTTCATAGTTTTCTTTAGTATTGTATATAAGACCTGACCATTTGCTTTGGCTCATGCATATTGCTAGTCTTAACTTATCTTTTATATCCATATCATTTATCATATTTATTAAATATTCAACTTTTTTATTTTCCATATTCTAATTACCTCCATATTAAAATCTAGTATCGTTTTTCTTTTTACTATTTTTATCGTTATTTATCTCATCTTTTGGCTTTATTTTTCTAGCTATATTATTTGCAATATCATTTTCATCATCAGTAAAAATCCCATTCTTATATAGGGCATCACTAACAATTTTATAGTTATTATCTTTATCATAACAAATTCTTTTGTGAAAATGCCCTATAATACTATGCCAAAATTCTTTGAATTTGTGTAATTGAGCCTTTATGCTTTCTTTTTCCTCTCGTAGTTTGTTAATAATTTTATCTTTAGAAGATATTTCACTTTCTAATTTGCTAATTTTATTATCTTTTTCTTCTATTTGATATTTTAGTGAATAATTTTCTTTTTCTATTTCAAAAGCACTATGTTCAAAGTCTCTAATAGTCACATTTAAGTCATTTACACTTCTAACTGTTTTAGTGATATCTTTTACATCTTTGGTAAAGTTTTTGATTTTCTCGACATCCTCGTTCGAAATAACCATATTATTTTTATTAAACTTAGCAGGTTTTAAATTATCTAATATTTGATTTATATCTTTAGTTGTATTATCAATTTTTAAAGTTTTGTCTGGAGCTCTATAATAACCAAGAGGGCACTTACCTGGAATATGACCTGCTTTAATAGCACCATTTAAACCAAATTTTGTTCTTTCACTAACTATTTCAATTTCTAATTGAGATAGAACCGTTAACATTCTAACAAAGAAACGACCATTTGCAGTAGAAGTATTTACATCATCTCTATCACAAATTAAATAGCAATGATATTTTTCAAGAGTACTGATTAAAACCTCTAAATCACGAACTGAACGAGTAACTCTCTATCTAATTTGTAAGCAACTATATAGTTAATTAATCCATTTTTCATATCTTCAATCATTTGTTGGAATTGAGGTCTGTTCTTCATATCTTTAGCAGAAATTCCTGCGTCTTTATAAACTTTAAATATCTCAAATCCTTTGTATTTGCATAATTGTCTTAATTTTTCTTCTTGCTCTCCTAAACTAAAACCTTCCCTTGCTTGATCTTCGGTACTTACTCTAATATAAATACCTGCAATTTTCTTTTCTTCTGAAAATGGTGTACTTAAATTCTCCATTTAAACCTCCTAAAAATACAAAAAATGCCAGAAAGCCTTTGCTAACTAACACTTAAAAATACATCTTATTATTTACTTGTTATACTTGCTGATAAAAAGAAAACTTCTAGTATTAGTTACCACTGATAAAATCTCTTAATTTTGAGAGTGGGTATTTATTAGCTAAATTACCTATGTAAAAATATTCATGTTCATTAAAAAATAAATACAATTTACCTTTAATCACTACACTATGTGGCTCTACATAAGCAATATTAGTTTTTTCAACCATTCTCAAATTACCATTCTTTATCTTTGGTTCACAATTACTAAAAGTGCAAGCCCATTCAATCTTAGAACGTAATTCTTTTTCTATTGCTATTTCTCTTTTAACTGTAGATATCATATCACAAAAACCTCCTTTTTTCAATATTTTGAGGCTATTATTTACTTTTATTTCCAAAAAGCAAAAAATAAGCCGACTAAATCGACTTATATATTGTAAAATGATATTCACTTTTTGGTTTTCTTAAAACTCACTTGTTGTAATACTTTCAAGTAGTTCGACGAAAACGCATTGTGGAGCGAGTAGTGGGAATCGAACCCACACCTTCGGGTCGGAAGCACGAAATTCTACCATTAAAATATACCCGCGAGTAAATATATTATAACTTTAAATAAATAAAAAAGCAACAACCTAAGCCAGCTGTTGCCAATTAATGGAGCAGGTAGCGGGAATCGAACCCGCATAGCCAGCTTGGAAGGCTGGAATTCTACCATTGAACTACACCTGCGTTTGCTCCTAAGAGATTTTTATTATATTGTCTGGAGCAGGTAGCGGGAATCGAACCCGCATAGCCAGCTTGGAAGGCTGGAATTCTACCATTGAACTACACCTGCATTAGCTCCTGACAAGTATAGATTATAATTGTTTTTGTTTTTTTTGTCAATATCTTTTTTTACTTTTTTAGAAAAAATTTATATGATTGGATTTTTTTCTGGAAGTTTCAATAGATTTTAAAGATATAAAATTAGAAAAAAACAAATTTAATAAAATTAAGATATTATATTGAAAAAAATTTAAAAAATAAGTATATTAAAATAGAATAAAAAATGGGAGGAAAATTATGCGAGGAGATTCAAAAGCTAGAAAAGATTATTTAAGTTGGGACGAATATTTTATGGCAGTAGCAAAATTATCAGCAATGAGAAGTAAAGATCCACATACCCAAGTAGGAGCTTGTATAGTTAGTAATGATAACAGAATTTTATCAATAGGATATAATGGAGCTCCAAATGGATTTAATGATGAAAAATTCCCATGGGGAAGAGAGGGAAATCCATTAGAGACAAAATATTTATATGTTGTACATGCAGAAAGAAATGCTATATTAAATTATAGAGGATCAAGAAAGAATCTAGAAAATTCAAAGATATATGTAGATTTGTTTCCTTGCAATGAATGTGCAAAAGAGATTATTCAAGCAGGAATAAAAGAAGTAGTATATTTATCGGATAAGTATGCAAATACAGATGAAACAATAGCATCTAAGAAATTATTAGATTCATGTAATGTTTCATATAGAAAAATTGATTTGAATAATAGCAACGAAGTTGTAATAAAGTTGTAATTAAAAAGAAAAAAACATGTTATATAAAACTATAAACTTATATGCTATTATATAGATATAAGGGGAGAATGATGTCATGAAAAAAATAATAAAACTTATACCAATATTACTTATTATTATAATATTTTTAGAAGCAAGCAGTATATCTTTTGCGACAACAGATAAAAAGGAATCTACTGTTTCATTAAATTTATCAGAAGATTTTAAAAACTGGGATAAGCTTTCAGAAGAAGAAAAAGATAATGTAATTATGCCAATGGCTACTTCAACAAATATTGATGAAGAAGATAGGAATAATGCTAATTCATTTTTATTTGGTGTACAGAACCTTTTTGCAAAAGCTTCAATTCCAACAAAATATAGTTTAACAGAAGATATTAACGTTCCTGTAAAACATCAAGGAACTACAGGAGAGTGTTGGGCTTTCTCTATGACAAGTGTATTAGAATCATATTTAGCATTATCTGAACAAAAAGCAGTTATACCAAGATATTCTGCAAGACATATGGACTATGCTACTTCAGAAACTTTTTTGGATGGAAAGAATCCAATAGGATATAGTAGAGAAGTTGGAACTGGTGGTAATTCGACAATGGCATTAGGATATCTTACAAATGGAACAGGAGCAGTTTTAGAAGAAGATATGCCATTTGAAGATAATGAAGATAAAATTAACTTGTCAGAAATTCAAGACAAAGAAGCTGTTATAAGAGTAACAGATTCAAAAGTATTTCCAAACATAAATAAATATATAGATGTAGAAGGAAATGTAAAATATAGAGATGATTCTTATAAAGAATATACAGATGAAGAAGTTACATTAATTAGAAATGAAATAAAACAATATATTATGAAATATGGTGCTTTAGCTGCAACAACAGTTGGAAATAATAAAAATTATTATAGCAATCCAGAAGATCCAATGCATTCAGCAGCATATTTCTGTGATAATAATTTTTATAGCATAGACCATGCAATTACAATAGTAGGATGGGATGATAATTATTCTGTAGATAATTTTAATCCAGAAAAAAAACCAAAGAATCCAGGAGCATATATTTGTTTAAACTCATATGGAACAGAAAGTTTTGCTGACGGATATACATATGTGTCATATGATGATGTTAATATAGAGAAAAATTTAACTGGAATAATGGGAGCAGAAGATATCTCAGAAGACAAAAACATATATCAAAATGATTTTTATGGTGCAACAGTATATTTAACAGTTAACCCACAAGGATCAATTGGTGTAGCTAATATATTTACTAAAGAAGGAAATGAGGATGAATATATAGATCAAGTACAAGTTGCTGCAAGTGGAAATGTTACAGCAGAAGTATATGTTAATCCAGCAGATTCTAGTCTAGATTCAACCAAACTACAGAAAGTCGAAGTGGATTCATCAACATTAGATGCGACATATAATACTTTGAAGTTAAAGAATCCAATAAAAATAACTGGAGATAAATTTGCAGTTATGGTAAAATTAACTGCTACAGAACAATTTAATATTGGTATTGAATGTAATTATGCTGATAGTAAAATAACTACTGATCCAACAATGTTTGACAATGTAAGTGCAAATCCAGGAGAGAGTTATATATCTTTGGATAGTTTACAATCTTGGAATGACTTTACTACATTACAATTAGATGATACTACTTTTGAAGAATCTAATTTATGTGTTAAGGCTATAACAACTAAAAAAGATTCAACAGAACCAGATGAAAATACAAATACCAATACTGGTAATAATGATAATGAAAATACCAATACAAATACTGGTAATGAGAATCAAAATTCTAATGTAAATAATAATAACCAAAACACAAACACGAATACAAATACAAACACAAACACAAATACAAACACGAATACAAATACAAATACGAATACAAACACAAATACAAATACAAATACAGACAAAGACAATAATTCAAATTCTGGAACGGGTACAACTAATAGTAATAATAATTCAAACAATAATTCAGCATATTACTATAATGGAACTGTAAATAAAACATTAGCAGATGAACTTTTGCCTAAGACAGGAACAGACATGGCAAGATGGGTATTACCAGTAGTTATTGGAATATTTATTATTTCATATTTTAATTATAGAAGATATAGAGATATAAAAATTAAATAAAGAAAAAAAGGGGCAATAAGTTAATTCTATCTTATTGCCCATTTGTAAATAAAGCCATAAAATTTTGTTAGTTTGAAAGGAGATCGTATGGAAAAAAATTTAGAGGAAATAGCAAATAAAATTAGGATTAATACTGTAAAAGAAGTATATTATGCTAAATCTGGACATCCAGGAGGTTCTTTATCTATCGCAGATATATTAGCAGTACTTTATTTTAAAGAAATGAAAATAGATCCTAAAAATCCAAAAGACGAGAATAGAGATAGATTTGTATTGTCTAAAGGTCATTGCTCTCCAGCTTTATATGCTACTTTAGCATTAAAAGGATTTTTCAGTATTGAAGAATTAAAAAATTTTAGAAATATAAATTCAATTCTTCAAGGACATCCAGATATGAAGAAAATACCAGGAGTTGATATGTCTACAGGATCATTAGGACAGGGACTATCAGCAGCAAACGGAATGGCAATAGCAGGAAAATTAGATAAAAAAGATTACAGAGTTTATGCAATATTAGGTGACGGAGAAATAGAAGAAGGACAAGTATGGGAAGCTGCAATGGCTTCAGCAAGATATAAATTAGATAATTTATGTATTTTTGTAGATAATAATAATCTACAAATTGATGGAACTATAGATAAAATAATAAATCCATATCCAATAGATAAAAAATTTGAAAGTTTTGGATTTTATGTAATAAATATAAATGGTAATGACACTAAAGAAATAGAAGAAGCTTTAAATAAAGCTAAACAAATAAAAGGAATGCCTACAGCAATTATTGCTAAAACAATAAAAGGTAAGGGAGTTTCTTTTATGGAAGATAATGTTGGATGGCACGGAAAAGCACCAAACGAAGAAGAATATAAGATGGCATTAAAAGAGTTAGGAGGCGAAGCTGATGAATAAAGACGAAAAAAAGGCAACAAGACAAAGTTATGGAGAAGAACTAGCAAATTTAGGAGAAAAGAATAATAAAGTAGTTGTATTAGATGCTGATTTGTCAGCTGCAACCAAAACTAGTATATTTGCTAAAAAATTCCCAGACAGATTTTTTGACATGGGAATAGCAGAACAAAATATGATAGGAACTGCAGCTGGACTTGCTACATGTGGCAAGATTCCATTTGCAAGTACATTTGCTATGTTTGCTGCTGGAAGAGCATATGACCAGATAAGGAACAGCATTTGCTATCCTAAATTAAACGTTAAAATTTGTGCAACTCATGCGGGAATAACAGTAGGAGAAGATGGAGCTACACATCAAATGATAGAGGATATATCTTTGATGAGAACAATTCCAAATATGACTGTTATTTGTACATCTGATGATACACAAACAAGATGGGCAGTAAATGAAATTGCTAAATTTGAGGGGCCTGTATATTTAAGACTATGTAGATTAGCAACACCAAAAATATACGAAGATGAAAAATTTGAAATAGGTAAAGGAATCCAAATAGGCAATGGAACAGATGCTACGATAATAGCTACAGGAGTTGTTGTATCAGAAGCTATAGAAGCAATGGAAGAATTAAAAGATATGGGATTAAATGTACGAGTTATAGATATGCACACAATAAAGCCAATAGACAAGGATATTATTATTAAAGCCGCAAAAGAAACAAAGAAGATTATAACTGTAGAAGATCATAATATAATAGGTGGATTAGGCTCTGCTGTATGTGAAGTATTAGCAGAAAATTATCCTACAAAAGTATATAGAATGGGTATAAAAGATGAGTTTGGAAAGTCTGGTAAAGCAGATGATTTATTAAAATATTTCCAAATTGATAAAAGTGCTATTATAAAGACTGTTACAGAAAATAATTGATGTAAATTTTTATGTACCCTATTGCAATAAATCTTATTTATTGTTATTATATCTTGTAGATATAAATAAAAATATATCGAATTAAGGAGCAATTAAGATGATAGAATTTAGAAATGTTTGCAAAAAATATGAAACAGGAACAGAAGCTGTAAAAAATGCCAATTTTGTTATAGAAAAAGGTGAATTTGCATTTCTTGTAGGTGCTTCAGGATCAGGAAAATCAACATTAATAAAATTAATTTTAAAAGAAGAAGAACCTACATCAGGAAATATTATAATAAACGGAAAAGATACTACATTTTTAAAACCAAACAGAATTCCATACTTAAGAAGAAGTATGGGAGTTGTATTTCAAGACTTCAGGTTATTACCAGACAAAACTGTTTATGAAAATGTAGCTTTTGCTATGTATATTGTAAAAGCTACACCAAGACACATTAGAAGACAAGTACCAATGGTATTATCATTGGTTGGATTAAGTGCAAAAGCTAAAATGTATCCAAACGAATTATCAGGAGGAGAGCAACAAAGAGTAGCACTTGCTAGAGCTTTAGTTAACAATCCTTCAATGTTAATTGCTGACGAGCCTACAGGAAACTTAGATCCAGACACAGCTTGGGATATTATGACTCTTTTAAATGATATTAATTTAAGAGGAACAACAGTAGTTGTTGCAACTCATGCAAAGGATATTGTAGACCAAATGAATAAGAGAGTTATTCATATTCGTAAAGGCTCTATAGTAAAAGATGATGAAAAAGGTGGGTATGAATTGTGAGATATAATGTTATAACTTATCTATTAGGAGAAGGAATAAGGAATGTTTTTAAAAATAAAAAATCAACAAGTGCTTCAATAATTATAATGAGCCTTACAATGTTAATATTTGGAGTATTTTTCGTAATAACCCAAAATATTAACAGTATAATGAAACAAATAGAAAGTGAACAAGGAATAGAAGTATTTCTTTATGATATTTCAGAAGATCAAACAAAAGCGCTAGAAGATTACATAAGAAATATTGATGGTATAAATACAGTAGAATATAAGTCAAAAGAAGATGCATTAAATCAATTAAAAAGTCAGTTTAAAGACAGGGAAGATTTATTATCTGGATATGATGAGAATAATATATTTCCAGCATCTTATGTTGTAACATTAACAGACTTAACTAAAAATAATGAAGTAAAACAGAAAATAGAGGAGTATGATAAAGATAAGTCTGACACCGAAAAGGTAATAAAGAAAATAACAAGTAGTGATGAAACAATAACTACATTAATTAATCTAGCAAATGGAATCAGAATAATAACAGGAGTAATACTTGTAATTTTAATTATAATTTCAATATTTATAATATCAAATACAATAAAGCTTACAGTACATGCAAGAAGAAAAGAAATATCTATAATGAAATATGTAGGTGCAACTAATAGCTTTATAAGATGGCCTTTTATTGTAGAGGGTATAATAATTGGAATAATTTCAGGAGCAATATCAATAATTATTCTAGGAATAAATTATAATTTAATTGCAAATAAAATATTAGAGTCACAAGTTGTATCAGCAATGAGTATAAATTTATTAACTTTTGCAGATATGTTTGGATTGATTGTGTTAGTTTATACAATATTAGGTGTTGGAATAGGTATTTTAGGAAGTTGTATTTCTATGCGTAGATATTTAAAAGTATAGAAAAGGAGTTTATTATGAAAAGATTTCTAAGAATATTAATAATAGTAACATTGTTAATATCAACTTTAGGGGTTTCAACTTTTGCAGCTGAATTATTAGATTTACAAGAACAACAAACACAAGTACAAGCGAATCAAGATATGGCAACATCACAACTTCAAGCAGTACAAGAAGAACTAACAGAGAATTTACAACAAATTCAAGAACTAAATACTAATATTACACAATATGAAACAGAAATAAATGATTATAATACTCAAATTGTAACCTTACAAGATGATATTACAAAAACCGAAGAGGAGTTAAAAAAAGCAGAAGACAATTATAATAGTCAGAAAAAATTATTAGATGATAGATTAATAACTATGTACCAAGCTGGCACAACAGAATATTTAGATGTTGTGCTAAGCTCAAAAACAATAACAGAATTTTTATCTAACTATTATTTGTTATCAATTTTAGCCGATTCTAATGTTGACTTTTTAGATACAATAGAAGAGCAAAAACAAATAATAGAAGATGAAAAGAAAAAACTAGAAGAGCAAAAGAAACAAATTGATACAGCAAAAGAAGAAAAAGAAAAAGCATCTATAATATTACAAAACACAAAAGTTATGAAAGATACTTATACATCTCAATTAACCGATCAAGAAAAGCAAATACAATCAGAAATAGATGTATACCAAGCGCAATTAAATCAATTGGAAGCAGAAATTCAAGAAATAACAGCTGATAGTATAATAATTAATCCAAATTATATTGGAGGAGAAATGCTATGGCCAGTGCCTGGTTACACAAAATTAAGTTCTACATTTAAGATGAGAGTTCATCCTATAACTGGGGTATATAAATTACATAGTGGAATTGATATACCTGCACCTACAGGAACTAATTTCCTTGCAGCAAATGATGGAGTAGTAGTAAAGGCAGGATATAATACTGCATATGGAAACATGGTTATGATAGACCATGGTGGTGGAGTATCAACATTGTATGCACATGGTGATAAAATAATGGTAACATTAGGACAAACTGTAAAAAAGGGAGAGGTAGTTTTACAAATAGGTGAAACAGGATATGCAACAGGACCACATGCACATTTTGAAGTTAGAATAAACGGAACTCCTGTAGATCCATTACCATATGTAACAAACCAAAATGGAGTAAACTAACTTAAAAATAACGGAGGATAAAAAATGAAGAAGATGTACTTAAAGGTTGTATCAATATTAGTGATTGCAACAGTAATATTAAATACAGTATCAATATCGTATGCAGCATCGAGCATTAGCAGCCAAAAAAATGAATTAAATCAAAAAATACAGGAAACGAAAGACAATTTAAATGAAGTAAATAGCCAAAAAGAAGAATCACAAGATAAAGTTAATAATCTATCTAGCCAAATAGATTCATATGAATCAAAAATTAATTCTTTAAAAAGTGAAATAGAAACAAAAACAAACGAGGTTAATGAATTACAGAAAAAACTAGATGAGTTAGAAGCAGAAAGAGAAAAAAATCAAAGTTTATTAGATGAAAGATTAGTTACATTATATGAATCTGGAGAGGTGTCATACTTAGATATGTTGCTATCTTCTACAGATTTAACAGACTTTATATCTAGTTATTATATGATAGAAACATTAACAGCAGCAGATAAAGAATTAATTCAAAATCTAGAAAATGATAAAAAAGAAATAGCTGATACTCAAGAAAAAGTAAACAATAGTTTAGGTGAAATAGAAAAAAATAAAACAGAATTAGAAAGTGTACAACAAGAATTGAGCAAGGCAAAAAATGAAGAGCAAACAAAGGTAGATAAACTAACTGAACAATCACATGATTTAGAAAATGATATAGAAGAATATGAGAAAAAGATGAAAGAGCTTGATGCAAAGGAAAAAGCTCAAGAAGCAGCTTTGCAGAAAAAATATGAAGAAGCTAAAAAGAAAGCAGAACAAGGTAATTCATCAGGTTCAAATTCTAATTCTGGAAGTTCTTCAGGAGGAAGTGTTAGTTCAAAAGGTTTTATAAGACCAGTTAAAACAGGAAAAATCACAGCTGGAATGTATTATTCTAGTGGAAAATACCATGGTGCTGTAGATTTTGGTGTATCAGTAGGAACACCAGTTTATGCAGCAGCAGACGGAATTGTAGTTACATCAACTTGGGGTGGTTCTGATAGTTATGGATATTACATAAAAATTAAACATTATAATGGACTATATACTTTATATGCTCATGGCTCATCACTAGTGGCAAAAGTGGGACAAGAAGTAAAACAAGGACAACTGATAATGTATTCAGGAAATACAGGAAATTCAACAGGACCACATTTGCATTTTGAAGTAAGAGTTGCACCAGGAGGATATAATAATAGGGTAAATCCATTAAACTATTTACCATAGTTAGATAGGGATTTTGGGACATTCCTTAAATCCCTATCTAATTAAGTTTATGTATAATAACCTATAAATAAGAATAAAAATTTAAGTAGAGGTTATATTAAATATTAAAGAACAAGGGGGACTTTGTATGAAAAAATCAACAATAGTAATTATAGTAGTGGTTGTTATATTAATAGCAATAATTGCCGGTTTAGTATCTAGCTATAATGGGGTAGTTAGTTTATCAGAAGAAGTTGATAATAAATTTGCTACAATTGATACTATGTTACAAAGAAGAGCAGATTTAATACCAAATTTAGTAAATACAGTAAAAGGGTACACAAACCAAGAACAAGCTGTTATAGATTCTGTAACAGATGCAAGAGCAAAATTAGCAGGAGCAAATTCTGTAGGAGAAAAAGCAAATGCTGACCAAGAATTGACAAGTGCGTTAAATAATTTATTAGTAGTAGTAGAAAATTATCCAGATCTAAAATCATCACAAAACTTTATTAATTTATCAGATGAATTAGCTGGTACAGAAAATCGTATAGCAACAGCAAGAAAAGATTATAATGATGCTGTAAAAAAATATAATACAAAAATAAAAAGATTTCCTACAAATATAGTATCTGGAATGTTCGGATATGGGGAAAAAGAATACTTCCAAGCATCAGAAGGAAGCGAGGAGGTACCAACTGTTGACTTCAATACTGTACAATAAAAAAATTAAATATATATTAATTTTAGCTATTTTTTCTATAGTGTTAATTACTAATAGCTCATATGCTATTGTTTCACAAACAAGAGACTTTTATGTTAATGATTCAGCAAATTTATTGTCTGATGAAACAGAAGACTATATAATTGATATGAATAGAACATTAGAAGAACAAACTGGTGCACAAATAGTAGTTGTTACAGTTCAAAATCTAGAAGGACAATCTTTAGAAGAATATGCTACAGAATTATTTAGAGATTATGGAATTGGAGACAAAGAAAAGAATAATGGAGTTCTTTTATTGTGTGCATATGAAGAAAGGCAATTTAGAATAGAAGTAGGATATGGTCTTGAGGGAACTTTAACAGATGGAAAAACTGGTAGAATTCAAGATGAATATATAATTCCATACCTTAAAGAAAATAATTTTAATGATGGAATAAGAAATGGATTTAATGCTGTATTAAAGGAAGTAGAAAATGAGTATGGCATTACAATTGAAGGTGCAGAAGAAGGAAATGTAGTAGGAACAACAACTACAAGAACAGATGTAGCTAGCAATGTAGTACCAAATCTAATTATGATGGTAATATTTATATTAGTAGTAATATTTTTTAGCAGACGTGGAATCTTCTTTATAGGAGGTTTTGGTGGTGGTCACTTTGGTGGGCGGAGGCTCATTTGGTGGCGGAGGTTCCTTTGGAGGAGGAGGATCTTCCGGTGGAGGAGGATCATCAAGAAGTTTCTAAAGTGAATAGGTGGGATTTTGGGGACGTTCCTTAAATCCCTAGCTATATTAAAACCCGTATTAATATATTTTATTAATGCGGGATTTAATTTTAGCAAAGCTAATTATATAAATTTTTTTCATATAAATCTTCTATATGGACATTTTTTTCTTCAAAATTATCGATAAATCCTATTTTTGCAATATCATTATTTACTTCTTGTATCCACACAGGCCTTTCATTATAAAAGATATCTACTTTTTGTTTATTTCTTAAAATTTCATGTATTTTGGAAGCTTTCATACAAATCATCTCCTTAAAAAACTTGTACTATTAATATATCCAAAATATAGAAAAATATTCCAAAAATATTTATAAATGAGGAAAATCCCCAGGTGACAAGCACCATAGGGGATTTTCTACCAGAACCAGAAGAAGAGCAGTATAAAAATGATGCCCTTCAACACCACAACCATTGCCCGCTCACGATCTCCGACCATCTTGTCTGGCTTTAGAAGCTTGTTAATTAGCCAATTTACAAAAAATAAAAGAATACCAAAAAGGGCCAAATAAAAGCTCCACTCTCCAAGCTTAAAGAATGCCCAGAGGATTAATAAGATAATGAAAAACCACATAGTCTATGCTCCTTTCATAATTATCAACAGTGAATAAATCTCAAATATATTATACCATATTAATTAACATAAATCAAAATTGCAATATAAAATATTAATGTGTTAAAAGAGTATTAATTACAAAAAAAGAGTACCAAGTAAAATACTTGATACTTTAATAAAATATAAATTGGTGACCCGTACGGGAATCGAACCCATGATTCAGCCTTGAGAGGGCTGCGTCTTAACCGCTTGACCAACGGGCCATAAACAAACCTCATTATTTATATCATAAAAATAAAATATAGTCAATAGGAACAAAATTTCGCAAAAATCTATTGACAAAAAAATTAAATCATATATAATAATAAGCGAACAAAAGTTTTAAAGAAAGGCAGAAAAATGTTAGAAGAAAAAGATAGAATAGATGTTGTTTTAGTAAAAAAACACTATTTTCAAACAAGACAAAAAGCTAAATATGAAATAGAACAAGGAAATGTATATGTAAACGGAAAGCAAATTACTAAAACCAGTAAAATAATAAATTATCAAGATAATATAGAAATAAAAGGACAAACACTAAAATATGTAAGTAGAGGTGGCTTAAAATTAGAAAAAGCTATTAATTCGTTTGGAATTTCATTAACTAATAAGATATGTGCAGATATAGGGGCATCAACAGGAGGTTTTACAGATTGTATGTTACAAAATGGTGCACAAAAAGTTTATGCAATAGATGTTGGTCATTCACAATTAGTAGAAGAATTACTAAAGAATGAAAAGGTAGTAAATTTGGAAGGAACCAATATTAAAGAATTAGATACTAATAGCATAGAGAAGTTAGATTTTATTAGTTCAGATGTGTCTTTTATTTCAGAAATACACGTATTGCCAAAAATATATGAATTACTAAAAATAAAAGGAAAAGCAGTAGTGTTAATAAAACCACAATTCGAGGCTGGAAGCCAACATTTAAATAAGAATGGAGTTGTAAAAAATATAAAAATACATCAAAAAGTGATTCAAAATATTGTAATGTTTGCAAATAAACTTGGCTTTAGAATTATAGATGTAACATATTCTCCAATTAAAGGTCCAGCAGGTAATATAGAATATTTATTATATGTTGAAAAAAATGAAAATAATTTATTAGATTTATATAAAATGAAAAATAACGCATTAGAAATTACTACAGAGGCATTTAAAGAATTAAAATAAAGAGGTGTACATATGATATCTACATTGCATATAAAAAACATAGGAATAATCGATGAGATTATGATAGATTTTTCAAAAGGATTTAATATATTAACCGGCGAAACAGGAGCTGGAAAGACGTTAATAATAGGAGCATTAGGAATAGTAGCGGGTGGAAGATTTTCAAAAGAAATGATTAGAAAAGGTGAGAATCATTCATTTGTAGAAGTTAGTATATATTTGCCAAATCATCCAAAAGCAGTAGATGGAAACATCATAATTTCTAGAGAAATATTTGATAATGGTAGAAATACTTGCAAAATAAATGGACGTTTAGTAACTGTAAATGAGTTAAAAGAATTTATGAATAATATCATAAATATACATGGGCAAAATGATAATCAAAACTTATTAAATAAAGAAAACCACATAAAATATCTAGATAAGTTTTTAGGAAAAGAATTCTTAAGTAAGAAAAATGAGTATACTGATTTATATAATAAATATGTAGATATTAATAGAAAACTAAAAGAAAACTATGGAGATGAAAAAGAAAAACAGCGTAAGTTAGATTTGTTGAATTATCAAGTAAATGAAATAAAAAATGCAAATTTAAAAATAAAAGAAGATGAAGAGTTAGAAGAACAAAGAAATCTTATAGTAAATGCTGAGAAAATATCTAAATCATTAAATGAGGCAGATATGCAAATAAATGAAAATGCATTAAATTCAATAAGTATAGCAATTAAAAACTTAGAGAAAATAGAAGAGATAAATATAAAATACCAAAAAACACTAAGTTCATTAAAAAGCAATTACTACGATTTACAGGAGATTGCTATAGACCTAAATCATTATAATTCAGATACATCTTTCGAAGAAGAAGAAAGAGATGAGATAGAAAATAGAATAAATGAGATAAACGACTTAAAAAGAAAATATGGAAATACAATAGAAGAAATATTGAATTATAAAAATGAAGTAGAAGAAGAAATAGATAAAATAGAAAATTTAGAAGAGAAAAATAAGGAATTAAAAACTGAGTTAACAAAGATAACAGCAGAATTAGAAAAAAGAGCTATAGAATTGCATATAATAAGACAAAAGCATGGAATAGAATTAGAAACTAAAATAAATAGTGAACTTGCAGATCTAGAAATGCCTAATGCAAAATTTAAGATAAACATAGAAAATACAAATTTTAATAAAGATGGAAATGATGAAATAGAATTTATGATAACAACTAATAAAGGAGAAGATTTTAAACCATTAATAAAAACTGCATCTGGTGGTGAGATGTCTAGAATAATGTTAGCTATAAAAACAGTCTTGTCAGATGTAGATGAAGTGCCTATTTTAATATTTGATGAAATAGATACAGGTATTAGTGGAAAAGCAGGAAATGCAGTTGGAGAAAAATTAAAAACAATTTCAAAAAATCATCAAGTTATAATAGTTACACATTTAGCTAGTATTGCAGCTAAAGGAGACTCTAATTATTATATTTATAAAGAAGTAGAGGGAGATAATACTAAAACAAGAATAAAAAATTTAAATGAACAAGAAGTTATAGAAGAAATAGCAAGAATTGCGAGTGGAATTGTATCAGAGATATCATTAAAACATGCAATGGAACTAAGGACAGCAGTTTAAATAAATGGACTAATATATGTAAAAAGAAGTGGACTAAATTAAATTTATCCACTTCTTTTGTATAATAATATTATTTTAATTCTACGATTGTGACACCCATTTCACCTTCTCCGAAGGTACCAAGTCTAAATGATTTAACATGAGGATGTTTTTTTAGAAAAGCATGAATACCAGTACGTAATTTACCAGTACCCTTTCCATGTACAATTCTAACAGTTTTTAATTTTGCTAAACTGCAATCATCCAAATATTTATCAATAACGAAAATTGCTTCATCAACTGTTTGTCCTATTACATTAATTTCTGGAGATATATTTTTTGATTTTGACATACCAGAGAAAGCTTTAGAAGGCATCTTATTCAGATCATGCTTTTTATTTACAATAGAAATATCTGTAACAGAAACAAATGATTTCATATTTCCACATTGTACTTGTACTTCATTATTTTTATTTGGTAATGATAGCAAAGTACCATTATTCATAAATTTATTTATATATATATCCATTCCAACTTTTAATTGTTTCACATCTAAGTTACTAGAAGATGAGTCGTTTATTTTATTAGAAGAAACCTTTTTTATAGAATCTGTTAATTTATTTCTATAATTATCTAAATCTTTTAAAGAATTAGAAGTATTTTCGATTTTTCTCATTTGACGTATTATATTAGTTGCTTCATCTTTTGCAGAATATAATATTTCACGAGCTTCTAATTTAGCTTTATTGATAATTTCGTTTTGTTTATTTTGAACATCAGAATAATCTTTTTCTAGAGATTCTTGTAATTGTGATATTTTAGCTAATTTTTGTTCAATTTCATTTTTTTCGTTTTCAATTTTTAGTTTATTATCGTAAATGTTTTTTAATAAATCTTCAACATGAATAGTATCAGTATCTAAGAACTCGTTAGCTCTTTGTAATATATCATCAGAAAGACCGAGTTTTTTACTGATAGCAAAAGCATTACTTTTACCAGGCACACCGATTAAAAGTTTATAAGTAGGGGAAAGTGTGTCTATATCAAATTCTTGGCTTGCATTTTCAAAACCAGAGTGTGTTAAAGCATAGTTTTTTATTTCTGGATAATGTGTTGTAGCTAGTGTTAATATTCCTCTATTATATAGAGCTTCTAGTATACTGATTGCTAGACTACTTCCTTCAATAGGATCAGTTCCAGAACCAAGTTCATCAACTAAAACTAAACTATCTGATGTAGAATTTTTTAGTATTTCTATGATATTTAGCATATGTGAAGAAAAAGTACTTAAAGATTCTTGAATGCTTTGTTCGTCACCAATATCTGCAAAAACATTATCAAATACAAAAACACTACTATTTTCATTAGCTGGAATATTTAATCCAGACATAGCCATTAATGTTATTAAACCAACTGTTTTTAAAGTTACAGTTTTACCACCAGTATTGGGGCCAGTAATTACAAGTGTATTAAAATTAATTCCTAAATTTATATTAATTGGAACTACAGAACCTTTATTTATTAAAGGATGTCTAGCTTTTACCAAATTTATTTGTTTATCCTCGTTCAAAATAGGTCTTGTAGCATCTAAAGATATAGAATAATTTGCTTTAGCAAAAATAAAATCAAGTAATCCTATAATTCTAAGGTTATTTTCTAAGTGTTCTAAAATTTCAAAAAGCGAGTTTGTAAATTTTACTAAAATTTTTTCTATTTCTAAGTTCTCTTCTACAGTTAAATTGGCAATTTTACTATTTAATTCAAAAATAGAGACAGGTTCTATAAAAACAGTAGAACCACTATTTGACATATCATGAATAAATCCTTTTATATTATTTCTGTATTCTTCTTTTACAGGTATAACATACCTATCATTTTTTATAGTTATAACAGGTTCCTGAAGATATTTAGAATAACTTGAAGAAGATATATAGTGATTTAATTTGTTTTTTATTTCTTGTTCAATTTTTCTCTTAGTTGTTCTAATATTAAATAAATTAGTAGATGCTCTATCATCAACAGTATAATCATCAATAATTGCAGAAAAAATGCTATCTTCAATATCTTTATTAGTATATAAATTATCAAAATAATTATATAAGCTATTAAAGTCATTTAAGTCGATAAGTTCATCAGAAAAAAAGTAATCCTTTAAATCTTTTGCTAATCTTAAAAAATTTCCGATATTTAGTACATTTGCAATTGATAATATCTTATTACTTTTTAATGTTTTTAAACAAATTTCGATTTCTTCTGATAATTCATAAATAGGAATATTGCCTTTTTTATATCTTAAAATAACAGCTTCATTTGTTTCATTTAAAGCCTTTATAACTTTATTTTTTGCATCAAAAGGATATAAATTAGTACAGTATTTTCTCCCAATAAATGTTTTAGAAAAAGTTGCTAAATTTTCTGTAACTTTGTTAAATTCTAATTTTTCTAAATATTTGCTAAACATATGAAAACTCCTTTATATTAAATTGTATTTTTCAAAAATTGATTTAATCATATGTGTATCTAAGCCTACAATCGAATTATAATCGTCATCATAACCTTTTAAATAAACTTTTCCTATACCTTGTACAGCATATGCTCCAGCTTTATCCATAGGTTCTTTTGTATCAACATAAGAGCAAATATCGTAATAAGACATATTTTTAAAATAAACAGTTGATTTATTAACCCTTGTCTCAAAAATTATTGAGTGTTCTTTTTTTATAATTACAGTTGTACCAGTATAGATATCATGAGAATTTCCTTGTAATAGTTTTAAAATACGAATAGCATCATCTCTATCCTTTGGTTTACCCAAAATAATATTACCAAAAGAAACTAAGGTATCAGAACCAATTACAGTATATTCATTATTTTCTTTATATTTATCTGTAAAAATTGAATAAGCTTTTTCATATGACAATTTTTCTGCTAATTTTTGTGGATTAGGTTCAAGCTTTTTCAAATTATTTTCATCAATATCACTTGGAATAATATCAAAATTACTTATTATTGTTGATAATAATTGTTTTCTTCTAGGAGAAGAAGAAGCTAAAATAAATTCCATAACAAAACCTCCTATAATCTTACGTATTATAACATTTTTAGTTTTGAAAAATCAATATTGCGTTTAGAGTTTTGCTATGGTAAAATAAATAAAGTTAAAAACGGAGGAATTGTATGGAAGATAGACAGCAAAACATAAGAAATTTCAGCATAATTGCACATATAGATCATGGTAAATCAACATTAGCAGATAGAATGATAGAAATGACAGGAGTTCTTTCGAAAAGAGAAATGGAATCTCAAGTATTAGATAACATGGAGATAGAAAGAGAACGTGGAATAACAATAAAATCACAATCTGTAAGAATGATTTATAAAGCCAAAGACGGGAAAGAATATATATTTAATTTAATAGATACACCAGGACATGTAGATTTTAATTACGAAGTGTCAAGAAGTTTAGCTGCATGCGAAGGTGCAATATTAGTCGTAGATAGCAGCCAAGGGGTGGAAGCACAAACATTAGCAAATGTTTATTTAGCATTAGATAATAATTTAGAAATTTTACCAGTAATAAATAAGGTAGATTTACCAAATGCTAGACCTGATGAGGTAAAAAAAGAAATAGAGGACATAATTGGAATACCAGCAGAAGATGCACCTTGCATTTCTGCTAAAACAGGTTTAAATGTTGAAGATGTTTTAGAAAGAATTGTAACAGATATTCCAGCACCATCTGGCGATAAAAATAAACCATTAAAATGTTTAATATTTGATTCTTTTTACGATAACTATAAAGGTGCGGTAAGTTATGTAAGAGTAAGAGATGGAAGAGTAAAAGTAGGTGACGAAATTTTACTAATGTCTTCTAATAAAACTTTTATAGTAACAGAAGTAGGATTTTTTGAACCAGGTAGATATTATCCTTGTGAAGAATTAGTTGCAGGTGATGTAGGATATATTGCAGCAAGTATAAAAAGTTTATCAGATATCAGAGTTGGAGATACAATAACATTAAAAGATAATAAACCAGAAGAGCCTTTACCTGGATATAAAAAGGTAAATCCAATGGTGTATTGTGGATTATATCCAGTAGATGGTAGTGATTATGAAAATTTAAAAGTAGCGTTAGAAAAACTGCAATTAAATGATGCAGCGCTTCAATATGAACCGGAAACTTCTAATGCACTTGGGTTTGGTTTTAGATGTGGATTTCTAGGATTACTACATTTAGAAATAATAGAGGAAAGATTAGATAAAGAATTTGATTTAAGTTTAATTACAACATCGCCTTCAGTTATTTATAAGATTCATAAGACAGATGGAGAAATAATTGAACTATATAATCCAGCAGATTTACCAAAACCACAAGAAATAAGTTATATGGAAGAACCTTTTGTAGAGGCAGAAATATTAACACCAAAAGAATTTGTGGGAAATATAATGGAAATCTGTCAAAATAGAAGAGGTATATATAAAGATATGAAATACCTTGACGAGAATAGGGTTACAATTATATATGAATTACCATTAAATGAAATAATATACGATTTTTTCGATACATTGAAATCAAAAACAAAAGGGTATGCTTCATTTGATTATGAATTAAAAGAATACAGAAGGTCTGAATTAGTAAAATTAGACATATATGTAAATGGTGAAAGTGTTGACGCATTAAGTTTTATAGTTCATAAAGATTCTGCCTATGATAGAGGTAGAAAGATGATAGAAAAATTAAAAACAGTTATACCACGTCATTTATTTACAATACCATTACAAGCTGTTATAGGAGGTAAAATAATAGCAAGAGAAACAATCTCAGCAATGAGAAAAGATGTATTGGCTAAATGCTATGGTGGTGATATAACACGTAAAAAGAAACTTCTAGAAAAGCAAAAAAGAGGTAAGAAAAAAATGCGTGAGATAGGTAATGTAGAAATACCACAAGAAGCTTTCTTGTCAGTATTAAAATTAGATGAAGAAAAATAATAGGAAGTATAAGAATGAAAAGAATTGTATTATGTGGAAGTAGAACTTTTAAAGATTATATTATACAGATAGGATACAAATTAGAAGAAGAAGGATATGAAGTTGTAATGCCGAAAGAGTTTTTTGTACCAATGCCTAAAAAAGAACATTCAATGTTGCATTTTTTGGAGATACAAAATGAAAGAACAGATTATGTTTTAGTAATAAATGAAGAGAAAAATGGGAAACCAAATTATGTAGGTGCAAATAGTTTCGCAGAAATAGCAATGGGATTTTATTTTGGAAAAACAGTGTTTCTAAAAAATGAGATATATGAGCCCTTTGCAGATGAATTAGTTGGGTGGGGAGTTATACCACTTAAAGGCAATTTAGATGCAATTAAAGAATACAAGTAGTAGGTAGTAATATGGAAATAACCAAAAATGAATTTATAAATATAAATAATAAATTTGATGAATATAAAATAAAAGAAGAAAAAGCTTTCAAATATATAGAAGGAAAACAGAAAATAATTGTATCTGCCCCACATAGTGTTAGGCAAATTAGAAATGGGAATATAAAAGGAAAAGATTCTTGTACAGGGACAATAGCAATTTTGCTACAGCAACAATTAAATTGCTATTGTTTATATAAAGCAAAAAATTGTAATGATGATGCAAATTACGATATAGAAAATAATCCATATAAGGATAAAATAATAGATTTAATAGAAAAAAACAACATAAACTTTTTATTAGATATTCATGGTGCAAAAGATGGACAAGGATTTGATATAGATGTTGGAACAGCAAATTTAAGTAATTTGAATGGAAAAAATAAATATCTCAAAGATTTTATGAAAATAGGAGAAAAATATAATTTAAATATTACTATAGATAAAGTTTTTAAAGCAGATACTTTGCATACTGTAGCCAATACAATCGCTAGAAAAACAAAAATACCATGTATGCAAATAGAAATTGCAAAAAAATATAGAGATATTGAACAATTTAATAATATTAAAATAATGTTAAATTTTCTTGAGGAGTATTTAAGAAATATTTTAGTAGGAGGGCAAAATGAGTGAAAAAGAATATGAAGATCAAATAGAAGGAAGAAATAGTGTATTAGAATTGCTAGAGTCTGGAAAAGATATAAATAAGATATTTATACAAATAGGAGAAAAACACGGTTCAATTAATAAAATTATTTCAAAGGCTAAAGAGAATAGAATAGTTATAGTACAAGCCGAAAAATCTAAATTAGATAAGATGAGTCAAACTAATAATCATCAAGGTGTTATAGCAATAGTTCCTCCTTTCGAATATAGCTCGGTAGAAGACATAGTAGAGGAAGCAAGAAAAAGAAATGAGCAACCATTTATTTTAATATTAGATGGAATAGAAGATCCACACAATTTAGGTTCAATAATTAGAACAGCAGAAACAGCTGGAGTACACGGAATAATAATTCCAAAAAGAAGGGCTGCTGCAGTAAATAGTACAGTTAACAAAGTGTCTGCAGGTGCTGTACAATATATGAAGATAGCAAGAGTAAATAACATAAATGAAACGATAAAATATTTAAAAAGTAATGATATATGGATTTGTGGAACAGATATGAATACTAACAAATATTATTACGAAGAAAATTATAATATTCCAATAGCTTTTGTAATAGGAAGTGAGGGATTTGGAATAAGTAGATTAGTTAAAGAAAATTGTGACTTTTTAGTTAAGATTCCAATGAATGGAAAAATAAGCTCATTAAATGCTTCGGTATCAGCTGGAATTGTAATGTATGAAGCGGTTAAACAAAGAAAAAATAAATAAAACACTAAAGATGGGAGGAAAAAGATATGATGGGGAGAAAGAAAAGAAATTTAATTATAGTGCTTTCTATCATAACAGGTTTAATTTTAATAATAGGAGGAATTTTAATATATTTAAATATTGCAACAGATATTTTTAAAAGTCCGGATGAAGTATTTTATAAATATTTATATCAAAATGGATCTATAGCAGACGTATTTGATACAGACTTATTAGATAGATATTATCAAAGAATAGAAAATAATGCGTACAATGGCACTGGAGAAATAACAATAAAAACAGGAATGAATGATGACTCGGAAAGTGATACAAAAGAATTCGATAATTTAATGAATAATTTAAAACTTTCATATACAACAAAAAGCAATTTGCCAGAGAAGAAACAAGAAACAGAAGCCACAATTGCCTATAACGATCAAGAACAATTTAAGTTCAGTGTAGTGCAAGATAATAATAACTATGGAATAAAGTCTGATGAGGTAGTGTATAAATATTTAAAACTAAAAAATGAAAATTTACGTGATATTTATACAAAATTGGGAGTTCAAAATTCAGAAAGTATACCTAATCAATTTAATAAAATAGATTATAATATCTATAAAAATATGAATGCAGAAGACAAAGCTAAAATTTTATCAACATATCAAAATGTTTTAAACAAAGGGATTTTAAGCAATCATTATACAAAACAAGCAGATGTTAATTTGAATTTTAATGGGCAAAGTGTTGTGGCTAATGCATATTCATTAACTCTAACTGAAGAAGAAATTTCTTCTTTAAAAATAAGTTTGTTAGAGACATTAATGAAAGATGAATTAACCTTAAAATATTTAGTACAATTTTTACAATTAGATAGTTCATATACAGTACAAATAAAGCAATTAATACAAGAAAAAATTGATGATTTAAAAAGAGAACAAATCGAGAAAAATGAAAATGTTAGAATTACAGTATACGAAAGCAATATGCAACTTTTAACAACAATAGTTGAAATGCCTGAAGCTAATTATACAATAAATAACAATGTTTCTGAAACAAATCAAAAAGTAACTATAGTTAAACAATCAAATGATGGAAATAATATAAATACGACTGTAACATTAGAAAGAAATACAAGTGATAATAGTAATTCTTTTAAAATGGAACAAATTTCAACAACTGGAGAAACAACTACAGATAGAAATGCAATAACAATTAACCTAAATGGAAATGTGGATACTGGAAATTTGGAATTAAATGTTAAATTAGAAAATCTTATTGGAAACAAACTAAATGAAATAAATTACACAGATAAAAAGGAATTTTCTTCTAGTGTTAATATAGAAGGATTAAATGATGATGATTCAGTAAGTTTAAATGATATGACATTAGAAGAAATAAATAGCTTGTATAAATCAATTGTGGAAAGAATTCAATATTTATATAATGAAAAATTACAAAATATAGGGTTTGATTCAAATACAATTAATTATCAAGCTACTTTAAAATGGAGTAGGATTATAGATGCTTTTGATGAAGATGAATTTAGATCACAAGTTCAAAGAGCATTAAATTTAGCAAAAGATGATTTACAAAACAATACAGAATATAGAACATTAATAGAACAAGCAGCAGGCGATGAAAATAGAATTAAACAAATAAAAGGTCTAGTAACAGTAGAAAGACTAAGAGAAACGGGATTAGATGCAACATTAAATGAATCAGATAATTCTATTTCGATAAAAACAAACAGTGAATCAGCTCATAAATACGAAATAGATTACGAAAACTTTAAAATATCAAAAATACAGTAATTTAAGTATTGACAAAAAGCAAAAATGCTAGTATACTTATACAGTAACTGAATTTATGCGAAAAATTAAATAGATATATAAATATCTTAAGTCAAAGGAGGGATAAGAATGGCACAACCAAAAAGAAGATGGTCAAAACAAAGAACACATAAAAGAAGATCAACATGGAAATTAGAAACTCCAAAATTTTCAACATGTTCACATTGCCATGAACCTGTAATGCCACACAGAGTTTGCCCAACATGTGGATATTATAATGGAGAAGAAGTTGTAGTTAAGGAAACTAATACAGCAAATAATTAGAATATAGTAAAGTTATAAAAGGAGCTAAAGTATTAAGTAATTAATATTTTAGTTTTTTTTTTTGTCTAAAAATGATAGAGCTTAATACCGCTTTTTTACAAAGAAAAATGTGCTAAATGCTAATTTTTTACATATTGACTTGAAAAGTTAAATAGTATAAAATGGGAACGAGAGGTGAAATTAATGGCAAAACCAATAGTTGCAATAATAGGAAAACCAAATGTTGGAAAATCAACATTTTTTAATTATATAGTAGGAAAAAGAATATCAATTGTGGAAGATACTCCAGGAGTAACAAGAGATAGGGTATATGGCGAAGCAAATTGGAGAGGAAGAGAGTTTACATTAATAGATACAGGTGGAATTGAGCCAGAATCAAATGACGAAATTTTGGTTCAAATGAGAGCTCAGGCCAATATTGCTATAGATATAGCTGATGTTATTATTTTTATGACAGATATAAAACAAGGAGTAACAGCAGCAGATGAAGATATAGCTATAATGCTAAAAAAAGCTAGAAAGCCAGTAGTTTTAGTTTGTAACAAATCGGATTCTTTTGGAAAAGTAGAAGATGAAATATATGAATTTTATAATCTAGGCTTAGGAGATCCATATGCAATTTCTGCAACTAATGCAAAGGGCTTAGGAGATGTATTAGATGCTGTATACGAGAATTTTCCAGAAGAAAAAGAAGAGGAAGATTTAGGAACAGAAATAAAAGTTGCAGTAATAGGAAAACCAAATGTTGGAAAATCATCACTTATAAACAAAATATTAGGTGAGAATAGAGTAATTGTAAGTAATATTGCTGGAACAACAAGAGATGCAGTAGACTCTTATTTTGAAAATGAATATGGAAAATACATATTCATAGATACAGCAGGAATTAGAAGAAAATCTAAGGTTAACGAAAATATAGAAAGATATAGTGTAATGCGTTCAAAACTTGCAATAGAAAGAGCGGATGTTTGTCTAATATTAATAGATGCAACAGAGGGTGTTACAGACCAAGATGCAAAAATTGCAGGAGAGGCTCATGAAGCTGGTAAAGGTGTAATAATTGTAGTAAATAAATGGGATGCATTAGAAAAAGAAAATGGTACATTAGAAAGATATAAGAAGGAAGTATATGAGAAACTATCATATTTATCTTATGCTCCAATATTATTTATTTCCGCTAAAACAGGTCAAAGAATAAATAAACTGTTCGAAATGATTAATGTTGTAGCAAATCAAAATGCAATAAGAATACCAACTGCTACACTAAATCAAATAATAAATGAAGCAGTTGCAGTAAGGCAACCACCTACAGATAGAGGTCGTAGATTAAAAATATTATATGCTACACAAGCTTCTACAAAACCACCAACATTTGTAATCTTTGTAAATGTGAAAAATTTATTCCATTTTTCATATCAAAGATATTTAATGAATCAAATAAGAAATGAATTTGGGTTAATAGGTACGCCAATAAGAATAATTGTACGAGAAAAAGGTAATACAATAGAAACAAAATAGGAGGAAAAGTATATGGAATATATAATAATTGCTATAATAGCTTATTTAATAGGAAGCATTAATTTTTCGATTTTAATTAGTAAGAAAAAGGCGGGGTATGATATTAGACAAAAAGGTAGTGGCAATGCTGGAACTACTAATATGTTAAGAAATTTAGGAAAGAAATATGCAGCAATAACATTAATTTGTGATGTATTAAAAGGTGTTGTTGCAATTGTAATAGCTATAATTGTAGGAAATATTTTGGGAGATACAAATAAAGCGTTATTAGTTCAAATAGCTGGAGTTGCTGTTGTTATAGGTCATACATTTCCAATATTTTTTGGATTTAAAGGTGGAAAAGGTGTTGCAACATCACTTGGGATTTTATTAATGACAAACTGGCAACTTGGATTAATTTGCTTAGTATTTGCGTTAGTATTAATGGCTTTAACAAGAGTTGTTTCTATGGGGTCAATTGCTGCAGCAATATTATACCCAATATTAACATTATTTGTTGGAGGAGGTCATTATATAGTAGAAAGTAGTGGCTTAGGAAATGGATATTTTATATATAGTGTAATACTTGCTGTAATAGTAATATTTAATCATAGAGAAAATATTAAGAGAATTTTAAGTGGTACAGAAAATAAAATCAGTTTTAATAAATAGGAGTGAAACAAATGAAGAAAATTACAATAATAGGAAGCGGAAGCTGGGGAGTAGCTCTAGCAATCCATTTAGCTAAATTAGGACATAAAATAAAGATATGGTCTTTTTCTAAAGAAGAGGCAGATTTAATAAATAATGAGAAAAAATGCAAATTTTTGCCAAAAGTTACATTACCAGAAGGAATTACATGTTGTTTAGACTATAAAGAAGCAATAGAAGGTTCTGAAATAATATTACATGTTACACCTTCTAAATTTACTCGTAGTACAGTAAGTGAATATAAAAAATATGTAACAAATCAACCAATAATTATTTGTTCAAAAGGATTTGAAAGGGAAACATTATTACCATTAGATGAAGTAATAAAACAAGAAATGCCAGAAGCTAAAATTGGAGTATTATCAGGTCCAAGCCATGCAGAAGAAGTTTCTATTGGAATACCAACAGTAATGGTTGTAGCATCAAAGGATGATGAACTTTTATTTGATATTCAAAATGCTTTTATGAGTCCAGAATTTAGAATTTATACATCACATGATGTTAGAGGTGTAGAAATAGGAGGAGCTTTTAAAAATATTATAGCTTTTTGTGCTGGAGTGGCTGCAGGAATCCATTTAGGGGATAATTCTTTTGCTGCACTTATAACGAGAGGATTAGGTGAAATTACCAGATTAGGAATTGCTCTAGGAGGAGAAAAAGATACTTTATATGGTTTAAGTGGTCTAGGTGATTTAATAGTAACTTGTTTAAGTGAGCATAGTAGAAATAGAAAAGCCGGAAAATTAATAGGAGAAGGAAAAACAATAGAAGAAGCAAGAAAAGAAGTTGGAATGGTAATAGAAAGTATTGACAATATAGAGGCAGCATATGAACTTTCTAAAATTCATAATATAGAAATGCCAATTGTAGACGGAGTATATGATATTTTATACAATAATTTAGATCCTAAAGAAGCTGTTACAATGCTTATGACCCGAGATAAGAAATTTGAGTAAAGGAGAATGAGTATGGATTTTTTTGATAAATTAGGTAAAAAAGCGTCAGAGACATATAAGGTTACAGCAGAGAAAACAACAAAGATTGCTAAAGAAACAAAATTAAAACTAGAAATAAGCAATTATAAATCAAATATGGAAGACCTTTATAAAATAGTTGGTAAAAAAATATACCAAAAATATGCTGCTCAGGAAGAAATGCAACTAGAAGACATTCAAGATGAATTAAATAAATTAGATACTATTAGTGAAAAAATAGAGATAGCAAATAAAGAAATAATGAGTTTAAAAGATAAAATTAAATGTCAAAATTGCAATTATGAAATGAGTGAAGAATACGAATATTGCCCAAAATGTGGAACAAAAATAAAATAGACAAATAATTGGGAGTGAAAAATGAAATTAGTAATACAAAAAGTGAAAAAAGCAAAAGTAGAAGTTGGAAATAAAACTGTGGGAAAAATAGAAAAAGGTTATATGGTATTATTAGGAGTAAAAAAAGGTGATACTAAAGAAAATGCAGATTATTTAGCTAGGAAACTTTGTAATTTAAGAATATTTGAAGATGAAAATGGAAAAATGAATTTATCAATAAAAGATGTTAATGGCGAATTACTTATTATTTCACAATTTACTTTATATGGAAATACAAAGGATGGCAATAGACCTAGTTTTATAGAAGCAGAAGAACCAGAAAAGGCTAATAAGTTATATGAGTATTTTATGACAAAATGCAAAGAAAATGGAATCGAAAAAGTAGAAAAAGGCATTTTTGGAGCACATATGGATGTTTCATTAATAAATGATGGACCGAATACGATAATAATGGAAAAATAACTAATAAGGGAAACGCTCAAACATATACTTTATTATTAAGTCAGCATTATAATCTGTAATATTAATTAAAATACCTGGATCAAGAGAAACCCACATACCAATTTTATATTTATAATTATTATCAATAAAACTACCGATTATATCAACAATCTCTATGGGATTGTTGTATTTTTTTGTCCAATAAAGACTATCTTTTAAATATACAGGCTCATCAAAAAAACTTTCTAAAAAGCTTTTTATTTCACCAGTTTTTGTACTATATAAATTTACACTTACCAAAATAAAAACTCCTTTAAAAATAGTATTTGTATAAAAAATATATTTATGCATTGTATATAAAAGCTAATTTTGGAAATAATATGAAAAAAGTTAATTTTGGAGGAAATATGTTAAAGAATATAATAAAAACTTTAAGTATTATTTTTTTAATAGCTTTAGTAATCATTTCTTTTTCAGGCTGTTCTAAAGAAAAAACAGATGAAGAACAACTTAGAAATAAAAATATATCAGAAATAGATTATTTAGAAAATTATATAATGTCGCTAATAAATAGTATTAACAATATTGATTTAAAACAATATGATGCTAAAATTGAAAAAACAGAGAATTTAAATGAAATTTTACAAGAGAATGAAGAAATATCAAGTGAGGATACAGAGAACAATGTTGTACAATATAGTATGGTTCCAAATACCGTTTTAAATGCTGATAAAACAATAAATTGGGAAAATTTAAAATTAGGAATAGAAAATTTAAATAATACTTGGCCATCAATAATCGTAGATTTATATAAAGCAAATGTTGATAATAATAAATTAACAGAGTTTAGTAATTTAATTAATACTTGTATCGGGAATATAAAAAACGAAAATAGAACAGAAACTCTAAATAATTTGGCAAAATTGTACGAATATATACCAGTATTTTTAGAAAACATTGTGTCTAATGAGCAACAAGTAGAATTAGCTAAAACAAAAGTAGAAGTAATAAAGGCATATGTGAATATAGATTTTGAAAATTGGGATGGACTAAAAGGAAATTTAGACAGTGCTACTTCAAATTTCGAACCTATTTTAAACAATACAAATGAGTCAGAAAAAGAATATAATATAAGAAAAGCGTATGTATTATTACAAGAATTTAAAAATGCAGTAGATACAAAAGACAAGGATTTATTATTTATGAAATACAAAAATTTAATGGAAGAGCTTATAATATTATAAAAGTAGTTTATTTATCTAAAAAATATGCTATAATGTTAATGTAAAATTAATAAAAAAGGATGTTAAAATGTATACAGGATATAATGAAGTAGAAAAGTTTTATGAATTTTTGTATGAAAAGCCAAAATATATTGTTTTTGAATCAGATCATATAATTAATAGAAATAGCGGAAAGTATCCAAATGATGGATTAATTTATTATACACAAGATATATCAAAATTAATTAGAACACAGCCATTTAGAAGAATGGGAAAAATTTTCCAATTAGGAACCAAGTATTTAGGAGATAGTAATCTTAAACATTCTAGAGCAGATCATAGTAAGGGAACATATGCAAGAACGATGGAATTACTTATGCATCTTTTAGAAGACAAAAATATAAATGGTTTAGTAAAGAAAGGTCGTTACGAAAAATATATTGTTGCAGAATTAATGAGAGGGTTAACACACGATATTGGGCATGGTCCATTTTCTCATACTATGGAAACAATATGTAATCTACCAAAAGGATTCCATGAAGATATTGGAAAAAGAATAATTAACGAAAATAAGGAAATAAATGATGCTTTAAACATAATATGGCCTAATTTACCAGAAATAATGGAAGAAGTAGAGAAGAGGAATTTTTTAGGTTTAAATAGTTTGTTTGAAGGACAGGTAGATGTTGATAGAGGTGACTTTGGTCCAAGAGATAGCTGGGCTTTTGGATTAGACGATGTTGGTTCTGACGAAATTACAGATTTACTACAAAATGTAACTATACGAAAAACAGTTATAGATGGTAAAGGAAAATTAATCCCTGTATTTTCAGGTGAGTGTTTGCCAGAAATAGAGAAATTTTTAGAGACGAGATTTAATAATTATCAAAAATATTACTATTCTTCATCAGGCAAATTATTTGAACACATATATAAAGAATTTTCAGAAGAACTGTTAAAATCTGATCAAGAATTTAGTTTAAAAACATTTTTAGAAAATAACTACAATAAAAGACCAGAAGAAATTGATTTAGATGAATACATACATTACAATGATATAGAATTTTTAAAAGGAATATTTGAAGTATATGACCATACAACAAATGAAAGATTAAGAGATTTAGCAAGAGTTTGTATTCCTGATGCTGAAAGTTATTATGCATTATATTATGGTTTAATGGTAACTAAAGAAGATGTGAACGAAGATGGAAATATAAGACTTTCAGCCGAGAATGCGAAGTTTTTTGATAGAATAGCACAATTACCAGCAGGTTCTACGCTTGAACTAATAAGAAAAAGATATGTAATGCAGAAATGTAATAATGAAAAAGATTTAAAACACAAATTAAAGGAAATGAAAAGAGAAATAAATCCAAACGAGGAATTCGATTTTAAAGATTTTGGTATTACATATGATGTTTCTAAAAATAATTTGTATAAAAATAAACCAGGAGAAGAAATTTATGTAGCAGATGAAGAAGGAAAAGTTTATACATTTGATAAACACCCTAAAAGAACAGTACCACTTAAAAAGTTTACTAATGTAATACTTATAATAGATAAGGAAAAATTAAAAGATAAAGTAAAAGATGATGCAACAGTAGATAGAATTATCGATATAGCTAGAAATAGAAGGAAAGAGGTTAGATAGCTTGACTTTTATTTAAAAGATGTTAAAATAAATAAGAGTAAATTAGACAGTCGCGTATAGCAAGGTCGAAAGACAGCGTACGAGGAAAGTCCGGGCTCCATAGAGCAATGATGCTGGATAACGTCCAGTGAGGGAAACCTTAAGGAAAGTGCAACAGAAAATAACCGCCTTGTAAAAGGTAAGGGTGAAAAGGTGAGGTAAGAGCTTACCGCAGGTATGGTGACATATCTGGTCAATGTAAACCCCATCTGGAGCAACACCGAGCTTGAGGGTTAAGACTGCTCGTCGTCCTCTTATTGGTGGCTTGAGCCATATGGTAACATATGGACTAGATAAATGACTGTCCAAGACAGAACCCGGCTTACAGATTTACTTTTTAATTAAATAATTATAGAAAAATGGGACTTTAAGTTTTTACTTTAAGTCTTATTTTTTTTATATCTTTAACAAAAATAAAATAAAAATATTTAAAGTAATAATATTGATAAATATATGTGAAAAAACAAGGAAAAAAGGCGATTATATAGCTAATAGATACGAATCTTAATAAAATTGTTTTTTACATATTTTGATTGACATAAAACAAAGCTAATTATATAATATATAGGATGCAGTATTGTAAAAAATTGAATTAATCTGCATTAGTATTGAGCAATTTGCTTAAAGGAGGAGATTAGTACATTAATTATTTTTTAATGTAAGAAAGAGAACTGATTATGCTAAAAAATATGAAAATTAAGAAGGAGGACTGAGATGAAAAAAGTAGTATTGATGGGAGTACCACATCACAATAATTTAGGAGATAATGCAATAGCATATGCAGAAAAGGAATTTATAAAAGATTATTTACCGGAATATGATTATTACGAGATTTCAGAAGAAACAATTGATAAATGTGTATATAAGGTTATAGATTACATAGATAAAGACAGTTTAATTTTCCTACATGGTGGTGGAAATTTTGGAGACGAATATTTGTACGTAGAAGAAGGTCGAAGAAAGGTTATAGAGTTATTTCCAGAAAATACTATTATTCTGTTTCCGCAAACTATGTTTTTTAGTGAAACAAAGCAAGGAAAAGAAGAGTTAGAGAAAAGTAAAAAAATATATTCAAAACATAAAAAATTAATATTACTAGCAAGAGAAAGTGTTTCTTATGAACTTATGAAAAAAGAATTTCCAAATAATAAGGTAATTCAAACACCAGATATAGTTACTTATTTAAATAAATCAGACAATAAAACAAAAAGAGAAGGATTATTATTTATTTTAAGAAATGATATCGAAAGAGTTACAACCGATGAACAAACTGAATATTTGCAAAAAATTGCAAAAAAATATTTTTCAAAAATAGATTATAAAGATATAGCTAGAGGAGAACCTATATTAGCAAAAGATAGAGAACAAAAACTAGATGAAATGTTCACTAGATGTAGACAAGCACAATTGATAATTACAGATAGGTTGCATGGTATGATTTTTGCTGCAATAACAAGTACACCTTGTATTGCACTAAAAAGTTATAATCATAAAATTACATCATCAAAAGATAATTTTAAACACTTAGGATATATAAGATATATTGAGGATGTAAAAGATGTAGAAGAACAAATAAAATACTTATTAAATACAAAATTTGAACTATATGATAATGAATTTGCCAAAAATCAATTCATAAAGTTAATAAAGGAGGAAATTAAAATTGAATGAGGAAGGCATAAGATTTACTGTTGCAATTAGTACATATAATGTTGAAAAATATGTAGAAAGGGCAGTAAAGAGTGTTACAAATCAAGAATTCAATAATTTTGAGATAATAATAGCAGATGATTCATCAACAGATAACACAATGAAAATTATAAACAAATTAAAAAATGATAAAATAAGAGTATTTAAAACCGAGAAAAATACAGGAACAGCAGGAGGAACAAGAAACTTAGCAATAGAAAACGCAAAAGGAGAATATATAATCTTTTTAGATGGTGACGATACATTATATGATAACAAAACTCTAGCTAAAATAGATAAGATAATAGGAGAAGATGCTCCAGAAATTGTTTACTTAGGATATGAAGATGTAGGGCAAGGAAATAAAGAAAGAATTTCTGATGAAGAAAATTCAAGTAAAAAAGCCAGATTAATATGTGATGTTACATTTTCAGTTTCAAGTAGATGTTGGAGAAGAGAATTTTTAATTAACAATAATATGAAATTTAAAACAGGAATGTACTATGAAGATGAGTTGTATTGCCTAAAGGCTACAATTCTTTCTAAGAAAACAAAAAGTGCAAAAATTAAAGTATTTAAATATTATAGAAATAGAGAAGGTAGTGTTATGACAAAACCTTCAATAAAGAAATGTTCAGACTGGTATAGAATGCTTGCAGAAGTAGTTGATTTATATGAAATAACACCAGATGAATATAAACCATATTTATTAAGCTTTATAAAAAATGAAAATGACACTATACCACTAAGAATAAGAGGAATATTAATAGCATTAAAAAATAACGAAAAAATTAAATTATTCCCAAAAAGAAATTATGAATTTAGGAGCTTTTTTGAGGATGAAAACTAGAATTTTTATTGTTAGACATACAGAAACAGTTGGAAATATAGAAAAAAGGCTCACTGGTAGACAAGATTATCCCTTAACAAAAAAAGGAGAAAAATTAGTAGTATATTTAACAAAAGAATTACAAAATATAAAATTTAACGCAATATATTCAAGCACATCAGGTAGAGCAGTGGCTACAGTTGAGCCACTTGCTAAAATTAATAATTTACCTGTAATACAATCAGAAAATTTATGTGAGATGTTTTTTGGTGATTATGATGGCTGGAAATGGAAAGATATAAACAAAATACAGCCAGAAATAAAGGCTAATCAAAATAGAATTAACGAAATATATGGAATACCACACCAAGAAACTATGCAAGAAGTAGCAAATCGAATGTATAAATACATTACTCAGCTTTCCAAAGAAAATCAAGGAAAGACTATACTAATAGGCTCACATGGTGTTGCAGTCGAGGCTTTTTTAAGAAAAATTGTTAATTTGCCATTTACATATGAACGCGAAAAGTTTTGTCAACACAATGTTGCTATAAATGAATTAAACTTCGAAAATGATAAATTTGAGATTATTAGACTAGCAGACATAGATTATCTAAATAAATATAAGGAAGAAGAAAGGGAATAGTAAATAATGGAGAAACCTTTGATATCTATAATTATTCCAGTATATAAAGTAGAAAAATATTTAGAAAAATGTATTAAAAGTGTATTAGAGCAAACATATAAAAATTTACAAATTATTTTAGTAGATGATGGCTCTCCAGATAATTGTGGGAATATTTGTGATAATTATGCAAAAATAGATAACAGAATAGAAGTAATACACAAAGAAAATGGAGGCCTTTCTGATGCTAGAAATGTAGGTTTAAAAAAGGCAAGAGGTAAATATATAGGATTTGTTGATAGTGACGACTATGTAAGTAACGAAATGTTCGAAAATATGTATAATACACTAGTGAATAATAATGCTGATGTTTCAATTTGTAATTTTTATACAGTAATAGATAACAAAAATATTATAAAAAATGCAGATAATGGAATAGAGATATATAATAAATTAGAAATATTAAAAGAAATTTTATTAGATAAGAAAATTCAAAGTTATGCTTGGAATAAATTATATAAAAGAGAATTATTTGAAGATATAGAATATCCTATTGGTAAGAAATATGAAGATATCGGTACAACATTTTATATATTAGAAAAATGCAATAAAATAGTAGTAAGTGGAAGTCCAGAGTATTATTATTTAACTAGAGGAGATAGTATTGTTAACAATAATACAGAAGGAACAGTAATAGATTATATAAGCTTAATAAGTGATAGATATGATTATATTGACAAAAAATATAAGGAACTAAAAAAATATAATGATTATTATATAACTAAAACTTTAATAACAGCTTTTACAGATGCACATTATTTGAAAAACAATAGTGAGGATTTTATAAAAATATTAAATGATTTTTTTAATAAAGTAAAAGAAATCTTAAAGAATAATGAGGAAGATATACTAACATTATTTAATGATGAGCAAAAAATGCAACTAGATATGTTATTAAAAGAAAAAAATATTTTATAAGCTAGTAGAAGAAAAGAACGATTACATCGTTCTTTTCTTCGTTAGTTATTAAGGATATTTTTTATATCATTAGGCAAAGGAGCTTCTAGACTTAGAACTTTTTTTGTTACTGGATGTGTAAAAGTAAGTTTATAACTATGTAAAGCCTGTCTGTTAATTAACTCAGAAGGTCTACCATATAAAGTATCTCCAAGTATAGGATGACCAATATAACTAAAGTGAACTCTTATTTGATGAGTTCGCCCAGTTCCTAAAGTAATATGCACTAAAGAAAGATTATTAAATTCTTTTACTATATCGTAATGTGTAATTGCACTATCTCCATCAGAACTTACAGTTCTTTCTATAATACTTCCTTCTTTTCTAGCTATAGGAAAAGTTAAAGTATCGGATTTTGATTCTAAAATACCTTCAACAATAGCTAAATATTCTTTTTTTAATTCTTTGGTTTTCATTTGCTTTATTAAACATTCTTGAATATATTCGTTTTTTGCAAACACTACAATTCCAGAGGTATTTCTATCTAATCTATTCACGATTCGAATTTTTTTCTTTAAACCTAATTTATCAAAATAAAATTTAACTCCATTGGATAGACTATTATCAAAATGTAAAATAGATGGATGAACAGCAATATTTGCAGATTTATTAATTACTAATAAATAATCATCCTCATAAATAATATTTAAAGGTATGTTACTTGCAACTATATTAGAATTATCTTCCTCAAAATCAATTAAGACAGAAACTGTATCGCCCACAGTTACTGATTTTTTTGTATATGTTGGAAGGTTGTTTAAGTAAATTTGATTAGCCTTTTTTAATTTTGTTATCAATCTATCTGATAATAAAAATTGTTCTTTTAAAACATGAAGAACATTATCATAATAATCATCTTTATCTATTTGATACGATAAATTCATAATTTCACCACTTTCGTTATAAGATAAGTAGCTGTGCAGATAGCTTCGCAAATGCACGGACATAGGTAAATTAACCCTGTGATACAGAGAAAATCTTTGATTATTTCTATATTATAAATAAATATTCAAATAATGGCAACAAACATAAGGAAATTACTTGATTTTTTGCCAAGAATATAGTAAAATACTTGAAGTGACCTTATACTTAGCTATAGGATATAATACACCTAACTTTAGCTCAGTTTAAGGAATAAGAAATATAGGAGGTGCAAATAATGACGAAGGAAAGAAAACAAGAAATTATTAATACTTATAAAAGAGACGAAAAAGATACTGGTTCACCAGAAGTTCAAGTAGCTCTTTTAACAGAAAGAATTAATGAATTAACAGAACATTTAAAAGTTCACAAAAAAGACAACCATTCAAGAAGAGGTCTTTTAAAAATGGTTGGTAAAAGAAGAAACTTATTAAACTACTTAGCTAAAAAAGATGTTCAAAGATATAGAGATATTATAGCAAAATTAGGTTTAAGAAAATAGTATACAACTTTAGGGCGTTATCATACGCCCTAAAATGGTATATATAAACACTTATTTATTATTTTAGAAAGTAGCTTGTATTCTGAACTATGAAAATAATTTAGAATAGAGGTTACGTCTAATAATAAATAAGTAAATTAATTATTAGAGGAGAGATGAAAATGTTTAAAACTTATGAGACAGAATTAGCAGGAAGAAAACTTACACTAGAAACAGGAAAACTTGCAGGATTAGCAAATGCAAGCGTATTAGTAAGATATGGTGATACAGTAGTATTAGTAGATGTTACTGCATCAAAAGAACCAAGAGATGGAATAGACTTCTTCCCATTATCAGTAGATTATGAAGAAAAATTATATGCAGTAGGAAAAATACCAGGAAGCTATACAAAAAGAGAAGGAAAACCAAGTGATAAAGCAATCCTTACATCAAGAGCAATAGATAGACCACTAAGACCATTATTTCCAAAGGACTTCAGAAATGATGTATGTGTTGTAGCAACAGTATTATCTGTAGAACAAGATAATCAACCAGAAATATGTGCAATGATTGGTGCTTCAGCAGCATTATCTATATCAGATATTCCATTTGGTGGTCCAACAGCAGCTGTTGCAGTAGGATATGTTAATGATGAAATAGTAATTAACCCAACAGAAGAACAAAGAAAAAATAGCAGATTAACACTTACCGTTGCTGGAACAAAAGATAAAATAGCAATGATAGAAGCTGGAGCAGATGAAATACCAGACGATATTATGTTAGAAGCAATAAAGAAAGCTCATAAAGAAATAAAGAAATTATGTACTTTTATAAGTAAAATGCAAAAAGAAATAGGAAAACCAAAATTCGAATATAAATCATTTGCTGTAGATGAAGAAATCTATAATGAAGTAGAAGCAAATTATAAAGAGAAAATGTATGAAGCAGTGCAAGCTGTTGACAAAGAAGTAAGAGATGAAAATATAGATAAATTAACAGACGAGATCGTAGCATATTTTACAGAAAAAGTTGGAGAAGAAAAAACAGAAGAAATAATGTCAGACATTGCAACAAGTATACATGACTTGGAAAAGAAATGTGTAAGAGAAATGATTTATAACGAACATAAAAGACCTGATGGTAGAAAAATAGATGAAATAAGACCATTATCATGTGAAGTTGGTTTACTTCCAAGAGTACATGGAAGTGCACTATTTACAAGAGGACAAACACAAGTATTGTCTATTGCAACATTAGGAATGGTTTCAGAAGAACAATCATTAGATGGTATAGACACAGAAGAAAGCAAAAGATATATGCACCAATATAACTTCCCAAGCTATAGTGTTGGAGAGGCTAGACCATCAAGAGGACCAGGAAGAAGAGAAATTGGTCACGGAGCTTTAGCAGAAAAAGCATTAGTTCCAGTAATTCCAAGTGAAGAAGAATTTCCATATGCAATAAGAGTTGTTTCAGAAGTTTTATCTTCAAATGGTTCTACATCACAAGCAAGTATTTGTGCAAGTACACTAGCATTAATGGATGCAGGTGTTCCAATAAAAAGACCAGTTGCTGGTATTTCAACAGGTCTTGTAACAGCACCAGATGGTTCTGATGATTATGTAATGTTAACAGATATCCAAGGAATAGAGGATTTCTTTGGAGATATGGACTTTAAAGTTGGTGGAACAGAAAAGGGAATAACAGCAATTCAAGTAGATATAAAAGTAGATGGTTTATCATATAAAATCATAAAAGAAGCTTTTGAAAGAACAAGAAAAGCTCGTAAATATATCTTAGAAGAAATTATGTTAAAACAATTAGATAAGCCAAGAGCAGAAATTTCAGAATATGCACCAAAAATTATTAATATGAAGATAAAAGTAGACAAAATTAAAGATGTAATTGGAACAGGCGGAAAAACAATAAATAAAATTATAGATGAAACTGGTGTAAAAATAGATATTAAAGAGGATGGACAAGTATTTATTTATTCTGAAGATGAAAAACAAGCTAAAAGAGCTAAAGAAATAATAGAAGAAATCGTAAGAGAAATAGAAGTAGGTCAAGTTTATGAAGGAACAGTAATAAAATTAATGAATTTCGGTGCTTTTGTAGATTTAGGTGCTGGAAAAGAAGGATTAGTTCATATTTCAAAAATTTCAAATGATAGAATTAGAAATATTGAGGATTTACTTCATGAAGGAGATAAAGTAAAGGTAAAAGTAATAGAAATAGATGACCAAGATAGAATAAATTTATCTATGAAAGATGTAGATGAAACTAAGGAAAAATAGAAAATATTAAGATTTTATTAAATTTTGTCAAAAGTTGCAAAAATAGTATAAAGGTAGTATAATTGTAATTGTAGTGAATATTATAGAATAAATAATAAAAAGAGAGGGAAGAAATGGAATATTTATATATAGTTCAACAAGCACTAGTATGGATACTTACTATATTCTGGTTATATCAATTAATGATTAGTATTTGTTCGCTTGTTAAATTAAAAGAAAAACCTTTATTAGTAAATAAAAATCATAAATTTATGGCTATTATTCCTGCACATAATGAAGAAGCTGTTGTGGGTAATTTAGTAGAAAGTTTAAAAAATCAAGATTATCCAAAAGATTTATATGATATTTACGTTATAGCAGATAATTGTACAGATAATACCGCTAAAATAGCTAGGGAAAAAGGTGCTATCGTATACGAAAGGTTTGATAGCGAGAAGAAAACAAAAGGCTATGCTTTACAATGGTTTTTACAACAAAAAATACAAGAAAATGCTCCATATGATGCATTCTTTGTATTTGATGCTGATAACATTGTAGATAAAGGTTTTATAAAAGCAATGAATAAAAAGCTATGTCAAGGCGAAGATGTAGTTCAAGGATATAGAGATATAAAAAATCCTACGGACAGTTGGGTAACAGCTGGATATGCAATATTTTATTGGACAATGCACCGTTTCTACCACTTAGCAAGATATAATTTAGGACTATCACCATTATTAAATGGTACAGGCTTTATGGTAAAATTTGATGTAATAAAACCAAATGGATGGGATACACAAACATTAACAGAGGATATAGAATTTTCATTAAAAAGAATTATAAAAGGAAAAAAATTAGGTTGGGCAACAGATGCAATAGTATATGATGAACAACCAGTAGGATTTAGACAATCTTGGTCACAAAGAACAAGATGGAGTGTTGGTCATATTCAATGTATTCAAAAATACACTAAAGAACTTGCAAAAGGAGTTAAAGAATACAAAACATTAATGAACTTTGATGGTTTATTATATATTTTAGGAAGTATACCAATGTTTATAATTGCAATTGTTCTATTATTAATAAATGCGATTATGTACTTAAACAATGGTATGACAACTTCAGATTTAATTTTAAATTATGCAAGATATATTATACCAACTTTTTTCTTACCAATATTAACAGGTATCTTAATACTAAAATTGGATAAAAGACCAATAAGACCTATGATTAAAGGATTATTATGCTATCCACTATTCTTAGGTTCATGGCTATTAATAAACTTTAAAGTACTATTTAAAAGAGATACAAAATGGGAGAAAATTGACCACGTTAGAGATATTAAAATTAACGAAGTACAAGAAAATGCAGAACTTGAAAAAGTATAAAAATATATATGCAATAAAAAGACAAAGTAAATTAGTGATTATTTTTAGAGAGAATTAGTCATAGGCTGGAAGCTAATTTAAATGTAACTAATTGAAAAACTACCTTTTTAAGCACCTAGGCTAATAACCTATGGCGTTGATAACGATATAATCAAATTAAGTAAAAAATTAGGATGGAACCGTGTAAGCACTCCTATAGATGTAAAAGTCTATAGGGGTGCTTTTATTTATACAAAATAAGGTAATTATAAAATAGGAGGGATATATATGGTTAAACTAAAATTAAAAGATGGATCTATTATGGAGGTAGAGAAAGGTAGCTCAATATTAGATGTAGCAAAAAAAATAAGTGAAGGGTTAGCAAGAGTAGCAACTTGTGGAGAAATTAATGGAAAAGTAGAAGATTTAAGACATGAAATAAATGAAGATTGTGAGTTAGTAATTCATACATTTCAAGATGATGACTTAGAAGGGAAAAAAGCTTATTGGCATACAACATCACATATCATGGCCCAAGCAATAAAAAGATTATATGGTGATGTGAAATTAACAATAGGACCAGCTATAGAAAATGGATTCTATTATGATTTTGATACAGAAAAACATTTTTCAGAAGAAGATTTTGAAAAAATAGAAGAAGAAATGAAAAAAATTATAAAAGAAGATTTACCAATCGAGAGATATTCACTATCAAGAGAAGAAGCTATAAAATTTATGAAAGAAAATGATGAGCCTTATAAAGTAGAATTAATAGAGGAACTACCAGAAGGAGAAGAAATATCTTTCTATAAACAAGGTGAATTTGTTGATTTATGTGCAGGACCACATTTAATGAGTACAGGAAAAGTAAAAGTAGTAAAATTATTATCAGCTTCAGGAGCTTATTGGAGAGGAAATGAAAACAATAAAATGCTTCAAAGAGTATATGGAATTTCTTTCCCTAAAAAGTCACAATTAGAAGATTACTTAAATTTATTACAAGAAGCAAAAGAAAGAGATCATAGAAAAATAGGTAAAGAATTAGACTTATTTATGACACATGAACTTGTTGGCTCTGGACTTCCAATGTATTTACCAGATGGTGCAACAATAAGAAGAATTTTGGAAAGATATATTCAAGACAAAGAAATTGAACTTGGATATAAACATGTATATACACCATCACTTGCAAATGTAGAATTATATAAAACAAGTGGACACTGGGATCACTACAAAGAAGATATGTTTCCAGTAATGAAAATGGATAATGAAGAAATGGTATTAAGACCAATGAACTGTCCACATCATATGTTGATTTATAAAAATAAATTGCATTCATATAGAGATTTACCAATTAGAATAGGTGAACTTGCACATGACTTTAGATATGAGGCAAGTGGAAGTGTTTGTGGATTAGAAAGAGTTAGAGAAATGTGCCAAAATGATGCTCACTTATTTGTAACTCCAGAACAAATACAGTCTGAAATTTCTGAAGTCGTTAAATTAATTTTAGCTGTATATGAAGATTTTGGTTTTGAGAACTATAGTTTTAGACTATCTTTAAGAGATAAAAATGATAAGCACAAATACTTTGATGATGATGAAATGTGGGAGAGTGCAGAAAGTCAATTAAGAGATACATTAAAAGCATTAAATCTAGATTTTTACGAGGCAGAAGGAGAAGCAGCTTTCTATGGACCAAAACTAGATGTTCAAATAAAATCTGCATTAGGACATGATGTAACAATTTCTACATGCCAATTAGATTTCTTATTACCAGAAAGATTTAAATTAACATATATCGGAGAAGATGGAAAAGAGCATAGACCAGTAGTAATTCATAGAGCAATTTTAGGTTCTTCAGATAGATTTATGGCATTTTTAATAGAAGAAACAAAAGGAGCTTTACCATTATGGCTTGCACCAACACAAGCAAAAATATTACCAATTGCTGATGCTCAAGTAGAATATGCTAAAAAAATAGAAAAGGAATACAAAAAAGCTGGTATAAGAATTGAAGTTGATGACAGAAATGAAAAGATAGGATACAAAATTCGCGAAGCACAACTACAAAAAATACCATATATGCTAGTTGTTGGAGATAAAGAAATAGAAGCAAATGCAGTTGCTGTAAGATCTAGAAAAGAAGGAGATTTAGGACAAGTAAATAAGGAAGAATTCCTAGAAAGAATGAAAGAAGAAATAAACAATAAAGTAAGATAAAATTTAAAAGGAATTAAAGGTAGGGTTTTGTTATAAGACCTTACCTTTTTTCTATGTATTGGATTTGATAAAGAATAAAAATATTTTACATAAATAACCTTGACAGTATTGCATATTAAAGATAAAATTATATTGTGAGTAGAAATATATTTTTTTAGTTTTATATATATTTACACTGTACATTGAAAATTTAATAGAAAGAGGTAGAGGGGTTATGAATATAGGAATTATTATCGCTTCTATTGTAATCTCTGCTGTTATCTTCTTTTTTATAGGTGTTGCTTATAGAAAGAAAATAGCGGAATCTAAAATTCAAAGTGCTGAAGAAGAAGCAAAAAAAATATTAGAAAATGCTAATAAAGATGCAGAAAACAAGAAAAAAGAAGAAATTATTAAAGCAAAAGAAGAAATTATGAATGCAAGAAATGAATTAGATAAGGAGATTAAAGAAAGAAGAGGCGAAATACAAAGTCAAGAAAAAAGATTATTCCAAAGAGAAGAAAATATAGACAAAAAGTCAGATAATTTGGAAATGAAAGAAAAAGATTTAGAAGCAAAAAGACAAGATCTAGAAAATGAAAAATTAAATTTGGAAAAACTTATTTCTAAGCAAAGAGAAGAATTAGAAAGAATATCTAATTTAACTTCAGAAGAAGCTAAAAATCAATTATTAAAAGAAATTGATGAGCAAATAATTAACGAAAAAGCTATCTTAATAAAGGAGAAAGAACAACAATTTAAAGAACAAGCAGATAAGATGGCAAAAGAGATTATTGGATATTCTATTCAAAAATGTGCTGCAGACCATTCACAAGAAACTACTGTTTCAATAGTTTCACTTCCAAACGACGATATGAAAGGTAGAATTATAGGAAGAGAAGGAAGAAATATTAAAGCTATCGAAACTTTAACTGGTGTAGATTTAATTATTGATGATACTCCAGAAGCTGTAGTACTTTCAGGTTTTGACCCATTAAGAAGAGAAGTTGCAAGGATTGCTCTAGAAAAATTAATTGATGATGGAAGAATACATCCTTCAAAAATAGAAGAAATGGTAGAAAAAGCTAAGGAAGAATTAGCAGAAACTATTAAAGAAGAAGGAGAAAGAGCAACTTTAGAAACAGGAGTTATGGGATTACATCCAGATTTGATTAAACTAATAGGAAAATTAAAATATAGAACAAGTTATGGTCAAAATGTTTTAAATCACTCTATAGAAGTTTCAAACTTAGCACGAATCATGGCAGAAGAATTAGGCTTAGATTCCAAACTTGCAAGAAGAGCTGGTTTATTGCATGATATTGGTAAAGCTTTAGACCATGATATGGAAGGTACTCATGTTGAAATAGGTGTTGAAGTATTAAAGAAATACAAAGAAAATCCTGCAGTAATAAATGCTGTAGAAGCACACCATGGAGATGTAGAACCACAAACAATAGAAGCTGTTTTAGTACAAGCAGCAGATGCAATATCTGCATCAAGACCTGGTGCAAGACGTGAAACTTTAGAAGCATATATAAAGAGACTACAGGAATTAGAATCTATTGCAGATTCATTTGATGGTGTAGATAAATCTTATGCGATCCAAGCTGGTAGGGAGATAAGAATTATTGTTAAACCAGATAAAATTTCTGATAGTCAAATGGTATTACTAGGTAGAGATATTTCTGAAAAAATAGAAAAAGAAATGGATTATCCAGGACAAATAAAAGTTAACCTAGTAAGAGAAACAAGAGTTATAGATTATGCAAAATAAGAAAAGTGGCTTCGCCACATGTACAGATTGCTTCGCAATCGCACGGTCATAAGTAACTTAACCTTGTTGCTTCAGAAAAATCTAACGATTTTTCCTATGCAATAAAAAAGTAGCAGAGATGCTACTTTTTTTGTATTTATGTAGAAATGATATTAAAACTTGAAATAACATAAAACCTACTATATAATATAACTGAATAAGAAAGAAGGTAGATTATGAATATTTTAGCAATAGGAGATATTGTAGGAGAAATTGGCGTAAAGAAAATTGTAAAAGAGTTGCCAAAACTAAAAGAAAAATATAATATAGATTTTTGCATAATAAATGGTGAGAATTCAGCAGGAGGAATGGGAATAACTAAAAAGATTTTTGATTCTTTAATAAATGCTGGAGCAGATGTAATAACAATGGGAAACCATACATGGGGAAAGAAAGATATTTTTTCGTTTATTGATGATAAAAGAATTGTTAGACCAGCTAATTATACAAAAGGATTACCCGGTAATGATTATAGTATAGTTAACAAAAACAATAAAAGAATAGCTGTTATAAATTTAATAGGAAGAACATCTATGGGAATTTTATCAGAAAATCCATTTATAGTTGCAAATGATATATATAATAAATTAAAAAATCAAGTAGATATATTTGTACTAGATTTTCATGCAGAAGCTACCGCAGAAAAAATTGCTATGGGATATTATATGGATGGAAAATATACTATAGTATATGGAACACATACACATGTGCAAACAGCAGATGAGCAAATACTAGAAAAAGGAACCGCGTATATAACAGATGTTGGAATGACTGGACCTAAAAAATCAGTTATAGGAATGGATGTAGGTGTTTCTTTTAAGCGATTCGTAACATCTTTACCAGAGAGATATAAATTAGCTGATAGTGAAGCAATGATAAATGGATGTGTTTTTAAAATTAATGATGAAACAAATCGAACAGAAGAGATTATTAGAATAAATAAGAAATAAATGTCGAAACATGTAATTTTACGCGATACAAACCTCCTAAAAAATGGGAAAACATCTTTACATTATTTTCCATATATAATATAAATATATCAGTCACAAGATGAACTAAAAAATAAATTATAGGAGGCAAAAAATGGAAGTTTTAAAAATCTCATCAAAATCAAATCCAAATTCAGTTGCAGGTGCAATAGCAGGTTTGGTAAAGGAAAATAACAAAGCAGAAATGCAAGCAATAGGTGCAGGAGCATTAAATCAAGCTGTAAAAGCAGTAGCAATTGCAAGAGGATTTGTAGCACCAGCAGGGGTAGATTTAGTTTGCATACCTGCATTTGCAGAGGTTCAGGTAGAAGGAGAAGACAGAACTGGCATGAAGCTAATAATAGAATCAAGAAAATAGAATAAATTAGGGGGCTTATATAGTCCTCTTTTTGTTTTCATATATACAAAAACATCTTGAAAAAAATACAAAAGTAATATATTATAAAGAAGTAAAAATACAAAGATAAACGGAGAGAAAAATGAAATCAAATGTTATTAAATATATATTTTTTATAGCTGTAATTATAATTGTTGGAGTAGCAATTTATATAATTTACGAAGACAATAAGTCTAATTCAGAAAATACAGAAAATCAAACAACAGCTCAAACGAATCAAACAATTACAGATCTAAGAATGGAAATTGTAAGTTATGACACAATAAATCCACTAATAAGTAATAATAGAAATGTGCAGGAAATAACAAAATTAGTATTTGAACCATTATTACAATTAGATGAGAATTATAAATTGCAACCATGTTTAGCTACAGAATGGGCAAAATCTGGAGATACTTCTTATATATTAAAATTAAGAAGTAATGTAAAATGGCAGGATGGAACCAGTTTTACAGCGCAAGATGTAAAATATACAATAGAAACATTAAAACAAGTAAATTCAATATATAGTTATAATGTACAACATGTTACAAGTGTAGATATAATAGATAATTATAGTATAAGAATAAATCTAGATACAATAATACCATTTTTTGAATATAATTTAATCTTTCCAATAGTTTCAAGTACGTATTTTGCAGGTCAAGATATACAAAATACAGAAAAAAATAATACTCCAATTGGTACAGGAATGTATAAGATAGAGTCAAATTCTGATAGCACAGTTGTATTAAAAAAGAATACTAGTTGGTGGAATATATCAGAAAAGAATGCAAAGGTAGAAACAATAAATGTTAATAAATATTCATCAATGGGAGAAGCTTATAATGCTTTTAAATTAGGAAATATAGACATATTAACAACAGAGAATATTAATATAGAAGATAATATTGGAACAATAGGATATAATAAAAAAGAATTTTATGGCAGAGAACACGATTTTATAGCGTTAAATACATATGATAATTTTTTAAGTAGATGGGAAGTAAGAAAAGCAATATCATATGCTATAGATAAAAGTAGTATAGTAACAAGTGTATATGGTGGAAAGTATTATACAGCTGATAATCCATTAGATTATGGCAATTGGACATTTGACCAAGGTAGCAGTAGTACAGGATATAATCCAGACCAAGCAAAACAAGTTTTAATCGATGGTGGTTGGTCATATAAATATGGAAGTTGGCAAAAGGTTGAAAACTATAGAACAATAAGATTAAGTATAAATCTTACAGTAAATGCAGATAATAGCTCACAAGTTGCTGTGGCAGATATTATAAAAAGTAGCTTGGAAAACATCGGAATCAAAGTTAATGTAGCTAAATTAAATTCCAAAAATTTTCAAACAGCTTTAAATAATAGGAACTATGGAATGATAATAACAGGAACAAATAGTTCATTATCACCTAGTTTAGTTACATATTTTGGATTAGGCAATTTAGCAAACTATCAAAATGAAGAAGCTAATAATTTGTTAAACGAATTATTAAGTTTAACAGATGAAAATAAAATAAAAGAAGATACAAATAAATTAATTGAAATATACAGAGATGATGCTCCATATATTAGTTTATATTTTAATAAAGTAAATGTTATCTATAGTACAAGCCTAGTAGGAGAAATTAATCCAAATCAATATAATATTTTTTATGGAATAGAAAATTGGTACAGAAGATAAAAAAAGTATTGACAAAAAAATAAATTAGTATATAATAAAACAAACATACGTTCATAGGAGGAGAAATAATGAGTGGAGAAAACTTAGAAAGAAAAAAAGCGTTAGAAATGGCAATGAGTCAAATAGAAAAACAATTTGGAAAAGGTTCAGTAATGAAATTAGGAGAATTTAAAGCGATGGAAGTAGAAGCAATTCCAACAGGAGCTTTAAGTTTAGATATAGCATTAGGAATTGGTGGTGTACCAAGAGGAAGAATTATAGAAATATATGGTCCAGAATCTTCTGGTAAAACAACTTTAGCATTACACATAATTGCAGAAGCACAAAAAATGAATGGTGAAGCAGCTTTTATAGATGCAGAACACGCATTAGACCCAGTATATGCAAAACATTTAGGTGTAGATATAGATAATTTACTAGTATCACAACCAGACACAGGAGAACAAGCTTTAGAAATAACAGAAGCATTAGTAAGAAGTGGAGCATTAGATGTAGTTGTAGTAGACTCTGTTGCAGCATTAGTTCCAAAGGCAGAAATTGATGGAGATATGGGAGATTCTCATATGGGTCTACAAGCAAGATTAATGTCACAAGCATTAAGAAAATTAGCAGGAGCAATAAATAAATCAAAAACAGTATTAATATTCATAAATCAATTAAGAGAAAAAATAGGTGTTATGTTTGGAAATCCAGAAACAACAACTGGTGGTAGAGCTTTAAAATTCTATGCCTCAGTTAGAATGGATATTAGAAAAATAGAAAACATCAAACAAGATGGTGAAATAACAGGAAGTAGAGCAAGAGTAAAGGTTGTAAAAAATAAGGTTGCACCACCATTTAGAGAAGCAGAGTTTGATATAGTATATGGTAAAGGTATTTCTAAAGAAGGAAATATTTTAGATATGGCAGTAAACTTAGATATAATCGAAAAGAGTGGTTCTTGGTTCAGTTATGACGGAAATAGAATTGGACAAGGAAGGGAAAATGTTAAGAGATATTTAGCGGAAAATCCAGATATAATGGCAGAAGTAGAAAAGAAAGTAAGAGATAATTTCGAAAAAGCTTTTGAAAAAAGCTTAGGCGATGAAGAAGAAAATAATGATGATGATGACGTAGTAGTACTAGTAGAAGACGAAGAAGCAAAACCAAAGAAAAAATAAAATGTAAGGAATAAAAATGTATAGTATAGAAGAATTTGACAAAACCAAAACGAAAATTTTAAAATACATTATGTATAAAAAGAGAACAGAAAATGAAATAAGAACAAAATTTAATACAATAGATGAAGACCTTCTAGAAGATAGTATAGAATATCTAAAAGAAGCAGGTTATATAAATGATAAAAATTATATAGAAAGGGCAGTTGCTGAGTTCAAAAATTTAAAAAACATGTCAGTAAAAGAAATAATATATAAACTTTATTCAAAAGGAATAAAAAGAGATGTGTTAGAAGATTATGTTAGTGAACACATAGATGAATTAGAAGAATATGAAAAGCAATCTGCTCAGAATATAATAAATAAAAAAATACATAATACAGAGAAAGAAGATATAATAAATTATTTATTAAGAAAAGGATATAAAAGAGACAATATAAAGATTGAGGAGTAATTATGGCAAATATGTTGATGTTCGAAACAAATAGATATGCAATAAAAATAGATAATTTTGAAGGACCATTAGATTTATTGTGTCATTTAATAGACAAAAATAAAATGGATATTTATGATATAAAAATAAATGAAATTGCAGACCAATATATAGAATATTTAAATCAAATGGAAGAAATGAATTTAGATATAGCAAGTGAATTTATAATAATGGCATCAACATTAATCTATTTAAAATCTAAGAGTTTACTTCCAAAGCAAGAAGAAGCAGAAGAAGAACTTACAGAAGAGGAACTTATACAAAGAATTATCGAGTATAAAAAATATAAGGAAATTATAAAGAAATTAAAAGTAAATTATGAAGAGAATTCTAAGATTTTCTTAGGAACCCGAGAACAAATAGAATTACCCAAAAAACGCATAGAAAAAGAATATGATAAAGACTTAATTCCGAACTTATATAAATCTCTTTTAGAGAAAAACGAAGAAAAAATAAATAAAAATGCAGAGAACATAGAGAAAATTGCGATAACAGATAATTATACAGTAGCAAGTAAAGTAAAAGAAATGTTTAAAGCATTAATTAAAAACAATAAATTTGTATTTAATAAATTATTCTCTTTAAAAGAACATAATAAACAAGAAGTAGTAACAGCATTTAGTGGGTTATTAGAAATGTCAAAAAGAGATAAAGTAAACACAAAGCAAGAAGACCTTTTTGAAGATATAATCGTAGAGAAAAAGAAAAAAATAGTATAAATAAATAAAATTTGGAAAAAATACTAGCAGAGGTGTAAATATGCTAGTATTTTTTTTTATTATATTAATAATATTAGGTAGCTTAATAGTATTACTAGCAGGCACTACAATTCAATTACAAATAAATAATTTATATATAAAAGATAATCAAAGAAAAGACGGAGAAATAAAAATAGTACTAAAATTGCTAAAGATAATACCTTATTTAGACATAAATTTACTAGATAGTAAATTTATAAAAAAGCAGATGACTTTAGAAAATTTAGAAAAAAATATGAATAAATCAAAAATTAAAACATACAAAAATGAATTAAAGCAAATTCTTGAAATAACAAAAGTAGAAGAACTCTATGTAAAAATAAATCTGCAAAGCGAAAATATATTTTTAATGACATTTGCAACAGTAATATTATCAACTATTTTATCGATTATATTTGCTAAAAATATGATTGATAAAGATAATGGAAAATATGGAATAAATATGAGATATTCCAATAATACAAATTATGAAATCTATTTAAACAGTATAATAAATATAAAAGTTATACATATTATTAGTGTAATGTGTGAAAGTTTAAAAAGAAAGAGAGCTGATAAAAATGCAAGAAAATCCTATAGAAGGGCTTATGAATACAACCATGAATAGTATTAAAGATATGGTAGATGTTAATACTATCATAGGAAAACCAATAGAAACGAAGAATGGAATTATTATTCCGTTATCAAAAGTAACTTTTGGATTTGCTTCAGGAGGTAGTGAATTTAATAGTGAAACAATTGATAACTATAACAAAAAAGAAAAAGAAGAGTCTATAGAATATAAATTACCATTTGGAGGAGGCAGTGGTGCTGCAGTAAATATAAGTCCAATAGCATTTTTAGTAGTACAAAATGAAAGTGTAAAGTTATTACCTATAGAACATTCTTCATCAGTTGATAAATTATTAGATTATGTTCCAGATATTATGGAGAAGGCAAATAATTTAATTAATAAATGTACAAAGAAAGAAGAAAAAGTAAATACTAAAAAAGAGAAAATGGTAAAGGTAAAAAGACCATTTGAATATGAATCAACAACTACCACGGAAGAAATAGAAGATGATTAAAAAAGCGAGCTATCATATAAGTTCGCTTTATTGCGTTATTGTGAAAAGGTAATCAATTTGACAAAAAAAAAAGATATGATAAAATTCTAGCGGAGGAGATACAAATGAATATAGATATAAGAAACGCAAGAATAGAATTTAAAAATTATGTAAAAAACTACAATCCAAGTGATCCAAAAATAGCATTAAAAATTTCACATATAGAAAGAGTAAGCCAAAAAGCCAAACAATTAGCAGAAAATTTAAGGCTAAATGAAGAAGACGTAAAATTAGCGGAATTAATAGGAATTTTACATGACATTGGAAGATTTGAACAAATAAGAATATATAATACTTTTATGGACAAAGATAGTGTTAATCATGCAGAATATGGTGTGAAAGTACTATTTGAAGATGGATTAATTAGAAGATTTATAGCAGAAGACACATATGACAATATAATTAAAAAAGCGATATTAAACCATAATAAAGGCTATTTAGATATTGATAAAGATTTAAATAAAAAAGAATTATTACATACTAAATTAATAAGAGATGCAGATAAATTAGACATATTCTATGTTTTAAATATGGAAAATATGAATGTACTATATGGAAACAACATAGAAAAGCAAAACATTAATAATGAAGTATACAGAGAATTTTTTGAAGATAAATATATAAATTATAAGAACATAAATTCAGGGTTAGATTTAGCTATAGCACATTTTGCATATATTTATGATTTTAATTATAAATTCACTTTACAGAAGATAAAAGAAGATGAATTTCTTACAAAATTATATAGTAGATTTGATATAGCAAACAATAAAGCGAAGGAAAACTTAGGGGATGTATATAATTTTGCTAAAGAGTATTTAGATAAAGAATTGGGTAAGGCTATATAAAAGAATTAGGTGAATTAATATGGAACAACAAGAATTAAAATATTTAAAATTACTATCGGAAAAATTTCCGACGATACAGGAAGTGTGTACAGAAATAATTAATTTAAAAGCAATTCAAAATTTGCCCAAAAGTACAGAACATTTTTTAAGTGATTTACATGGGGAATATGAATCATTTTTACACATTTTAAAAAATGCTTCCGGAGTTATAAAAACAAAGATTGATGAGAATTTTGAATATACTATGACAAGTAGTGAAAGAAGACAGTTTGCAACATTAATTTATTATCCAGAGGAAAAATTGAAATTATTAAAAGAGGAAAATAAAGATAACCTATATGAATATTATAAAATCACTTTATATAGGTTAATAAAACTATGCAAAGTAGTAGCATCAAAATATAGTAGGTCAAAAGTTAGAAAAGCAATGCCAAAAGGATACGAATATATTATTGATGAGTTACTGCATGGGAGTATGGACTCAGAAGATAAAGAAACATATTATACACAAATAATAGAATCGATAATAAAATTAGGAAGAGCAGAAGCTTTTATAATAGAAATATCAAAACTAATCCAGCAATTATCAATAGACCATCTTCATATTATAGGAGATATTTATGACAGGGGTCCAGGTCCAGATATTATTATAGATAAACTTATGAAATATCATTCAATAGATATAGAATGGGGAAATCATGATATTGTTTGGATGGGAGCAGCATGTGGAAATGCAGCTTGTATAATGAATGTAATAAGAATATGTGCAAGATATGGTAATCTATCTATTTTAGAAGAAGGCTATGGAATAAATATAAGAAAGATGACAGAATTTGCAAAAGAACAATATACCAATAAAGTTGCACCTATATTCCATTCACACACAGAAGAATTTGAAGAAGGTTTAGATATAGAACTTATGGGTAAAATGGAAAAGGCAGCAGCAATTATGCAGTTTAAGTTAGAGGCAGAAATAATTAAAAGACATCCAAAATATGAAATGGAAGATAGATTGTTGCTAGATAAAATAAATTTTAAAGATGGTACAATAGATATTAATGGATATACGTATAAATTGCTAGATACTGATTTTCCAACAATAGATGAAGAGTCACCATATGAATTATCAGCAAAAGAAAAAGAAGTTGTAGAAAAATTAGTAAAAAGTTTTAAGAATAGTGAGAAATTGCAAAAGCATATAAACTTTTTATATACAAAAGGTAGTATTTACAAAATATATAATCAAAATTTATTAATTCATGGTTGTGTTCCAATGAATGACCTGGGAGAGCTAGTAGAAGTAGAATTTGAAAATAAAAAGTTAAAAGGCAAGGAGTATTTAGACTATATAGATGAAACTGCACGTAAAGCTTTCTACTTAGACGAAAGTGATGAGAAAACGAATGCAATGGATTTTATGTGGTACCTATGGTGTGGGAAATATTCACCAATATTTTGCAAAAATGCAATGAAAACATTTGAAAGATATTTTTTAGAAGATAAAAATTTAAGAAAAGAAATAAAAAATCCATTTTATGAATTTGCACAAGATGAAAAAGTTTGTAAGAATATTTTAAAAGAATTCGGAATAAACGAAGAAGAGGGAAGAATCATAGGTGGACATATGCCAGTAAAATTAAAAGATGGAGAAAGTCCAATAAAGGCAAATGGAAAACTACTAATAATTGACGGAGGACTATCTAAACCTTATCAAAAAACTACTGGTATTGCAGGATATACTTTAATTTATAATTCATATGGTTTGCTACTTACTGCACATGAACCATTTACATCTACAGAAGATGCCATTATAAATGAAACAGATATACATTCTACAAAACAAATCGTAGAAAAGGTTGAACGTAAAAAGATTGCAGATACAGATATAGGCAAAAAATTAGAAGGACAAATTCAAGATTTGAACAAGTTATTAGAAGCATACAAAACAGGAAAAATAAAACAAGAAGAATAGGGATTTTTGGGGGACGTTCCTCAAAATCCCTATTCTTTAATATATAGCAAATTAAAATAGCATAGAACTAAAACTATTTTCTTATATAAAATTTTAACTAATCCACGAGTTAAAAACATATTGCAACATATGTGGTAAATCTATTTTTGCTACACTGTTTTTTGCTACTATATCAACCGTTGCAATTGTTTCACCATTTAATGAATAAGAAATTTTTCCTAATTTATCACCTTCATTAATTGGAGCTGTTATTTCTTCAGGTAGATTCACATTTTGTACTATATTACTTTCTTCGCCTTTCTTTAAAAGTACACCTGCATCGGTGGAAAGTACTGCAGAAACAGATGATGAAACGCCTTTGGATATTGGAATTTCTTTTATAGTATCACCTTTTTGAGCAAAAGTTTTATAAGAATAATTTGCAAAACCATAATCTAATAATTTAGTTGCCTCGGCAAATCTATCTTTAGTAGTAGGAGCCTTCATTATTACAGCAATTAAAGATAGACCATCACGAGTTGCAGATGCAGATAAATTATATAATGCAAGAGATGTAGAACCTGTTTTTAGACCAGTAGCACCTCTATAATTTCTAACTAGTTTATTTGTATTAACTAATTCAGATTTTCCATCACGTAAAGAATCCATATATATTGTTGTATATTTTGTTATATCTGGATGTTTTTCTAAAAGTTCACGAGACATAAGAGCAATATCATAACTAGAAGATACATGCCCATCTTCATCTATACCATGGCAATTTTTAAAAGTAGTATCATTCATTCCAAGTTCTTTGGCTTTTGCATTCATTTGTGCTACAAAATTTTCTTCAGAACCAGCCAAATATTCTGCCATTGCAACAGTACAATCATTTGCAGAAACAACGCATATAGCTTTTAACATTTCGTCTACACTTAAAGTTTCTTTTGTATCAAGCCATATTTGTGAACCACCCATTGAACTTGCATTTTCGCTACATGGTATTTGGTCTGTATAACTTAATCTTCCAGAATCTATTGCTTCCATAATTAATAGAACAGTCATTATTTTTGTAACACTTGCAGGACGTAATTGTTCATGCACATTGTGCTCATATAATATTTTGCCAGTTGATTGCTCAATTAATATAGCACTTCCACAAGTGAGATTTAGACTATTTTCTACTAATTGTGATTGCCCATCAGCGTTAACACTAGTTAAGATTTCTGTCGAAGACCAAACATATGAAGAATCAGTATATGCAAAACAAGAAATTGGGGTTAATATTAAACTAAAAATGACTATAGAAATTAAAAGTTTATAAACAAATTTTCTTATTTTAATCCCCTCCTTTTCCTAAAATATATGCCAAAGGAGAAAATATATGAATTAAATTTTCATTAATTTAACTACCACATATTTTTTAGAAGTTTCGACTAAAATTTTTATACTAAAATTATTTGTGTTTTTAAATTTAAAATCAACACTTCCATATGCTACCGCAGCATCATGCCCTTCTTTTACATAAGGAACAGTATTACTATGTTCATGTCTTTCTACCACTTCAAGTGAAGAAACCTTTTGGACAGCATTATACAAAGTAGAACTTACCTGACAGTTTCCACCACCATAACCTTTAATTTTATTTCCATTTGAATCATAAATATCTGCTTCCTCATATCCTTTAGCAGCAGTGGAAGGTCCAATCGTTTTTGTAAAAGAAAATGTTTCATTAGGTTTTACAACTGTTCCATTTAATTTTTTAGATGTTATTTCTAAATTATTTTGTCTAGCAGAATCTGTAGAGTATATTTTAGTAGAAAATTGAGCTAATAATTCCTCGGATTTATTTGAAACTTTTGAGCTAGAGGAATTAGATTTATTATTAGCCTGGTTAGTAGAAACAATATTATTATTAATTGTATTATTTGATATATCATTTAAATTACTTATATCAGTAGATGTCCTATTAACTTCTATAGTATTAACTTCTGTTTTAGTATCATCTTCTTTACTACAGCCAGAAAAACAAATTGTTGTAAATAAAATAAGAAAAAATAGTATTATCTTCTTTTTCATATAAATTCAATCCTCTCGAAGTAAAAAATGTTTTATAATATTTTTACACGAAATGAGCAAAAAAATACCAAAACATACGATAAACATGAAAAATATTGACAAAAAAATAAAATATAGTATAATAGAACTATGAGTTCAAGAAAGAAGGAGAGGTCCAAATGCTAGCTAAATATTGGAAAAGAATTGGATTAATCATATTAATAATAGCTTGTTTGTTTAATATAACATTTAAACTAGTAAATAAGACATCTTTAAAAGAAGAGCTAGAAACATCTGGGCAATATATTCTAGAACATGAACAAACAACAAATGAAGTAAATTAAATAAAAAAGAAATTAGGTATTGAAAAATTAGTAAATATATGTTATGATAATATACAGCATTTTACGAAGAAAAGGAAGAGGTGAACATAAATGAAAGAAGGAATACATCCAAAATATACTGCTGCAACAATTACATGTGCTTGTGGTAATGTAATAGAAACAAACTCAACAAAAGAATCTATAAAAGTAGATGTTTGCTCAAAATGTCATCCATTCTGGACAGGTAATTTAAGAAAAGATACAACAGGTGGTAGAGCAGATAAATTTAAAAAGAAATATGGAATTCAATAAGATATATAAGAAAATTATAAATCATTATAATTTTCTTTTTTCTTGTGTAAAAAAATAGGTGAGAATTATTTATAACTGTGGGGCGAATTAATATTTTCAACCCACAGTTTGTTTTTATTGTATAGTAAAAATCATCAGATTTTTACTATACAACAAGGTTAGGCTACCTATATCAGCCAGAGTAAAGCGAGTAGCATGTATTTCGCAATTACTACAAAGAGATACTTAGCGAAATGCCTTTCTTATATGGAAAGGTTTACTAATGGATAAACTTGAACGTAAAATCACTTGAAAAAACTTAGAAAATAATATAGAATATAGGGGCAATAGGAGGATTTAAGGTGGAAAAAGTAAAAGAGCAAAGAAAATATATAGATGAAATTAAGGATTTAAATAAAAACAATAAAAATTTAAAATATTGCATTTTAACAATGGGATGTCAATTAAACGAAAATGATTCTGAAAAATTATGTGGAATGTTAGAAGAAATGGGATATACTAGAACAGAGAAATTTGAAGAATCAGATATAGCCTTATTTAATACATGCTGTGTAAGAGAAAATGCAGAAGATAAGCTTTTTGGAAAATTAGGTGAATTAAAAAGAATAAAAGAAGCTAATGGAACAATTATTGCCATTGGTGGTTGTATGATGCAAGAAAAACATATTACAGACAAAATAAAACAAAGTTATCCATTTGTAGATGTAGTATTTGGAACACATACATTATATAGATTTCCAGAAGATTTATTTAAGGCATTAAAAACAAGAGAAAAAGTAAAAGATGTTATAGATATAGATGGTGAGATTTTCGAAGGTTTACCAATAAAAAGAGATAGCAACATAAAAGCTTCTGTAACAATAATGAATGGATGTAACAATTTTTGTACATATTGTATTGTTCCATATGTACGTGGAAGAGAAAGAAGTAGAATGCCTAAAGACATAATTAATGAAGTAAAAGACCTTGCAAAAGAAGGATATAAAGAAATTACTTTATTAGGTCAAAATGTTAACTCATATTTAAGAGTAGAAAAAGAGAAAAATATAGAATTTGAAGCATATGAAGGTGTAAATTCTTTTGCAACATTATTAAGAGCAATAAATAAAATTGAAGGAATAGAAAGAATTAGATTTGTTTCTCCACATCCAAAAGATTTTACAGATGATGTAATAGAAGCAATAGCAGATTGTGATAAAGTTTGTAAACTAATACATTTACCATTACAATCTGGAAATACTAAAGTATTAAAAGAAATGAATAGAAAATATACTAAAGAGCAATATCTAAATTTAGTAGAAAAAATGAAAAGTAGAATACCAAATTTAACATTATCAACAGATATTATTGTTGGATTCCCAGGAGAAACTGATGAAGAATTTGAAGACACATTAGATGTAGTAAGAAAAGTAAAATTCGAACAAGTATATATGTTTATATATTCAAGGAGAGTTGGAACTCCAGGAGACAAAATGCCAAACCAAGTTCCAGAAGAGATAAAACACAAAAGATTTGATAGATTAAAGGAATTAGTAGAAAGTCAAATTGAAGAAAATAACCAAAAATATGTAGGAACAATTCAAAGAGTTTTAGTAGAAGGAACAAGTAAAAACAATCTAAACATGCTAACAGGAAGAACAGATAGCAATAAAGTAGTTATATTTGAAGGAGATAAGGATTTAATAAATAAAATAATAGATTTAAAAATTGTTTCTGAACATATGTGGTATTTGAAAGGATTTTTAATTGGAGGGTGAAAATGATAAACGAGTTCAATTTAATGTTTAATGATGTAATTGCAGGAAAATCTATAAGAGATTGTGAAAAGCAATATGGTATTAATAGAAATACTTTTATTACAATGTGTAAACAAATTTTTCCAGAAGGAAGTGAACAAAGAGAAAAATTAGAAAAAGTTTTAGCATATAATAAAAGTGAACTTCAAAAAAAAGCAGTTGATAAACAAAGATTAGATAAGATAGTAAAAAGTTTATTAATTGGAAGAATACAAACTTTAAATGAAGCAAAAGAATTATATTTAAAAGATAATGAAAGCATGGATATACAAACTTTTAAAGAAAACATTGTTGATCATATTAATTCTTCAAATGACGATGAACTAAAAAGAAAGTATATAGAATATGAAGCAAAGAGGCATCCCGACTATTCACATATAAATTTTAAGGCTCTATTTATAGAAATGATTGCAGAAGAAGCAAGCCAAACAGATATGGCAATTAAATATGGAATTCCTCCAAGAACAATAAGTAGAGAATTAGCAAAACTTGAAAATGATGAAGAATATAAAACTTTATATGAAACAGCAAAAGAATTAGCAAGAAGAAAAATACAAAATGCTAATGCAAATGATAAGGGGTCTTTATTTAAACCGTTTGAAAGAATTTTAATTGAATCTATATTAAAAGATTATAATGAAGGAGAGGTAATAATAAGCAATCCAAGGACAGAAGCTGAGAAAAAATATGAAAAAGCTAAAGTTTTACTAGAACAAGTAAAAGCTTTAGGAAATACTCAAAAAGAAGCTGCAAAACAATTAGGTGTTTCTATTAGTACGATAAGAAGAGCTGGAAAAACTATAGAAGCATATGAAAAACTAACAGGGAAAGATGAACAAGATGACGAATCAAGAAAATAGTAGTAACAAAAGATAGATGAAAAGAATTAGGATTAAAATAGAAAGGCAAGGAATATACAAATGGCAGAATATTCACCAATGATGCAAAGATATCTTGAAACAAAAGAAGAATATAAAGATTGTATACTTTTTTATAGACTAGGAGATTTTTACGAAATGTTCTTTGATGATGCAATAACAGTATCAAGAGAACTAGAACTAACTTTAACTGGAAAGGATTGTGGACAAGCAGAAAGAGCACCAATGTGTGGTGTGCCACATCATGCTGCAGAAATTTATATTTCAAAACTAATTGCAAAAGGATATAAAGTTGCAATATGTGAACAATTAGAAGATCCAAAAACAGCAAAAGGAATTGTAAAAAGAGGGGTTATTCGTGTTGTTACACCTGGTACAGTAATAGAATCTAATATGCTAGAAGAAAAGAAAAACAATTATATCATGTCAATTGTTAAAAAAGGTATATATTATGGAATTGCAGTATGTGATGTGACTACTGGAGACTTTTATAGTACAGAGATAAAAGAAAACAATAATTTCCCTTTGGTTTTAGACGAAATCGCAAGATATTCACCTGCAGAATTAGTTGTAAATAGCATGATGTATGATAGCAAAGAAGAAATAAGTAAAATAAAAGAAAGATTTGAAATATATTTTACAAGATTTAATGATAAATTCTTTTCAGAAGATATAAATACAATAGTAGAGAACTATAATTTAGTTGATAATGATGATAATCCTATAAAAGATGTAGATAAAAGGCTTTTTTCTGTTGCAAGTATAAATGCATTAGTGGAATACTTAAAACAAACACAAAAAACAAGTTTAGAACATATTAACAAAATAATTATGTACAATACAACTAGATATATGTCTTTAGATATTAATGCAAGAAGAAATCTAGAACTTACAGAAAAAATGAGAGATAAAAGCAAAAAAGGTACGCTTTTATGGGTATTGGATAAAACTTCTACATCAATGGGAGGAAGACATTTAAGAAGATGGATAAATGATCCATTAATTGATGTTAACGAGATAAATAAAAGACTAAATGCTGTAAAAGAACTAAAAGAAAATGTAATGCTTAGAGGAGATATAATAGAAAGTCTAAAAAAGGTTTATGATATAGAAAGATTAGCAGGAAAAATATCATATGGTAATGCAAATGGTAGGGATATGATTTCTTTAAAAAATTCTTTATCAAAATTACCAGAAGTAAAAAACGTATTACAAAATACAACTTCAACAATGTTACAAGAACTTTATAATAACTTAGATGAGCTAAAAGATATTCATGAACTGATAGAAAAATCAATAGTAGAAGATCCACCAATGACGGTAAAAGAAGGTGGTCTAATAAAACTAGGATATAATGAAGAAATTGATAAATTAAAAACTGCTACAACAGAAGGTAAGAATTGGTTAATTCAATTAGAAGCAACAGAAAAAGAGAAAACAGGAATAAAGAATTTAAAAGTTGGATTTAACAAAGTATTTGGATATTATATAGAAGTAACAAAATCAAATTTACCACAAGTTCCAGATAGATATATAAGAAAGCAAACACTAACAAATTGTGAAAGATATATAACAGAAGAACTAAAAGAATTAGAGAACCAAATTCTAGGGGCCGAAGATAAAGTTATTAATCTAGAATATGAAGCATTTACACAGATAAGACAAGAAATTGCTAAAAATGTAAAAAGACTTCAAAAATCAGCAATGATAATTGCAACACTAGATGTATTAGCTTCGTTTGCAACTGTTGCAGAAGACATGAATTATTGTATGCCAATAGTTGACAATGGTGGACAAATAGAGATAAAAGAAGGAAGACATCCAGTAATCGAAAAAATGCTTCCAACAGGAAGTTTTATAGATAATGACACATATATGGATAATGATGATAACAGATTATCAATTATAACAGGACCTAATATGGCTGGTAAATCTACATATATGAGACAAGTTGCATTAATTACATTAATGGCACAAATAGGAAGTTTTGTTCCTGCTACAGAAGCACATATCGGTGTTGTAGACAAAATATTTACAAGAGTTGGTGCATCAGATGATTTAAGTATGGGTCAAAGTACATTCATGGTTGAAATGATGGAAGTTGCAGACATCTTAAAAGAAGCTACTAAAAATAGCCTAGTAATATTAGATGAAATAGGAAGAGGAACGTCAACATATGATGGACTATCAATTGCATGGGCAGTTGCTGAATATATTTCTGATAAAACAAAATGTGGGGCAAAAACATTATTTGCAACACATTACCATGAACTTATAGAATTAGAAGATAAACTAGAAGGTGTAAAAAATTATTCTATAGCAGTTAAGGAAAAAGGTGAAGATGTAATCTTTTTAAGAAAGATTATAAGAGGTGGAACAGATGAAAGTTATGGTGTTCATGTTGCAAGGCTTGCAGGTGTTCCAAAAGAAGTATTAAAAAGAGCAAATGAAATATTAAGAAGCCTAGAAAGAAAAAGCATTTTAGGTAGCAAGAAAATGGAAAAAGAAAATAAACAAGTTCAAGCCGGTCAGCTTGATTTATACAATTACAAATTAGCAGAAATAGCACAAGAACTTGATAAGATTGATTTAAATACATTAACACCTATAGATGCGCTAAATACTTTAATGAAAATAAAAGAAAAAATGAAATAGTTTATTATAAAAGATGTACTTCAGTTTTAAGTACATCTTTTAATAATTTGTAATAAGATGTATAATTAGTTTAGTTTTTATATTTAGGAGGAAAAATGTACGAAGGGTTTAGTAGAGAAGAAAGATTAATAGGAAAAGAAAATTTAGAAAAGCTAACTAAAGCTAAAGTGGCAGTGTTCGGAATTGGTGGAGTAGGTTCTTTTGTAGTAGAGGGATTGGCAAGAGCAGGTATAGGAAAATTTCTATTAGTTGATAATGACACAATAGATATTACAAATATAAATAGACAAATACATGCAAATATAACTACTGTTGGAAAAAATAAAGTAGATGTTATGAAAGAAAGGATATTAAGCATAAATCCAGAAGCAGAAGTAGATGTATCTACAGAGTTCTTTATGCCAGGAAGTGAACTGTTAGATAATTCTTTAGACTATATAGTAGATGCAATAGATACAGTAACTGGAAAAATAGAATTAGTATGTAGAGCTAATGATCTTAATATTCCTATAATTTCTGCAATGGGAACAGGAAATAAATTAGATCCAACTAAATTTGAAGTAACAGATATTTATAAAACTTCTGTATGTCCTCTTGCAAAAGTAATGAGGAAAGAATTACGTTCAAAAGGTATACAAAAATTAAAGGTAGTATATTCAAAAGAAGAACCGATAAAACCAAATGATGGGGACTATAAAACACCTGCAAGTATATCTTTTGTACCTTCTGTAGTAGGGTTAATTATAGCTGGAGAAGTAATTAAAGACCTAATAAATGTTGAGAAATTTATATAAAAATGCTATAATTAAGAGTGAATAAAATTTTAGGAGGTAGAAAAATGAAAGAGCATTTGGAAGCTCAATTGAGCACACTCGAGATGTATCCTGTCTCAGCTAAGAAAGGAAAAATCTGTAAAGGAAAGCCAAGATTCAAGCAATTGTCTGAGAGAAAACGGTTAATTTTATTAATCGGATTGGAAGACTGTAAAAAGGTCAGAAAATTCGAGGCAAAAAAGAATGTCTGGAAGATTGATTACTCTGATATTGCTGTAGAGGTACAGGGAGATGAAGCAATTGATGACTGGAAAGAGTTCAAAAAGGAGACAAACAATCTTTTTTATAGAAGAGTAAAGATTGCTCTTGGAAAAGGAGTTGCAGTTGTCGAAAAAAACTTTAGAAACTTAGAAACAAGGATAGGATTTTTGGAGGTAGCTTCACTGTCTGGAAACATCGAAGCTATACTTATTGTAAACAAAAGGCTACTGAAAAAAGATTCCTATTTGCAACAACAATATGCAAAAGGCTTGTTGCAGATTGGAGTGGACAAAGTTTACTTCATCTAGAGGTTTGGTGACGTGTGCTCACGTCACCAAACGTTTTTTTAATTACAAAAAATTGTATGATTAGTTTATTATTGAAATTTCAAACTTTGTTTGTTAAAATATAACTAGCAAAATAAACAAAAGGAGAACATATGGAAAAAATAGGTATTGGAGTAGGTATTATAATAAAAAATAAAGAAGATAAAATATTAATGTTACTTAGAAATGATGATGCAAAAAAGGCAGATTCGGACATGAGATTAGAAGGCACGTGGACACTTCCAAGTGGAAAAGTGAAATTTGGAGAAACAATAGAAGAGGCTGGAATTAGAAAGACAAAACAAGAATGTAATTTAGATGTAAGCAAAATAAAAGTAATGTGTGTACAAAATGATGTAAATAAATATGCGCAATTTGCAACATTTGGTTTAATTGCAGAAGAATACAGTGGAACTATAAAACTCCCTAAAACAGATGAACTAATAAAATATGATTGGTTTGATGTAAATGATATGCCAGAAAATACATGTATACCAACCAAAAGAATAATAGAAAAATATTTAAGCAATGAATTTTATAATGGATAGGTGGTAATAAAATGAAAGTAATAAGTAAACAAAGAAATAGTAAAATGTGTGCAATATGCGGAATGGATAATAAATATGGGTTACATGCACAATTTTATAATATGGAAGATGGAAGTGTAATGACAAAATTTAAATATAGAGAAGAACATCAAAGTTATCCAGGAAGAGTACATGGTGGTTTAATTACTGCAATGCTTGATGAAATGGGATTAAGAGCATTATGGGCTAAGGAAGGTAATGAAGAAGATTTTGGTGTAACAATGTCTCTAGATACAAAATATAGAAAACCAGTGCCATATGAAACAGAATTAATAGGCAAAGGAATTTTGATAAAAGAAAGTAGCAAATTCTTTGTAGTAGAATCAGAAATTCTAGATACAGAAGGAAATGTACTTGCAAATGGAACGATAAAATACATAAAATTAGACACAAATAAAATTAATGGAAATATAGATGCACACGAGGAAATGTGTTATTTAATTGAAGATGATGTAAAAGAAATCTAGTTATACTAGATTTTTTTTACATTTTATGATATTTTAGGCTAAACGAAAGGAGAGATTTTATGGATATTTTGGGAGTTTTAAAAGAATTAAATATAGAATATGAGTTGCAGGAGCATAAAGCTGTATATACGGTAGATGATTTACAAGATGTTTTTATGGAAATGGAAGGAATTGGTTGTAAGAATCTCTTTTTAAAAGACGCAAAGAAAAATCTATTTTTATATACTTTACCAGATAATAAAAGAGCAGATTTAAAAAATTTACCAGAAAAAATAAATAGTAAGAGGTTATCTTTTGCAAATGAAAATGATTTACAAGAATATTTAGGCTTAATTCCAGGTTCAGTAACACCACTTGGAATAATCAATGATAATGAGCAAAAAGTGACAGTTGTACTAGATAAAGAATTAAAAAATAATAAAGTATTAATTCATCCAAATAGAAATACTGCAACAATATCTATAAAATACGATGATCTAATAAAATTTATAAAACATTGTGGAAATGAGTATATAGAAATTTAGAAAGGGTGGATTTTGGGGACGTTCCTAAAATCCCGATAGGAGAAATAGGATGATTATTTTAGCGACAAATAATAAAGGGAAAGTGAAAGAAATTAAAGAGATACTTAAAAACGAAGAAATAAAGACACTAAAAGAAATGAATATAAATATAGAAATAGAAGAAACTGGGGAAACATTTGAATCAAATGCTTTAATAAAAGCAAGAGAAATTTATAAGTTAACTAATACTGCATGTATTGCAGATGATAGTGGAATTTGTATTGAAGCATTAGATGGATTCCCAGGTGTAAAAACTGCAAGATTTTTAGGAGAAAATGCCACACAAGAAGATAGAAATAATTATTTGATAAAAAAATTAGAGGGTATTTCAAAAGCTAAACGAAAAGTTGAATTCATAACATGTATAGCTTATGTAGATTCACAAGGAAATGAAAAAATATATAAAGGAACACTAAATGGATACATAGCGGAAGCTACAAGAGGTAAAAACGGATTTGGGTTTGATGAAATATTTGAATTAGAAGACGGTAGAACATTAGCAGAATTAGAAACAGAAGAAAAGAATAACATTAGTAGCAGAAAAATAGCACTAAAAAAATTAGAACAAGATATTAGATAAATCGCTATTTGTGGGGTTTACTATACTTAAAGATACATAATACAATATATGTGATAAACCCAAAAGGAGTGAAAATATGGAACAAGCAAAAATAGGAAAATTTATAGGAGAAATAAGAAAAGAAAAAGATTTAAAACAAGCTGAACTTGCAGAAAAGTTAGGAGTAACAAGTAAAACTGTATCTAGATGGGAAACAGGAAAATATATGCCAGATTTATCTTTATTTACAGATATATCACAAATATTAGGTTTTACTATTAATGAACTATTACAAGGCGAAAGGCTAATAAAAAACAACATGATATATATTTCTCTCCAGAAAATCCAGCATTTTTTGGTGGAGATATAGATGACGAATGTATTAGAATAAGAATACAAAAAGATAAATATATATTATGCTATAAAAAAATATATATGGGAAATGATGAAGAAGACATTCATATTGTTGAATATGAGACAGAAGTATCTAATTTAGATGCAACAATTAATATATTAAAAGGCGTGCGCATAAATAAAGTATGTGATTTAATAAAAGAAAGAGATAGCTTTATATATAAGAACTTATTCGAGATATCATTAGATAATGTTAAAGATTTAGGATATTTTATAGAAATAGAAGTATATGATAAAAATATTCCTATAAATGAGGCAAATCAATTATTATTAAACTTTGTAAAAGAACTAAACTTAGATATAACAAGAAGAAACTTAAAAGGATATTCATATTTAATGTATGATAAATTGAATAAATAGATTATGGAGGAATAATGGTTAAGCAACAAAAGTATATAATTTTGGACTTTGGATTAGTATTAGGAAAACCAAAAACAGGAGAATGGTTCATAACACCAAACTTTTTTGAAATACTAGGAACAGAAAAGATAGATTTAAAAAAATTAAAATTTTTATTTAATAAATATAATGCGCTTATATCTGTAAAGATGACAACTAGAGAAGAAGAATACCAAGCTTTTAAAGAGTTTTATTATAATATAATAAATGAATTACATATAGTTGGAAATTCTAAAGAGCAAGCTGAAAAATTGGCACAAGATTTTGTATATAATGAAGATAAATATGTTATGTATGATGATGTATATAATTTTTTAAGTGAAGCAAGTAAAGAGCATAAATTAATATTATTATCAGACAATTGGCCATGTGTTTATAATATTTTAAAAAGGTGGAATATATATGATTTCTTTACCAAGATATATATTTCTTCTGAATATTGTGAATTAAAAAAAGACGGAGATTTTTTTGACAGACCAATAAATGAATTTTGTATAAAAGAAAATGATGCTATATTTGTCGATGATAATCCAGATTTATTAGATGTGGCAGTTAAAAAGAAATTAAGTCCAATTTTAATGGACAGGGCTAATAATTATAGGCAATTTAATAAATATAGAAGAATAATAAATTTAAAAGAGGGGATTTTATGAAAATATTAATTTTAAATGGTTCACCACATAAAAATGGTGACACCTCATATATAGTAAATGAAATAAAAAAGAAACTACAAGGAGAAGTAGAAGAGTTATTTTTATATGATGCAAAGATTAGCCCATGTGTAGACTGCGGATATTGTTGGAAAAACAATGGATGTGCAATTAAAGATGATATGGAGAAAATATATAAAGATGATTATGATATATTAATAATAGCGTCGCCCGTGTATATGTATAATGTAACTCCACCAATGTTTTCTCTATTAACAAGATTAAATTATATTTGGAGTAATAAATACTTTTTAGATATAACACATGTATTTAAGAAAAAAAGAGGAATTTTGGTATTAACAGGTGGTGGAAGCGGAGAGCCTAAGCATGCATTAGATACAGCTAAGTTAATATTTAAGTTCTTAAATTCAGATTTTGATAGTAAAAAAGATTATATATATTCATTAAATACAAATAATATTCCAGCAAAAGAAGATATACAAATTAAGAAAAAGATAGAAAATTTATAAAAATACTAACAAAAATATTAGTATTAACTGTCTAAAAGACAGGGGGAATTATGAAAAAAGAAGAGGAAATTTTTGAACTGTTAAAAACGAATAGAAAATTAGGAATAGAAGAATTATATAAAATTTATTCAAAACTAGTATTTGGTGTTATATATAGTATACTAAAAAATACGGATGAAACAGAGGACGTATTGCAAAATGTATTTATTAAGATATTTAAATTAGATAACGAAAAATTACCAACTAAATCACATTTAAGTTGGTTATATTCAGTTGCAAAAAATGAAACTATTAATTACATAAAAAAATATTCAAAAGAGAAAAACTTTGAGAATTTATACGAGATTTCAGATAATGATACAGAAATAGAAAAAGTTTTAGATAAGGAATATTTTAATAATTTAATAAAGAATTTACCGCAAAAACAACAAGAAATATTATCTTTAAAAATAGTTAGTAACTTATCCTTTAAAGAAATAGCAAATATATTGAATATGAAAATTCCAACAGTTCAATGGCATTATTATAAATCATTAAATACTATAAAATTATTATTAGGTAATGTAATAACTATTTTTGTGGGTGCATTTTTATATATTAAAACAAAAGGATTAACAGAGAGAAATGAAGTTGAACCAGAAGAAAATGATTTTGTTAAGGAAAAAAATGAAATTGCAATAGATGAAGAGAAGAGTATAGATGAAAGTTATAGTATAAACCAAAGTACAGAATTAAAAGGAGAAAATAACAGAGCAGACAATTATACAGGAAAAAATGACACTATAGAAATTACAACTCAAGCTACAGGAGCAGCAGAAAGTTCAGCAAATAATATAATATCATTTGGTATTATTGTAACAACTATTTTACTTGTTGTAATCTTTTCGATTTTATTAATAAAAAGACAAATAAAATTAAAAAAGAAATTGTCTAAATAATAAAAGAGAAAAGGTGATATTATGAAAAAAGTAGTTTTAGTATTAATATTAATTATTTTGTTATTATTAGCATTGGTTTCTATTATACAAAAAGAAGGGGCAGAGGCAAACGAAATATCTAATGTGGCTCGGAAATATGATAGAAGACAATTCTATAACAATTTCAAATGATAAGGTATACAACTTGGAAAAATTAGATAAATTTATCGAAAATGTAAACAATGTTTTATATGACAATGAAATATCATTAAAAGTTAATCTATATACTGTAGAAGGTGATATTGTTACAAAGGAACTAACATATATACCTGTAAAAGAGAATTATGATGAAAATTACAAAAATAGAAAATTGATTATTAAAACAGATTATAGTGATGATAGTTATTCATCACAAGAAATTGTGAATGAAGAATATTTGATGCAACCATATAAAATGGAAAGAAAATTTTTAAAAGAAGAAAATTTGATACAAATTATATTAAAAAGGTCTAATATGTCAAGTGATGTACAAGATGAAGTAGAATTATTTGAATACGAGTTAAAAAGTACTGATTATATAGAAAACAATCATCTTTATTATGCACAAAGAAAAGATATGGGAGTAGATAAAATAAATTCAGAAGAAAATTTCGATATTTATGTGGTTGGTGGAGATGTAACTATTGCAAAGGATAATGAGGAAGCAAAAGATTTTTCAGAAGCAATAGCTACAAAAAATATCTCTATAGATGAAATTTTGAAACAGGCAGAGATAGATAGTAAATATGGTGTATGCAGAAGAGGTTTTTATTCAGATGGTGGAACTATAGAATATGATTATCAAGAGTATACTTTGATTAAGGCTAATACTTTAGCTGGAAATAAAGATTTTATTATTGCACCACCAAATATGATTTGGTCAGAAATTTCAAAAATTGTATATAAATTATAATATATTTAAGGATTGCGGTGGAAGTCTTCGGACGACACCTAGGAGTAGTAGATACAATATTATCTACTACTCTTTTTTGCTTGAAAAAATAGATAGAGGGAAAGTAAAGAAAACTTGAGGTCACAATTTGTGACCTCAAGCTAAAAACTACATTTTAATCTTAGGCTCATATCTCTCAAGCCACATGTTTACTTGACACAAATATGCCATTAATTGTGTCCCTGTCATTGAATGTTAGAAATTAACACGAGGTTATATTGCTAGAGCGAGTAAGAAGATTCAAAAAGTATAAATCTTACAATTTTATAAAAATTAATATATTTATTGAGATTACTTAAAATAAATAATAGAAAAATACTTGACAATCACAAACAAATGTTCTAAGATGGATAATACAGTAATATCATACAAATTGTAATAAATGTAGTAAAAATAGAATAATAAAACATCTAAATATGCTGTTATGAGTTATATTACAAGGAAAGTGATAGTTATGGAAAAAGAGAATGATAATGGTATTTTAGTAAATAAAGATTCAGATGTAGAAAAATATGAAACAGAAAATATTAAAAATTTAATTTATACAATTAGAGAAAAACAAGTAATGTTAGATAGTGATGTTGCTATGTTATACCATTATGAAACAAAATATATTAATTTAGCTGTAAAAAGGAATAAAGAAAGATTTCCAGAGGATTTTTGTTTTCAATTAACAGAAACTGAAACCGAAAACTTGAGGTTGCAATTTGCAACCTCAAGTTTAGAAAAAGAAAATTATGGTGGAAGAAGAACATTACCATATGTATTTACAGAACAGGGGATTGCAATGCTTTCAGGATTACTAAGAAATCATATAGCAATACAAGTGAGTATTAGTATTATGAATGCTTTTGTTGAAATGAGAAGATTTATAGGAACAAGTGGACAAATCTTTGATGCATATAGTTTAATTATAGATGTTATAAAGAAAGCAAAGCAAAAAATCTTAATTATAGACAATTACATAGATGATAGTATTTTGAAAATGTTATCAAAGAAAAATAAAGATGTAGAAGTAGTAATATTAACAACACAGAATAGCAATATAAGAAAATTGGATATTCAAAAATTTAATAAGCAGTATCCAGTATTAAAATTAGCATATACCAATAAATTTCATGATAGATTTATCATAATAGATAATAAAGAATTATATCATATAGGAGCATCTTTAAAAGATTTGGGCAAGAAATGCTTTGCAATTTCAAAAATAGATGATCAAGAGTACATAGACAGAATCAGTGAGTATGGGTAAGGAAAAGATGCTAATATACAACAGAAAAACCATTTTCGTGATGTTACGAAAATGGTTTAAACAATAAAACGAAAATATCATTTTGCTAATATTAGCAAAATGATACCATATGCTTAAAGGTCGCAAATTGCGAACTATAAAACATTTTATATCTCAATCTTAGGCTGATACCTCTCAAGCCACATATTAACTTGGCACAAATATGCCATTAATTGTGGACCTGTCATCAATTGCCCAAACCAAGGTCTTGTAAAAGCAGAACCATTAGTTTCCAAAATTTCTAAAATATAATCTCTATTTAATAAATTATTAATAGGAGCATTCTTATCATTCATAATATCTGTAAGCATATCCTTTACAGCTTTTAAATATGTTGGATTATGTGTTTTAGGATAAGGAGATTTTTTCCTATCTACAATTTCTGCAGGTAATACATCTTTCATTATATATCTTAATAACCCTTTTTCACGACCTTTATATGCTTTAATTTCCCAAGGAATATTCCAAACGTATTCTGCTAATCTATAATCACAGAAAGGAACACGAAGTTCAAAACCATTATACATAGAACATCTATCAGATCTGTCTAATAAAGTTTGCATAAACCAATTTAATGTCAAATGCGAGATTTTCCTTTTTTCAGCAGTTTCTTTAGAATCAATATCTAAAATTTCTATATCAGATAAACTTTCATTATATCTAAAATCAATGTAATCTTTTAAATTAATTTTAGAAGCTATATTAGTATTTAAAAGGTATTGTCTTTCAGAAAGCGCAATAGACCAAGGGAAAGTTCCACTATTTAATGCGTCTTCTCTAAAGAACCAAGGGTATCCACCAAATATTTCATCAGCACATTCACCACTTAAGGATACAGTAGCATATGGTTTAACATTTTTACAGAATAGTAGCAAAGAAGAGTCAACATCTGCCATACCTGGAGTATCTCGTGCAATCATAGCATCTTCTAAATATTTAGCTAAATCAGGTGTATCTAATACAATTTTTGTGTGATTAGTTTTATACTTTTCAACCATTAAATTTATATAATAATTATCAGAATTTGGCTGGAAATCACTCTTAACAAAATTTTTATCATTATCTACATAATCTACCGAGAATGTATTAAGAGGGGGTAGACCATTTTTATTACAATAGTCACTAGCATATGCAGTAATTATACTAGAATCTAAGCCTCCGGATAAGAATGTGCAAAGTGGTACATCAGACACTAACTGTCTTTTTATACTATCTTCTAATAAATATTTAACTTTCATACAAGTTTCTTCAAAAGAATCAACATGTGGTTTACTTATAAATTTCCAATATCTATGAACAAATAGCCCATATTTATTAAATATCGCAAAATTAGCAGGTTTTAATTCGTATATATCTTTAAATATAGTAGTACCTGCAGTATGAGCAGGACCAATTCCAAAAAGTTCACAAATTCCATTCTGGTTAACTACTTTTTCTATTCCAGGAAATTCAAACAAGGCTTTTATTTCAGAAGCAAAAATTAAATTATCATTATTTAAAGTATAAAATAAAGGTTTAATTCCAAAATGATCTCTTGCCAAAAAAAGTTCTTCTTTTTTCTTGTTCCAAATTGCAAAAGCAAAAATTCCATTAAGATGTTTAACAACATCATATCCGTAAAAGATAAATGCCTTTAGTAAGACTTCTGTATCAGAAGTTGTGTTAAATTCGAATCCATTTTGAATAAGAGTATCTTTTAATTCTTTAGCATTATATATTTGCCCGTTGTAAACAATAGAATATTCATTTTCATCATATGTAGCAAGCATGGGTTGTTTTCCGCCTACGGGATCTAATACGATTAACCTTTTATGGGCTAAATAAACAGGTGAAGATATATATTTTCCTTCTTCATCAGGACCTCTATTAGTAAGAGTATTGTTCATTTTATTAAGAATAGAAATTGGATTTTTTATATCTTTTCTATAATTTACAAATCCAACGATTCCACACATAAAAACACCTCCAAATTTACATAAATATAAAAAGTAACTTTATGTGTATAAAGAACTTTTACATTAAAATATTGTCTTGTAAATTATATTAAAATCAAAATAAAAAAGTGAAAAAAATCGTTATAAAAAAACTACAAAAAAATTCAATATTTTACAAAAAAGTTATTTACAATTGTGGAAATTTTATATACAATATAGACTAGTACGCGGAGAAATAAATTACTAAAGAAAATGTATATCGAAAGGGGCTTATGTAAATGAAAATATTAATGCTAACATGGGAATACCCACCAAGAGTAGTAGGAGGAATCGCAAGAGTAGTGCATGATTTATCTCATAGACTAATAAAAGATGGTCATGAGGTAACAGTAGTTACATATAAGGAAGGAAATGTAGAAGACTTCGAAGATGATAATGGTGTTAAAGTATATAGAGTAAATAACTATATGATTAATCCAAATAATTTTATAGATTGGATTATGCAATTAAACTTTAACTTAATATCAAAAGCAACAGAATTAATAAGTAAAGAAGGCCCATTTGATGTAATACATGCTCATGACTGGTTAGTAGCATATGCAGCAAAAACCTTAAAAGATTCATTCAAAATACCAATTATAGCAACAATACATGCAACAGAATCAGGAAGAAATTCTGGAATACATGATGAAGTACAAAGATATATAAATGATACAGAATGGATGTTAACATATGAAGCAACAGAAGTAATAGTAAATAGTAATTATATGAAAAACGAGTTACAAAGATTATTTGGTTTACCATACGAAAAGATAAATGTCGTACCAAATGGTGTTAACTTAAATTTATATAATGGTGTAGAAAGAGATTACGATTTTAGAAGACAATATGCTGCAGATAATGAAAAAATAATTCTTTATGTAGGTAGATTAGTTTACGAAAAAGGAATTCAAAATTTAATAGCAGCAATGCCAAAAGTATTAAATGGATATCATGATTCAAAATTAATAATAGCCGGAAAAGGCGGAATGATAGACGAATTGAGAGATGAAGTCAGAAGATTAGGAATAGAAAATAAGGTGTATTTTACAGGTTACCTAAAATTAAATCAAGTAACTAAAATGTATAAATGCGCAGATGTAGCAGTATTCCCAAGTACATATGAACCATTTGGTGTAGTTGCACTAGAAGGAATGCTATCAGGAACACCAGTAGTAGTTTCAGATGTTGGAGGATTAAACGAAATAGTTCAACATAGAGAAAACGGAATGAAGAGTTATGCTGGTAATCCAAATTCAATTGCAGACTCAATATTAGAGCTATTATATAATCCAGGTTTATGTGCAGAAGTATCAAGAGCGGCAAAAGCAAAAGTAAAAGCTCAATATAATTGGACAAAAATAGCACAAGATACACATTTCATATATCAAAAAGCAATATGTCAAACAATGGCAGAAAAACAAAGAAGAGAATTAGAACAAGAAAAAGCAAAGAAAACAAAGAAAGCAAAGAATACACAAGGAGAGATTACAAATTTACTAAGCTTCAAGAAAAGACATGCATATGCTTAAAAATAGGAGGCTAAAAAATGAATATTTATGATACAGCAAATAGATTAGCATCAGAAATAAAACAAACAGATGAATATAAAGCATATAAAAATTCAAAACAACAAATAGAATCTAATGCAGAAGTAAAAAGCAAAATCGATGAATTTGATAAACTAAGAGTAGAAGCTCAAAAAGCAATGCTAAAAGGTGAGTCAAATGCAAATGAATTAAGCGTAAAATTACAGAATTTATATACAGAACTATATCAAAATGAAATTGCAAAAAATTATTTAGAAGCTGAAATGAGATTTAGTGTCATGGTAACAGATATAAATAAAATTATAAGCGAAGCAATAAAAGAAGTTATAGGATAAAGATAAGGGGGAAGGGATATATTTTAGATATATCCCTATTTTGTTCTATGGAAAGTTTAATTATTTTTATATTAGTAGTAATTATAATAGTTATTTTAAAGATTATGTTAGGAAGTAATAAAAAAATAATAATGCAAATAGCAAATAATGAAAAGCTAAATAATATAGTGAAAAAACTTCCAGAAAATATAGATATATGTAAAGATATTCTAAAAAAATTAAGAAATAATAAAGTAAAAATAGAAGAACAAGAAAATACAAATTGCTTTTATTTTATCGCAACAGATAAAATTATTTTGAATAAAGACAAAAAATATTTTACAAGAGTACAAACAATTGCTCATGAATGTATTCATTCAACTCAAAATAAAAAAATATTGTGGTTTAATTATATTTTTGCGAATTTGTTAAATATATTTTGGTTAATAATAACAATATTAACTATTACAGGAGTTATAACTCAATATGCACTGTTTAGTGCAATTATATTAATTTGTATAATTGTTTTTTATGTAATAAGAAGTTACCTAGAAATAGAAGCAATGACTAAAGCAAAATATATTGCAAAAGAATATTTAGAAGAAAATCAAGTAAAAGAAACAGATGAAATAGTAGAAGAATATGAAAAATTGAATGATGTAGGAATAAAATATACATGTTATAAATTAATATCTTCAAAATTATATTTATTAGCAATTTATACAATAATGGGATGTATATTAAATTTTATTAGATAATTATTGTAAACCTCTTTTAAAAAAACGGAAAATGGTATACAATATTGTACAAATTGTATAATATGAGGAGAAAGTGAATGATAAAAAAATGGGAATTTTATAATTCAGATGAAAAACTAGTAGATGAAATATGTGAAAGATATAATTTAAATAAAGTAATAGGAAAAATTATTGTTAATAGACATGTTGTAAATGATGAAGATGTAAGAATATTTATAACACCTACAAGAGATGATTTTCATGATCCTTTTTTATTTAAAGGAATGGATATTGCAGTAGAAAGAATAATAAAAGCTATTAATAATAAAGAAAAAATTTTAATATATGGCGATTATGATGTAGATGGTATAACAAGTACTACTGTTCTTAAAAAATATCTAATGGATAGGGGAATATCAGTAGATACATATATACCAAACAGATTACATGAGGGATATGGTTTAAATAAAAATGCTATAGATACAATAAAAGAAAGAAATATAGATTTAATAATTACAGTAGATTGTGGAATTTCTGCAATAGAAGAAGTTGACTATGCGGTAAGCTTAGGAATGGATGTAATTGTTACAGACCATCACGAAGTAGGAGAAAAACTTCCAAATGCACTTGCTGTAATCGATGCAAAAAGAAAAGACAATACATATCCTTTTAGATCTTTAGCAGGAGTAGGAGTTGTATTTAAATTAATTCAAGCACTTTCTATAAAATTAGAAATTAAGCCAGAAGAGTATTTAAAATACTTAGATTTGGTATGTGTTGGAACAATATCGGATATAGTTCCACTAGAAGGTGAAAATAGAACTATAGCTAAACTTGGGTTAATGCTAATAAAAGTTACTAGAAATTTAGGATTACGAGAATTAATAAAAAGTTCAGGGTATAAAGAAATAGATTCTAATACAATTTCATTTGGTGTTGCACCTAGAATAAATGCTTGTGGAAGAATGGGACACGAAGAAGAATCATTAAAATTATTTTTAGCAGAAGATTTAGAAAGTGCAACCAAAATTACTAAAGAATTAAACGAATATAATACACTAAGACAAAGTACCGAAAAAGCAATTTATGAAGAAGCTGTACAGGAAATTGATAGAAATCATTTAGACGAAAAAAATTCAATAGTTTTAGGCGGAAAAGGTTGGCATCATGGTGTTATTGGAATTGTATCTTCAAAAGTAACAGATAAATATTATAAACCAAGTATATTATTAAGCTTTGAGGATGATATTGCTAAAGGATCAGGAAGAAGTGTACCAGGATTTGATTTGTATGAAGGACTAACAAAATGTGAAGATTTACTAGAAAAATATGGTGGACATTCTATGGCAGTTGGCCTTACTCTGAAAAAGGAAAATCTTGAGAAATTTAAGGAAAGATTTGAACAAATTGCTAAAGAGAAAAATATTAAAGAATTAGTACCGATAATTTATATTGATGATGAATTAAAATTAAAAGATATTAATATGGACTTGGTAAAAGGTCTAAGTATTTTAGAACCTTTTGGGGAAGCAAATAAAGTGCCATTATTTTTAATAAGAAATTTAAAAATAGATTCTATAAGAGCACTTTCAGAAGGAAGACATTTAAAACTTACATTAAGAGATGAAAATTTTGTAATTAATGCAATAGGATTTGAACTAGGATATTTAGCAGAGGAATATAGAATTGGAGATAGAATAGATGTTGTTGGAACTTTAGAGATTAATAGTTTTAATGGATTTAGTTCTATACAAATAAATATGAAAGACATTAGAAAAAGCTATTAGATAAGGGGGAATGCTTATGTCAGAAGTACAGAATAAATCAATAGAAGATATAATTAGTTTGGTAAAACAAAAAAAGAGATGGGCAGATACAAAGCTTATAATAAAAGCATATAATTATGCAAAAGAAAAACATGGAACTCAATGTAGAAAATCTGGAGAGCCATATATAATTCACCCTGTTCAAGTAGCATACATTTTAGCAGATATTGGATTAGATGAAGCTACAATTTGTGCTGCATTATTACATGATGTTGTTGAAGATACCGAAGTTACTCATGAAGATTTAGTAAGAGATTTTGGAGAGGAAATTGCAACTATGGTTGCAGGTGTTACTAAACTTGGAGAATTGAGATATCAAGCAAGTACAGAAGAGCGTCAAGTAGAAAATTACAGAAAAATGTTCCTTGCTATGGGGAAAGATATTAGAGTAATAATAATAAAGTTAGCAGATAGATTGCATAATTTACGTACATTAAAATATTTAAGAAGAGATAGACAAATTGCTAATGCTAAAGAAACTATGGAATTATATGCTCCACTTGCAAATCGTTTAGGTATTTATTCATTAAAATGGGAATTAGAAGATTTAGCTTTTAAATATTTATATCCAGAAGAATATAGGGAATTAGTTGAAGGCATAGATAAGAAGAGAGAAGAAAGACTTCAATTTATAGAAAAGATAATGGACGATATTAGAGGACAATTAAAGAAACAGAAAATAGAAGCAGAAGTTACAGGAAGAGCAAAGCACTTATACTCAATATATAGAAAAATGAAAAGAGACAATAAGACATTAGATCAAATTTATGATTTATTTGCACTAAGAATATTAGTCAATTCTGTAAAAGACTGCTATGCTGCACTAGGGGTAGTTCATGAAATGTACAGTCCAATGCCAGGAAGATTTAAAGATTATATAGCTGTACCAAAACCTAATATGTACCAATCTATACATACAACATTATTAGGAGAAAAGGGGACTCCATTCGAAGTGCAAATTCGTACATGGGAAATGCATAGAATTGCAGAATATGGTATAGCTGCACACTGGGCATATAAAGAAGCAAATTATGGTAAAAAAGGAAAACAAGTAGTTACAGTTACTAAAGATAAGCTTGCATGGCTTAGAGAAACATTAGAGTGGCAACAAGATATGAAAGATCCACAAGAGTTTTTAAATACATTAAAAACAGAATTATTTGAGGATGAAGTATATGTTTTTACACCAAAGGGAAAAATACTAGTGTTACCACGAGATGCAACTCCTATAGACTTTGCATATAGCATTCATGAGGAAATCGGAAATCACATGGTTGGTTGTAAAATAAATAGTAAAATGATGCCAATAATTACAAAATTGCAAAGTGGAGACATTGTAGAAATAATGACATCCGATTCACAAAAAGGACCTAGTAGAGACTGGCTTAAATTTATTAAAACAACAAAAGCAAAAAGCAAAATACAATCATGGTTTAAGAAAGAACAAAGGTCAGAAAATATAGAAAAAGGAAAAGATTTAATAGAAAAAGAAATAAAGAGAATTGGTATTAGTCATGATGAATTATTTAAACAAGATTACATAAATGCAGCATTAGATAGATATAAGTTTAAAAACTTAGAAGAGATGTATGCAAGTGTTGGATTTGGTGCAATATCACAAGTAAAAATTATATCTAGAATGTTAGAGGAATACAGAAAGAGCCATAAAGAAGAAAACATTGAACAAAAAATAGAAGAATTAACAAATAAAAGAAAAAATATAAAACCATCTAGTACAGGTGTTGTAGTAAAAGGAATAGATAATTGTTTAGTAAAACTTTCAAAATGTTGTAATCCAGTTCCAGGAGATAATATAATTGGATATATTACAAAAGGAAGAGGAGTTTCTGTACATAGAACAGATTGTGTAAATGTAAAAGATTTATTAAAAGAAGAAGACAGAATTATAGATGTTTACTGGTATACAGAAAAAGCAGCATCATACAATGTAGATATTACTGTATATGCAAATGATAGATCAGGTTTACTTGCAGAAGTAATTCAAGTTTTAAGTAATTTAAAAACAAAACTGATTGGGTTGAATTCTAAAGCAACAAAAGAACATATTGCTACAATAGAGATATCAATAGAAGTAGAAAATATTGAAGAATTAAATAAAGTATTAAAAGAACTAAGAAAAGTAGATAGTGTATATGAGGTAACAAGAAAGAAATAAAGGAGTTTTTTATGATACTAAAAAGAATAAAAGTACAAATGAAATTTGTTGGTGAAACTAATTGCTATATAATAGTAGATGAAACTCAAAAAAAAGCAATGGTAATAGATCCAGCAGGAGAGGTGCCTAAAATTATAGAAATTTTAAACACATTAGGGGCAGAATTAGTATATATTTATTTAACTCATTGCCATGCTGATCATATAAATGGCGTAAATGAATTAAAAAAAGAAAAAGGAGGAAAAGTCCTTATTCACAGAAAAGGAAGAGAAAACTTAGAAAATAGAGTTCCCGTACTTGCAGAATATATTGGGCTTCCTCCAATATATGTAAAAGAAGATAGTATTGTAGATGATGATGACATTTTACATGTTGGAGATTTAGAATTAAGAGTTATTTATACCCCAGGACATACTGATGACGGAACATCTTTGTATTGTGAAAAAGAAGAAATGCTATTTTCAGGAGACACATTATTTAAAGGTGCTTGGGGAAGAGTAGATCTACCTACAAGTGATTTTGATTCTATTATGAATTCAATAATAAAGAAATTATTAATATTACCTGAAAATACAATAGTATATCCAGGACATGGAAAGCCAACTAGAATAGGGGACGAAAAACCAATTTATTTGGAAGCTAAACCAAATATAGATTAACAAGGAGTGAATGATATGGAAAGGATAGAACCAAGAACTTTATCTGGATTTATGGAATTATTACCAAATGAACAGATATTATTTAATCAAATGAAAGAAAAGATACAAAAAACATATGAAAAATTTGGATTTTTACCATTAGATACACCAATAATTGAATCAGCAGAAGTATTACTTGCAAAAGCAGGTGGAGAAACAGAAAAACAAATATATAGATTTCAAAAAGGAGATAGTGATTTAGCTTTAAGGTTTGACTTAACAGTTCCACTTGCTAAATATGTAGCAAAAAATTATGGTAGTTTAAGTTTTCCTTTTAGAAGATATCAAATAGGAAAAGTGTATAGAGGAGAACGTGCACAAAAAGGAAGATATAGAGAATTTTATCAATGTGATATAGATATAATTGGTGATGGAGAATTAGATTTAATAAATGATGCAGAAATTCCAAGTATTATTTATACACTTTTTAGAGAATTAGGTTTTGAAGATTTTACTATAAAAATAAATAATAGAAAAATCTTAAATGGTTTATTTGAAGGAGTAAATCAAAAAGAAAATGCTACAGAGATTTTAAGAATAATTGATAAAATAGAAAAAATAGGAAAAGAAGCAGTAATAGAAGAATTAAGAAAATTAGATGTAAAAGAAGAGCAAATAAATTCTATTATGAATTTTATAGAAATAGAAGGAACTTCTGATGCAAAGTTAGAAAAACTAGAAAATCTAGGAATAGATAATGAAACTTATAAAAAAGGTGTAGAAGAATTAAAAACAGTTATTAAAAATGTAAGATTATTTGGCGTACCAGAAGCTAACTTTAAAGTAGATTTAACAATTGCAAGAGGTTTAGATTATTATACTGGTACAGTATACGAAACATTTTTAAATGATTACAGAGAATTAGGAAGTGTATGTTCTGGAGGAAGGTATGAAAACTTAGCAGAATATTATACAGATAGAAGTTTACCAGGAGTAGGAATTTCAATTGGTCTTACTAGATTATTCTACAAACTAAATGAATTAAATATAATAAAAGCAGATAAAAAATCAATTTCTGATATTTTAATTATTCCAATTACAGAAAAATTAGAAGAACCAATAAAATTAGCTACAGAAATAAGAAAATTAGGAATAAATACAGAAATTTATTTGAATGACAAAAAATTAAAAGCTAAATTTAAATATGCAGATAAGCTAGAAATACCATATGTAATAGTTATTGGTGATGATGAGATAAACTCAAATAAAATTAAGTTAAAAAGCATGAAAAATGGAGAAGAAAAAGAAATTAATATGGATGCAACAGAAATTGTAGCTAATATAAGAAATTAACTATATTAGTAAGTGTTTGGGACGTTCCTGGGATTTGGGGACGTTCCTTTTTTACCGTTCGGGATTTTTAGGAACGTCCCAAAATCCCGAAATACTTGTCATATTTTTATAAAATTTGAATATATATATTTTAAGGATATATGGTGTACAAGGGTGAAAATTTTATGGTAAATATGAAGGTGATAAAAGCAAAGAATGCTATTATGGCTTTAGTTATAATAGCATTTTTGTTAATGACATTAATTAAAATAATATTAGTTGGAAAAGATAAAATAAAAGATTTATCTTTAATTCCAGTTATACAAGATACAATAATTTCTGCTAGTGGAAATTCACTAAAGGAATTTAAAAGTATAGATAGAGATAATACAGAGCAGATATTAAGTTCGGAACTACAAATGAGTAAGTTCATAAAATCTGATGAAGAACAGCTAGCAACTGAAAATACAATTCAAGTTCAAAACCAAACACAAGTGTCTACTGTCAGCGAGGAAGAACCACAAACGGGATTACAAACAGAGGTAGTATCTGGTGGAAATATTAATGCTAAATATACAAATGAATATAATGGAGTGCAAATAAAAAATGAATCCAAATATGAATTGACACAAGAAATGTTAACTCCAGATATAGAATTAGAAAACAAAAAAGATATTATTATTTACCATACACATACTTGCGAAAGTTATACACAAAGTACAGGTTTTGAATATACACCAAGTGGTAATTTTAGAACAACAGATTTAAACTTTTCTGTTGTAAGAGTTGGAAGAGAACTAAAAGATAGGCTAACAAATTATGGGTTTAATGTAATACATGATGAAACATATCATGACTATCCTGCATATAGTGGTTCATATAATAGATCTCTTACAAGCATAAAAAATGATTTAGCATCTAATCCAAACACACAAATTGTTATAGATTTACATAGAGATGCAGTTGGAGAAGCTGGTACATACGCACCCACAGTTAAAATTGGTGATGATTATGTCGCTCAAATAATGTTTGTAATAGGAACAGATGGAGGAGGACTTACACATAGCCAGTGGGTACAAAATTTAAAATATGCAATAAAAATCGTAGAAAAGGGTAACGAACTATATCCTGGTCTATTTAAGCCAATAATGGTAAGAAACTCTAGATATAACCAACATGTTGCAAAAGCTGCTACAATAATGGAAATAGGAGCAACTGGAAATACAATGGATCAATGCTTAAATAGTATGAAATATCTAAGTAAAGTAATGGATGAGGCTTTAAACAAATAAAAGAAAAAATGTTGAAAAATGTATTGTTAAGGGAAATTTTTTATGATATAATACCTTCCAGTGTCAAATTCTAGGAGGTAATTATTGTGAAAGAAAGAAATTTAAGAAAAACAAATATTGTATGTACAATAGGACCAGCAGTAGAAAATAGAATGGATGAATTAATGAAAGCTGGAATGTCTATTGCAAGAATTAATTTTTCTCATGGAGATTTTGAGGAACAAAAAGACAAAATTGAAAGATTTTTTGAAATAAGAAAAGAACTAGGTCTACCAGTTGCAATTATGCTAGACACAAAAGGACCAGAAATAAGAACAGCATTAAACAAAGCTGGAAGAGATGTAAAAGTACAATTAAAAGAAGGTCAAAAATTTACATTCTTCTATGAAGACAGATTAGGAGATGAAGAAGGTACTTCATTATCTTACAAAGATTTATATAAAGATGTAAAACCAGGAAACTTAATTTTAATTGATGATGGAAAAATTCAAATAAGAGTAGACGAAATAAAAGATAAAGATATAGTAGGAACTGTATTAAATGATGGTGGTGCAGGATCAAGAAAAAGTATAAATGTACCAGGTGTTTCTATAAAAATACCATTCTTAAGCCCTAAAGATATAAACGACTTATCAAATGGAGCTAGAGTTGGATTTGATTATGTTTCTGCATCATTTGTAAGAAATAAAGAAGATGTAGCCCAAATGCGTAAAGTGTTAGACGATAATGGTGGAAAAGATGTTAAAATCTTAGCTAAAATCGAAAATCAAGAAGGAATAGATAATTTTGAAGAAATTTTAGCAGCTTGTGATGGTATAATGGTAGCTCGTGGTGACATGGCTGTAGAAGTTCCATTCGAAGAAGTACCAGTTGTACAAAAAAGATTTATTAAGAGATGTAACGAAGAAGGAAAATTAGTAATAACAGCTACACAAATGTTAGAAAGTATGACAAACAACCCATTACCAACAAGAGCTGAAGTAAGTGACGTTGCAAACGCTATTTACGATAGAACAGGATGTATAATGCTTTCTGGAGAAACAGCAATGGGAGATTATCCATTAGAATGTGTTAATACAATGGTAAAAGTTGCTAAAAGTGTAGAACCAACAATTAATTATTGGAAGAGATTTACAAAGAAAGATTGGAAAATAGAAGAAGCAGACATCGAATCACATGCAGCTTATACAACTTGTGTAACAGCTAGAGATATTAAAGCAGATGCTATAATCGATTACACACATACAGGAAATTCTGCAACAAGATTATCAGGATATGGACCAGCTTGTCCAATATTTGCTATTACAGATTCAGAAAAAGTATACAATCAATTAGGACCAGTTTGGAATGTATACCCAATCTTAATTAAAGATGGAGCAGATATTGATGATACAATCGAAAAAGGTGTAGAAAAATTAATAGAATTAGGAAAATTAGAAGAAGGAGATACAGCTGTTTTATGTGGAGGACCACAAATAATGATTAAAGAAAAATCAAAATATGCTGTTAATAAAACAGTTGGAGGTATCTTAAAAATATAATCAATAGGGATTTAGGGACGTTCCTTAAATCCCTATTTTTGTTGTTCTAGAAAAATATTCGTTTTTTCTGTAACTAGATACTTTTGTGTCAATTATGAAGCAATTATGTACATGGGGGGAAGCTACTTTTCTATTATAGAATACCAAAAAACGTTTTCGAAACTAATAATTTACATAAATAGAAAAATGTGTTATAATATAATGTGTAACGGAGAAATACTTGAGGAAATAGGAGGATACATATCATGCCAAAACATCATGAGAAAACAACATATGTTTCTGAGATAAGTGCGATGATTGAAGCATTTATAAGGAAACCTCCGGAAAGTGTTGATTCTGATGAAGCGCTAAGCATCGAGGCGAAACTTTCTGACATTACAAAAGCAGTACGAGATTTGCTTGAGGATGAAGAGTTGCCTGATGTACAAGATATGTTGAAAGCATATCGAGACCAAGTTAAAGAATTGACACAAGGACAGGCTTGAAGCCTGTCCTATCTATATATAAGGTGGTATTTATGAGAATAAATTATAATAGATTAAATAGAGAAATAAGAATGGATAAAGTAAGTAAAATTGTTGAATTTTTCAAAACGCAAGGCTATAAATTTGAAACTAAAAATTATAATATGTTAAATAATATGGCTAGGTTGAATCTTATAGCTGATACAATTGAAAGAATTTCCCCTGGATATAGGCAAAGTTTTAGAAAATTTGAAGAAAAAAAGCCAGAAAGTAAACAAATAGAATTAGAATATGATTTTGATTTACATGAAGTCATGGAATCAGCAGAAGGAATACCAACAACAGAAAAAGCTTTAGAAATATTTTATTCAAATAATATTGCACATACTTGTAGAGATGCACAGAAAAAAATGTTAGGAGATATGCTTAAAGAAAAGAATAAGGAAAATGCAGGCTATGAAAGCTTAATGTATCACTTTAACAGTAAAGAAATAGATCAAATTGCGAAATTAGCACAGAGATATTTTATTGCCCAAAGCAATATGAATACTAGGGTTGTCGATATTGCTAAAAGACAATTATCAAGATTTGGAATAAGTATTGATGAAATTGAAACTTTAAGAGAAAGGGGCTATGATGTATTAGCTAAAGGATATGTAGATTGCATGGCAATAAAAGTAGAGGCAGTAGACAAAGTCGTAGATTTATTAAAAGAAGATAAAACACAATCTTTTGGATTAGCGAAAATTGTTAATAGGAATACAGGAAAAGAGGAAAGCCTTTTTGTAATGGATGTACCTTGTTTTGGTCAGATGTCTGTTCATATATTGGCTCCGATATATGATGAAAAACTAATTACGACATTAACAGAACATGAATATAAATATCCAATTTGTAATATAGATAATGTTTTATTAATAGATAGAGCATCTGAATATCAAGAAAGTTTTATGTTACAAGATACACCAGAATTGATAGAATCTTTAAGAAAGCTAAAGTCACGTAAAGAAGCACATGAGATTGCTGTAAAAGCTGGCTTCGAAAAGGACGAACTTGAAATGTTATATCAAACAAATGAAGAAGGAGATGAAAGATAATGGATAAAGATATATTAAAATATTTAGCAAAGAATAATTATTTAAAAGAAAAATTAGAAGTAATAGATAATTTAATAAAAAAACAAGAGTATAAAGAGGCATATTTTAAATTAGCAGCAATTTTAGAATTTATAAATGTTAAATACATAAAACATAAATATAACATAAATATGCCAAATTCAACTGTAATAAATATAGTAAATACATATGAAGATAGAGACGAAAAATTATTTAAAGAAATGCTAGCTATAAATGCTGAATATAGCCAAATAGATACAAATGATGTAACAATGGATGAGGTGGAATATTTAGCTGGTATGGTAGATACAATATATGAGTATATGTTAAAAAGTACAGGTGAATTTATATAAAATATAGGAATCCGGGGACGTTCTTCGAATCCATAATTTAGGCAAAAAAGTAACGTCCTAAAGCCTATTTACAAATTATGTAGACTGTTATATAATATAGGGGAAAAATAAAGGAAAAAGGAGTAAAAAATGGATAAATTTAAGAAGTATCTTAAATATGCATTACTATTGGTATTACTGTTTATATTTGTCTCAATAATGTCAAAATTGCTAATAATATCAATGTATAAGCCAAAAGAATGTACAGTATTATTTGAAAATCCAAAGATAGAAATAATAGACTCTAAAGCAACAAATGCAAATGGATATATTTATGGTTGTATAACGAATACTACTGGAAGTACAATAGAAAATAAATTTATAAAATTAGATTGTTATTCAGAATATGATAATAATATAAATACAGGATATGCACAAATATTTAAATTAGAGCCAGACGAGAGCCAATATTTTACTATAAAATATAAATGCCAAGGAACAGAAAGAGTAGAAATTTCAATGTCAGATACAGCACCAGATTATTTATTAAATCCTATAGATATCGAACTTACTCAAACTCAAAAAATGGCCCTTTTATTTGGAGGATTAATAGTAATTTATTATATGCCAGTTGGATATTTATTTGGACTTTTCCCATTTTAATAAATAAACTGATAAAAATACTTGAATTTTTATTAATTACATTGTAATATAGTTGATAGCAATAAAAATATTTTAAATATATAAATATTTTTATTGCTATTTTAAATTTTTTGTAATATAATTGTAACAGACTTGTAATAATAATAGAAAAGGAGAGTATCAATGTTTGGTTTTGGTCAAGATATAGGAATAGATTTAGGTACAGCCACAGTAATTGCATATGTTAAAGGCAAAGGTATCGTATTAAGAGAACCTTCTGTTGTTGCTGTAGATAAAAATTCTGGAGATGTTCTTGCGGTAGGTCAGGAAGCAAGAAGAATGCTAGGAAGAACACCGGGAAATATCGTAGCCACTAGACCATTAAGAGACGGGGTAATATCAGATTATACAGTAACAGAAAAAATGTTAAAATATTTTATAAATAAAGTGTGTGGAAAATTTATATTTGCACCAAGAATTATGATATGTATACCATCTCAAGTAACAGAAGTAGAAAAAAGAGCAGTAATAGATGCAGCATCACAAGCTGGTGCTCGTAAAGTATACTTAATAGAAGAACCAATAGCGGCAGCAATAGGTGCAGGAATAGACATTTCTAAACCTTGTGGTAACATGATTGTAGATATTGGTGGTGGAACTACAGACATTGCTGTAATCTCTTTAGGAGGTTCTGTTGTTAGTACATCATTAAAAGTTGCAGGGGATAAATTAGATGAAGCAATAGTAAAATATATAAAAAGAAAACACAATATAATGATAGGTGAAAGAACCGCAGAAGACTTAAAAATTAATATAGGTTGTGTTTATCCAAAAATACAAGACGTAGAAATGGATATAAGAGGAAGAGATTTATCAACAGGTTTACCAAAAACAATTACAGTATATTCTAGCGAAATGTTAGAAGCTTTAATAGAACCAGCAATGATGATTGTAGATGCAGTTCATTCTGTTTTAGAAAGAACTCCACCAGAACTTGCAGCAGATATAAGCGACAGAGGGATATATATGACAGGTGGAGGTTGTTTAGTAGACGGTCTAGATAAATTATTACAAGAAAAAACTGGAATAAATGTAATGATAGCAGAAGACGCAATTTCTTGTGTAGCATTAGGAACAGGAAAAGCATTAGACAATCTTGATGCACTTGATGGTAAAACAAGAAAATAAGTTATTATTAAAGTATTCCGATAAAATGTATATATTAAGAAGAATAGCCCTCTTCATTTATATATCAAGCACTTTGTTTTTTAGCGAGGTGCTTTTTTTGTATATAATTATCTTAAAAACTTACAAGTTGATAGGCTTAACCAATTTAACACTTTATGCCAAAGAACATATACTATATAAGAAGGTGATTACATGCAGGAATTTATACCAAATGCAATATTATGGACACTTGCACTATATGGTTTAATAGAAATTGCAAAAACTATAAGATATTATTTTGCTTGTACAAAATTTAAACAAGATGGAATATATTTAATTATAGCAGCTAAAAATCAAGAGGATAGAATAGAGTGTTTTACGAGAAATATAATTTGCAAATTATTATATGGAAAAGAAGAGTTAACAAAAGGAATTATAATGGTAGACTTGGACTCGACTGATGATACATACGAGATAATCTCGAAATTAGCAAAAGATTATAATTTTATAAAAGCTTCGGATTGGAATGAGTGTAAAGAGATAATGGATGAAATTTCAAAATAGATTTGTTAATATCTATCTAATGTGATAAAATTATTGCATTATCAGGTAAACTGTAGAAAAGAGGGTAAAAGTGGAACTTTCAGGACAACTAACAGAAATAATATATCAAAATGAAGTTAATAGTTATTTAATTGGAATATTAGAAAACGAAGAAGATACTATTACAATAGTAGGGTATATGCCTTTTTTAGTAGAGGGAGATTATATTAAGGTTATAGGAAATTTTGTAACACATAAAGAATATGGGAAGCAATTTAAAGTAGAAACTTTCGAAAAGATAATGCCAAAAACATTAGATTCGTTAGAAAAATATTTATCGAATGGTACAATAAAAGGAATTGGTCCTGCAACAGCTAAAAAAATCGTAGCAACATTTGGGGAAGATACAATAAATGTATTTAAATTCGAACCAGAGAAATTAACCCAAATAAAAGGAATTACTAAAGAAAAAGCTATAGAGATGGCACAATGCTTTGTAGAAAACTGGGAGTTATGGCAAATTGTTGGTTTTTTAGATAATTTCGGAATAAGTCCAGCAAATGCAAAAACTATATATAAAAAGTTAGGAACACAAACAATTGATGAAATTGAATCAAACCCATATATATTAATAGATCTAGTCAAAGGTGTGGACTTTGCAAAGCTAGATAAATATGCATTAGAAAATGGATTCGAGATAAACAACTATAAAAGGATTAAATGTGGAATAAAATATAGTTTAGTAAAAATTACATATAATGGTCATTGCTGTACATTAGAAGCTAATTTAATAAAATATGTTAAAGAACTTTTAAAAGTTGAAGATGATGACATAGAGCATTGTTTAATAGATTTAAATGTAAAAGAAGAAATAGTAATAGAAAAGAGAGAAGACGAAAACTGGGTATATAGTAAAGAAATATATGATGCAGAGGCTAATATTGCAAGTAAGTTAATATTATTAGATTCAACACAAAATATAAAAAGAATAGACAGTTTTGATAGCGAATTAGAAAAAATAGAAAAAGCAGGAAATATAAATTTATCTACAAAGCAAGAAGAAGCTATACAAGCAATAAATTCTAATAATGTTGTAATAATAACAGGAGGTCCAGGTACAGGTAAAACAACTATCATAAAAAATGTTATAGATATTTATAAGTCACATGGTAAGAAGGTAGTTTTATGTGCACCAACTGGACGAGCTGCAAAAAGAATGACAGAAATGACTGGTGAAGAAGCTAAAACATTACATAGATTATTAGAAATAGGCAAAATAGAAAAAGCCAATGAATTTACTATAATGAATTATGAAGTAGCGCCAATAGATGCAGATGTAATAATTGTAGATGAGGCATCTATGGTAGATATATACTTAATGAATTACCTATTAAATGGTATTTACCAAGGAACAAAACTTATTTTAGTAGGTGATACAGACCAACTTCCTTCTGTTGGACCAGGTAGTGTTTTAAAAGATATAATAAATTCAGAGCGAATAAAAACAATCTTTTTAGATGAAATTTTTAGACAAGCTGCTCAAAGTAAAATAATTGTTAATTCACATAAGGTAAATGATGGGGAATATTTCTTAGAAAAAGAAGAACAAGAAGGTTTAAAAGATGATTTCTTCTATATAAAAGAAAAGAGCCAAGATATAATGTTAGATCAAATAATTTCGCTATGTAAAGGAAGATTAAAGAACTTTGGAGATTATGATTTCTTCGAAAATATTCAGATTCTTTCACCTACAAAAAAAGGATTGTTAGGAACTAAAGAGTTAAACAAAAGATTACAAGAGGAATTAAATCCTTCAAATGACGAAAAAAAAGAGAAAAAAGTAGGAGAGGTTATTTTTAGAGAAGGCGACAGAGTAATGCAAGTAAAAAATAACTATGATATTTACTGGGAAAAAGGTAATACACGTAGTTTAACTTACGAAAATGGAACTGGTATATTTAATGGAGAACTTGGAAAAATACTAAAAATAGATTTCTTGAACAAGCAAATAAAAATATTATTTGACGACGAAAAAGAAGCATGGTATGCATTTTCCGATATGGATCAGATAGAACATGCATATGCAATAACTGTTCACAAAGCACAGGGTAGTGAATTTGATGTTGTAATAATGGTTGTAACGCAGTCTTCTGCAATGTTACTTACAAGAAACTTACTGTATACTGGACTAACAAGAGCAAAAAAATTACTTATATTAATAGGAAATGATAATGTGGTAAAATTTATGATACAAAATGCAGATACCAAAATACGTAATACAGGATTAGAGTATAAACTAAAAATGATATCTTAATTTGAATTGGGGGCTAATTTAAGGAGGTACATGAATCTTTTTAATGCAGTTCTCAATTTATTTTTTCCAAAAACATGTGGTATATGTGAAAAAATATGTACAAGTGCAATATGTAGTGTATGCAAAAAGAAATTAGAAAAAATAACAATTCCACACAGAAAATGCTTTTTAGAAATAACAGGTATATACTATGATGAACATATGCACATTTTTAAATATGAAGGGCTTATAAAAGAAAAAATTAGACAATATAAATTTGGTAACCAAGCTTATTTATGTGAGTTTTTTGCAGAAATAATTTATTCTAATAAAAAAATTATGAAATATATAAATAAGTATGATTATATAATACCAATTCCTTTACACAAATATAGAAATAGAGAAAGGGGGTACAACCAATCATTTTTAATATTGAAGGCATTAGCAAAAAAGAATAAAAATATAATTATTAAAAATAATATATTACAAAAACAGAGAAATATAAAACCTCAAAGTAGTTTGAATAAATTAGAAAGAAAAAATAACATAAAGAATGCATATACTATAACAAATAAGTTAGAAATAAAAAATAGGAAGATACTGTTATTTGATGATGTTTTTACAACAGGAAGTACCACAAATGAATGTAGTAGAGTTCTTAAAGAAAATGGAGCTAAAAAAATAGGTGTATTAACAATAGCAAAAGATTAATAGATTTAAGAAATAAGCATCTAGCTAATATACTAGATGCTAAAATTTATATTTCCATTTGACTTCCTAAAAAGCTAGCAGCAGATTGTGCAACTTTTGCTTCAACATCAGTCATTTTAGTAGATGCTTCTTTAGAAAGTAAAATTACAGTTCCAATGGAATCTCCATTAGAAATAATCGGATATACAATCTGAGAATTATACCTTTTATCTTTTTTATCATTTTTTACAATAGGAACAGATAAATTGTTGTTTTTATCACTTTTATACACCTCTTTATCCTCCATTATTTGCTCAATTTCTTTGCTTAAACTTTGTTCTAAGTAATCTTTTTTGGAACCACCGGCAACAGCAATTACAGTATCTTTATCTGTTATGCAAGCAATATGTCCTGTCGTTTTTGCCAAAGTTTCAGCATATCCAAGAGCAAATTCTGATAATTCACCAATAGGAGAATATTTTTTTAATATAACTTCGCCTTCTTTATCTGTAAAGATTTCTAAAGGGTCACCTTCTTTTATTCTTAAAGTTTTTCTTATTTCTTTTGGAATAACAACTCTACCTAAATCATCAATTCTTCTCACTACTCCAGTTGCTTTCATATTTTTCCTCCTTTTTACTTTGTCTAAAATTAGTATTTCTAGAAAAAATTAAATTATACACTAAAAGATAAAAATATGATAAATCTTGCAATTTACAGCATAATATAATATAATTTAAATGCGTAAAATTTAAGCTGATTACAACATAATTGGTATTACAAATTAAACGCAAATGAGAGGGAGAATGAAAATGAAAGCAATAGAAATAAGAAATAAATTTTTAAAATTTTTTGAAGAACACGATCATAAAATAATACCAAGTGCACCATTAATACCAATTAATGATCCATCCGTTTTATTTACAACAGCTGGAATGCAACCATTGGTACCATATTTATTAGGAGAAAAACATCCAGAAGGCAATAAATTAACAGATTACCAAAAATGTTTAAGAACAAACGATATAGATGAGGTAGGAGATAATAGACATTTAACATATTTCGAAATGTTAGGAAACTGGTCATTAGGAGCATATTTTAAAGAAGAAGCTATAAAGATGAGCTTTGAATTCTTAACAAAAGTATTAAATATACCAGTAGAAAAATTATCTGTTACTTGTTTTGCAGGAAATGAAGATGCCCCAAAAGACGAAGAAGCTGCAAAATATTGGGAAGAAGCAGGAATACCTAAAGAAAGAATATACTTCTTAAAAGAAAACTGGTGGATTGCAGGAGAGGAAGGACCTTGTGGACCAGACACAGAAATGTTTTATGATACAGGAAAACCAAAATGTTCAGAAGGATGTAATCCAGATTGTGATTGCGGTAAATATGTAGAAATATGGAATAATGTATTTATGAAATATTTTAAACATAAAGATGGTACATTAACAGAATTAAAACAACATAATGTAGATACAGGTCTTGGTCTAGAAAGAATGACAATGTTATTACAAGGAAAACAAACACCATTCGAAACAGAACTATTTGCTCCAGTAATGGACAAGTTAGAAGAGCTACAAAAAGTAGATAATATTAATAGTAGAAGAATAGTTGCAGAACATTTAAGAGCATCTATGATGATAATAGCAGATGGTGGCAGACCAAGTAATATAGATAGAGGATATATTTTAAGAAGATTAATTAGAAGAATGATAAGACATTTAAATAAATTACAAATAGATTTATCAGAAACAGAAAACTTAATAAATTTAAATATTGAAACATTAAAAGAAATGTATCCAGACCTAGTTACAAATAAAGAAATAATTAAACAAGTTATACTAGAGGAACAAAATAAATTTGTTAAAACTCTAGAACATGGAGAAAGAGAATTTATAAAAGCTACTAATAAGGCAAAAGAACAAGGAAAAGATGTTATAGATTCTGAAACTGTATTTAGATTATATGATACTTATGGTTTTCCACCAGAAGTAACAGAAGAATTAGCTAAAGAGAATAACATTAAAGTAGATATGGAAGGCTTTAATAAATTGTTTAAAGAACATCAAGAAAAATCAAGACAAGGTAGTGAACAAAAATTTAAAGGTGGTTTAGCAGAACAAAATGAACAAACTATAGCTTACCACACAGCAACTCATTTATTACATGAAGCACTAAGAGAAGTATTAGGAGACCATGTAAAACAAAGTGGTTCAAACATTACAACAGAAAGACTAAGATTTGACTTTACACACCCTCAAAAAATGACTAAAGAAGAAATACAAAAAGTAGAGGATTTAGTAAACGAGAAGATAAAAGAGGATTTACCAGTAACTTGTGAAGAAATGAGCTATGACGAAGCTAAGAAGTCAGGTGCGATAGGTTTATTTACTAGTAAATATGGTGATAGAGTAAAAGTATATACAATAGGAAACTTTAGCAAAGAAATCTGTGGAGGTCCTCACGTAAAACACACAGGGGAACTAGGAAAATTTAAAATTAAGAAAGAAGAATCTAGTTCATCTGGAATTAGAAGAATAAAAGCTGTTTTAATAAAATAAGAAAATGGATTCGGGGGACGGTCCTAGAATCCATTTATATAAAAAATAATCCTAATGGAGGTAAAAATGGAAGATTGTTTATTTTGTAAAATAATTAATAGAGAAATACCATCAACAATAGTATATGAAGATGAGGAAATATTAGCATTTAAAGATATTAATCCAATAGCACCTGTTCATATATTAGTAATACCAAAGAAACATTATAATGATATTAGCGAAGTACCAGAAAACGAAGCAGAAATAATTGCAAAAATTCATATGGCTATAAATAAAATAGCAAAAGAGCAAGGTATTGCAGATAAAGGTTATAGAATTATAAATAATTGCAAAGAGGATGGAGGACAAGAAGTAAAACACTTACATTTTCATCTAATAGGTGGCAAAAAATTAGGGACAAAAATATGTTAAAAACAAAAGAATAAATTTACATAAAGTATATGAAAACATATAAAAATATGTTATAATATACTTTAGATAGGTAATTGGAGGTAAAATTATGTTTGTTGATAGTAAATATAGTAAAATATTAACTGTTTTATTAGTCGTTGTAATAGTGGGAATTGTTGGTTTACTAGGTTTTTTAGGATATGAGATGTATACTAAATATTTCCTAGAAGAAGATACACAAGCATATATGGATGACTATGCAAATTCTTTAGGAATTCAGCCTTTAGAAGAAAATAATGTAACTGGTGACTTTAATTCCTTATTAGATGTTAATACAGTTACAAATGCAAGTGGTGATAGCACAGGAACTGCCAAACAATTTAAAGGTTTTGATGTTGTAGGAGCAATAGAAATTCCAAAAACTAATGTAAATCTTCCAATATTAAAACAAATGGGAACAAAAGCTATGAATACATCAGTAGTTCAGCAATATGGACCAGGACCAAACCAAGTAGGAAATACAGTAATTGCAGGACATAACTATAGAAACGGACAATTCTTTTCAAATAATTATAAATTAGAAAATGGAGATACTATTTATATTACAGATAATTCTGGAACAAGATTAAAATATGTAATATATAATAAATATGAAACAACTCCAGAAGATGCAGATTATATGGATAGAGATACTGGAGGAAAACCAGAAATATCTTTAACAACATGTACAGATGATAGTAAAGCAAGAATTATAATTTGGGCAAAACTTGCAGAATAATCAAAAAGGGATTTTGGGGGACGTTCCTTAAATCCCTTTTTTGGGATTAAAAAATATCGTATGAGTGGAAAAGTAATTAATAGGAGGTAGAAATGTCTACTGCAGCAGATACATACAAAAAAGTTTTAAATTTATTTTTTATAATATTATTAATAGTACTATTATGTATAGCAGGATATTTAATTTATAAATTTATTTCTGCTAAAATTATAAATGACGATTCGGACGAATATATAGCAGAATTTACAAATGAAATTGGAGATATTGATGGAAATATAATAAGTGATGATACAACAACAACTACTGCTGAATCAGATGAAAATACTAGTAAAGCAGCCAAAGTAAAATCGGCAAGAAGTTCAAAAAATAAGAAAACTGTTAGTAAATATTATAATTATGATGTTTGTGGATATATAAGAATTCCTAAAACAGGAATACAGTATCCAATTATAGCTACATTATCAAAACAAGCCTTAGAGATAGGTGTATGTGTAGAATATGGCCCAGGACCAAATGAAACTGGAAACACAGTAATTGCAGGACATAATTATTTAAATAGATTATTTTTCTCAAAAAATAAAAATTTAAATATAGGTGATAAAGTATATATTACAGATTTGTATGGAGTAACTGTAGAATATACGATATATAATAAATTTGAAACATCTCCACAAGACACAAGCTATATGTTTAGAGATACTGGTGGAATACCAGAAATAACACTTGCAACATGTTCACAAAATGGATCAGCAAGATTAATTTTATATGCAAAATAATAAAAAAATATTGAAAAAATTTTTGTTGAGTGATAAAATACAACTACTTTTAAAAGGGAGTAGCTTGTAAACTACTAATCAACAGTCGCGAAGAATTCTGGTTAGTAACCTAATTTAGGTAAGCAAGACTTTTAAAAAACACAAAAAGTTTTTTAAAGTCTTGCTTTTTGTGTATAATACTAAAAAAGGAGAGATGAATAGTGAATTGGTTTAACAAAGAAATAAGTCAAGTAGAAAAAGAATTACAAACCAATATTAAGGAAGGCTTAACAGAAGAACAAGTAAAGGCAAATTATGAAAAGTATGGCATGAACGAATTAAAACAAAAAAAGAAAAAATCTTTATTTGTAAAATTTTTAGAACAATTTAAAGATTTTATGATTATCGTTTTAATTGTTGCAGCCATAGTATCTGGAGCTGTAGGAATTGCAGAAGGCGAAGGAATAACAGATACAATTATAATTTTAATAGTTGTAGTACTTAATGCAATAATTGGAGTAGTTCAAGAAAGTAAGGCAGAAAAATCATTAGAGGCACTTCAAAAATTAAGTGCACATGCATCAAAAGTTGTACGTAATGGAAAAGTAACAGTAGTACAATCTAGAGAATTAGTACCAGGAGATGTCGTAGTTCTAGATACAGGTGACTATGTACCAGCAGACTTAAGAATAGTAGAAAGTGCAAACTTAAAGTCACAAGAAGCATCATTAACAGGTGAATCTGTACCAGTAGATAAAAATACAGAAACTATAGATGATGAAAAAGTTACTCTTGGAGATAGAACAAACATGCTTTTCTCTTCTTCACTTATAACATATGGAAGAGGAAAAGGTATTGTAGTAGAAACAGGAATGAATACAGAAGTTGGTAAAATTGCTAAAATTATTAGTGATACTGAAGCAACTGAAACACCACTTCAAACAAAATTAAATAAATTAGGAAAAACATTAGGAATAGCAGCTCTTGCAATATGTATAGTAATATTTATAATAGGTATTGCTTATGGTAAAGATGTAATAGATATGTTTATGACAGCTGTTAGTTTAGCTGTTGCAGCAATTCCAGAAGGTTTAGCAGCAGTTTCTACAATAGTTTTAGCTATAGGTGTTCAAAGAATGGTAAAGAAAAATGCTATTATAAAGAAACTACCAGCAGTAGAAACATTAGGAAGCGCAACAGTTATATGTTCAGATAAAACAGGAACACTAACACAAAATAAAATGACAGTTCAAAAAGTATTTGTAAATAATGAAGTAAAAGAAGTTGCAGATATTAAAGATATCAGTAATGAATTAGATAGATTAATGCAAGTATGTACATTATGTAATGATACAAAAATTGGTGCGGAAAACCAATTAACAGGTGCCCCTACAGAAACAGCATTAATAGATTTAGGATTTAAGATTAAATTTGATGTAAAAGAAACTTTAGAATTAAAAAGGGTAAAAGAAATTCCATTTGATTCTGACAGAAAATTAATGACTACAGTAAATAAAGTAGGAGAAAAATACCTTGTTTATACAAAAGGTGGAATTGATGAATTAATTGCAAGATGTAATTCTTATATAGTAAATGGTGAAATAAAAAATGATTTAGCAAATTATAAAGCAGAAATAGATAAATATAATGTGGAAATGGCAAAAGAGGCTCTAAGAGTATTAGCTATGGCATATAAAGAGCTAGACCATGAACCAACAGATGAAGAAATGAAAAATATAGAAAATGATTTAATATTTGTTGGAATGGTTGGAATGATAGATCCACCAAGAGAAGAAGTTAAAGTAGCAGTAGAAAAATGTAAAACAGCAGGAATTAAAACTGTAATGATTACAGGTGATCATAAGATTACAGCTGTTGCAATTGCAAAAGCATTAGGAATATTAGAAAACGAAGATGAAGCAATTACAGGTAGCGAACTTGAGGAAATGTCAGATGAGGATTTAACAAAAAATATTAGAAAATATTCAGTTTATGCAAGGGTATCACCAGAACATAAAGTTAGAATAGTAAAAGCTTGGCAAGCAAACGGAGAAATTGTTGCTATGACAGGTGATGGTGTAAATGATGCTCCAGCATTAAAAACAGCTGATATTGGTTGTGCAATGGGAATTGTAGGTACAGACGTTTCTAAGGAAGCAGCAGATGTAATATTAACAGATGACAATTTTGCTACAATAGTATCATCTGTAGAAGAAGGAAGACGTATTTATGATAACATATTAAAAGCAATTCAATTCTTACTTTCTAGTAATGTTGGTGAAATTATAGTACTATTTTTAGCAATCTTAATTACACCTTGGCTTGGAAGTACATTTAATATAGATATAGGTTTAATCGAAGTATTACTTCCAATTCATATATTGTGGATTAATTTAGTAACAGATTCACTTCCAGCATTAGCATTAGCTGTTGATCCAGCAGAAGACGATGTAATGAAACGAAAACCAAAGAAACAAAAGGGAATTTTTACAAAAGGTATGAGTTTTAGAGTTGTATACCAAGGAATAATGATTGGTTTACTTACACTTGCAGCATTTATAATTGGTATTGCAACACCAGAAGAAAATTTACCAACTATGGTAAAAGTAGATGGAACTTTATATGGTGTTGAAGAAGTAGAAAACTTAGATGAAGCACTAGCAAATGGCGCAGAATATGTAGAAAAGCAAGAAGTAAAAGTAGAAATAGGTCAAACAATGGCATTTATGGTATTAGCATTTTCAGAATTAGTACATGTATTCAATATCAGAAATAACAAAAAATCTGTATTTAAAACACATCCATTTAACAACAAAATGTTATTGCTAGCAATAGGAGCATCAGCAGCATTAATGCTTATAATATTGTTAGTACCAGCATTAAGACATATATTCAGTATACCAATTTTACCAATGGGCAATTTGATAGAAACAATTTTATTAATAATAGCACCATTAGTAATTGTAGAAATATTCAAACTATTAAAAATAAACACAACAAAAGACGAAGCATAAATCAAAAGAAAGTTGGAACATTTCTAGGGATTTGGGGACGTTCCTCAAATCCCTTTTTTGAACTTTAGGAACAGAACTTAAAGTTCAAAAATTATGTAAAATACTACGAAGGCAGCAACCAAAATATATTTTGTATTGAATTTTAAATATGCTTGATATATAATGGATACGAAAAAAGCAAATGTTAGGTGAAAAAAATGACATTAGATTTAATAGAGGTAAAACCTCACTTAAACGTAAAAAAAGTAGTAATAATTACAATAGTTTTGATATTAATTATATCGCTTATATCTACAGCGATATTTTTTGGTGTGCGCCATTATAATAAGAACTTAAGCATAATAGAAAGTGATATATTAGCTAAAAACAAGCCAACTCACGAATTGTTTTTTTTAGATAATGCAAAGAAAAATAAAATTGTAGAAAGAGTGTCACATATTTATAATTCAGATTATAAAAGAGTATTTCTAACATTTGACGATGGTCCTTCAAAATCTGTTACTATTCCAATTTTGGATATATTAAAACAAAATAATGTTAAAGCAACATTTTTTGTATTAGGAAGTAATGCCGAAAGATATCCAGAAATAGTAAAAAGAGCATATCAAGAAGGGCATTATATAGCAAACCATAGTTTTACACATGTTTATTCTAATATATATTCTTCGCCACAAGCAGTATTAGATGAATATAACAGAACAGAAACCGCTATAAAGAAGGCAATAGGTGATCAAACATATAATTCTAGAGTGTTTAGATTTCCAGGAGGAACCTCTGGAGGAAAGTATGCAGACATTAAAACAGAGGCTGTTAATTTGCTAAATCAAAACAGTGTGGCACACCTTGATTGGAATGCCTTAACTGCTGATGCAGCAGGACTTGACAATGTAAATGATATGATGAGCTATGTAGAAAGCACAATGGGAAATAAAAATAGTGTAGTTATATTAATGCATGATATAGGAACTAAAAAAAGTACGTATGAATTATTACCACAATTAATACAAGTGTTAAAAGAAAAGGGATATGTGTTCGAAAATATATATGATATCTTAAAATAAAAACCAGAGCAAAATAAAATTGCTCTGGTTTTGTAGTATTATTTAAATACGATAATAGCATGTGTTTTTTTATCATCTAAGCTTTTGATAACTACTTTATGAGTATTCTCTTCAAAAACGTAATAGCATTTTACAGCATCATGAAGTCTAATTTGTTTTTTATAAGTTATCTCAAAAAAGTTAAATGTGTTATTTTTATAAACTTCTTCAGGAAGAGCCTCATAAGCCATATCTAAATAATATAAATTGTGCATATGGTTGTTTAAATCTATTTGTGAACGACCTACTGTGCAGGTACATGCTGTACCATAATGTTCAGAATCAGTTAATTTAGTAAGCAATGCTTCTTCGGGAGGAAAAGCAGTTTTAGTATCTGGGCAGTATAGCTTAATTATTTCCTCTGGTATAGGCCTTAATTTACCAGTAGTAGTATTAACTAAAACCCACTTAGATGTTCCAATAATAACTAATTCGTTATTTTGATTATATACTTCATAATCACGATAGGTAGAGAATTTCTCTGTATTTCTAGCCCATGTAACTATGTGTAATTTATCTCCATAAAGTGGTCTTTTTAAAACTTTAACTTTCCAACCAAGTAAAATCCATGAAGACTTTGTTTTAGGTATTTCATTTAATCCAAAATTAATACTATCAGAATGGTAAGAACCAATATTTTCAAAAAAAGCTAAAATTGCTTTATTACTTAAATAGTTAGGATTTTCTACATCTCTTAATCCGATTTCAAAATCGTGTTCAAAATATCCCATAAGATTTCCTCCTTTATACAGTAAGAAATTTTAGCACAAAATAAGATAAAATACAAATAAATATATTTATTTGCGTAAAGAAAAAGCAAAACCATTGGCATAATGTGATTATGGTAATATATAAATATTGTATATAGATTAACCATATTTGATATTGATGGGGGAAAAGGTACTTGAAATAGACTTTTCACTATAAATAAAAGATTAGCTTTATGAAATTGAATAATTAATAATAACTTTTGAATATCCCTCGTAAATTCAAACTAGGAATTATGAGGGACTAATTCATTTTAATAAAAGTCAGAAAAACTCTATTGAGCAAGGTCTATTATTTATACAATATATAAAATTATTATACTAACTGGTCCATAAACATTTACAAAACTAAATAATTGTGCCATAATATAAAAGTATAGGAGTGATAGTATTATGAGAATTTTAAGAGATTTTAAATTACCAGATTTTAAATTTCCTAAGATGAAAATGGAAGGTATGGAAAACATACAAGAAATGCAAGTTAATTATGACCAAATAGACCAAATAAAAGACAAAAAATTAAAAAATAAATATTATGAAGAAACACATTATAAAACAGTAAAAGAAATATTCAAAAGATCAATAGAAAAATACAAAAATAATATATACATTTTAGAAAGACCAAATCATGATCATAAAGCTAAATTCGAAGAATTTACTTACGAAAGATTCGGAAATGACGCAATTAATTTAGGTACAGGACTTATGAAGTACTTAAATTTAGCAAATGAAAGAATTATAATTATAGGTGAAAATACATATTATTGGTATGTATCATATTTTTCAATCTTATGTGGAGCAGGTATAGCAGTTCCAGTAGATAAAGAATTACCAAATAACGAAATAGAGAATGTAATAAAACGTTCACATGCAGCAGCAGTAATCTATTCAAAGAAGAAAAAGGATGCTATAGATAAAATAAAAGATAACTTACCAATGGTAAAATATTTTATCGAAATGAATAGTGACGAGCCTGTACAAGGTAGAGATGTAGGAATAGAGAATGTAATAGCAGAAGGTAAAAAATTAACAGATGCAGGAAATACAGAATATATGGATGTAGAGATAGATCCAGAAGAATTTAAATTTTTAATATTTACTTCTGGAACAACATCACAAGCAAAAGGTGTTATGTTATGCCACAGAAATTTAGCAGAAAATGTAAATGCGGTTTCAAAATATGTAAAAATATATGAAAGAGATAGATTTTTCTCTGTATTACCATTACATCATACATATGAATCATCAATTGGAGCTTTATTACCATTTGCAAATGGTTCATCAGTTGCAATTTGTGGAGGTCTTAGATATATTGTACCAGATATGCAAGAAGCAAAGCCAACAGCAATGCTTGCAGTGCCATTGTTAGTTGAAAGTTTATATAAAAAAATAAATCAATCAATAGAAAAAAGTGGTAAAGCAGGATTAGTAAATTCTATGTTACATTTAACAAATATGCTAAAAAGTGTTGGAATAGACATAAAAAGAAAAGTATTTAAAGAGATATATGACAATTTAGGCGGAAATATGAGGATAATAGTTTCTGCTGCAGCACCAATAGATAAAAAGATAGGAAAATGGGTTCAAGATATAGGAATTGAATTTTTACAAGGATATGGTTTAACAGAAACTGCTCCAATTGCAGCACTTACTCCAGAATGTGATCCAAGAGTAGGTTCAGTTGGACTTCCAGTAAACTGTGCACAAATAAAGATTCATAATCCAAATGAAAATGGAGAAGGAGAAATTTGGATTAAGAGCCAAACATTAATGCTTGGATATTATGAGGATGAGGAAGCTACAAAAGAAGTAGTACATGATGGTTGGTTTAATTCTGGAGATATTGGTTACCAAGATAAAGATGGTTATGTGTATGTTACAGGAAGAAGTAAAAATGTTATAGTAACACAAAATGGAAAAAATATTTATCCAGAAGAAATAGAATTATTACTATCTAAAATTCCAGAAATTCAAGAATGTATGGTATATGGTAAAGAAGTAGAAGGAGAAAAAGAATTAATAATTTCTGTAAAAGTCATTCCAAATATGGAAGAAATAGAGAATCTACATGGAAAAGATTTAAGTGAAGAAGAAATACATAAAATAATTTGGAACAAAATAAAAGAAGTAAATAAAGGATTAACATCATATAAAGCAATAAAAAATCTAGAAATAAAAAATGATGAGTTTGCAAAAACAACAACAATGAAAATAAAAAGATATGTAGAACTTCAAAAAGATAAAGAAAAGAATGAAACAAAAGAATAAATAGTGTGGGGGAAATATGAAAAAAAAGAAAGTACTATTTATATCTAGTACAGGTGGACATTTTAATGAATTAATGCAATTAAAGCCAATGTTTGAAAAATATGACTATCACATAATAACAGAAAAAGATAAATTTACAGAAGGTTTTAAGAAGCGATATGGAAAAAGAATTTCGTATATGTTATATGGAACAAGATCTCATCCAATTGTATATCCGTTTAAGTTTTTATGGAATTGTATACTAACAGTATTTTATTTTATAAAAATAAGACCAAAATACATAATAACAACAGGTACGCATAATGCAGGTCCAATGTGTTTAATGGGAAAAATATTTGGTAGTAAAATTATATTTATAGAAACATTTGCAAATAGAAATTCTAAAACTGCAACAGGAAAACTAGTTTATAAGTTTGCTGATTTATTTATAGTGCAATGGGAAGAAATGCTAAAATTATATCCAAAAGCAAAATTAGGAGGGTCAATATATTGATTTTGATATTATTAGGTACACAAGATAATAGTTTTCATAGATTACTTGATAAAGTACAAGAGTTAATAGATAAAAAAGTAATAACAGAAAAAGTTATAGTTCAAGCAGGAAGAACAAAATTCGAATCGAAAGATATGGAAATATATAGTTTAATGCCAGAAGAAAAACTAAGAGAAATAATGGAAAAGTCAGATTTAGTTATAACTCATGGAGGAGTTGGATCTATAGTAATGGCATTAAAAATGGGAAAAAAAGTAATTGCAGTACCTCGTTTAAGTGCTTTTGGGGAACATATAAATGACCACCAAATACAAATAGTTGATTCTTTTAATAAACAGGAGTTTTTAATAGGATTAACTGAATTAGATGGAATGGAAGAAGCTTTAGCCAAGGCTAAAGAATTTAAACCTAAAAAATTTAAAAGTGAAACAGACCACATGATAAAGTTAATTGAAGATTTTATAGATAATAATTAGAAAAGCTTAAGAAATTTTTCTTAAGCTTTTTTTGCAGACATAATTCTAAATATATGTCCCAAAAAGGCTCTAAAAAGCATCTTATTACGTTGACACATACACAGTTTTAATATAAAATGACATAAGAAAAAATAGGAAAAATGAAGGTGTAATAATATGAAAAAATTATTATTTGCAGCATATAATCTAGATTTAGGTGGGATAGAAACCTCTCTTGTAACTCTTACAAATTTTTTACTAGAAAAAGGTTATGAAATAACAATTGCACTAGAAAAAAAAGAAGGAGTTTTTTTAGACAAGATTTCTCCAAATATTAAAATAATAGAATATACACCAGCAAATGATAAAAACATTATAAAAAGAAAAATTAATAATTTAATAAAAAGATATAAATTTATAAGAAAATATAAAAATAAATTCGATTTTGCAGCAAGTTTTGCAACTTATTCACTACCCGCTAGTTTTATGGCAAGGACATGTTCAAAAAACAATGCAATATGGGGACATGCAGATTATTTAAGCTTATATAATAATGATAAAGAACAAATGAAAAATTTTTTTGATAAAAGAAAAATAAAAAAATTTAAGAAAATTATATTTGTATCAAAAGAAGGGAAAGAAAGTTTTACAGAAGTTTATCCAAAACTAAAAGATAGAGTTATAACATGCAATAATTTAGTCAATGATAAACGAATATTAAATCAAGCAGAAGAACCAGTAAAAGATTTAAAGAAGGAAAATGTAGTTACATTTTTAAATGTAGGAAGACATGATGAAAGGCAGAAAAAATTAACAAGAATAATCTATGCAGCAGAGCAATTAAAAAAGGATAATAAAAAATTTAGAATAATTTTTATAGGAGATGGACCAGATACAAATCTCTATAAGGAAGAAGTAAAAAACAAAAAATTAGAACATGAAATTGTATTTTTAGGAAGGAAGAAAAATCCATATCCATATTATAAATTATGTGATTGTGTTGTGTTGTCTTCTGATTATGAGGGATATCCAGTAGTATATTTAGAATCATTTATATTAGACAAACCAATAATAACTACAAATGTTTCTGATTCTGAACAAATAGAAGGTCAAGGAATAGTAGTAGAAAAAGACGAAACAGAAATCTATAAGGCCATGAAAGACTTTATAGAAAATGGATATCAAATAACAAAACAATTTGATGCAAAAGATTATAATAATAGCATATTTAATAAATTACAAGAAATAATAGGTTAAATAAAAAATAGAGGGATTTTAGGACCGTCCCCCAAATCCCCACATACTTGGGACCATCCCTAAATCCCTATTTGGAGGAAAGATGAAGAAAATTAGCATTATAATTCCTGTATACAATACAGCAAAATATTTAAAAAGGTGTTTCGATTCAGTATTAGTACAAAGTTATAAAGATTTTGAAATGGTAATTATTAATGATGGAAGCACAGATAATTCAGAACAAATAATAAATGAATATAAAGATAAGTATCCTGATTTAATAAGCTATTATAATAAACCAAATACAGGTGTGGCATCAACAAGAAACTTTGGAATAGAAAAAGCAAACGGCGAGTATATAATGTTTTTAGATTCTGATGATTACATAGACAAAGCACTATTAAAAACATTAGAGCAATATATAAATAAAGACATTGATTTAATAAAGTTTAAATTACAAAGAGTTGATGAAGAAGGAAAAACATTAGAAATAGTTCCTGGCGCAACTTTTGAAGAAACAACAGGTGAAGATGGATTTAATAAATTATATAGTACAGATGTACTGCTAGATTCACCATGTGTGTATTTAATAAAAAAAGGAATCTTTACACAGAATAATTTGAAATTTGCAGTTGGAACAGAACATGAAGACTTTGGATTAATTCCTTTTATAATTGTATTGGCAAAAACAATGGTATCTGTAAACTTTTATGGATACTTTTATATTCAAAGTGACAATAGTATTACAAGAAATGAAGACTATAAAAGAACTATTAAAAAAGCATATGATGCGCTAAAACATTATGATAATGCAATAGAATTAACTAAAAAATTAAATTTGAATAAACTTACAAAACAAAATATTAGGATATATTATACAAATGCCATAATTTTAAAAGCAAAAGAATTGCATGATGAAGAACAAGAAAAATATATAAAAGAAATAAAAAATAGGAAAATGGCTAAAAATATCAAAGTAAGAAATTTAAAACAATTTATAAAGAGACTATTATTAAGTATAAACATAAAACTATATTTACAAATGAAATAATATGAATTGAGGAGATATAAATGAAAAAAGTTAGTATTATAGTACCATTCTATAATGTTGAAGAATATATAGAAAGATCAATAAAATCTTTGGTAGAACAATCTTTAGAAGATATAGAAATAATCCTAGTAAATGATGGAAGCAAAGATGGTTCAGAAGAAATTGCTAAAGAATATAAAAGAAAATATCCAGATAAGATAGTGTATTTGGAAAAAGAAAATGGAGGGTTATCCGATGCAAGAAATTATGCTTTGCCATATGCAACCGGAGAATATATTGCATTTTTGGATTCTGATGATTATGTAGAAGAAGAAATGTATGAAGAAATGTATGTAACAGCTAAAATAGACAAGGCAGATATTGTAGAATGTGATTATTTATGGGAATATCCGGAAGAAACAATAGAAAGTAAAGGAAGAGCATATAAAGATAGAAAAGATATGTTATTAAATGCAAGAGTAGTAGCATGGAATAAATTAATAAAAAAAGAATTACTAGAAAAAACAAGAATAAAGTTTCCAGTAGGATTAAGATACGAAGATGTAGAGTTCTTTTATAAATTAGTGCCATATATAAATAGTATATCAATTGTAAAAAAGCCTTTCATACATTATGTACAAAGAGAAAATTCAATATCTAATACACAAACTGCAAAAACAGCTGAAATAATTAAAGTATTAGATAATGTATTAGAATTTTATAAAGAAAAAAATATATATAAAAAATACAAAAATGAATTAGAATACAATTACACAAGATATTTATTATGTAGTTCAATGCTTAGAATGATAATGATTGAAGAAAAAGAAGAAAGAGAAGAAACAATAAACTATGCTTGGCAAAAGTTAAATACAACATTTCCAAAATGGAAAGAAAATCCTTACTTAAAGGGAAAAGGATTAAAAAATAAATATATGCTAAGTGTTAATGAAAAGACATTAAAAATATATGAAAAGTTAGGAAGAATAAAATTTATAAGGAAGAAAATTCAAAGAAAGTTTGCTTAAAATGAAATTAAAAGCAAGTTAGGAAAAATAAAAGGAGCAATTATGGAAAAAGTACAAGCTGATGTAACAAAAAAGAAAAAAATAGATACAAAAAATCTAATCGAAAATTTATTAGTAATTTTTGTAATATTATGCCCAGTTTTTGATATTATAAGTTTTGTCTTTAGAAATACATTTAATACAAGTTTATCACCATCTACAATACTAAGACCTATAATTCCATTAATAGCAATTATAGATTTATTTATAAAGAGTAAGCATAAAATAAAGATGTTTATTATAGCAGTAATTTATGGAGTTTATGCTTTAGCACATTTATTACTATTTAATACAGCTAATACGGGATTTAGTTATAGTAATGTAGTACATGAAATGCAATACATTATGAATTATACTTTTATGATAATAATTTTATTTGTATATGCTTATGTATTTAAGGATAAAGAAAAAGGCAAATTGCAAAGAGCTATAACTTCGTCAGTATCAATTTATATTGCATCAATATTATTAGCAATTATTACGAACACTTCATCAACTACATATATAGAAGGAACAGGAATAAAGGGTTGGTTTGAGTCTGGTAATAGTATTAGTGCTGTTTTAACTTTATCAATATTTGTATTATTAAGTAATAAGGATAGAAATTATAGAAAAATAATTATAGGCGAAATAATTATAATGGGAATATTCCTATGTATGTTAATAGGAACAAGAGTAGGCTTATTTGGATTTATTGTTGCATTACTATCATTTATATTTGCAGAGATTGTGCGGAAAGATAATAAAGAAAGCAAAGATTAATAAAAAAGTAATTTTAGGCGGAATTGGAGCAATAGCCCTAGTGGTAGTTGTTATTGCTCTTGTTGGTTCAAATACTATAGAAAGAAGAAAACACTTACAAGAAATAGAATCAGATATAGTAGATGAATCAACAAGTCAAGAAGCACATATTACAGGAAGTTTAATGGAAATTAAAGAAAAAATAGATAATGACGAAATAGAAGACACATACATGAACGAAGCTCAAAAGAAGTCTGTATTAGAATTATATGATATAGCAAATAAGTGGGGAATAAGCAATAATGATCAACGTATGCAACAATTAATATACAATGCACTTCTTGTAAAAAATCAAGCTAATCCATTATTAATAATATTTGGAAATGGATATATGAACCAATATAGAGAATTAGTATTAGAAATGGATATACCAGCATTCTTATTCAATTTTGGAATATTAGGATTTATACTATATTTTGGTCCATTTTTAGCGATTTTTGTATATGGAATATATTTTGGAATAAGGAAAATAAAAAATATTGATTCAGAATACATTATGTATGTGTTAGGAATAGGCTTAGCTTTTGCGATATCTGTATTTTCTGGATATGTATTCTTTAACATGTCAGTATCTACAGTTATAGCAGTTATATGTGCCTTATTAATAAATAAAATATTTGCTATAAAAAAAGAACAAGGAGAAGCAAAATAAAAAGTATAGGAGATAAAATATGAAGAAAATTTTATTTGGAATAACTAGCCTTACATTAGGAGGAGCAGAAAAGGTTCTAGTTGATTTAGCAAATGAATTAAGCAAAAAGTACGCTGTTACAATACTTACAATATATGCAAAAGGAGAATTCGAGAAGAAATTAAATTCAAAAGTAAAATTAAAAAGTATATATGATTTTCAATTTAATGATATGTCAAACTTTAAGAAGAAGCTTACTGCTTTAAAGTTATTGTTATTTAAAAAAAGTTTTTATAAAAAATATATTAAAGGGGACTATGACATAGAAATAGCCTTCCTAGAAGGGTCGATTACAAGGCTTTTTGGAGTAAAAAATAAAAATACACGAAAAATTGCATGGGTGCATAATGATATTACTCAAGTATTTGGAAAAGACATTAAGGCAAAACTTAAAGTGGCTATAGACAAAAAGACATATGGAAAATACCAAACTTTAGTATTTGTAAGTAAAGACAATCGTGATAAATTTACAGAAATTTATAAAGATGTAAGAGATGAATATTTGCAACCAGTACATAAAAGAGTTATATATAATTACATAAATCCACAAAATGTTATAGAAGGGGCAGAAGAAAAGATAGAAGACTCTTTAAATGACAAAACAACTACATTTTTAACAGTAGCGAGACTAACTAAACAAAAAGCAATAGATAGAATTATTAGGGTACATAAAAAACTTATAGATAATAATTTTATGCATGAATTTTATGTAATAGGAGATGGACCAGAAAGGGAAAACTTAGAAAAATTAATACAAGAGCTAAACGTCCAAAATACATTTCATCTTTTGGGTAAGAAGGAAAACCCATACCCATATATGAAACAAGCACAATTTTTTTGCTTGCTTTCTGAATTTGAAGGTTATGGAATGGTAATAGAAGAGGCTAAAATATTAAATAAGCCAATAATAATAACAGATACAGCAGCAAGGGAAGCAGTCCAAAATTACGAAAATTCTATAATTGTTAATAATAATGAAGAAGCTATATATGCTGAAATTAAAGAAGTGCTACAAAAGAAAATAAAAAGTTTTTCTAATAAGCAAGAAAAGTATGATAATAGTAAGATAATTACAAAATTAGAAAAACTTTTAGAAGAGGTAAAAACAATAAATATATAAAAAATGTGAGGCATAATTATGAAACTATCAATTTTAACAGCGACTTTTAATAGGGGAGATTTACTACAGAGGTTATATGAAAGTATAATAAAAAATTTAAAAACTAATATAGATGTAGAATGGCTAATAATGGATGATGGCTCAAATGATGATACAGAAAAAATTATTAGTAACATGAGAGATGAAAATAAGATTTATATAAGATATTTAAAACAAGTAAATCAAGGCAAAATGGCAGCAATTAATCATTTGATGGACTATGTAAGAGGAGATTTGATAATCGAATGTGATTCTGATGATTATTTTGCAGAAAATGCATTTTTATATCTTAAAGATGCATATGAAGAATCTAAGTATGAAAAAGACTTATATGGATTATGTTTTTTAAAGTATGATCAAAATGGTAATAATATAGGAAATGAATTTAAAAAACAGAAAACTACAATGTTTGATTTGTATTTTAAAGAATTAGAAGATGGCGAGAAGGCAATAGCTTTTTTTAAAGACAGAAGAAAAAATTATAGTTATGTTTTAGAAGGCGAAGAGAAATTTGTTACAGAAGCTAGAATGTATCATAAAATGGATTTAAACTATAGGATAAAATGTTATAATGAACCCGTTATGATATGTGAATACCAAAAAGATGGTTATTCGAAAAATATAGACCAAGTATTTAAAAAGAATCCTAAAGGATATCTTAAATATTTTGAAGAAATTTTAACAATGCAAGATATGGTAGGAGTACCTTTTAAGAAACGACTATATGTAATCAAACATTATATTTTATTTTGTGTACTTAATAAGATAAAGCCAAATTTAGCTAGTATGAAAGGCTTTTTGAATAAAATTTTAACAGCATTACTATATGTGCCAGGTTTTATTATGACAAAGAAGAGATTTAGGTAAAGAATATTAAGAAAAGATTTAATTAGTATGGAATAGGAGAGATTTATTAATGAATGGATTTAAATTTTCATTAGAACCAGGGATAAAAAAATATGAAAATATGGAATATAATACACATGAGCCAATTATATCTGTAATTATACCATTTTATAATAGTGGAGAGTATATAGAGCAAACTATTATATCTGTGCTAAATCAAACTTTTCCATATTATGAAATTTTAATAATAGATGATGGATCAAAAGATGAAAAATCATTAAAAAAATTGGAGAAAATAGAAAAACTTGATAAGAGAATAAAAGTTTTTCACAAAAAAAATGAAGGGTTAGCTGCTACTCGTGATTTTGGTGCAAGACAGGCTTCAGAAAGCTCAAAATATTTAATGTTTTTGGATGATGATGATTTAATTGAACCAACATTTTTTGAGTGTGCATATTGGACTTTGGAAACTAATAAAGAAGCAGCATGGGCATATTCCGATTCTGTAGGTTTTGGAACAATGGAATACACTTGGAATAAGTTTTTTAATTCTGAAAAGTTAAAAAAAGTAAATGAATTAATTTCGGAGGCTTTTGTAAGGAAAACAGCTTTTAATGAAGTAAATGGCTATGAACTAAGGGAAAAAGCGGTAAATGAAGACTGGAACTTTTGGTTAAAATTATTAGCAAAAGGTAAATATCCTGTACATATGAGTTTTTATGGTCAATGGTATAGAAGAAAAGAAGTAGGTGAATTAAAAAAGGCTAGTGAAAATAAAAAAAGATCATTAGAAATAATAAATGAAACAGCAAGTAAAATAGAAACTAAAGTTGATGCAATACAATATCCAAGATATAAATATAATTATGATGATATTTTAGACAATGGGGCAAATGTGATAATTCCAAAGATGATAAAAAAAGATGATGAAAAAATAAATATATTATTTATTATTCCATGGATGATTACTGGTGGTGCGGATTTATTTAATTTAAATCTAGTTAAAGGGTTAGACAAAAATAAATTTAAAGTAACAGTAATTACAACAGAGCCAAATGAAAATGTATTAAGGCAATATTTTGAACAAGATAGCCAAAATAATAAAATAGCTAATGTTTATGATTTAACATCTTTTTTGGATCAAAAATATTGGTTAGCTTTTATAAATTATATAATTCAAAAAGAAAATATAAATGTTGTATTAAACTCAAATAGTAAATTTGGATATTATATTTTACCATATTTAAAAGCTAATTATCCCAATATTCCAATTATAGATTATGTACATATGGAAGAATGGTATAATAGAAATGGTGGTTATTCTAGATATTCTTCAATGTATGAATCTGTTATAGATAAAACATTAATATGCAATGAAAATAGTAGAAAAATATTAATAGAACATTTTGGACGAAACGAAAAAGAAGTTGAAACAGTATATATTGGTGTTAATGAGGAAAAATTTAACCCGGAAAAATGTAAAGACAAAGAAACTTTAGTAAAAAAATATATTGGAGAAAATAATTCTAAAAAAATAATATCATATATTTGTAGAATATCAGAACAAAAAAGACCAATGTTATTGTTACAAATTGTGAAAGAACTAAAGAAACAAAGACAAGATTTTAAAGTTTTAGTTGTGGGTGATGGCAATTTATTTGCTAAAATGAAATTGAAATCACAGGAATTAGGTTTAAGTGAAGATATAGTATTTTTAGGAAGTATAAGTGATACTACTGAAATTTATAAAATAAGTGATGTAACTATAAATTGTTCTTTAAAAGAAGGTCTTGCGTTAACTTCATATGAATCATTAAGTATGGGGGTACCTGTAATTTCTAGTGATGTAGGAGGACAAAAAGAATTAATAAATGATCAAGTTGGAGAAATAGTAGAGGTTTTACAAAATGAAGAAGATATCTATTCAGAAGAATATAGTGAAGAAGAAATACAAAACTATGTAAAAGGAATAAATAAAATTCTAGATAATTTAGATTTTTATAAAGCAAATTGTAGAAATAGAATTTTGAATGATTTTACAATTAAAAATATGTTAGATAAGATGACTACAATATTGAAAGAAGCAGTTAAAAGTCCAAGTGTTAGCAAAATAGAAAATGGAAAGAAATTAGATACTAATAAAAATTTAACTAAAGAATTAATTACTATAAATTTAGAAAATGATGAAATTGAATATGAATGGGAATGTACTGAATACGAAAGAAAAGTTTATGGACAGGCATATTCAATAAAAGAAATGAATTACAAAAAAGAATTATTAAAAGAAAAATTATGGAAAATACCTATGTGGAGGGCTTTTATAAAGATAGTACATAAACTTAGAAGATAAATAATTGAGGAGCATAAATATGAATGAAGAAAATAAAAGAATTTTAATATGTTTAAATAGCTTGGAAATTGGAGGAGTAGAAACAGCTTGTTTTACTCAAATAAAGGAATATGCAAGAAGAAACTATGAAGTTTATGTACTTGCAGGAAAAGGTATTTATGTAGAAAAAATAGAAAAATTATCTAATGTACACTTTATAGAATTTGATTATGAACATAAAAATGGAATAGAAATAGCTAAAATAGATTTTGTAGTAGATATATTAAAAAAATATAAAATAGACTTAGTATATATACACAAATTAGAATGTATACTATCAGTATTTCCAGCATGTATATTAAGTAAGATTCCTTACATCGCATATTTGCACATGGGAATTTTAAATACGTATGAGTGGTATTTAGGAAATTTGAATATAACAAAAGCATTCCTTAAAGCTTATTTTCAAAATGCTTATAAAATAATAGGTATAGCAGAGCAAACAATAGAAGAAAATAGAGAATTATTTGATATCGAAGAAGGAAAATATAAATTAATACCAAATTCAATTGACTTTAAAGAATTTTGTAATAACAATTTACAAGATAATGATTCTAATAAGCTTCTTTTGATAACAAGATTAGATAAAGACAAAGGTAATGGTATTAAAAATGCAATTGAATTTTTTAAGGAATATAAAAATTATAAAACTGATGTTACTATGGATATTATAGGAGATGGAGCTGAGAAGGAGAAAGTAGAAAAGGAAATACAAAATCAAGGCTTAAATATTAAATTGTTAGGTCCAAAGAATAATGTCAGTGAATTTATTAGAGACTATGGAATCATTCTAGGGGTTGGAAGATGTATTCAAGAGGCCATTGCAATGAAAAAATTAGGAATGATTGTTGGGTATAATGACTTTAATGGTCCAGTAGTTTATGAAAACATCATAGATGTGGCAAAAACAAATTTTTCGGGTAGAGGATTGAATAAAAAAGATTATAAACAAACAGTTAAATGGCTTATAGATTTAACAAGTGACCAACTTAAAGAAATTATAGATAAAAACTATAATTGGTTGTATGAAAATAGGAATATAGAAAACAATATATATGAAGTAAAAAATATGACAAAAGCTAAAGAACATGTAGCAAAATTAAACTATAGTAATTTATTAAGAATATTATTCGAAGAAATTGGTAATATGCAAAGAAAGTATAACAAAGATGTTAAAAATGCGTGGGATATTAAAGAAAGTACAGAAGAATTCTATTTGAATCGTGAAAAGTGGGATAAAAATCAATTACAGGAAAAAGATAAACAAATTAGCGAATTAACGAAAAGTATTGTAGAGCTGGAAAAATCAAAAAAAGATAAATCCAGCAAATTCTTTGAAAAAATAAAGTATATTATAAAAAAACAATAAGTTTTACTTAAATAAGCTTAATTGACAATAAAATTAATAGAATGTATAATACCAAAGAAAAATAATAACTAAAAAGTATAGGTGGATGTATGAAAAATATTTTGTTATGTAATAATTCCATGGGAATAGGTGGAGTAGAAACCGTAATCTTAAATCAAATTACAGCTTTTACAGAAAAAGGATATAATGTTTATGTAGTTGCAGGTAAAGGAATTTATTCTGATAAAGTCGAAAAATTAGGTGGACATTTTATAGAGTGTGATTTCCCAGAAGAAAATGAAGTTAATATTGATAGAGTAAATAAATTGATAGAAATAATTAAGGAAAAACAGATTACAGAAATTCATATACACAAATATCAATGTATACTTTCAGTTATGCCAGCTGCATTTATAACTGGTGTGCCTTATTTTGCATATGAACACGGAATTAGAGATACACGACAATATTATACATGGAATTATCCTATATATAAAAGTATGTTTCCTATTTACTTTAAAAATGCATATAAAATAATTGCTATTACACCAAAAGTAACGGAATTTACTAAAAAGGATTATAATATATCAAAAGAAAAATATGTTATTATTCATAATGGTATAGATTTTAACATATATAATAATCCTAATCCTATATATGAAAATGAAATAGACAAAGTTACAATAATTTCAAGGCTTACAGATGAGAAGTTAAAACCTATACTAGATGGAATAGAGATATTTAAACAACTATTAAATAAGTATCCAAAAGCTAAATTAGAAATAATTGGTGGAGGACAAGCCAAAGAAAAAATTATAGAACATTTAAAAAAATTACAATTAAATTATGAAGATGGTTCTTTAGACGCCACAGTAAATTTCTTGGGTGAACAAACAGAAATTGCTAAATATCTAAAAGACGCAGAGTTATTATTGGGAATAGATAGATGTGCGCTAGAAGCTATTGCCATGAAAGTACCTGTAGTTGTTACTGGATATGATGGAATAAAGGGAGTACTTACAAAGGAAAACATGGATTTAGCAATAGAAGAGAATTTCTCTGGAGATAATATGCCAACAATTAGTTTGGAAACTTGTATTGAACAGATATTAGAATTACAAGAAAACAGAAAAGAGATTATAGAAGAGAATTATAAAATAGCTACGGAAAAATTAGACTGTTTAAAAAATTATATTAGTATAGAAAATGATGTAAAGGCTAACTTCGATTGGCTGGAATTATTTAATATAATAAAAGAACATGAAGATACTATAGTAGAACAATCTAAAGATATAAAAGCAAAATATGAATGGATTCAAAAAATAGAAGAAGAAAATAAAAAATTATGGGATGATAAAGGAAAATTACAAAAAGTTATTACAGAATATGAAGAAAAAAATAAATCTTTAGAAAAAGACTTAGAGAATGTATATAATAGCAAACGTTGGAAATATACAGAAAAATTAAGCAATATATTTCATAGGGGTAAATAAAATACAGAAATGAGGTAAAATGAATGAATACTATTGAACTAAACAAGAAAATATCAATAATTATACCTGTATATAATTCAGAAGAATTTCTTAATACTTGTTTGGATTCACTAACTAAACAATCATATAAAAATTTAGAAATAATTTTAGTAAATGATGGCTCACCAAAAAATTGCAAAGAAATTGCAAGTGAGTATATGAAAAAAGATGAAAGAGTAAAATATGTAGAACATGAAAAAAATAAGGGATTATTCCAAGCTAGAGTAACTGGGTTTGAAAATTCGACAGGAGATTACATTGCTTTTATGGATGCTGATGACTATGTTTCAAATGATTTTTATAGAGAGCTAGTACAAAAAGCAGAAGAAACAAATTCAGATATTGTTATTGCTAAAACTGTTATGGATTATGGAAAAGATGATAGAAGAATATATAATTTATTTGAAATCCCTTTTGAAGAATTAAATGGAGAAAATTGTTATGAAGAATTTTATAATCAAGAAGGTTTGAATTTTTCATGGCATATAACTCCAAATAAAGTATATTCAAGAAAAATTTGGGAAAAGGCTGTTATAGAATACAAAAAAATAGATAAACATTTAATTATGACAGAAGACTTTGCTTTTTCTAATGTATTATTTTATTATGCACAAAAGGTAACGAAAGTTGATAGAGTTGCATTTTTTTATACTAAACATGAAGGAGCTTCTACGTCTGTTAGTAATTTTAGTTATAAAAAGGCTAGTAAAAATTTAGAAGATCTAACAACTTCTTTTTCATTTGTAGAAAGCTTTTTAAAGGAAAAAGGTGTGTATGATAAGTATAAAGAAAAATTTGAAAAATGGAGAGCTTTATATTGTCAAATGCATAAATCTTATATATTGAATATGAAATTTACAAAAGAAGAAAAAGAAGCGTTGGAAGAGAATTTTGATAGATTTTGTCCAAAACAATTTGAAATATCAAATGCAGGTTTTTTCAGTTCAGCAGAAACTCAATGGAATAGTGGACTTGATGAATTAAAAGAAAAAGTAATAGATTCAAAAACTAAAGTTATTAGCTTTGACATTTTTGATACATTAATAACAAGACCTTTTTTATATCCTAAGGATTTATTTACATTTTTAAATGAGGATTATAGAAAATTATCAAACAATTTAGGTATTGATTTTTCAAAAATTAGAGAAGATTGCGAAGTATTAGCAAGAACAGAAGCTCATGAACAAAAATTAGAAGAAGTAAAACTAGATAGGATATATGAAATAATACAAGAAGAATATGATATTCCAAAGGAAATATTAGATGTCTTAAAAAGTAAAGAAATAGAATTAGAATTAAGATTTTGTGCAAGAAGAGAAACAGCATATTCAATATATACATTAGCAAAATATTTAGGAAAAAGAGTTATATGTACTTCTGATATGTATTTACCTTTAAATACTATACAGCAACTATTAGAAAAAAATGGTTTCTCTGGAATAGATAAAATATATTTATCTTGCGAAGTTATGAAGACAAAAGCAACAGGTAATTTATATGATTATGTTATAAAGGAAGAAAACATAGAACCAGAAGAAATGATACATATTGGTGATAATTACCATTCGGATTATGAGATTGCTAAAATGCACAAAATAAAATCTATTTATTTTCCTAAGACAACAGATATAATGCTTGACAGAAATACTACAAATAATTTGACACAAATGTTAACTACGAGTATGCCATTTTGGAGAGATAATCAATCAAGTATGAACTTTATCGGAATAAGATCTATGATAGCAGTGGTTGCTAATAAATATTTTGATAATCCATTTAGAGTATTTAATGGTGAATCCGACTTTAATATAGATCCGTATTTAATTGGATATTATGCAGTTGGAATGTATATGTTTAGTGTTGGAAATTGGCTATTAAGAGAGACAAAGGGAAAAAACTATAAAAATTTAGTCTTTATGGCAAGAGATGGTTATTTGCCTATGGAAATATATAATATATTAAAAAAATATTATACAGATGTACCAGAAGCAAAATATTTAAGAGTATCAAGAAAAGCATTGATATCAGCAATGATTATTAATAAAATCGACCTATATAAATTAACTGATGTGATCAATATTGAAAATCATACACCAAAATACATAATAAAATATATTAAAGAAAGTCTAAAAAATATATCAGAAGAAGAAATAAAAAATATTATAGAAAAAGCTGGTATAAAGTATGAAGAAGATATAAAAACTATACAAAAATTTAATAAATTGGTTAAAGTAATATCTGATAATTTATTTGATGAGAAGAAAAATAAATTAAAAATAGAAAAATTAAAAAAATATTTTGGAGGATTTTATCAAGAGAAATCAGCAACATTTGACTTAGGATATAGTGGAAGACCAGAATTATACTTATCAGTACTTTGCGGGAAACCTATAGATACATACTTTTTAAATATAAATCAAGGCGAAGCTATAAAATATTCAGAAGCTGCTGAATATAAATTAACAACATATTTTGATGCTAAACCATCAGTTACTGGATTTGCTTATGAATCTATAATTTCGGAACTTGCGCCTTCAACAATAGGTTATGATTTTACAGGAGATGTAAAACCAATTTTAGAAAAAGATAACAAGACATACCAAGAAAAATATGTAATTGGAATTATACAGAGGGCAGCAAAGCAATTTGTAAATGATATTTTGACAATATTTGGAGATGAATATAGAAAATTATATTATCAAGATTATTATATTTCTTTACCATTTGTAGCATATATAAATTCTTCAAAGCCAATTGACATGTTAGTATTTAATTCTATTGGATTTGAAGATACAGTAAGGCTAAAAGAAATTAAACCAATGACAGAGGAATGGTTAAAAGAAAGAGGATATAGAAATCAAAGAGAAATGAATGCTTTAATAAATATTGGACCTACAGGGGTTACAAATAATAGTTATTTAGACTATAATAATGTAGTTGACTTAGAAAATCATAGTAAATTAGTTAGATTATTATTTTATGCTTTATATGATAGACCAACATTTAAAAGAAGAATGAGAGAAATATTTAAAAATCATAGAGGAATTTTAAAAGTTGGAAAAGTAGGTTATTCTGCAGCAAGAGAAACTAAAAATGCTATATATAAAGGAATGCATAAGATAAAAGGAGGTAAATAGTTTGAAAAACCAAGAGGAAGAATATGCAATAGAAGTACAAGATGTTTACAAAACATTTAATGTGTACTTAGATAAAGCAAACAGTCTAAAAGAAAAAATGCTATTTTGGAAAAGAAATAGAAAAGAAGTAAGAGAAGTATTAAAAGGAATTAATTTAAACATAAAAAAAGGAGAAGCAGTAGCTCTTATTGGTGTAAATGGTAGTGGAAAATCAACACTATTAAAACTTATGACCAAAATAATTTATCCAAACAAAGGAAAAATTATAACAAATGGAAAATTAACATCATTACTAGAACTTGGTGCTGGATTCCATGCAGACTTTTCTGGAAGAGAGAATATATATTTTAATGCCTCAATATTTGGGCTAACAAAAAAAGAAATAGATAATAGATTAGAACAAATTATAGAATTTTCAGAGCTAAGAGATTATATAGACAATCCTGTTAGAACATATTCTTCAGGAATGTACATGAGATTAGCTTTTGCCGTTGCAATAAATGTTGATGCCGATATTTTATTAGTAGATGAAATTCTTTCAGTCGGAGACCAACATTTCCAAGAAAAGTGTATTAATAAAATGAAATCATTGAAAAAAGAAGGAAAAACAATGGTATTTGTAACACATAGTTTAGGATCAGCTAAAGAATTATGTGATAGAGCAGTTTGGCTTAACCAAGGAGTTATAAAAATGGATGGAGATACAAATACAGTAATTGAAAAATACATAGAAGAGACAAAATAGGAGGAGAAATAATGGGATTTTTTAGAGGCCTATATGAATATAGAGAATTATTAAAAACAAGTATAAGTAAAGATGTAAGAGGAAAATATAAGAATTCAATATTAGGAGTTGTGTGGTCATTTTTAAATCCACTGTTACAAATTGCTGTTTATGCATTAGTATTTCCACTTCTTATGCGTGGTGGAGCAATAGAAAATTATACAGTATTCATTTGTTGTGGTTTAATACCATGGACATTCTTTTCAACGGCAATATCTAGAACATCATTTACTATTATTGAAAATGGTAATATCGTAAAAAAAGTGTATTTCCCAAGAGAAATATTACCAATATCAGTAGTAACAAGTGAAGCTATTAATTTTGTTATATCAACAATAATTATTATTGCCTTTGTTATAGGATATGGTGTTGGAATTAGTAAATATATAATTTTCTATCCACTAGTTCTATTAGTGCAATATTTCTTATTAATAGGTATAGGATTTATAGTATCAAGTGTAACAGTATACTTTAGGGATTTACAACATTTTATTGGAATTGCATTGCAATTACTATTTTATGCAACACCAATAGTATATGCTCCTGGACAAATTCCAGAAAGTTTTCAATGGATAATTAAATTTAATCCAATGACATATGTAATAAATGGATTTAGAGATATATTTTATTATAAACAAATGCCAGATTTTAAATCTTTAATGATTGTACTTGCAATAAGTATAGTTTTATGCTTTGTTGGATATTTTATATTTCATAAATTACAAAAAAGATTTGCAGAAGAAATGTAGAAGAGGAGAAGATAATGAAGGAAAAACTACAAAAAATACTCCAAAAGTTTTTATCAAGAGAAGTAATTATGTATGTGATTTTTGGAGTATTGACTACTCTTGTGAATTTAGTAATTTCATTTGTTTTAGTAGGTGCATTTAAAATAGATGGTTCGATTGCTAGTGCAATCGGAATAATAACATCTATTTTATTTGCCTATTTTACTAATAGAAAGTGGGTGTTTAATTCACAAGCAAAAGGAATAAAAGAAAAATTAAATGAATTTTGGAAATTTATTGCAGGAAGATTAGTTACAATGATAATTGAACAAGGTGGAGTTATGATTTTATATGGGGGATTAAATTTGCCTTTTACTCCAGTTAAATTATCTTTAACAATAATTGTAATAATTTTAAATTATATATTTAGTAAATTCTTTGCGTTTAAAACAAATAATGAAGGCGGAAAATTAATAAAGACTAATAATGAATCTAGGATAAAAAATTTTTTCAAAAATAATAAAGTGAATATATTTATTTTTATAGGTATGGTATTATTCACTTTTATAATATGTTTTAACTTTTTAAAAGTCCATTTTTCGAATGATGCATATTATGTTTATGCATATGGGTATGATTACTATGCACATCATTTTTTATTATCAAATAGAATGTTTAGTGCTCTTATTTTGCTGATTTTTAAGTGGCTAGATATACCATTAGTAACCGAACTTTCTGTTATGGGAGTAGTGTTAACTTTTATTATGGCATTATCTTGGTTTATACTATATAAGTTTGTTATAAAACTAATACAAAAAGAAAACTCAATATTATATAATATTTTAATTGGTGGAGCAGCTTTTTTAGTTGTATTTAATATGTGTACAGCAGAAGGCTTGTTATATATAGAAGTTGGAACAATGCCATTTGGAATTCTATTTGCAATATTAGGTGCTTGTATTTTGGCAACAGATAAAAAATTAAGATATTTAATTAGTCTAATTTTAGTTACTATTTCTGGACTTTTCTATCAAGTAACTAGTTCTATATTTGTTTTACTAGCATTAGTTCTAATTGCTATAAAACATAAGGGAAATATAAAATTAGTTATAAAAGATACGATTATTATAGCTTTAATATATGGTTTTGCAATGATAGTAAATTTTGTAGGTGTTAAACTTTGGGATAAAGCTTTACAATATGAATTTAGAAAATTTGAGTTCCCTAGTATTGCTACCATTATAGGAACTATATTAAAATTTGGTGAAACCATATTGATTTATAATGTGGGAATAGGGCCAAAATATTGGTATATAGCATTATTAGTAGTTTTAACAATAATATTTATAGCAGGAATGATATTAAGAAAGAAAAACTATTTTATGATATTAGAATATATTGTTTTAATTTTATTAAGTATTTTAGTACCACTAATCCCTATTTTAGCAACTCCAACAGATTTACAATATATAGAACCACGAATGGCTATGTGTTTTGGCTCTATAATTGGGATATTAATAATATTTTTATTAGCAGTGGTAGAGATTAATAAAAATAAAGCATTATTAACTATTATGACAATTTTTACAGTATTGAATTTTGTCGGAAATTCAATATTTTTAATAGTAGCTTCTTCATCTACTTTAATGACAAATCAATTAGACAAATTTGTTGCAGAAGAGATAATAAAAGAAATTAACGCATACCAAGCAGATACTGGAGAAGAAATAAAGAAGATAGGAGTAGCTTTTGATAAGACATATACAATGTATTATGATGGTCAACCAACATTAAGATGCTTTAATGTAAGAAGCATGGGAACACAATGGGCAGTAAAAGAAGTTATAACTATGTATACGGGAAAAGGATATAGAAATATTACTGTACCAGAAGAAGTATCAGAAGAATTTTTAGCAAATGATTGGACAAGTTATGATGATGAACAACTTGTATTTGATGGAGAAAATTTATATATTTGTATTTATTAAAATAAAAAGGTAGTGAAAAAATTGAAAACGATAACAATAATAATTCCAGCATATAATGAAGAAGAATCTTTGCCATATTTAATAGAGAGAATAAAAAAATTAATTGATTCTATAAATAAGTATAATTTTGAAATTTTATTTATAAATGACGGTAGTAAAGATAAAACTTTAGAACTTATAAAAAGTTATAGGGAAGAAGATAACAGAATTTCTTATGTTAATTTTTCTAGAAATTTTGGTAAGGAAACAGCTATGATAGCGGGACTTGATTATGCAAAAGGCGATGCTGTAATATTTATGGATGCAGACCTACAAGATCCACCAGAATTAGTGCCAGAACTTATTAAATGGTGGGAAGAAGGATATGATGATGTATATGCTAAAAGAAGAACTAGAGCAGGCGAAAGTTGGTTAAAAAAGTTTACATCTAAAATGTATTATAGAGTTTTACAAAGTTTAACTTCTGTCACTATCCAAGAAGATACAGGAGATTTTAGATTATTAGACAGAAGATGTGTAAATGCCTTAAGGAAAATGAGAGAAACACAAAGATGTTCTAAAAGTATGTTTAGTTGGATTGGATATAATAAGAAAGAAGTTTTGTATGACAGAGACCCAAGAGTTGCAGGTAAAACAAAATGGAACTATAAAAAATTAGTTGATTTAGCGATAGATGGTATTACATCTTTTACGACTTCACCATTAAGAATATCTACGTATTTAGCTATTCCTACATTTGTGGCGTTAATAATATATTTTATATATGTAATATGCAAAATGATATTAGTTACTCATAAAATAGATGCTTATCAAGCTATAATACTTTTAATACTATTCTTTTCTGGAATTCAAATATTATTATTTGGAATTATTGGAGAGTATTTAGGTAGAATATTTAATGAGACAAAGAATAGACCAATATATTTAGTGGATGAATATAATGGAGAAAAGGAAGAAAATAATTAAAAATACAATAGAAGTAGAGTAAAATTTAAATTTCATTCTACTTCTATTTTTTAGACAAAAACTAATTATATTTAAGAATTTTACTGTAAAAAGCTAATGAAACCAAAATTGACATCAAAAAAATGTTATAGTAGAATTGTATTAGTTTGAATAAAAAGGTGATAGAAAAAATGAAGAAAAAAATAAAATTTATAATAATAGCTTTATGTTTTTTTGTTATAATTACTATTAGTTTAGATGTATATGCAATTTCAACTTTGAATAATACAACAAATGAGTTAGAAAATAGTATTAATAATGAAGTAAGCAACAAAGTAGAAAATGGACTAAGAGAACTAATATTAAACAATAATAAGGAAGAAACTACCAAAGAGAAAACTAATGATGTTGATAATAATATAACAACTTATAATACTAGTAATGTTTTGGGCAATAATGGAGTGTACAGGCTAGCAGTAGGAGCAGATTCAAACAAAGTAATAGAAATAGCCGGAAGTAATACGGATGATAATGCAAAAGTAGATATATGGGCTTATGGAAATGTACCAGCACAAAAATTTAATATAGAGTATGTAGATGAAGGATATTATAAAATAACAGC
>JAHAKD010000010.1 GCA_018371855.1 Clostridium sp.
TACCACTTCTTTATTTTCTTGCATATTTATAAATTTACTTAATATTACACTATGATTTTCTTCTTCTGTAAATGCTATTGGACTTCCATTTACTTTTATTGTATCTACTCTATATCCTTCATTTGGACTTACTACTATGTCTTTTGTATTTGTTCCTCCTTTATCTACATTTTCGTATACTGCTTCTCCTTCTCCGCTTATATTTCCTCCGACACCTTCTACTTTTGTTGTTATATTAAATTGGATTGTCCTTATTCCTGCATTTACATTGTCTTCTATTATTTCTGGAGAACTTATTGTATTTAACTTTAGTATTTCATCTGTTTGTTTACTCGCTTGATTAAATTTACTATTTATTTCTCTGTTTGTTCCTACTTCTTTATCTGTTAATTCATGCAAATTATCTATTTCCACTTCTACTTTATATTTTCCTTTTGCTAAATCTGCAAATTCATATTCTCCTTGTGCATTTGTTGAAGTTCTTGTTACTTCTGCATTATTTGTACTATTTATTAGTTTTACAACTGTTCCTTCTAAATATTTTTCGCTAGTATCTATTACACCATTTCTATTACTATCTTCCCATACTTTTCCTTGTATCTTTCTACTTACTACTTGTACTTGTACCGTTCCTGTCTGCATTTGCTCTGAATCTGTATATACTTGTACCATTGCATTATTGGCATATATATTTTCTGGAACATTACCATTAGTATTTAGGGTTATCTCTATCTCTAATTTTGTTTTACCTGTAATTTCTCCTTTTATAGCAAATCCTGTTGCATTTTCATTTAATGCACTTCCTATTGTTTTTTCTACCCAAATAGTATCTGATCCTATTCCTTCATCCTTTGCTGTTATTTCTCTTACACTAGCAGAATTAGTTGTAAATAGTTGTATATTATCCGTATCTTTTGTCGCACCACTAATTGTTTGTTTCACTTCCACACCCGCTAATGTATATGTTCCTGTGTAATTTGTTCCTCTTGAATCTCCATTATATGGTAGTATATCTAATAATTGAAATTCTGGAACTGCTTCATCTGTATTATTAGTATATAATATGTTATATTTAATTTGTCCATTTTTTTCTATTATTGGTGTTTCTACTTCTTTATATAACCTATGACTAGCTAAGTTAATTATATTAATGCTTTCGGTCGATGTTCTAAAATCTATTTTACTATTACCTATTTTACTTATTCCATCTTTTCCTATTACTTCTGAAATCACAAATTTTGTGGTATATTGTATTCCATTTTCACTTTCATTATCTATTTGTGCATTAAATTTTATAGACTCTATTTTCTGACCTGCTTCTACACCATATATATACCATATAAGTGTTTGTCTTCCGTCTGGGTTACTTATTATTTCTGGTTCTCCATATTCTGCACTTCCTGATATATATGTTAATCCTTGTGGCAATGTTACTTCTGCTTTTAAAGTTATATTTTCTATCTGTGAAGCGATATTATTATTTCTATCTACCTGAGGTTCCAAATTGTATGTAACTATATTTTCATTTTTTCCTAAATCATAATTTATTTTTCCCAAATTGTTTTCAGTTACTGCTTTAATATTTCCATGTAAATTCGCTCCAACAGCTAATACTGTATTGCCATATTGTGCTCCTCCGCTATGTGTACCTGTAATAACTTCACCATTTGCATCATATTCAGTTTTTATATATTGTTTATTTCCAGAATCCCATGTAGGTGTTGGATATTCATTTTCTGGATGTAATATACTATATATATTTCTATCTAATTTATCCGTCCATACCTGCGTTCTTTGTGTCATTCCATATGTTTTTCCAATAGTTGCAGTTTCTTTTATCTTTAATTTTATCTGTATTATATTATTATCTCCTGAAAATCTAGAGATATATCCATCAGTTGTTTCAATATATATTCCTATACACATTTTATTTGCTGGAATATCTTCTATATTATCATAAATCTCCATATCTTCTATGTTACCATTATTCATCTCTGTTTGGTTATTCCAATTGCTTCCATCTTTTTTTGTTGCATACCATATTCTAAACTTTGGGTTTCCTCCCATGCTATTTATCTTATATCTGCTTCCATCTTCAAAATATATTGGTTCAAAACCTTCCCCCATCGAATTTTATAAACTTATTTGCTGTATAAACATCTCTATCATTAGTTAAGTTATTCTGAAATTTTGCACGTATTAAGCAAATTGCTCCACTAATAGCTCTACCATCTCCAGTTCCATGCGTGGTCTCCACTGTTCCCTCTCTTCCATCATTGTCATAGACAAGTAAGGATTGTGAATATGAGCCTTGGTTATATAATACATGCTGTATTATTGAAGTATCATCTGAATTTATCTGCTGTATAGTTACTTTTTCATTACTAGGTGTTGTAACATTCATATTATTGTCAGATAATGTTAAGTAATAATTTCTATCACCAATTGTACTTGCTTCATTGTCTGGTACAAATATTTGCATATATCCAACACTAAAAGTTCCTATATTTTCTGTATATATCTTATTCCTGATCATTGCACTAGAATAACTACTACTATAATATGGGAATATCCCATTAAAATCATACCCCTTTATCGTTACTCTTAATTTACTTTCTATTTGATTGATATTAATGTTTCCCGAATTATATGTTGAATAACTTGCATCTTTAAATACTCCCAAAGGCAAATAATTATCATAATAAGAATATGATGCTGCTCTAAAAAATTCTCTATTCTCAATATTGCCATTTACATTACTCCAGTCATTAACATTATATTGCCATAAAATAGGTGTACATTCAGCAGTGATATTTTCTAGTTCAGAACTTCCAAATTTACTTCTTTCTAATTTCAAGTCTATGTCAAAACTTATTTCTCCCTTTGGATATTCCATTCCTTTTATCCCTTTTGATTCATTATCATTATATAATTGAATTGAAAATCCATATCCATACATTCTACCCACAGTAGCTCCTTTACCATAATCCACAGTAGTTTTAGTAGCTAACATGCTATTCCTATGTAATTGAATATTATATTTTCCCTTTGCACTAACAAGTATTTTTTCTCCTATTAATTTTATCTTGTCCTTTTCTTCATTTCCTTCTAATTCAAACTTAAATGTAGGAATTATTTCTGTCCTATTTTCTGCACCTTCTACTCCTAATACAAATACTAATGTTTGTTTTCCTGGAATTGTTGTTTCAGTTTCAGACATATTATATTTCCCTGTTAATGTTCTTCCATCACTACTTACTTTTCCATTTTCTATCCATTTCATTGAATCTAAGTTCCATTTCATTACATTTGCACAAGCTTCTGGAAGGCTTACTTCTACATCTATTACTCCTCCTGTTAAATTTGATTCCGCTATTCCACTTTTTAAGGCAAAAGTTAAATCTATAGTCCATGTTACTTGGTCAAACGAACGAACGATATTGTTATTCTCTGAACTATCGTTCCCTGACTCATCATCTGCATCCCATGGTCCTGTTCCTGTCTTTGTTTGAATTATTTGTGCAGAATATATATATCCTTTATCTCCGTTTATAACTCCTTTTGAATTATATTCTTCGCTTTCACTTCCTAAACATTCACTTTTCTCGTTTACTATATTAAAAATAAGCACAAAGACTACTAGTAGAACTATTATTCCTACTAGTACTCCTACGCTTATTAAAATTTTTTTGTTTAAATTACCTGTGTATATAGTTCCAACGCTTTCGGACTTTATGTTCTTTTTATTTTCTCTTTTCATTCGTATGCACCTATTTCTCCTATAATATCTCATTATATATATTTTAATGTAAAATATATAATAAAGAAATAGAGCATTGCTTTCAATTCTTTGAGTAATGCTCTATTTCTTTACGGATATTATTTTTAGACATTTTATATTATTTTTTTGTTACATTTTACAAAGTTTAAATATTTTATACATAGTAATATTGGCATAAATAGTGAAAAAAGAAACTTCCCTCTTTGCTTGCCAAATCCCTATATTTCTATTCTTTCCTTACCCACAGTCTCCTCAAACTCTTTTAATATTTCGTCTGTTAAATATATTCCTCCGCAAGGTTTTATGTCTCCATCTTCCATTATCTGAACTGGCATATTGTTTCTTTCACCATGGAAAAATCTTATAAGTCCTCTTAGTTTATCTTTCTGTAGTTCATCCATTCCGTTTATATCTATTGTAAGGATCTTTTGCGTATTGTCTCCGAAAGGTTTTATAGTTCTTGCAACAATCTTAGGTTCGTCATCTTCTCTAATACTTAATCTACCTTCTACCATAACAATACTTTCTTCTACTAAATACTTGGATGCTTCTTGGTAGCAATTTTCAAAAACTATAATCTCTACTGTACCATACAAATCTTCAACTGTTACAAATGCCATTATAGTATTATTCTTAGTATATTTTTTCTTTACATTTGTAATAATGCCAGCATATTTTACAAATTGTCCATCTTTATATTCATTTTTTCTAGCTATAAATTCTCCTTCATCTAAAACAGTAGATTGTAAATTCGCAAGTTCATTAAGTTTCATAGAATTTACATTTGTTTCTCTTTCTATTTGTTCTCTTAGCTTTTCTAAAGGATGTCCAGATATATATATTCCAAGCATTTCTTTTTCCATAGAAAGCAAATCCTTCTCTGAAAATTCTTTCTGTTCGTTAAATGAATATTTAAGTTCATTTACATTATCTTCTGGTACAGCTAAATCAAACATTGTAACTTGACCCGCAAAGCTTTTTCTACTTGTGTCTTGAATTGTATCTAATATACTTTCAAATGATGCAAGTAAAGTTGCTCTTGTTTGTTCAAATTGATCAAAAGCTCCTGCTCTAATTAAACTTTCTATACATTTCTTGTTTACTGCTTCATTTTTCATTCTCTCACAAAAATCTGTAAAGCTTTCATAATTACCATTTTCTTCTCTTTCTTTTACTATTGCATTTACCGCTGCAATTCCAACATTTTTAACACTACCCAAACCAAATCTTATTTTTCCATTGTCAACAGTAAATTTAGTAAAACTTTTGTTAATATCTGGTTTTAAAATATCTATATTTAATCTCTTACATTCATCAATATACATAGGAATTTTATCTAAATTTCCTAAAAAGCTATTTAGTGTAGCTGCCATAAATTCTTCTGGATAATATGCCTTTAAATATGCTGTTCTATATGATACTACCGCATATGCAGCAGCATGACTCTTATTAAATGCATATTTTGCAAACTCTGCCATTTCATCAAATATTTTATTAGCAGATGCCTCATCTATGCCATTTCTTATACATCCTTTAATCACTACATTTCCATTTTCGTCTGCTTGCCCATGTATAAAATATTCCCTTTCCTTAGCCATTATATCTAGCTTTTTCTTACCCATAGCACGTCTTACTAAGTCAGCTCTACCTAATGAGTAACCTGCTAAGTCACGAACTATTTGCATAACTTGTTCTTGGTAAACCATACAACCATATGTAACTTTAAGAATCGGTATTAATGATGGATGTGTATATTCTGCATGTTCTGGATCTTTCTTATTTTTAATATATCTTGGTATTTGATCCATTGGTCCAGGTCTGTATAATGAAACTCCAGCTATAATATCTTCCAAACAGTCGGGTTTTAATTCCTTCATAAAGTTTGTCATACCTTGGCTTTCAAATTGGAATATTCCTACAGATTCACCATTTTGCCATAATTTATATACATTAGGATCATTCATGTCTTTATCAAATTCAACATCAATTCCCCTATTTTCTTTTACTAAATCTATGGCATCTTGTATAACTGTAAGTGTTCTAAGTCCTAAAAAATCCATTTTTAAAAGTCCTAACTCTTCCAATGTTGTCATTATAAATTGTGTTGATATTTGTCCATCTCTTACATATAAAGGCACATATGTATCTACAGGCTCTTTTGTTATAACTATACCACAGGCATGTGTAGAAGCCTGTCTTGGCATTCCTTCTAATGCCATGGCAATGTCTAACATTTTATGCATTTCGTCATCTTGCTCGTATAAATCTCGTAATTCTTTATTTTGCTCCATTGCCTTTTTTATAGTTATATGTAATTCGTTTGGTATCATTTTCGCTAATTTATCACATTCAGCATATGGCATATCTAATGCTCTTCCAACATCACGAATTACCATTCTGGCAGACATAGTTCCAAAAGTAATGATCTGAGAAACATGGTCTTTACCATATTTTCTTTCTACATAATCTATTACTTCCCCTCTTCTTTCATAGCAAAAGTCTACGTCAAAATCGGGCATACTTATTCTTTCTGGGTTTAAAAATCTTTCGAAAAGTAAATTATATTTCATGGGGTCTATATCTGTTATACCAATTGCATATGCTAAAATTGAACCCGCACCAGAACCACGTCCTGGTCCTACTGGTATACCCACAGATTTTGCATAATTTATATAATCCCAAACTATTAAATAGTAATCTACATATCCCATTTGTGATATTATCTTAAGTTCATATGCAGCCCTATCTAAAATTTCTTGAGATGGGTTTTCACCATATCTTTTCTTTATACCATCATCACATAATTTTTTAAAATAATCATAATGTGTAGCGTATTCTGGTGGCACATCATAATTAGGAAGAATTGTATGTCCAAATTCAAACTCTACATTACACTTTTCTGCTATTTTCACTGTGTTTTCTATAGCATCTGGAAAATTCTTAAAATATTCTGACATTTCCTCTGGTGATTTTACATATAATTCATCTGTTTCAAATCTCATTCTGTCTTCATCTGTCATTCTTTTTCCTGTTTGTATACAAAGCAATACTTCGTGATTATATGCATCATCTCTTTTTAAATAGTGAGCATCATTTGTTGCTACAATTGGAATGTTGAATCTTCTTGCAATTTGAATTATTTTTTGATTAACCATTACTTGTTCTTTTACACCATTATTCTGTATTTCTAAATAATAGTCCTCTCCAAACACATTATGATGCCACTTAGCAACATTTTCTGCTTCTTCTATATTTCCATTTAATATTGCCTGACTTACTGCACCTGCTAAACAACCACTTAAACAAATTATTCCTTCATGATATTTTTCTAGTATTTCTAGGTCTATACGTGGTTTATAGTAATACCCTTCTGTAAAGCCTAAAGAAACTAATTTACTTAAATTTTGATATCCCTTATTATTTTTAGCAAGTAATATTAAATGATAATATTTTTTATCTTGTGCTTCTTTATCAAATCTCGTTCTTGACGCTACATATACTTCACAACCAATTATTGGTTTAATTCCTTCTTTTTTGCATGCTTTATAAAAGTCAATAACACCATACATAACACCATGATCTGTTATTGCCATTGCTTTCATACCAAGTTCCTTTGCTCTTACTGGCAAATCTTTTATTCTATTTGCACCATCTAATAAACTAAACTCACTATGTATATGTAAATGAACAAAATCTGACATTTTCCTCTCCTTTTGAACTTTAGGGAGGGAGCTTAAAGTTTAAATTTTATGTTACGCAAATGAACTTTTAACTCCGTCCCTAAAGTTCATCTTAATTCTTCTTGTTATGTTATCACATTTTTCTTAATTTAACAATTAGTTTTTTCAAGTTGTTCAGGAGTAATCTATTATAAACTTTTTAATATATACATATTATATACTAGGAGGTTTTTTTTATGGATTCTTCTTGTGAATTTGTTCTTTTTATATCAATACTAGCTTGTACAATAGCTAAAGATAAAACTCAAAAGGAAATTGAAATATTAGCTGCTTTTTTCACACAATTAGGTGATACATTAGCTAGTATCTCTATACTAAATAATCCAGAAAAATGAAATGACTTTACATATACATAGGTATTGTCTCTTTAAAGATGAAAATAATGAAGTTAATTTTAAGATTAATATTGATAACGATGATATGCTACCAGTCTCATATGTTATAGAGGACACTTTAAAATTATATTAATTACTTTGGCTAACTTTTATTAGGCATTTTTTAAGAAAAAACATTAGAGGATTTGTGTAATAGAGGATATTATTGACTAACCTTCACAATCAAAATCTTTTTTTCGGTTTTTCTATTGACAAAAAAAGGATATGCTATTATAATAATATCTGTTACAGCAAATGGCGAAGTAGCTCAGTTGGCTAGAGCATTCGGTTCATACCCGAAGGGTCATGTGTTCGAATCACATCTTCGCTACCAAAAATCCAGATAAAATCTGGATTTTTTTTATTATATAAGAAAAGTGGCTTCGCCACATGTACAGATTGCTTCGCAATCGCACGGACATAGGTAACTTAACCTTGTTATATATGTAAAAATTAACAACAAAAAAACACATTAGAAATCATCCTAATGTGTTTTTTATTTAAATTTAATTTATCTTGCTCCTCTTGTTCTAGCAGCACCCTTTTCTTGTTCTTTATCTACTACTTTTTCTTGATTATTCTTAACTTTTTGCTCGTATGCTTTTACTGCCTTTGTTGTATCTACTTTTCTTTTATATGAATCTAATCCACCAAATTTTACAGACTTTCCTGCTGGAACTTCTACATAATCTTTCTTATCGTCTAAAGTAGTTGCTTCTACTTTAGCTACCCCAGCTTTTACATCTGCTGTAACTGCTTCTTCTTGCATTTCGTCTTCTTCTGTACTTCCTAATGTTTTAAAAAAATCTGCCATACTACCAAAAACAGTTTCTTTTATAATTCCAAATATATTTCTTTTATTACTAATAACTTTACTTCTCATAATTAATTATCTTAGCTATACTAAGATTTTCACCTCTCTTTTTATTTCATCTCCATAGATATTTATAGTATAGCAAAAAAACGCCCTAAAGTCAATCCTTTTAAGGCGTTTACATAAATTTTTATTGCTATATTTTTCCTTTTCTATATTTTAGCTCATATAATCTTTTAATTTTTTACTTCTACTTGGATGTCTTAATTTTCTTAACGCTTTTGCTTCAATTTGTCTAATTCTTTCACGAGTTACCTTAAATTCTTTTCCTACTTCTTCCAAAGTACGAGCCTTTCCATCTTCCAAACCAAACCTTAATTTTAATACTTTAGCTTCTCTAGGTGTTAATGTACTCATAACTTCTTCTAATTGCTCTTTTAACAATGTATATGCTGCAGAATCTTGTGGTTCTGGTGAATCTTCATCTTTTATAAAATCACCTAAGTGACTATCATCTTCTTCGCCAATTGGTGTTTCTAAAGAAACTGGGTCTTGAGCAATCTTTTGAATTTCCATTACCTTTTCAACTGGCATCTCCATTTCTTCTGCGATTTCTTCTTGCGTTGGTTCTCTACCTAGTTGTTGTAATAAATGTCTAGAAGTACGAATTAATTTATTAATTGTTTCTACCATGTGTACTGGAATTCTTATAGTTCTAGCTTGATCTGCTATTGCTCTTGTAATAGCTTGTCTTATCCACCATGTTGCATAAGTACTAAATTTAAAACCTTTAGTATAATCAAACTTCTCGACAGCTTTTATAAGTCCCATATTACCTTCTTGTATTAAATCTAAAAATAGCATTCCTCTTCCAACATATTTTTTAGCAATACTTACAACTAATCTTAAGTTTGACTCTGCTAATTTTTGTTTAGCCTCTTCGTCTCCATCTAAAACTTTTTTTGCTAAATCTAATTCTTCTTCATATGTAAGAAGTGGTATCTTACCTATTTCTCTTAAATACATTCTAACAGGGTCATCAATATTACTACTCTCGTAACCAGCAATATCAATTTCATCTAATTTTAAATCTTCTACTTCTTGTAAATCCTCTTCATCAGGACCCTCTTCGTCTAAATCGTCATCTTTACCGATATCAACGCCCATTTTTTCCAAAGCATCAAATACTCTTTCCATTTGTTCTGTTGATAAATCGTCTAACTCAGCTGCCAAATCCCCATAAGTTATTTTTTTATTCTTATTTGCAAAATCTAATATTCTTTTTACCTTTTTTTCTGTTTCTGCTCTTTCAATTTCTTGAGCATCATTTTTTTCTGTTATTTCTTCTTGTCCTTCTACCTTTTTCATTATAACCTCCTAGTTATTTCGCAAGTTTAATAATTATGTCATTTAATTCTCTCTCAAGTGCTAACTTACTTTCATTATCAAGTTCAGAATCTTCTAAAGATTTTAATATTTCATCTCGTTTTTCTTTTAAATTTTCTCTTTCATATGTATTTAAAATATCATCAATTCCTTTGTCTATATCTGTAATACCATAATCTTTTGCCATAATTTCTGTAATGTGATTTATAATATCTTCATCTTCAAATAAACTTAAAACATCATATATCTCTGTTATACCCTTTTCATATTCTGCATATACTTTTTCTAAAATCTTTTTATTTTTTTCGTACTTAAAATCTTCAGGCTTTATCTTATTTTTTATTTTAGAATATACATTTGCATTAGACATAAGTAACATTGCAATTATTGTATTTTCCCTTTTTAATCTTGCCTCACTAATTTTAGTATCTTCTTTTTTTACTATGTTATACTGCGTATTTCTTTTTTCCAGAATTTTAGAATTAGTATTTTTAGGATATAATATTTTTTTAATTTCCGAATATAATGCTTCTTTTGAAATATCATAATCTTTTGAAATTTTTTCTATATATATTTCTTGTTCCATACTGTTTTCTACTCTTGCTAATATTTTTGCAACTTCATTTAAGAATTTTATTTTGTCTGCAGTATTGTCAAGATTTAATGTTCTTTTTAAAACTCTAACTTTAAACTCTACTAAAGATATTGCATCATCAATACATTTTTTTAGTCTTTCTGGCCCATATTTTGTAACATATTCATCTGGGTCTTTTGCTCCAGAAATTTGTAAAACTCTAACATCACAACCTAAATTTCTTAATATATCTAGTCCTCTTACTATAGCTTCTTGCCCAGCACCATCAGCATCATAACCTAATATAATTTGCTCCGAACTTCGTCTTAAAAGCCTTCCTTGTGCCTCTGTCATTGCTGTACCCAAAGAAGCCACTACATTTGTTATACCTCTTTGATGTAAAGATATAACATCCATATATCCTTCTACTATTAAGATTTTTTTTGTATCATGTTTTTTTGCATTATATAAACCAAATAAATGTCTACCTTTACTATATACTAAATTTTCTGGTGAATTTATATACTTAGGTTTAGAGTCATCTAAAACTCTACCACCAAAAGCTATAATTCTTCCCCTTACATCTTGTATAGGAAACATTAGTCTATGTCTAAATCTATCTATAAATTGACCTCGGTCATTTCTGTTTACCAAGTCTGAAGCTAAAATTGCTTCATCAGAAAAGCCTTTGGTTTTTAGAAAATTATATAATTCATTAAAATTACCTGAATAACCTATTAAGAATTCTTTTAATGTTGCATTATTTAATTTTCTTATTTTAACATATTCTTGAGCAGCTTTAGCTGTTGGCTTGTACAAATTTTCATGATAAAAATAGGCTGCGTTTTTATTTATTTGATATATTTTGTCTTTTAATTCTTGAGTTTTATTATCGCCAATACTTTCTAATTTTGGTAATGTTATATTTGCTCGTTCTGCAAGTAATTCTATACTTTCTCTAAAATTGATTCCTTCTATTTTACTTATAAAGTGAATTACATTGCCTCCAACACCACAACCAAAACAATGAAATATTTGCTTATCCGGAGAAACTGCAAAAGAAGGTGATTTCTCGTTGTGAAATGGACATAATCCAAAATAATTTCTTCCACTTCTTTTTAAATGTACATATTGTGATACAACGTCTACAATATCATTATTGTTTTTAATTTCATCTATAAGTTCATCACTATATCGTATCATTTTCCTACCTTTCTTTTACAAAGGACTTTGCTATCTACTTTTTCCTTATTTTGTAAATATTTCTTTCGTTTTTTTGCATTATGGCGCAAAGTTCCCCTATAAATTAATATTCGACAACTTAACAATAAATCCTTCTTTTATGTATACAAAACTATATTTTTAGAAGAAAATTTTTGCAAAAAATTAACTCCTGTCAAATTTAAATTGGCTTCGCCTAATTTTTACAAGAGTTATCTTTTGATTAAAATATAATTGGTGTGTTTACATTTATCATTTAAATACACCAATTACATTTTTCATTGTTAGCTATACAGACAATAAAAGAAAGAAATTAAAATTTCTTTCTCCCTAAGTATTAATCATTAGATGCTTTTCTATTTATATCATCTGAATTAAATGGTATGAATTTGCTTACAATGTCACTGCTTATATCTGATGCAGAAATATTTGCGTCTACTTTATATTCTTCATATGATGTTGAAATTTTACTATCAACCATTTGCTCTATTTCGTCTTGTGTAGCATGTTCTGTTAGTACAAGTTCACTTACTAAAATTTGTTTTGCGTTATTTAGCATTTTCTTTTCGCCTGTAGATAAACCTTTTTCTTTTTGTTTGAAACTTAAGTTTCTTACAACATCTGCAACTTTATATATGTCTCCGCTTTTCATTTTATCCATATTATCTCTATAACGTTTGTTCCAGTTCATAGACATTTCTGTTTCGTCTGACTCTAAAACTCTGAAGACTTTTTCGGCACTGCTTTTATCTATAATGCTTCTTACCCCTATTTCTTCAGCTTTAGCTGTTGGCACCATTACTTTAACTTCACCTGGCATCTTTAGTATATAGTAAGCTTGCTTCTCCCCTAAAATATCCTTTTCTTCTATTGCATCTATTACTCCTGCCCCGTGCATAGGGTAAACAATTTTATCGCCTACATTAAACATGCAAGTCACTCCTTTCAATGTCTATTCAATTATCAACACTCTTATTATACTACAAAAATTACCAAAAGTCAAAACTTTTGGTAATGGTTTTTTAGCCTTAAAATCGCTGAACCTGTTAATAATTCTGTATTTTAAGGCTTATATATTTTTTATTGTCTTTTTGAGTTATCTACTACTTATTCAAATTTCTATTTCTTATCTGTAGAACCAAATCCTCCTACTCTTGTTCCTTCTGCTACATCATCATCTGTTGTTAAGAATTTTTGGAATATAACTTGCCCAATTACATCTCCTTTTTTTACCTCGATATCATGGTCTTGGAAATTAAAATATTGGAAATAAAAATGTCCGTCATTAGATTCATTTCCATAGTAATCTGCATCTATTATACCTATACTATTTGCCATTACAAATCCTTTTTTAGGTCCACTACTTCTGTTTGCCAGCATATACCATTCATCATCTTGGCAATATGCTTTTAACCCTGTTGGAATTAAAGTTGGTTTTATTCCTGGTTTGTATGCAGGTATTACAACATCTTCTGCTGCTTCTACATCATATGCAGCTGCATGTTTTGTTTTTCTTACTGGAATATGTATATCTTTATCTTCCCATCCTTTTGCTATTTCAAATCCTCTTAATCTTTTTGCCATATTAATCTCTCCTTTATTATTCCTTTACTTCTCATATTTTATATTATTATTTTTATTTGTCAATACTATTATTTTTTGCATATTATAAATTAAGTTGTAGTCGAAATATTCTATTTTTTGTCTACTATTATAATATAGTATCGAAACCAAAAATTTCGTTACTTGTTATTTATAAATTTACTAATAATGTTTACTGGTGGTGAATTACTATGAATTTTTGCTCATTAGATACTGTAAAAATAGGTAAAACAGCTAAAATTTTATATATAAACTGTAATAAAATTATAAAAAGAAGATTACTTGATTTAGGAATTATAGAAAATTCTAACATTACTCCTGTATTTAGAAGTCCTTTTAAAGATCCTACTGCATACTTAATACGAGGAACTATAGTTGCACTTCGAAGTGATGATACGAGAAAAATTATTGTAACTACTTCAATATGATTCATCATATTATTAACTATAGAGGTGATTTTTATGTCTTCTTACAAAATAGCTCTTGTTGGAAATCCTAATGTAGGTAAATCCACTATTTTTAATAGTTTAACTGGTATGAATCAACATACTGGCAACTGGACTGGAAAAACTGTTGGTAATTGTGAAGGTCACTATAATTTTAATAAAGACCACTTTACTATTGTTGATATTCCTGGAACTTATTCACTAATGTCTAATTCTGAAGAGGAAGAAATTGCTAGAAATTTTATTTGTTTCGAAAAGCTTGATGCTGTAGTAATTGTTGTTGATGCAACATCTTTAGAACGAAATTTGAACCTAGTATTTCAAATAATGGAAATTACTTCTAACATAATAGTATCTGTAAATTTGCTAGATGAGGCTAAGAAAAAAGGAATAAGTATAGATTTAAAAAAATTATCTGAGCTATTGGAAGTTCCAGTGGTAGGTACAATTGGAAAAAAGAAAAAGACATTAATTAATTTAAAAAATGAAATCACTAAAATCTGTGCTGGTAAAGTGTCTCCTACACCTAAAATTATTAAATATGTTCCAATTATTGAAGATAGCATCTCTTTACTTTCTTCGGAGATTTCTGTCCCATTTCCTATTTGTAGATGGATTTCATTAAAATTAATATGTAATAACGAAAAGTTGCTTGCCTCAATTTCTAATAAGTTTCAACTTAATTTAAATACACCTAATATAAATGCAAAATTGGATGAAATTGAATGTTTACTTGCACGAAATGATATAACTGCTTCTAATATAGAAAATGCTTTATTAGCTAGTATTCTAAGGCAATGCGAATATATTACTAAAGCTGTTTGTACATATAAAAAAGCAGATTATACTAAAAGGACAATGAAAATAGATAAAATATTAACCTCGAAGAAATTTGGTATACCTATAATGCTTGTATTTCTATGCCTATTATTTTGGATTACAATAGTTGGAGCAAATTATCCCTCTCAAGTATTATCAAATTTATTTGAAGTTTTAAAAGAGAAAATCCTTGTTTTTCTTGAATATGTACATTCTCCAGATTGGCTTACAAGTCTGCTTGTAAATGGAGTATATCAAACAGTTACCTGGGTTGTTTCTGTTATGTTACCGCCTATGGCAATATTTTTTCCGTTATTTACTATTTTAGAAGATTTAGGTTTCTTGCCTAGAATTGCTTTTAATTTGGACAGATGTTTTAAATGTGCGTGTACTTCTGGTAAACAGGCACTTACCATGTGCATGGAAGTGACAGTATGGTTTAATTACCATTTCTTTTTACAATTAAATATCTCTGAAATATATCCTATTAAACAATAAGGAGCTAAAATAACTGCATATACTAACACATATACTATAAATGCTAATGCACTTCTTCTTTCCAATTTGCAATCAATTTCTTTTAACATATTTTTTCTTCTAATTTCTATTAGTAGACAAAGTAGTAAACCAAATGGAATTACAAGTAATGATATCCAGCCAATTAGCAATGGATTTCCTAAAGCTAATAAAATTAATCCAAGAGGTACAAAAATAAGAAGTGCCAAATCTGTAAATGGGAAAAATAAATTTAATGACATTAAGAATTTAGATTTTAACTTAAGTTTCTTAGATCTAAAGACTTTAACTTTCTTAAATGCTTCAATCATACCTCTAGCCCATCTTTTTCTTTGTTTTCCTAAATCTTTAAATTTTTCTGGAACTTCTGTAAATGCAATTGCATTTTTCGCAAAATTTGTTTCATATCCTTCACTTAATGCTTGCCATGTTAATACAATATCTTCCCCAACACAGTTTTGCCATCCGCCTATTTCTTTTAACATTTTAGTTTTGTATGCACTAAATGCCCCTTGTGAAACTAGTGTTGAATTATAGTTACCTTGAATAAATTTTACTCCAAATATTCCTAAAGTATAGTCCCATTCCTGAAGTTTAGTAATAAAACTTTTCTTACTATTTTTAACAAATAAGCAACCTGCTGTAGCTACTGTATTTTTATTAGAATTTATTAACTTATTCATAATATTTCTTATAGCTAATTGGTGTAACACTGTATCACTGTCTACAGTTATTGTATATTTAGTACATACTTCTTCTAGGCCCTTATTAAGAGCTTCTGCTTTTCCTTTGTGTTCTGCCTCTATAATAGAAATATTATCTGGTAAATCCATAGCTTTTAATACTTTTAATGTGTTATCTGTTGAGCCATCATCAATAATTTTTACATATATTTTTCCGGAATATTTTTGTTCTTTTATAGAAACTAACGTATCTTTTATTGTTCTTTCTGCATTATAAACCGGAATTAAAATAGTAACATCTTCATCTTTGCACCATAATTTCTTTTCTTTCTTCTTAAATAACAAACTTACAAAATTAAAAACATAATTAAATCCGGGAATTATTGCTACAAATACTACTAAATAAATTGCTAAGAAATATCCAAAATAACACGCTATATCATTAATCCAATTAATATTTATACATATTGAACAAATCAGATATAAAAATGCACATATAAATGATGTTAAAAACATTCTTATCACCTCATATTATCATATGAGAATTGTCCAAATATGGTGAATTGTGTCAAAAGATGTCCAAAAATAATACAATATATTGAGGTGATTATATTGAAAACCAAAAAAATAATTATATTACTACTATGTGCCGTATTGATTATAGGTCTGGTAATATATGCTGTTGACCAACATAGTAGTAAAAAAAGAACTGATGTTGCTATTCCAGTACTTCTTTATCATAATTTTGTAACTATAGTTCCCGATTCTGATCCAGATAATTATAGTTATATAAATACTCCAGCAAGCTTTGAAGAAAATATTAAAACACTTTTAGATAATGGATATACTATAATATCTTTTAAAGACTTAAATGATGCCTATTCTGGGAAAAGCACACTTCCTAATAAACCAATAATTATTACTTTTGATGATGGATATTACAGTAATTACGAATATATCTATCCGATTTTGAAAAAATACAATGTAAAAGCTTCTATTTTTGTTGTCACAGATAAAATTGATAAAGAAATTGACGGAATAAAATATTTAACTTGGGGTAATTGCCTAGAAATGCAAAATAGCGGTCTTGTAGAAATATTTAGTCACAGTACAAATCATATTTTTTATGATAAATTTCCTGCAAGAAGAGTTCGTGATGATGTAAAAGAATCATATAAAGAAATAGAAAAACATCTTGGAAAGCAATCTTTAAAAGTTTTTGCTTACCCATATGGTGCATATACTAAAGAAACTGTAAAAGCTTTAGAAAATAATGGTATTGATTTTCAGGTTTATGATATTGGAATTAATAATTTTAAAGATTTAGATAAAAATTTTATTAAAAGAATTAATATTCCTTGTGAAATGACAGGGAAAGAAATTATCGAAGAAATTGAACACTAAACCAGGAATTTTAGCGGCAAGGATTTGGGCATACAGGTTTTTGGGGACGTTCTTGTTTTCCCTGTTTAAATAGATAAAACTAAAGCGATAGCTATGCTATCGCTTTTTAAATTTCTTTATAGGGATTTTAGGAACGTCCCCAAATCCCGGAGCGTCCGAAATCCAAATTTTTATTTTATTTAGTTTTAGTACTCATTTTTTAATATTAGCTTTAGCTTACATTCATTGTTGCCACTTTCTTCTACTATAATTTTATCTATCAGAACATCTATGTATTCTTCCACATTAGCTATAGATATTTCTAGCTCTGTTAAAATATTCTGCTCTAGTACTTTTAAATACTCATTTATTTTATTTTTTCCTATTTCTTGTTGATTTAATTTTTCTTGTATTTGGCTTATCTTACTTGTTAGTTCTATATTCTTTTTTTCTACCTCTTCTTTTGTAAAAACTTTATCTAATGCTAAATCTAATAATTTCTCTTTCTTTTTTATAAGTTTATTCTGTTCTTGCTCTAAATTTTTCCTTTGAACTATTTCCTCTTCTCGCATAAAAACATTTTTATACAAATTTAATAAATCTTTGCAAATTTCTTGCTTATTAATTTTGTATTGGTTAAGTTGTTCTACCAGCTTGCCATATATATCTGCTTCTCTAATATATGCTGGTGAACACTCTTTCTTACCTGTTTTGTGGAATTTGCTACAATACCAATATATAACATCTGGCTTGTTTTTGTAATGTCTAATTTTTCTTACAAAACTACATTTATGCTTATTACAATAAACTTTACCAGATAGAGGATATTTAGTTTGCACATTTGCTTTTGTTACTTTTCCTCTTTTTAATAATTTATAATTAGCCTTATCCCATAATTCTTCCGACACAATAGGTGGAACTTTAGAAAGATCTTTATATGTTATCCACTCTTTTTTATCATAAAAATTGCGTTTCTTTGTGCGATAATCTATTACAGTTGATAACTTCCCTGTATAATAGCCTTTATATTTAGGATTTTGAATAATTTTCTTTAATGTATTTTGATGGAATGGTTTATCATTGTGATTATAAAATCCCTGATTTGCTAAGTTTTCAGATAATTTTTTAAGTCCTATCTTATTATCATTTGCATACATATTAAAAATCTTTTTAATCAAAGTAGCTTCCTCTTCATCTATTACAAGTTTCCCTTTTTCTTTTTTATATCCCCAAATATTGTTAGTTCCTAAAACAGTTCCTTTTTCTACTGCTCTTTTAAATCCAAACTTTGTCCTTTCAGATATTTTGCGAACTTCATCCTGTGCCATACTAGACATAATTGTAAGTCTTAATTCTCCATCACTAGAAGCAGTTATAATATTATCAGATAAGAAATACACGCACACATCATATTCTAATAATTTTCTGGTATATACTAAACTATCAATAGTATCACGCGAAAACCTTGATACTTCTTTAGTTATTAATAAATCAAACCTTTTCTGCTTGCCCTCTTCTATCATTTTCATAAAATTTTCTCTTTTTGCTGATGTTGTTCCACTTATTCCTTCATCTATATATCCTTTTATAAAATTCCAGTTTTTGTTTTGCTTAATATACTCTTCAAAAAATGTTACTTGATTTTCTAATGAATTAATTTGTTCTTCTTTTTCTGTTGATACTCTTGCATAAAATGAAACATTTAATGGTAAATCAAAAATTGTTTTCCCCAGTGAAAAGGCTTGTTTCATTTCGAATATAGTCAGCGTACTCACTTCCCTTGTTTTATAGTTTCTTTTTCTTTGAATATTAATTTATCTAATTCGGTAGTAATTTCTTCGTATACATGTTTTTCTATTATATTCTTCTTATATAATATTTTGTTTATAGCACTTTCCATTTCTCTTTTAATAATTTTGTCCATAAAAATAACCTCTTTAAATTTATATTAAAGAGGTTACTAAATATTACTTTAAATTTTAATATAATAAAACTTAATATATTGTAAAATAATGTCATTTACTATATAATATTGATGTATTATATAAAGAAAAAAAGGGGGAAAATAAAAATGGGAATAGCTTCATTAATTTTAGGTATAATCTCTATAATCTTAGCATTTGTACCTTTTATATGGATGCTTTCAATTGTTACAGCAATAGTAGGTTTAATATTAGGAATCATCTCATTAGTCAAAAAATTAGAAAAAGGACAAAGCATTGCTGGTATTGTATTATGTGCTATAACTTTATTATTAGCAATTATGTCTCTTTATAATATTTATAATACTTTTTCTGACATAGGCACTACTACATCAACTAATATTGAAACCGGAAAACAAGAAACTACAAGTAATGAAGATTTAAAGAAAAATGTTACTGTAGAAGCTTTGGGAATAACTAAAAGTGGTGACTTTGCATTTAAAATAATAAATAATAATGACCAAGCTGTATTTGTTGATACTGTTAACACTGTATTTAAGGATGCTAATGGTAATTTTATGGAAAAAGCTCAAAGTCAAGCACAATATTTTGGTATTCCTGCAAATTCAGAAGTTGTAAATTATAATGGGGGTTATGATAAAAACTTTTCAAACTATCCTAATTATGAATTTGAAATAGAATTATCTGATAGTAGCTGGATAACTGATAATATGGTACTAGATAATTTTGAAATAACAGCAAACAATACTGGAAAACAAATTGCAGTACAAGTAAAGAATAATAACGATGTATCATTTGAAAGTATTAATATTTTAATTGCATATTACCAAAATGGATCTATCGTTGGATGCGAAAATGGTTATGCCAGCACTTCAACAACAGCCGCAAATGGAACAGCTTACATAAATGTGGATTATCCTATGGATTCAAAATATAACGATGTACCATTTGATGACTACAAAGTATATTTATTAGAAGCAAACAAGAGTTATTAAATTTATAAGCCCTTTTAAGGGCTTTATTTTTTTCAATAAATTTCTCTTATTTTACCGTACTGTCACTCCCATGTGCATGGGATTTGGTTGTAATGCAGCAGCAGTAGTTGGAACAAGAATAATAAATTCTCCGAGAGAAAAATTAATTGCAATACTAACCAATTGTTTTGTACCTTGTAACGGAAGATTTCCATTTTTAATTACTGTTGCTACAATATTTATTTCAGGTTCTATAGCAGGTATCTTTTCTGGCTTAGTTGCTGCAATAGTAGTTATGCTTGTAGTTTTGTTAGGAATTTTACTAACTTTATTTGTCTCAAAAATACTATCTAAAACTATATTAAAAGGTCTTCCAGCATCTTTTACATTAGAGTTACCACCATATAGAACTCCACAAATTGGCAAAATATTAATTCGTTCATTATTTGATAGAACTCTATTTGTATTGGGTAAAGCTATTTCAATAGCTGCACCTGCAGGAATTGTAATATGGTTATTTTCTAATACTAATATTGGTAGTGTCTCTATATTAGATTTTATAGCAAATGCTTTAAATCCTTTTGCAAAATTAATAGGCTTAGATGGTTATATTTTAACTGGGTTCATTTTAGGAATTCCAGCAAATGAAATTGTATTACCAATAATCTTAATGGGATATTTAAAAAACAAAGAATTAATAGATATCGAAAATGTTGCAGTAATTGGAAATATTTTAACCGCAAATGGTTGGACTTTACTTACCGCAATTAATGTAATGATATTTACATTATTGCATTTTCCTTGTGGTACTACTTTACTTACAATAAAAAAAGAAACCAAAAGTATAAAATGGACTATCGTTTCTTTTCTTCTTCCTACCTTGTGTGGAATTGTAATCTGTTTTATAACCACACAAACATATAATCTAATTAACTTACTAATTTAAGTATTTCGGGATTTGGGGACGTTCCTATAATCCCGAAAAGGGAAAAAAGGAACGTCCCCAAATCCCTATTTTTCCTTTATTACTCCATTCATCCAATCTGGATTTGTAGGCATTAAACTTCTTAACTAATCCAACGTAGTTTTGTTAAGCAACTCCTCATTCTTCTTATCAGAGTCTTCATATGTAACATATACTTTATAAATACAATCATAATTCTATTATTATATGCTCCCTTATATTCTTTAAATAAAAAATCAACAATATTTATCTTAAATTTTTATTGATATATCATATAGCACAGTTTTTTCGACGTTTTATATGCTATTTCTTTCCTTGACTTGTCTAATTTTTTGATATATTATATAGTAACAAGTTAAATAACGGGAGGTATATTATGGAATTAAAAGGATCAAAAACAGAAGCAAATTTAAAAGCTGCTTTTGCAGGAGAATCAGAAGCAAGAAATAAATATACATATTTTGCAAGCGTAGCAAAAAAAGAAGGATATGAACAAATAGCAGCACTATTTTTAGAAACTGCAGAAAATGAAAAAGAACATGCAAAAATTCACTTTAAATACTTAAATGGTATTGGTGATACAATGCAAAATTTAGCAGATGCAGCTGCTGGTGAAAACTATGAATGGACAGATATGTATAAAAAATTCGCAGAAGAAGCAGAAGAAGAAGGATTTAAAGAAATAGCTGCAAAATTCAGAGCTATTGGTGAAGTAGAAAAACATCACGAAGAAAGATATAGAAAATTATTAGAAAATGTAAAAGACGGCGAAGTATTCAAAAAAGGAAGCATCGTTGTTTGGAAATGTAGAAACTGTGGACATATAGTTGTTGGAACAGAAGCTCCACAAGTTTGTCCAGTTTGCAATCATCCTCAATCATTCTTCGAAGTAAATGCAGAAAATTACTAATACATAAATCTAAAGGAACGAGTTATAACAACTCGTTCCTTTTTATAATTTTAAACATTCGCTATTAAATCATATTCTTTAGACTTAACTATAGTACAATTTACAAAATCACCTATAGTTAATTCTTTATCATTTTTTATGTATGTAATTCCATCTATATCTGGAACTTGGTAGCTAGTTCTTCCAACATAATACTTTTCGTCAAATGTTATACCTTCTATTAATACTTTCTCTTCTTTTCCTACTAAATTTAATAAGTTGTCTTTAGAAACCTGTTGTTGTAGTTTCATTATTTTATTATATCTAGCTTTTTTGGTCATTGGATGAACTTGCTCTTTTAACCTAGCAGCTGGTGTTCCTTCTTCTTTAGAATATGTAAATGCTCCTAAATTATCAAATTTTGTTTTCTTTACAAACTCATAAAGTTCTTCGAAATCAGCTTCTGTTTCACCTGGGAAACCAACCATAACTGTTGTCCTAATTTGCACGTTTGGTATATTGGTTCTAATTTTTGTTATAACATCCTCTATATTTTGCTTACTTGTCTTTCTATTCATTCTTTTTAAAACAGAATTAGATATATGTTGTATTGGAATATCAAAGTATTTACAAATTTTACTCTCTTCTTTTACAACTTTTATTAATTCATCATCAATTCCTTCTGGATATGAATATAAAAATCTAATCCATTCTATTCCATCTATTCTGCAAAGTTTTCTTAAAAGTTTAGCAAGTCTTGGTTCATTATATAAATCCAAACCATATTTAGTAGTATCTTGTGCTATAACTATTAATTCCTTTATACCTTTTTCAGCTAATAATTTTGCTTCCTCTATTATATCTTCCTCTGGTCTACTTATAAAAGGACCTCTAATAAAAGGAATTGCACAATAAGTACATCTGTTGCTACACCCCTCACCAATTTTTATATATGCAAAATTATCTCCTGTTGAAATTTCCCTTCCTAAAAATTCTTCTTTACTAGCTAATGGAAGTGGCTCTTTAGGATAACTTTTAATTTCTCCATATTTTTTATCATCTTTTACTTTATTATTTATTAGCTCCTCAATAGCGGTGTAAAACTTATCATATTTATCTAATCTAATCCACAGATCAACCTCTGGCAAGGCTTTTTTTAAGTCATCAGTATATCTTTGAACTAAGCAACCCATAGCAATTAGATATTTGCATTTTTTCTTTTTATATTCTGCCATCTCTAAAATTGTATTTATAGCCTCTTCTTTTGCAGGATCTATAAATCCACAAGTATTTACAACTATCATTTCTGCATCTTCTGGATTATTTACAACTTCCATTCCATGTTCTTTTAATATTCCTATTGCAATTTCAGTATCTATCAAATTCTTAGAACAACCTAAGGATATAAAACCTACTTTCATCATTTCTCCCTTCTGTCAACTTTTGAACTTTAGTGCCGGAGCTTAAAGTTCAAAAATTATGTTTACTATTACTTTCTATTCTTTACCATAAATTTGCTTTCGTGTAAGTTCTAATAAATTTAATTTTGAAAATCCCTCTACTTGTACTTTAGCTCTATCTTTTTTAGTTTCTTCTACAAAACAATTTAATAATTTCTCCTTGCTTAACTCTTCTTGCATATCTATAAAATCTATTATAATTATTCCACCTATATCACGTAATCTAAGCTGTTTCGTAATTTCTTTTGCAGCTTCTGTATTCACTTTTAATATTGTATCTTCAAAATTATCTTTGCCTACACATTTTCCAGAATTAACATCTATAGCAGTTAATGCTTCTGTCTTGTCTATTACAATATATCCTCCGCATCTTAGCCATACTTTGTTATTTTCTATATCTTGTAATTCTTTCTGCATAGTATATTTTTCGAATACATCTTTTTCAAAGTCTACTTTTACATTATTGTCTAAATTATATACTTCTAGAAAATTCTTTATTTCTTTATTAAATACTTCATTATTAGTTATAATTCTATTCATCTTACCATCTGCTGTTCCTAGAATTAAAGATTTAATAATATCATTATTTTCTTCTATTAAACATGGCAAATCACTTTCGTTTTCTAATATATCTTTTTGTATATTATTCCACCTATTTACTAACCTTTGTATGTCTTGGCTGATTTCCTCTTCTGTTGCAGAAATACAACTTGTTCTTATAATCGCTCCAAAACCAGTAGGAATATATTTTTCTACCAATTCTTTTAGCTTTTGTTTTTGGGCTTCATCTTCTATTTTTCTAGAAGTTGTTATAAAGTTAGTCTTTGGCATTAAAACAAGATATCTTCCTGTTAGCTTTATATTCGTGGTAAGCTTAGCTCCTTTCTGCTTTATAGAATTTTTTTGTACTTGCACTAATATTTTTTTGTTTAATTTGATTTCTTCATTTATTTTATGCATATCTTCAAAATGTAAAAATGCATTTTTATCTTTACCTATATCCACAAAAGTAGCCTTTATTCCTGGAATTATATTTTTTATAATTCCACTATATATATTTCCTTCTATGTTGTCCTGATTTTTAATAATATACCTTTCTACTATATTGTAATCTTCTATTAAAGTAGCAATTTTTTCATTAGTATCAACTTTTATTCTTATTTCTTGCATTTTTTTCCTTTCTTAATAATAGTTTAGGCAAATTTAATTATACATATTCATTGCTTTGTCTATTCCATAAGTTATAATATCACATACAGCATCTGCTGCTTTTTTAGTTGATTCGTTTAATATATCATGCTCTTCACCCTGTAGTTTTTGAAGTACATACCCTATCATCATTTCCTTAAACATTGGTTTTCCAATTCCTACTCTAATTCGTGGGAAGTCCTCTGTTTGTAATTCTTTTACAACAGATTTCATTCCATTGTGAGTGCCTGGCCCACCCTTTTTTCTAATTTTAATTTTGCCAACATCTACGTCTATGTCATCATATATAACTATTATATTTTCTGATGGAATTTTGTAAAAATCCTTGTATTTTATAATAGCCTCTCCACTTAAATTCATATATGTTTGAGGTTTTAATAAAATTACTTTTTCATTATTTATTATTCCATCACCATATAAAGCTTTAAATTTCTCTTTAGTAACAGTTATATTAAGTTTCTGGCTTAAATGGTTTATTGTATCAAATCCCATATTATGCCTTGTGTTTGAATATTCCTCTTCTGGATTTCCCAATCCTACAATTAAATACATCTTGTCCTCCTTTTAATGTCTTTTATATGTATCTTTATTTATTCTTTCTGAACTTATTACTTGTCCATTTTGTCTTACTGTTTTATATGTTTCTGATTTTATACTTGTAGCTGTAGTTTGGGTAACTCTTGATGTAATCTCTACATCGTAATCTGGATTCTCTTTTAAACCATAAATCTCACATTTTGCTACTCCACCACTTACAGTACATAAAATTTTTACTGGATAATTTCTTGTATTTTTAAATCTAAAGTCTATTGATCCATATACAACTGTTGCATCTCTACCAGCAGATGCATATGATGGTACAAATTGATGGTTTCTTCTTTCTACTATTTCTAAGTTTGAATATAACACAGCATTGTATAATGTTGTAGATATTTGGCATATACCTCCACCAAGACCATCAACAACCTCACCATTCTGATACATAGCTGCTTCTTTATATCCTGCAGCTATAGTTCTCTCTCCAACAACAGTATTATATGAAAATGTTTCCCCTGGCATTAATACTGTTCCATTTATTTTTTCTGCTGCTAATCTTAAATTTGTTGTTCTATCTGTATCTCTTGCATTATAATTTGTAGAAAATTTTGCAAGTAAATCAGGAAACGCTTCTGTTCCAATCATATTTGTTGTTACACTTGGTGCAGTATATTTTAATGGAATTTCATATTCATCTTTAACTTCATTTAACATAGCATTTGCTTCGTCAACAGATATATTAAAATCTACACCATTTTCATGTGGATATACCACGTATGGATTTGTTGTATAATAAGCATTAACGGGTTCTTTGTATATCTCGTTATGAATTTTATCTATATCTATTGCATCAGGGTCTTTTGCAACTGTTACAAGTTCTATTTTACTACTTGCATATGTTAAATCCTGAATTTTATTTTTTATATTTTCTATAGATGGTGTTACATCTACTACATTACCAGATTTTCCTCTAGTAATAATTAATTTATTTCCTTCTACATAATAACTACTTTGTACAACAGTATCTGGTAATTTCGTTGATATATCATTAAGAATAGAAGTACATTGTTCTGTATTTACTGTAACATTAAGATCTAAATTATTAATAGAAACTAAATTTTTTATTATTGTCCCCATATTCTTAAAAATATTGCTATCTCTTCCAATGTTATATGCTCTATTTACTGCTTCTTCTATATTTAAGTTTGTCCCTAAATCTTCTAAGTTTAATTGAGTTTCGTATTCACCATGAACTACTGTTAAATTGTTTGGTAATACATTATTAAACTCGTTAGTTACTTTTTCTATTGCTTGTTCCTTTGTTAAGCCAGCTACTTCAACACCTTTTATATAAATACCAGTTATAATTTTATCACTTGAAGATATATATAGTGTTATCCCTAAAAATAAGATAAAAAAGATTACTATGAAACTTATAAAAACTATTCCTAAAACTGTTCCTACTTTTAAATTTTCTTTATTTTCTACTATTTTTAAATCTGTTGTTTCCAATTTTTTCTCCTTTGATAATATATAAAATGCACATATATTATACTATATTTCGACTATATATACAATTATAATTTATAGTTTTTAAAGTACAAAAAAGGAGTAGTTTTACTACCCCTTAATAGTTATTTTAATCATCATCTGTTCCAAATAACTCGTCAAATTTTGCTTCCAACGCTTTTTCCAAATCTATATTATTTACTTCTTCATTATTATCCTCTAATGGAATTTCCATTGGCTTAGACTTTGGCTTTGTAAAATCTGCAGTATTTGTATTTTGAGCTCCTCCACCATTTGTACTACCTGTTGCCACATTAGCAGTCTCCTTTTTAGGAGTACTTGGTTCATCATCAGCAAACAAGTCGTCTAAAGATTCTACTTTTAGATCCTGAGTTTTTGTTTCTGAATTTGATGAATATGGATTTGCAGGATTAAATACTCTCCATTCTCCTCTTTCTCCTACTTCTGCATCATTATGGCTTATTTCTAATCTAGCCATTTCCCTACCCATTGGTTTTCTGAAGTAGTAGAATTTATTCGCTTTGATTGGTCTTACACCTTTAACAAATATTATACACATGTCATTGTCAAATCTTCTTAACTCATCTGGTGTAAGTAATGCTCTACCCATTATTTGGTCAGAATCACTTGAACCAGATTTCCAACCACCTTTATCACGGTTTGTAGAATGGTTGTCTCTTGAAATTGTTTTTTCTCCTAATGCTTTAGAGAAATATTCCAATGTTTTTGTAGAGTTACTTCCTAAGAATACGTGTGTATCACAGTTACCAATTATAGTTTCATATGATTTTTCATAAACAGCCTCTAATTGGTCTAAATTTTGTAAGATAACACTAAATGAGATTCCTCTACTTCTTGATGTAGATATCTTTTTATCAAAGTCCGGTATTTGACCAATGTTTGCAAACTCATCTAGTATGAAGAATGTTTTTTCTGGTAATTTACCACCAGCTTTATCTGCATAATCATATAATTGTTGAATCATCTGTGAGAAGAAAATTGTAAGTAAGAAATTATAAGTTGTATGCGTATCTGAAGAAACTACATATACAGCTGTTTTTTCTTGTCCAATTTCTTCAAAATTTATTGTATCTGATGATGTTAGATCTGCTATATCTTTACTATCAAATTTACCTAATCTAGATTGTAATGTACTTAAAATAGAACCTCTTGTTTTTTCTGGTGCTATTTCGATTGATTTATAGTTTTTTCTTGCTGGGTGTGTATAGTCTAATTGATTTATTAAATCACCTAACAAACTTGTACCACCACTATCATTTGCAGCCCTTACAAGTTCTGCACAGCTTGCTAAGTTTTGCTCTTCTGGTGGTCTAGTTGATATTAAATACCAAATTAAAGCTTTTAATAAGATTTCTGCCATATCATCCCAGAACGGGTCTGATGCTTTTTCACCACTTTGTCCTTTAACAATGGTATTTGCAATAATATCAACATCTATTTCATTTCTTATATGTGCTAATGGGTTATACCCATCACTACACTCTGGATTAACTAAGTTTAATACTCTAACTTTATATCCTTTAGATTTTAAGTATCCTGCTGTTCTATCGTATAATTCACCTTTTGGATCTGTAAATATGTATGAACCTAAGCATTGGTATGCATTTGGTATAGAATATGATGCAGATTTACCAGAACCTGATCCGTCCAACAACTAGCACATTTATGTTTCCCATTTTATTTAATGGTAGATAGTTGTTTTCTGCTAAAATAATTCCGCTTTTTTTACTTAAAACTTTATATTGTTCCCCATGTTCTGCCCATCCACTAGAACCATGTTCTATATCGGTATATTCATTTTTAGGTTTTGCCTTTAACATTCCAACTACTACAGCTGCTAAATAAAATATTGTGAAATATAATATACTTGTTCCAAATGTTCCTATATATCCTTCTGAGAAAACAAGTCCAAAACTAGAAAAAGGGCTAGTGATATATTTCCCTAATTGTTCCAAAAAAATTTCGAAATTAAATGCTCCTGATTGTACTGCCTCTGTAATAGAAGCAGAAAATGGAGCAACTCCTAGGATTATAATTACTAACCATAATATTACAAATATTATTAATCTCTTTCTTACATTTTGTAACATACCATTTAACTTAAAATTTACTTCTACTTTCATTTATTTCATCCCTATCTTTTGTGATATTATCTTGAAGCACCATCAGTTTTAGTTTCATTGGTTTTAACTGCAATTCTTTGTCTTGTTACACTTCTTCCTCTTGCAATTCTTGCTTCTGCAACATCTTTTGTAGATACTCTACATCCTTGTTTTTTTAGTTTTTCTGCATTTGATGCAAGTTGTTTTGCTTCTGCTGCATTTTCTGGTGCTACGATTTTATTTTTTACCACTTCTCCTAATAATAAAGGAGCATCTTTTACATTGTCTGTAGTAATACATGCAAAAGTAAGCACCTTCGCTTCATCCTCGAATACTAGTGAATTACAAGATTTTTCAGATAAATTATCTGCTTTGTTCATTAGAACTCCCCTCTCCTTTAATCTTTTTTATCTTTAATTTCGAAAGCAAAATAAGGTTTATTTGCTTTTAATTTACATTTACCTCTAACTTCGTTAGCCTCTTCATCAAAATATACCATAGGCTTTACTTCTTCTGTAGTTTCTGGGTCTATGATTGAAATTTGTCTTTTAAAACTTGGTGTGTACTTAAATTCTTTATATTCTTTTTCTGTGTCTGAATAAAGAGTATTAAATTTTAAAGGCATTGGCTTTTTAGATATAGTTATCTTGTCGCCTTGTAATATTGCCATATTTATTACTACTCTATCTTTACCAAAAGATAATATAACAAGTTCGTCTTTGTTTTCAGAAGGATCATCTATATAAAATGTTTTCTTTTTCTTATCACCATACATTTCCTCTGTATAATCTAATCTTGTTACTGTATATTTTGGTGCTTTCGCTAAATCTTCTTTTAATGTTTCATTTATTTGATATACTACTGTATTTACGTTATTTGGATCCATTATACTAAAATGTTTTCCTTCCCAAACGTACATATTTATACACCCCACACTTCTACGATTTTCTATATACATAGTTTGTCTTTTGTAACACTACTATGTTTAATTATACCTAATTTGTAAGTTTTTGTCAACCATTTTAAGTTATTATGTTAATTTACTCTTTTTCTTGGATTAAAGTTAGATATTTGTTCTAATTCCTTATATAACTTTTCTTCCTCTGTTGTTAGTTCTTTTGGTACTATTATTTTTACTTCAGCTATTAGGTCTCCTCTTCCACCTTTACCATCTTTATATCCTTTTCCTTGAATTCTGACTTTTTCGCCACTTTCAATTCCTTTTGGTACATAAACAGAAGCGGTATCATCTATAGTAGCTATAGTAGCTCTTGTGCCCAAGGCAGCTTCCCATGGGGTTAATCGTAGGTCTGTGTATAAATCAATTCCTTCTAATTTAAACCTTTTACTATTTTGAATATTTACTTTTATAAATAAATCTCCGTTTTTACCACCATTTAATCCAGCTTTTCCTTGGCCAATCAATCTGATCTTTTCTTGATTCCTAATTCCCGCTGGGACTTTTACAACAAAAGTCTTCATTTTTCCTTTTAGAGTCCTAAGAGAAATCTTTTTTTCTGTTCCATAATATGTTTCTTCTATTGACATATTAATTTCTGTTTCTACATTCTCTCCCCTTATAGGAATTTTTTTCTTTACTTTATTGTCGGTTCTTTCCTCTTCACCAACAATATTTCCAAAAAACATTGTGAAAAATTCGGAAAATTTTGAACCATTCTTTCTTTGGCTCTCTTCATACTTCTTCTTTTTTCCCACGTTATTATTCCATATTCTGTCATACTTTCGTTTAGAAGTAGAGTTTGATAACACCCTATATGCTTCATTTATATCTTTAAATCGTTCTTCTGCAAATTGATCATCTATATTAATATCTGGATGATACTTCTTTGCAGCTTCCCTATATGCAACTTTTAGTTCTTGAGGAGTTATCTTACTTGATTCTAAATTTAGTATTTTGTAATAATCTTTGAAAATCATTTAACATCCTCCACATTCATGGTGCCAACATTATATCATATAAAAATGCATTTTTAAATAGTTTTTTTAATTTTTGCACATTTTACTATCTTTTAACAGCAAATCATTTCTAGCATTTATTGTTTCTGGATGAATTAACCCTTCATTTTTTACATTATATGTAATCAATTCATTCATTAAAAATATAAGAGCTTCATCAATATTTTGTGTAGATAATTCCCTACTTTTTTCTAAATTGAACCTTGTCCCTTTTCTATTTTCCTCGGTCTTATCTGCTACATATATAATCTTTTCTAGCATACTCATATTTTTTCTTCCTGTTGTATGCCACTTTATGGCATTTACCATATCTTCTGTAAAGCCATATTTTTTAGTTGCAATATCAGCTCCTATCTTTCCATGTAAAAGCGATGGTTTTACAGTTTCTATTTCATCTATCTTTATATTATTAGTCTTTACATATTCTAGCATCTCTTCTTCAGTCATTTCTTTAGCTATATCATGTGCTATTCCTACCTTTTTAGCAATCTCTTCTTGTACACCATATATTTTAGCAAGCTCTACAGCTTTTTTCGCAACACCCAAAGAATGTGTAAAACGATATTCTGATAAAGCTGATTTTACATCATTTTCTATTTCTTCGTATTCCATATGTTACCTCCTTGGTTGTTTTATTAAAAATTATTTTTCTATTGCATATCTTATTAATCTGTCTAAAACATCTGAATATTCTATACCAATAGCATCAAATAACTTAATATACATACTATCCTCTGTAATATCTGGCATTGTATTTATTTCGTTTACATATATTACATTTGTTCTTTCTTCTACAAAGAAATCCACTCTAGCTAAATCTTTTGCACCAATTGATTTAAATACTTTTATCGCTATTTCTCTTAATTCATCTTCTAGTTTTGTTCCCAACATATTTAAAGGTATGATCGTTTTTGTTGCTGGATTTTGATACTTAGAATTATAATTATAAAATTCATCTTTTATATCTATTTCTCCTGGATATGAAGTAATTACATTGTCGTTACCTAAAAGTGCTATTTCGATTTCTCTTCCTCTAATTTCTTTTTCTAAAATTATTTTGTCATCATAAAAAAATGCACTTACTATACTTTTTCTAAGTTCTGATGAATTTGTTGCTTTATTAACTCCAATTGATGCTCCTGAGTTAGCCGGCTTAACAAAAACAGGATATTTCAATTTATCATATACTAATTCTAGCAATTCATCCATTGAAACTTCCTTTTCATTAAACTGATTATCTATGCTTACAATTCCATCTTCGGTATTTTTTATGCAAAAGTATTTTGTTTGCATAATCCCCGCATCAGCTAAAATTGTTTTCATGTATAATTTATCCATAGCAACACTGGAAGATAATATACCACAACCAACATATGGAATATCCACGAGATTCAACAAGCCTTGTATAGAGCCATCATTTCCACCTTTTCCACGCAATACTGGGAACACACAATCTAACCCCTTTAGAAATTCAATAATATTCTCTATACGCCTTAGATTAATTGGTTCTTCTCCTAATTTATAATTTGGCATAGTTTGTAAATCATCTAAAACCTCATACCAGTCTCCCTCTTTATCGATGTATATTGGTAACACTTCATATTTTAATTTATTTATATTCTTAGCTACTGAACAACCAGACACAATTGAAATAGAATGTTCAGTTGATTTTCCTCCAAAAATAACTCCTATTTTTAACATATTTTACTCCTTTATTCCATTATATATCTCGGCAAAGTTCATTCCATGAGCAGCTTTTAATAATACAACATCATCCTTTGCTAAATTTTTATTTAAATACTCTACAGCTTCTTTTGTCGTATCTACTGCTATTACTTTTTCTTTTGGCATTCCTAAATATTCCACTTCATCTGCAATATATTTAGCCAACTCTCCAACTGTTACTAGTACATCTATTTTATGCCTAAATACTTCTATACCTACTTTTCTATGAATTTCTTCTGCAAACTCACCTAGTTCAAACATATCTCCTAGTACTGCAATTTTCCTATTAGCGGGCAAGTTTTGTAAATATTCTATTGCTGCCTTCATAGAATCATAACTTGCATTATATGCATCATTTATTACAGTTATATTATCTTTAATTTTGTCTACTTCCATTCTGTTTTTAGTTAAAGAAAATGTTTCGATACCTTTTATAATATTTTCTGGTGTTATTTTTAATAAATTACCAACTGCAATAGCACATAAGCTATTGTATACAAAGTGTTTACCACTTACAGGTACCTTTACATTATATTCTTTATTATTTATTTTTACATTATATGTAGAGTTATCTTCATTTATTTGAATATTATAAGCCATTACATCTGCTTCTTGCTCTATACCAAATGTATATTTTTTGTATTTAGTATCTTCTTTAGCCCATTTATTTAGCATATCATTATCATTATTAATTACGATATACCCATCTGGTTTTAGATTTTCTAATATTTCTAGTTTAGCTTTTAGTATATTTTCTCTTGAACCTAAAAAGCCAATATGAGCTGTTCCAACATTTGTAATAACTGCAATCGTTGGTTTTGCTATTCTGCCTAGATAACTTATTTCTTCTAAATGGTTCATTCCACTTTCTACAACTATTGCTTCATGATCTTTTAGTTTTAAAAGAGTAGTTGGAAGTCCTACTGCATTATTTTGATTTCCTTCTGTTTGTAGTGTTTTATATTGCATACGAACTACATTTGCCACAATATCTCTTGTACTTGTTTTACCTACACTTCCTGTTATTTGAACAACTGGAATGTTATATAATTCTCTTTTATATGCAGCAATATTTCCAAAAGCTTCTAAAGAGTCTTCTACTTCTATTATTGTTTTATCTTTGTATTGTTTTAACTCTTCAGCTGCTATTTTTATTTCTGAAATAACAGCAACTTTAGCTCCCTTTTCTAATGCCTCTTTGTAGTATTCGTTTCCATTAAATTTTTCTCCTTTAAGACCTACATACACATCGCCTTTTTGAATTTTCCTTGTATCTGTGCAAAAATTCTCGCATTTTTCTTCTAAATTTCCTGTTAATAGTTTACCATTAGTTGCTTTTATAATATCTTCTACATTCATTTTCTATTTTGTATGATTTTTTATCATACTCCCCTTTCTTTGTTTTATATTCAAATTATATCAATTATACTGTTCAAATTACATTAAATGTTCCGTAACAATTGCTTTTTATAATTTTATTATATCACCTTTTTAATGTCAAATTAGATTTTGTACATAAAAGCACACCACTATTCTTACCATATTTTTATTATGGTATTTAAAAATGTGGTGTGCTCTTTTTTACTACTTTATCATTTTGTAATTTCTAAATATTAATATTCTACTTTTTTATTACTTCTTCAATAGGTTGTAAATAACTTAAACCTCTAATTAATAACTGTTCCTTTTCTGCTGTTTGTATAGAATCTACACTCATATTAATTGTATATGTATCTGCTTCAACGGTTGCATCTTGAACCTCTGTAGTATCTATAAGTTGATATTCATCTTTTTGATAATTATAAATTTCTACATTTTGTTTATATTTTACTTTAACATATGATAATGGTGAAACTTCATATATTGTTCCATTAACAATAATTTTTGTTCTTTCTAAAAAGAAATATAAATCTTGTCCGTCATACAAAAATGCTTGTTTTAGCCTGGTTTTATTTGTTGTTTCTAAGTATGTTTCTCCATTTTCTTCTACAATATTTGAAAATTGATTTATTCTATATGTTACACCATTATTAGTAGGATATACTATTGCCATATTTTTTGGAAAAATAACTTTGTTTTTTTCATCTACGTAATATACTGGTGTAGAATCTAATGTTACATTTTTATCAATAGCTTTTAATTCTACTAGACCTTCTTTTCTGTCAAATATTAATTCACCAATATAGGCTATTTTTTCTCCAGAGATCCATTGGTAGAAATTATGACTTTCTATACTTTTGCTGTTTAAAGTTCCAATAACAATGGTTATAAGTACAATTATTATAATTAAAGCTGTAACAATGGTCGTTATTATTGTTCTATTCTTTCTTTTCTTTTTAGCTAATTGAGCTTGCTTTTCTAGTTTTTCTTTTTCCTTTTGTTTTTCTATATTTTCTTTTGGCTCATCTATAATAATTTCTTCATTATCTGTATCATCAGTTTTGGTTATTTTTGTTTCTTGAACTTTTATACCCTTTAATTTTGCTATATTTGATTCCAATTTTGCATTGTTTGCTTTAGTTTTTTTTGATTTCTTTGTAGAGACTACTTTTGCTTTTTCTTCCTTTTCTGTATTGTCTGCGATAGATGCTTCTACAGTCGCTTTCTCTTCATTAATTTTTATGTTTGAATCCTCTTTATTTTCTTCTTTAGCATCTGCTTTTGCTGTTTTTTTCATTGAAACTGTACTTTTCTTTTTAGCTGTGGTTTTTGAGTTCTTTTTCTTACTACCTTCCGTTTTAGGTGTTGCCTTTTTAGTAGTCTTTTTTTCCACCTTAACCTCTGCTACAGCTTCTTTATCATCTTCTTTTTCAGCTTTTGATTTAGTTTTACTTGTAGTTTTCTTTGCTTTTACTTCTTTAATAGAATCTTTTTTGGCAGGTGCTTTTTTTACTGTTTTTTTAATTTCTTTGCTTCCAGTAGTTTCTTCTTTTGCAATTTTCTTAACACCTTTCTTTTCTTTTGATTCCTTTAAGTTTAATTGTTCTTCTTTTTTCTTTTGTTGCTCTTTTTCTTCTTTCATCAGCCGTTCTCCTTTTGTAATTTGTTATAATATCTTCTAAATTCTTTATAAAAATTATATTAAATAACTACGTATAACATTTTATAAAATTATTTCTTTTAATGCTGAAATGATTGTTATTTTTTATATCATAATATACTTTTTTAATATACTCAATAAATAAATAATATTATATCTGCCTTATATAATTTATGCAGTATTATACATAACAGCTTTTCTTTATTACACTGCTAAGGTTCTTTTATTAAATAATGCTAAGGGAACAAGCAGAAATATGTTCCCTTATGCCTCTTTTTTATTATTTTCTTTTCTGCTTCTTAGTTAATACTACTGCATATCTTAGTGTTATTGTTTCTAATCCTACTAATGCTACTAATGCAAGTATTAATCCTATTGGTAATTCTCCAGTCTCTACACTTATGATTACATTTGCATTTGATGTATTATCCTTATCATTGTTATCTACAAATCCTGGTACATTTCCTGTTTCTACTAATTTTACTTCATTAGCCTTCTCTCCCATATTTTCTCCGGTTTGTTCCCAGTTTAATAATACTGTATATTCTTTTGTCTCTCCTGCTCCTAGCTCTGGTATTACCTTTATTAGTTTTCCTTCTTGCTCTTCCCATGTTCCGTCATTATTTGCTAATTTCATTCCTTCTGGAATGTTT